>JAHEGD010000008.1:37097-39822 GCA_024639885.1 Porticoccaceae bacterium | reverse complement strand
GCGCGAACTAGGATACAGCATCGGCCGCTATAAAGTACGCCGCTTAATGGCCGAGTGTCACTTAGTATCGCGTCAGCCTGGTCATCGCTACAAAAAAAACAGGACAAACCCATGTCAATGTGCCGCATTTTAGGCCACACACATTTAACGGCGGTGTTGCGCCAGCCGGGGCTGAGAAAAAACTTAAAATGGTGTCTGGTTTTAGTTGACCACTAGAATTTGAGCTAGTGCGTGTGATACTAGGTAAGCGCCATATGAGTTGGCGATAACTAGTCTTGTAGGGTCTTCAGCCATTTTTTGCCGAATTAACTCTACCTGCTCCAATGGCCGCCGTTTTAGGAGCTGGGTATCCACTGCGATACCCTCAAAACCTCTAATATTACGCGCCAAGTAAACTGCAATTTCTTTATTTAGGCTTCCTCCTCTGCCGGTTATATACAGAACGTCCATAATTAAATTGCCTTGCTGAATCTTGTTCTAAGAGTGCTATTGCATTACTAGTGATCACTTAGCATCTGGCTGTCAGCAGCTCACGTGAAAGGCCACCCATTTGACCGTAAATCGTCACAGTCGATACTGCGTTTTCGGATATATTAGGAGCACTCCAAAGTCTGTTTCAAGATTGGCAGCCAGAGCATCCATTTCTTTATTACTTTGAAGCTCGCTGGGCAAGCTCTTGCTCAAGAAGGTCTTGATAGAGTGCGTAAGCTCGTTGAAGCGGAGATTGTTCCGGTGGCTGTACTGGGAATCCTAGCTCAAGGTCTCTCTCAACAACAATCTGATCAACCTGCGCGTACACGCGGGCTAATCGAAGCACTCTAATAGGTATTACATTGGACATGGTTATAGCTCCCTTTAGCTGTATGCCGCAAGTAGGAATAAATCGCATGTTTTTATTTAATCATAAGCTCGCCAAACCACAAGATGACGCGTGGCGAAAATAGTCAACTGTTCTTAACGTCAACAATGATGAGTATTCACTCTTCAAGAAAGCTGTTTCATCATGTTCGCAGAGGGTGCTGGAATGGGTGATTTTTTATGGGGGGATTGTGAATTAGCAGATCTCGGTGAACATGACTGGGGGTGTGTGATTTAATGTGTAACTCTTAATGACAAAAATTATTAATTGATGAAAAACAGTAGTTTAATATGTATTACCAAGTCCGGCCTTGGGCACCAACTAAAAAACCCGCAGAGTTAAGGCTCTGCGGGTTTTTGCTAAAATTTAATTGCGTTTGTGTCCGATGGTTGGCTTGGTCGGCTCTACCCAATTAACGGGGGATGGCATTCATCGAACCCTATTAATAATACCATCCCACCCACAGTGGGTTAGCACTCTCAATCTGTAATTCTCAAAGTTTCTAAAACCATACGCTCGTCTCGACATCATTTCCATCTTGTTATGGAAGCCCTCGGTAATGCCGTTGGTTTTACTGAATCGCCACATGGCGAGGATGGGCGCCATCCATGATTTCAACGTCCTCACCAGCGAGCGTAGCGGACTGTCTTGTAGCGCCTCCAGTAGCTCGAGATAGCGTGGCAACTTTCTTTTCGCTCGGCGGGCCGTAAGGGTCTTTAACAGCATAAAGCGAATCAGCTTCTGCTTCACCACATACAGCGCCTGCAAGACGGGAAACTCAGCTAGATAGCTCATGAGATTCGCATGCTGTTCATCTTTTAAACGCCATTGATGGCGACGCATCAGACTGATCAAACCCCGATTTTTTCTTCCTTCTGGGTCATGCTGCTGCCAGACTTTTAAAAAGTGCTGATTAATCAGTCTCACAACGTGGAATCGATCGGCAACAATGGTCGCTTCGGGAAAGTAGCGACGGGCAATACTACGGTAAGTTTCAGACATGTCCATAACGATTACTCGGACATTGTCTTTCCCTTCAAGCGTGCGCAAATAGCGGCGTAGACTGGGTTCAGAGCGCCCCAGCTTCACGTCAAATACTTTGTGCTTTCTTAGATCCACAAAGGTGGTAGCGTAGCCTTTTTTACGCGTAAAGAAATGCTCATCAATACCTAAAACCCGTGGGCATGGGCGATTGGTCATTTCAGAGCGCTTTTGGCCAATATGGTGCTGATACCATCGTTCTACCGTTGCCGGACTAATCTGGTGTGTTCGTGAGAGTTTACGCTGGGTGACTCCGCCATCGTGTGCTTCAAAGACTTCCAGTCGATACGCGTCAGATGCCCTGAAGCGAGGGCGAATGCCAACAAATGAATGGCGGAAATACCGCCCACAGGGCTGACAATAATACTTCGGGACTCGCAGGTGCAAGGTCATCACATGATTAGCCTGACGAGTGTGCTTTACCGTCCGGCTATGCGTCGCCTTAATCGTCAAGCCATCACTCTGACAATGTTTACAGCGGGGTCTGTGTTTGGGCTTCGCCCATACCTCAATACCTGGATTACGATCTACTCGTTCTATTTCTAGGCCGGGTATGCCTATAATTCTACCTGCGTGGGACATCGGTACTCTCCATTAAAATGATCTTCGCAAAATCAGTTTAATGAATGCCGGTGTCCCCCGTTAATGATGAAGAGCCGCTTGGTCTTTATGAAGCAATGGAAGTCGGTGGCGCGGGGTTTGAATCGGTGTCGGTCGCCAGTTAGGCCGGATGGCAAGGTTCATAGAGATATTTATCTCCCAGTGGTACAATGCTAGTCTAATTAAAGTGCTTCAAGAATTCATATGGGCCATCGGGGGGGGGTG
>JAHEGD010000008.1:0-37087 GCA_024639885.1 Porticoccaceae bacterium | reverse complement strand
GCGTAGTAACTTGGGGGAAAGGTCAAGAGCTGTTGTAAGCTACAGATGGTGTAGCATTAATCATGACTAAAACTCATTGTGACGGAGAAAGTCTAATGTATAGAACACTTTTAAAGGCGCAAGGCCTGGTGGTGTGCTTTGTGTTGTGGGTCTTAAGTAATGTCGCTATGGCAGAGCCTGATTTGCCCGTGATCGGTATCACAACAATAAAAGCGCCGGTGAATGATAATTATTCAGGGTCACGTGTGAATGCGAAGCAGGATAACTTCCAGACCATGCTTGAGACACAGATGGCTCAGGTGGGGCGTTTTAAAATTATTGAGCGTAACCGAGTCGATGAGATTTTGGGTGAGCAGGGATTAAATAATGAGTTTGGTGACGGAAAGACTGCCGGCGGGGGATTCAATGTCAGTGGCGTCGATTACTTGGTTTACGGTGCTATCACGAAGCTTGGCCAGCGTAAAAAGACTATGGCCACGGGAAATTTTGCGACGGCCTCACTTCTAACGGAGTTCAGCGCCGATATCAAGGTAGTGGATGCCTCTACTGGTGAAGTGCGTAAGGCTGAGACTGTCTCTGTGGAGCACAAGTCGGCCGGCGGTATGGCAACGGGGGGTTATGCATCAACAAATGGTGCGGCAGATCCATTGTCCGATATACAGCGAATCGCGGCAAAGAAGGTTGCTGCATTAATTGCAACTAGCATTTTTCCAATAGAAGTAGTTAAGGGTGGGACAACTATTTACCTCAACTACGGTAGTGCAATATTGGATCAAGGCGATGTAGTCAATGCTTATAAGCCTGGTGAAGAGTTGATTGATGAAGCTACCGGCATAAACTTAGGCGCGGAGGAAGAGTTTGAAGGTGAATTAGAAGTTACTCAGGTGACCGCCAAGTTCAGTAAGGCAAAACTGCGGTCTGGCAGTCCTCCATCAAAAGGTAGCTTGATCAGAATTAAAACCAAAGCATCCGAAAATACTTCGTCAAACGGTAAACCTGGTCAAAAGCGCGGCCGAAAAATTTAAAAAGGAATTAAGATGAAAAATATTATGAGAGTTTTGATGTTTGGTTTTAGTGTGTGTCTCGCTTTGAGCTCGACATGGGTTCTGGCTGAGAGTAGCAAGCCAGTCGTTGCTGTGGGAACCTTTGAAAGTTCTTTTAACAACTACGATACGCGAAATATTCAGACTGCAATTGAGACAGCTCTGTCGAAAACCCAGAAGTTTTCTTTGATGGAGCGCGGGCGTCTTGATCAGTTGCTAGCGGAGCAGGGTATGGGTGCGGATGGGTTAGTAGCTGGGTCCGGTCAGATAGGTGGCTTTGACGGCGTTGATTATTTGATTTACGGACGAGTAACACAGCTAGGTCTCGAAGCAAAAAATCTATTTATCATGACCGCCTGTGAAGCAATTCTAGGCATTGATATCCGTGTGGTGGATGTAACTACAGGTGAAATCCGTCTTAGTGAAACCTTGCAGCAAGATGACCAGGTGAATACTGCTGATGCAGAGTCTGATCCTTGCCGAGGAATTGGTATATCTGCATTCGATAATCTTACTGCTAGCACTGCGCGTGATCTTGCCGAAAAGCTGACTCAGAGTCTTTTTCCGGTGAAGCTGGCTAAAGTTTCCTCGGATGAGGTTTATCTAAATTATGGTGAAGGCTTCTTGAATATGGGCGAGTTACTAAAAGTAGTTTCTTTGGGAGAGGGTTTTGAGGATCCAGACACCGGAGAAATTATCGGCGCAGAAGAAGAATTGAGGGCTGTGATCAAGGTGACTAAGCTGCGGCCCAAGTTTTCTATCGCCGAGATTGTATTGCAAAATGGTAAGCTCAGCCGCGGAGATGTGGCTAACCGATTGTCAAAGAAAGCACAAAAGTCGGCTGATAAGATGATCAAGTCATGTAGACGCGCAATTAAGACAATGAAAAAGTCATGTAAAAAAGAAGGCTCTAAGTGTGACAAGGCGTCTGAGAAGAAAGCCGTTGCATGCGCCTTGTAATAAGGGGGCTGCAGAGGTTGTTGCTGCCTCACCTTTGATAGCTGTGGCTCGGCCTCAGTCATCTCGATCGTAACCATCTTGTTGTATTGGCTGTCCAGATCTCGATAGTCTTTCAATATTCGTTGTTCTAGCTGCTAACTTCAGCGTCGGGGTTGGCTAAGTGTTGAGGTCCACAACCACTGACGAGGTGTTGTGGTCATACAAGGCGAGGCAGGTTGTTGACACTGCAGGGCAGTCAAGCGGTTTCTTACTAGTAGATATTATAAAGACTGCCGTGACTACTGCTATGACTGACTATCTACCGATTGCTTACCGCGTCAATGCAGTAGCTGTCACGACAATGCCGTTTGGCGTCTATCACCCTGAAGTCGGCACCGATGGTGATTCAGGTGTTATCCGTAAGAGCGTTAAGGAAGATGCGGTTAACCAGCTCGCAGAGTAGTGGCTTTTGGGCCGAGTTATTGCGTTAAGAGCCCGCCTTGAGCGGGCTTTTTGTTTCCCTAAAAATCTTCATTTGAGTGCTATCATGCGAATCATAAATTAGTTTGCAAGAGGCGAGCTTGTCTTCCCCCACCCACAGTTTCCCCAAATTCCTCCGCTTCTGGCGGGATGTCCACTCCCTTAACCAAGAGGAGCTGGCGTTTCGTTTGGGTAGTTCGCAGCGCCATATCAGTCGGTTAGAGAACGGTGTTAGTCGGCCTAGCGAGCAGTTTATCGACCAAGTGGCAGTGGAGCTGAAGCTGGGATCGCGCGATCGCAGCCATCTGCGTATCTCTGCTGGCTACACGCCCACTCGCGAGGCGGTCGATTTTAATGCGCCGGAGTACAGTTGGTTGCGTAAAGCGGCCAAGATGACCCTGCAGGCGTTGGAGCCGCACCCCACCTCGGTGATGGACAGCATTGGTAACCTGTTGATGGTCAATCGCGCTTGGGTGAGTTTTTACTCGGCAGTTTTTCCTGGGTTGGCGCTGGGTGGGGTGGTCAATTTCTACGATTTGATCTTTACCCAGAGCGGTGTCGGTAACAAAACAGCGAGCTGGAACAGCGCCCGCGCGCTGATTTTGATGGCGCTGCAGCAGGAGGTGTTGCTGAACGAGAGCGCCGAAAAAGCGGCGCTATTGGAGCGGCTGTTGGCGCACCCTACGGTGCCGGCCGACTGGCGTCAGCAGGCAGCTGCACTAGAGCCGATGGCGAGCTTTGGTTTTCCGGTTGAGCTGGACGGCGAGCCGCTGTGGTTTTACAACGTTAGCCAGAGTATCGGCGCGGTGGGGCCAGCCGCTTATATCTCTGAGCCCAACCTGACGGTCAGCACCCTCTACCCACAGGTTGAGGGATTTGAGCTGGCGATGCTGACCAAGCAGGGTGGCGACGCTGCGGTCAGCCACCCGCTGCTTTACACGGGGTTGCGTTAGTTGCGCAGCTCGCGGCGGAGTATCTTGCCGACGTTTGACTTGGGTAGTTCGTCGACAAACTGGTACTGTTTGGGCACCTTGTAGCCGGTGAGCTGGTCTCGGCAGAACGCCTCTAGCGCTTCGGTGGTCAGGGCCGGGTCGCTTTTGACGGCAAACACTTTAACCGCTTCGCCGGTGCGCTCGTCGGCCACGCCGATCACCGCGCACTCCAGTACGCCGGGGTGGTCGCTGACGACATCTTCAATCTCGTTGGGGTAGACATTAAACCCTGAGACCAAAATCATATCTTTAATGCGGTCGACGATGCTGATGAACCCCTCGCTGTCGCGCACAGCGACATCACCGGTTTTAAACCAGCCATCAGCGTCGATCGCTTCGGCGCTGGCGGTGGGGTTGTTCCAGTAGCCGGTGGTTACTTGCGGGCCGCGCACGCAGAGCTCGCCGGCTTCGCCGGGGCTGGCGGTGTTGCCGTTAAAGTCGACGATTTTGACCTCCATGTACGGCATTATTTTGCCGACCGTCCCCGCTGCGCGGTCCTGCTCGGTGTTGCATGAGAGTGCCGAAGAGGTCTCGGATAGCGCATACCCTTCGTAGATGTTGCTGTTGGTGCGCCGCTCCCAGTCACTGCCGATTGAGCTAACCAAGGCCGCCCCACCCGAGATGGTGCCGGTTAGTGCCGAGAAGTCGATCTGGTCAAACTCTGTGTGGTTGAGTAGACCGGCAAACAGGGTGTTGACGCCGGCAAAGCCGGTAAACCGGTACTGCTTCATGGTGGCGACTAGGCCGTCGATATCGCGCGGGTTGGGGATCAGCACCGAGCGCATCCCTTTGAGCGCGCAACTTATCATGTTCCAGGTAAACCCGTAGATATGGTAGAGCGGCATCGGTGCGATCAGTATCTGATCGACACCGGGCTCCACCACAAAGGCGTCTTGGGTCTGTACGCTGCTGGCAAACAAGTTGGCGTGGGTGATGATGGCACCCTTAGATGGCCCGGTGGTACCGCCGGTGTATTGCAGTGCAGCGGTATCGGTCATCGCCAGTATGACGGGCGCCAGCGGCTGCGCTGCACCTAGCGCCAGGGCGTCGGTTAACGTGACTGCCTTGAGTTTAACGCTCTGCTCGGTTGGCTGCTCGGTGAGCAGGCCGGTGATCTCCACCGATACTAGTTGCTCAACATCGGTCTCGGCTTGAATAGTAGCCACTGCCGGCAGCAGTTGGTCTGGCGCAACCACCGCGCGGGCGCCGCTGTCTTTAAATTGGTGAATCAGCTCGCGCGGTGTGTAGAGCGGGTTGGTGTTAACTAGCACCAGCCCGGCGCGCATGATGGCCCAGGCCACAATCGGGTACTGGTTGCAGTTGGGCAGCTGCACGGCGACGCGGTCGCCGGGCTGCAGCCCGACACTGTTGATCAGAAAGCTGGCGAACTGGCCACTGTAGCGGTCTAGCTCGGCAAAGCTTAAGTCTTGGCCCAGGCAGCTAAAGGCGATGCGCTCGGCATACTGTTGGCAGGCTTTCGCAAATGGGTCGCACAGCGACTGGTAGCCGTTGGGGTTGAGTTTTTCTAGCTGCGCAAGCGCGTAGGCAGACATGGCCATGGGGCCTCCTAACTGTGATTCGTATTAAGGGTGTGCGGCGCGTTTTTGCTCTAGCTCGTTGCGTATTTCAGCATAGCGCGCGCGGCTGATAGGGTAGCGGTGATAGACCAGTGCGGCAGTCAAACCGATTAGTGCCAACACTGGGCCGTAGACTATGGCCAGCCTAAACAGCATCTGCTCGGTCACTTGGCTGGGGTCAACGGTGCCGCTAAAGCCGGCAAATTCGACGGCAACACCGGCCAAAAATACGGCGATGCCAAAGACAAATTTTTGGATCAACATAAATGCCGAGGTGATCATGCCCTCTTGGCGCAGGCCGTTGCTCAGCTCGCGCTCGTCAACAATGTCGGGCAGCATCGAGCCGTTTATCCCCAGCTGGGCGATAAAGAACGCTTGGTGAACAAACACAAAGCCGCCGACCACCGTAAGCAGCAGCGCCGAGCCGCTGCCACCAATCCAGCCGCCGAGGTGGAGAAGAATGGGGATAGGGCCGAGTAGCGAGACGATGACATTGAGCCGTACCATTGCGCCGCGCTTGCCGTAGCGGCCGGTAAATTGCATGGCCAGCCAAGAAGAGGGCAGCAGGGCCACCAGTACGCAGAGCATAAAGATGCCGGTCTGCTGGTTGTTAAAGCCGTAGAAGAAGGTGTTGACGTGGATCAGCATGGTATTGGCCAGCCCCATCACGCCGAGCATGATCAAGCTGCCACCGAGCAGAATACGGACCGCCGGCACCTTGAGTAGCGCAACGATATTGGCAATCGCGGTGTGCCAGGGGATCGCTTGCTGCTCACTGCTGGTAGCCGGCAGCCGGGCGATATGGCGGCGGGTAGCCCAGATACAAACCGCCATAGCCAGCAGCGAGCAGAGCGCCGAGAACACCGCAACGTGCTGGTAACCCGCGGCGCTGTCGCCGGCCGCGGCGGCGCGCGGTAAAAAGTAGAACCACGCCGCCACCTGGAGCAAAATGGCCGAGCCGTAGCCGAAGGTGGTACGGGTTACCATGATGCTGGTGCGCTCTAGATAGTCTTCGGATAGCTCGGCGCCAAGGGCGATGAATGGAATAGAGAAAAAACTTAGCGAGGTGCGCACCACGACGGCAACGATTAAAAACCAGCTGAACAAGCCGGCTTGGCTGAGGCCGGCGGGCGGGTAAAACATCGCCACTAAGCCCAGGCAGAAGGGCAGCGTGGCAGCGATCATAAATGGGTGGCGGCGGCCCCAGTTCTTACTTTTGTAGTTGTCGGATAGCTGGCCGACAAACGGGTCAGAGAGTGCATCGAAGACAATCGCCAACAGTGCGCCAAGCCCGGCCAAGCTCGGCGACAGCCCGAGTACCTGAGTGTAGTAAAAGAAGATAAAAAAGTTGAAGCAGACATCTTTGGCCGACCACGGCAGTTGGCCGAGCGCGTAGCCGGCTTTGTCAGTTTTAGTCAGTTGGTACACAGCGGTATCCTCTTTATCCGGCGGTTAACCCGCCGTCGATGGGCAAGCCAACCCCGGTGATAAACGAGGCCGCATCGCTGGCTAAAAAAGCAATCGCGGCGGCCACTTCGGTGACGCTGGCAAAGCGCCGCATCGGTATCTGTTTGTGCAGGTAGCGCAGTGCACTCTGCTCGTTGTCGAACACCCCAGTCGTTACCAGCTGCTCCACCAGGTGGCTGCCCATATCGTTTTCGATCATGCCGGGGTTGATGCAGTTAACCCGAATGCGCGCCGGCGCTAACTCTAGGGCGAGTGACTTGCTAAACAGCTGCAGGCCGCCCTTGGTCATACTGTAAAGTGACTGGCTTGCGGTGCCGACCAGGCCAGCAATCGAAGAGACATTGACGATATTGGCGTAGTGGCCGTCGGCCAAGCTGGCGGTCATCAGCGGTACTGCCTGGCGACAGCCCAAAAAGACCCCCTTGAGGTTGGTGTTTACCTGCTGGTAAAAGTCCTCTTCGGTCGACTCTAACAGTGATTGGGTCTGGTGAACGCCGGCGTTGTTAACCAGTGTGTCGAGCCGGCCGTGGTCGCGGCGGATCGCGTCGATCAAAGTCTGCCAAGAGGCTTCGCTGGTGACATCAAGACGGTGGAAACAGGCACTGCCGCCGCTGGCGTTTATCTCGGCTGCCACCTGTTGGCCGGCCGCTTCACTGCGCCCGGTTAAGTAGACATGGGCGCCACCGTCGGCAAACTCTCGGGCGGTGGCGGCGCCGACACCACGGGTGGCGCCGGTGACAAGGACCACTTGGTTGCTAAAGCGTAGGTTAGCTGAATGCACGGTATACCTCGCTGTCAGTTGGTAGCGCCACACACTGGGTGCGGTGTAGACGGCAAGATGCCCGTAGCGTGCGACACTGCTGTCGCGACTGAGTCTGGATCAACTTACCCCTCCTGCTGCCGCTATCTTTACTAACTGGGTGATAGGCGGTCTGTAATTTTTTAAGCAATTTAATTCTTGCTATCTTGCTAAATTAGCCATAATAAATTTGCCTGTCAACATCTTTGAGCCCTTGAGACGCGGCGCACAGCGCCCCGGAGCGGGTCGTTGGGCTGGCCAGAGTGGCGGTAAAAACGTGACTAAAAGCTATCAATAAAAGTGATAAATTTTGTTGACGAATGGCAAAACCGCTACTAATCTTGCGCAAAGGCTAAATTAAGAGCAGCTAAAAAAGCGCCGTGCCGACAAAAAAATAACTTACTTACTACAAAGCAAAGAGGGTTGAATCATGAAGCAAGCACAGCAAAACTTTACCCGTAATATTCTCTTCACCGCTATCGCAGGGCTCTATGTTGGCTCGGTCGCGGCACAGGGCGTGTTGACCGACGAGATTGTGGTTACCGCGCAAAAGCGTGAAACCACACTCAGCGATACACCGATTGCGATCACCGCAGTGGGTGCAGAGCAGATGAAAGATTTTGGTCTGTACAGTGCGCAAGACATCTCTAACTTCACCCCTAGCATGTCGTTTCAAGAGACTGCTGGCGGCGGTGAAGGCAACCGCATCTACCTGCGCGGTATTGGCCGCGAGACCAGCAGTGCCGGTACCGAGCCGGGCGTAGGTGTCTACAACAACGGTTTTTACTCCAACGAATCGGCTGCACTCGCCGTGCCGGTCGATCTGGTTGAGCGTGTAGAAGTGCTGCGTGGCCCACAGGGTACCCTGTTTGGCCGCAACACCACCGGCGGCGCGATTAGCACTGTCATTAAAAAGCCGGGCGAAGAGATGGAGCACGTTATTCGCGCGCGCGCCGGTAATTACGATGCCGTCAACGTCGAACTGACCAGCAGCGGCCCGCTGACAGACAAGATCGGCTACTTGGCCCACTACTCTAGTTTGGACCGCAACAGCTTCACTGAGAATGTCTCAGGCCCAGATCCGATCGGTGTCGACGCCGAGTACATGGAGCTGCAGCTGGATGTTGATCTGGCCGACAACGTCAACTGGCACTTCCGTACTTTTAGCGGCAAGTTTGATAACGAAACTCTGGGTATGGCTAAGTTGGATGGTTACCGAAGCGGGGCAACAGGTCCCATTAGGTTGAACCCAACGTCGCTGGTTATGAACCCCGAGCTGTTCGCTCCACTGGCCGATGCCCCAGATTCAAGTGACCCATTCAAGCGCAGTAGTGATTATCAGGGCTCTGTATCGGTAGACGACCAAGAGACCTATCACTCAACACTGACCGTTGACTTTGATCAGTTCAGTGTCCGTATGCTCAACGGCTACCAGAGCTCGTCATGGGTGAGCTCGAAAGATTATGATGGTACTGCTAGCCCGGTCTCCTACATTGAGGACATAGGTCAAGAAGAGACCAATGAGCAGCACGAGCTGCAATTTATTTCTAGCGGCGATGGCGCTGTGAACTGGGTTGCTGGTTTGTTCTACCTCAAAAATGAGAACAATCAACCCTATACCCTCAGTGACCCCAACAACCCGTACCTAACTGGGTTGGCTGGCAATGATGCTGGTTACTTCTATGAGCAGCGCGCTATTGTCGAGACGGTCTCTACAGCCGTTTATGGCCAGTTAGATTGGGCGGTGAGCGATCAGCTGGTACTGTCTGCAGGCTTGCGCTACAGCGAAGACGAGAAAGACGCTTCCGAGACCCAGCGTATTAATTACGAGGTAATCTCTCTTGGTGGCGCCTGCGTGTTGACCGTGCCGATCTTGTTGAGCACGGAAAATCCCTACTTCACCTTCTCGCCACTGTGCCGATACGCCTTTCAGCTGTCAGATAAGAGCGCTACCCACGAAGAGAGCTGGGATGCGGTTAATTGGCGTTTGAATGCTAGCTATAACTTTGATAACGGCGATATGGCTTATGCGACTGTTTCAACGGGTTATAAGCCGGGCGGGTTCCGTTTAGGTGCCATGCAAGACGTAGTGGGCACTCCCGAAGACGAGTCAGTCGTCGATAACGAGGAGTTAGTGGCCTACGAGTTTGGCTACAAGGGCAAGCTGAGTGAGTCTTTCTCTCTCAGCGCAGCGCTCTACTACTATGACTACCAGGATATTCAGGTCGAGCTGGATATTTTTGATACCGACAGTGGCATCACCACCGCGCGCTTAGCCAATGCTTCGGCGACGGATGTTTATGGTTTGGAACTGGAGTCGGTATGGGCCGCGACAAGCAACCTCACCCTACTGATGAACTACTCGTATCTTGATTCGGAGTACAAAGACGATTTTTCGGTTCTTGACCTAAAGACTAACGTTGTCAAAAACGTCAAAGGCAACGAGCTCAACCGCACGCCCAACAACAAGTTCACTTTGGGTGCCAACTACGTCCATGCATTGAATGGTGGCGCGGTGGTTGCAAGCGGCAGTTACAGCTGGATAGACGAGCAGTACGTCAGTGTATTTAACGATTCTGAAGAATCTATCGATAGCTACAACGTGCTCAATGGTCGTGTGGCCTGGCAGCCTGACAGTGGTAGCTACACTGTGGCGCTGTGGGGACAGAACCTTACCGATGAGCTTAGCTACGCTAACAGCTTCTCAGTAAGCACTTTGGCTGACGGTGCCCGTCGCAACGGCACGCCGATCGCACCGCGTACCTTTGGTGTTGAAGTCGCCCTGTTCTTCTAACCGCTAGAGTCACACGAGGCCTAGTGCAGTCTGGCTAGGCCGTCACTCCAGCTAGAGGAACCGTTTGTGAGCATGCTGTCTGCAAAAGAGAAGTGGTCTTACGCCACTGGCAACATACCGATTGCAGTCAAGGATGCGGCCTTTGCCAACTTTGTGGTGTTCTTTTACACCCAAGTACACGGGTTGAGCGGTACCCTAGCTGGGCTGGCGATGTTTGTTGCGTTAATCTGGGACGCGGTATCAGACCCGATAGTGGGTAGTTGGTCTGATACCTTTCGCTCCCGCTGGGGGCGGCGTCACCCACTGTTAGTTGTGGGTGGGCTGCCAACAGCTCTGTTATTCCTTGCACTGTTCGCCCCCCCGGCAGGTTTGGGGGAGGTGGGTACGTGTCTCTGGTTGGTCTGTGTCGCGGTGTTATTGCGCACTTGCTTAACCATCTATTTCATTCCTTACACCGCTATGGGTGCCGAGCTCTCCAGTGACTACGACGAGCGCACGGTGATCGCCAAGGCGCGTATTACTGTCGCTTGGCTGGCCGGTATGGCACTGCCGGCGCTCGCTTATGCGGTGTTTTTTCGACCTGTCGACGGCGTCGATGGGCGGTTATTGCAAGACAACTACTGGAACTACAGCGTGATGTCGGCCGGCGTGGCATTGGTCGCCGTGCTGGTCTGCGTGCTGGGTACCCGCACGGTGATTCCGCGCTTGCCGGTAGCCACCAAAGGGCGACCATTCCGCTGGCAAGACCCGGTGCAAGATTTTGTACGGGCACTGCGCAATCGCAATTTTAAGGTGTCGCTGGGTGCCAACTTGGCGTTTGGTATGTCGGCGGGGCTCAGTGCCACGTTGGCTCTTTACCTTGGCACCTACTTTTGGGAGCTAAGCAGCGACCAGTTGGCCGGTTTAGTGGTGCCGACCGCGGTAGCGGCGCTGGTCGCCTTTGCAACGCTGGGTAGCCTTGGTGCGCGCTTTGACAAAGCAACGCTACTGACCGCGGCCAGCTTGGCGCTGGCCTTTAATGCGCTTTGGCTGATCGGCTCGCGGCTGCTCGGCTGGCTGCCAGACAATGGCCATCCGCTGGTTTACGCCATGCTCTGGCTAAACACCTTTATTGGTGTATTTATGATCGTCAGCCTGCAGGTGCTGGGGGCGTCGTTCGCCGCCGATGTGCTCGACGAGATTGAGGACGGCTCTGGCCAGCGCCAAGAGGGGGTGGTATTTGCCGCGCAGGCGTTTGTGCTCAAGGCCACTACCGGTGCCGGTGCGCTATTGGGCGGCATTGTGATTGACCTAGCAGGTATAGCCCCGCAGGCGGTGCCCGGCCAAGTAGATGCCGCGGTACTGCACAACCTCGGCGTGTTTGCGCTGGTGATGGTGGCTGGTTTGGCGTTGATAGCGGCGGCCTGTAACCGCCGGCTGCGGCTTAGCCGGCAAGACCATTCGGCGATCCAGATGCGCCTGCGCGGCGAGCAGGTTGGCCAGCGCAGCCTGCCGCCCTTTTAGCGGCCCCAGCACTCTGGGGTTAACCGCAGGCAACCCACTGTTTACTTAAAAATTGGAGATAAGCGATGTTTACTATGAGACCCGATGCCACCTACCTGATGCCCGCCCACTTTGGGCCGCGCTATATCGGCCCCAAGACCAGCGGCTGGTACCACGATGTAACCGCTATCGCCATTTCGTACGTCACCGACCGCGACAAGCTCGCCGCGCATATTCCTGCACCCTACCAGCTGGCCGATGAGGCGGTAGTGACCGTTTACTACGTCTGCAACAAAAATATCGATTGGCTGGCCGGCCACGGCTACAACATGGTGTGCGTTAACACCCAAGTTAAATTTGACAACGGCAGCGAGCAGCTCGAAGGCACCTATTCGCTGGTCATTTGGGAGAACCTAACCGACCCAATTTTGATGGGCCGCGAGGTGCAGGGTATCCCTAAAATTTACGCCGACATCCCCGACCACAGCTTTATCGGCGACGAGTGGCGCTGCAACGCCAGCCATTTTGGCCATAAGATTTTGGATATTAGCGCGCGCAACATGGTGGCGCTGTCGGCCGAACAGATTGAAGCTGGCCGCCAGGCTGCAGAGGGCAAAAACAACCCAATGGCGTGGCGCTACATCCCAGCGGCTGGCGGCTTTGGGCCGCCGGCTGTCAACGAGACGACCACCTTCCCGTCAGAGGACCGCTTCACTGCTATATCGGTAGGCGAGGGCGAAATTAACTGGCAACAGCTGAGCTGGGAGCAGAACCCGACCCAGTTTCATATTGTTAACGCCCTTAAAGCGCTGCCAATTCTTGAATACCGGCCGGCGGTGATTACCAAGGGCAGCACTAACCTATCCCTACCCGATCGCCCGACCCGCACCATGGGCCCGGTAACACTGTTTTAGGCGATGACCATGCGAATACCTGAAATTAACACGGTCTGCTTTGTTGGCGCCGGCACCATGGGCTGTTTCAACGCGTTGATGGCGGCCACCGCTGGCTACCGCGCGGTGATTTACGATATCTCGCCCGAGGCGCTGGCCGCCACGGCCGAAACGCTGCCGGCAATGGCCACGTTTATGGCTGGCCAAGAGCTGCTAGCGGCAGACCAGATTCCAGCGATTTTGGCCAGAATCACCACCGAGGCGGAGCTGGCGCGCGCCGTCGACGGCGCCCAGCTAGTCAGTGAGTCGGTCGCCGAGCGGTTGGACGTTAAGCGCGCGGTGCACGCCGAGCTAGACCGGTTGTGCGCGGCTGACACTATTCTGACCACCAATACGTCGGGGCTACTGCCGTCAGAGATTGCCACGGCTGTTACGCGCGCCGACCGCTTCGCTGCGTTGCACTCTCATCTCGCTGCGGTGCTGTTTGATATTGTGCCGTGCCCGGGCACCTCCAGCCAGACAGTTGATCTTTTGCGCCGCTACGTCACCAGCATTGGCGGCTCGGCACTGGTGCTGAGCCGCGAGAACCCCGGTTATGTCATCAACGCAATTCTTGGCCCGCTGCTGACGCTGTCGCTGGTGATGGTGATTGAGGGGATCGACAGCCAAGAAAATATTGACCGCGCCTGGCTCAAGTACCAGCACAGTGCGATCGGGCCGTTTGGCTTGATGGACCTGTTCGGCCTTAATGTGGTTTACGACAGCTGGCAGAAACCGCGCAACGAGCCAGATGCGTTAAAGCAGAAAATTACCGAATTTTTGGCCGGTTATGTCGATGCCGGGCGGCTGGGTGTTAAGAGCGCCAGCGGTTTTTACCGCTACCCCGAGCCCGCTTACGCGCAGCCGGGGTTTGTCGGCGAGGGCACAGAGCTGGTCAGCACCTACGAGACGCTGGCAAGCGTCATGATCGCCAATGCGATTTTGATCGCAGCCAATCAGGTCACCGAGCCAGAGGCGATAGACCGCGCGTGGATGATCTCGTTCAAACTGCAGCAGGGGCCATTTGGCTCGCTCGACAAGTTGGGTATCGATCGTTTTTTAACGGTCTTTCCGGCACTGGTGGCTGGCGGGGTGATGTCGCCACAGGCGCTCGCCACCATTACCGGCTATCTGCAGCCGTTGGTGGATGGTGGCCGGTTGGGCGTGGCTAGCGGGCAGGGTTTTTACCACTACCCGGCGCCGGCCTATCAAGCGGACAATTTTTTAACTGCGCCGGCGGTTTGAGCTTGCGGTGCAGTCTAGATGGGTAAACCCGCATGGTAACCAGTATCGATACCAGCCTGGCTGAGCTGCACCAGCAGCTAGCGCTACTGACTGCGCCGGGGGCGCCGTTTGAGATTGTCGAGCAGCCGCTGTCCGGCCAGCCGATGCCCGTTTACGCGGCGGCACCGCAAAACTTGCGGGCAATCTATGAAGCCGCGCTGGCGCACGGCGATAAAACGTTTTTGGTCTACCACCAACAGCGGCTTAGTTTCGCCCAGACCTACGCCAGTGCGGCCAGTCTGGCCGCAGCATTGGCGGCCCAGCTGGGGGTTAAAAAAGGCGAGAGAGTCGCCATTGCTATGCGCAATAACCCCGAGTGGGTGATCAGCTTTATGGCGATTACCGCACTGGGGGCGATCGCGGTACCGATGAACGGCTGGTGGAGCAGTGACGAGCTCGGTTTTGGGCTGCGCGACTGCGGTGCCAAACTGGTGATAGCCGACAGCGAGCGAGCCGAGCGTATTGCCGCGCTGGGTGATGAGCTGGCGGCAACGATTGTCCTGGTTGGCGATGGTGGCGAGCCGCAGCCGGCACTGGCCGATTGCGTGGCACTGGCAACGCTATTAGAGCAGTACCGCGGTGCGCCGATGAGCACCGTGGCGATCGCCCCAGATGACGACGCAACGATTCTCTACACGTCGGGCTCCAGTGGTAACCCCAAAGGCGTTGTCGCCAGCCATCGCAGTATTGTCACCGCGCTGGTCAGTTGGATGCTGCTGGGCATAGCCACCGAAAACGCCGGCCAAAAGCCACCCAGCGCACCGCCGACTGCCGAGGCTGTGGCGCTGCTGACCATACCGCTATTTCACGTTACTGGCTGCCACAGCCTGTTTTTGATGTCGCTAGTGATTGGCCGCACGGTGGTCATGATGCACAAGTGGGATGCCGACGAAGCGCTGCGGCTGATCGAGCAAGAGCGGGTCACCTATGTCAATGGGGTGCCGACCATGTCGCAAGAGCTGCTCGACGCTGCCCAGTACAGCGCGCGCGATCTCTCTAGCCTCTCGGAGCTCGCCTCGGGCGGTGCAGCTCGCCCGGTGCACCATGTCAACCGTATCGCCAACGACTTTAAACTCAATCCGGTCAACGGCTACGGGTTGACCGAGACCAACGCGATCGGTGCAGTTAACGGCGGCGAGACCTACCTGCAGTGCCCCGACAGTGTCGGTATCCCATCGCCGGCGGTGACCGAGATCCGCATTATTGACGATGGCGGTAAACCTTTAGCAGTTGGCCAGCCGGGCGAAATTTGTATTAAAAGTGCCGCCAATGCCCGCGGTTACTGGAACAACCCAGTGGCAACTGCCGAAGCCTTCCAAGCTGGCTGGTTCCATACCGGCGATGTGGGTTACCTCGACCAACACGGCATGCTCTACGTGGTCGACCGGCTTAAAGAGATCATTATTCGCGGCGGTGAAAATATCAGCTGCAGCCAAGTTGAAGGGGCGATTTACGCCAACCCCAGTGTCGCCGAGGTCGCCGTGTTTGGCTTGCCCGACCCGCGCCTTGGCGAGATTGTCGCCGCCACTCTTTATTTAAAGCGCGGTGCGAGCCTGACCGTGGCGGCCCTGCAGCAGTTTGTCGCCGAGCGGTTGGCCGCCTTCAAGGTGCCAGCGGTGGTGCATATCAGTAACGAGCCACTACCGCGGACCGCCACCGACAAGATCTTTAAGCGCAAGATCCGCGACACGGCGATAGCCGCGCGCACTGTTCAGCCCCGCCAGAGTGGTGCCGAGCAGCCATTTTAATCAGCGAGAACCGACCATGAGCCGTGTCACCAGCCCCGTGCGAACGCACAGCATTTTGGCTTTTTTAATGTGCCTTAATGTACTGAACATTATTGATCGCAACCTGCTGGGTAGCTTTGCGCCGCAGGTGGTCGCCGATCTGCAGCTAAGCGACAGCCAGTTTGGTCTGTTAACCGGCATCATCTTCGTGTTCTTTTACGCGGTAGCTGGGCTTTTTATGGGCACCCTGGCCGACCGCGTGCACCGGCCGCGGCTGATCGCGTTTGGGCTACTGCTGTGGAGCGCGCTTACCGCCTATTCCGGTATCGCTAAAAACTTTGTGCAAATTGCCATCGCCAGGCTATTCATCGGTATCGGTGAGTCGAGCCTGTCGCCGGCGTCACTGTCGCTGCTCTCCGATCTCTACCCGCGCACCCGCCGCGGGCTGGCCGCCGGTATCTACTACTTGGGTATACCGCTGGGCGCGGGCGCCAGTTTTATTGTCGCCGGGGTGCTCGGCCCGGTGCTCGGCTGGCGCAACTGCTTTTTGCTGCTGGGCGCGATCGGGGTGGTGCTGACCCTACCGCTGCTATTTATGAAAGACCCGCCGCGCGGCGCGATGGAAGAGCGCGATGACGATACCCAAGCACAGCCGAACGGTGCTGACGAGCAGCGCCCGCGCACCCGTGTCAGCGAGGTAATGGCTATACTGCGGGCGCGGCCGGCGCTGCTGCTGACCATTGTCGGGGCAATTTTTTTGCATATCCCGGTCGGTGCCGGCCAGTTTGCCCTGCTCTGGCTGGTGCGTGAACGCGGCTTTGATGCCGCCGAGATCGCCACCAACTACGGGCTGTTATTTATTGTCTTCGGCACCCTCGGGACACTGCTCGGCGGCGCTTTGAGCGACTGGTTTCAGGCCCGCTTTAACGGCGGACGAATTCGCTTTTTGGCTATTCTTATTCTTATCATTACCCCGTTCACCCTCGGCTATCGGTTTGCCGAGGCGGGCTCGGTTATTTTTTATACTGGAATGGCGGCGGGTTTCATTTTTATGTCGGCGTTTTATGGGCCGGCCTTTTCGACTGCCCAAGACCTTGCCCCGGTGCATATGCGCGGCACCATCGCCGGCCTGCTGCTGCTGGCCTGCAATCTGATCGGGATTGGTTTGGGGGCGGTGATGACCGGCTTAATCAGCGACGGCTTGCGCCAGCTCGGCGAGCTTGAGCCGCTCACCTGGGCGCTGATCTGTGCCGATCTCTGTGCGCTGTTGACCGTGCCGATCTTCTTCTGGGCGTCGCGCCACATTGGCCGTGTGCGGCCGGCTGGCCAACCGTTGGGGTAACCGCCTTAACGGGCGTGCTTAGTGGCTGGCGTTGGTAAACAGCATATCGATCAGCATGCTGGAGTGGCTGGTGACAAAGCTCTCTTCACAGGGGTCGACGCCAAACAGGTACTGGCACTCTGGGGCGAAAGAGAACACCGTCGAGCTGGCGCTGATCATGATGAAGTACCAGTGGATAAAGCGCGCTTGGTCAATTTTTAGCGCCTCGCTGGCGAGCTCTTGGGTGGCCTTGCAAGAGGGCCGAATATGGGTGTCGACCAGGTACTTGATGCGCCAGGTGTCGTGGGTCGCCTCTTGGCTCATCAAGCGCGATAACTCTGGGTGGCGGGCGTGGTAGCCGACGTGAAAGCGGACGATAAAACTTAGCCGGCCGCCCTCGGGCAGCTCGTGGAGGATCGCCAAGCGCTGGTCAAACTCGACCTTCATGTTGTTAAAAATAGAGTCGGCGACGACCTTCCAAAACTCATCTTTGCTGTCGAAGTGATAGCTGAGCAGGCCGCGCTTAACCTTGGCGGCGTTCTCTATATCGCGCAGCGAGACCGACTCGAAGCCGCGCTCAGAAAACAACACCACGGCGGCCTCGATGAGCTTTTGGCGGGTGACCTCGGCGCGCTCTTGGGGGCGACGGGTGCGCTTGACGGTGGTGGCTTCAGTCATACAGGGCTCGGTGGTGAGTGCGGGCGTTGGTGTGAAGGCAGTGGGTAGCGACTATTTGCCTACTACGTAGCTTTAATTATTGTTATTGGCGGCTGTGCCGATTAAGCCTTTATATTACGCCAAAGCGGCAAAAAACGCCACTCCGGGCGCTGGCTGCGGCGCCGTTTTGTTGCTGCAAGTGGCGTAGTTACTGGTTTTTTTTGACAGGACACGGCATGTCGTAGCCATTGCTTGGGGGCGCACCTATGATCGGTTGCGTTAACCCCCACTGGCGCCAGCGCCAGTGCCGTTTTGCCAACTGTGATAGAGGAGCCGTTATGTCTGCACCGATACTGAGTGACCGCGATCTAGAATTTATGCTTTACGAGCTGTTTGATGCCGAGGGCATGACCAGCCGCGAACGCTACCAAGACCACAGCCGAGAGACCTTTGACGCCGCGATCGCCACCGGCAAGACCGTGGCCGAGCGCTACTTTCTGCCAATCCGCCAGCGAGTGGATATCGAACAGCCGATATTTGATGGCGAGAAGGCGATCACTATCCCCGAAATTAAGACCGCCATTGAGGCGGTGTTTGACTCTGGCCTAGCCAACCCCGGCGCCTCGTTTGAGCTGGGTGGTATGCAGCTGCCGGCGATCGTCGCCAGTGCCTCTACCGCCTACCTGTCGGCAGCCGGCAGTGCCACTCTCGGCTATGCCAGCCTGACCAACGCCAACTGCAACCTGCTGGAGACATACGGCAGCCAAGAGCAAATTGACAAATGGGTGGTGCCACAACGCGAGGGCCGCTTTGCCGGCACCATGGCGCTGACCGAGCCGGGCGCAGGCTCTGGGCTCGCCGATCTGACCACCAGCGCGGTGCCCGCCGACGATGGCAGCTACCGGATTACCGGCAACAAAATCTATATCTCGGGCGGCGACCACGAGATCACCGAGAACATTGTCCACCTGGTGCTGGCGAAAATAAAAGGCGCACCGGCTGGTGTGCACGGTATCTCGCTATTTATTGTCCCCAAATACATGGTTAACGACGATGGCAGTGTCGGCGAGCGCAACGACGTCTCGCTGGCCGGGCTGTTCCATAAAATGGGTGGCCGCGGCCACACCTCGTGTGCGCTTAGCTTCGGCGAAAAAGGCGGCGCGGTCGGCTACCTGGTGGGCGAGGCGCACAAGGGGCTGCACTACATGTTCCACATGATGAACGAGGCGCGCATTATGGTTGGTACCAGCGCGGCACTGACCGGCCTGACCGGTTACCAGTACTCGCTCTACTACGCCAAAGAGCGCCCCCAGGGGCGGCTGCCGTCATGTAAAGACCCGCTCTCTAAGCCGGTCAACATCATTGAGCACGCCGATGTGCGGCGTATGTTGTTGGCCCAAAAAGCCTACGCCGAAGGGGGCTTTGCGCTCTGCCTGTACGGTGCCCAGCTGGCCGACGACTCGCACACCGCGCCCACCGAGGAGGAGCGCAGCAAAGCCTATCAGCTGCTCGACTTCCTCACCCCGGTGCTTAAATCTTGGCCCTCTGAGTACGGCCCGCGCGCCAACAACTTGGCTATCCAGGTGCTTGGTGGCCACGGCTATACCAGCGAGTACCCGGTCGAGATGTTCTACCGCGATAACCGTCTCAACCCCATCCACGAGGGCACCTACGGTATCCAGTCGCTCGACCTGCTCGGCCGCAAGGTGCCGCAGAACAAGATGGCCGGCTACCGCGCGTGCATTGAAGCGATGCGCGCCACCGTCATCGACACCGCCGGCAGTGCAGAGCTGGCCGAGTTCAGTGCCGACTTGGCGGCGGCGATCGACGAAGTCGACAGCACCACCATGGCGCTGATGACCGCGATGGGTACCGAGAACATTGATCTGGTGCTGGCCAATTCGGTCAAATACCTAGAGATGATCGGTAACGTGATTGTCGCTTGGGTCTGGCTGCGCCAAGCCGCGGTTGCGGTGGCGGCACTGACGGCAGGGCCCCACGCGCAGGACGAGGCGTTCTACCGCGGCAAGCTGCAGGCGGCGCAGTACTTCTTCCGCTTTGACCTGCCAGAAATTTATGTCTGGTCAAAAATTCTCGCTACACTCGACGACACCACTTACGCGATGGATAAAGAGTGGTTCTAAACCACCGCAACTGAGGAACACCCAATGAACAAGATTGCCAAGACTGATGTGCTGAGTTTTATCGGCTACCAAGCGCCGCCGACCCACTGGCACACGGTGACCCAAGAGCAGATCAACCAGTTTGCCGACGCCACTCTAGACCACCAGTTTATCCACATAGACCCGGTGGCTGCTGCCAACACGCCGTTTGGCGGCACCATCGCCCACGGTTTTTTAACCCTGTCGCTGCTGTCGCACTTTGCCGAGAGCTTTGGCCTCAATGTTGAAGGGGTCTACATGGGGGTTAACTACGGCTTTGATTCGGTGCGCTTCTTGGCGCCGGTGGCGGTCGATAGCCGGGTGCGCGCGCAGTCAAAGATCATTGATATCGTCGAGAAGCAGCCCGGCCAGTTTATGTTTAAAACTGAGATCGCGGTCGAGATCGAGGGCGGCGAGAAGCCGGCCCTGATCGCCACCTGGCTGACCATGATGATGGTTAAGTAAACGCCGCTACACACCAAAAAACAGACTAACTGATAAGAGGAAAAATAATGTCGATTCGATTTGACGGCCAAGTGGCCATTGTAACGGGTGCCGGTAACGGCCTGGGTAAATCACACGCGCTAGAGCTGGCCCGGCGCGGCGCCAAAGTGGTCATCAATGACCTCGGCTCGGCGGTAGACGGCAGCGGCGCCTCGTCGGAAGCGGCGCGCAGCGTGGTGGCAGAGATTGAAGCGATGGGTGGCGAAGCGCTCGCGCACGGTGCCAACGTCACCAACTTTGCCGAAGTGCAAGACATGGTCGACCAGGCGATGGCCAAGTGGGGCCGCGTTGATATCTTGATCAACAACGCCGGTATCCTGCGCGACAAGAGCTTCTCCAAGATGAGCTTGGATGAGTTCAAGCTGATTATCGACGTGCACCTGATGGGCTCGGTCAACTGCTGTAAAGCGGTCTGGGATATCATGAAAGCGCAGAACTACGGCCGCATTGTGATGACCACTTCGTCGTCTGGTATGTACGGCAACTTTGGCCAAACCAACTACGGTGCCGGCAAAATGGCGGTGCTCGGGCTGATGAACACGCTGGTGATTGAAGGCGAGAAAAACAACATTCAGGTCAATGCGCTGGCGCCGACTGCCGGCACCCGTATGCTCGAAGGGCTGGTACCGCAAGAGGTGATCGACACCCTGACGCCATCGTCGGTAACCGCCGGCGCACTGGTGCTGTGCCACAAAGATGCGCCCAACCGCACTATCCTGTGTGCCGGGGGCGGCGGATACGCCTCGACTAAAATCTACGAGACCGACGGTATCTACCTGCCGCTGGCAGACCAGACCCCCGAGCAGGTGGTGGCCCACTGGGACGGCATTGTCGACACCAGCAACCAAGCAGTGCTGATTGGCGGCTTCCAGCAGACCGAGAAATTCGTCGGCAAAGCGATGGCCTACCTGCAGAGCCAGCAAGGCGGTGAGCAATGAGCGCGTCACGCCAGGCGGTCATCGTCTCTGTTGCGCGTACCCCAATTGGCCGCGCCTACCGCGGTGCCTTCAACAACCTAGAAGCGCCGAGTCTCTCGTCGTTTGCGGTTGAGGCCGCCGTGGCCCGCGCCGGACTGGCCGGCAGCGATATTGACGACTGCATCTGGGGGGCATCGCTCCAGCAGGGCAGCCAAGCAGCTAACCTGGGTCGCCAAGTTGCGCTCGCCTCTGGCCTACCGACGAGCGTCTCGGGTATGAGTATCGACCGCCAGTGCTCATCGGGTTTAATGACGGTTGCCACCGCCGCCAAACAGATTATCTGTGACGGCATGAGCGCGGTAGTTGCCGGTGGTTGTGAGTCGATCAGCCTGGTGCAGAACGACAAGATGAACTTGGCGCGGGTAGCCGACCCCAAGGCGGTCGCCAACTCACCGAACATTCACATGCCGATGCTCGACACCGCCGAGGTGGTCGCCAACCGCTACCAGATCTCTCGCCAAGCGCAAGATGAGTATGCGTTGAGCTCGCAGCAGCGCACTGCCGCGGCGCAGGCCGCCGGCCTGTTTGCCGACGAGATTGTGCCGGCCAGCGCCATTCAGCTGGTGGCCGACAAAGCGACTGGCGAGATATCCAGCCGCCACGTTGAGCTGACCGCCGACGAGGGCAACCGCCCCGAGACCAGCCTAGAGTCGCTGAGTGGCTTGCGCGCAGTCCGCGAGGGCGGCTCTATTACCGCCGGCAACGCCTCGCAGCTCTCCGACGGAGCGGCAGCGCTGGTGCTGATGGACAGCCAGCAGGCGGCCGAGCGCGGTCTGGCCCCACTGGGCGCCTATCGCGGTATGGCGGTGGCCGGTTGTGAGCCCGACGAGATGGGTATCGGCCCGGTATTCGCTATACCCAAGCTGCTAAAAAATGCCGGCCTGAAGATGAGCGATATCGGGCTATGGGAGCTCAACGAGGCGTTCGCTGTGCAGGTGATCTACTGCCGCGATCAACTCGGTATCCCGGCGGATAAGCTCAATGTCAACGGCGGTGCTATCTCTATTGGCCACCCGTACGGCATGAGCGGCGCGCGGATGATTATGCACGCCCTGCTTGAAGGCCGTCGCCGCGGCGTCAAGTACGTGGTGGTGACCATGTGCGTGGGCGGTGGTATGGGTGCTGCAGGTCTGTTTGAGGTACTGTAACCGCACCTTTATACAGAGAAGAGTTTGCCTATGAGTGATCAGCCTGCGGTTGAGATACCGGAGTTAGACAGCGTACCGCTCAGCGATCTGCGGCTTTACTTTGAAGGGCTCGCCGGAGCAGAGCCGGCGCTACCGCTGCACCGCGTCGAGTCGTTACCTGCCGAGGGCGAGCTGCCGGCGCGGCGCGTTTACTGGCCGAGCGCGGAGCAGGGCTTGCCGCTGGTGGTGTTCTATCACGGCGGTGGCTGGGTGATAGGCAGCCCCAATACCCACGATGCACTGGTCCGCCAGCTGGCGCTGGCCGCCAACTGCATTGTGGTGTCGGTCGACTACCGGCTGGCCCCAGAGCACCGGCACCCGGCCGCTGTCGATGACGCCTATGCGGCGCTGCAGTGGGCGGCTGACTCTGCCGGCCAGCTCGGCGGCGACGCCGCCCGGTTGGTGGTGGCCGGCGACAGCGCCGGCGGTAATTTGGCGGCGGTAGTCGCGCAGCTGGCGCGCGACCGCGGCGGCCCCACCATTGCCCTGCAGGTGCTCTGGTACCCAGTGACCAATATCGCCGATATGGCCAGCGGCTCCTACCAACAGTTTGCCGCCGGCCCGGGTTTGCGCGCCACCGATATGGCGTGGTTTAAACAGCAGTATCTGGGCGCCGATGGCGACGCCAGTTGTGCGACGGTCTCGCCGCTGCTGGCGACCGATCTGGCTGGCCTGCCAGCCACACAGTTGGTGACTGCTGACTTAGACGTACTGCGCGATGAGGGGGCGGCTTACGCCGAGCGGTTGGTTGCGGCCGGGGTGGCGGTGCGCAACATCAACTGCGCGCAGCAGCCACACGGCTTTCTGTCGCTGGGCGCGCTCAGCCCGACGGCCGGCAGTGCCCGCGAGCAGGTACTGGCCGAGTTGGCCGCGCAACTGGCGGCGTGTTGAGATTAGTACGGCCCCTGTAAAGGTGCTTTTCCCCAGCTACCGCAGTTAACTGCCGATATTGAGCTGTGGGTAACCGCCCTGGCAGAAGATCATCGGTTGCTGGGCGGGGCCGCCGGCGATGCGTTGGACTTCGCCCATCACCAGCAGGTGGTCGCCGGCCTCGATGACCGAGTGGCGGTCGCATTCGATCCACAGCACCGCGTCGTCGATCAGCGGGTTGCCCAGCTCGCTTAGGGTGTAGCCGACATTGGCGAACTTATCTTCACCCGAGCGGGCAAACGCGCCGCAAATTGCCTCTTGGTCTGCGCTTAATACGCTGACCGAAAAGCGGGTGACATCCTGCATGGCGTTCCAGCTGGCCGAGTTAACCCCCGGGAAGAAGCCTACCAAGCAGGGCTCTAATGAGATCGAGGTGAACGAGCCGACGGTCAACCCGTGCAGTTTGCCGTTGGCATCTTGGGCGGCGATGATCGCGACACCGGTCGGGTAGCGGCCCATCAGTTGGCGAAATTGTTGGCCGTCGATGGCGTTTGACATGGTGATTTACCGTGTTGAATGGGGTGGAGTGCGCAGGCCAGTCGTGTGGCCAACGTCGGCGAACCGGCAGTCTACGCGAGCCCGGCGGCGGCGTACAGAGCCGGGCAAGTGCGGCGTGGCAGCCGCCCTTGGCCTGCCCAAGCAAATGTTATATCATTATGTCATTTGTTGCGGCAATCAGCGTAGCAACCCAGTCACCATAGGCCTGTCATGCACTCTATAAACCACCTGTTTACCCCCGAGCAGCGCGCCAGTTTGCGCGGTGATACGCCCACGCCGCTCTACCACCAGCTGTTCTCGCTACTAAAGACGCGAATACTCAACGGCACCTTTAGCTACGGCGACCGGCTGCCCACCGAAGAGCAGCTGTCACAGGCGTTTGGGGTGTCGCGGATCACTGCCAAACGGGCGATGGACGAGCTCTCTGCCGGCGGGCTGGTGGCGCGCCAGCGCGGCCGCGGTACCCATGTCGTCTACCGCTACCGCCCCAACCCGCTCGATGTGCCGTTGGTCGGTGTGCTGGAAGAGATCGAGACGATGGCCGCCAACTCGACCGCGGTGATACTGGAGAGCGCCAAGCAGGTGCCGCCGCAACAGGTGCGCGACGAGCTGGGGCTGGCCGATGGCGAGACCGCGCTGCACCTGCGCCGCGTTCGCCAGTGCGATGGCGCGCGGTTTGGCTACTACGAGAGTTGGACCCGCGGGGTGCCGGCACCGGATGATTTGGCAACCTTGGCGGCTACCCCGCGGTTAACCTACTTTCGCGAGCGCGGGCTGGGCATGACCCATGTTACCCAGACCCTGAGCGCGATCGCTGCCAGCGAAGAGGTGGCAGCGCTGATGGACATGGCCGCGGGGGCGCCGATGCTGCAGATGGTGCGGCGCACCTACGACCGCGCGGTGGGCGAGCAGCTGGTAGACCTGCTGACGATTAAATACAACCCGGATTACTTCCAGTACCAGCTGGATGTCGAGCTCGGTTAGTCGCTGGCGATAAAGCGTTTGGCGTCGCGGTCTTTGCGGGCCTGGGCGGCCACCAGCAACTCGCCGTTCATGGCGATGTAGACCCCGGGGGCGGCCAGCTGCACAGCGGCGACGGCAAAGCCCAAGTTAAAAGCGGCGTCGCTGTCGCGCATAGCAGCCGGCTGCATGGCGCCA
Organism: Porticoccaceae bacterium; assembly: GCA_024639885.1. GTDB lineage: Bacteria > Pseudomonadota > Gammaproteobacteria > Pseudomonadales > Porticoccaceae > LSUCC0057. Next base: position 12,177 of record JAHEGD010000008.1, on the reverse strand, counting down.
ACTAACACCACGGTTTTGTCGCTGGCTGCAATGGCGCGGCCGGTCTCGGCCATGGTGTCGGTGCCGTGGGTGATGATGACCCGGTCGGCGGCGCTGGCCGCGACCCGCGCGGCGATCAGCGCGCGGTCCTGTTCGGTCAGTTCTAGGCTGTCTTTGCGCAGTAGCTCGGTGACCACAATGGCACAGCTAGTGTTGGCCGCCAACAGCAGGCTTGGCGCCTGCGGATCACCGATAGTGAACTCGCTGAGCGCATCAAAATAAATCTTGTCGAATGTCCCACCGGTCGTAAACAGCTCAATCTGCATCTGGCATCCCCAAGCGTAGAGCGGCAGTATAGGCCAACCAATAACAAGCTGTCACAGCAGCGTAGGGAGAGGTATGGCCGCAATAGAGCGCGACATTATCATCGTCGGAGCCGGCGTCGCCGGCATCGGCGCCGCCAGCTGGTTTGCCCAGCTGATGCCGGAGAAAAGCGTGCTGGTGCTAGAGCGCCGCGCCAACCCGGGCGGTACATGGGACCTGTTCCGCTACCCCGGGGTCCGCTCAGACTCCGATATGCTCAGCTACGGTTATAGCTTTCGGCCGTGGCAGGGCGAGAAAGTACTGTCGCCAGGCGATGCCATTCAGAGCTACCTGCGCGAGGTGATGGGCCAGCACCAGCTGGACCAGTTGATCCGTTTTAACAGCGCTGTGACCAGCGCTGCTTGGTCTAGCCAGGCCGGCCGCTGGCAGCTGCAAGTCGACAGCGGTAGCGCCGAGCCGGTGGAGTACAGCGCGCCGTTTGTGCTGTTTTGCACCGGCTACTTCCGCTACGACCAAGGCTACCTGCCCAACTACCCGGGCGCCGAGCAGTTTGCCGGGCAGCTGGTACACCCGCAGCACTGGCCAGAGCAGCTCGACTGGCGCGACAAACGGGTGGTGGTTATCGGCAGTGGCGCCACCGCGGTGACGCTGGTGCCGGCGATGGCCGAGCAGGCGGCCAGCGTAACGATGTTGCAGCGCTCGCCAACGTTCTTCTTTTCGGTGCCGATTAAAGACCGCATGCTGGCCGTGCTGCGGCCGCTGCTGCCAGCCGCGTGGGCCGTTGGCTTAGCGCGGCGCTGGAATATTTTTCGCACTCATCTGCTCTACCGCTGGAGCCGGTTGGCGCCGCGCTCGCTGCGCTGGTTCTTGTTGCGGAATGTTCGCAAACAGGTTGGCGAACAAATCCAACAGGCGCACTTTACCCCGGCGTACAACCCGTGGGACGAGCGGCTCTGCGCGGTGCCCGACAACGACATCTTTAAAGCGATTGCTGCCGGCCGCGCGGCGGTGGTAACCGATACGATTGAGCGGTTTACCGCCGAGGGTATCGCACTGGCTAGCGGTGCGCAGCTGCCGGCCGATATCGTGGTCTCGGCGACCGGGCTCAACCTGCGTCTGCTCGGCGACATTGCGGTTGCAGTCGATGGCGAGCCGCTGCGCGTCAACCAGCGGATGCTCTACAAAAGCACCCTGATCGAGGGGGTGCCCAACGCGGCGGTGATGTTTGGCTATATCAACGCGGCGTGGACGCTCAAAGTCGATATTGTCAGTCGCTATCTCTATAGGTTGTTCACCGAGATGGAAGAGCGCAACGCCGCCGTGGTCACCCCGCGGCTGCTGCCCAGCCAGCGCACCGCGCAGTCGATGATGGGGGCGCTGCAAGCGGGTTATGTGCGCCGCGCCGACGCCGAGCTGCCGCGCCAGGGCGATGGCTACCCGTGGGTTGTGACGATGGACTACCCGAGCGACAAAAAGATGCTGACGGTCGATCCGGTCGACGATGGGCTGTTGCAGTTCGACTGATTGGTTTACCCTCTCGCCTTGCAGAGCTTTTATAAGGATAGAGTGTGATTGGTAAATTGATTGGAGGCATCATCGGTGCCGCACTGCCCGGCGGGCTGTTTGTCACCCTAATTGGGGTGTTTTTTGGCCACCAGTATGACAAGTGGCGGGTTGGCGAGCTCAACTCGCCCGGCCACCGCCGCGCACTCAACGAGCGCTTTCTGGAGGCCACTTTTACCGTCGCCGGGCAGCTGGCCAAGAGCGACGGCCGCGTCTCTGAAGCCGAAGTGGCCCACACCGAGGCGATCATTGTCGCCATGGGGTTGTCGGCCGACCACCGCCGTGTGGCGATCGACTGTTTTAAGCGCGGCGCCGCCGGCCAAGTGGACGGCGTCGAGCTGGCCGCACAGTTTGCCGCCATCGCCCGCCACCACTACCGGCTCAAGTTACAGCTGCTCAACTACTGGTTGACGCTGGCACTGGCCGACGGCCACTTCGCCCAGAGCGAGCGCGACCTGCTCTACCGTGTCGCCGCGCAACTCGGTTTTAATCGCACCGCGCTCGACCGGATGGTTGAGATGGTGCAGGCCCAAGCCCAATTTGGCAGTGGTCAGCGCAGTGGCGCTGGCGGTAGCGCGCCGACCGGTGCGGCCGCCTTGGCGACCGCCTACAAGGCGCTGGGGGTCAACTCGTCGGCCAGCGATGCTGAGCTGAAAAAGGCCTACCGCAAACTGGTTAGCGAGAACCACCCCGACAAATTGATCGGCCAGGGGATGCCGGCCGACATGGTGAAGCTGGCGACCGAGCGCAGCCAAGAGATCCACGCCGCCTACGAAATGGTTACCGCGCAGAGAAAAGCAGCCAATTGAGCGGATAGCGGTTGACCGCGTTGGGCTGCCTACCTATAATGCGCGTCCTCTCAAGGGAGGGTGGCGCAGTTAGCCGCAGTCGGTGCGGGGTGGAGCAGTCTGGTAGCTCGTCGGGCTCATAACCCGAAGGTCGTTGGTTCGAATCCAGCCCCCGCTACCAATTATTTTTAAAAGAGCCTCAAGCTTGCGTTTGGGGCTTTTTTTTGGCCGATCAGGTACACTGTTGGCCATTCCGGTGCGGGCTCCCTCTATTGGTAGACAGTAACGCACGGTGAGATTGGCCACAAACGGCGCCGCGGTAGGGTAGGCGGCACCTAGCAGATAGCCGAAAAGCCCCAGTTTGGGGCTTTTCTTTAGCAAGCGAGAAATGGGCCGATGGCCCATTTTTTGTTGGCGAGCGCAGCCGCGGGCGGCGCGATAACGAGGTAGTAAACAGGCATGGCAGAACGAGGCCAGACATTGCGGGATCTACTCCAACCGGTGGTTGAGGCGCTTGGCGCCCAACTCTGGGGGCTCGACCTGCAGAGCGGCGGGCGGCGCAAGCTGTTGCGTATCTACATCGACCGCGAGTCGGGGGTGGATGTTGAGCTGTGCGCGGCGGTCAGCCGCCAGGTGAGTGCGGTGATGGACGTTGAGGACCCTATTCAGGGGGAGTACGTGCTCGAGGTCTCATCGCCGGGTATGGATCGGCCGCTCTATGAGCTGGCCCATTATCAGCAGCTGCTCGGCGAGCAGATTGCGATCAAGCTGCGCTTTGCCTATGAGGGCCAGCGCAATTTTAAGGGGTTGCTCCAAGCAGTTGAGGGCGACGATATCGTTTTGGTGGTGGCAGATCACGAGTATCTGTTCCCGATCGAAGGCATTGAAAAAGCCAATGTGGTGCCTCAGTTCTGAGGCGTTAGAGGATTGAATGATGAATAAAGAAATCTTGATGGTTGCTGAGGCGGTCTCTAATGAGAAGGGCGTCGACCAAGGTATTATTTTTGAAGCGATCGAGCAGGCGCTGTCGATGGCGACCAAGAAGCGCTACGAAGAGGGCGCCAATATCCGCGTTGTGATCGACCGCGAGAGTGGCGACTATGAGACTTTCCGGTTTTGGGATGTGATGCCCGATGACGTGCTCGCCGAGCTCGGTACCGAGCTGACCACTGACGAGGCGATTGAGAAAGACCCGTCGCTCAAGCCGGGTGACCGCTTTGAAGAGCAGGTTGAGAACGTTGGTTTTGGTCGCATTGCCGCGCAAACCGCCAAGCAGGTAATTGTCCAGCGAGTCAAAGAAGCCGAGCGCGAGTTGATTGTCGACCGCTTCCGCCACCGTGTTGGCGAGCTGCTCAATGGCACCGTTAAGAAAGTGACCCGTGACCACATTGTGGTTGATTTTGGCGACAACGCCGAGGGCATGCTGCCCCGCGAAGAGCTGGTCGGCCGCGAGATCTTCCGTGTCAACGACCGCACCCGCGCGGTGTTGATGGGTATCCGCGAAGATGTCCGCGGCCCGCAGCTGGCGATCTCGCGCGCAGTGCCTGAGATGCTGACCAAGCTGTTCGCCATCGAGGTGCCAGAGATCGCTGAAGGCGTGATCGAGATTAAAGGCGCCGCCCGCGACCCCGGCCAGCGCGCCAAGATTGCCGTGAAGAGCAAAGATGCCCGTATCGACCCGGTCGGTGCCTGTGTGGGTATGCGCGGTGCGCGCGTCCAGGCGGTCTCTGGCGAGTTGGACGATGAGCGCGTCGATATCGTACTGTGGGACGACAACCCGGCCCAGTTTGTGATCAATGCGATGGCCCCGGCCGAAGTTGAGTCGATCATCGTCGATGAAGACGCTCAGTCGATGGACGTTGCGGTGGCTGAGGACAACTTGGCGCAGTCGATCGGCAAGGGCGGCCAGAACGTTCGCCTGGCCTCGCAGCTGACCGGTTGGACGATCAATGTGATGACCGTTGAAGACGCTGAAAACAAGCAGATGGAAGAGGCGGTAACCATCGTTGAGACCTTTATGCGGGTGCTCGACATCGATCAAGATGTTGCCGAGGTGCTCGCCGAAGAGGGCTTCACTTCAGTTGAGGAGGTCGCTTACGTGCCGCTCGACGAGATGTCGGCGATCGACGGTTTTGACGAAGAGGTAGCCGAAGAGCTGCGCGCCCGCGCCAAAGATGCGCTGTTGACCATGGCGCTGACCAGCGAAGAAGAACTGGCTGCCGGCGACCCGGCCGACGACCTACTAGAGATGGACGGCATGGAGCGCGCGCTGGCGTTTAAATTGGCCAGCAAAGGTGTCTGCACCATGGAAGACCTCGCCGAGCTGGCGGTGGACGACCTGATCGAGATTGAAGAGATGAGTGAAGAGGCCGCCGCTGCGCTGATTATGACCGCGCGCGCGCCTTGGTTTGCCGACGAGGCTTAATCCCCGTCTGGCAGAGCGATAAGATATGAAACGTTAATTAGATGCTGGTGCAGCGGATGGCCGCTGCGATAGCCCCCAGCGGATAATCGGCTGGCAATAGAGGACAACCGATGGCACAAGTTACAGTAAGTGAACTGGCAAAAACCGTAGGCGCATCCGTTGAGCGACTGCTCACGCAGATGCGCGAGGCGGGCCTGTCGCATCAGTCGGCAGACGAAGTGGTCTCTGACGAAGAGAAACAAGCCCTGCTGGTCTACCTGAAAGGGCAGCACGGTGGCGCCACCAAAGAGCCGAGCAAGATTACGCTGCGACGCAAAACTACCGGCACCTTGAAGGCCGGCAACCGCAAGACCGTCAATGTTGAGGTGCGCAAAAAGCGCACCTACATCAAGCGCGACGACGAGGTGGTTGAGCCCGAACCCGAAGTAGTTGAAGAGCTGGTTGAAGAGCCTGCCGTAGAGGTGGCTGCCGAGTTGCCAGCCGAGCCGGTGGCAGCCGAGCCGATTGAAGAGCCGGTGGTTGAGCCAGAGCCCGCCCTCGAGCCCGAACAGCCTGCCGAGGCCGAGCCTGCGGTGGTAGAGCCGGTCAAGAGCACCGTCTCCTCGTACGCCTTTGACGATATTGAACAGAAGCGCCAAGCCGCGACGCTGGCCCGCCGCGAAGCCGAAGAACTCGCCAAGCAGCGCGCCGAAGCCGACGCGCAGGCCAAAGCCGAAGAAGAGGCCCGCAAGGCAGAGATCGCCGCTGCCCGCGCCCGTGCCAAACCGGCTGCCACGCCGGCGGCTGAGCCCGCCCACGAGCGCGGTCGCCGCCACGCTGCGCCGCTGGATGATGACGACGATAAAGGCCCCAAGAAAGGCAAAAAGCCGGCGCTTAAAGGCGTTAAAAAGAAAACACGCCTGCAGCTGGACGATGGCTTGGACGAGGAAGGCAAAAAGCCGCGCCTCAAGTCTGGCAAGAAGGTGCTCAAGGTCGACAACAAGCACACCTTCCAGAAGCCGACTGAAAAGCAGGTTCTCGATGTTGAGGTGCCAGAGACTATCTTGGTGACAGAGCTGGCCGCGCGCATGAATGTGAAAGCGGTGGCAGTGATCAAAGAGCTGATGAAGCTTGGCGTAATGGCCAACCAGAATCAGGCAATAGACCAAGAGACTGCCTTTTTAGTCGTAGAAGAGTTGGGCCATACCCCGGTTGCCGAAGTGGCGCAGAGCGTTGAAGATGAGCTCGCCGCGCAGTTCCAGTCGCTCAGCGACGAGGGCGATGCTGCACCGCGCGCACCGGTCGTGACCGTGATGGGCCACGTTGACCACGGTAAAACCTCGCTGCTCGATTACATCCGTAAAACCCGTGTTGTCTCGGGCGAGGCGGGCGGCATTACCCAGCACATTGGCGCCTACCACGTTGAGACCAAGCGCGGCATGGTGACCTTCCTCGACACCCCCGGACACGCCGCGTTTACCGCGATGCGCGCCCGCGGTGCGCAGAGCACCGACGTGGTGATCCTGGTGGTGGCCGCCGACGATGGCGTGATGCCGCAGACCATTGAAGCGATCCAGCACTCGCGCGCCGCCGGCGTGCCGATTGTGGTGGCGATGACCAAGATCGACCGCGAGACCGCCGATCCCGAGCGGGTGATCAGCGAGCTGGCTGCCAAAGATGTCATCCCCGAAGAGTGGGGTGGCGACATCCAATTTGTGCGCGTCTCTGCGCACACCGGAGAGGGTATCGATGAACTGCTCGAAGCGGTCGTACTGCAAGCTGAGCTGCTCGAGCTGACCGCTCCGACCGACCAGCCGGCGCGCGGTGTGATCGTTGAGTCGCGGATGGAGAAGGGCCGCGGCGTCGTCGCCACGGCACTGGTCCAGACCGGCACGTTGCGACGCGGTGACTTTATGCTGGCCGGCGAGAGCGTCGGCAAGTTGCGCGCCATGACCGATGAGGCTGGCCGCGCGGTGAAAGAGGCCGGCCCATCTATCCCGGTTGAGATCCTTGGCCTGGATGTGGCGCCCAACGCCGGCGACGAGTTCTTTGTAGTGGCCGATGAGCGGCGCGCCAAAGAGATCGCCGAGACCCGCCAAGAGCGCGCCCGCCAAGAGCGTATGCAGCGCACCCAGGCGGCCAATCTCGAGAACATCTTCGCCAATATGGGCGAGGCCGACAAAAAGATCCTGCCGCTGGTCATCAAGACCGACGTGCGCGGCTCGCTCGAGGCGATTGTCGGCGCGCTGCACGACTTTGGCACCGATGAGGTGGGCGTTAATGTCATCGCCTCGGGTGTCGGCGGTATTACCGAGTCAGACGTCAACTTGGCGCTGACCACCGGCGCAATTCTGCTCGGCTTTAATGTGCGGGCCGGTACCGGTGCGCGCGACCTGGCCGAGCAAGAGAACATCGAGATCCGCTACTACAGCGTTATCTACAACCTGCTCGACGAGGTGAAGAGTGCGCTGTCGGGTATGTTGGCGCCGGAGACCCGCGAAGAGATCGTCGGTATCGCCGAGGTGCGCGATGTGTTCCGCTCGCCCAAGTTTGGCGCCATTGCCGGCTGTATGGTGATCGAGGGTACCGTCTACCGCAACAAGCCGATCCGCGTATTGCGCGACAGTGTTGTGATCTATCAGGGCGAATTGGAGTCGCTGCGTCGCTTCAAAGATGACGCCGCCGAAGTCCGCAACGGTACCGAGTGTGGTATCGGCGTTAAGGACTATAACGACGTCAAGGCCGGCGACCAGATTGAGGTCTACGAGATCACTCAGGTAGAGCGCACGCTGTAACAGCGCGCCCAGGAGAGCCCGATGGCCAAAGAGTACAGCCGCAGTGAGCGGGTTGCCGATGCCGTCCAGCGCGAGCTGGCGGTGTTGATCCGCGACGAGGTGCGCGACCCGCGGGTCGGTATGCTGAGCATTACCGACGTCGAGATCAGCCGCGATCTCGCCTACGGCAAGATCTATGTCAGCTTTGTAGGCGAGCGTGACGACGAGATCAAAGGGGCGATGGCTGCACTCAACGGTGCCTCCGGTTACCTGCGACGGCTGTTGGCCGCCCAGATTAAACTGCGAATCACCCCGACGCTGACGTTCTTCTACGACGACACCGGTCGCCGTGGCCAGCAGCTGTCGGCATTGATCGACTACGCAGTGGGTACTAACCGCGGCTTGGCCGACGGCGACGAGCAGGGCGACAGCTAAGCTTGGGCCGGCGACGTAAAAACGGCCGCGCGGTCAACGGCATTTTTTTGCTCGACAAGCCACTCGAAATCTCCTCTAACAGCGCGATGCAGCGGGTGCGCCGGCTGGTAGACGCCAACAAGGCCGGCCACACCGGCGCGCTCGACCCACTGGCCACCGGGCTGCTGCCGATCTGCTTGGGCGAGGCGACAAAATTCAGCCAGTACCTGCTCGACTCCGACAAGCGCTACACCGCTACCTTTGCGCTCGGCGTCGCTACCGAGAGCGGCGATCGCGACGGCGCGGTGGTTAGCGAGTGTTCGGCTTCCCACCTCGATGAGGCCGCGGTGCGCGCTGCAATGGCCGGCTTTGTCGGCGAGATCGACCAAGTGCCGTCGATGTTCTCGGCGTTAAAACACAACGGCCAGCCACTCTACAAGCTGGCCCGGCAGGGTATCGTGGTCGACCGCCCGGCGCGGCGGATCACTATTCATCATTATGAGCTGCTGGCGTTTCGACCCGGCGCGGTGGCCGAGGTGGATGTCGATGTGCACTGCAGCAAGGGCACCTATGTGCGCTCGCTGGCGACCGACTTGGGCGAGCTGCTCGGCGTCGGCGGCCATGTGACTGCGCTGCGCCGCACCGCCGCTGGCCCGTTTTCGTTGGCCGACGCTTACACCCCAGAGCAGCTTGAGTCACTGATCGCCGCCGGCGGTAGCAGCGCGGCCGACGCAACATTTTTACCGATGGAGATCGCCGTGCAGGGTGGCGTCGACGTGAGCTTGTCGCAAACCGAGCAGGCGGCGTTTGCCCAGGGCCAGTTGGTCGGTGCGGCGGGGGCCTACCGAAACCACGCAGAAGCAGGTATAGTGCGCGTCTTCGCCGATGATGGGCGATTTTTAGGCGTTGCCACCCTCTCTGATGACGGCCGGTTGGCGCCGAAAAGATTGGTGGTCTACCCCGCTGGGTAGCCCCGATAACTGGGCGCAAGCCCCTAGGTTACCTGTGAATATGCGCGGATAACCTGGACACTCAACTCGCATATTATGGAGAAGTAACATGGCACTAAGTGCAGAAGAAAAAGCGGCAATCGTTGCCGAGCATGGCAAAGGCGCAGGCGACACCGGTTCACCGGAAGTACAAGTTGCGCTGCTCACTGCCAACATTAACAAGTTGCAAGGCCACTTTGGCGATCACAAGAAAGATCACCACTCGCGCCGCGGTTTGATCCGTATGGTCAACCAGCGCCGCAAGCTGCTCGACTACTTGAAGAGCAAAGAAGTGGCGCGTTACAGCGCACTGATCAAGACCCTTGGTCTGCGTCGCTAAGACGTTCGGAGCGGCTCCCTCGGGAGCCGCACTGTTGTCTAACTTGCGATAAATTGTCACAAACCGAGCGTAAGCTCGAACCGGCAGTGGCTCAACTTAGGCGTGTTGATCGAGTTACTGGTGGGCTTTGGTTAAGAGCCCAGCAGTAACCCGAGCAGCGTCGCCAACCTGAGTGACCGCCATCACCATTAACAGTTAATAAAAGGTTGCGATATGAATCCTCTGGTTAAGAAATTTCAATACGGCGAACACACTGTCACTTTAGAGACTGGCCGTATCGCCCGCCAAGCCACCGGCGCCGTGCTGGTCTCAATGGACGACACCCAAGTGCTGTGTACCGTGGTCGGCGTCAAAGAGCCCAAGCCGGGCCAAGACTTCTTCCCGCTGGGCGTCCACTACCAAGAGAAATCTTACGCCGCGGGTAAGATCCCCGGTGGTTTCTTCAAGCGCGAAGGCCGCCCAAGCGAGAAAGAGACCCTCACCTCGCGTCTGATCGATCGCCCGATCCGCCCGCTGTTCCCGAATGGCTTCAAAAATGAAGTGCAGGTCGTTTGTACTGTGATTTCTGCTCAGAAAGGCATCGACCCCGATATCGCCGCGATGATCGGCACCTCGGCGGCGCTCTCTATCTCGGGTATCCCGTTTAGCGGCCCGATCGGCTGCGCGCGCGTTGGCTACACTGAAGACGCCGGCTACCTGCTCAACCCCAGCTACACCGCGCTCGAAACTTCGCTGCTCGACATGGTCGTTGCCGGTACCCGCGACGCGGTACTGATGGTTGAGTCAGAGGCCAAAGAACTGCCCGAAGATATCATGCTTGGCGCGGTACTCTACGCCCACCAAGAGATGCAAACTGTCATTAAAGTGATCGACGAGCTGGCCGCTGAAGCCGGCAAGCCGCGCTGGGATTGGCAAGCTGAAACCGAAAACGCCGAGCTCAAAGCCGGCTTGCTAGCGCTGGTTGGCGCACAGCTCGACCAAGCTTACCAGGTGGTCGACAAGCAAGCGCGCGTTGCCGCGGTTAACGGCCTGCGCGATCAAGCGGTTGCCGAGCTGGCCAGCGAAGGCGGCCCGTCTGCCGACGACGTAAAAGACAGCTTTAAGAAACTTGAGAAAAATATCGTTCGTGGCCGCATCATCCGCGGTGAGCCGCGCATTGACGGCCGCGACACCAAAACCGTACGCGCTATCGACGTTGAAGTGGGTGTGCTCGGTCAGGTTCACGGCTCGGCACTGTTCACTCGCGGCGAGACCCAGGCGATTGTTGCCGCCACCCTCGGCGCCACCCGCGACGCACAGATGATCGACTCGCTGGAAGGCCGCAAGGATGACCCGTTCATGCTGCACTACAACTTCCCACCCTACTCAGTGGGTGAAGCTGGCCGCATCGGCTTCACCAGCCGTCGTGAAATCGGCCACGGTCGTCTGGCCCGCCGCGGTATTGCTGCGGTACTGCCGAGCGAAGCCGAGTTCCCCTACGCGATGCGCGTCGTCTCTGAGATCACTGAGTCAAATGGCTCAAGCTCAATGGCCTCGGTGTGTGGCTCAAGCTTGGCGCTGATGGACGCCGGTGTGCCGCTCAAGGCGCCGGTTGCCGGTATCGCGATGGGCCTGGTGAAGGAAGATGCCGGCTTTGCCGTATTGACCGATATCCTTGGCGACGAAGACCACCTCGGCGACATGGACTTTAAAGTGGCCGGTACCGCTGCTGGTGTTACTGCGCTGCAGATGGACATCAAGATCGAAGGCATCAACGAAGAGATCATGGAGATTGCTCTCGAGCAGGCACTGCACGCCCGTCTGCATATCCTGGGTGAGATGAACAAGGTGATCTCGCAGGGCCGTGCCGAAGTGGCCGAAACTGCGCCGCGCATGAAGACTCTGCAGATCGATCCGGACAAGATCCGCGATGTGATCGGCAAGGGCGGCGCGACTATCCGCGGCCTGTGTGAAGAGCACAACGCCACCATCGATATCGATGACAGCGGTGCTGTGAAGATCTACGCCGTAGACGCCGCCGGTTTGAACGGCGCGGTTGCCAGCGTTGAAGCGATCTGTGCCGAGCCAGAGCCGGGTGAGATCTACGACGGCACAGTGGTTCGCATCGTCGATTTCGGTGCGTTCGTCAACTTTATGCCGGGTACCGACGGCCTGGTACACATCTCGCAGATCGCTGATCAGCGCGTTAACAAAGTGACCGACTACCTCACCGAAGGCCAGCAGTTGCGCGTTAAAGTGACCGAGATCGACAACCGCGGCCGCGTTAAGCTCTCTATTAAAGAGGCTATCGCCGATGAGAACGGCACCCCGCTGCCCAATAAAGCCGCTCCAGAAGCCGAAGTTGCACCCGCAGCAGAGGCCGCGCCAGCCGCCGAGTAACGGTTAGCGCAATAAAAAAAAGGCCGGGGCGCGAGCCCCGGCCTTTTTTTATGGGTTTTTTTGCGGTTTTTGACAACTATCAGTTGACTCTATTTGGTGCCGCTGTATTATGCGCGTCCCGACCGAGAGGCAGCTAACAGAGTGCGCCGGGCAGGGGGTTTGCAGTGTGGTGGCAGGGCGCAGTTTTACTGCACTTTTTCACCAAAAAGCGCAAACAGAGATT
>JAHEGD010000005.1 GCA_024639885.1 Porticoccaceae bacterium | reverse complement strand
AATCTCTGTTTGCGCTTTTTGGTGAAAAAGTGCAGTAAAACTGCGCCCTGCCACCACACTGCAAACCCCCTGCCCGGCGCACTCTGTTAGCTGCCTCTCGGTCGGGACGCGCATAATACAGTGGCACCAAAAAGTGTCAACTAATGTTTGCCAAAAAACGTTAAAAAACCGTTGCGCCACGGCACAGCGGCCGCCAGCACTAGTCGCGGGTAATCAGCAGGTTCTTTTTGCGCCCCAATTTGACCAGATAAAATCGGCCGTGCAGGGCGTTGGCCGGGGCAAAACAGCTCGGCGCCGCCATGTTGTCGTCGATCGACAGCGCGCGGCCGTTGATCCACACCGCATTGCGGCCAAGCGCATCTTTTATCTCTTTACCGGCCTTGGCCAGACCGAGCTCCGCGAGCAGCGAGGTCAGCGGCTCGCCGCTCAGCTCGCGGCCGCTCAGGTCGGCGCTGGGCAGGCCATCTTGCTGCAGCTGTTCAAAATCGGCCGCCGACAGGCTGGCCAGCTCGCCGCTAAACAGTGCCGCGGTGATTCGCTCGGCCGCCGCGCGGCCGGCCGCGCCGTGCACCAGCTCGGTCGCCGCCGCGGCGAGTACGCCCTGCGCCTGCGGCTTGCCCTGCGCCGCCGCGTCGGCCGCTTCAATGGCGGCGATCTCCTCGACCGATAAGAAAGTGAAGTAGTGCAGAAACTTATAGACGTCGGCATCGGCCACGTTCAGCCAGAACTGGTAAAAACTGTAGGGGCTGGTCTTGGCCGGATCGAGCCAGACCGCACCCGATTCGGTCTTGCCAAACTTGGTGCCGTCGGCCTTGGTGATCAGCGGCACGGTCAAGCCAAACACCTGCTGCTGGTTCTGGCGGCGCGCCAAGTCGATACCGCTGACGATATTGCCCCACTGATCGCTGCCGCCGACCTGCAGGGTGCAGTGGTGGCGACGGTTGAGCTCGGCAAAATCGAGCCCCTGCAGCAGCGAGTAGGAGAACTCGGTAAACGAGATACCACTGCCCTCGCGGTCGATGCGCTGCTTGACCGACTCCTTGCCGATCATATTGTTAACAGAGAAGTGCTTGCCGACATCGCGCAGGAAGTCGAGCACACTCAGCTGCTCGGTCCACTCTAGGTTGTTGGCGACCAGCGCCGAGTTGGCGCCGCAGTCAAAGTCGATAAACTGGCTGACCTGAGCGCGGATCTTATCCGCCCAGCCGGCGATCACATCGGCGCCCTGCAGCTGGCGCTCGGCGGCTTTAAAGCTGGGATCGCCAATCAAGCCGGTGGCGCCGCCGACCAGCGCGATCGGTGTGTGGCCGGCTTGCTGAAAGCGCTTCAGCACCAGCAGCGGCACCAGGTGGCCGAGGTGCAGGCTGTCGGCAGTCGGGTCAAACCCGCAGTAAAGCGTTCGCGGCGCACTGAGGTGGTCGAGCAACGCCTGCTCTGAGGACATCTGCGCGATCAGTCCGCGCGCTTGTAAATCATTAATCAACTGGTCTGGCGTCACAGCTCTGTTCCTTTTTAGGGTTGCCTCTGGCGCGGGCTGGTCGACCCGCCTGACAGGCGTGCAACTCTACACACTGGGGGGCCAAAATGGTAGCCGCTGCACCGCCCCGGCTGGCCGCGAGGCTAGGCTTAACTGGAGCGCTGGGGTAAACTCGCCAACAATATTTTGAGGGCAGACCGATCTGATATGAGCATGGCGAGCAGAAACAAGCCACCCGCCAGCCAGCGCTGGCTGGCGGCGTGGCGCGCCATACACTGGCGGCGCTGGCAGCGATCGCTGCGGATAGCGACGCAGTTGCTGCCGTGGCAACGGCTGCTCAACCGCCGTACGGCGGTGCCACTGGCGCTGTTGGCATTTGCCAGCGCAGTCTGGGTCTGGCAGCCGCCGCGCGAGGTTGGCGACAATATCGAGGTGATAGCGCTACCCGAGCTGACCAGTAGCGAACCGGTGATTGCGGCGCCGCCAGCTGCGCCGCAGCCCCGCCTCTCACCCAGTCCGTCGGCGGCGGTCAGCGACCAGCACGATCTCGGCGACTGGCGCAGCAGCGCGGTGCGCAACGGCGACAACCTGTCGCTGATACTCAACCGCTGGGGCATCGATAGCCGCACCACCTACCTACTGGAGAAAAGCAGCGGTGGCAAACGGCTGCGCAAGCTGATCCCCGGCGAGACGATCAAGGTACAACTCGACGAGCAGGGCGAGCTGCAGCAGCTGATTTATGCAAAAAGCCAACTGCACAGCGAGCATTTTGTTCGCAACAACGGCAGCTTTAGCCACCGCAGCGTTGTCCGCGAGCCGGAGCTACTGCCCACCCTGCGGCGCGGCGTTATCGACGACTCGCTGTTCCTGTCCGGCCAGCGGGCGCAGCTACCCGACCGCATTATTATGGAGCTGGCCAATATATTCGGCTGGGATATCGATTTCATTTTTGATATCCGCGAGGGCGACTCGTTTGCACTGGTCTACGAGGAGAAGTACCTCGACGGCGAACTGCTCGGCAGCGGCAACATTCTCGCCGCCAAGTTCGTCAACCGCGGCAAAGTCTACCGCGCCGTCCGTTTTGAAGACGGCGACGGCGCCGCTTACTACTCGGCCGAAGGGGTCAGTATGCGCAGAGCGTTTCTGCGCGCACCGCTCGATGTGTTCAGGATTAGCTCTGGATTCAACCTGCGCCGCAAGCACCCCATTCACAAAAAAATTAAAGCCCACCGCGGCGTCGATTACGCCGCCCCCACCGGCACCCCGGTGTTTGCCGCAGGCGACGGCAAAGTGATCGAATCCGGCTACAGCAGCGCTAACGGCAACTATGTCTTCATCAAGCACGGCCAGACCTACATCACCAAATACCTGCACCTGCACAAACGCACCGTCAAAACCGGCGACAGCGTCAAGCAGCGCCAGAAGATCGGCACGGTCGGCTCGACCGGCTACGCCACCGGCCCACACCTGCACTACGAGTTTTTAGTTAACGGCGTACACCGCAACCCGCGCACCGTACCGCTACCCCAAGCGACGCCGGTACCGGTCGAAGACCGGCCCAGCTTTGACGCCTTCGCCGCGCCGCTGCTCGCCCAGCTAGACGCGCCGCTGGCCACCGCCACCGCCGGCGCTCCGATCGGCGCGCAGTGATGGCCGGTGAGCTGTTCGTCGGCATCATGTCCGGCACTAGTCTCGATGCCGTCGATGCCGTGGTCTGTCGTTTCGCGCCGGCCGCAGCGGCTGCCGACCGCGGGGCGCTACAGCTGACCATGCTGGCCAGCCACAGCAAAGCGCTGCCGGCCGAGCTGCGCCAGCAGCTGCTGGCTATCACCGACAGTGCCAGCGATGCCGCCGAGCGCAGCATCGGGCTGGCCGAGCTAGCGCGACTCGAAGCGACCCTCGCCGAGCTCTACGCGGCGGCCACCGACGAGCTGCTCAACGGCGCCAATCTAGCGCCCGGCGACATTGCCGCCATCGGCTGCCACGGCCAGACGGTGATGCACCTACCGCCGCCACAGCGGCCCGCCGCAACCCTGCAGCTCAATGACCCCAGCCGCTTGGCAGCGCTCACCGGTATCGCCGTGGCGGCCGACTTTCGGCGGGCCGATATCGCCCTCGGCGGCCAAGGGGCGCCGCTGGTACCGGCTTTTCACCACGCCCTGTTCGGCACCGGCGGCCGCCGCGCAATCGCCAACATCGGCGGCATTGCCAACCTTACCCTGCTCGACGGCGACCACTGTAGCGGATTTGACAGCGGCCCCGGCAACGCGCTGATGGATGGCTGGTGTCAGCGCCAGCGCGGCGAAGCGTTTGACCGCGACGGCAGCTGGGCGGCGAGTGGCCGGGTAGACCCCGCGCTGCTAGAGCGCCTGCTGGCGCACCCGTTCTTAGCCGCCAAGCCACCCAAGAGCTGTGGCCGCGAGGAGTTTAACCAGGCGTTGCTGGCCGGCTGTACGCTCCCCGGCGCCGATGTCCAAGCGACTCTCGCCGAGCTGACCGCGGCGACCATCGCCGACGCACTGCACCGCCAACCGGAGCCGATCGAAGAGCTGTTCGTCTGCGGCGGTGGGGCTTACAACGGTGACTTGATGGCGCGGCTGGCAGCGCGGTTGGCTGGCTGCCGGGTGACCACCACGGCCGAACTCGGGCTGGCGCCGGAGTGGGTGGAGGCGTGCGCGTTTGCTTGGCTGGCGCGCCAGCGGCTGCTCGAGCTGCCCGGCAACCTGCCGGCAGTGACCGGCGCGCGCCGACCGGCGGTGCTGGGTGGGCTCTATCTGCCCTGAAGCTAGGCGCTAAATAGAGAACGAAGCACCGCAACCACAGGTGGTCGAAGCATTTGGGTTGGTTACCGCAAACTTAGAGCCCATCAGGTCCTCGGCGTAATCCACGGTCGAGCCAACCAAATAGGGGTAACTCATCGAGTCGATCAGCACCGTCACACCATCGCGGCTGACCGGGGTGTCCTCTTCGCCCGCCACCTCTTCAAAAGAGAAGCCGTAGGCAAAGCCAGAGCAGCCACCGCCGGTGACAAACACGCGCAGCATCAGCTCGGGGTTACCCTCTTCGGCTTTGAGTGCGTTCACTTTGGCCACCGCGCTGTCGGTGATGGTCAACAGGGTCGGGGTGAAGGTCTGAATACCTGACATAAATACTCCGTTATTCCACAGAGTGACAATATAGTGGCTGCGCAGCTAAATTCAATCAATTATTGCGGCCGGCGGCTCGGCGAGCGCAACTTGCACCTCCTGCCACGGGTAGCTGGCGGTGTATTGCGGCTGCTTCATCCAACTGTAGCGCAGCGCCACATCGAGCCGCGCCGGCTCAAAGCGCGCCGGCAGCGTCAACTCGCCGCGGGCGATGGTGAAATAGCGGACCCGCAGCGAGCTGACTGCGCTATCGTCGAGCTCGTCCAGCGTCAGGCTGACCGGCTCGCCGTCGAGCTCGCCGACTAGGGTCAGCGTCGCCACCACCACTAGGCTCTCGCGCTGCTTGTTGTTTTGCATCAAGACCCAGCGGTAGCCGTAGCGGCGCTCTGCACTGTCGCTGGGGAGCGGCCAGAGCGCCATTTCGCTCACCGACAACCCCTCGGGCAACGCATCGATACTGAGCATCTGCCGGTAGAGCGCCAACTCTTCGTTGGCCGCCTCCAACTCGCTGCGCAGCTCGACCAGATCGACCCGCAACAGCTCCAGCGCCTGCTCGGCGACCGTCGCATCGAGCTCGGCGCGGGCCAGCCGCAGCGCACTGCGCTCGTCGATCACCGGCGGCGGCTCGGCCGGCGCCGGCGACGGCGCTGGCGCGCTCAGCCGGCCCAACCAGAACAGCGCCAGCAGACCGCACAGCCCCGCCGCGACGAGCGCCACATGCCGTTTGTATCGGGCCGCTGCCACGGTTAGGGGAGCAGTGCCGACGCCGCCAGGCCGGCGCGCTCATCCAGCCCAAACATAATGTTCATGCACTGAATGGCCTGGCCAGAGGCACCCTTGGTAAGGTTGTCCTCAACCACCAGCACCACCACTTTGTTGCCACCTTGCGGGCGGTGCACAGCAATCCGCGCCACATTGGCACCGCGCACCGAGCGGGTCTCCGGGTGGCTGCCGGCCGGCAGCACATCGACAAACGGCTCGTCGGCAAAGCGGTCTTCAAACAGCGCCTGCAGATCGACGCTGGGGTCACTGAGGTTGGCGTAGAGCGTGGTGTGAATGCCGCGATTGATCGGCAGCAGGTGCGGCACAAAGGTCAGCCCAACCGGGCCGCCGGCGATGTCGGCCAGCCCCTGCTCGATCTCTGGCAGGTGGCGGTGGCCGCTGGCCGCATAGGCCTTAAAGCTGTCGCTGATCTCGGTCAGCAGGGTCGCCACGCTGGCCTGGCGGCCAGCCCCGGTCGCCCCCGATGCCGAGTTGGCAATCACGTCGCGGGTGTCGATGCAGCCGGCCTCCAGCAGCGGTAGCAAGCCGAGCTGCACCGAGGTTGGGTAGCAGCCCGGGCAGGCGATCAACTGCGCCTCTCTGATCGCCGCACGATTGACCTCGGGTAGACCGTAGACCGCGTCGGCAACCAGTGCCGGTGCCGCGTGGGGCTGGTTGTACCACTGCTCCCAGAGCGCCACATCGCGGATCCGAAAGTCCGCCGATAGGTCGATCACCCGCACGCCGCGCGCCAACAGCGCCGGCACGGTGGCTTGGGCTACGCCGTGTGGGGTGGCAAAAAACACCACATCGCAGCCGGCCAGCTGCTGCTCGTCGGGCTCGCTAAAGCGCAGCTCGCAACTGCCGCGCAAGTTGGGGTAGAGCTCGGCGACCGGGCGGCCGGCCTCGCCGCGCGAGGTGATCACCTCAACGCTCGCCTCTGGGTGGCCACTCAACAGCCGCAGCAGTTCGGCGCCGGTGTAGCCGGTCGCCCCGACAATTGCCACTTTAATCGTCAACGGTTCTCTCCTTCATAGCGGGATTAGCGGCGCTATAATACGCCAAATTGACCGGCCGAGCGCCCCCGCCCAGCCGAGCCACCCGGATACCGCTATGGCCGTTAGCCCCCCACCGACCGCTCCGCACAGCGCTGCCCTGCAGCGCTGGCGCGCGCTGCTGGCCAACAATGAGGCACTGCTGACCCTGGCGCTGACGGCGGTCGCGGTCGGGCTGCTGACCGGCACCGTTGCGATGGCCTTCCGGCTGGCAGTTGAGCTGCCGCTAGAACAGTGGTTTGGCGACGGCCGCGCCGAGCAGTTTGAACAGCTGTCGGCGCTCTGGCGGTTCAGCCTGCCGCTGGCCGGAGCGGTGCTGCTGGCGCTGATCTGGCAGCGGTTGCGGCCGCGCCAGCGCGCCACCGGCGTCGCCCATGTTCTCGACCGCACCTACAACCACGCCGGCCGGCTGCCGTTTGCCAATGCACTGGCGCAGTTTGTCGGCGGTGTTATTGCCCTGATCAGCGGCCAGTCGATGGGCCGCGAGGGGCCGGCAGTCCATCTCGGTGCAGCCTTTGCAGCGCTGTTTGGGCGGCGCTTGCGGCTGCCCGGCAACAGCCGCCGCACACTGATCGGCTGCGGTGTCGCGGCGGCGATCGCGGCCTCGTTTAACACGCCATTAACGGCGGTTATTTTTGCCATGGAGGTGGTCCTGCTGGAGTACACCGTGGCCGGCTTTCTGCCGGTCATTCTCGCTGCGGTCACCGGAGCCGCACTGGCGCAGTGGGTCTACGGCAGCGCGCCGCTGTTCACCGTGCCGGCGCTGGAGCTGGCCAACTTCACCGAGCTGGCGCTGCTGGCCGGCGGTGGGTTGCTGATCGGGCTGCTCGCCGCCGTGCAGCTGCGGCTATTCGCGCGGCTGCGCAGCGGCGGTGACGGCTGGCTGCGCGGTTTTAGCGAGCGCCCGGTGGCGGTGCGGTTTATCACCGCCGGAGCGCTGACCGGCGCCGTCGCGGTCGCGGTACCAGAGGTGATGGGGGTCGGCTACGACACCGTGCAGCTGGCGTTGCTCGGCCAGTTCACGGTCGCCGCGCTGGTCACCATCGCGCTGGCCAAGGCGCTCACCTTCATTGTCAGTGCCGGTGCCGGGCTGCCGGCTGGCTCGGTCGGCCCGGCGGTGGTGATCGGCGCAGTCGCCGGCGCGGCGCTCGGCGGCATCGCGGCGCAACTGATGCCGGCCAGCCACAGCGATGTCGCGCTGTACGCCACCGCCGGCGTGGCGGCGATGTTTGCAGCACTGATCAACGCACCGCTGGCCGGTCTGCTGGCAGTGGTGGAGCTGACCGGCAACCCGGCGCTGCTGATGCCGGCTATGGCGATGGTCGCCACCGCCACGCTGGCGGCGCGGGTCAGCAGCGGTCTGCCAGGGATCTTCGCGATCGGCCTAAACAGCGCCAACTACAGCTCGGCGCGGTTTCGCGCGCTGAGCCGGATCAGCGTACTGCGCGCCATGAATACAAGCGTCGCCGTGCTCGACCAGCCGCAGCTGGGCGCGACTGCCACCGCCGCACTGCTGCGCCGCCACCCCGCCTACCTGCTGCTGCGCAGCGACCAACACGCGGCCCAGCTGATGGCGGGCAGCGCCCTGGCCGCACTGCCGACCGCCGCCGGCGAGGCCAGCCTAGAGTGGGCGCGGCTGCCCGGCGAGCTCTTCAACACCGCCGCTATCGACGCCACCGCCACCCTCAACGAGGCGCTTGAACGGATGGATCGGGCGGCAACTGACTGGCTTTTTGTGGCACAATCGGCGCCCGAACACTCTGCCCAGCAAGCCACCGAAGTGGTCGGCGTGCTGAGCCGCGCGATGATCGCGCAACACTACTAACCGAGGAGCCTCTATGTACAGCTGGGTACTCGCCTTTCATCTGATCGCGGTGATCTGTTGGTTTGCGGCACTGTTCTACCTGCCGCGGCTGTTTGTCTACCACGCGATGAGCGACGACCAGATCAGTATCGAGCGTTTTATCGTCATGGAACGCAAGCTCTACCGCGGTATCGGCACCCCGTCGATGGTCGTAACCGTCGCGCTCGGCAGCTGGCTGGTGGCGCTCAACCCAGACTACTACCTGAGCCAGCTCTGGTTCCAACTCAAAGCCGCGCTGGTGGCGCTGCTGGTCGGCTACCACTTTATCTGCCGCCACCACCTGATCGAGCTGCGCGACGGCCTCAGCACCAAGAGCCACATCTACTTTCGCTGGTTTAACGAGGCGCCAGTAATGGCGCTGATCGCCATCGTTATTCTGGTGATCGTCAAACCCTTTGCCGGCTAGCCCCGGCCCAAACGGAGAGCATATGTCCAACCCAGCCCCCTACACCACCACCCGCTCACAACAGCTGTTTAGCGACGCCCAGGTGCACATCCCCGGCGGCGTCAACTCACCGGTGCGCGCCTTCCGCTCGGTCGGCGGCACCCCGCTGTTCTTTGACAGCGCCACCGGTGCCTATATGTACGACGCCGACGGCAACCGCTACATCGACTACGTGCTGTCGTGGGGGCCTATGATTCTCGGCCACCGCCACCCGGCGGTGCTCGACGCGATCCGCGCCCAGCTCGACAAGGCGCTCAGCTTTGGCACCCCGACCGCCGGCGAGATCCACCTCGCCGACAAGGTCTGCCAGATGGTGCCGGGCATGGACATGGTGCGGATGGTCAACTCCGGCACCGAGGCGACCATGAGCGCCATCCGGCTCGCCCGCGGCTTCACCGGCCGCGACAAGATCGTCAAGTTTGAAGGCTGCTACCACGGCCACTCCGACTCACTGCTGATAAAAGCCGGCTCCGGCGCGCTGACCCTCGGCGTGCCCAGCTCGCCGGGTGTGCCGGCCTGCCTGGCCGACCACACCATCACCCTCAGCTACAACGACAGCGCCGCGCTCGAGCAGCTAATGGCCGAGATAGGCGAGCAGGTGGCGTGCATTATTTTTGAGCCGGTGGTCGGCAACATGAACTGTGTACCGCCCGTCCCCGGGTTTTTGCAGACCATCCGCAACTGCTGCGACGCCAGCGGTGCACTGATGATCTCCGACGAGGTGATGACCGGCTTTCGGATCGGGCCGACCACTGCCTGCGACTACTATGGCGTGGTGCCCGATCTGATCACGCTCGGCAAGGTGATCGGCGGCGGCATGCCGGTCGGCGCGTTCGGCGGCCGCCGCGAGGTGATGGAGCAGATCGCTCCGCTCGGCCCGGTCTACCAGGCCGGCACGCTGTCCGGCAACCCGGTGGCGATGGCCGCCGGACTGGCCACCCTCAACCTGCTCGATAACGGCGAGTTTCTGCCGCCGGTGGCAGCCCAGACCACCCGCCTGGTAGACGGGCTGGCAGAGCGCGCCGCGGCAGCCGGCATCCCGTTCACCACCAACCACGCCGGCACTATGTGGGGTTTCTTCTTCACCGATGAGCCCAAGGTGGTCAACTACAGCCAGGTGATGGCGTGCGACACCGCGCGCTTTGGCCAGTTCTTCCACGGCATGCTGGCCGAGGGTATCTACCTGGCGCCGGCTTCGTATGAGGCTGGCTTTATGTCGGCCGCGCACAGCGACGACGATATCAACCAAACCCTAGACGCCGCCGAGCGCGTCTTCGCCACGCTGTGAGCGCGGCCCAGCCACCGGAGTAGGTTATGAGTTTTACCACTGCCCGCGCGCCGTTCCCGGCCAGCCGCCTGCGCCGCTCGCGCGCCACCCACTTTGCCCGCCAGCTGGAGCGCGAGCACCGGCTCAGCGCCAGCGATCTGATCATGCCGCTGTTTGTTATCGACGGCAGCGGCCAGCGCCAAGCGGTCGCCTCGATGCCCGGCATCGAGCGGCTCTCTATCGACCTGCTGGTTGAAGAGTGTCGCCAGCTCGCCGAGCTCGGCATCCCCGCCGTGGCACTGTTCCCGGTTGAGGAGGCGGCCCACAAGTCGCTGCTCGCCGAGCGTGCCTACGACCCCGACGGACTCGCCCAGCGCGCAGTGCGGGCACTCAAAGCGGCGCTGCCGGAGTTGGGGGTGATCACCGATGTCGCCCTCGACCCGTTCACCACCCACGGCCAAGACGGTATTATCGACGCCGACGGCTATGTGCAGAACGATGTCACTAGCGCCATCTTGGTCAAGCAGGCGCTCTCCCACGCCGAGGCCGGCGCCGATGTGGTGGCGCCCTCAGATATGATGGACGGCCGGGTCGGCGCTATCCGCAGCGCGCTGGAAGGGGGCGGCCACACCAATACCTTGATCCTCGCCTACGCCGCCAAGTACGCCTCCAGCTACTACGGCCCTTTCCGCGACGCCGTCGGCTCGGCCGGCAACATCAAGGGCGGCAACAAAAACAGCTACCAGATGGACCCCGCCAACAGCGACCAGGCGCTGCACGAGTGCGCGCTCGACCTCGCCGAGGGTGCCGACTGGATTATGGTCAAGCCCGGCATGCCCTATCTGGACATTGTCCGCCGGGTTAAAACCGAGCTGCAGGTGCCGACCTTCGCCTACCAAGTGAGCGGCGAATACGCCATGCACTGCGCGGCGATCGCCAACGGCTGGCTCGATCGCGAGGCGATTATCCTCGAGTCGCTGACCGCCTTTAAACGCGCCGGCGCCGATGCCGTGCTCAGCTACTTTGCCAAAGACGCCGCGCGTCTGCTACGCGGCTAACCCGGTGCGCGTCGACCGGTTTATCTCCAACGCCACCGACCTGTCGCGCAACGAGGTTAAGCGGTTGGTCAAGAACGGCCTGATCGAG
Source organism: Porticoccaceae bacterium (assembly GCA_024639885.1). Classification (GTDB taxonomy): domain Bacteria; phylum Pseudomonadota; class Gammaproteobacteria; order Pseudomonadales; family Porticoccaceae; genus LSUCC0057. The sequence continues at coordinate 145,132 of JAHEGD010000005.1, read as the reverse complement.
ATCGACGGCTGCACCGTCAGCGACCCCGGCCAGCGGCTCGGCGACGGCCAACAGGTGACCGTCGACGGCGCGCCGATCGCCACCCCGAGCCAACGCTACTACATGCTCAACAAACCGGCTGGGGTGGTCTGCGCCAACCGCGATCGCGACCACACCACTGCCGTCGAGCTGATCTACGAGCACCGCGCCGACGAGCTACAGATTGCCGGCCGGCTCGACATCGACACCACCGGGCTGGTCCTGCTGACCGACGACGGCCAGTGGAATCACCGCCTCACCTCGCCGCGCAACCGCTGCGAAAAAATCTATCACGCCAGCCTCGCCGAGCCGCTCAGCGACCCCGCCGCCGCGGTCGAACGGTTTGCCAAAGGCATTTTTCTCGAAGGTGAAAAGCGCCGCTGCAAGCCCGCCGAGCTGATCACCATCGACCCATCGACCGTCCAACTGGCGATCGTCGAGGGCAAATACCATCAGGTTAAGCGTATGTTTGCCGCGCTCGGCAATGCGGTGGTCGCGCTGCACCGCCACCGCGTCGGCACCATCGAGCTCGACCCAGCGCTGCAGCCGGGCGACTACCGGCCGCTCAGCGCCGACGAGATCGCGGCGATCTAATGGCCCGCCCAGCGCCGCTAGACCCGGCCCTGGCGCTGCTGGTCAACCACAGCGGCGAGCCGCCGTGCCTGATCGCCGCCGACGAGAACTGGGCCGGTTTCGACTGGCGCAGCATCGCCGCCGCGACCGTGGTCAGCAACCGCCACGACATCGCCAGCGCCGCCAGCCGCGGCGGTCACCGGGTGCTGTTCAACGACTTTGATTTCAGCGCGCTCGACGGCGAGCGCTTTGAGCGCGCACTGCTGCGGGTCAGCAAAGAGCGGCCGCTCTGCCACCACCTGATCAACTCGCTGGCCGCGACACTCGCCGAGGGCGGCCGGCTGTGGCTGTGTGGCGGCAAGCAAGACGGCATTAAGACCTACTTCAAACAGGCCACTGGCCACTTTGGCGGCAGCCACAGCGTCGTCGCACCACTCAAAAAACACGCGGCGCTCTATCTCGGCGCACTCGCCAACAGCGGCCGCACGGCGGCACCGCTCGACGCGCAACACTACCCGCAGCTGCGCAGCCCAGCCGGCGCGCCGGGCTGGCAGAGCAAACCGGGCATCTTCGGCTGGCAAAAGATCGACCGCGGCAGCGAGCTGCTGATCAACCACTGGCGACAGCTGCTCGCCAGCGGCGAGCTGGCCGCGCCGCAGCGGCTGCTCGATCTCGGCTGTGGCTACGGCTACCTCGGCGTCACTGCACTGGCTGGGCTCGCCGCGCCGATCGCGGCGACCCTCACCGACAACAGCGCCACCGCGCTGCTGGCTGCGCGCGCCAACCTAGGCCAGCTGTCAGCCGCGCAGCAGGCGGCAGTCACCTTGGTTGCCGCCGACGCCGCCGACAGCCTCAGCGAGCCGTTTGACACCATTCTCTGTAACCCGCCCTTTCACCAAGGTTTTGCGGTCGACGGCGGACTCACCGAGCGGTTTGTCGCGGCGACCGCGCGACTGCTCAGCCGCGGTGGCACGGCGCTGTTTGTGGTCAACGAATTTGTACCGCTAGAGCGCGCTGCGGCGGGCCGCTTAAAGTGCGCGGCAATGCAGCGCGCCGAAGGATTTGTGCTGTTTCAGCTCTGGCAGTAGCCGCCGTTATTCGCCGGCGGCGGCACGCACCACCCACTGTTTCACCAGCTCGGCGCGGTCAAACTGGTTCAACCCCCAGTTGCGGGCCAGCCGCAGCACTGGGTTGGCGCTGCCGAACAGCCGCTTGAGCCCCTCCATCGCCGCCATCGTCGCCAAGTTATCTGGCTGACGGCGGCGCTGGTAGCGGCCCAGCAGTGCCGCATCGCCGAGCCCGGCCGGCGCACCCCCGGCGGCGATAAATTGGCCGACCGTGGTCGCCAGCGCAGCGACATCTTTAAAACCCAAGTTGACCCCTTGGCCGGCCAGCGGGTGAATGGCGTGGGCGGCGTCGCCGATCAGGGCGACATTGGGCTGCACATAATCGATGGCGTGGCGCTGGGTTAGCGCCACCCGGTAGCGGCGATCGCAGCCGCTGACAACACCCAGCGTCTGCTCGCTGGCCAGCGTGAGCTCGCGACAGAAGTCGCCGTCGTCGAGCGCCATCAAGCGCGCCGCCTCGGCGCTGCTCTGCGACCAGACCAGTGAGCAGTGGCGCTGATCGGCGCCGCCGAGCGGCAACAGTGCCAGCGGCCCGTGCGCGGTAAAGCGCTGGTAGGCGGTGGCGCCGTGCGGGCGGCTGGTGGTCAGTGTGGTGATGATTGCATCTTGGCCGTAGCTCCAGCTGCGGGTCGCAAACCCGAGCCGCTCGCGCAACGGCGACTGGGCGCCGTCGGCGGCCACCAGCAGCGCCGCGGCAATACTGCGGCCATTGGCCAGCTGCAACTGCATAACACCTTCGCGGCGCGCTGCGGCAACCACGCTGGCCGGTCGCTCGACACAGACCCCAGCGGCGGCCAAACGCTGCTGCAGGGCGTCCAGCAGCGGCTGCTGCTCGACGATCGCACCCAGCTCGGCAAGCCCCATCTGGGCCGCATTAAACTCTACATGGCCACTGCCATCGCCGTCCCAGACCTTCATAGTCTGGTAGCCGGTGATATGGCCGGCACCGATCAGCGGCCAGACCCCGAGCTGCTCGAGCAGCTGCCGCGAGCTGCCGTTGAGCGCCATCACCCGAGGGTCGTAACCGGAGTCGGCGACCACCGGCTGCGCGGCGCGCGCCTCGACCAACACCACCGACAGGCCGAGCTCGGCCAGCGCCAGCGCCGCCGCCGAGCCGACCACGCCGGCGCCGACCACCGCAACCGCGTACGGCTCACTGCTAATCGACATCGCTCACCCCCGGTCGCTGCCCATACCAAAGGCGGCAAAGCGCTGGCGCAGCGGCGGCAGCAGCTCCATCGCCACCAAGCCGGCGCGGCGCCCACCGGCGACCGCCGGCCAGCGGCTGGCAAACAGCTTCGGCAGCAGGTCGCTGAAGGCGATCGTCTGGCTCTGGTCGCTCTGCTGGCGGTCGGCGTAGCGCTGCAGCACGCTCAGTTCGCCGGGCGCGGCACCGGCCAGACGGCCGGCCAATAGCTCTTGCGCGAGCGCCGCAACATCGCGCAGCGACAGATTAAAACCCTGCCCGGCAACCGGGTGCAGGGTGTGGGCGGCATTGCCGACCACCGCCACACCGCGGCGCACCTGCTCGCTGGCGCGCTGCAGTGCCAGCGGAAACGCCAGCCGCCTACCGACACCGCGGACAGCGCCGATCCGCTCGCCGAAGCAGCGTTCAATTTCGGCACAAAACTCCTCGTCGCTGGCGTTCAGCCAGTGCTGCTGTGCGCCCTCGGGATGGGTCCAGACCAGCGCCGCGCGGTGCACCCCGGCGCTGTCTGGCAGCGGCAGCAGGGCCATCGGCCCGGGCCGGTCAAAGCGCTCGTAGGCGATGCCGCGGTGCGGCTCGGCGAGCGCTAGGTTGGCGACAATCGCCTGCTGGCCGTAGCCGGACCGCTCGCTGACAATACCCAGCTGAGCAGCCAGCGCCGCGCCACTGCCCTCGGCACTGACCACCAGCCCGGCGTCGAGGCTGCCGCTGTCGAGCGTCAGCCGCTGCGCGGTGCGGCCCACCGTCAGCCGGTCAACTTGGCACGGCGCCAACCAGTCGATGTCGGCGCCAGCCAGCTGGCGGTGGAGCAGCGCCAGCAGCGGCTGGTTCTCTACCACATAGCCAAATGCATCGAGCTGGCTGTCGACGGCGGCCAGCCGGGTAATACCGTACGAGCCGCGCTCGCTGACATGGATCGTTTCGATCGGGGTGCAGAGCGGCTCGATCTGCCCCCAGAGGCCGAGCGCGGCAAACAGCTGGCGGCTCGATTCACTGAGTGCGGTCGAGCGCCCCGCTAGCGGCCCGTCGCTGCTCTCCGGCGCCGCTGGCGCGGCGCTGTCGAGCACCGCGATACGCCACGCCGAGCGGCCGCCAGCAGCCAGCTGCCGGCCCTGGTTGACCAAACTGAGCGCCAACAGCGAGCCGACCAGCCCGCCGCCCACGATCGCAACGTCGACCGCCGGCGCTGCCATCAGCGTTTGGCGCGCATCAGTTTTTCGATCTCGGCGCGCTCTACCGGCACACCGCGGGTAATATTCTCGACACCGCGGTTTTTAACAATAATGTTGTCCTCGATGCGCACTGCGATGCCGCGCCACTTGGGGTCGACGGCGCGATCGGCGGCGGTGATGTAGATGCCCGGCTCTACCGTCAGCACCATGCCGGCCTCAAACTCGCGCCACTGGCCATCAATCTTGTAGTCGCCGACATCGTGCACGTCCATCCCCAGCCAGTGGCCGGCGCTGTGCATATAGTAGTCGCGGTGGGCGCCGCGCTCGATCAGCTCGTTGACCTCGCCGTCGAGAATACCCAGATCGACCAGCCCCTGGGTGATCACCTCGACGGTCACCTCGTTGCTGACACTGTAGGGTTTGCCGACCCGGATCGCTTTAATGGCGGCGTTGTTGGCGGCCAGCACCAAGTCGTAGATGGCGGCCTGCTCGCGGCTGAACTTGCCGTTGACCGGGAAGGTGCGGGTGATGTCGGCGGCGTAGTTGGCGTACTCGCAGCCGGCATCGATCAACACCAGTTCGCCGTCGACCAGCGGCGCGCGGTTTTCAATGTAGTGCAGTGTACAGCCGTTGTTGCCGCCGCCGACGATCGAGGTGTAAGCCGGTGCGCTGGCCCCGCTGTCGGCAAAGTGGTGCTCTATAGTCGCCTGCAACTGGTACTCGTAGAGCCCCGGGCGGCTGCGCCGCATCGCCAGGCAGTGGGCCTCGGCAGAGATGGTCGCAGCCTTGCGCATCAGCCGCAGCTCGGCGGCCGATTTAATCAAGCGCATCTCATCGAGGGTGTGGTCGAGGTCAACAAACTCCCCCGGCGGCACCGCGCCGCGGCGCTGCTGCTCGCCGATCTGTTTGACATAACTGAACAGCTGGCGGTCGAAGTCGGGCTCTTTGCCGAGCGCAAAATAGACCCGCGAGCGCCCTTCGAGCATCGCCGGCAGCAGCTCGTCTAGGTCGCTAAACGGAAACGCGTCGTCCATTCCAAACTCGCTGACCGCGCCGCGCTGGCCGTAGCGAAAGCCGTCCCAGGTTTCGCGCAGCGGGTCTTTTTCGCGGCAGAACAGCACGCACTCACCCTGGCCGCGGCCGGGTATCAACACCAGCACCGCCTCCGGCTCCGGGAAACCGGTCAGGTAGCTGAGATTGGTCGACTGTTTATAGGGGTAGTGGGTATCGCGCGAGCGCACCGCCTGCGGTGCTGCGGCGACAATCGCAATACTGTTGGGGACCATCATCGCCATCAGGTCGCGGCGGCGCGCGGCGTACTCTCGGGGGGTTATCATCGCTGCGGCCACGGTTAGTGAATGGTCGGCGCGGGCGGCTGATCGCTGCCACGCAGGTCGTCATAGAGCAGCTGCACGGCTACCCGGATGTATTCGCAGAGCTCGACGTAGTCGCGCTCTTCGTCGTCATCGCCCTGCAGGTCGGTCGACACTTGGGCGATAGCGGCCAGATCCTCAAGCGCCTCGCGGCCCTCTTCGGTGACATTAAAGGCGCCGCCGAGCCCCTCGCCGACACCGGACAGAAATGCCCCACACCACTCGCCGGTCGCCGACAGCCGCTCGGCCAGCGGCAGCTCTTCGCTGGGCAGTAGTAGCTGAAAGCTGAAGCCGTTGTCTGAGACCCCCTCAACCACCACCGCAATCAAATCGCGCAGCGGGTCGTCGGCGGCCGCGGCGCGCTCCTCGTCGAGCGTCAGCCAGTCGCTCGAGAGCGCCACCAATTCATCGATCGTAGCGGCACCGGCAGCGATCCGGCCACATAAAAAGCCGTGGTAGGCAGAGGGCGAGGAGTCCACCCGCAGCTCGTAAAACATCGCTTCTATCTGTTCAAAATCCACGCCCGGCTCCGCTTATTTTCAAAGGTCTATGCGCCGCTATCCTAGCACCGTTGCAGCGCCGCTGCACGGCGATTGACCCGCCTACAGCGGCGCTCTATAGTGCCGTAACGGTGCTTGTCACCGCCGCAACTATTCCGCTCAACAGACTGGCTACCGCAACCCGATGACCGCCCCCGACCACCGTTTACTGGAAAAGCTCGACCGCTTGGTAGCGCTCTGCGATCAGATGCAGCGCGACAACCAGCAGCTGCTCGACCGTCAGGCTGCGCTGCTGACCGAGCGCAGCCAGCTGACCGAGCAGAACGAGCTGGCGCGGCAGAAGATCGAGCTGATGATCAACCGGCTGCGCAGCCTCAACGCCGACCAGTAGGTGCAGTATGAGCGACTCGTTAAAAATTAAGATTCTCGATAAAGAGTATCAGGTCGCCTGTAAGCCAGAGGACCGGCCCGCGCTCGAGCGCTCCGCCGAGCTACTCAACAGCAAGATGCTAGAGGTGCGCCGCAGCGGCGCGATCATCGGCCTCGACCGCATCGCGGTGATGACCGCGCTCAACCTCGCCTACGAGCTACTCGCCTGCCAAGCCGACGACAGCGCCGCCCACAGCGAGCTGCTCGACAGCGTTGAAGCGCGCATCGACCAAGCGCTGGAGCGGTTTAGCTAGCCGCGACAAAAACCGCAGCGCCGCTGTCGCGTCGGCGGCGCGCTGTGCTAGACTTTGGCTACCTGGGGTGTTGGCCAGTCGCGAAGTCCTTGAGCCGATACTTTTTACCCGGCCTCGCTGCGTGAGAGCTGTTGTGCATGTCCGCTCGACGGAAAGCCTGAAGCACTCCCTGCGTCGCCCCCTTGAACCTTTCGGTTCAAGGCCATGCCGACAGCGGCACCTTGGGCTCTTATTCCACACAGTGCCACCACCATGTCGACTGCCTCTCTGCGCGCCGAATTGCGCGCCCTGCGCCGCGCCCTGCCGGCCACCAGCCAACGCCACAACGCCAGCGCCGCAGCGGCGCAGCTGAGCGCGGCCGATTGGCTGCAGCGCAGCCGCTGCGTGGCACTCTACACCGCCAGCGACGGCGAGCTCGACCCGCAGCCACTGCTTGCCGACTGCCTGCGGCGCGGCGTCACCTGCCTGCTACCGGTGGTCGGCGCGGCGCACACCCTGCAGTGGGCGCGCTACCGCGCCGACAGCGCGCTGGTCGCCAACCGCTACGGTATCCTAGAGCCGGCCGAGCCGCGCCACTGCCAGCCACTGGCCGACTGCGACGTGGTGGTCGTACCGCTGGTCGGGTTTGATCGCAGCGGCCAGCGGATCGGCATGGGCGGCGGCTACTACGACCGCGCGCTGGCTGCGCTGAGCGCCACCACCATCACCGTCGGGCTCGCCCACAGCGGCCAAGAAGTTGCTAAAATCACCCCCCAAGCGTGGGACATCCCGCTGCACTACATCGCCACAGAACGTGAGTTAATATGCGCAAAACCAAGATAATCTGCACCATCGGCCCGGTTTCGGACAGTTACGACATGCTCGAAAAGCTCGCCAACGCCGGCATGAATGTGGCCCGCTTAAATATGTCGCACGGCGACCACGCCTCGCACGCCAAGGTGATCAAGGCGATCCGCACACTCAACCGCAAGCTCCACCACCCGATCGCGATCCTGCTCGACACCCAGGGCCCCGAGATTCGCACCGGTGACATGGCCGGTGAGCTGCACCTGCGCGCCGGCGATACCATTTCGGTGGTGGCGCGCGGCGAAGAGGACGTCGAGGCGTCATCGATCCGCATCAACTACGACGACCTCATCAACGACGTCAATGTCGGCGATATCATCACCGTCGACAATGGCCTGATCAATCTCGAAGTGCTCAGCAAAGCCGAGCGGGTGATGCAGTGCAAGGTGATCGATGGCGGCCTGCTGAAGAGCCGCCGCCACGTCAACCTGCCGGGTATTCGCGTCAACTTGCCGGCAATCACCGAAAAAGACCGCCGCGATATCGCCTTTGCGGTAGAGCAAGAGGTCGACTTTATCGCACTGTCGTTTGTCCGCGAGGCGAAAGATATCCTCGAGCTGCGCGAACTGCTCGGCAACAAGGCCGATAAGATTAAAGCGATCGCCAAACTCGAAGACCAAGAGGCGATCAAAAACATGCAGGAGATTGTCGACGTCGCCGACGGCATCATGGTCGCCCGCGGCGATCTCGGCGTCGAGATCCCGCTCGAAATTCTGCCCCGCGTGCAGCGCCGCATCATCCGCAGCTGCGCCGAGAAGGGCCGCCGGGTGATCGTCGCCACCCACATGCTCGAGTCGATGATCGACAACCCCATGCCGACCCGCGCCGAGGTCACCGACGTCGCCAACGCGGTTTACGAAGAGGCCGATGCGATCATGCTCTCCGGCGAGACCACGATCGGTAACTACCCAGTGAAATGTGTCGAGATCCTCGACCGCATCGCCCGCTCTACCGAAAACAGCCGCGGCCTGCTGTTCACCGATAAACTTGAGCGCAGCAATGACAAGCAGCAGATCGCCCAGGCCGCGGTCAACCTCGCCGAGTCGATCTCGGCGCGGGCGATCATTGTGCCGACCCGGCGCGGCCGCATGGCCGACTTGGTGACCAACTGCCATCCACAGCAGTCGATCATCTGCGCGTTTACCAACGACAGCCGCACCCGCCGCCAGCTAGTGCTCAACCGCAACGTATTGAGCTACCGGATCAACTTCTCGTCGGACCCAGAGAAGACCCTGGGTACCGCTGCGGCGATCATGATGCAGCGCGACGAGTTCAGCCCCGACGACCGCGTCGTGGTGATATCTGATGCACTGGCCGGCACCGGCGTCGAGGCGATCCAGATCCGCCGGCTCGGCGACCTGCGCACCGAGGCGGCCGAACCGGCGCTGGCCGACTAAGAGCTAGTGGCTGCCGAGGAAGAACCGACAGGCGGGGTTGTCGGTCTCGTCTCGCCACGGGTAGCCGATACCGTCCAGAAAGCTGGCCAGCGCTTTTAGCTCGCTGCGCTCGGCCTGCATCGCCACCAGCACGCGGCCGTAGGCGGCGCCGTGGTTGCGGTAGTGAAACATTGAGATGTTCCACTTGCCGCCCAGCTGGTTGAGGAAGTTGCCCAACGCTCCGGGCCGCTCCGGGAACTCGAACGAAAATACCAACTCACTGCCGGCCTGCGGCGCAGGGCCACCGACCATATGGCGGATGTGCGCCTTGGCGATGTCGTTGTCGGTCAAATCGGTGGCCGCGTAGCCGGCGCCGTTGAGCTCTGCCAGCAGCGCCGCGCGGTCGCCGTCGCCACTGACCTGTACGCCGACAAATATGTTGGCCGCCCGGTCGCTGGCGAAGCGGTAGTTAAACTCGGTGACATTGCGGCGCTGCAGCGCCTTGCAAAAGGCCCGGAAGCTGCCCGGCTTCTCATCGATGGTAACCGCTAAGATCGCCTCGCGCTTCTCGCCGATTTCGGTCTGTTCAGAGATATAGCGGAGCCGGTCAAAGTTGATGTTGGCGCCGGAGTTGATCGCCACTAACACCTGGCCGCTGATGTTGTGCTGCTCGACATACTTTTTCAGACCGGCCACCGCCAGCGCGCCGGAGGGCTCGTTGATCGAACGGCTGTCGTCGTAGATATCTTTGATAGCGGCACAGATCTCGTCGGTATTAACCGTTACCACCGAGTCGACCGTGTCGCGCATCAACTTGAAGTTTTCGGCGCCGACCTGGGCCACCGCCGTGCCGTCGGCAAAGATGCCAACCTCCGGCAGCACCACCCGCCGGCCCGCTTTCATCGCCGCCTCAAAACAGGCGGCGTCGGCCGGCTCGACCGCGATCACCTTGACCTCGGGGCGGACAAAATTGATGTAGGCGGCGATCCCGGCACACAGCCCGCCGCCACCGACCGGCACAAAGATCGCATCGAGCTGGCCGGGCAGCTGGCGCAGTATCTCCATACCACAGGTGCCCTGCCCGGCGATCACGTCGGGGTCGTCAAATGGGTGGATGTAGACCAGCCCCTTGTCGGCGACCAGCTGCTGGGCGTGGGCGGCAGCGGCATCGTAATTGTCGCCGATCAGCACCACCTTGGCGCCGCGGCTGCGCACCGCATCAACCTTGATCGCCGGCGTTGTCTTGGGCATCACAATGGTCGCCTTGACACCGAGCGTCTTGGCGCCGAGCGCCAGCCCCTGGGCGTGGTTGCCGGCCGAGGCGGCGATCACCCCGGCGGCGCGCTCGGCGTCGCTGAGCTGCAACAGCTTGTTGTAGGCGCCGCGGCACTTAAACGAAAACACCGGCTGGAGATCTTCGCGCTTGAACAGCACCTGGTTGTCGAGCCGCTTGGAGAGCCTCGGTGCCGGATCGATCGGCGTCTCTACCACCAGGTCGTAGATGCGTGCCGAGAGAATCTTTTTGACGTAACTATCGCTGTGTTTAGACATACGCTTCCCGCGCCGCTGGCGCTGCTGCCGCCGGCGGGAGGCCGGCGCAAAGGTGGTTATGGTACGGCCAAGCGGCGCGCTTGGCCAGAGAGTTCGCCAGCGCCACCGCCGAGCGATTATACTGCCGGCCAGCATCAGCCCCAAAGGAGTAGCTCGTGACTCAAGACCAACTCAAAGCCGCCGTGGCCGCGGCCGCCGTCGATTACATCCTGCCACTGCTCGACGACGACACCATCGTCGGTATCGGCACCGGCTCGACCGCCAACCTGTTTATCGATGCACTGGCCGCCCACCAACACCGCTTTGCCGCCGCCGTCGCCAGCTCCGAGGGCTCTACCGAGCGGCTGCGCAGCCACGGTATTGAGGTCGTCGACCTCAACAGCGCCGGCCAGCTCGCGGTCTACGTCGACGGCGCCGACGAGAGCGACCCGCAACTCAACTTGATCAAGGGCGGCGGCGCGGCACTGACCCGCGAGAAGATTGTCACCGCTGCGGCGCGCCAGTTTGTCTGTATCGCCGACGCCAGCAAGTGGGTCGACCATCTCGGCAGCTTCCCGCTGCCGGTCGAGGTGATCCCGATGGCGCGCAGCTACGTCGCCCGCGAGCTGCTCAAGCTCGGCGGCGACCCGGTCTGGCGCGAGGGGGTGGTGACCGACAACGGCAATGTGATTATCGACCTGCACGGACTCTACCCGATCCGCGACCCCGCCCAGCTAGAGAGCGACATCAACCAGCTCGCTGGGGTGGTCTGCAACGGCCTGTTTGCCCAGCGGCCGGCCGACTGCCTGCTACTCGGCGGCGCCGATGGGGTTACCCAGCACCGCCGCTAGGGGGTATTGATGGCCGCCAGCAGCGCCTCTAAGCGGTTGGCGATAGCGCTGCCGGCTGCCGCGTAGCTGCGCCCCTGACGGGCGATGTTATTGGCCAGCGGCAGCGCCGCGGCGCGGTAGTGGGCGGTGGCGATCAACAGATAGATCTCAGGATTAAAGCGGTCTAGCCGCTGGGCCCGCTCGGCAGAGCTGAGTGCGGCGCGCCACTCGCCGCCATCGAGCTGCTGCCAACCGCTGCTCAGCAGCTCGGCCACCGCCGCCGACACCCCGCTCGGCGGCTGTTGGCTGCTCGGCGCTGTCGACTCCGGCGGCTGGGCGCTGACCGGTGGCGTACTGATCTCCTCGATCGGCGCGCGCGGGCCGACACTCGAACAGCCGGCCAACAGCAGCAGTGCCGCTGTGGCGGCGGCTAAACCTCGCTTGCCGATACGCTCTGCCATCTCATCAACCTGTTAGCTATTTGTAGCGGCCCAGTTTACCACCGCGCCGGGCTAGCGGCGCTGGTCGCGCCACCAATCGCGCAGCGGCGCCAGCCAATCGCCACTCTGGCGGCCCGCCGCGGTGCGGCCACAGCGGCTCACCGCGCTCGGCGCAGTGCCCGCCAAGTAGGGCAGATAGCGCGCGCCGGGGCAGCCCTCGGCACTGAGCAACTGGCCGGGCAGCTCTACCCAGCGGTAGTCGACACCGTCCGGCAGGCCGCTGGCGAGCGGCTGCAGGCCGATCCCCTGCATGGTCTGCGCCCAGATCGGCAGCGCCCCGCTGCTGCCGGTCACCGGCATACTGCCGTTGTCGTCGCGGCCGACCCAGACCACGCCGAGAAAATCGCCGCCAAAGCCGGCGAACCAGCTGTCCCGGTTGTCGTTGGTGGTGCCGGTCTTACCGGCCGCAGCCACCTCGCGGTCTAGCCACTGGTAGGCGCGCCGGCCGGTGCCGTCGCGCATCACCCCCTGCAGTGCGTAGTGAAGCAGGTGCATCACCGCGCGCGGGTAGCGCTGCTCGACACGGTAGTGGTAGCGGTGCAGCGGCTGCTGGTTGGCGTCATAGACCTCCCTGATCGCCCGCAGCGGCGTGTAAAAACCCTCGGCGGCGATAGTCTGGTAGAGCTGTGCTACCTCGATCGGGGTCAGCGCCAGCGAGCCGAGCAGCAGCGCCGGGTTGGGCTCTGGCTCGCGCTCCAGACCGAGCCGGCGCAAGCTGTCGAGCACCCGGTCGACGCCCAGCTCGAGCCCCAAGTTGGCGGCTGCCAAGTTGTAGGAGTTGCTCAGCGCCGCATACAGCGGCAGGTCGCCGTGGCTGCGCTTGTCAAAGTTTTGCGGCTGCCAGCGCTCACCGCTGTCGGTGATCATCGAGATCGGCCGATCGGAGACCGGGCTGGTCAGCGTGTAGCGCGACGACTCTTCCAGCGCGGTCAGGTAGATAGCCGGCTTGATGGTAGAGCCGACTTGGCGGCGCGCGTCGAGCGCGCGGTTAAAGCCGGCGTAGCCGGGCTGGCGGTCACCGGCCACCGCGACCACCTCGCCACTGGCGATACGCACCACGCTGGCCGCCGCCTGCAGCGTGCCGGCGGCGATCCGGTAGCGGCTCTCTACCGCCCCGAGCCGCTCGCCGATGGCGCGCTCCAGCTCGCCCTGCACGGTCGGATCAAAACTGGTAAAGACCCGCAGCCCCTCGGCGCGCAGGTCGCTGTCGCGGTAGTCTTGGCGCAGCTGCTGCTTGACCAGATCTAAAAACGCCGGGTAGCGGTTGAAGCCGCTGTTCTCCGGCGCCACCACCCCCAGCTCGCGCTGGCTGGCGCGCTCCGCTGCGGCGGCGGCAACCACCCGCTCGCGGGCGAGAATCTGCAAGACTAAGTCGCGGCGGGCGCGGGCGCGCTCCGGCTGCTTCCACGGGTTGTACCACGAGGCACCCTTGCCGACCGCCACCAGCAGCGCCATCTCGTGCAGCTCGAGCTCGTCGATCGGCTTGGCGAAATAGTGGCGCGCCGCCATCCCGTAGCCGTGGATGGCGCGCTTGCCGGCTTGGCCGAGGTAGATCTCGTTGATGTACGCCTCGAGAATCTCCGCCTTGCTGTAGTGCAGCTCCAACAGCAGCGCCATCACCGCTTCGCGCAGCTTGCGCTGCAGCGAGCGCTCTGGGCTCAAGTAGAAATTTTTCACCAACTGCTGGGTGATGGTGCTGCCGCCCTGTATACGGCCGCCGGCCAAATTGCTCTTCAGTGCGCGCAGCGTGCCGCTCACCGACAGGCCATAGTGGCGGTAAAAATTGCGGTCCTCTACCGCCACGATCGCCTCGACCAGCGCCGCTGGCAGCTGTGCCAGGCGCAGCAGTTCGCGGTCTTCAAAGTGGGCCGGGTAGATCCCGCCGATCCGCATCGGCTCGAGCCGCACCAAGTTGAGCGGCTGGCCGTCCGCGTCGCGCAGCGCCGCGATGCGCTGACCGGCCTCAATGTGCAGCTGGCGGGCCGGCTCGAGCCCGTCACTAAACTCAAAACTGCGGCTGTTGACGACAAACTGGCTGCCGCGGCGGCGGTACTGGCCGGCGCGCTGCGGCTCGTCAACCGCGCGGTAACCGAGCTGGTCAAGCTCACTGTGCAGGGCGTCGGCAGTTACCGACGCGCCGAGGTAGAGCTCCAGCGAGCGGGCGTAGACGTGCGCCGGCAGCGCCCACTTGCGCCCCTCAAAGGTGGCGCGCAGCTCGATATCGACCGCCACCAACAGCCCCAGCAGCAGCGTCGCAGCCGCACCCAAGAGTACCGCGAGCGCGCGCAGCGCGCGGCTGCCAGTCCGCCGTTTTGGTCTCACCTTAGCCCACCTCACTGTTTGCCGGCCGCGCCCTTCTCATTGTGCGGCGTCGATCGCATAATAGCGCAACCCACAGCAAGGACCGGCCCAATGAGCAAAAAATATCACCTCTACGCCCTCGGCAACGCACTAGTCGACACCGAGATCGAGGTCAGCGACGCTGATCTCGCCCGCCACGGCATCGCCAAGGGGCTGATGACGCTGGTCGACGCGCAGCGCCAAGCCGAACTCAGCGCCGGCTTGAGTGACCACCTCACACTCAGCCGACGCGCCTGCGGCGGCTCAGCGGCCAACTCGGCGATCGCGCTCGCCGAGTTTGGCGGCAAGGCGTTTTTCTCCTGCAATGTTGGCGACGACGACAACGGCCAGTTCTATCTCGACGATCTCGCCGCCAGCCACATCGACCACTGCGGCGACAGCGGTCGCGACACCGGCACCACCGGCCGCTGCCTGGTGATGATCACCCCCGACGCCGAGCGCACCATGAACAGCTACCTCGGCGTCAGTGACCAGCTCGACGCCAGCAACATCGACTTGGCGGCACTCGCCGACTCTGAGTACCTTTATATCGAAGGCTATCTAGTCACCTCTGAGCAGAGCCGCGCAGCGGTGGCAATAGCCCGCGACCACGCCCGCGCCAACGGCGTAAAAATTGCCGCCAGCCTCTCCGACCCGGGCATTGTCGCCGGCTTTGGCGAGCCGCTGCGCGAGATGCTCGGCAGCCAAATCGACCTGCTGTTCTGCAACGCCGACGAGGCGATCAACTGGACCGGTGCGGCCGACTTGGCGGGCGCGCTCGACCAGCTAGAGCAGCAGGTCGGCAGCTTTGCGGTGACCGATGGCAGCCGCGGCGCCACCGTCTACGATGGCTTTAACCGCCACCACTGCGCCGCCCAAGCGGTCACCGCGATCGACACCAACGGTGCCGGCGACATGTTTGCCGGCGCCTACCTGTTCGCGCTGTGCAGCGGCTACTCGGCGGCCCGCGCCGGGCGTTTCGCCAACGTTGCCGCCAGCTGCGTGGTCAGCCAGTACGGGCCGCGGCTACACCGCGCCGAGTACCAACCGCTGCTCGAGGCGCTCGCCGAGTAAACGGCGGCACGGCTCAGTGGTGGCTGTGGTCGCCGGCCGGAGCGCCGCGGCCAAACGGCAGCAGCAGCTCTAGCTCGCCGCAGCTGGTCACCAGCGTCACATCCAGCGCGTCGCCGTGGCCGGCGTGCTCGCCCAGGCCGATAAACATCAGGTGGTCGCCACCCGGCGCCAGTCGCAGTACCTCGCCGGCGCCGATCGTCGGCTCGGCGATCGGTCGCATCCGCATCACGCCGCCATCCATGCTGGTGGTATGCAGCTCAACGCGCTCGGCTTGGCCGCTGGCCAGGCTGTCGATCCGGCAGTCACTGGCACCGCGATTGGCGATCTCGGCAAAGCCGGCCGTCACGGTCTTGCCGGGCGGCACCGCGCGCGCCCAGCCGTTGGCGGCGCTCAACCCGGCCGGTGCGGGCTGCTCGCTGCAGCCGGCGACCATCGCCAGGGTCAGTAAAAGTGCGGCCGCCGGCCGGCGCGAGGTGTTCGGTAAGCTCATAGTAGTGCTCCTGATAGCGATTGCAGTGGCGATCATCTTGGCGGCCATAATACCCCACCGCCAGGTGGCCGGTAACCGTCCCGGCGGCTTTTCTACGCGGCCCTAAACTCTGCTAAAGTAGCCGCATTCAACCCGGCGGAGCCCGCACCGTGACCCGACTGTTAGACGTTATCACCCGCACCGGCGCACTGGCCGTGGCGCTGTTCGCCAGCGCCGCGCTCGGCAGTGGCATCGGCACGGCCGGCAGCACCCTGTTTGGCGCCGAACAGCCGGCTTTCCTGCCGGTCGAGCAAGCCTACCGCGCCGAGCTGCGGATCGCCGCCAGCGAGCAGCAGCTCGAACTGATCAGCGACTGGCAGATCGCCCCCGGCTACTACCTCTATCAAAAACAGTTCGCCCTCAGCGCCGCCAATGGCGAGGCTGCGACACTCCGCTTTGGCGCCGGCGAAGAGCTCTGGGATGAGTTCTTTCAAGAGCAGCTGGTGGTCTACCGCGATACCACGCAGGTGGTGGCGACGCTGCCGCCCCCGGCGCAGCGCAACTTCACCGTCACCCTGCGCTCGCAGGGCTGCGCCGACGCCGGGCTCTGCTACCCACCGCGCGAGCAGTGGTTTGCGGTCGATCTAGACAGCGGCAGCGCCCGCGAGCTGAGCGCCGCACCGACCGCCGACGCCGCGCCGGCTGGCGCCGAGCTGAGCCTGTCACTGCTGGCCGCCATGCTGCTCGCCGCACTGGCCGGGGGCGCCATCCTCAACCTGATGCCGTGCGTCTTTCCGGTGCTGTCGATCAAACTGCTGAGCCTCACCCAGCACCGCCACAGCAGCCACCCGGCGTGGCTGCACGGGCTGGTCTACAGCGCCGGAGTGGTCGCCAGCTTTGTGGCGATCGCCGCGCTGATGCTCGCCCTGCGCAGCGCTGGCGAGGGGATCGGATGGGGTTTTCAGCTGCAGTCGCCACTGTTTGTGGCAGCGCTAGCGGCGCTGTTTGTGGTGATGGCCTGCAACCTGTTTGGGCTGTTTGAGCTCAACCTCGGCGGCGTCGCCGCCGCACCGGCGCCAACCCTGCCCGGCGCGTTTGCCAGCGGCGTGTTGGCGACCGTGGTCGCCAGCCCCTGCACCGCGCCGTTTATGGGCAGCGCGCTCGGCTTTGCGATCACCCAGAGCAGCGCTGTGGCACTGCTGGTGTTTGCCGCGCTCGGCGTCGGCATGGCGCTGCCGTTTCTGCTGTTGACCGCTTCGCCGCGGTTGGCCGCCGCGCTGCCCAAGCCCGGCGCGTGGATGCAGCGGCTCAAGCAGCTGCTCGGCTTTCCGCTGCTGCTGACCGCGGTCTGGCTGCTCTGGGTGTTTGGCGGCCAGACCTCGATCGACCAGATTGCACTGCTGCTGATCGCGCTGATTCTGCTCGGCCTGGCCAGCTGGGCGTGGGGGCTGGTGCAGCAGCGCGCCAGCCGCGGCGCTGTCGCGCTGTTGCTGGTGGCGCTGGTCGGCGTCGGCAGCGCCGGACAGCAGGCGCTGCGCAGTGCCGAGCCGGCCGACTGGCAGCCCTACACGCCGGCGCTGCTCGCCGAGCTGCGCTGCAGCGGCCAGCCGGTGCTGGTCAACCTCACCGCCGACTGGTGTGTCACCTGCTTGGTCAACGAGCGCCGCGCGCTCTCTGGAGAGCGCTTTAGCCAACTGCTCGAGCAGACTGACACCGCCTACCTGAAAGGCGACTGGAGCAAACCGGACCCAACGATCACCGCGCTGCTCACCGCCCACGGCCGCAGCGGCGTGCCGCTCTACCTGCTCTACCGCGCCGGAGCCGCCCAAGCCGAGATCCTGCCACAGCTGCTCTCCGCCGACCTTATCGAGCAAGAACTACGCAAAGTTAACTAAAATTAGCCTATTTTCTTCGATTAACGGCCAGCTTGGGCGATGATAGCCAATTTAGGTCCCATTGGCCGCTATCTGCCGGCAAAGCGCGCACAAGTTCGCTCATCGTCGCCACCAGCGGCGGCAAGTTCCGGTAAAGACGGGTTAAAATCGGCGAAAAGGCAGCCATTTGTGGCGAACTCTCGCGTTTCGGTCACACCGCTGGACAGCGTGGCGATTTTGTTGCACACTCGACCACTCTATTACCCCGCACCATAAGAGGGCAACCCGATGGCGACGATCTTGGTACTGCACGGCCCCAATCTCAACCTGCTCGGCAGCCGCGAGCCCGAGCTCTACGGCACCACTACGCTCGAGCAGATCAACCAGCTGCTGCTGGGCCGCGCGCTCGAGGCGGGCCACCACTTGTTGACGCTGCAGAGCAACGCCGAGTACGAGTTGATCGAGCGGATCCACACCGCCGGCCAAGAGGGGGTCGATTTTATTCTGATCAACCCGGCCGCCTTTACCCACACCAGCATCGCCCTGCGCGACGCGCTGGCCGGGGTGGCGATACCGTTCATCGAGCTGCACCTCTCCAATGTCCACGCCCGCGAGGAGTTCCGCCAGCACTCGTTCCTCAGCGACATTGCGGTCGGCGTTGTTGCCGGCTTTGGCGCCACCAGCTATACATTGGCACTGGACGCCGCAGTGGCGCAGCTAGACGCCTAACAGTTAACCCAACCCTATTTGATTGCCAAACCGAGAGAGTGACGATTATGGATATCCGCAAAATTAAAAAATTGATCGAACTGCTGGAAGAGTCGAACATCAACGAGCTGGAGATTACCGAAGGCGAGGAGTCAGTGCGGATCAGCCGCGGCGCGCCGATCGCACCGGTCGCCTACTCTGCGCCGGCACCCCTGGCAGCACCACAGCCGGCCCCAGCCCCCGCCGCAGCGGCACCGGCCGCGGTGGCCGCCAGCGAAGCGCCGGTCGATCTCGGCCACAGCGTCAACTCGCCGATGGTTGGCAGCTTCTACCGCTCGCCCGCGCCAGGCTCGCCGGCGTTCATTGAAGTTGGCAGCAAGGTCAACAAGGGCGACGTGATCTGCATCATCGAAGCGATGAAGATGATGAACCAGATCGAAGCGGACCAAGCCGGCACCATCGGCGCCATCCTGGTGGAAGACGGCGAGCCGGTCGAGTTTGACCAGCCGCTGGTCACGATTGTTTAAGCGCTGCACCCAGCTTGGGGCGACAGCCGCCCCGCGATCGTGAACCCTGCACGGAGAGCCCGTTATGTCACAGCCCCTATTAGAAAAAGTGCTTATCGCCAACCGCGGTGAAATTGCCCTGCGGATCCTGCGCGCCTGCAAAGAACTCAACATTAAGACCGTCGCCGTCCACTCTAAGGTCGACGCCGACCTCAAACACGTGCGGCTCGCCGACGAGTCGATCTGCATCGGCCCCAACCCATCGCCACAGAGCTACCTGAACGTGCCGTCGCTGATCGCCGCGATGGAGGTCTCGGGCGCCCAAGGGGTACACCCCGGCTACGGCTTTTTGGCCGAGAACGCCGACTTTGCCGAGCAGGTAGAGAACAGCGGGTTTGTGTTTATCGGCCCCAAGGCCGAGACCATCCGTATTATGGGTGACAAAGTGGCGGCGATCCGCGCCATGAAGGCGGCCGGTGTGCCGACCGTGCCGGGCTCCGACGGCCCGCTCAGCGAAGACCCCGCCGAGCTCAAGGCGACCGCACTGCGGATCGGCTACCCGGTGATCATTAAAGCCGCGGCCGGCGGCGGTGGCCGCGGCATGCGCGTGGTCGAGAGCGAAGCGGCGCTGGTCAACGCCGTCAGCGTGACCAAGACCGAGGCGGCGGCCGCGTTTAACGACGGCACCGTCTACATGGAGAAGTTTCTCACCAACCCGCGCCACGTCGAGGTGCAGGTGTTGGCCGATGGCCAAGGGGGCGCTATCCACCTCGGTGACCGCGACTGCTCGCTGCAGCGCCGCCACCAGAAAGTGCTTGAGGAGGCGCCGGCACCCGGTATCGCCGACGATGTCCGCCAGGGGGTGTTCGACGCCTGCGTCAACGCCTGCAAACAGATCAACTACCGCGGCGCCGGCACCTTCGAGTTTCTCTACGAAGACGGCCGCTACTACTTTATCGAGATGAACACCCGCGTCCAGGTCGAGCACCCGGTCTCAGAGATGATCACCGGCGTCGACATCGTCAAAGAGCAGCTCAAAATTGCCAGCGGCCAACCGCTGAGCCTGCGCCAAGAGGACATCGTCTTCCGCGGCCACGCCTTCGAGTGCCGGCTCAACGCCGAGGACCCGGTCAGTTTTCTGCCCCAGCCCGGCTTGATCAAGGGCTACCACGCCCCCGGCGGGCTCGGCGTGCGGGTCGACTCGCACATCTATGCCGGCTACCGGGTGCCGCCCAACTACGACTCGCTGATCGGCAAGATCATCACCCACGGTGACGACCGCGCCACCGCGCTGACCCGTATGCGCAACGCGCTCGATGAGACCGTCATCGACGGCATCAAGACCAATATCCCCCTGCACAAAGAGCTAGTTCTCGACGAGGCCTTTCAAGCCGGCGGAGTTAACATTCACTACCTTGAAAAGAAACTGGGCAAATAGTGTCTGCCCCAGAGTGGATCGAGCTACAACTTGAATTGTCGCGCGAGCAGTGCGAGCTAGTTGAAGAGCTGCTGATGGCGGTCGGCGCCGCCACCGTCAGCCTTGAAGATGCCGCCGACCAGCCGCTGCTTGAGCCGGCCATCGGCGAAACGCCGCTGTGGGACCGGGTGATTGTTAAAGGGCTGTTTGAGGGCGGTGTCGAGCGCGCCCCGATCGAAGCGGCGCTGGCCGCCGAGATGCCGACCGCCGCCCACCAGCAGCAGTGGGTCGAGCTCGAGAACAAAGATTGGAGCCAAGAGTGGAAGCGCTACTTTGAGCCGATCCAGTGCGGCCAGCGGCTGTGGATCTGCCCGAGCTGGATGGCGCCGCCTGAGCCCGACGCGGTCAACCTGATTCTCGACCCCGGCCTCGCCTTTGGTACCGGCAGCCACCCGACCACCCACCTCTGCCTGCGCTGGCTCGAGCAGCTGCCGCTGGCCGGCGCCACCGTGATCGACTACGGCTGTGGCTCGGGCATTTTAGGAATCGCCGCACTGCTGCTCGGCGCCGAGCGGGTGATCGCGGTCGACAACGACCCGCTGGCGCTGATCGCCACCGCCGACAACGCGGTCAACAACCAGATCGCTGCCGAGCGGGTGGTCACCTACCTGCCCGAGCAGCTGCCGGCCGGCAGCCGCGCCGATATCGTGTTTGCCAACATCCTTGCCGAGCCGCTCATCCAGCTCGCCGACACCCTCACCGCGCTGCTCAACGACGGCGGCCAGCTCTGCCTGTCGGGGCTACTCGACAGCCAGCTCGAAGCGGTCACCGCCCCCTACCGGAGCGCGGTGGCCTTCCAGCCGGCATCGATCGAGCAGGGCTGGGTGCAGATAGCCGGTACACGGCGCAGCTAAAAACTGGCCTACAAAAAAGCCGCCGACCACACACGGCGGCCAGCGGCTTGTTAACCGTGCGGCTTTAGAGTCGCTTCAGCGCGCAGAGCTTGTTGCCAGACGGGTCGCGCAGGTAGGCCAGGTAGAGTTTGCCCATGCTGCCCTCTCGCGTGCCCGGCGCATCTTCACAATCGCTGCCGCCGTTGGCCAGCCCAGCGGCGTGCCAGGCATCGCCCTGCTCAGCGCTCTCTACCGCAAAGCCGATGGTGCTGCCGTTGCCACAGCTGGCCGGCTGGCCATCGAGCGGTTGGGTGATGGCAAAAATGCCGGTCGGGGTCATGTACATATAGCGCTTAATGCCGCTGTCGGTAATGTTCTCTGCACCCGGGCCGATGCCCAGCGCGCCGAGCACGGCGTCATAAAAAACTTTAGAGGCTTCAATATCGGTGGCACCGAGCATTACGTGACTAAACATAGTATTTCCCTTAGTTGTGGTTTATTAAAGCATAAACATTGTTTATAGCTTACCCCGAACGAGGGCGGGGCAAAAGTGCCGACGGCGCAAATTTCTCATTGCCCCAATCAACCAAAGCGCCTACTCCACCTTCTGGTCGAGATCTGATCACAGCATTGCATACTTCATAGCCCCAACACCCAATTGATCACTTTTTAATCAGGCAGTTTTTGGGTATGATGGCGACCCTTTTTTGACCGCCGCCGCACCCAGGCGCGGTGTCACCGACCTGCGAGAGCGCCGTGTTTGCGATTGGCCCCTACCAGATAACCGAGCCGACCGTGTTGGCGCCGATGGCCGGCGTAACCGACCTGCCGTTTCGGCAGCTCTGTCGCCAACACGGCGCCGGGCTGGTAGTCAGCGAGATGGTCAGCAGCAACCCCGATCTGCGCGCCACCCGCAAGTCGTCGCTGCGCCGCCAATTTGCCGGCGAGCCGGCGCCGCGCTCGGTGCAAATCGCCGGTACCGAGCCGGCCACTATGGCCGCCGCGGCGCGGTTTAATGTCGACGAAGGCGCAGAGATCATCGATATCAACATGGGCTGCCCGGCCAAAAAGGTCTGCCGCAAAGCGGCCGGCTCGGCACTGCTGCAACACCCCCAGCTGGTCGGCGAGATCCTCAGTGCAGTGGTCGCCGCCGTCGAGGTGCCGGTGACACTAAAGATCCGCACCGGCTGGGATACCGGCAACCGCAACGCGGTCGAGATCGCCAAAATCGCCGAGCAGGCCGGCATCGCCGCGCTGGCTATCCACGGCCGCACCCGCGCCTGCCGCTTTAACGGCAGCGCCGAATACGCCACCATCGCTGCGGTGGTGGCCGCCACCGAGCTGCCGGTTATCGCCAACGGCGATATCCGCACCCCGCAACAGGCCGCCGCAGTGATCGCCGAGACCGGCGCCGCCGCGGTGATGATCGGCCGCGCCGCGCAGGGCAACCCGTGGCTGTTCAGCCAGATCAACCACTACCTAGCCAGCGGCGAGCTGCTGGCCGCGCCGAGCGGCGATACTATTGCCAACACGGCACTGGCCCACTTAGCTGCGCTGCACCGGTTCTATGGCGAGCTGGGCGGGCTGCGGATCGCCCGCAAACACATCGGCTGGTATTTGGACGCCCACTTTGCCGGCTGCGGCGCCGAGTTTCGCGGGCAGTTTAACCGCCTCGACAGTGCCGCCAGCCAGATCGCCGCGCTCGCTGAGTTTTTCAACCAGCCGCCGGCCACCACCGAGAGAGCCGCCTAATGCTCAACAACAGCCTCCCCGAGCAGCAGCCCGACTACGGCGACCTGACCCCGCCGCGGACACTGCGCGACCACGTTGCCAACGCCATGGCCAACTACTTCGACAGCCTTGAAGGCCAGCCACCGGTCGACCTCTACAACTTGGTGATGAGCGAGGTAGAGCCGCCCCTGCTGCAAGCGGTGATGAAACAGACCCGCAACAACCAGAGCCGCACCGCCGAGATGCTCGGCTTAAACCGCGGCACGCTGCGCAAAAAACTCAAGCAGTACAACTTACTTTAAACACCCTGTTACCCACCCTACCCGAGGCATTCATGAGCGATCTAAAACCCGTCCGCCGCGCGCTGATCAGCGTTTCCGATAAAACCGGCATTGTCGACTTTGCCCGCGCCCTGCGCGGCCACGGTGTCGAGCTGCTGTCGACCGGCGGCACCTTCAAGCTGCTCGGCGACAACGGCATCGAGGTCACCGAGGTGGCCGACTACACCGGCTTTGCCGAGATGATGGACGGCCGGGTAAAAACCCTTCACCCGAAAATCCACGGTGGTATCCTCGGCCGCCGCGGCACCGACGACGCGGTCATGGCCGAGCACGGCATCGCCCCGATCGATATGGTGGTGGTCAACCTCTACCCGTTTGCTGCCACCGTCGCCGACCCCAACTGCGACCTGCCGCGCGCCATTGAGAATATCGACATCGGCGGCCCAACCATGGTCCGCTCGGCGGCTAAAAACCACCGCGATGTGGCGATTGTGGTCAACGCCGGCGACTACCAACCGGTGCTCGACGAGCTGGCTGCCAACGCCGGCCAACTCGGCTACCAGACCCGCTACCAGTTGATGGTGCGCGCCTTTGAGCACACCGCCGGCTACGACGGCATGATCGCCAACCACTTTGGTGCGCGCACCACCGACAATGTCGCCGGGCTGTTCCCGGCCACCTACAACAGCCAGTACCACAAGCGCCAAGAGATGCGCTACGGCGAGAACCCCCACCAAGCGGCGGCCTTCTACACCGAAGCCAACCCGGTTGAGGCGAGCGTGGCAACCGCCACCCAGCTGCAGGGCAAAGAGCTGTCGTTCAACAATATCGCCGACACCGACGCGGCGCTGGAGTGCGTAAAGCAGTTTGCCGAGCCGGCCTGTGTCATCGT
The DNA here is from genome assembly GCA_024639885.1 of Porticoccaceae bacterium. Lineage (GTDB taxonomy): Bacteria > Pseudomonadota > Gammaproteobacteria > Pseudomonadales > Porticoccaceae > LSUCC0057. The sequence goes on along the minus strand of JAHEGD010000005.1, from coordinate 121,212 downwards.
CAAACACGCCAACCCGTGCGGCGTGGCGATTGCCGACAACCTGCTGGACGCCTACCAAGCGGCCTACGCCACCGACAGTGAGTCGGCATTCGGCGGCATCATCGCCTTTAACCGCGAGCTAGACGCTGCCACCGCCGAGGCGATCTGCGCCCAGCAGTTTGTTGAGGTGATCATCGCCCCGTCGGTGAGCGACGCCGCCGTCGCGGTCGTGGCCGCCAAGAAGAATGTGCGCCTGCTCGCCTGCGGCGAGTGGCCGGCCGAGCGCCCCGATGACTTTGACTACAAGCGGGTTAATGGCGGGCTGCTGATTCAGCAACGCGACAACGGTGTGATCACCGCCGCCGACCTCAAGATTGTCACTAAGCGCCAGCCGACCGACGCCGAGATCGCCGACCTGCTGTTCGCTTGGAAGGTCGCCAAGATGGTTAAATCCAACGCCATCGTCTACGCCAGCGGCCAGCGCACCATCGGCGTTGGCGCCGGCCAGATGAGCCGCGTCAACTCGGCCCGTATCGCCGGCATTAAAGCCGAGCACGCCGGGCTGCAGGTGAAGGGGGCGGTGATGTCCTCGGACGCCTTCTTCCCGTTCCGCGACGGCATCGACAACGCCGCTGCCGCGGGTATCTCCTGCGTGATCCAGCCGGGTGGCTCGATGCGCGACGACGAAACCATTGCCGCCGCCGATGAGCACGGCATGGCGATGGTCTTCACCGGCATGCGCCACTTCCGCCACTAAGCTGCTAGGAGCTGTTATGAACGTACTGATTATTGGCAGTGGCGGCCGCGAGCACGCGCTGGCCTGGAAGGCGGCGCAAAACGCCCGCGTAGAGACCGTGTTTGTCGCCCCCGGCAACGCCGGCAGCGCCACTGAAGCGAAAGTGCGCAACGTTGAGATCGGCGTCAGTGACTTTGCCGCACTGGCCGAGTTTGCCACCGCCAACGCTGTCGGCCTGACCATCGTCGGCCCCGAGCAGCCGCTGGTAGAGGGGGTAGTTGACTACTTTGAAGAGCGCGGCCTGAAGATCTTCGGCCCCAGCGCCGGCGCCGCCCAGTTGGAGGGGTCGAAGGCGTTTACCAAAGACTTTTTGGCGCGCCACAATATCCCCACTGCTTTTTACGGTAACTTTACCGAGGTCGAGCCGGCGCTCGCCTACCTGCGCCAGCACGGCGCGCCGATAGTGGTTAAGGCAGACGGCCTGGCCGCTGGCAAAGGGGTGATTGTCGCCATGACACTGGCCGAGGCCGAGGCCGCGGTACACGACATGCTGGCCGGCAACGCCTTTGGCGAGGCGGGCCACCGGGTAGTTATCGAGGAGTTTCTCGATGGCGAAGAGGCGAGCTTTATCGTAATGGTCGACGGCCAGCAGCTGCTGCCGATGGCCACCAGCCAAGACCACAAGCGGGTTGGCGAGGGCGACAGCGGCCCCAACACCGGCGGCATGGGTGCCTACAGCCCGGCGCCGGTGGTCGACGCCACCATCTACCAGCGCATCCTCAGTGAAGTGATCGAGCCGACCGTGGCCGGTATGCAGGCAGAGGGCAACCGCTACCGCGGTTTCCTCTACGCCGGGCTGATGATTATGGCCGACGGCACCCCCAAAGTGATTGAGTACAACTGCCGGTTTGGCGACCCCGAGACCCAGCCGATTTTAATGCGGCTGCAGTCTGATTTGGTCGACCACTGTCTGGCCGCCATCGACGGCCGGCTCGACGCCGAGCACGCAGCGTGGGACCCGCGCCCGGCAGTCGGCGTGGTGCTGGCCGCCGGCGGCTACCCCGGCGACTACGCCAAAGGGCTGCCGATCAACGGCTTAGCGGAGCCGGCACCGGCCGATAGCAAGCTGTTCCACGCCGGTACCGCGCTGGCCGGCGAGCGTGTTGTCACCAGCGGCGGCCGGGTACTGTGTGCCACCGCACTCGGCGACACCATCGGCAGCGCCCAGCAGCAGGCCTATCGGCTCGCCGAGCAGATCAGTTGGGAGGGGTCGTTCTACCGCCGCGACATCGGCTGGCGCGCGATCGCCCGCGAACAATAGGCGGCCGGCTAGCCGCGCCGCGCCAACCAGACATCCAGCCCCTGCGCATTGAGGTTGATGTCCATCGCCAGCAGCGGCAGCAGCGCTGCGCCGTCTAAGTCGGGGCGCTGGTCGGCGATCTGGCCGGCGAAGTAACTGAGCAGCTCCGCCTCAATGGCGGCGCAGCGCTCGGCCCCGGCAGGCAGCGCGGCGTGGCGCTCAGCGATCGCGCAGTGGTCGTTAATCTGCTCGCAGAGCAGCGCCGCGCAGCGCGCCACGTCGCTGACCGCGCCGTAGTGGGTAAGCAGTATCTGCGCCGGGTTGTTGGCGGCCAACAGCTCGACCGACGCAATCAACTTGGCCGGGTCAAACTGGACCGGGGTGGTGGTGGTAATCAGGTAGTCGAGCTGCCCGTCGGTGGCGGCAAACTCGGGGTAGCGCAGACCAAACACATCACCGCTAAACCAGCTGCGGCTGCGCTCGTCCCAGAGACAAAAGTGGTGGTTGGCGTGGCCGGGGGTGTCAAAAAACTGTAGCGGCCGGTCGCCCAAAAGCAGCACCTCGCCGTCGGCGGGGCTGACCACGCGCGCTGCATCAACCGGTACAATCTCGCCGTAGAGTTCGTCAAAGCGGGCGTCGCCATAGACCGCGCGGGCACCGGCGGCCAATTTAGTCGGGTCGATCAGGTGGCGGGCGCCGTTGCCATGCACCACCAGCTGTGCCTGCGGGAACTGCGCCATCATCACCCCGGCGCCACCGGCGTGGTCTAGGTGGACATGGGTGGGGATCACGTAGCGCACCGCCTCTGGGCTAATGCCGTGTTCCGCCATATAGTCGTTGAGCTGGGCGACGCTGTAGCGGGTGCCGCACTCGACTACCGCGTACTCGCCGCCGCCCTCGATCAGGTAGAAGCAGGCCAGCCCGCTGCGAATGTAGCCGGTGTCTAAACAGACAATGCCGTGGCCGAGATCAGTGACCGGTTGTCGCTGCTGCATAGTGCTCGCTCCTGTGCGCCGGCGCTGGCAGCAGCGGCGCAGATTGCTTAAAATTGAGCGCTATTATCCAAGATTCTATCCACCAGTGACACCGCCAGCGGGGATGTTATGGCAGAGCGACAATTGACCAGAGTTGACCAACTGATCAGCGGGCTAGACCGGGCGCTGCGCACACTGGCGGCACCGGCGCCGGCACCGCAGCGGCCCAGTCCAGCCGAAGCGCTCGACAGCGGCCCGCTCGACGACAGCGAACGGCGCCACGCCGCCGGGCTGATGCGGGTCAACCACAGTGGCGAGGTCTGCGCCCAAGCGCTCTATCAGGGCCAAGCGCTCACCGCCAAGCTGGCCGAGGTGCGCGCCGACATGGAGCAGGCCGCCAGTGAAGAGATCGACCACCTAGCCTGGTGCGAGCAGCGCCTAGCCCAACTTGGCAGCCGGCCGAGCCTGCTCAACCCGCTCTGGTACGGGCTGTCGTTTGGCATCGGCGCCGGCGCCGGGTTGGTCAGCGACAAGCTCAGCCTGGGGTTTGTCGCCGCCACAGAGCAGCAGGTCTGCGCCCATCTCGACGACCACTTAGCCGCCCTGCCAGAGACCGACCACGCCAGCCGCGCCGTGGTGGCGGCGATGCGCGCCGATGAAGCAGACCACGCCGAGAGCGCCCTGCAAGCGGGTGGCTGGCAGTTCCCCGCGCCCGTGTTGCGGGCGATGAGCGGGGTCTCTAAGTTGATGACCCAGGCCAGTTACCGGGTTTAGCCGCGGCTACCAGGGTTTGGCGAGCTCTTTGTCCATCTCTTTTACCGCGGCCTGCAACGCCGCCGCCAACCAGCTGTGAACCGCCGAGTGGGCGGTGCGGCGGTGCTGCATCAACATAAACGAGATGGTGCCTTGGTGGGGCAAATCGGCCGGGAATGGGCGCTGCGCAATCGAGAAGAACTCGCGCTCGGTGCTCAGGCCGTACTGGGTGGCGACCATCAGCGCATCGGAGCGGCAGACGGTCTCCATCGCTGTCATCAGCTGGTTGGTGACCAAGATTTTGCGTCGCTTTAGCCCCATCTCTCCCAGCGTGCGGTCAAACCGCGCGGCGGTGGTGGCGCTGACCCGTTTGGAGATCAGCAGGTAGTACTGAACAAACGGGTAGTCTAGTAGGTCGGCCAGCTTCAGCTCGTCGCGGCTGGCCAGCGGGTGGTCGCCGCGCATCCACACCGCCGGGGTAACCTGGGTAAGCGGCGCGCTGATAATGTCATCTTCGTGCGGGCGCTCTAAGTCGATGGCAAAGTCCAACACCCCAGAGGCGAGCTCTTCCTCCACCGTCGAGTCGGTATCGCTGGACACCGACAGCGTTAAGCCGGGCGCCACCTGCGAGAGTTTTTCGGTGATGTGGGCGGCCAACTCAAAGGCGAAGAACTCGGGGATCGCCAGCGCAATCTCACCCTCGTAAGTTGCCGGGTCAAACTCCTCTTGGGCGAGCATCGCCATAATGCCATCGAGCAGGCTCGGCAGTTGGCGGGCGAACTCCTCGGCGCGCGGGGTCGCCACTAAGGTGTTGCCGCGGCGGGTAAACAGCTGGTCGCCCAAGTGGTCGCGAAGCCGCTGTAGGATTCTGCTCATCGCCGGCTGGGTGACAAATAACCGCTCGGCGGCGCGGGTAACACTGCGCTCTTCGAGCAGCGCCTGCAGCGCTACCAGCAGGTTGAGGTCTAAGCGTGACAGCCGTTGCAGGTTCATACCGTTCTCCAAGCGTTAAATACGCCGCCATTATTGCATACCAATAATGCATAGGAAATATTAAAACAATGCATTGGAATTATAGAGGACCAGTTCTTATAGTAACAACCATTGAAACAGCGCAATAAAGCGCCAAGAGCTGAACCAAGACGTTAACGTAAAACGCCGCGGAACATCAGCTCACTTTGAAAGGAGAGCAACCATGGCACTAGTTTACTTAATGATGAGTTTTGCAGGTTTGACTGGCGTAGCGATCGCCCGCGACGAGCTGGCCAAAGCCAATCATACCGGTTCAGTCCGCGTAGCGGCCAACGATGCAGCGGTTAATAATACCGCTGCGTAATGACTAAAATGCAAACAATGCATTTGATGTATACCGGCTAGCTCAGTAATATACTTAACAGATTGATGAGATTCACCAGCGACGCGCAATCGGCGCTGGACCCCAGACCCCTCCCTTGTGATCCTTCCAAGGACTTTTTAAGGAGCCTCCCCGGCTCCTTTTTTTTATTCTTTTTTTGGCCGCACAAGCACTGCTCACACCGCCCAGGCGCTACCCTGCCGCCACTATCTCAAAATCATGAGTCACCGCTACGCCGGCGGCACCCAGCATAATTGACGCTGAGCAATACTTCTCAGCGGACAGCTCGACCGCGCGGCGCACTTGGTTCTCTTTTAGATCGTGGCCGGTTACCACAAAGTGCAGGTGGATCTTGGTAAATACCGCCGGCACGGCGTCGGCGCGCTCCGCGCTCATCTCTACCCGGCAGTCGGTCACCTGCTGGCGGGACTTATCGAGCATGTTCATCACATCAAACGACGAGCAACCACCCACCCCCAGCAGCAACATCTCCATCGGCCGCACACCCAAATTGCGACCGCCCAGCTCCGGCGGGCCGTCCATCACAACGGTGTGGCCACTGCCCGACTCGCCGAGGAACATTCGGCCATCCACCCACTTTACGGTTGCTTGCATCGGTTGTACTCCTGTTGCGATCGGCTAGTTAAACATCTCAACTAGGCGCTGGCCGGGGTCGGCGTGGCGCATCAACGCCTCACCGACTAGAAATGCGTTGACGTCGTGGCCGCGCATCGCCGCCACATCGTCGACAGTGTGAATGCCGCTCTCGGTCACTACCATGCGCCCGGCGGGGATCTGGCCGAGCAGGTCGTAGGTGTTGTCCAGCGAGGTATCAAAAGTGTGCAGATCGCGGTTGTTAATACCCAGCATCGGGTTATCAATGGCCAGCGCCCGCGTCAGCTCATCGGCGCCGTGCACCTCGACCAACACATCCAGCCCCAGTGCGACTGCCTCGGCGTGGAACTGCGCCAACTCCGCATCGCTCAAGGCAGCGACAATCAGCAGCACCGCATCGGCACCCAGCGCCCGCGCTTCGGCTATTTGGTAGCTATCGACAATAAAGTCTTTGCGGATCACAGGTAGCTGGGTCGCCGCCCGCGCCTGCACTAGGTAGTCGTCGTGGCCCTGAAAAAAATCGACATCGGTTAATACCGAAAGGCAACTAGCACCGCCTTTTTGATAGCTTTGGGCAATCGCAACCGGGTCGAACGCTTCGCGGATCACCCCTTTGCTGGGCGACGCTTTTTTGATCTCGGCAATCACCGCGGCGCGGCCCTGCTCGACACTGCGGCGCATGGCGGCATAAAAGCCGCGCACCGGGCTGGCCGCAGCAGCGCGCTCGCGCTGCTCTTCAATACTGACTAGGCGGCGACGCTCGGCGACCTCTTCATGTTTACGCGCCAAAATCTTGCGCAGTACGGTCGGGGTATCGGGATGAATGCTCATGGTTATCTCGCTGCGGCCCCGCTTACGCGGGGCGGTCGGCCTGGCACTGGGTAAAAGCCACCAAGTCAGTTAATTTATTCAGCGCCAGCCCTGTTGCGATAGTGTCGCCGGCCAGTGCCACGCCCTGCGCTGGGCTGCTCGCCAAGCCGGCCACGTAGAGCGCTGCGCCCGCGTTCAGGGCAATCATATCGGCGGCCTTTTGGCCCGCCTCGGTGCGCCGCTTACCGAGTGCGTCGCGGATCAAAGCCAACGACTCGTCGGCGCTATCGACCATCAGCCCTGCCAGCGTCTGCCGCTCTAGTCCCAGATCTTCTGGCGTAAGCGTGTATTCACTTACAGCGCCGTCTCGCCACTCTGCGACGTGGGTTGGGGCGGCCAAGCTAATCTCGTCCAAACCATCGCTGGAGTGGACCACCATCACCTGCTCGGCACCGAGCCGGCCGAGCACCTCGGCCATCGGCCGACACAGTGCCGCCGAGAAGCAGCCAACCAGCTGGCGTTTGACCCCAGCCGGGTTGGTGAGCGGCCCCAAGATATTAAAAATAGTCCGCAACCCAAGCTCTTTGCGCGGCCCAATGGCGTACTTCATGGCGCTGTGGTGGGCCGGCGCAAACATAAAGCCGATGCCCAGCTCATCGACGCAGGCGGCCACATCGTCGCTGCTTAGGTTGATCGCCACACCGGCTGCCTCTAGCAGATCGGCGGCGCCACTCTTGCTGCTCACCGAGCGATTGCCGTGCTTGGCAACCCGGCCACCGGCGGCGGCCACCACCAGACTAGAGGCGGTAGAGACATTAAATAAATTGGCGCCATCGCCGCCGGTGCCGACGATATCGACCAGGTGCTCACCGCCGACCGCAACGACGCTAACCAGCGCGCGCATCACCTCTACTGCACCACAGATCTCATCGATCGTCTCGCCCTTCATACGCAGCGCCATCAGCAGTGCGCCAATCTGTGCATCGCTGGCTGCGCCGCCCATCACCTCACCCATCACCGCCACCATCTCGGCTTGGCTAAGGTGACCGCCATCGGCGATACGGCTGAGTGCCTGGACAATATTCATACCGGCTAACCTTGCTTTAAAAAGTTTTGCAGCAGCGCGTGGCCGTGCTCAGAGAGAATCGACTCAGGGTGAAACTGCACCCCCTCGACCGCCAACTGGCTGTGTTTAAGGCCCATAATCTCGTCAACACTGCCATCATCGCACTGCGTCCACGCGGTCACCGCTAGCGTCGCCGGCAGCGACTGCCGGGCCACCACCAACGAGTGGTAGCGGGTGGCGCTAAACGGGTTGGGCAGGCCGGCGAACACCCCCTCGCCGGTGTGGTAGATCGGCGACACCTTGCCGTGCATCACCTGGCGGGCGCGCACCACCTCGCCACCGTAAACCTGGCCAATACTCTGGTGGCCCAAGCAGATGCCCAACACCGGGATCACCCCGGCAAACGCCTCAATCGCCGCCATCGACACACCGGCCTGATCGGGATCGCACGGGCCCGGCGATATCACCAGCCGCTCCGGTGCCAGTGCGCGGATCTCCTCAACGGTGATCTCGTCGTTGCGAAACACCCGCACATCGGCACCCAGCTCGGCCAGGTACTGCACCACGTTGTAGGTAAAGGAGTCGTAGTTGTCGATCATCAACAGCATGTAAGGGCCCGCACGGCAGAGTGCCAGTAATATCAGCGCGCCATTATGCCCTAGAAGCGGGCGGGTATAAACGGGCGGCGAGCGTAGCAAAACCAGCCACCAACGACTGGCCGACCACCGTGCACTTTGGCATTTCTCAGCTATATTCAACTGACAATAACGATCAAAGAGGATTACCCATGTTCTTGATGTACGTCGATGAAAGCGGCGATCCCGGGCTACGCCATAGCCCATCACAATATTTCATTTTAACCGGACTAGTAGTGCACGAAGACCACTGGCGGAATTGCCAAGATGCCATTCTGCTATTTCGAAAAAAGATGCTAGGCACATTCGGTATGCGGCTGCGTGAAGAGATTCACGCCTCTGCAATGATTTCCAAGCCCGGGGCACTAAAACGGATAAAACGCAACGATAGGCTGACAATTCTTAGGCTATTCACCAGAGAGATAGCATCGCTAGAGGGCATTAGCATTATTAATATCGTCGTAAACAAAGAGGGAAAACCTGATAGTTACGACGTTGTTGGCCGGGCCTGGACCGCACTGCTACAACGGTTTTCAAACACCATGCTTCACGGCAACTTCAACGGTTCATCATCCCTTAGCGAGAGCGGCATCGTTATTCCGGATCAATCGGATACAGCAAAAATTACAGCATTGGCTAGACGCATGCGAAGATACAACCCTGTACCCAATCAGCAGTCTGATGGCTACAGACGACTCGAGACAATTAACATTATTGAAGATCCACACTTCAAGGATTCACGAAAGTCTCTTTTCATACAAGCGGCCGATGTCGCCGCCTACTCACTCTGTCAAATGCTTACGCCATGCTCCTATGTCAGGAAAAAAAGCGCTCGCAATTACTTTAAAAACTTACGGCCAGTGCTGTGCTCTTCCGCATCAAGCAGCGATCCACTAGGAATCGTAAGGCTGTAACGCCAGATAACAAAAAAGGGGCCTTGCGGCCCCCGGAGGAATCCTACTAATTGGATAGGCCAAGTTTCAGATTCATTCTCACAATATCGATAACAAGCCTGAAACTCAATGGCATTGATGACCTTATTAGCCTGTCTAGTCGTTACGACTTACTTTCGTCGGTTAGGCTTATTAGCTGAGCGCTGGCGCACTGCGACATAGCTTTGTGCAACACAGTGTACGATTGTGGCTAATGCGCCAACTATTAGAGATGTCTCTCGGTTAACGACGAGACTGTCGCCTGTTTGTTCTTCGCTAGTTAATCTCTAGCCGACAACCGACCGCTGTGATGCCCCCCTAAAAAGTCAATAGCTCCACCTGACTGCCGGCGAAGAAGCGCAGCGGCAGGATACTGTTACCAACCCCGCTAGAGACAAACAGCAACTGCCCTGGTGCTGTGTAGACACCGCATTGGGCGCGTTTGGGGGCACTGGTTGGGGCCACCAGCGGCGGCAGCCACGGCAGTTTAATTTGGCCGCAGTGGGTGTGGCCTGCCAGCCAAACCCCCGGCAGCGCCAAGTCAAACATTGCAGCGGGGTCGTGGGTAATATGTATCACCGGCAGGCCGCTACAGCTCGGGTTGGCTATCGGCTGTTGGGCGTGGCCGGTGTAGGCGTCGCCGATACCAACGATACAGAGTGGCTTGGGTACTAACGTGGCTACCGCGCGGTTCTCTAGCACTGTTACACCCGCGCCGACCAATGCCGCTTGCCAGCCTGCCCTGCCGCCCCAGGTTTCATGGTTACCCAGCACCAGATAAGGCGCGCGCTCTAGCACAGCCAACGACGCGGCGAAGCGCGCTTGAAAGCCGGCCAGTGCCGCGCCGCTCAGCTCGTGGTAGGTAAAATCGCCAAGGATGAAGACAAAGTCTGGCTGCTCGGCGTTGACGCTGTTTAGAACCTTGCGCCAATCTGCCCAGCTACTCTCACTGCCGGTCAGGTGTGGGTCGCTCACTACCACGATACGGTAGCCGGCAAGCGCAGGCGCTACTGGCGCAATGAGGTCGGACAGCGTCACGCTGTCGACGCGAAAACGGTTGGCGTCGAGCCCCGCCCAGCTGAACAGTATCAATAGCACTAGGAGAGTAGCTGTTGATCGAGTCATGTGCTGTCCTTTGCAGTCATCGAGCCGCCGCCAATACATTACACACTCTAGCCTACCGCAAGCTTACTCACTTGTTGCCACATAAAATCGGGGATCGGTGTTGCGAGGCGCCAAGTTATACTCATTGGCTGCGAGCCGACATGAGAGACATACTCTACCTCGCCGTAGTTAACGAAACCCATGGTGCGCCCGTATCGGTCTTTGCTCTCTTCGCGAACGAACAAAAACAGCCGCTTGCCGCTAGTCTTGTGCTTTACATAAGTCTCGCCCCGCCCACGGTCTGGCCGGGCGCTATTCTGTGATTGCCAATGGAAGAGCGTCTCGCTAATCGCATAATCTTGATACATCGTGGTCGGCGAGAACCGCTTTTCATTTTTGTTTAACGTGACAAATAGCAACTCAATATTTTTCTCCTTAACAATATAAACTCCTTCACGCGCCGTCGGCTGGACGTTAAAGCTAGCGGCCCCGAACGCCACTAGTATCTGCTCCCTCGCATAACGTGCGTGGACCAGTAACGGAACATCGGGCAGCCTACAGATAGGCAGTTGTTCATATTTTGTAACCTTGAGCTGCCAATCCAGTACGGCAGTCAGCTCCTCTTTAATACCATGGTTACAGAGCTCTGAAATGCTCTCTTCAAGGGCTGTAAAGCCTGCTTTAGCACCGGTTTTTTGCCAGTAATCATAGTGCCACATTAATGCCTTCCGCTCGCACCCCGCTGGAATCACAAAGTTATCTTCGCAGAGCTGCCTCAAAAACAGCAAGTAAGCTCTATCGTCACAGCTAAGAACGCGGTTGTACACCGCGCGCTTGATCCGACCAGCGACGACACTAACCTCTCCGCCCGACTCGTCTTGGCGCTGCGCCTTTGCAACCAGGTCATTCCAACTAGCACGCTTATACAATTCATTAAGGTCTAGATGCGGGTGCTGGGTCAGAAAGTTTTCCAGCGTTAGCGGGGCCGAAGAGTGTGCAGGGAACTGTCTAATCATAGCCACTAATCGGCCCACAGTTAGCGACGCCTGCCGGATGTTACTCAATACCATTTCTTGGGTCTGCTTGGTTAACTCGATTCGACAACCTAGCGGTGCATGCGGGAATCCCTGCTTAATCTCTTCGCTGATCGCGCGCGAGCTCTTGCCTATCAGCGCTCTAAATTTGTTGGCAAAATCATACTCGGGTCGGGAATTACCGACGAAATCTAAGACCGTACAGCACTCTTTCCCTTCAGCTAAGCGAAGACCACGGCCAAGCTGCTGGAGAAAAATTGTCAGACTCTCAGTTGGCCGTAAAAATAGCAGGGTGTCCACTTCGGGGATATCTACGCCCTCGTTGAAAATGTCGACCACACACAAAATATTAATGTCACCGCCACGGATCGCCTGCTGTTTGAGCTGCCGGTCCTGGCTGTTATCGCTGGTGAGTATGTCGGATTTAATGCCTTGGAGATTGAACTGATCCGCCATGTACTGCGCGTGCTCCCGACCAACACAGAACGCCAACGCTTTCATTCCCGCCAGGTCAGTAACAATCTCGCGTAGACTCATCACTATTTTGGCAACTCTAGCCTGGTTATGCGTATACAAGTTAGTCAGCTGCGATATCTCATAACGGCCTCGGCTCCAGGGAATCGTACGTAGATCTGTCTCGTCGTCGACGCCAAAATACTGAAATGGTGACAAATATCGTCGGTTAATAGCCTCCGGCAGGCGGAGCTCTGCGGCAATTACACCACCGAAATCGGCGAGAATGTCGGAGGCGTCGTGTCGCTCAGGGGTGGCGGTGAGACCCAACAGTATTTTTGGCGAGAAGTAGTCTATCAGCGCACGGTAGCTGTGCGCTGTAATATGGTGAACCTCATCTATTACAATGTAATCATAGAAGCCCGGCGTTAAGTTGATATCTTTAATATTGTTATTAAGCGTTTGGATGGATGCGAACAATTCCTGATAGTGCTCAGGTCGGTGGTTGCCAACCCACAACTCGCCGAAATGACTATCGCGCAGCACGCCACGGTAGGCCGCCCTTGCCTGCTTGAGAATCTCCTCCCGGTGCGCTACGAAAAGAAATCTAGCCCCCGGATTGGACTTAACATACGCGGCAAAATCAAATGCGGATATCAGGGTTTTCCCGGTTCCTGTGGCGGCCACTACTAGGTTTCTGTAGCGATCAAATACTTTTCGCTCGACAGCCAATTGTTCCAGCATTTCTCGCTGATGTGGAAAAGGGGTAAGGTCAAAAAAGTACGTTGCCGCTTGCTCGCCAATAGTTCGCTCTTTATTAAGCGCCCTGTTCAGCTTTGCAACAGCACCCTGATCGCCATCAAACTGTTCAAACTCTTTCGAAGCCCAATAGGTCTCGAAAGTGCTCAACGTTTTAGCAATGATATGTGGTATTTCCTTGGACGTTATCTTTAGGTTCCACTCCAGCCCGTTGGTCAAAGCTGAGCGCGACAAGTTAGAAGAACCGATATAACCGGTATGGAATCCTGTCTCGCGGAAAAACAGATAGCTCTTGGCGTGCAGTCGCTCGCGCTCAGTGTTGTAGCTCATTCTCACCTCGGCGTTCGGCAAGCTAGCTAGATATTCGACTGCCTTTGCATCCGTCGCCCCCATATAGGAGGTGGTAATTACCTTCAGCTCCCTGCCGCTAGCAGCGAAAGACTCTAGCTCTCGCCTAAAAATCCGAATGCCTGTCCACTTTACAAACGATACAAGCCAATAAATTTTGTCGGCGGAGAGTATTTCGCGCTTTAACTCAGCCTCTAGTGACAAACCTGCATTACTCCCGCAAAAAAGCTCGCTTTGGGTCAGGCCTGTCAGCGGAAAAATCTCCTCCACATAGGTCTTCATATCGGCGGCAACAGGGTTCTCTAGTTCGTAAAGTGCCGTCAATATTTTTCCCTGACTACTCAGCAAATTCTCTTCAATGAAGCCTTTATCTTTAACCTTAGTAGTCAACCAAAGTAGCAGCTGGTTTGCCAAATCAAGCTGGTGATTAAGCCTGTCGTTACCAGTGGGAATGGACTCCATCGCGTGCTCGACAAGACCCGCGAGAAATCGTGACAGCCAGGTCGCCGCCTCACTGCCATCAAGCTCGCGCTCACCGATGTAGAACCGATCCTGGTCCAGTTCTTGCTCTAGCAATTTGGTGATTAACTGCTCGTAAATCCCTGTTGTCTGCATGGCGTCCCTTGTCTCACCTACCGTACTATCCCGCCACGAAACCTGTGGTCACTAGACCCTAACTCTATTTTGCACACTTTGCGAATAACACCGCGATATATCAGCGCTCCTCAAGCTCATAAGAAGATTGGGAAGCCCTGAGAGAGTTACGACTGAAAGGCTTTAAACACCATAAGCGAATTATCGTACAACACAACAAGCGAATCTTGCATACAGTCTCAACGCTCGTGGATACGGGAAAAACGGCCTAATACGGATCGTAAACTCTACCTTTTAAGCACAATAAGCGAATTATCGTACAACACAATAAGCGAATTTTGCTACCAGCCAGACGCGCTCGACGCCGCCCAAAAATTGCTTTTACTGCCCTGCTAACAACAGGCTATACGAGCCGTTAGCGGTGCAAAAACCGCTCGACCAGTTGCCGCACAGTGGTGTGATCAAGAGTGTGCCCTTGGCCTTCGACCAGGGTTAACTGATCGGCGGCGAGTGCCGCTGCGACCTGTTCGGCTTGGCAGTAATCGCAGCTGGTGTCGGCCATACCCGTGGCGATCTCTAACCGTGCCGGTTTGGGCAACCGCCGTTTTTGTAGCGCATTGGCAAAGTTAGCGGCCATCGGTGGGCGCGAGTAGTTAAAGCCGTGGCTGGCGGCACCAAGCACCGGCGACAACAGTAACACGCGGCCACTGAATGGCTGGCGGTCGATAAAACTGTGCAGTAGGTAATAAGCGCCCATTGAATTGGCGATGATCGCCGCTTCAGGGCGGTCGATCTGTTCTATGGCACTGCGGATGATGGCCAACTTTTGATCAAACGAATGGCGCACAAAGCCAGCGGAGAGCGACAACCCGCCATAGGCAAAATTGAGGCTGGCCAGATGTGCGCCAAGCCCGTTGCGATGGTCGCCGCCGGCACCGGTGATATAAAAGATGAGCCCACAGGCGGTCATTAGTGGCGGCTAACTACTCGACCATCGCGGCGGCGCGCATGACCGCGCGCGCCTTGTTCATGGTCTCTTTCCACTCCAGCTCGGGGTCGGAGTCGGCGACCACACCGGCGCCGGCTTGCACATAGAGCGTGTTGTTTTTAATGACGGCGGTGCGGATGGCGATAGCGGTGTCCATGGTGCCGTTCCAGCCGATGTAGCCGACTGCACCACCGTAGATGCCGCGTTTAACTGGCTCGACTTCGTCAATGATCTGCATGGCGCGTATCTTCGGTGCGCCACTGAGTGTACCGGCCGGCAGGGTCGCGCGCAGGGTCTCCATCGGGCCGACGCCGGGGGCGGCGGTGCCGACCACATTGCTGGTGATATGCATCACGTGGGAGTAGCGTTCGACTACCATCTGCTCGGTCACTTTAACGCTGCCGGTCTCGCTGATACGGCCGACGTCGTTGCGGCCGAGGTCGATCAACATCAGGTGCTCGGCGATCTCTTTGGGGTCGGCCAGCATCTCGGCCTCTAGCGCTTGGTCTTCGGCCTCGCTGTGGCCGCGGCGGCGGGTGCCGGCTATCGGCCGCACGGTCACTTCACCGTCTTCCAGGCGGGCCAACACTTCGGGGCTAGAGCCGACAATGTGGTGATCGCCAAGGTTGAGGTAGTACATATAGGGCGATGGGTTGGTGTGGCGCAGGGCGCGGTAGAGATCGACCGGCGCGCCGCTAAACGGTGCACTGAGTCGCTGCGAGGGCACCACCTGCATTACATCGCCGGCCATCACATACTGTTTAATTTTATCGACGGCGGCTTTGAACGGCTGCTCGCCAAAGCTGGAGTGAAAACGCTGGTCGATCGGCTCTGGGTTGAGCGTTAACTGGCTCTGCGCCGGCAGTGGCACCGCCAGCATCGCTTCGATCTGGTCGAGCCGCTGTTGGGCGCGCTGCCACGCCTCTGGCTCGCGGGCGTCGACGTGAACAATCAGCGTGAGGGTACCGGCGAGGTTGTCAAACACCGCCACCTCGTCCGAGGCCATCAGCAGAATATCGGGGTTATCGAGATCGTCCTGCGGGGCGCTGGCGGCCAGCCGCGGCTCGACAAAGCGCACCGTGTCGTAGCCAAAATAGCCGACCAAGCCGCCGGTAAAGCGCGGCAGGTCGGGCAGGTCGGGCATTCGGAACAGCCGCCGAAAACGTTCGACTTCGCCGAGCGGGTCGGCGGTGGTGCGGCTGACCAGCGGTTTGCCGTCGCGGACAATATTGAGGTGGTCGCCGCTGATCCGCAGCACCGTCGAGGTGGCCAGCCCAATCAGTGAATAGCGGCCCCACTTCTCGCCGCCCTGCACCGACTCAAACAGGTAGGAGTTGGCGCCGCCGGCGAGCTTGAGGTAGGCCGACAGCGGCGTCTCGGTGTCGGCCAGTAGGCAGCGGGTGACCGGTATCCGGTTGTAGTTTTGAGTCGCCAGCGCGGCGAACTGATCGGGGGTCATGTCGGGCCTTGGGGGTGTGGATTCAGGGCTGACAGTTTAAGCCAACCGGCGCGCGGTTGGCTATCTGCAGTGGCCGCTTACTGCGGCCGTTTGGGCGGTATCGATTTAAGCCAGAACAGCCCGCGGTAGTCGCCCAGTGCAAAGCCGGTCGCTTGATCGGCGGGGTAGTTGGCGGTTAGGTAGTCGCGCACCTCGGGGGCCAACACGCTGCCGTGGCACTGCAGGCAGCCGGGCTGAACATAGATCGGCTCGATATAGCCGGTGGCGCCGTCGGCCAGCTCTAGCCGCTGCGGGCTACTATCGCTGCCGTTCAGGTAGCCTTGGTGGGCGGCCTGCATCCACGGCTGCACGGTATTGGCAGGGTTGCGCGGCCGGTGGCTGGCCCGGCCTACCTCGACGACGGCGCTGGTTAGATTGGTCTGCAGCGCCGGCGCCATCAGCTGGCAGGCCTCCATGGCGGCGAGAGTGCCGCCTGTCAGGCCGTTTTGCAGCGCCCCTTTGAGCAACACTTTAAACGGCTTGAGCTGCTCCGCTAGCTGCGCCTCGCTGGGGGGCTGCTGGGCGCTGGCGTTGAGCGCGAACGCCAGCAGGCCACTGGCTAACAGGATGATTACTTTGCGGGGCGTGACGCTACTCAACATACAGGGCTCCTCAACAGGCGCCGGCTGGGGGCTAAGCTTTGGCCAGCTCGGCGCGCATGGCGCCGATCACTTCGGCGTAGTTAGCTTGGTTAAAAATCGCCGAGCCGGCGACAAAGGTGTCAGCACCCGCTGCGGCGATCTCGGCAATGTTGGCGACACCCACGCCGCCGTCTACTTCCAGGCGAATAGGGTAACCGCTGGCTTCGATCAAGGCCTTGGCCTGGGTCAATTTTTGCAGCGTTGCCGGGATAAACTTCTGGCCACCAAAACCGGGGTTGACCGACATCAGCAGCAGCATATCCAGCCGCTCCATCACCCACTCGATGTTGTCCAGCCCGGTCGCTGGGTTGAGCACCAGGCCGGCCTTGCAGCCGAGGTCGCGGATCAACTGCAGCGAGCGGTCGACATGGGCCGAGGCCTCGGGGTGGAAAGTGATGTAGGTGGCGCCGGCATCGGCAAACATACGGATCAGGTCATCGACCGGCTGCACCATCAGGTGGACATCGATCGGCGCGGTAACGCCGTGCTTGCGCAGCGCCGAGCAGACCATCGGTCCGATGGTCAGGTTGGGCACGTAGTGGTTGTCCATCACATCGAAGTGGACGATATCGGCACCGGCGGCCAGCACGTTGTCGACCTCTTCGCCAAGCTTGGCGAAGTTGGCAGAGAGGATCGAGGGGGCGATAAGAAAATCTGACATGGGGTGTCCTTGTAGAGGCCGGTTAGCGGTGGCTATTCTAACAACAAACGGTGCCGCTAGTCGGCGCTATCTAGCAGCCGCGCGCTGCCTACCGGTAGCTGGCCGGCGCGCACTGCGCGCAGCAGATCGAGCAGATCGAGCACCAGCCGCGGCTGACCGTCGTCGCCCAGCAGGGCGCCGGCCACACCGGGAATGCCAGCCGCCGGCGACCCGAGCGGCTCCACCCGCTGCTCGCTGAAGTCGCCGACCGCATCGACCCGCAGGGCCAGCTGCCAGCCGTCGCAATCGACTAGTACCGCCGCCCGTGATCTGTCGGCATGGCTAGGTGGCAAACCAAACAGCGTGGCCATATCGGCTAGTGGGTACTCACTACCGCACGCTTGGCTGGCCTGCTCTGGGCCGCTAAAAGTAACCACGCGCTGCACCGCACGACCACTGAGCAGGTAGGGGGCGCCACCCACCTCTACGCTGAGCACGCGGCGCAGCTCAACCGAGATCGGCAGCTGCAAGCTAAACCGGCTGCCGGCACCCGGTTCGCTCTCGACCAACAGCGCCCCGCCAAGATCGCGCGCGGTCGCCGCCACGGCGGCCAGGCCGATGCCGCGGCCGGCGATGGTCGACAGCTGCTCGGCGCCACTCAGCCCGCCGCGCAATAGCGCCGCCAACAGCAGTGGTTGGCGCTGGGCGTCACTGCCGCTGAGCAGACCGCGCTGCTCGGCGATCGCGCTCAAGCGGTCAAAGTCGATGCCGCCGCCGTCGTCGTCAACCACCACTGTCAGCAGCCCGTCGGCGCAGCCGCAGCGCACCCGCAACAGGCCGGTAGCCGGTTTGCCGAGCTCGCTGCGCCGCTGGCGCGGCTCAATACCGTGGCCGATGGCGTTGCGCAGCAGGTGCTCAACCAGCGGCATCAGCTGCTCTAGCACGGTGCGGTCGACCAGCGCGCGGGTGTCGATATCCACCCGCAGCTCTACCGAGCGGTCGAGCTCGGCAGCGACACTGCGGACCAGTTCGCGCCAGCGCGGCAGCACGCTGTTGATCGGCACCATGCGCAGCGCCAACAGCTGGCGCTGCTGCGCCTCCAACAGTACCAGCTGGCGCTGGTTGGCGAGCCGCAGGCTGCGCTGGGCGGCGCTCGGCAACTCACCGGCCAGCTGCTCAAGCTGGCCGAGCAGCTGCTGTTGGCCGACCCGCGCTTCGACCATCTGGTGGATCAGGGTATCCAACGCGGCCGGCTCCACTGCCACCCGCTGCTGGCTAAGCGCCAGCGCAGGGGCGGCCGCAGCCAGTGGCTGCGCCGCTGGGGCAGTGAGCGCGCTGTGCAGCTGGTCTATGTGGTTGCGCCACTGTTGGCGGCTGACCAGCAACACATGCTGGCGATCGCCCAGCTCGCCCTCTAGGCGGTGAGCGAAATCGGCCAACTGCACTTGGCCAACCATCCGGGCGCCGCCCTTGAGCGCGTGCAGCTGGTGGCAGAACTGTTCGACCTCGTTGCGGCTGAGCGGGCGCGGGGCATCGACCGGCTCGACCAGCTGTAAGAGCGCGGCAATGCGCTCGGCCGCCTCTTCGGCGAACACGGCGGCTAACGGCTCTCGGTCACTCTCGGCCATCTACGGCTCCACTCTCTGCCAGCCGCGCTCGGCGACCGTCGCTGCGCGCTGGCGCAGCTGTTCAGTTGTGGCGGGCGCCAGCGCTGCTAGCCGCCACACCCCGCCATTAAACTGACGGCCCAGTACTGCCTCTAGGGCCACCAACAACTCGGTTAAACACTGTAACTCGTGGCGCTTAAGACGATGGTCTACCGCCGCTTGGCGCTCTTCTAGTTGGCTGCCAAGGCGGCGCAACGCGGCGCTGTAGTGCGGCTCATCAAGCAGCTCTACCGCAGCCGCCAGCTGCAGTAGCTGGCGCTCCAACTGCTCGCACAGGTCGGCATCAATGGCCTGTAGCTGGTGGTGGTCGAGCAGCCGCTCAATACCAACAATAGAGACCGCAACTTGTTCGGCCAGCTGTCGCCTGGCGCGGTAGCCGGCCGCCTGCTGGGCGCTGCCCACCAACCCCGGCAAGCCGCCGCCAAGGGCGCGCATGAGGGTGTCGCACTCGGCCAGCATGGCCATCAACTGCTCGCGCTGGTGCGGCTCTAAGCTGGCATTTAACTCAATGTAGGTGAGCATTTGCGATGGTGCAAATGACAAACCGGCCAACTCTGCCGCCAACACCGTCAGCACCGCGCTGAGGTGGCCGAGCTGGCTGCGGGCAAACGGCTCCACGGCGGCCGGGGCGGCCGCTGATAAACCGCGACCGGCACCCTCCAACTGGGCAACCAGCGCCGTCAACTCTTGCACCGCAGCCTCGGCTAGCGCCGCCACCGCCTGGCGATCTCCCGCCGTGGCCGGTTGCGGCAGCTGCCACTGCGCTTGCCACGCCGCCAGTGCCGCACGCAGCGCGGCGTCAGGGGCGGCCCACTCGCCGCCCGCCAGCGGTTGGTCTAGGCAGGCGAGCAACTGGATTAGCTGGCTGCGCTCAACGCTGCTGCGCTCGAATAGCTCGGCACTGTGCGGCGCCAGCGCGCACAGCTGCGCTGCCAATTGCGCCACCGGGCGCGGTGCGGCGACCAGCTCAGCCAGTTCTGGTGGCGGCAGCCAGGGGCTGCTGGGCTGGCGGTAAAAGGCCACCAAGCTGCGCCGCAGCGCCGTGCTCACACTCGCTAAAGGCGCTGCCGACTGCGGCGGCGCGGTACGCTGTTCGGCAAGCTGCGCCAATAGCTGTGCCCGCCCCGGCGCACTGCTGACGCCCCCATCAAGACTCGGCTCACAGAGCGCCGCCAACTGCGCGGCAGCCGCCTCGCGGCCGCCCAGCCAGAGCAGCGCATAAAGTTGCGGCCACTGTTCAGCGCTGCTATCGCCGCTGCCAAGCGCGGCGGCGACCGCGGCGGTCAGCTCGGCAATATAGCTGGCTGGCTGGGGGCTGCTCACTCAGCTGCCGTGCCCGGCTTGGGGGTGTTGGCCAGCAGCTGTTCTATCTCCCGCTCAAACGCCTCCAGTGGGTTCTCTGGCTCGCTCTGTGGCTCCGCTTGCGGCTCTGCAGCGCCGAGCTCGCCGAGCTGAAAGTGGCTGACCGAGCGGCGCATCTCTACCGCCAACTGGGCCAGCTCCTCAATGCTGGCGGCATTGGCATGGCTGCGCGACAAGGTTGCCGCCGCCTGCTGCTGGACTTCAGCAACACCGCTGGCAATCCGCTTGGATTGCTCGGCCTGCTCGGCGCTGGCTGTCGAGATTTCGGCGATCAACGGCAGCAGTGTCTGGGCACCCTGCTCAATCGCCGCCAACGCGCTGCCGGCCGCAGCAATACGCTGCTTGCCGGTGGCCAGCTCGGCGCAGCTGTTGGCCATCGCGCTACCGGCCTTGGCACTGTGCGACTGCACGCTGCCGATCAGTTCACCAATCTCGGCGGCGGCACCGGCGGCGCTCTCGGCGAGCCGCTGAATCTCGTCGGCAACGACGGCAAAGCCGCGCGCCTCTTGACCGGAGCCGGTCGCTTGAATAGCGGCATTGAGTGCTAGCACGTTGGTCTGGTCGGCGATCTCGGTGATCACCGCGGCGACCTTGCCAATCTCTGCCGCTCCCGCCTGCAGTGCCTCTAGCGAGCCGGCGGCGACGCTTATCGCGGCATCAATCTGGTCGACGCTGGCCGAGCTCTCGGCAACCCGCCGCACCCCCTCGGCGGCGTTGTCGCGGGCCTGCTCGGCAGCTGACTGAGACTGGCCGGCGCGGCTGGCGATGGCATCGATTGAGCTGGCTAGCTGGCCGAGTGTGGCGCTGGCAGCAGCCAGCTGTTCGAGTTGGCTGTTGGCCCCTTCAGCGAGCGCTTGCGAAGCGCGCTGGTGGCTATCGCTCTGGCCGCCAAGCTGCTCTGACTGGCGTGCCACCGCGGCGACCAGCCGCCGCAGCGCCTCTACCGCGCTGTTAATAGAAGCAGCCAACACCGCGGCTGTCTCGCCTTCAGCGTGCAGCTGGCGGGTCAGATCACCTTCACCGACCGCGGCTAGGGCGCCGATCAACTGCTCTAGCTCTGCTTGTTGGGTGGCGTGGCGGTGGCGCTCTGCGCGCCGGCCGGCAGCACTCTGGCGCCAGACCAGAAGCAGGTAGACCAGCAGCGCAGCAGCGCTGACCGCTACCGATAGCTGCAGCGGCGGCGCGGCGCGCTGCCAGAGTGGCTGGGCGGCGCGGCGGCGGATCTGCTGTTCGAGCTGCTCTAGCTCAGCCAGCAGCGGCTGCTCTTGGGCGCGCAACCGGTCGGCCGCCCGTTGGGCCGCCAGAAAAGCCGGCAGCTGTTGCTTGAACGCGAACAGCGCCTGGCCGACAGCGGCAAACTGAGCCAGTGCGGTATCGAGCGCAGCATCGTCGTCGCCGAGCGACTGCAGTGCCTGCAGCGCTTGGGCTATCTGCTCGGCGCGCGTTTCGAGCGCCGCTAGCGCCGACCCGTCGACCGCCGGCGTGGTCACCAGCGCGGCGATACCGCGGTCAAGCCGCTGTAGCCACCAGAGCTGCTGCTGGGCCAGCACCACCGTTGCCGAGCGCGCGCCGCTGGCAATCAACCGCTCGACCTGCGGCGCCAGCGCCGCCTCCAACTGCGGCAGTGCGGCCGCCGAGCTGCTGGCCAACTGCTGCCACTGCTGTGGCCCGGCGCGCTCGGCAATTAAACTGGCGACATCGCTGCGCAACGCCTTGAGCTCGCCGGCAAACCGCACCGCGGCGGCCGGCACTGGGCTGGCTTGGCCGGCGCTCTCACTGTGCAGCTGTTTATACAGCTGGCCCCAGCTGCGATAGAGCTGGGCGTCGCTGGCGGCCAACTGGTCAAATGCCTGCGCTGTCGCCGCCGCCGCTCCAGCCGCTAAGCTGGGCAGCCGGCGCAGCTCGCTGCGCAACAGTGCGGCGTTATCTAGCTGGCGCTGGTCGGCCAACTGGGCCCGGTAGAGCCGCTCGGCAAACAGCCCGGTCACGGCCAGCGCGACTACCGCCACGGTCAACATCAAACGCTTTATCCAGATTGTCATCGTCTCTCTTCCACCGGTTGGCGGCCGCGCGGCGGCCTTTTACTGTTCAATAGGGTCGCGTCGAAACGGGCTGGTTGTGGCCAGTGCAGCAAACAGCGCGGCGACCTGTAATTCGGCGTGCTGCGGGGCGCCACTCAACGGGGCGGCTGCGCACAGCGGGGCCAGCTCAGCCGGCAGTAGCGCCGCCTCACCGGGCGCTGGGCTGGCCGTGATGATCGCCCCCACTTCGCTGACCGCAACGGCCAGCCACTGGCCCTGCCACTCCAGCATCAACCACTTGCGCGCGGTGCCTCTGGCGGCGCCGACCAGTTCGGCCAAATCGATAACAGTGATGGCGCGGCCGCGCCAAGCGGTCACGCCCAGCACCCAGGCCGCCGCGTGCGGCAGCGGCTGCAGCGGGCCGGGCGCTACCACCCCGGCGAGCTGCTCAAGCGGCAGCGCCAGCGGCTGGCCAAGCGCGGTAAAGGTAGCGTAGCGCTGCTCGGCGGTGGCGACCGGCTCTGGCTGGCTCACGGCTGCGGCTCCAGCGCGGCGCCCACCGCGGTCAGTAGCTCGTCGGCGCTAAACGGCTTAACCAGGTAGCCGACTGCGCCGCTGAGCTTGCCGCGGGCCTGGTCAAATAGGCTGTCTTTGCTCGACACCAACACCACCGGCAAACCGGCGAGCTCGGCGTGGCTCTGCAGCAACGCGGTCAACTGCAGGCCGTCTAAGCGCGGCATCATGATATCCAACAGCACCAGCTGGGGGCGTTCAGCGACGATCAGCGCCAGGCCGTCGTAGCCGTCTTGGGCCTCTAGTACCGTGGCGCCGGCGCGCTCCAACACCGCACAAGCGGCGCCGCGCACCGTCTGGCTGTCGTCAATCACGGCGATGGTGTAGGGGGTTAAATCCATGGCGGTGTAGCCTCGTTTTTTTGTGCGGCTATTCTAACGCTATTGGCCGGGCCACCACAGTGGCAAATATCGGCTGCTACAGCGACAATGGCGGCCAGCACACTTTTACCGCCGGAGCGAACCAGATGGCTAAACGACTCGGTGTGGTGATGGACCCTATCGCCACTATCAACTTCAAGAAAGACACCACCCTGGCGCTGCTGTTGGCGGCGCAGCGGGCGGGGTTTAGTCTGGTCTACATGGAGCAGAGCGATCTCTACCTAGACGGTGGTGAGGCAGCCGCCGCGCAGCGCCCGCTGACCGTGTTCGACGACCCGCAGCGGTGGTTTGAGCTGGGCGAGCCGACCGATGCGCCGCTGACCGAGCTGGACGCCATAATTATGCGCAAAGACCCACCGTTTGACGGTGAGTTTATCTACTCTACCTATATCTTAGAGGCCGCCGAGCGCGCCGGCGTGCTGGTCGTCAACCGCCCGCAGAGCCTGCGCGACTGCAACGAAAAAGTGTTCGCCACCCAGTTTGCTGGTTGCACCCCGCCGCTGCTGGTCAGCCGCGACCAAGCGCGGCTGGTGCGCTTTCACCAGCTCCACGGCGATGTGGTCTTTAAACCGCTCGACGGCATGGGCGGCAGTTCGATCTTTCGCGTCCGCGAGGGCGACCAGAACCTCAATGTGATTCTAGAGACCCTCACCAACCACGGCCGTGAGACGATCATGGCGCAGCGCTTTCTGGCCCAGATCGACGCCGGCGACAAGCGCGTGCTGGTGGTCGACGGCGAGGTGATCGACCACTGTCTGGCGCGGCTGCCGACCGGCAACGAGTTTCGCGGCAATTTGGCCGCCGGTGGCCGCGGTGTGGTCCAGCCGCTCAGTGACCGCGACCGCGAGATCGCCGCTGCGGTGGCGCCGAGCCTAGTCGAGCGCGGACTGCTGTTTGTCGGGCTGGATATCATCGGCGACTACCTGACCGAGATTAACGTCACCAGCCCAACCTGCCTGCGCGAGATCGAGGCGGCCACCGGCATCGCCATCGCCGACCGGTTGATGGCGGCGATTACCCGGCGGCTGGGTTAAGCGGGGCTTGCAGCGGCCGGCCGGTAACCCCATATTGAGCGTATGACTATGAACAGTGACAGCTTTACCTCGCTCAAACACCACTTTCTGCTGGCGATGCCGGGGCTCAATGACCCCAACTTCGACCACGCGGTGATCTACCTCTGCGAGCACACCGCCGACGGCGCGATGGGCTTTATCATCAACCACCAGCTGGATATACCGATCAGCTCGGTGTTTAAACAGCTAGAGCTGTCGTTTGATGAACAGTGCGGTGCGGCGCCGCTGTTTGATGGCGGCCCGGTGCAGCGCGACCGCGGGTTTATTTTGCACGCCGCAGGCGAGCGCCAGTGGCAGTCGACCACCCTGCTGGAGAGCGACATCTGCCTGACCGCCTCGCAGGACATTCTCGCCGATATGGCGCACGGCAATGGGCCGCCGGCCGCGCTGGTGACGATCGGTTACTCGGCGTGGGAGGCCGGCCAGCTGGAGCGCGAGCTGGCCGACAACAGCTGGCTGACGGTGCCGGCCGACCGCGAAATTATCTTTAACACGCCGATGGAGCAGCGCGCCGCCGCCGCAGCGCGCAGTATTGGCGTCGATCTCAACGCGCTGGCCCACAGCGCCGGCCACGGTTGAGCGCGGTGGCCGCCGGCGAGCAGCTGCTCGGGTTTGATTTTGGTCTCAGCCAGATCGGCGTCGCCAGTGGCCACTCGGCGACCGGGCTGGTCACCCCGCTAGAGATCCTCACCTGCCGCGACGGCGGCCCGCCGTGGCCGGCGATCCACGCCCTGATCGACGAGTGGCAGCCGGCCCGGCTGTTGGTTGGCCTGCCGCTCAACCTAGATGGCAGCGAGGCCGAGATCACCCGCTTGGCGCGGCGCTTTGGCAACCGCCTGCACGGCCGCTGTGGCCTGCCGGTGAGTCTGGTCGACGAGCGCTACAGCAGCCGCGCCGCCCGCGAACAAAACCGCGAGCTGGACAAGCCGCGCCGCCACGACCGCATCGACGATCTCGCCGCCAGCCAGATTGTACAGAGCTACCTGAACAGCCTGCCGGCCTAAATAGACTCCGGGTGGCGCGCCTGCTGGCGGGCCACCGCCGGCTCTACGCTGCCGCTGGCAACCAGCTGTTGGAGGTGCTGGTCGAGGGTCTGCATACCGACGGCTGCGCCACTCTGCAGCGCCGAGTAGATCTGCGCCACCTTGTCCTCGCGGATCATATTGCGCACCGCGGCGGTGCCGATCAATATCTCGTGGGCGGCGACCCGGCCGCCGCCGACCTTCTTCAGCAGAGTCTGGGCGACCACCGCCTGCAGCGACTCCGAGAGCATCGAGCGGACCATCGATTTCTCGGCCGCCGGGAAGACATCGACGATCCGGTCGATAGTCTTGGCCGCCGATGAGGTGTGCAGGGTGGCAAACACCAAGTGGCCGGTCTCGGCGGCGGTCAGCGCCAACCGGATAGTCTCTAGGTCGCGCAGCTCGCCGACCAAAATCACATCGGGGTCCTCGCGCAGCGCCGAGCGCAGCGCGCTGCTAAAGCTGTGGGTGTCGCGGTGCACCTCGCGCTGGTTGATTAGCGACAGTCGGCTGTGGTGGACAAACTCTATCGGGTCCTCGATGGTCAAGATATGGTCTTGGCGGCTGCTGTTGATGTAGTCGATCAGCGCCGCCAAAGTGGTCGATTTGCCCGAACCGGTCGGCCCGGTCACCAGCACCAGGCCGCGCGGCAGCGCGGCAATGCGCCGAAAGGTCTCGCCGAGCCCAAGCTGCTCGAGGCTCAGCACCTCGCTGGGAATGGTCCGAAACACCGCGCCGGGGCCGCGGCTGTGCTGAAAGGCATTGACCCTGAACCGCGCCGTGCCCGGCAGCTCGTAGCTGTAGTCGCACTCTAACTGCTGGCGCCACTCGGCGCGGCGCGCCTCGCCGGCCGCACCGGCGCCCATGGTCGCCTCGATCAGCGCCGCCACCGCGTCGCTCTGTTGCGCCGGCAGGTCAACCTGGCTGACCTCGCCGTCGATGCGCAGCATCGGCGGCAGCCCGGCCGACAGGTGCAGATCCGAGGCGCCCTGCGCCGCGCTGAATGCCAGCAGTTGGTCAATATTCAAGGGGGTTCTCCCATCCAAGTTGGCGCCGCGGTTCCCGCGCGGCGGGCCGGTGCAGTATGCTAGCCGGCCTACAGACAACTAGAGCCGGAGTGATGACCTCAATCGCCGACAACATTAGCGCCGTGCAGCAGCGGGTGCAAGACGCGCTGCGCGCCGCCGGCCGCAGCGCCGATGCCGTCCAGCTGCTGGCAGTGAGTAAAACCAAACCCGCCGAAGCGATCCGCAGCGCCTACAGCGCCGGCCTCACCGCCTTTGGCGAAAACTACCTGCAGGAGGCCGAGGCCAAGATCGCGGCGCTCAGCGAGCCGCTTGAGTGGCATTTTATCGGCCCGCTGCAGTCCAACAAAACCCGCCCGGCCGCCGAGCTGTTCGACTGGGTGCACAGCGTCGATCGGCTCAAAATAGCGCAGCGGCTGGCCGCCCAGCGACCACCGCAGCGGCCGCCGCTCAACATCTGCCTGCAGGTCAACATCGACCGCGAGCCGAGCAAGGCCGGCCTGCTCGCCGAGCAGCTCAGCGAGGTCGCCAGTGCCGTGGCCGAGCTGCCCGCGCTGCGGCTGCGCGGCCTGATGGCGATCCCCAAAGCGCGCACCGATAGCGCCGGCCAACGCGCCGCCTTTGCGGCGCTGCGCGAGTTGCGCGACCAGCTCAATGCCAGCCTACCGGCGCTGCAAGCCAACCCGCTCGACACCCTGTCGATGGGCATGTCGGCCGACCTCGAGGCGGCGATCGCCGAGGGGGCGACTATCGTCCGCGTCGGCAGCGATATTTTTGGCGCGCGCGCGCCACTGCGGTAGGATAGGCGGCCAGACAGCCCAACACGGATAACCCTATGCACTCTCTGCTATTTATTGGCGGCGGTAACATGGCGCGCAGCTTGATCGGCGGTGTGATCGCCGGCGGCCACCCGCCAGCGCAGATCACCGTCTGCGAGCCGAACGAAGCCGCCCGCCAGGCGCTGGCGGCAGATTTTGGCGTCAGCGTCGCCAGCGAGCGCGAATCGGCGCGCTGTGCGGCCGCCGCCGAGGTGATCGTGCTGGCGGTCAAACCCCAGGTGATGGCTGCGGTCGCCAGCGGCCTGAGCGGTTCGCTCGGCCACCGGCCGCTGGTGATCTCGATCGCCGCCGGCATCGATTGCGCCGCGCTCGGCGGCTGGCTGGGCGCCCAGACCGCGCTGGTGCGGGCGATGCCCAATACGCCGGCACTGCTCTGCCAGGGCTCCACCGGGCTGTTTGCTAGCGCCGCGGTAAGCGCGCCACAGCGCGCCGCCGCCGAGCAGCTGTTTGCCGCTATCGGCACTGCCCAGTGGGTGGCCGAAGAGGCGCTGATCGACACCGTAACGGCCCTTTCTGGCAGCGGCCCAGCGTACTTTTTTCTGCTTATCGAGCTAATGCAAAAGGTCGCCGAGGAGATGGGGCTACCGGCCGATGTCGCCGGCCAGCTGGCCGTGCAGACCGCCCGCGGCGCCGCCAGCATGGCCGTTGAAAGCGGCGATAGCGCCGCCGAATTGCGCGCCAAAGTTACCTCGCCGGCCGGCACTACCGAGCGCGCGCTGGCGATCTTTGCCGAACACAACATCGAACAGATCGTCCGCGAGGCGATGCTCGGCGCCGCCGCCCGCAGCGCCGAGATGGCCGCCGAGCTCGGCGCCGCCACGCCCAACCCCTAATCGCTACGGAGCCCAGTGTGAACAGTCTAATCGCCATTATCGTCCAGCTGCTCGGTTCACTGCTGCTGGTGCGCTTTCTGCTCCAGGCGGTGCGCGCCGATTTCTACAACCCGATCTCGCAGACGGTGTTCAAGCTAACCGCACCAGCGGTCGAGCCTCTCAGCCGCCTGCTGCCGTCGGTCGGGCGCTTTAACAGTGCCGCACTGGCGCTGGCGATAGCGGTCTACTTTGTTGCCTGGACGGCCAACGGCGCACCGCCGCTGGTGGCGCTGGTCGGCGCGCTCTACGGGCTGCTAGTCCAGTTGGCCGATATCTACTTCTGGGGCATTTTGCTGCTGGCGCTAGCCAGCTGGATCGGCTCGCCGAGCCACCCCGCCGTGCAGCTGGTCGGCCAGTTGATGGAGCCCTACGTGGGGCCGTTCCGGCGGGTGATACCGCCGCTGGGGATGCTCGACCTGTCGCCGATGGCGGCGCTGTTGGTGCTGATTATGATCCGCGACCGACTGCTGCCGATGGCGGTCAACGCACTGCAGCCGCTGCTCGGTTGAGCGCCGCTTGCCGCCGCTGCCCGCGCCCCGTAGACTCTTGCTTTAACCGGTAACCACCGCCATGCCCGAGCCACTGCCCGCCGACTCTGTCGGCATCGTCACCAGCCAGCTGATCACCATCGATCGGCCACTGGCGCTCGCCTGCGGCGAAGTGCTGGCCAGCCACCAGCTGGAGGTGGAGTGCTACGGCGAGCTCAACGCGCGCGGCGACAACGCCCTATTGATCTGCCACGCACTCAGCGGCCACCACCACGCCGCCGGCTACCATCAGGGCGACAGCCGGCCGGGCTGGTGGGACCACTACATCGGCCCCGGCAAGCCGATCGACACCAACCGCTTTTACGTGGTCTGCCCGACCAACATCGGCAGCTGCTTTGGCAGCACCGGGCCGCTGTCGACCAACCCCGCCACCGGCCGGCCGTGGGCGGCCAGCTTCCCACCGCTGCGCGCCCGCGACTGGGTCAACTCGCAGCGGCTGCTGATGGATGCGCTGCAGATCAACCGCTGGGCGGCGGTAGTTGGCGGCAGCCTGGGCGGCATGCAGGCGATGCGCTGGTCGCTGGAGTACCCCGAGCTGCTCGACCACTGCGTGGTGATCGCCTCGGCGATGAAGCTCAGCGCACAGAATATCGCCTTCAACGAGATCGCCCGGCGGGCGATCAAGTCCGACCCCGACTTCTGCGACGGCGACTACGCCAACAGCGGCAGCAGCCCCCAGCAGGGGCTCGCGCTGGCGCGGATGATCGGCCATGTCACCTATCTCTCCGACGAGCTGATGGGGCAAAAGTTTGGCCGCGAGCTTCGCATCGGCGACTTCACCACCGGCACGGCGGCGCCGGTGCAGTTTGAAATTGAGAGCTACCTCAACCACCAGGGCGACAAGTTCTCGGGGGCGTTTGACGCCAACGCCTATCTGTTGATTACCAAAATGCTCGACTACTTCGACCTCGCCCGCGAGTACGACAACGATCCGGCCAAGGCGTTTGCACTAGCGCAGTGCCAGTATCAGGTGATCTCGTTCTCGAGCGACTGGCGGTTTGCGCCGCAGCGCTCGCGCGAGATCGTCAACGCACTGGTCGCCGCCGGCCGCGATGTCTGCTACTGCGAGATCGACTCCGACCAGGGCCACGACGCCTTCCTGCTGCCCAACCGCCGCTACCAGCAGGCGCTTGGCGGCTACCTAGCGCGCGCCGCCAGCGCACTGGAGGCGCGCATATGAGAGACGACTTCAGTTTTTTGGCGCGCTGGATCGCGCCGCAGTCGCGGGTGCTCGATTTGGGCTGCGGTGACGGCGCACTGCTCGCCGAGCTAGCCGCCAGCCGCGCGGTGCGTGGCTACGGGCTAGAGATCGACGCCGACTCTATCCAGGCCTGCATCGAGCGCGGTGTCAACGTGATTGAACAGGACCTCAACAACAGCCTCGACAACTTCGCCGACCAGAGTTTTGACACGGTGGTGATGACCCAAGCGCTGCAGGCGATGCGCTACCCGCACCTGGTGCTCGACGAGATGCTGCGGATCGGCCGCGAGTGCATCGTCACCTTCCCCAACTTTGGCCAGTGGCGGGCGCGCGCTTACCTGACCCTGCGCGGCCGCATGCCGGTCACCAAACAGCTCGCCTACCAGTGGTACGACACCCCCAACATTCACTTCTTTACCTACCGCGACTTTGAGCAGCTGTGTGCCGAACGCGGCATCGCCGTGCTCAACCGCAAGCGCATCGCCAGCGGCTGGCCAGACCGCTGGCTGACCGGCGCAATGCCCAACCTATTTACCGAGACTGCGGTCTACCACCTCAGCCGCAGCGCCTAGGAGCCCGCCATGAAAAGAGTGATCCTATTGCTGCTGGCAGCGCTGCTGCCGCTCTCAGCCCAGGCCGCCACGGTGCCGCTTGGCGACGGCTACCAAGTGGTTTACAGCGCTTTTAACACCACCTTTCTAAAGCCCGAGATCGCCGCGCTGTATGGGCTCAGCCGCGGTCGCGACCGCGGGCTGGTCAATATCGCGGTGATCGACCGCGACAACCGGCCGCAACCGGCGCAGCTCAGCGGCCGGGTCAGCAACATCTTGCAACAGCAGCAGTCGCTCGACTTCATCACCATCGACGAGGGCGATGCGATCTACTACCTGGCCCCATTTAAGATCGACGGCGAGGAGTTTTTAAGCTTTCACATCAGCGTTACCAGCGCCGGCCAACCGAATAAAACCTTTAACTTTAAGCAGCGTCTCTATGAGCAGTAACCGCCAGATCGTCCTGGCCAGCGGCAACCGCAAAAAGATTGCCGAGCTGGCCGCCCTGTTTCAGCCGCGCGGCTGGCAGGTGGTAGCGCAGGCGGAGTTTGCGGTTGCCGAGGCCGACGAGACCGGCCTGACCTTTGTCGAGAACGCGCTGCTCAAGGCGCGCAACGCGGCCGCCGCGACCGGCCTGGCGGCACTGGCCGACGACTCTGGGCTGGCGGTTGACGGGCTCGGTGGCGCGCCGGGTATCTACTCGGCGCGCTACGCCGGTGCCGGCGCCAGCGACGCCGACAACTGCGCCAAGCTGCTGGCGACACTGGCCGCCGACCCCAATCTGGCGCGCAGCGCCCACTACCACGCGGTGCTGGTGCTGCTGCGCCACGCCGATGACCCGACCCCGCTGATCTGCCACGGTAGCTGGAGCGGGGTGATCACCGATACGCCGCGCGGTAGCAACGGCTTTGGCTACGACCCGCTGTTCTTTGTACCGGCGCTCGGCTGCACCGCCGCCGAGCTCGACGATGCGACCAAAAACCGGCTCAGCCACCGCGCTGTCGCCAGCGCCCAACTGCTGGCCGCCCTCGACGGCTTCTTGCCGGCGTGACACTGCCGCCGCTGTCGCTCTATGTGCACATTCCGTGGTGCATAAAAAAGTGCCCCTACTGCGACTTTAACTCGCACCGCGCCCCCGCCGCCCTGCCCGAGGCGACCTATGTGGCGGCGCTGGTCGGCGAGCTGGAGCGCAGTGTTGAGACCGCCGCTGGGCGGCCGCTGCAGTCGATCTTTTTTGGCGGCGGCACACCGTCGCTGTTCAGCGCCGCGGCGATCGGCAGTGTGCTGGACGCCGCCGAGCGGCTGATCGACTTTGCCGACGACATCGAGATCACCCTTGAAGCCAACCCCGGCGCCGCCGAACAGGCACGCTTTAGCGGCTACCGCGCGGCCGGCGTCAACCGCCTGTCGATCGGCGTACAGAGCTTTGACGACACCCAGCTGCAGCGGCTTGGCCGCGTCCACGGCGCCAGCGAGGCCGGCGCCGCGGTGGCGATGGCGCAGGCGGCCGGCTTTGCGCGGATCAACATCGACCTGATGCACGGCCTGCCCGAGCAGACCGCCGACGGCGCTCTGGCCGACCTGCAGCGCGCCATCGACAGCGGCGCCGACCACCTCTCTTGGTACCAGCTGACCCTTGAGCCGAACACCGAGTTCTACTCGCGGCCACCGGCGCTGCCGGCTGAGCCGACGCTGGAGGCGATCGCCCAGCGCGGCCACGCGCTGCTGCTGGAGAGCGGCTTTGACCACTACGAGGTGTCGGCCTACCAGCGCGGTGGCGCCGCCCGCCACAACCTCAACTACTGGCAGTTTGGCGACTACCTCGGGATCGGCGCCGGCGCCCACGCCAAGCTGAGCGCCATGGTGGACGGCCAGCTAAGCGTGCGGCGACGCAACAATAGCCGCCGCCCCGACGACTACCTGAGCCGCAGCGACCCGCTCGCCGCCGAGCAGGTTATCGACCGCGCCGAGCTGCCGCTCGAGTTTATGCTCAACGCGCTGCGGCTGCGCGAGGGGGTAGCCGCCAGCCTGTTTAGCCAGCGCACCGGCCTTGAGCTTGCCACTATCGGGTCGCAACTGGCGACCCTGCGCCGCCAAGGGCTGCTCGAGGCGCGCGCCGAACGGCTGCAGACCACGGCGCTGGGCTACCGGTTTTTAAACAGCGTAGTGGCCGCCTTCGACACCGCATAGCCACCCGCATCTGGTAGACTGCCGGCATGACTGACCCCGCCACACCGCCCTCGCCCCCGCCTCTGCACGCGCAGCGCCTGCCATCGGCCGAAGCCGGCCGGCTGATGCGTCTCGCCACCTACGCCTCGACTGGCGTTGCACTGGTACTGATCACCATCAAGCTCTACGCCTGGGCGCAGTCTGGCTCGATCAGCCTGCTGGCGACGCTGATCGACTCCTGCCTGGACGCGCTCGCCTCGCTGGTCAACCTGGCCGCGGTACGCCACGCGCTGACCCCGGCCGACCACGAGCACCGCTTTGGCCACGGCAAAGCCGAGGCGCTGGCCGGGCTCGGTCAGGCGGCGTTTATCACCGGCTCCGCCGGCTTTCTGTTGGTCGAGGCGGCGCAGCGGCTGATCAGCCCGGCCGCGGTCGGCGCCACCGCGCTCGGCCAACTGGTGATGGTGGTGTCGATGGCGCTGACGCTGGGGCTGGTGATCTTTCAGCGCCACGTCATCGCCAAGACCGGCTCGACCGCCATCTCGGCCGATGCGCTGCACTACAAGAGCGACCTGCTGGTCAATGCCGCGGTCATTGTGGCGCTGTTCTTCGCCGCCCGCGGCTGGGGTCTTGTTGACCCGCTGCTGGCGCTGGCGGTCGGCTTTTATATCCTCTACAGCGCCTGGGAGATTGTCCGCGAAGCCGGCGACCACCTGATGGACCGCGAGCTGCCGGACGACGAGCGGGCCGCCATCAAGGCAGTGCTGGACGGCCAGCCAGAGCTGCGCGGCTACCACGACCTGCGCACTCGGCGGGCCGGCACCGACACCTTTATTCAGGTGCACATTGAGCTCGACGACCACCTCAATCTGCTCGCCGCGCATGTCATCTCGGACCGCGTTGAAGAGGCGCTGGAGGCGGTCCACCCGGGCGCCGAGGTGCTGATCCACATCGACCCGGTGTCGATCGTCGGCCAGGAGCCACCACCGCCCTATCTGGCCAGCTGAACCGCAGCGACTATTTGTTGCCGCGCCCCGTGCGGTGTTATCATCGCAGCCCGGCACAGCCACCACCCCGCTTTAACCTACCTAGCAGACAGTGAGAGGAAACACGATGAGCGAGAAGATTGTTCACACTACCGATGCCAATTTTGAGGCCGACGTCCAGCAAGCTGAGCTGCCGACGCTGGTCGACTTCTGGGCGCCGTGGTGCGGCCCCTGCAAGATGATTGCCCCGCTGCTCGACCAAGTTGCCGAGGAGTACGACGGCCGCGTTAAGATCTGCAAGATCAACGTCGACGAAAACCCCGAAGCGGCCGCCAAGTTCAACGTGCGCGGTATCCCGACCATCTTGGCATTTAAAAATGGCTCGATTGAAGCGACCAAAGTGGGCGCCCTGTCGAAGTCGCAGCTGACCGAATTTATGGACGCGCTGCTCTAAGAGTAACCCGCCCCACACCCTTGGTGTGGGGCGCATTTAGCGGTTGCGGTTTGCCCGCACCGCGCTATACTTCTGCCACTGACGCGCAATGCGGCTCTATCTCTCCCCCAGCTAGCATACCCAGCGCGACCACAATGTTTCTTTTGCCCGCTCACCGCGCCAACTCGGCCGCCCTGAGCCGCAGCTCGCGTTTTGACACCCCTCTTTCCAACCGACAAAAAAGCCCGTATGAACCTATCTGAACTGAAGCAAAAACCGATCGACGAGCTCGTCGAACTGGCCGCCACCGCAGGCCTTGAAAACATCGCCCGCTCGCGCAAGCAAGACATCATCTTCGCTATGCTCAAGCGCCACGCCAAAGGTGGCGAGGACATCTACGGCGATGGCGTGCTCGAGATCCTGCCCGATGGGTTTGGCTTTTTGCGCTCTGGCGGCTCCTCTTACCTGGCCGGCCCCGACGATATCTACGTATCACCCAGCCAGATCCGCCGTTTTAACCTGCGCACCGGCGACAGCATCTCTGGCAAGATCCGCCCGCCCAAAGATGGCGAGCGCTACTTTGCGCTACTCAAGGTTGACCAGATCAACTTTGATGCGCCGGAAAGCTCGAAAAACAAGATTCTCTTTGAAAACCTCACCCCGCTGTTTCCCGACGATGTGATTCGGCTCGAGGCCGGCAACGGCTCGACCGAAGATTTGACCGGCCGCATCATCGACCTGGTTGCACCGATCGGCAAAGGCCAGCGCGGACTGATTGTGGCGCCGCCCAAGGCCGGTAAAACCATCATGATGCAGAACATCGCTCAGTCGATTGTTCGCAACGCCCCCGACTGCTACATCATCGTGCTGTTGATCGACGAGCGCCCCGAAGAGGTGACCGAGATGCAGCGCACCGTGCGCGGCGAAGTGATCGCATCAACCTTTGATGAGCCGCCAACCCGCCACGTGCAGGTTGCCGAGATGGTCATCGAGAAGGCCAAGCGGCTGGTTGAACACAAAAAAGATGTGGTGATCCTGCTCGACTCGATCACCCGGCTGGCGCGCGCCTACAACACCGTGATCCCCTCGTCGGGCAAGGTGCTGACCGGTGGTGTCGACGCCCACGCGCTGGAGAAACCGAAACGCTTCTTTGGTGCCGCGCGCAACATCGAGCACGGCGGCAGCCTGACGATCATCGCCACCGCGCTGATCGACACCGGCTCCAAGATGGACGAGGTGATCTACGAAGAGTTCAAAGGCACCGGCAACATGGAGCTGCACCTCGACCGCAAGATCGCCGAAAAGCGCGTCTACCCGGCGATCAACGTGCGCCGCTCTGGCACCCGCCGCGAAGACCTGCTGATGGACGAGGCCGAGCTGCAAAAAGTATGGATCCTGCGCAAGCTGCTGCACGACATGGAAGACCTGCCGGCCACCGAGTTTTTGGTCGAGAAGCTCAAGGGCTTCAAATCTAACGACGAGTTCTTCGGCGCGATGCGCCGCAAATAGATAAGGAGCCGCGATGAAGCTGCGAGACCTGCGCGACTTTATCAACCTGCTCGAGGAGCGCGGCGAGCTGCTGCGCATCACCGAGCCGGTCGACCCCAATCTTGAAATGACCGAGATCAGCGACCGCGTGCTGCGCGCCGCTGGCCCGGCGCTGCTGTTTGAAAACCCGGTCGGCTACACCACCCCGGTACTCACCAATCTGTTCGGCACCCCCGAGCGGGTGGCGCTGGGTATGGGCCAAGAGTCTGTCAGCGCGCTGCGCGATGTCGGCACGCTGCTTGCCTTCCTCAAAGAGCCGGAGCCACCCAAGGGGCTGCGCGACCTCTGGGAGAAGCGCCACGACTTTAAGCAGGTGCTCAACATGCCGGTTAAAGTGGTTGGCAAGCCGGCCTGCCAACAGCACGTTATTGAGGGCGACGCCGTCGATCTCGACTTGCTGCCGATCCAGACCTGCTGGCCCGGCGACGCCGGGCCGCTGGTCACCTGGCCGCTGGTGGTCACCCGCGGGCCAGATAAAGAGCGCCAAAATTTGGGCATCTACCGGATGCAGAAGACCGCCAAGAACAAGCTGATTATGCGCTGGCTGGCCCACCGCGGCGGCGCCCTGGACTACCGCGAGTTTCAGCGCCGCAACCCCGGCCA
Organism: Porticoccaceae bacterium; assembly: GCA_024639885.1. Taxonomy (GTDB): domain Bacteria; phylum Pseudomonadota; class Gammaproteobacteria; order Pseudomonadales; family Porticoccaceae; genus LSUCC0057. The sequence continues at coordinate 85,126 of JAHEGD010000005.1, read as the reverse complement.
GCCCTACCCGGTCGCGGTGGCGCTGGGCGCCGACCCGGCGACCATTCTCGGTGCGGTGACGCCGGTGCCAGACACCCTGTCGGAGTACGCTTTCGCCGGGCTGCTGCGCGGCGAAAAGACCCAAGTGGCCAACTGCCTGGGTAGCGATCTACAGGTGCCGGCCAGTGCCGAATACATTTTAGAGGGCCACCTGCTGCCCGGCGAGCTCGCCGACGAGGGGCCCTTTGGCGACCATACCGGCTACTACAACGAGGTCGAGCGGTTCCCGGTATTTACCGTCGAGCGCATCACCCACCGCAGCAACCCGATCTACCACAGCACCTACACCGGCCGGCCACCCGACGAGCCGGCGATTCTTGGCGTGGCGCTCAACGAAGTGTTTGTGCCGATCCTGCAGAAGCAGTTTCCCGAGATTGTCGACTTCTACCTGCCGCCCGAGGGCTGCTCGTACCGGATGGCGGTAGTCAGCATGAACAAGCAGTACGCCGGCCACGCCAAGCGGGTGATGATGGGCGTCTGGTCGTTTTTGCGCCAGTTTATGTACACCAAGTTCGTCGTGGTGACCGACGCCGATGTCGACGTACGCAACTGGCAGGACGTGATCTGGGCGATGACCACCCGCATGGACCCAGCCCGCGACACCACCATCATCGAGAACACCCCGATCGACTATCTCGACTTCGCCTCGCCGGTGGCCGGGCTCGGCTCGAAGATCGGCTTCGACGCGACCAACAAGGTTGACGGTGAAACCTGCCGCGAGTGGGGCGCGCCGATCGCCATGAGCGATGAGGTTAAGGCGCGCGTCGATGCGCTGTGGGAGGAGCTCGGGCTATAGGCTTAAACCGGGCCCCAGGCTGCAGTCCGCACCCATCCCGAATTAGGCGCAGCCCATTCAACTGCCCGCCAGCCAGCCACCGTTGACAGCGCAGGGCGGCTGGCCTAATGTGTATATCCAAATGGGATATACAAGGGCGTTCTATGGAAAAAGCATCGGTCTTCAAAAGCAACAAAAGCCAAGCGCTGCGGCTGCCCAAGGCGGTCGCCCTGCCCGATAGTGTCAAGCGCGTTGATGTCGTTGCCATCGGCTCCACCCGAATCATCACCCCCGAGGGCAGCTCTTGGCAGCAGTGGTTTGATAGCGCCCCAGTCAGCGACGATTTTATGGTCGAGCGCGATCAACCAGTACAACAGCCGCGCGAATCGCTTTAATGCACAAGTTTTTACTCGATACCAACATCTGTATTTACACCATCAAAAACCGACCGTCATTAGTTCGCGATGCCTTTATCCGCCATCAAGAGCAACTCTGTATCAGCACAGTGAGCGCCATGGAGTTGATATTTGGTGCCGAAAAGTCGGCCGCTCCGGAAAAGAACCTAGCCGTGGTAGAGTCGTTTCTGGCGCGGCTGGCGGTGCTCGACTACGACCTCCGCGCCGCCCAACACTCTGGCCAGCTGCGGGCCGAACTGCAGGCCGCCGGCACTCCGATCGGGCCCTACGATTTAATGATTGCCGGCCACGCGCGCAGTCTTGGGTTGATTATGGTTACCAATAATCAGCGCGAATTTGAACGGGTTGGCGGCTTGCGCGTAGAGAACTGGGCCCACTAACACCACGCTGCTGTCGGCCCACGACCCAAGACCGCCGCCCAAAACTGAGTATGGTCCACAGCCCCCAAAAACGCTGGGGCCGCAAAGTAGACACTTTGTTGAAAGGCCACCGCCAGCGCCCAGAACGACGGGTATCTGTCAGCCAGCGGATTTTACTCTGCTTTTTACACCCCGGCTCAAGGCCGGGGCGAGCAAGAACGGCCGGGGCGGTAGCGTTGCGCGCTAGCCCTGTATCAGTGACAAAAACTCGCTGCGGGTGGCGAGGTCGTCGCGGAAGCTGCCGAGCATCGCCGAGGTTTTCATCGAGGAGTTCTGCTTTTCAACGCCGCGCATCATCATGCAGAGGTGTTTGGCTTCGACGATCACGCCGACACCCGCCGCGCCGGTCAGCTCACTGACGGCGTTGGCAATCTGTACGGTGAGGTCCTCTTGAATCTGCAGGCGGCGAGCGTACATATCGACAATCCGCGCCACCTTAGAGAGACCGATCACCTGCCCCTGGGGGATATAAGCGACGTATGCCTTGCCGATAAACGGCAGCAGGTGGTGCTCGCACATCGAGTAGAGCTCGATATCACGAACGACGATCATCTCGCTGCTCTGCGAGGGGAATAGCGCGCCGTTGACCACCTCTTCAACCGATTGCTGGTAGCCACGGGTCAAATACTGGAACGCCTTGGCGGCGCGCAGCGGGGTGTCGAGAAGGCCCGGGCGGGCCAGGTCGTCGACCTCGCCAATAATAGTGCGGTAGGCGTGCTCGAATTTTTCTACAGACATAGTGGTCTCCGGTTGAACAGCGTCGCTGTAAAATGTTCTCAGCGATAGAGGTCGCGAGCGGTGGCGGCGGCTATGATACCATCGCTGATTCATAAGGCGAGCCGCCGGGGGCCCAGTTTAAGGCAAACCGCCGCTTCTTTATCTATACAAAACAGAGGGGTAAACAGCGTGACGCTCTCCAACAAGATTTTGCTCGGCATGGTTGCCGGCGTGCTGCTCGGCTCACTGCTCAACGCCGCCTTCGGCCAAGAGCTGACGCCGCTGGTGGCGTGGGTGATCGATTCGGTGTTCGACCTGGTTGGGCAGGTCTTTATCGCCTCGCTTAAGGTGCTGGTAGTACCGCTGGTGTTTGTCTCGCTGGTGGTCGGCACGGCCACCATCAGCCCCGGTGTCAGTTTGGGCAAGATCGCCACCAAGACCATCGCCTTCTACTTGCTGACCACCGCGCTGGCGATCACTGCCGCGGTGATCTTTGCCAACGTCATCGACCCCGGTGTCGGGCTCGACCGCAGCTTTGACGGCAGCTACTCGGCGCCGCTGCCACCGACCGTTAAAGAGGTGCTGATCGGCATCTTCCCGACCAACCCGATCGCGGCGATGGCGGCCGGCAATATGCTGCAGATTATTGTCTTTGCGCTGTTGGTGGGTATTGCACTGGCCCAGGTCGGCGAGCCGGGCGCGGCCGCCCTGCGGTTTTTCGAGAGCATCAACGATGTCAATATGCGCATGGTGACCATTCTTATGCACCTGGCGCCGTGGGGGGTGTTTGCACTGCTCACCACGCTGTTCAGCGCCGAGGGGTTTGGCGCCATTATCGCGCTCGGCAAGTACTTCTTTACCGTGGTCGGGGTGCTGCTGTTCCACGGTTTGGTGGTCTACCCGCTGCTGCTGGTGGCACTGACCCGGCTCAACCCGATTACGCTATTTAAAAATGTTCGCCCGGCGGCGCTGTTTGGGTTTAGTACCGCCTCGTCCAACGCCACCCTGCCGATCACCCTGGGGGTGGTCGAAAACCGGCTCGGCGTCAATCCGTCGATCGGCTCGTTTACGGTGCCACTCGGCGCCACTATCAACATGGATGGCTCAGCGATATTACAGGGCGTCGCCACCGTGTTTATCGCCCAGGCCTACGGAATCGATATCGGCCTGTCGGGCTACTTGGCGGTGATCGCCACCGCCACGCTGGCCTCGATTGGCACCGCCGGGGTACCCGGTGCGGCATTGATCATGCTGGCGATGGTGCTGCAACAGGTCGGCCTGCCGGTTGAGGGCATCGCGCTGATTATCGGTGTCGATCGGCTGCTGGATATGATCCGCACTGCGGTCAATATTACCGGCGACTGTGTCGTCTCTACTGTGGTCGCCCACAGCGAGGGGCTCCACGATCGCGCCGTCTACGACGACACCAGCGACCGCGACAGCTACTGACGGTGCAGCCGCAGTATGGTCGCCTGCGGTTGGCCGTTGTCATCCTTTCGAGCGCCATGGCGTTATACTTTATTGGCTAGCCCAACCGACCCCCAACGTCCGCCGAGCACAAGGAAGACCAATGTCTAAAACCACCCCGATTCGCCAGCGCAACCGGCTGGCGCTAGCCGCCTTGGTCGTTGGCGTTATGTTCATAACGAGCGTGGTGCTGTTAAAGCCAAAACCGCACCCACAGCCGCCCAGAGCGCCGGCGACTCCGCTGGTATCGGTGATCATCGCAGCGCCCGGCGACGTGCCCTTGACCATCGATGCGCAGGGCAGCGTGGAGGCCAAGGTGAGCGTCGATGTCGTTGCGCGGGTCTCGGGCCAAGTGGTCGCGGTAGCGCCGCAATTTGCTGCCGGCGGGCAGTTCAGTGCCGCCGAGCCGCTGGTCCAGATCGAGCGCGCCGACTATGAGTTTGCCGTGGTTCGCGCCGCCGCGCAGCTAGCCAAAGCCGATGAGGCGCTGGCATTGGAGCGCGGCCGCGCGCGCCAAGCCAAGCGCGAATGGCGTGATCTCGGTGACGACATCGCCAACGCGCTGTTTCTGCGCGAGCCACAACTGGCCGCCGCCGTGGCTACCCGAGCTGCCGCCGAAGCCGACCTTGCCAAGGCCAAGCTTGACCTAGACCGCACCGCTATCCGCCTGCCATTCAACGGCCGGATCGAGTCGATCAGCGTCAACCGCGGCCAGTTCGTTAGCGCTGGCAGCCGGATCGCCAGCGTGTTTGGCGGCGAGGTGGCACTGCTGCGGCTGCCACTAACACTTCGTCAGGCGGAGCTCATCGATCTACCCAGCGGCGCTGCCGGCGAGCCGTTACCCACCGTGGCAATCACGCTCAGCGGCGGCTTCGACGCGCGCCAGTGGCGCGGCCAACTGGTGCGTACCGAGGCGGCTCTCGACCGGCGCAGCCGTATGCTGATCGCCGCGGTCGAGATAAACACCGGCGATAGTGAGCCGCTACCGGTCGGGGCGTTTGTCGAGGCGACCATCACTGGCCGCAGCGTGAGTGATGCGCTGGTACTGCCGCTAACCGCTATTTATCAGGGCGACCAAGTGCTGATCGTGGACGACCAAAACCGCATCCACTACCAGCCGGTGATTGTCCTGCAAAATCGCGCCGACAGCGTGGTCGTGCGGGGCTTACAAGCGGGGTGGCGGGTGGTGTCGAGCCGCTTGTCGCTAGCCATTGAAGGACAGCGGGTGGCGCTAGCGGAGAGCGCGCCGTGAAGCGCTCCATCGACTGGTTTATCGATAACCCGATTGCCGCCAACCTATTGATGATCTTGATCATCGTCGGCGGCATTGTCGGCATGCGCGGCATCGGCAAAGAGGTTTTTCCCTCCATACCGGTCAACTATATACAGGTCAGCATGCCCTACCCCGGCGCCGGCCCGCGCGAGGTAGAGGAGCAGATCGTCATTCGTATCGAGGAGGCGATCTACAACCTCGACGGCATTAAGCGGATCAGCTCATCGGCGCGACAGGGCTCCGGCAGTGTCTCGGTGGAGGTCGACACCAGCGCCGATATGAGCAAGGTACTCAACGACATCAAAGGCCGGGTCGACGCCATTACCACCTTCCCGGTCGACGCCGAGCGACCGATAGTCAGCGAGCAGCTCGAGCGCAACGAGGTAATCCGCGTGGCGATTGCCGGCGACGTTGACGAGCTGGTGCTAAAACACTACGGCGAGCTGGTCCGCGACCAGCTCGCCGCACTACCCGGGGTCGACACGGTCGATCTTTGGGGGGTGCCCGAGCGGCGCTTTTCGGTCGAGCTCTCTGAGCTGGCGATGCGCCGCTTTGGCCTCTCGTTCGACCAGGTGGTGACCGCGATACGGCGCAGCTCGCTGAACCTGCCGGCCGGCACCGTGCGCGCCAGTGACGGCGACCTGCAGATACAGACCCGCGGCCAAGCCTACACCCCCGAGCAGTTTTACCAGATACCACTATTCGGCAACACCGATGGCACCCAGCTGCTGCTCGGCGATGTCGCGACGGTCTACGACACCTTCGCCGAAACCAGCCGGCTGACCCGGTTTAATGGGCAAAAAGCGATCTTTTTGGGTGTCTATGTCGGCAAGCAACCGGATATCGTCGCCAGCACCGATGCCGTCAAAGCCTATGTCGCCGACGCCGCAGCCGTGCTTCCCGATGGGCTGAATGCCGGCACATGGCTGGATATGTCCGGTATGTACAAGGGACGGCTGGAGCTGCTGTCACGGAACGCCTTTGGCGGCTTGGTTCTGGTCTTCATCACCCTTATGCTGTTTTTGCGGCCGCTGTTGGCGATGTGGGTGTCGGCCGGTATCGCCATCGCTTACATGGGTGCGCTGTGGCTGCTACCCGGCGTTGGGCTGACACTCAATATGTTGTCGATGTTCGCTTTCCTGCTGATCCTCGGCATCATCGTCGACGACGCCATCGTGGTCGGCGAGAGTATCTACAGCTACCAGCAGCAGGGCTACGATGGTACCGAAGCGGCGCGTCTCGGCGCCCAAGCGGTGGCCAAGCCGGTCACACTGGCGGTGGTCAGTACCATGGTGGTGTTTGCGCCGATGTTGATGCTGCCCGGAGTGTGGCCAAAGATTATCTGGGCGATCCCGATGGTCACCATCGTCGCGCTGACTTTTTCACTGATTGAGTCGTTCTACATACTGCCTTCACACCTCGCCCATATGGGGCCCGAACGCGAGCCGACCAGCCGAGCCGGCAAGTTTTTTCACCGTGTGCGGATGCGCTGTGTCGACGGCCTCACCGCCTTCGGCCGCGACCGCTATCAGCCTTTTCTGGCCCGCGCGCTGGAGTGGCGGACACTGACGCTGGTACTGTTCTCACTGGGACTGGCTCTGTCGCTGTCACTGGTTGGCGCTGGCTACATCAAGCAGAGTTTTATGCCCAATGTCGCCTCTGATTTTATCTTTATGCGTATCGATATGCCGTCTGGCCATCCGAACGCGGACAAAGAGGCGATCACGCTGCGCGGCGAAGCGGCGGTGCAGAAGCTGCTCAGCGACCCGCTCATCACCGACCAAATCAACACCGCCAATATGGTCAAGAATCAACTCAGCTTTATGTTTGGCGACAAAATTCGGCTGGCCTTGGAGCTACAGGACGATGTCAGCGGTAACGTCTCGCCGGCGTTGATCGGCGAGCGCTGGCAGCACCATATCGGCGAGATACCGGAGGCACGCAGCTTCACCGTCGACGCCAGCATCACCCGCAATGTGCCCGCCTCGTCGGTGCTGCTCACCTCTAACGACTTAGACCAGCTGAGTGCCGCCGCCCACTTCGTCAAGGAGCAGGCGGCGCTGCTGCCGGGTGCGCGCAATATCCGCGATAACATCCACTCCGGCCGCTACGACCTGGACATCAACTTGCGCCCCAGCGCCAGCTTGCTGGGCGTCGGGCTCAGCGATGTCGCCCGCCAAGTTCGCCAAGCCTTTTACGGCGCCGAAGCGCAACGCGTGCCGCTCGGCCGCGACGACATCCGGGTGATGGTGCGCTACCCGCAGGCTGACCGCGAGCGCGTCGACACCCTCGACGACCTGCGGGTGCGGCTCAGCGACGGTACCGAGGTGCCGTTTTACACCGTCGCCGAGACCGACTATGTGCCCGGCTACTCGCGCATCAACCGCCAAGACCGCCAGCGCAGTGTCAAAGTTAGCGTCAGCGCCACCAAGGGCGAGCTCACCCTCGCCGAGATTTCGACCGAGCTGTACGGGCCGATCGCGGACCAGCTGCAACGTCTCTATCCGGCGGTCCGTGTGGTCAAAGATGGCGACCAGCGCGAAGAGGAGGAGCTCGGTGGCGCCATTGCCAAATTCTTCTTTTTATCGCTGGGCATTATGTACCTGATTATGGCCGTCGAGTTCCGCTCCTACCTGAAGCCGTTTGGCATCTTGGTGGCGGTGCCGTTTGGCATCATGGGGGCGCTGTTCGGCCATCTGCTGCTCGGCCTAGAAGTCAGCTTTATGTCGTTTATCGGCGTGCTAGCCGCCGCCGGGGTAGTGGTCAACGACAACCTGGTACTGCTCGACCGGGTCTGCGCCCTGCGCGATGCCGGTGGCGGGCTCAAGGCATCGCTGCTGCGCGCCGCCGGCGACCGCTTCCGGCCGATCTTGCTGACCTCTATCACCACCTTTGCCGGGCTGGCGCCGATCATGGCCGAGACCAGCATGCAGGCGCGCTTCTTGATTCCGATGGTGGTCTCGCTCGCCTTTGGGGTGCTGTTCGCCACTCTGGTGACGCTGATTCTGGTGCCGTGCCTCTACTATGTCGGCGCCCGCACCGTCGAGCGGATCCGCCCCGGCAGCATACCCGGTGTACGCGATTGAGCCGGCCAGCGCGGCACCAAAAGAGTACCTGAAGCGGCCAAGGCGACGCCAACTTGGCGGTTTTTAAGCGACCGATGATCGGGTAAACTGTGGCGCAAGATTACCCACTGTAAGGTTCACCATGGTCGCTTACCTACTTAAAAACACCGCCGCCGAGTACCTCGACAAGCACGGTGAATGGCTGCGCAGCGCAGCGCGCACGGCGCTGGCGCAATTTCGCCACCGCGACGAAGCGCTCAACCACCTGATCGAGCTCAACGCCAAGCAGCCGCTGCTGCGCGCAGCCGTGGTCGAAGTCCAGCTGGACGCCCGCCAGCGACCGATTGTGATCGACGAGAGCGACCCCGCCAGCAACAGCGACTGCGCTGTTAGCGATCTAGCTGAACTCGCGTGAGCGAACGCTCACTGCTGGCTGAGCGGCTGGCCGCGCTGACTGCGGCCGGTGCAGAGAGCGGCTTGGCGGCGATCCGCCGCGGGCTGGAAAAAGAGAGCCTGCGGGTCACCCCGACCGGAAAATTGGCGCAGACCGCCCACCCTACCGCGCTCGGCTCGACGCTTACCCACCCCTCGATTACCACCGACTACTCAGAGGCGCTGCTCGAATTTATCACCGCGCCGAGCCACTCGGTCAGCGCCCTGCTCGGCCAGCTCGATGAGATTCACCGCTATGTCTACACCGCGATCGGCGATGAGCGGCTGTGGGTCAACAGTATGCCCTGCCAGCTCAGCGGCGACAGCCACATACCGCTCGCCGAGTACGGCAGCTCTAACAGCGGCCGGATGAAAACCCTCTACCGCGAGGGGCTCGGCCACCGCTACGGGCGGCTGATGCAGACCATCGCCGGGGTCCACTTTAATATTTCGCTCGACGACCAGACCTGGCAGCTACTGCGCCAACAGAGCGGCTCGTCGCTGGAGTTACAAGCGTACAAGACCGAGCAGTACCTCGCCGGGATCCGCAACTTTCGACGCAACTTCTGGCTGCTGCTCTATCTGTTTGGCGCCGCGCCGGCAGTCTGCCGCAGTTTTGTGGCCGGCCGCGACCACCCGCTGGTCGCATTTGGCGACGACCCACACACTCTGCACAGCCCGTATGCCACTTCGCTGCGGATGGGCAACCTGGGCTACCAGAGTGACGCCCAGAGCTCGCTGGTGGTCTGTTACAACAACCTCGCCCAATACCGCAAAACGCTGCTCAGCGCGCTGGTTAAACCCTACCCCGCCTATGAGCAGATCGGCCTGCGCGACGCCAGCGGCCGCCGCCTGCAGCTCAACACCCATCTGTTGCAGATTGAGAACGAGTTCTACAGCCCGATCCGCCCCAAGCGCACCGCCAAGTCGGGCGAGGCGCCGGTCAATGCGCTTAGCGCGCGCGGTATTGAATATATCGAGGTGCGCTGTCTCGATCTCGACCCGTTCACCACCGGCGGCATCAGCGCCGAAACGATCCGCTTTCTCGACCTGTTTGTGCTGCACTGTCTGCTCGCCGACAGCCCACTGGTCGACGAGCGCGAATACCGCGAGAACCTCGAAAATCAGTCGCGCATGGTCTACCGCGGCCGCGACCCGGCGTTGACGCTGCAGCGCGACGGCGGCGAAATGGGCTTCGGCGACTGGGCCGGCGAGCTGCTCGATGCGCTCGAGCCGATAGCCGCGCTGATGGACAGCCACGGCAGCGGCAGCGGCCCGAGCGATTACGCCGCCGCCTTGGCGGCGATGCGCGCCCGCGTCGCCGACAGCGCGCTAACCCCGTCGGCACAGATCCTCGCCCAGCTGCGCGAGCGCGGCGAGACCTTTTACCAGTGGGCGGCGGCGCGCGCCGTCGAGCAGTGCGACGACTACTGCGCGCGACCGCTGCCGGCCGAGCGCCAACAAGCGCTGGCCGCTGACGCCGCACAGAGCCTCGCCGACCAGGCGGCGCTGGAGAGCGCCAGCGCCGCCGGGCCCTCCTTTGAGCAGTTTCTGGCCGACTACTACCGCCAGTACCAGCTCGACTGAGCTGCGCCGCGGCGCGTGAACTACCTCGCCCATGTTGTCCTCTCCGGCCCGCTGCCGGCCCATCGGGTCGGTGGGCTGCTCGGCGATTTTGTGCGCGGCCCGCTGCGCGGCGAGCGGCCGGCCGCGGTCGAGCAGGGTATCGCCCTGCACCGCCAGATCGACGTCTGGGTCGACCGCCAGCCGGAGCTGGCCGAGTTTCACCGCTACCTGCCGGCGCAGTGGCGGCGCTACGCCGGTATTGTTGGCGACATCTACTACGACCACCTGCTGGCGCGCCACTGGCAGCGCTACCAGAGCCAACCGCTCGAGCTGTTTTGCGAGCAGTTTTACGCCGAGCTCAACCAGCACCGCGCGCTGCTGCCGCCGCGCGCCCAGCAGTTTGCCGAGCGTGCACCCGCGGTCGGTTGGCTGCAGGGCTACCGCCACGCCGAGCACCTGCCGGTGATTCTGAGCCGGGTCGGCGAACGCTTTAAAAAACCGGTCGCGCTCGGGCATCTGGCCGACCATCTCAGTTACAATAATGCCGCTATCGAGCGGGAGTTTTTTCAGCTCTTCCCGCGGCTGCTAACCTTCAGCGCAACGCGGCGCGGCGAGTGGCCGCGCAGCGCTGCCACACCGCGACAGGAGAGCCCACATGGCCAACCGTTTATCTGATTACTGTTCACCACTGGCGGCGCGGCCGTGGTACGCCGCGCTGGTCGTTTGGGCGGTCGCCTCGATGCTGGCGGCGGTCTATTACTTTCAGCACCGGCTCGGTTTAGAGCCCTGCTACCTGTGTATCACCCAGCGCTTTTTTGTGGTCGCGATCGGTGTCGTGGCAGCGCTTGGGCTGCTGTTCAAACCGACCAGCCGCATGCAGGGCTGGCTGCACAGCGCCATCGCAGTGCTGGCCGCGGTCGGTGCCGGTTTTTCGGTTAAACAGCTCTGGCTGCAGAGCCTGCCGGCCGATCAGGTGCCGGTCTGCGGCCCGCCGGTCGACTACCTGTTTGACGCCTTTCCGGCCGGCGAGATTATCACCATGCTGATTCAGGGCGACGGCAACTGCGCCGCAATCCAGTGGCAGCTGCTCGGCCTGAGTATGCCCGGCTGGGTGTTGGTGATGTTCAGTGCGGTGCTCGCCTCGGCGCTGTGGCGGCTCTGGGCGCGCCGCGCCGCGCGCTGATATGCTCCGCATCCCCGCCGGCCTGGCGGTATTGCTCCTTTTTAACTTTGTCGGCCAACTGGTCGCCCACCACTGGCAGCTGCCGCTGCCGGGTGCGCTGATCGGCATGGTGCTGTTGCTGGTCGCGCTGCTGACGGTCGGCCGCAGCTGGCAGACCACCGTCGGCGCCGCCGCCGAGCCGCTGATCGCCCACCTGTCACTGTTTTTTATCGCCCCCACGCTGGGTGCCTTCTATCTCGCCGACTCGCTGCAGGCACAGCTGCTGCCGCTGTTCTTTGTGCTGCTGGCCGGCACCGCGCTGGCGATGGCACTGCTAGCGCTGCTGGTGCGGGCGCTGGCCAGCCGCGGTGGGCCGCGGTGACGCTCGCCAGTTCGCTCTCTGCGGTGGCCGCGCAGCAGTCGCAGCTGCTGACCAGCAGCTCGTGGCCACTGCTGATTACTGTCGCCGGCTATCTGCTCGGGCTGGCGGTCTACCGGCTCAGCGGCGGCAACCGCTTCCTGCACCCGCTACTGGTGGCGGCGCCGGCAATCTATCTACTGGTCGAGCTTTTTGGGTTGCCGCTGGCCAGCTACGACAGCGGCAACGGTGGGTTGATGCTGGGACTGCAGCTGGTCACCGTCGGCCTGGCGCTGCCACTGGCGCTGCAGGCGCGCTACCTGCCGGCGATCTACCGGCCGCTGATGCTGCTGGTCATCGTCGGCGGCGCGGTCGCCGCGCTGCTGGCGCTGGGGATGGCTACGGCGCTCTCTATCGAGCCGCTGCTGTTGCGCTCGATCGCCGCCAAATCGGTCACCAGCCCGATCGCCATCGGCATCACCGAAAAACTCGGCGGTATCGTCGCGGTGGTCTCGGTCTCGGTGCTGCTGACCGGGCTGATCGGCAGTATCGTCGCCGCCCCGCTCTACCGCGCGCTGGGGGTCGACGACGACCGTTGGCAGGGGCTGATTTTGGGGATCTGTGCGCACGGGGTGGGCACCGCCTGCGCCTTTGAGACCAGCCGCCGCTGTGGCGCTTTCGCCACCCTCGGCATGGGGCTGACCGGCATCTGGAGCTCGCTGCTGCTGCCGTGGCTGGTGCCGTGGCTGGTGCCCTAGCGGGTGGCGCAACGGTTGCGGCCCACAACAGACTACAAAAAAGCCCCGCCAAAGCGGGGCTTTTTTATTTTTTATCGGTACTTACTGGCCGGCGTTGGCTGAGATCAGCTCGACCTCAAAGATCAGCGCCGCGTTGGGGCCGATCGGGCCGCCCGGAGTACCGCCCGGGCCGTAGGCGAGCTCGGCGGGGATGTAAAGCTCCCAGGTTGAACCCTCGCTCATCAGCTGCAGCGCCTCGGTCCAGCCGGGGATCACTTGGGTGACGCCAAAGCTGGCGGTGGCACCGCGCTGCCGCGAGCTGTCAAACACCGTACCGTCGAGCAGACGGCCTTCGTAGTGGACCTCAACCACGCTATCGGCAGTCGGCTGCGCGCCACTACCGGCGGTCAGCACTTTGTACTGCAGGCCGCTGGCGGTGGTCACCACACCCTGCTGGGCGCCATTTTCAGCTAGGAAGGCCGCGGCAGCGGCGGCGTTGGCGGCGCCCTGCTCGGCCATGCCGGCCTCTTGCTCGGCGGCAGCAGCGGCTTGCTTGGCGGCCATCTCGCTCTCAAAGGTGCCGATCACTTCGGCGATCTGCTCTTCGCTGAGGGCCGGCTCGCCACCCGCTTGGCCATCGCGAACGCCGGCGCTAAAGGTCGCTAGGTCGACCTCAACACCGCTGCTCTGCAGCTGGTTGCCGGTGGTAAAGCCCATCATATAACTGAGTTTTTGCTGCTGGCTGTCGAGTGCCGGCGCCGCTGCGATATCGGGCTCTTGGTTGCAGCCGACCAGGGCGAGGACGGCAACCAGCGGTAGGCTTTTGGCGATAGTGGTGAGGCGATGGTTCATAGCAGTTCCTTTTAAAATAAACGCGGATGGATAATGAGTAGGCGGTTAATACTAGGCGATTCGCCGCCCAGTAGCGACCCCTGGTCGGCTAGCTTTTGGTAAAAATTAGGTCCCAGACCCCGTGCCCGAGCTGTTCGCCGCGGCGTTCAAACTTGGTCTCGGGGCGGTAGTCGGGGCGCGCACAGTAGCCGGGCTCAAGCGCGGGGCTTGCCACCGCGCTGTTGGCCAGGCCGTCGGCGGCCTCGAGCAGCTCGAGCATCTGCTCGGCGTAGGGCTGCCAGTCGGTAGCCATGTGCAGGCTGCCGGTCGGCTTGAGCTTGGCGGTGATCAGCCGCAAAAACTCCGGCTGCACAATACGCCGCTTGTTGTGCTTCTTTTTGTGCCACGGGTCGGGAAAGTAGAGCTGAAAGCGGTCGATGGTGTTGTCGGCAAAGCATTCGGCGAGCACGTCGGTGGCGTCGGCCATATACACTTTGAGATTGTTGATACCGCGCTCGCGCGCCTCGTTGATCAGCCGGCCAACCCCCGGTGGGTGCACCTCAATACCGACAAAGCGCTGCTCTGGGGCCGCTTGCGCCATCTCCAACAGCGAGTCACCCATGCCAAAGCCGACCTCCACCACCAGCGCGCCGCTGCCGTCAAAACAGCCGGCCAGGTCGATCGCGCCATCGGCCAGCTTGAGCCCGTAACTCGGCCAGGCGAGCTCAAAGGCGCGCCGCTGGCCGTCGGTCATACGGCCGCCGCGAACCACGAACGAGCGGATGCTCTTGTCGCGAAACTCCGGCTTGAGCACCACACCATCCGTTTCATTGTCCACCGTCGCTCTCCTCGGGGTGGCCGCGCCACGCGGCATAAAGTAGGGTCAACCAGCCGCCGATAAAGGCGCTGCCGCCAAGCGGTGCCAGCATGCCAAATTTGGGCTGGTCGAGCAGCACCAACAGATAGAGCGAGCCGCTGAACAGCACCAGCCCGGCGATAAAAAGCCGTGCTGCAAGCCGCCGCTGGGCCGACGCCAGTGGCGCCAGCATCACCACCGCCAAGGCTAGGGTGTGGACGAACTGGTAGCTGACCGCGGTCTGCCACTGGCCGAGCCGAGCCGCGCTCAGCTGTGCCGATAGACCGTGGGCGGCAAACGCGCCGAGCGCGACACCGAGCGCACCGCTGATCGCAATCACCGCTAGCAGTTGTCGTTGAGACATCGTGGTCGGGCTCCGCCGCGGCTGCGGCTCAAAAAAGTGGGGTGAATAAAAAAGACCGCGCGCGGCGGTCTTTTTAAGCGTTGGCCTGCGGTTACGCTTCGAGCTGGGCGCGGACCTTCTTCATCGCGTTCTGCTCAAGCTGGCGAATCCGCTCGGCAGAGACCGAGTACTCGGCGGCTAGTTCGTGCAGGGTCGCCTTGTCGTCGCTGAGCCAGCGGCGCTGAATAATATCTTGGCTGCGCGCGTCCAGTGAGCTCAATGCCAGGTGCAGGCGGCTGCTGTTGTCGTCCTCAAAGTTGTCGGCCTCGGCCAGCAGTGCCGGGTCTTGGCTGTGGTCTTCAAGGTAGTTGGCCGGGGCAAAGTAGGCGCTCTCGTCGTCATCATCGGCCGGCGCATCAAAGGTGGCATCGCGCGAGTAGAGGCGCTTCTCCATCTCCATAACGTCTTTGACCTCAACGCCGAGATCAGCGGCGACCGCCTTGGCCTCATCGGCCGACAGCCACTCGAGCTCTTTCTTGGCGCTGCGCAGGTTGAAGAACAGCTTGCGCTGGGCCTTGGTGGTCGCCACTTTGACTATCCGCCAGTTGCGCAGAATAAATTCGTGCATCTCGGCTTTAATCCAGTGCACTGCAAACGAGACCAACCGCACCCCCTTCTCGGGGTTGAAGCGGCGCACCGCCTTCATCAAGCCGACATTGCCCTCTTGGATCAGGTCGCCAAGCGGCAGCCCGTAACCGTTATAGGAGCGTGCGATGTGAACCACAAAACGCAGGTGCGACAGTACCATGCGCCGCGCCGCATCGAGATCGTCATTGTAGTAGAGTGCCTCGGCGAGGGATCTCTCCTCCTCGGCGGAGAGTACCGGGATACTCGCCGCGCCCTGAATATAGGCATTCAGGTTGCTGCCGGGGGTCATCCACTCCATGGTTTGAAGCGACTGATTCATAGCTTCCTCTCTGGTTGTTGGCCGCAGGTCGCCACTTAAAATGGTCCTGGGGCACGCGGTTATGCAAATAGTCTAGCCGATCTATTGGTCCTTTTCCAGCCGGATAAGTTCCCTATAAACGGTGGTTTAGCGATGATTTTGTTGGCCCTGTCGAGGCCAAACGGCCATACAACCGACCACTGATTAGCCATTCGTTAAAGTCTATTGTTCAGATTCAGTCGCGGTGGCTAATTAGGGGCGATCGCGCGCAGTTGGTCGGCCACCGCAAAATAGGCGGCGACGACGCCGACGCCGATACCGGTCGCCAGCAGCAGCAGCGCCTCCACCGAGGTTGGGCCGCGCAACACAAATTGGCTCTGGTAGAGGCGCGCCAGGTCGGTGACACCGGCGTTGAGCACGGCGGTCGCCAGCCACAGCGCGGCCAGCGCCAGCGCTGCGCCGACCAGCCCGTAGAGGGCGCCGGCATAGATAAACGGCCGGCGCACATAGGCGTCGGTGCCGCCCACCAACTTGACCACAACAATCTCTTCGCGGCGGTGGTCGATAGCCATTTTGACCGTGTTGCCGATCACCACCACCACACCGAGCAGCAGCACCAGTGCCAACCCGGCGAGCAGCTGCTTGGCCAGCTCAATGATCGCCTGCAGCCGCTGCAGCCAGAGCGAATCCAGCTCTACCTCGGCGACCGCTGGCAGCGCTGCCAGCTCGGCGCGCAGCGCTTCGAGTTGTTGCGCCACGATCGGCTGGCCGGCGGCCGGCTCGGCGGCGGTCAACATTGAAAGGTTGAGGGTCAATTCGTAGAGCGCCGGCAGCGGGTTGCTCGGCAGCTGGTCGAGTGCGGTCGCGAAACTAGCCGATGCGGCCAGCTCGGCGAGCGCTTGATCGGCAGAGATATAGTCGACCGCGGCCACTTCGGGGCGCGCCGCCAGCTGGCTGCGCAGCGCGGCCAGCTGCGCGCCGCTGGCCGCCACCTCGGCGTAGACAGACAGCCGTGCCGGCTGCTCGAGCGGCGGCGCCAGGGCGGCGATATTTTCAACCGTCAGGTAGAGCGCCGCCGGCAGCGTCATCGCGATCGCCACCACCACCGCGGTCAAGCTGCTCTGCAGGCGGTCTGCCCAGAGCCGCGACACGCTCTGGCGCAGGGTCGCCCAGTGGTGGGCGAAGTAGCCGCGCAGCAGCGCGCCGCCGCTCTGGCGGTGCGGCTGCCGACGGCTGTTGGACTTAGCCTTAGCCATCGATACCGCCCTCGAGCAGTCGGCCGTGGTCGAGGTGGAGCACGCGACAGTTGACTTGGCGTATCAGCTCGACGTCGTGGGTGGCGACCAGCACCGCCACACCACTCTCCTGAAAGCGCTTGAAGAGCGCCATAATCTCGGCCGACAGCTCGGGGTCGAGGTTGCCGGTCGGTTCGTCGGCAAGCAGAATCCGCGGCTTGTGAACCACCGCGCGAGCAATACCGACCCGCTGCTGCTCTCCGCCAGAAAGTGACAGTGGGCGCTTACTTTCATAGCCGGCCAGACCGACCGCGGCGAGTGCCGCACGAACCCGTTTGGCGACCTCGCTAGTGCGCTCGCCGCTGACCTGCAGCGGCAGCGCGACGTTGTCGAACACCGAGCGATCGGTGAGCAGTTGATGGTCTTGAAAAACCACCCCGAGCTGGCGGCGGTAGTAGGGAATTTGCCGCGCGGCGAGCCGCCCGACATTGTGGCCATTGACCAGCACCGCCCCTATTGAGGGCCGCTCCATCACCATCAACAGTTTTAACAGGGTACTTTTACCCGCGCCGGAGTGGCCGGTAAGAAACGCCATCTCGCCACCGGCCAGCGCAAAATCGACGCCGCTGAGCGCCTCGCTGCCGCCGACATAACGCTTGCTAACGGTGTCAAAGCGGATCATCGCTAGCTCTCTACCGCGCTGCTCGCGCCGGTGCTCTCCACCCCCCACAGCGCGGCGACAAATTGCTCGGCGTCAAACGGCTGCAGATCGTCGACCGCCTCGCCGACCCCGATGTAGCGCACCGGCACACCAAACTGAGCCGCCAGCGCCAGCAGCACCCCGCCCTTGGCGGTGCCATCCAGCTTAGTGACCGCCAGGCCGGTGACGCCGGCCGCTTTGTGAAACTCGCGCATCTGCGCGACGGCATTTTGGCCGGTGCCGGCGTCGAGCACCAGCAGCACCTCGTGGGGGGCGTCGCTATCGAGCTTGCCGAGCACGCGGCGCACTTTGGCCAGCTCTTCCATCAGGTGGCCTTTGTTGTGTAGCCGGCCGGCAGTGTCGGCGATCAGCAGATCGGTGTTGCGGGCGCGCGCCGCCTGCACCGCATCAAACACTACCGAGGCGCTGTCGGCACCGGTCTGCTGAGCGATCACCGGCACACTGTTGCGCTCGCCCCAGACCTGCAGCTGCTCGACCGCGGCGGCCCGAAAGGTATCGCCGGCGGCCAGCATGACTCGCTGACCGGCCGCTTGGTAGCGGTGGGCGAGCTTGCCGATGGTGGTGGTTTTCCCGACCCCGTTGACGCCGACCACCAACATCACAAACGGTTTGGCGGTCAGCGCGAGCGGTGCCTCGACCGCTTTTAGCCGCTCGACCATCAGCGCCATCAAGGCGCGCTGCAGTTGGTCGCTGTCGCGCAGCTCGTTGCGGGCGACCCGCTGGGTCACCGCGGCGAGCAACTCGGCGGTCAGCTCGACGCCGACGTCGGCCATCAGCAGGTGGGTCTCTAGCTCTTCAAAGAGTTCGTCGTCGATCGCGCGGCCGCCGCGCAGCAGGGTGCTGAGGCCGCTGCCGGTGCGACCGATCGCACTGCGCAGCCTGGCGCCGAGTGAGCGCGCCGGCGCCGCTGGAGCCGGCTGATCGCTGCCGGTGCGGCCGCGCAGGCGGTCAAACAGCGACGGTTTGGCGGTACCCGCTGCGGGGCTGGGGTTCTGTTCACTCATAAGCGCTCTAACTGCGATCGGTCGGTCCGGTGACGCCGGCTTGGCGCGCGGCGGCTGTGCTGGTGTATTCTAACACCCTTTGCGCGGCGGGTTGATCGCCGCGCCGCGCGCTCTACACTTTAAATAGGCCACCGCTATCCGCCGCTCTCGCACCCCGCCGCGCCAAATCGCCCGCCCGCCGCAACAGGCCGGGGCGCCGACTAGTGTGCGGATCATCGGCGGCCGCTGGCGCAATTCCAAACTGCCGGTGGTCGAGGCGGCCGGGCTGCGCCCGACCGGTGACCGGCTCCGCGAAACACTGTTCAACTGGCTGACCGGGGCGGTCGCCGGCAGCCACTGCCTGGATCTGTTCGCCGGTAGCGGCGCGCTCGGCTTTGAGGCGCTGTCGCGCGGCGCGGCGCACTGCGACTTTGTCGACAGCCAGCGCCCCGCGGTGCTGCAGCTGAACGCCAACAAAGTGAAGTTGGCGGCGGCGGCGACCGTCCACCTGGCGCGCGCCGAACAGTTTATCGCCGGCCACCCACCGGGCAATGGTTACCAGCTGGTGTTTCTCGACCCGCCGTTTGGCGAGCCGCTGCTGCAGGGCTGTGCCGATCAGCTAGAGGCGAGTGGCTTGCTCGCCGAGCCGTGCTGGATCTATGTCGAGCAAGGCAGCGATCAGCAGTTCACGGCACCGCCGAGCTGGTCGCTGCACCGGCAAAAAACCAGCGGCGGGGTCGACTGCCGGCTCTACCGGCGTGTTGTCGGCAGCGGCGTTATTGCGTAGTATGCGGCGCCTCGCGGCAGCTATACTGAGCCCAATGCATCTGGAGACCCGACCACTATGCGCACGATCGTCTACCCCGGCACCTTCGACCCGATCACCAACGGCCACATCGATTTGGTCCAACGGGCCTCTAAGCTGTTCGATAAAGTGATCGTCGGCATCGCCTCCAGCGAGAAGAAAAAACCGCTGTTCGCGATCGATGAGCGGATCGCCTTGGCCAATCAGGTGCTAGGCCATATCGACAATGTTGAGGTGCGCGGCTTCGACTACCTACTGGTCAACTTCGTCAACGATTGTGGGGCCTGCGCGGTGATGCGCGGGCTGCGCGCGGTCTCTGACTTTGAGTATGAGTTTCAGCTCGCCAACATGAATCGTGCGCTGTCGCCAAACATCGAGAGCATCTTCCTGACCCCGGCTGAGCGGTTCTCGTACATCTCGTCGTCACTGGTCCGCGAGATCTCGTCGCTGGGCGGCGATGTCACCAAGTTTGTCCCCGAGCCGGTCGCCGCGGCGCTCGGCGAGCGCTTCACCGGCTAGCGCTGACAGCGCTTGCAGAACACCGTACTGCGCTGACCCAGGCGCAGCTCACTCAACAGCGCGCCACAACCCGGGCACGGCTCGCCGCCGCGGCCATAGGCCGACAGCTGCTGGGCAAAATAGCCCGATTCACCATTGCCGTTGACGAAGTCGCGCAGGGTGGTGCCGCCCTGCTCGATCGCCGCCGCCAACACCCGCTTGATCTCCTCGGCGAGCCGTTGGTAGCGGGCGCGGCTGATCGTGCCGGCGGCGCGGTCGGGACGGATGCCGGCATTGAACAGCGCCTCGGTGGCGTAGATATTGCCCACCCCCACCACGGTGGCGTTATCCATAATAAAGGGCTTGACCGCCACCGTGCGGCGCCGCGAGCGCTGCCAGAGCCGCTCGCCGTCAAACTCGTCGCCGAGCGGCTCGGGGCCCAATGCGGCCAGCTGCGGGTGGGCGCCCTCGCTCCACAGGCAGCAGCCAAACCGGCGCGGGTCGTGGTAGCGCAGCAGCGCGCCGTTGGCGAACTGCCACTCGAGGTGGTCGTGAGTACGGCGCGGGCTGGCCGGATCGGCGAGCCGCAAGCTGCCACTCATACCCAAGTGCAGCAGAGCGCTGCCGCGCTCGAAGTTAAACAGCAGGTATTTGGCGCGCCGCGCTACGCTGTGCAGCGGTTGGCCGGCGACCCACGCCGGCAGCTCGGCCGGCACCGGCCAGCGCAGCGCCGGGTTGTGGACCCGCAACTCGGTCACACAGCTGCCAACAATGTGTGGCGCAATACCGCGGCGGGTGGTCTCGACCTCAGGTAGTTCAGGCATAAAATAACTCGTTAGGGGTAAAACTCTCTTAGCGTGGCGGCCAAACTCTGGCATACTTGTCGGCACAAAACCGCCATTGGCAAATCGGCCCCGACTGCGTAGAATGCGCGCCTCGGGGTTACATCATAAAAGAGTAAAGGTAATACACCTATGGCTTTAGGAAAACGTCGCAACAGCGAAGAGGAGTCGGAGATTGATCTGACCCCAATGCTCGATGTTGTCTTCATCATGTTGATCTTCTTCATCGTCACCGCCTCCTTCGTCAATGAATCGGGGCTCGACGTCAACCGTCCGCCGACCACTGACCAGCCGCCGCCGCCAGACGACCCGACCAAGCGCAATATTGTTTTCCGTATCTCTGAGAGCAATGAGCTGCTGCTCGATGGCCGCCGCGTCGATATCCGTTCGGTGCGCGCCAACGTCGAGCGGATGCACGCCGAAAACCCAGAGGCGAAGGTGATCATCGACGCTCACCCGAAGTCTAAGACTGAGCTCTACGTACTGATCGCCGACCAAGCCCGCGAGGCTGGCGTCTACGACATCTCGCTGGCCACCGACAACAAGAAGTAGCCGCTGGCCGAGACCGAACAAGCCCCGCTCTGCGGGGCTTTTTTGTGCCGCGGTGATTCTGCTATGGTAGCCCTACCCCCACTGCGATGAGTGCCATGACCGCCACCCCTGCCCGCGACAGCGACCACCGCGCCTGCGCCGAACGGCTGCTCAAGCAGCCCTGGCCAGCGATTGACGCGGCCACCGAGCCAGCGCAGCTGAGCGCCGAGTTGGCCGCCCACCTCGCCTACTACCAGCTGCCCGCACCGAGCGAGCAGCTGCGTTTTAGCAGCGCGGCGCTGACCACCGAAGCGACCGAGCGGGTGGTCTGGTACCGCTGGCAGCCGCCGCTGGCGAAGCGCCGGGCGCTGGTGGTGCACGGTTACATGGACCACTGCGGGCTCTACCACCACCTGATCAAAGAGCTGTTGGCGCGCGACTGCGAGGTGCTCTGCTTCGACCTGCCCGGCCACGGTTTAAGCAGCGGCCCGCGGGCCAGCATCGACGACTTTAACCACTACCAGCTGGCGCTCGACGCGCTGCTGGCGGCGGTCGCGCAGTGGCCGGCGCTGCCGCTGGTCGGGCTCGGCCAGAGCACCGGCGGCGCCATTCTGCTCCAGCACCTGGTCGACCACCCGGTGCCGGGGGCGCCGTGGCAGTCACTCAACCTGTTTGCGCCGCTGCTTGAGCCGGCCCACTGGCCGGTGCAGCGCTGGCTGCTGGCACTGCTCGGGCCGCTGCTGGCAACCATTCCGCGCGGCTTTAAACCCAACACCAGCAACCCCGACTTCAACCACTTTCTGGCCCACCGCGACCCGCTGCAGACCCGGGTCATCCCGCTCGCCTGGCTGCGCGCCATGCAGCGCTGGATCGTCGCCTTCAAGCAGCGCAGCGGCCCGGCCGGGGTGCGGATTATTCAGGGCGACTGCGACCACACGGTCGCCCGGCGACGCAATCTAGCCAACTTTGCGCGCCAGTTCCCGGCGCTGCAGGTGGCCATGGTCCGCGGCGCCGGCCATCAACTGGTCAACGAATCGCCGCGGCTGCGCGCCGAGGCGTTTGCCCAGATAAAGTTTTAAGCGCGCTCGATCGGCCGCGAGTTGCCGCGCTCGTCGATGGCGACAAAGACAAACTCGCCCTCGGTCACTTTGTGCAGCTCGCCGGTCAGCCGCGGCTGGCACCAGACCGTCAGCAGCAGCTTGATCGAGCTGCGGCCAACACTCACCAACTGCCCGTAGCAGCTGATAATCGCCCCGACCGGCACCGGGCGGATAAACGCCATGCTCGAGATCGCCACCGTTACCGTGCGGCCACCGGCGACCCGCTCGGCCATCACCCCGCCGGCGATATCCATCTGGCTGAGCAGCCAGCCACCAAAGATATCGCCGTTGGTGTTGGTCTCTTTGGGCATTGCCACGGTCTGCAGCAGCAGTTCACCGCTCGGTTGGTCGGCTTGCGTTGGGGTGTCGGTCATAGGGGCTCCGCTGTGAAGGTGGCCGGCTAGCCGTAGACTTGCGCCGGCAGCCAGGTGACCAGCTGCGGCCAGATCGCCAGCAGGGCGAGCAGCAGCAGCTGGATAACAATAAACGGCAGCACGCCGCGGTAGATCGCCGCGGTCGGGATATCGGCCGGCGCCACGCCGCGCAGATAGAACAGGGCAAATCCAAACGGCGGGGTTAAAAACGAAGTCTGCAGATTGATCGCCACCATCACCCCGAGCCAGATCGGGTCGACCCCCATCGCCAGCAAGATCGGCCCGACGATCGGGATCACCACATAGGTGATCTCAATAAAATCGAGAATAAAGCCGAGCAGAAAAATTACCGCCATCACCACCAGCAGCGCTCCGGTCGTGCCACCTGGCATATTGGTGAAGTAGTGGCTGACCAGCTCCTCGCCGCCAAAGCCGCGGAACACCAGTGAGAATAGCGCCGCGCCGATCAAAATCAGAAACACCATCGAGGTAACCTCGACGGTGTTGCGCAGCACCTCGCGCAGCCGCGCGCCACTGAGCTGGCGCTTGCCGAGCGCCAACAGCAGCGCGCCGACCGCACCGACCCCGGCCGCCTCGGTGGGGGTGGCCGCGCCGGCCAGTATCGAGCCGAGTACCGCGACGATCAGCACAACCGGCGGCAGCAGCGTCGCCAACAGCTGCAGTGCGCTGGGGCGCTGCTCTGCCGCGTCGGCGGCCTCGGCAGTCGGCCGCGCAAAGACCAACAGATAGAACGCGTAAAACAGAACCAACAGCGCACCCGGCACCAGCGCGCCGACAAACAGGTCGCCGACCGAGACCGTCTTGGGGTTGAAGATACCCATACTCAGCTGCGCCTGCTGGTAGGAGGTGGAGAGGATATCGCCGAGCAGTACCAGCGCAATCGAGGGGGGAATAATCTGTCCGAGGGTGCCGGTCGCACAGATCATGCCGGTTGCGGCGCTGTCGCTGTAGCCGCGTGCGCGCAGGGTCGGCAGCGACATCAGCCCCATGGTCACCACGGTGGCGCCGACGATACCGGTGCTGGCGGCGAGCAGCGCGCCGACCAGCAGCACAGAGAGCGCCAGCCCGCCGCGCAGGCCGCCGAGCAGCGCCGCCATCGAGCTGAGCAGCTCTTCGGCGAGCTTAGATTTTTCCAGCAGCACCCCCATCAACACAAACAGCGGCACGGCGATCAGGGTGGTGTTCTCCATCACCCCAAACACCCGGTTGGGCAGAGCGTGCAAGTAGGCGTTATCAAACTGGCCGCCGAGCAGGCCGGCGCCGGCAAACAGCAGCGCGGTACCGCTCAGGGTCAGCGCCACCGGGTAGCCGAGCAGCAGCGTCAGGCAGACTGTGGCAAACATCAACAGCGGGATCCACTCGGCCATCAGACGCGGCCCTCGCTGTGCGGGGCGCGTGCCGGCAGCGGCTGGCCGGCCAGCTCCAGTGCCGCGTCGATGAGCGCGCTCAACGCGTGCAGCGCCATCAGTGCCGGCAGCACTAGCAGCAGGCTTTTCAGCAGGTAGCGGTAGGCGAGCCCGCCGCCGTCGGCCGAGCGCTCGCCGAGCGCCCAGCTGGCGGCGACATAGTCGAGCGAGTAGAAAAACAGCAGCGCCATGACCGGCAACAAAAATACCAGGGTACCGATTAAATTGACCCAGAGCTGGGCGCGGCGGCTAAACCGACGGTAGAAGATATCCACCCGCACGTGCTGATCGCGCTGTGCGGCATAGGCGGCGCCAACCATAAACACCGTCGCGTGGAGATAGGTCACCCCCTCTTGGAGGGCGATCGAGCCAAACCCAAAGTAGTAGCGCAACAGCACAATCAGCGCAGTCGCCAAGGCCATCGCCAACACCAGCCAGCCGGCCAGCCGGCCGAGGCCATCGACCAGCCGCTGGAGGAGCGCCGACCCGCAAGCCAGCCACTGCAGTGGCGAGCGAGCCGCCGGTAAGTTGATCATAGTGGGTCCTTAGTTGCGCAGTTTTTGGCGCTCTGCGGCGGCCAGTTGGGCGTACTCGCCACCGAGCTGGACGGCGCTGGCAAAGTAACTGTCGGCGCTGGCGGTATCGCCAGCATCGAGCGCCGCCATGCCGATAAAGTAGGCCGCCTGAGCGGTTTTTAAGTGGCGGTAGCTGGCCCGGTAGTCGTCTGCCGCGGCGCGGCGGTCGCCGCGCTGCCAGCGCAGTGCAGCGCGCTGCAGGTGGGGCAAGAAGTAGTCGCGGTTTTTGCTGATGGCGGTAGCCAAGGCCTGCTCGGCTTTGCTCGGCTCATCGAGCCCGCGCCAGATCGCTGCGCGCAGCAGCCAAAACTGCTGCTGGGCCGGCAGCCGCTCGACGGCGCGGTCGCTTTCAGCGAGCGCCTGGCGGTAGTTTTTCTCAGCGAGTCGCTTGCCGGCCAGCTCGGCTGCCCGGTAGGCGGGCTCGGCGCGGCGCAGCGCCGCGGTCGCCGCCGCGTAGCGGTCGGCGTGGCGCTGGCCGCCAACCCCGAGCGCGCTGGCGTGGGCGCGGTTGGCGTCAACCCGCTGCTGCGACGGCGGGTGGCTGGCGAACAGGCCGGCGATAAAATCGCTGTTGCGCCCTTCGCTGAGCTTGACGAAGGTCTCCTGCAACTCGACGGCGGCCTCTGGGTCGTAACCGGCGGCGACCATCAGCTCAATGCCGTGGTAGTCGGATTCGAGCTCGTCGTCGCGGCCGTAGCGCGCCATCCACGCCGCCGCCCCGTACTGTGAGGCGGTACCGAGCCACTCGGCACTGCTGCCCTGGCTGCCGGCCGCAATCGCCGCCAAGCCGACGTTGAGCAGCATGCCGCGGCTCATCTGGGCGGCGCCGTGGCGGGCGGCGGCGTGGATGATCTCGTGACCGATCACCGCGGCCAGCTGCGCCTCATCGGTGAGGTGGCGCAACAGCCCGCTGTTGATAGCGATCTTGCCGCCCGGTAGCGCCCAGGCGTTGGCGGTGGGGTTGTTGACCACGACAAATTCATAGGGCAGCTCCGGGCGGTCGCTGTGGGCGGCCAAGCGGCGGCCGATATCGGCGACGTAGTCGCTGAGCTCTGGCTCTAGGTAGTAGTCGCCGCCCTGTTGCTGGCGGTAGTTGGCGTAGTTGGCCGCACCGATCGCCAACTCCTGCTGCTCGCTGACCAGCGACAGTTCGCGCTGGCCGGTAACCGGGTTGACGGCACAGCCGCACAGCGCCACCGCGGCAACCGCTAGCGCCCAGCGCCGCGGCGCTGAAAAACGTAAACTGACAGTCATTGCTCACTCCTGTTGGCGGCCGCCGCGAACGGCTCTTTAACTCACACCGCAGCGCCCTATAATAGCGGCAAACGGCGCAAGGATCTGACTATGTTGATGGTAATCTCTCCCGCAAAAAAACTCGATAGCGGGGCTTGCCCGTGGCCGGCCGAGCGTCCCGCGCCGACCCAACCTGTGCTGCTCGACCACGCCCAGCAGTTGATCGACCAGCTGCAGCGGCTGTCGCCGGCCGAGGTCGGCGGGCTGATGAAACTGAGCGACAGCTTGGCGACGCTCAATTTTGAACGCTTTCAAACTTGGGCGCAGCCGTTTGACGACGCCAACGCGCAGCCGGCGCTGTTTGCCTTTCAGGGCGATGTCTACCAGGGGCTCGACGCCGACTCGCTGAGCGGTGCCGAGCTCGACTACGCCCAGCGCCATCTACGGATTCTCTCTGGGCTCTACGGCGTGCTGCGCCCGCTCGATCTGATGCAGCCCTACCGGCTGGAGATGGGCACCAAATTTGCCAACTCGCGCGGCGCCGATCTCTACCAGTTTTGGGGCGATCAGATCACCGCCGAGCTCAACAGCGCTCTCGCCGAGCAGCGCGACAAGACGGTCGTCAACCTCGCCTCTAACGAGTACTTCCGCTCAGTAAAGAGTGGCCAGCTCGACGGCCGATTGATCACCCCGCAGTTTTACGACCGCAAGAACGGTGACTACAAGATCATTAGTTTTTACGCCAAGCGGGCGCGCGGCGCGATGGCGGCGTTCATTATTAAGCAGCAGCCGAGCGACCCAGAGCAGTTGCTCGACTTCGACAGCGACGGCTACCGCTACAACCCGGCCATGAGCAGCGCCGACAAGCCGGCCTTCTGCCGCGATCCGGCCTAGAGCCAGTAGTCGACGCAGAGCGCTACAAACAGCCACAGGCCGACCCAGTGGTTGTTGAGAAACGCCCTGAAACAGGCGTCGCGGTCGCGGCCGCGGGCCGACCACAACTGGCCGCCAAACAGCGCCGCGGCGACCGCCAAACCGAGCCAGAACCAGCCGCCGCGACCAAACGCCACGGCGGCGGTGGCCAGCCCTAGCAAGGCGCCAAACTGGCAGGCGGCGATCACCAGCAGATCGCGCTCACCCAACCAGACCGCAGTCGACTTAATGCCAACTCGGCGGTCGTCGTCGCGGTCGACCATCGCGTAAAAGGTATCGAACGCCACCGTCCACAGCAGCACCGCGCCAAATAGCGGCAGTGCCGCCAGCGGCAGTGGCGGCTCCAGACCCGGCTGCAGTGAGAAGATAATCGGCACACTCCACCCCCAGCAGGCGCCGAGCAGCAGCTGCGGCAGGTGGGTAAACCGTTTAGAGAACGGGTAGAGCGCCGTCAGTGCCGCGCCGACCAGCGCCAGCTGTAGCGTCAAGGCGGTGCCGCCGACCAAGACCAACAGCAGCGCCACCAGCAGCAGCGCGGCGAATAACAGCAGCGCCGAACGCGGCGCGATCTCGCCGGTCGCCAGTGGCCGGCTGGCGGTGCGCGCCACTGCGCCGTCCCAGTGGCGGTCGGCGTAGTCGTTGATCACACAGCCGGCGGCGCGCATCACCACCACACCGGAAACCACCAGCGCCACCAGCGCCGCACTCGGCGAGCCGTCACTGGCCAGCAGCAGCGCCCAACCGGCCGGCCACAGCAGCAGGTAGGTGCCGATCGGCCGGTCCAGCCGCAACAGCCGCAGCCAGCGGTTGGCGCGCCAGCCCGCCGCGCTCACACTTGGCGCCCGGCGGTGCGCGGCGGCGTGGCGCGCGGAAACGCTTCGAGAAATAGCTCGGCGACCAGCAGCGGCTTGCCGGCCACCGTAAACCGCGAGCGGCGCCCCCACTGGGCCGACTGGCCGGCCACCAACCGCCGGCAGTCGGCAGTCTCAAAGCCGGAGCGGCACAGCGACGGCTCGGCGAACAACTGCTCGCCGAGCGGGCGGCTGCCGAGCGAGCGCAGCTTGCGCAGCGGCCCGGTCAGGGTCTGCAGCGGCACCACGGTGCGGGCGAATACCCACGGCTGGCCACCGCCACTCAACACGACCTCGCGCACCAGCGCCCAGTGGCGCGTTGCCATGCCGAGCTGCTGGCGCTCTGAGTCGTGCGGCGACTCGACCGCTTGGCGCAGCAGCTGGACAGTGAAGCGGCCGCCCGACAGCTGCTTGAGCTGAGCGGTCAGCGAATCCCGACAGAGCAGCCAAGGCCGCCAGCGGGCTGGCAGCAACGCACCGCTGCGCCACTGCAGCGCCGCGTAATCGATGCCGCGCCGCGCTGCCAGGCGCTGCAGTTGCAGGTTCATGTCATTCACTAGAGGACCGCGTCAGCCCTGGAACAGGTCGTCGATCGACAGGTAGCGCTCGCCGGTATCGTAACTGAACACCAGCACGCGGCTGCCGGCGGGCAGCGTGTCGGCGCGCTGGGCGACCGCCGCCAGCGAGGCCCCCGACGAGATCCCGACCAGCAGTCCCTCCTGTTTGGCGGCGCGCACCGTCATCGCGAAGGCGTCGCTCTCTTCGACGCCGATCACCCCGTCAACTTGGTCGGCGCGGTAGACCTCGGGGACGAAGCCGGCGCCGATCCCCTGCAGGCGGTGCAACCCTTTGGCGCCGCCGCTCAACACCGGCGAGGCGGCCGGTTCGACCGCCAGCACCTGCAGCCCCGGCCAGTGCGGCTTGAGCGCCTCGGCGACGCCGGTGATATGGCCGCCGGTACCAACCCCGGTGATGATGTAGTCGAGCCCAGACGGAAAGTCGGCGAGAATCTCGCGAGCGGTGGTGTTCTTGTGCACCTCTGCGTTGGCCGGGTTGGCAAACTGCGACGGCACCCAGCTGTTTGGGGTTGCCGCGGCGAGCCGCTCGGCCTCGGCGATGGCGCCGCCCATGCCGTCCTCTTTGGCGGTCAGCACCAGCTCGGCACCGTACGCCTTGAGAATCTTGCGCCGCTCGATCGACATCGACTCGGGCATGGTCAGCACCAACCGGTAGCCCTTGACCGCACAGACCATCGCCAGGCCGATACCGGTGTTGCCCGAGGTCGGCTCAATGAGCGTGGTGCCGGGCTTGAGCAGGCCGTCGCGCTCGGCGGTCTCAACCATCGCCAGCGCGATGCGGTCTTTGATGCTAGAGCCGGGGTTGAACCGCTCGACCTTCATCCAGACCTCGAGATGGTCGCCAAACAGTCGGTTGATCCGCACGTGCGGGGTGTTGCCGATGGTCTGTAAAATATTGTCGACTTTCATGCCGGGCTCCTCGCCTACTGGCGATCGGTTGCTAGGGTTTTAGCTTAGCGCCTTACCAGCGCAGTGGGTAGAGGGAGGGGCTGCCCTCGGGCTGGGCGCGAAAGCGCTTGTACTCCCACTGGTACTGCTCGGGAGCGACCGCCACCACCGCCTCGACGCCGCGGTTGAGCGCCGCCAGCGACTCGCTGCGCCGCTCGCTCCAGAGCTCGGCCGGGGCCGGCTCCAGATGCAGCTGCCAGCCGCCGGCGACCCGCGTCGCCGAGACAAAAAAGGCCGCCGCCGCGGTGCGCTGAAGCAGGTTGCCGACCAGCGTCATGGTCCGCGCCGGGTGGCCAAACAGCGGGGCAAACTCGCCGCTCGAAGGCGGCGGCTGCTGGTCGGGCAAGATACCGGTGATCTCACCCCGCTTGAGCGCCTTGATCACTCCGGCGACACCGCGCACATCGGTCGGCAGCAGCTTGGCACCGGAGCGCTGGCGCGCCGCCACCACCCAGCGCTCGAAGGCGGCCGAACGCGGCGGGTCGTAAAGCGAGGTCATCGGGGCGTGCTGTGCCGCCCACAGCCCAACCACCTCCCAATTGCCGTGGTGGGGGGCGATCACGATCACCCCGCGGCCGGCGGCGACTGCGGCGACAAAGGGCTCGGTGCCGGAGCTGGCGACGATATGTTTGGCGAGCCACGTCGGCGAACGGTTCCAGACCGCCAGCGTCTCAAAGAACAGCGTCGGCAGGTCGCTGGCGCGCCGGCGCACCAGCCGCTCCTGCTCGGCACTGCTGAGCTGTGGGTAGCAGAGCGCGATATTGCGGCGCATCACCCGCAGTGCCGCGCTGTTGCTGCGATAGAACAACCAGCCGGCCAGCGCGCCGAGCCGGCGCAGTGCGCCCAGCGGCAGCCAGCCGAGCAGGCGCAGCGGGGCGATCAACAGGTCGGCTCTGGTCAAACTGACTCTCCTCGGCGGGCGATTAGCGTTGCGCCCAACGGGCGCGGTGGGCGCCATTATACGGCTTAGCGGCGGCGCGGGCACGCCGCACCAGAGCCACTTGGCGGCGCCGACAAAAGCCGGCTGGCGGGTTACTTTATCGCCCCACCACCGTATAATTGCTGGCTATTTTTTGCCGCTAGAGAGAGTCCCTGTGCCCGCACCGCAACCGACCGCCGCCGCCCTGCCGGCGACCTTTCAAGAGCTCATTTTACGGCTCCAGCAGTTCTGGGCCGAACAGGGCTGCGTCATTTTGCAGCCGCTCGATATGGAGGTTGGCGCCGGCACCTTCCACCCCGCCACCTTTTTGCGCGCGATCGGGCCGGAGCGCTGGAACAGCGCCTACGTGCAGCCATCGCGGCGGCCGACCGACGGCCGCTACGGCGACAACCCCAACCGGCTGCAGCACTACTACCAGTTTCAGGTGATTATGAAGCCGTCGCCGGACGACTTCCAAGAGCTCTATCTGGCCTCGCTGGAGGCGCTCGGCATCGACACCCAGGTGCACGACATCCGCTTTGTCGAGGACAACTGGGAGTCGCCGACCCTCGGCGCCTGGGGGCTCGGCTGGGAGGTCTGGCTGAACGGTATGGAAGTCACCCAGTTCACTTATTTTCAGCAGGCCGGCGGCATCGAATGCCACCCGGTCAGCGGCGAGATCACCTACGGGCTGGAGCGCATCGCCATGTACTTGCAGGGGGTCGACAGCGCCTACGATCTGGTCTGGGCCAACGGCCCGAACGGCGCGGTCAGCTACGGCGACGTCTTCCACCAGAACGAGGTGGAGCAGTCGGCCTACAATTTTGAGCACGCCGATGTCGATTTCCTGTTCAGCTGCTTCGACCAGTATGAGCAGCAGGCGCTCAAGCTGGTCGGCCACAACCTGCCGCTGCCCGCCTACGAAATGGTGATGAAGGCGTCGCACACCTTCAACCTGCTCGACGCCCGCCACGCCATCTCGGTGACCGAGCGGCAGCGCTTTATCTTGCGGGTGCGCACCCTGGCGCGCGCGGTCGCCGAGAGCTACTTCGCGTCGCGGGCGGCGCTCGGCTTCCCGCTCGCCGACCCGGCGCTGGCCGCCGAGGCGCTCGAACGCCACCACGCCAAGCAGGCGGCAGCACAGGAGAAGCGCTCATGAGCCGGCCACTGTTGGTAGAGATAGGCACCGAAGAGCTGCCACCCAAGGCGCTCGAAACACTCGGCCAAGCCCTCGCCGAGGCGGTCGGGACGCGGCTCAGCGCGCTCAGCATCGAACACAGCGGCAGCTACTACTTTGCCGCGCCGCGCCGGCTGGCGGTGTTGATCGACCAGCTTGCCGACTCCGCCGCCGACCAGCAGCAGACCCAGTGGGGGCCGCCGCTCAAAGTCGCGTTCGGCGCCGACGGCGCACCGAGCAAGGCCGGCCTGGCGTTTGCCAGCAAAAATCAGATCGACCCGGCGGCACTGGCCGACTACACCGCCAACGATGGTCAGCAGGACAAGCTCTGTGTCACTCAGCGGGTCGCCGGCGCAGTCACCGTCGAGGTGCTCGAGGGGCTGCTCAGCGAGTCGTTAGCCGGGCTGCCGATCCCCAAGCGGATGCGCTGGGGGGCGAGCCGCGCCGAGTTTGTCCGCCCGCTCAAATGGGTGGCGGTGCTGTTTGGCGAGCAGAGCGTGGCCGTCGAGCTGCTCGGCGTCGCGAGCGGCAACCAGAGTCGCGGCCACCGCTTTCACGCCCCGGCCGCCTTTGTACTGGAGGGCGCCGGCCGCTACCGCGAGCAGCTGCGCGAACACTGGGTCATGGTCGATGGCGCCGAGCGCCGCGCCCTGATCGAACAGCGGGTTGCCGCTCTGGCCAGCGAAGTCGGCGGCAGCGCCGTGATCGACCCGGCGCTGCTCGACGAGGTCGCCTCGCTCAACGAGTGGCCGGTGCCACTGCGCGGCCAGTTTGACCGCGAGTTTCTCGACGTGCCGGCCGAGGCGCTGGTGTCGTCGATGGCGAGCCATCAGAAATACTTCCACGTAGTCGACGGCGACGGGGCACTGCTGCCCTACTTTATCACCGTCGCCAATATCGAGAGCCGCGACCCAGCCCAGGTTATCGCCGGCAATGAGCGGGTGATTCGGCCGCGCTTGGCCGACGCCGCCTTCTTCTACGCCAACGATCTCAAGATCAGCCTAGAGGCGCGCCGCGACAGTCTGCGCAGTGTGGTCTTCCAGGCGCAGCTGGGCAGCCTCTACGACAAGAGCGAGCGGGTCGCCAACCTGGCCGAGCTGATCGCCAACCAGAGCGGTGGCGATGGCGCCGCCGCAGCGCGCGCCGGGCGGCTGTGTAAATCCGACCTGGTCAGCGATATGGTCGGCGAGTTCGACGACCTGCAAGGGGTGATGGGCCGCTACTACGCCCGCGCCAACGGCGAGAGTGACGCGGTCGCCAGCGCGCTCTACGAGCAGTACCTGCCGCGCTTTGCCGGTGACGCGATCGCCGCCAGCGCAGCCGGCCGCGCACTGGCGCTGGCCGACCGGCTCGATACCATTACCGGCATCTTTGCCATCGGCCAGCCGCCGAGCGGCTCCAAAGACCCGTTTGCACTGCGCCGTGCCAGCCTCGGTGTACTGCGCAC
Source organism: Porticoccaceae bacterium (assembly GCA_024639885.1). GTDB lineage: Bacteria > Pseudomonadota > Gammaproteobacteria > Pseudomonadales > Porticoccaceae > LSUCC0057. Next base: position 52,547 of record JAHEGD010000005.1, on the reverse strand, counting down.
GCTGATCGAGGGCGGTCTCGACCTCAACCTCGCCGAGCTGGTTGCCGCCGCTGCTGCAGCGCAGCCGCTTGATAAGCCGCAGGGTGATGGAGGTAAGCAAGCACTCACTTACATCTTGGAGCGGCTAGAGGGCTACTACCGCGACAGCGGTATCGCCCACGCCTACCTGCTGGCGGTAGTCGAGAGCGGCGCACAGAATCCGCTCGATATCGACACCCGCGTCAAGGCGGTCGCCGCCTTTGCCGAGCTCCCCGAGGCCGCCGCACTGGCTGCCGCCAACAAGCGGGTCGCCAATATTCTCGCCAAGCAGCCGGCCGGCGATTCGCTCGCCACGCTCGATACCGCACTGTTGAGCGAGCCAGCCGAGCGCGCCCTGAGCGATCAGCTGCAAGCACTGCGTCCGCGCCTCGATGAGCTGTTGGCGGGCCGCGACTACCGTGCCGCGCTGACCGCGCTGGCCGCCCTGCAAGCGCCGGTAGACGCCTTCTTTGACGAGGTGATGGTCAACTGCGACGATCTCGCGGTGCGCGCCAACCGCATTGCACTGCTCGCCGAGCTGCGCCGCCAGTTCCTCTCGATCGCCGACATTTCGCAACTGGCGGGCAGCTAAATGGCGGCGCTTGGCTGGTGCCGATCGCTGCTGTTTCAGGCGGGTTTCCTGCTGATTGTGATCATCGGTAGCACACTGAGCTGCCTGCTGTTCTGGCTGCCCGGCGGCGGTGTTGCGCAACCGCTGGCGGCACTCAGCTCGCGGCTGATGATGGTCTGGCTGCGGCTCTGCTGCGGGATCCGCATCGAGGTGATCGGCGCCGACAACATCCCGACCACCCCGTTTGTGGTGCTCAGCAACCATCAGAGCACCTGGGAGACCTTCTACTTCTGGCAGCTGTTTCGGCCGATGGCGTTTATTCTCAAGCGCGAGCTGCTGCGGATACCGCTGTTTGGCTGGGCGCTGGCGCTGACGCGGCCGATCGCGATCAGCCGCGGCAACCCCGGCGGCGCTATCCGCCATGTATTGCGGGCCGGCCGCGCCCGGCTCGCCGCCGGCAGCAGTGTGATCATCTACCCGGAGGGGACACGGCGCACCAGCCGCGCCCTGCAACCCTACAAGACCAGCGGCGCGGCACTCGCCAAGAGCGCGGCCGTGCCGGTCTTGCCGGTCTACCACAACGCCGGCCACTGCTGGCCGGTCGACAGCTACCGCAAGCGCCCCGGGGTCATCACCGTGGTGGTCGGGCGGGCCCTGGCCAGCGATGGCGACCCGCGCCAGCTGACCGAACAGGCCGAGCACTGGGCGCGCCAGCGCGCCGCCGAACTAAACCCCTAAATATTTGATATTTAAGCGTTTATATATCCAGATTGACCACTGACAGCGCGTTGGTCTCGATAAACGCGCGCCTCGGCTCAACGTGGTCGCCCATCAGCGTGGTAAACATCTGGTCGGCGGCAATCGCGTCTTCAATAGTCACCCGCAGCATGCGCCGACCCTCGGGGTCCATGGTCGTCTCCCAGAGCTGGCCGGGGTTCATCTCACCAAGGCCCTTATAACGCTGTGTATTGATGCCTCGGCGCGATTCGGCCATAAGCCATCTAAGCGCTTCAGCAAAGCTCGCAATCGGCTGCTGACGCTCTCCGCGGCGCACGTAGGCGCCCTCTTCGATCAGACCGTACAGCGTGGCCCCCAGCTCGGTCATGGCGCGGTACTCACTGGACTCAAAGAACTGGCGCTGCAGCGCGTAGTTGTTCGGCACGCCGTGTGCGGTAATGGTCACCAGTGGCTCAAACAGGCCGCGCTCGGCGTCTTCACGCACTGTCACCTGATAGCGGTGTGAGCCGTTGTCGAGCTCGGCCAGCTGGCTCTGCAGGGTTTCGTTCCAGCCGGTGACTGCGGCGCGGTCAGCGAGGCTATCAACTGCCAGCGAGGCGCTGTGCACCAAGGTGTTGAGGATCGCCGTCGGGTAGGCTTGCGACATCCGCTCGATCAGCGCCATCACCTTGCGGTACTGGCTAACCAAGCTCTCTAGCGCAGAGCCCTGGATCGCCGGGGCGGTCGGGTTGACGTGCAGCGCGGCTTCGTCGAGCGCCTTGCCGGTCAGGTAGGCAGTCATCGCCGCGTCGTCTTTGATGTACTGCTCGCTCTTGCCGCGGCTGACCTTGTAGAGCGGCGGCTGGGCGATAAAAATATGGCCGTTTTCAATCAACTCGCGCATCTGGCGGAAGAAAAAGGTCAACAGCAGCGTGCGAATGTGCGAGCCATCGACGTCGGCATCGGTCATGATCACCACGGTGTGGTAGCGCAGTTTTTCTAGGTTAAATTCGTCTTTGCCGATCCCGCAGCCGAGCGCCGTGATCAGGGTGCCCACTTCGGCACTGCTGAGCATCTTGTCAAAGCGCGCCTTCTCAACGTTGAGTATCTTGCCCTTGAGCGGCAGAATCGCCTGAGTTCGGCGGTCGCGGCCCTGCTTGGCGGAGCCGCCAGCCGAGTCGCCCTCCACCAGGTAGAGCTCTGACAGGGCGGGGTCTTTCTCTTGGCAGTCGGCCAGCTTGCCGGGCAGCCCGGCGATATCCAGCGCCCCTTTGCGGCGAGTCATCTCGCGCGCCTTGCGGGCCGCCTCGCGGGCGCGGGCGGCGTCAATCATCTTGCCGACCACCAGCTTGGCCTCTTGCGGGAACTCAAGCAGGTAGTCGGAGAACTTGTCGCCCATCTCCTGCTCGACCGCGGTTTTAACCTCGGAGCTGACCAGTTTGTCTTTGGTCTGCGAGGAGAACTTGGGGTCTGGGACCTTGACCGAGATGATCGCGGTCAGCCCTTCGCGGGCGTCGTCACCGGTGGTGGCGATCTTGGCCTTGGCACCGATCCCCTCTTTCTCGATATAGCTGTTTAAACAGCGTGTCAGCGCGGCGCGAAAACCTGCCAGATGGGTTCCGCCGTCGCGCTGGGGAATGTTGTTGGTGTAGCAGAGCAGGTTCTCTTGGAAGGTGTCGTTCCACTGCAGTGCCACCTCAACGCCGATACCATCCTCGCGCTGCGAGGTGAAGTGGATTACCGAGTTAACCGCGGTTTTATTGACGTTGAGGTAGTCGACAAAGGCACTCAAGCCGCCCTCGTACTCGTAGACCTCTTCTTTGCCGGTGCGCTCGTCGTGTAGCACAATGCGCACCCCAGAGTTGAGGAACGACAGCTCGCGCAGCCGCTTGGCAAGAATCTCAAAGTGGAAGGCGATATTAGTGAAGGTCTCCTCGGAGGGGACAAAGTGGACCATCGTGCCACTCTCTTCGGTCTTGCCGACCACCGCCAGCGGCGCCTGTGGGACGCCGTGGGCGTACTCCTGCTCAAACACCTCACCGCCGCGCTTGATGGTCAGCCGCAGCTTTTTAGAGAGTGCGTTGACCACCGAGACGCCCACACCGTGCAGGCCACCCGACACCTTGTAGGTGTTGTCGTCAAACTTACCACCGGCGTGCAGCACGGTCATGATCACCTCTGCCGCCGAGACACCCTCTTCGTGCATCTCGGTCGGTATGCCGCGGCCGTTATCTGATACCGAGACCGACTCATCGGGGTGAATCACTACGCGGATCTCACTGCAGTGACCTGCCAGCGCCTCATCGATAGAGTTGTCGACAATCTCGAAGACCATGTGGTGGAGACCCGTGCCATCATCGGTGTCGCCGATGTACATGCCGGGGCGCTTGCGCACCGCATCGAGCCCTTTTAACACCTTAATGCTGGAAGAATCATAGCCCTGCGGCTGGGTATCGCTGTCGCTCATCGTCGTCCCTCTCTACTTTGGTGGCGGCTAATCGGCCGCTCGTATCGCACCTTGTTCCACGTGGAACAGGGTCGCTGCTCCAATCTCTGCCGTAAACGGGGCAAAATCGGCCCAATCCACCCCGGTAATAAAACTCTGCCCGCCCAGCCCAGCTATCGCAGCCAACACCTGACCGCGATGGCGGTAGTCCAACTCGGCCGGCAGATCGTCGATCGCCAGCACGCACGGCTCACCGCAACGGGCCGCAAACAGCTCTGCCTGGCCCAGCTTTAACGCGTAGACCAGCAGCTTTAACTCACCGCGCGACATTACCTCTGCCGCCGGCCGGCCATCTATAGCGACCTTGAGCTCGGCGCGGTGCGGCCCACTCAGGGTCACGCCGCGGCGCTTTTCGCGCTCCAATCCGGCCGCCAGCGCCTCTGCCAGCGAGCCGTGCTCGCCCGACCAGCCCGGTTGGTAGATCAACACCACGTTACCGAGCGCGCCAAAGCGCTTCAGCTGCTGGTCGACAAACGGCGTCAATGCTGCCAAATAGTCGGCTCGATAACCGCCAATCGCCGAGCCATGCTCTGCCAGCAGGGCACTCCACGGCGCGATTAAATCGTCGCTTATTCTACCACGACGGAGCAGCTCATTGCGCTGTTTTAAGCCGCGCTGATAGGCCAGCCAGTGGCCTCGATAGCGCTGTTCCACGTGGAACACACCCCAGTCTATAAATTGACGGCGCTGCAGCGGCCCACCCTCAAGCAGCTGGAAGCTCTGCGGCTCAATTACCTGCAGTGGCAGTAGCGCAGAGAGCTCCATAGCGCTGGCGACCAACGCTCCGTTATGGCGCGCCTGCGGCTGCCCTGCCCGGCTGCGGCTGATCCCCACCGTAAACGGCACCGGCTGGTTGCCATTACCGCTCTGCTGGCAGCGCGCCGAAACAACCAGACTCTCTGCCTGGTGGTTGATAATGCTGCGCGCATCGCGCTGCCGGAAAGAGCGGCCGCGGCTGAGCAGCGCCAGCCCCTCGAGGAGGCTGGTCTTGCCGCTGCCATTTTGGCCGTAGAAAATGTTGGCGCGCGGGTGGCAGTCGATACGCGCCTCGCTGAGGTTGCGAACCGCCAGCAGATCGAGCCGTAGGAGCTGCAAAACGTCGCGCTTGAACCGCTGCCGGTGTCGGCTTAGAGCCTCATCGGCATGACGACATAGACCGCGCTGGGGTCCTGCGGGTCCTCGACCAGCGCGCTGGAGTTGGCGTCGGCCAGGGTCATGCGAATCTTGTCGCCCTTGAGCACATTGACGACATCGATCAGGTAGCTGACGTTAAAGCCGAGCTCGAGCTCCTCACCGCTGTAATCGACACCGACCTCCTCCTCCGCCTGCTCCTGCTCGGGGTTGTTAGCGGTCAACAGCAGCTGGCCGGCGGCCAGATTGAGTTTGATGCCGCGGTACTTCTCGTTGGAGAGAATCGCAGTGCGGCTAAACGCCTGCTTGAGCTCGGCGCGATCACCCTCAATGATCTTGTCGCCACCCTTGGGCAGCACCCGCTGGTAGTCCGGGTAGGCGCCGTCGACCAGTTTGGAGATAAACCGAAAGCTGTCGGTGGCGATGCGTAGATGGTTGCCGCCGAGCTGAATCTCGATCTGGTCGTCGTCGCCTAGCAGACGCACCAATTCGACCACCCCTTTACGCGGCAGAATCGACTTGGTGGTCTCGCTGACACTGCTCTCGCACGGCTGGTCGGCCAGCGCCATGCGGTGGCCATCGGTGGCCACCACGCGCAGATTGGTCTGGCTCAACTCCCAGAGCATACCGTTGAGGTAGTAGCGAACATCCTGCTGAGCCATCGCAAAGCCGGTCGCGTCGATCAGCTTTTTGAGCGCTGCCGAGGCGATACTGACCGTCGCCGAGCTGTCGCCGCTATCGACTGACGGAAACTCGTTGGCCGGTAGGGTCGACAGGGTAAAACGGCTGCGGCCGCTCTTAACCTGGGCGCGGCCGTCGGCACTGCTAAAGGAGACCATCGCCTGGTCTGGCAGCGAGCGACAAATGTCGAGAAACTTGCGCGCCGGGACGGTGACCTCGCCCTCCTCGATGTCGCCGCTGATCGCAGCGTAACCGACGATCTCAACCTCGAGATCAGTGGCGGTCACCGACAGCCTGCCACCGCTCAGCGACAGCATCACATTGGATAAGATTGGCAGTGTCTGGCGCCGCTCAACCACCCCAACCACCATCTGCAACGGTTTTAGCAGGGCTTCCCTCTCTAGCGAAAACTTCATCTTTTTACCTTTAAAATCAGTTACTTGGGTTTTATGTCGACAGTGTTCGGTAGAGGTTTTTCAAGTCTCGCTCAACCTCGCGATCAGCCCCTTCCAGCTCTTTAATCTTGCGGCACGCGTGCAGCACGGTGGTGTGATCGCGGCCACCAAAGGCGTCGCCGATCTCCGGCAGGCTGTGCGAGGTGAGCTCTTTAGCCAGCGCCATCGCCACCTGGCGCGGCCGCGCCACCGAGCGGGTACGCCGCTTGGAGAGCAGATCAGACAGCTTCATCTGATAGTAGTCCGCCACCACTTTCTGGATGTTGTCTATGGTAACCAGCTTGTCTTGGAGTGCCAACAAGTCTTTTAACGACTCGCGAATAAGGTCGATATCGATAGCGCGGCGGGTGAACTGCGCATGGGCCATCACCCGCTTGAGCGCCCCCTCCAGCTCGCGAACATTGGAGCGGATTCGCTGGGCGATAAAAAACGCCGCATCGCGCGACAGCACCATACCGCTCTGCTCGGCCTTGTTCATTAAGATCGCCACCCGGGTCTCCAGTTCGGGCGGCTCAACCGCGACCGTCAATCCCCAGCCAAACCGAGATTTAAGCCGCTCTTCAACGCCGTCAATCTCTTTTGGGTAGCGGTCGCTGGTAAGAATCATCTGCTGGCCGCCCTCAAGCAGCGCATTGTAGGTGTGGAAAAACTCCTCCTGCGAGCGGTCTTTGCCGGCGAAAAACTGAATATCATCGATCAACAGCGCATCGACTGACCGGTAGAAGCGCTTAAACTCGTCGATCGCCTTGAGCTGCAACGCCTTGACCATGTCGGCGACAAACCGCTCGGAGTGCAGGTAGACAATTTTGGCGTCCGGTTTGCGGGCGCGCAGCGCGTTGCCAACCGCGTGCATCAGGTGGGTTTTACCCAGGCCGACACCGCCGTAAATAAATAGCGGGTTGTAGGAGCCACCCGGGTTCTCGGCGACCTGTTGAGCGGCGGCGAAAGCCAGCTGATTAGACTTACCCTCAACAAACGTGTCGAACGTGTAGTTCTCCATCAGATTGCTGCGCATACTGCGCTCGGCCGCGGAAGTGTGCACCGCCGGCGCTGAGTTGGCGATAATTAATGGGCTGCTAGCTTGCTGAACGATAGTCTCGGGCTGCGCCGGAGCGAGCGCCTGCGCAGCGATCAACGGCGCCACAACGGGCTCGGCCGGTCGATTGCTCTCCAACGGCTGGGCTGGCGCCCCCGCCGCCACCTCGACCTGGGTCTGCGGGTAGCCGAGATCGCTGACCAGCTCTTTGATCCGCGACCGGTACTTGCTGTTGACCCACTCTTGAATAAACCGGTTGGGCGCGCGCAGCTGCAGCATAGCGGCGTCGCCAAGCAACTCCGCGGCCAGCGGTTTAATCCAGGTGGTGTACTGCTGCGCCGGCAGCTCGAGCTGCAGCCGCTGCTGACATTGATGCCAAATTGGGTCGGACACGAATCCCTCGCTCACCTATTTTTATTATCTTCACCAGCCCACCGGCCAATGCGCTATTGGGGCCGAAAAATGAAGAGGGATTCTAACCTCAACGCGACCAGTTATCCACACCAATAGAAACCGACATAAAGCAAGAGGTAAAAACAAAACCAACTAAAACAACAAGTTAAAAACAGTAAGCAGAAAACTTACCCACAAGCAAGTCGGTTTTTACTGGTTATTTATTATACTATCCTGTGTATAACTCTGTTTCTAAGTGTGTAGAGAAGTGGTGGAGAATGACAATTAGGCCACTTTGCGAGCCAGCTAACGCGACAATGGGCCGCCATTCAGCGATAGAGTGACCAGACCAGTCGGTCTGGTCGGATAATTCTTATCAGTTACTAATAACGGGCTATTTGCCGATACAAAAAGAGGAGAATATCTCCCCGAGCAGCTGATCGCTACTGACCTGTCCAGTGATTTCGCCGAGCGCCTGCTGGGCGATACGCAGGTCTTCGGCGAGCAGTTCGCCGGCAGCGGTCGCTTGTAGGTGGCGGTAACCGTCGCTCACCAGTGCCAGCGCCCGCTCGAGAGCATCGATGTGGCGCCGGCGCGCCGAGTAGCCGCCGCTCTCAGTGGCCCGGTAACCGGCTGCCTTTTGAATATGGGCAACCAGTGCCGGCACCCCACTGCCGGTCGCGGCCGAGAGCGCAAACAGCGGGTAGTCAGCCTCGAGCTGGCCCACCGCACCGCCGTAGAGATCGGCTTTATTGAGCGCGACCACGGTGCGATCGAGCAGCGCGCTATCGCCGAGCAGGTCGGTCAGCAGCGCCGCCAGATTGGGGGCTGCACCGCTCTGGTGGCACTCTGGGTCATCGACTAACAGCAGGCAGAGGTCGGCTTGAGCGATCTCGGCGCGCGCCCGCCGGATACCCTCTCGCTCAACCAGATCGTCGCTATCGCGCAGGCCGGCGGTGTCGACAATCTCGACCGGCAGCCCGTCCAGTACCAGCTGCTCTTTAAGCAGGTCGCGGGTGGTGCCGGCCTGCTCGGTAACAATCGCGCTGTCGCGGCCGGCCAGTTGGTTGAGTAGACTCGACTTACCGGCGTTCGGTCGACCGGCTAGCACCACCTTAATGCCGTCGCGCAGCAGCGCCCCCTCGCGGGCGCCGGCCAGCGTGCTTTGCAGCGCCGCGATCAATGCCTGTAGCTGGCTGTGCAGTGCACTGTCGGCAAGAAAATCGATCTCCTCTTCGGGAAAGTCGATAGACGCCTCAACGAATACTCGAAGCCGGGTCATCTGGACCAGCAACTGCTCAACAGCGGCAGAAAAAGCGCCCTGCAGTGAGCGCAGCGCCGAGCGTGTTGCGGCCTGGCTGCTGGCGTCGATCAAGTCGGCGATCGCCTCGGCTTGGGTGAGGTCCAACTTGTCGTTGAGAAAGGCGCGTTCGCTGAACTCGCCCGGGCGAGCCTGGCGAGCGCCGGCCTTGAGCAGCTCGGCGAGCAGCTGGTCGAGAATGACCGGCCCGCCGTGCCCTTGCAGCTCGACCACCTCTTCCCCGGTAAAGGAGTGGGGCTGGGCGAAATAGATCGCGATGCCCTGGTCGAGCAGCTCGCCGTCGCCGGCGCAAAAGTCACAGTAGTGGGCGTGCCGTGGGGTCAACTGCCGGCCGCACAGCGCTTCGCCGAGCGGCCGCGCCTGTGGGCCGGAGAGCCTGACGATACCGACCCCACCGCGCCCCGGTGCGGTGGCGATGGCGGCGATGGTGTCGCGCTGGTTAGCTACCACAGACTCAGCCTTTGCCGGCCTCTATCTGGCGGTTAACAATAATTTGCTGGGCCATCGACAGCAGGTTGTTAGTGGTCCAGTAGAGTACCAGGCCGGCCGGGAACAGCATAAAGAAGAAGGTGAAGGCGACCGGCATGATCTTCATGATCTTGGCCTGCATCGGATCGGGTGGCATCGGCTGCAAGCGCTGCATAAAATACATGCTGGCACCCATAATCAGCGGCAGTACAAAATAGGGATCTTTGGCACTCAGATCAGTAAGCCAGAAGATAAACGACGAGTGGCGAATCTCGACACTCTCCAGCAGCACCCAGTAGAGAGCGATAAAGACCGGCATCTGTAGCAGCACCGGCAGGCAGCCACCGGCCGGGTTGACTTTGTGCTTCTTGTAAAGGCCCATCAGTTCGCCAGACATCTTCTGGCGATCGTCACCGTAAAGATCCTTGAGACGAGCCATTTCAGGCTGCAACTTGCGCATCTTCGCCATCGACCGCAGGCTCGCTGCCGACAGTGGGTAGAGCGTCAACTTGATTACCACGGTCAACAGGATGATCGACCAACCCCAGTTGCCGACCACATTGTGGATCCACTGCATCAAAGTGAAAATCGGTTTGGCGAGCAGCCAGAGAAACCCGTAGTCGATGGTTAAATCGAGGTGCTCAGCCAGCCCGGCCAGCACCTCCTGATCCTTCGGCCCCGCGTAAAACGAGGTCTGATAGCTGCCGATCTGGCCGGCAGGAACCACAATAGGGTCACTGGTGTAGCCCATCACGTAAAGGTCTTGGCCGTTAATTTTACGCAGAGAAAAGTGGTTGGTCGCATTTTGATCGGGGATCCAGGCACCAATAAAATAGTGCTGCAACATCGCCACCCAACCGCCGCTAATGCTCTCTTCAAGCTTGCCGTCCTGCATGTCGCCGAAGGTGACCTTGCGGTAATTTTTCTCGGCGGTGCGCAGCGCACCCCCCAGGTAGGGCTGCACGCCCGTCGCGTTGACCAACGGCTTGTGTGAGTCGCGGTTGATCTGACCGTAAAAAACCGCGCTCCACTGGCTCGCGGTCGGGTTGTGAATAAGATACTCAACGCCGATCTGATAGCTGCCCGGAGTGAAAGTAAACCGCTTGGTGATCAGCACACCGTTGCTGCGTGTTACCAGGTCGAGCTGCTCTACACCGGTGGTCACATCGACACTGTCGCGCCCAACCACGAACTGCGGACGTCCGTCGCGGGTATCGGTAGCGTTAATCCCGACCAGCCCGCTCTTAGCGACGTAGGTATTATTTTGAGTGCGCGTCAGCAGGGTAAACGGTTGTCCTCCCTTGGCGGCCGGTGCGTCGAGGTGCTGCTTGAGTTTAACCTGGACAATGTCGCCGCCATGGCTATCAATCACCACACTGAACTGCGAGCTCTCAACGGTAACCAAACGGCTCGAACTAATCGCCGCGCTGGTGTCGATCGCTTCAGGAAGATCGCGCGCCACCGGTAGATCACTGGCGGCACCAACACCGCTCTCTACTCGTCCGTCGAACTGAGCCGAGCTGTCGCCCTGCCCCGGCACCAACAGCTGCTCTGCCACCACCGCCGGCTTGCGCGCCTCGGTAAAGCTCATCCACTGATTAAACAGCAGCAGCGCCACTACCAAACTACCCGCGAGTAAACCGTTTCTTTGCCAATCCATTATTGAGACTCTTTATTCTGGTGAGATTCCGCATGATCAGACGCGGCTGAAGGGTTGCTATCGCGACACTGCTCGATTGAAGATGGCCGGCCCGGGACAAGGTCAACGCCACCGCGGTGGAACGGATGGCATTTTATAATTCTACGCAAGCTAAGGTAACCCCCTTTGACCACGCCGTGCAACTCCACTGCCTCGACCGCGTATTGCGAGCAGGTCGGGTGAAATCGACAGTTGCTACCCAACCACGGGCTGATCGCCACCTGATAACCGCGCAGCAACTTTAATAACAGCCACTTTGCGGCTTGCTGCGGGGTGTTCATTGGCCTTGGGGCGCTGCCAAGCGACGGTTGAGGCGCGCCCACTCAGCTGCCAACTGGCCCCCGAAATCGCCAGCGAGCGCTGGACCTACCCCAGCGCGGGCAAGAAAGACAATATCGACCGGCTGGAAAAACGCAGTGTGACGAAAGCTCTCGCGAACCAAACGCTTCACTCGGTTGCGATCAACTGCGCGTTTAAGGGCTTTTTTGCCGACGACCAAACCGAGCCGTGAGTACGAGCCGCCATTGGGTAGCGCCAACAACAAAAAGGCAGCGTTGCCCGCACGAGATTCGTTGCGGTCAAACACTGCCTTAAAGTCTTTTGGGGTCAACAGCCGCTGCGCGCGGCTAAAGCTCTGGCTCAAAACCAGCCACCAGCACACACTGTACCGGCGCGCCCAACAGGGACTAACTTATGCGGCCAGGCGCTTGCGGCCTTTGGCGCGACGGCGCGACAGCACTGCGCGGCCATTTTTAGTCGCCATACGAGCGCGAAAACCGTGGGTGCGCTTGCGCTTGATAACACTGGGCTGAAACGTTCTTTTCATGATAACTGTCCGTCAAAAACACTGAAATTGAATTTTTCCGGCCGAATGGGGCCGAGGGCGGGCGATTCTAATGGTGCTGGCGCACAAACGCAAGGCAATTTATCAACCCGTCTCTGCTGTAGTCAACCACCAACAGAGAGGCGCCATTCCCCCGCAAGCCGCGCCGCCGCGATGCTAGCAGCCACCATACACAGCAACTTACCCACACTCACCCACAGCTTTATCCACAAATGGACGGGCGCCATAACAAGCTGTGTATAACCTGCGCGCAACAGAACTATTTATCCACCGCATTCATCCATAGCGGCCAAATGGCCGCGCCTAGCCGAAAAGTTATACTGGCCGTACACACCTTGGCAGCGATTAACACCCAGCAGAGCGGCCGTTTTATACCGCCCAAAAATCAATCTAAACCTATGTAATAGCTAGATAAAAAAAATCTATCCCAGCCCTGATGGGTTGCTAATAACAATAAGACTATAACTCACCCACTCTTTTTCACTAAACATTAGGTTAACTTATTAATCACAACCGCTCGAACACCGCCATTAAGCGATCTCACAATGGCTGGTCAAATAGTAGCCAGTTTGGCGTATAATGCCGCCCGCTATCAGCAGCCCGCTGTACAAACCGCCCGCTAGCCCAGAGGTTTTCATGCACTACCCCACAGTGTTCGATGTCATCGTTGTCGGTGGCGGCCACGCCGGTACCGAGGCCGCCCTCGCTGCGGCGCGGATGGGCTGCCAAACCCTGCTGTTGACCCACAATATTGAGACGCTCGGCCAGATGTCATGTAACCCGGCTATTGGCGGAATTGGCAAGAGCCACCTGGTCAAAGAGGTCGATGCACTCGGTGGCGCGATGGCTACCGCGACCGACCTCTCCGGCATACAGTTTCGGGTACTCAACTCGCGCAAGGGGCCGGCGGTGCGCGCTACCCGCGCCCAAGCCGACCGGATACTCTACAAAGCGGCGATCCGCGAGATACTAGAGAACCAGCCCAACCTGCAGCTGTTTCAGCAGGCGGTAGAGGATCTAGTGGTCGTCAACGATCGCGTCGAAGGTGTGGTCACCCAGATGGGGCTGACCTTTAAGGCGCGCAGTGTGGTGATCACCGCCGGGACGTTTTTGGCCGGCAAGGTCCATGTCGGGCTTGAAAACTACGCAGCCGGCCGCGCTGGTGACCCTCCGGCCACCTCATTGGCGGCGCGCTTGCGCGAGCTACCGCTGCGGGTCGATCGCCTGAAAACCGGCACCCCGCCGCGGATAGACGCGCGCTCGGTCGACTTTAGCAAAATGACCGAGCAGTGGGGCGATACCCCGCTGCCGGTGGTCTCCTACCTCGGCTCGGTCGAGCAGCACCCCGAGCAGATCTGCTGTTATGTCACCCACACCAATCAGCAGACCCACGACATTATCCAAGGTGGCATGGACCGCTCGCCGCTTTACACCGGTGTCATCGACGGCATTGGGCCGCGCTACTGCCCCTCGATCGAGGACAAAGTGGTGCGCTTTGCCGACAAGAGCAGCCACCAGATCTTTGTTGAGCCCGAGGGGCTAACCACCCACGAGCTCTACCCGAACGGTATCTCAACCAGCTTGCCGTTCGATGTTCAGCTGGCCATGGTGCACTCGATTGTCGGCTTTGAGAACGCCCATATCAGCCGCCCCGGCTACGCCATAGAGTACGATTTTTTCAATCCGCAGGATCTGCGCTATTCGCTGGAGAGTCGGTTTATCGGCGGGCTGTTTTTTGCCGGCCAGATCAACGGCACCACCGGTTACGAGGAGGCCGCCGCCCAGGGGCTGTTGGCCGGTGCCAACGCCGCCCTGCAGGTACAGGGCCGCGAAGCGTGGTGCCCGCGTCGCGACGAGGCCTACATCGGCGTGTTGGTCGACGACTTGATTACCATGGGCACCCTGGAGCCCTACCGGATGTTTACCAGCCGCGCCGAGTACCGGTTGCTGTTGCGAGAGGACAACGCCGATCTGCGCCTCACCGAAAAGGGCCGCGAGCTGGGCTTGGTCGATGACCACCGCTGGGCGGCATTTAGCGCCAAGCGCGAGGCGATAGAGCAAGAGCGCCAGCGGCTGCGCACCACCTATGCGCAACCGAGCGGAGCCGCCGCCGCGGTGATTAACCGCTACAGCGAAAAGCCGCTGGCTCGCGAGTACTCGCTGTTTGAGTTGCTCAAGCGGCCGGAGCTCAATTATGCGGTGATCGCCGAGCTCCCCGGTGCGCCGGCAGTTGACCCGGCGGTGGCCGAGCAGATCGAGATAGCCGCCAAATACGCCGGCTACATCGATCGTCAGAAAGACGATATCGAGCGCATGCAGCGCCACGAGCAGACGGCGATCCCGGCCGAGTTTGACTACCTGCAGATCTCTGGGCTATCCAACGAGCTCAAGCAGAAGCTCAGCGAGGCGCGCCCCGAGACACTGGCCCGCGCCGCGCGTATCCCCGGGGTGACCCCCGCGGCGATATCGCTACTGTTAATCCAGTTAAAAAAACGCAACGCTGCCTGAGATGGCTCAGTTTAACCGCGACAGACTCGCCGCCCAGCTGCGCGCCGGCGCCGCCGAGCTCAAGGTGGCGCTCAGTGACGCCCAGCTTGACCAGCTGCTCGACTACCTGGCTGAGCTGCTGCGCTGGAATCGCGCCTACAACCTGACCGCAATCACCCAACCCGAACAGATGGTGGTACGCCATCTGCTCGATTCGTTGGCCGTGGTTCATCTGGTTGACGGCGACCGGCTGCTCGATGTCGGTACCGGCCCGGGGCTGCCCGGCATGGTATTGGCGATCGCCGCCCCGCAGCGCGACTACCACCTGCTCGACAGCAACGGCAAGAAAACCCGATTTCTGTTCCACGCGCGCACCCAGCTCGGCTTGACCAATGTCACTGAGCACCACTGCCGTGTCGAACAGCACACCCCGCAGCGCCCCTACGATCAGGTGATTAGTCGCGCGTTTTCCTCACTCGGTGCTATGCTGCTAGCCTGTGAGCCGCTGGTTGCCGCGGGCGGCTCGATCGTCGCGATGAAGGGAAAGCTAGCCGCTAGCGAGCTCGCTGAATTGAGCGCATTGAAGACCGCCGCAGTGTGGCAGATCACCGACACTATCGAGTTAAGCGTGCCCGGCCTTGGCGCCGAGCAGCGCCACGCGGTGGTGTTGCGACGCAGCAGAGAGAGTTAAACCGTGGACGGCGCCGCCGGCCCTGCAGAGAAGGAACAGCGTGTGAGCCAAACGCACAGCAGAGTGATTGCGATCGCCAACCAGAAGGGCGGCGTCGGAAAAACCACTACCGCCGTCAATACCGCCGCCTCACTGGCCAGTTACGCCAAGCGGGTGCTACTGGTTGATATGGACCCACAGGGCAACGCCACCATGGGCTCCGGGATCGACAAAAATGGCCGCGAGCAGACGGTTGCCGACCTGTTGTTGGGCAGCGCCAGCTTTGCCGAGGTGGTAGTTCGCAGCGAGTCGGGCGGCTACGATCTACTGCCGGCCAACGGTGATCTGGTGGCAGCCGATGTGCAGCTGATACAGCGCGTCGACCGCCAGCAGCAGCTCGCTACCCTGCTTAGTGAGGTCGCCGACCAGTATGATTACATATTGATCGA
The DNA here is from genome assembly GCA_024639885.1 of Porticoccaceae bacterium. Taxonomy (GTDB): domain Bacteria; phylum Pseudomonadota; class Gammaproteobacteria; order Pseudomonadales; family Porticoccaceae; genus LSUCC0057. Next base: position 37,101 of record JAHEGD010000005.1, on the reverse strand, counting down.
CTGCCCGCCGTCGCTCAATCTACTGACGGTTAACGCCCTAGTGGCGGCGCAGAGTGTGTTGATCACCATGCAGTGCGAATACTTCGCGCTGGAGGGGTTGACCGACCTGTCGCGGACCATCAGCCAGATCGGCCGCGAGCTCAACCCGGCGCTGCGCATTGAAGGTATTTTGCGTACCATGTACGACCAGCGCGCAGGCTTGACCGGCGCGGTATCCGATCAGCTCTATAAATTTTTTGGCGATAAGGTCTATCGCACCGCGATACCGCGCAATGTCCGCCTCGCTGAGGCGCCTAGCCACGGGCTGCCCTGTCTCGCCTACGACCGCGGCTCCAAGGGGGCGCTCGCCTACCTGGCGCTGGCCGATGAGATGATTCGCCGCCACAGCGCCGCTGGCTAACTGATAACAAGGGAATACTATGTCAACCAAGAGAAAAAGCCTCGGCAAAGGGTTGGATGCGCTGCTCGGTTACAGTGCCGACCCACACCAACCCCCAACGGCAGACAGCACCGATAGCGCCGCCGCCCAGCCGGCCAGCGATGGCCAGCTGCTGCAGCTGCCGGTCGAGCTACTGCAGCGCGGCAAATACCAGCCGCGCCGCGATCTCGACCCCGAGGCGCTCGCCGAGCTGGCCGAGTCGATCAAAACCCAAGGGGTGATGCAGCCGATCGTGGTGCGCGCCATCGACGCCAACCGCTACGAGATCATCGCCGGTGAACGGCGCTGGCGGGCCAGCCAACAAGCTGGGCTGGACAGTGTGCCGGCGATTGTCCGCGAGGTCTCTGACGAGGCCGCTATCGCCATGGCGCTGATCGAGAATATTCAGCGCGAAAACCTCAACGCTATCGAAGAGTCGCGCGCGCTGATCCGCCTTCAGGAGGAGTTCTCGCTCACCCAGCAACAGGTTGCCGAGGCGGTCGGCAAATCGCGCTCGGCGGTCGCCAACTTGATGCGACTGTCGGCACTGGAGGCCGAGGTACAGACCATGCTGGAGCGCGGCGATATCGATTTGGGCCACGGCAAGTGTCTACTCGCCCTGCCGGCCACACAACAGGGTAGCGCTGCTCGCAGCGTCGTCGCCAAGGGGCTGACGGTCCGCCAGACCGAGAAGCTGGTCGCCCAGTTGCTGGCCGGTAAATCGGCAAAAACTACCGCTCAGCCGGCCAATGGCGATATCGCTCAGCTTGAGCGTGAGCTCTCTGAGAAGGTCGGCGCGCCGGTGGCACTGCAGCACCGCGCCAACGGCGGCGGCAAACTGGTGTTGAGCTACGCCAGCCTCGATGAGTTGGACGGTATTCTCGCCCATATTCGTTAATTGGCCTCCATAGCAGCGGTGAATAGCGGTCATGGTCGCCAAATAGCTTCGACAAAGGTCGACCCTCTGTTGAGTTTGGTCGCCACTCTCCCTATAATTGCGGCCGCTTGCTGGGGGCTGCAGCAAAATAGCACCGGCAAGCGGGGGCGGTAATGACCACGATAACCAAACCGCCGCTACTCAAGCTGTTACTGATTCACCATCTGTTTCTCACTGGCGCGACGCTGATCGCCTGTTTGGTGGGCTCAGAGTACGGTCAAGCGGTCATGTTGGGTGGCCTGCTGCAGAGTCTGCCGCAGGCGTGGTTTAACTTTCAAGCGTTCCGTTACACTGGGGCGCGCCAGCTCGACCGAATGGTCCGCGCCATGTATTGGGGTGAGAGCGGCAAGATTATTTTAACGGCGACGCTGTTTGTAGCGGCGCTGGTGGTGGTGAAACCACCCCGCGTGGAGGTGTTGTTTGTCACCTTCGCTGTCATGATTGTGGTGCACAACGCACTAGCGGCACGGTTAGTTGGTGCCTCTAGGCAGTAGTGACCTAAACGATATACCGTACATTGAGAGAGAAAGATGGCTGGTAGTAATCCTGCGACAACCACAGAGTACATCCAACACCACCTGACCAACCTGGTGTATGGCAAGCTGCCTGCCGGTTTTGAGCGCCACCAGGCTGACGGCGCCGTTGAAGTGTTGGCAGAAGACACTTGGACCATGGCGCACGGCGGTGTAGAGGCGGCGGCGATGGGATTTTGGGCTATCCACGTCGACTCGATGCTCTGGTCGATCGGTCTCGGTGCCCTGTTCTGCTGGATGTTTGTCCGCGCCGCGAAAAAAGTCTCTACCGATGTGCCGAGCGGCTGGCTTAACTTTGTTGAGATGGTGGTTGAGTTTATCGACGGTTCGGTCAAAGATGCCTTTCACGGCCGAAACAAGATGGTCGCCCCGTTGGCGTTGACCATTTTTGTCTGGATCTTCCTGATGAACTTGATGGATCTGCTGCCGGTTGATTTGATCCCGACCCTGCTAAGCTACGCCGGCGTGCACTATCAAAAAATTGTCCCCTCGACCGACCCCAATATCACACTGGGTATGGCGCTGGGTGTTTTCATTTTAATGCTGTTCTACTCAATCAAAATCAAAGGTACCGGTTTTGTCAAAGAGCTGACCATGCACCCCTTTAACCACTGGGGCTTCATTCCGATCAACCTGTTCATGGAGACGGTCGGCCTGCTCGCCAAGCCGTTTTCGCTCGGGCTGCGGTTGTTCGGTAACATGTACGCCGGTGAGATGATCTTTATCCTTATTGCCACGATGTTTGGCGCCATGGCTAGCGCCGGCGCTCTAGGTGGCGGCCTGCAAGCGGCGCTGTTTGGCGCACACGAGAGTTTTGTCCTTTGGGGTGTTGGTTTTGCCGCGGTTGTCGCGCTCTGCTGGCTCAACTTGAAGGGTAAAATTGCCACCGGTCGAATGATCCTGTTGGTCGCTGCTGTGATGGTAGTGGTCGGTGGTATCTTCAACCTTGCCGGCGGCGTTATGCAGTGGGGTTGGGCGGTCTTCCATATTCTGGTGATCACTCTGCAAGCCTTTATTTTCATGGTGTTAACCGTCGTCTATTTAAGTATGGCGCACGAGGACCACTAATTTTCAACCTGTAACATCCACTCAACTAGTAAATCAGGAGTCAACAATGGCACTTGTCATTATCGCTGCAGCAATCATGCTCGGTCTCGGCGCACTCGGTGCGGCAATTGGTATGGGTCTTCTCGGCGGCAAGCTGATCGAAGGCACCGCTCGTCAACCAGAACTCGGCCCGATGCTGCAGGGCAAAATGTTCCTGCTCGCCGGCCTGATCGATGCTGTGCCGATTATCGGTGTGGGTATCGCTATGTACCTGATCTTCGTTGTTGCTCCTGGCGTCGCTGCTTAATCAGCCACCGGGTCGGGCGGCGGCTAGCCGCCGCCCGTAGCAATAACAGGGCGCTGCCGACCACGGCCAGTGCCAGCAACTAAAGAGGTAACGGCGTGAACATTAATTTAACGCTTTTTGGCCAAATGCTGACCTTTGCGTTTTTCGTTTGGTTCTGCATGAAGTTTGTATGGCCGGTGATTATTACCGCGATGGAAGAGCGCCAGCAGAAGATTGCTGACGGTCTCGACGCCGCGGACCGCGCGATGCGCGACCTTGAGCTCGCTCAAGACAAGGCGACCGATCAACTCAAAGAGGCCAAGCAAGACGCCGCGGTGATTGTTGATCAAGCCAATAAGCGCGCCAACCAAATTGTAGACGAAGCTAAGCAGCAAGCCATCAGTGAGGGTGATCGACTCAAGGCGGCGGCACAGGCTGAGGTTGAGCAGGAAGTGAACCGCGCCAAAGAAGAGCTGCGTGCCAAGGTTGCAGGGCTCGCCCTCGCCGGGGCCGAGAAGGTTCTCGAGGCGGCCATCGACGAGAAAGCCAATCGCGATCTCGTCGACAAACTCGCAGCACAGCTGTAACCGGAGTCGATCATGGCGGAATTGAGCACACTGGCTCGGCCCTATGCAAAAGCCGCGTTTGAATACGCCGCGGCCGCCGACCACCTGCAGGCGTGGTCGGCCAGCTTGGCGCTGACGGCCCGCGTCGCGGTGGAGCCAAACGTGGCTGCGCTGTTGAGCTCGCCGAGCCACACCAGCGAACAGCAGGCCGAGGCGGTTATCGGTTTGTGTGGCGAGCAGCTAGCGGCGCCGCAACAGAACTTTATACGGGTGCTGGCGGAGAACAACCGGCTGGCGCTGTTGGCGCACATTTCACAGCAGTTTGATGTGCTCAAAGCCAACCGCGAACGCGCCGTAGAGGTCGAAGTCGTAGCGGCCGTTGAGTTAGACGACGCACAGCAGCAAAAGTTGAGTGACGCGCTCGCCGCCAAACTCGACCGCAAGGTAAACATGCAGGTCTCGATCGACAAGAGCCTGCTGGGTGGTGCGTTAATTCGCGCTGGAGATACCGTCATCGACGGGTCTATTCGCGGCCGGTTAGCAAAACTCGCCGAATCATTAAATAGCTAGGATTTGAGGCACAACCATGCAGCAACTGAATCCCTCTGAAATCAGTGAAATTATCAAGTCGCGTATCGACGCGCTTGAAGTCTCCACCCAGGCCCGCAACGAGGGCACCATTGTCTCGGTGTCGGACGGTATCATCCTGATCCACGGCCTCGCCGAAGTGATGTACGGTGAGATGATCGAATTCGAAGGCGGTGTCTACGGTATGGCACTCAACCTCGAGCGCGACTCTGTCGGTGCCGTGGTACTGGGCGACTACCAGACTCTCGCCGAAGGTCAAAAAGCCAAGTGTACCGGCCGCATCCTCGAAGTACCGGTCGGTCCGGCGCTGGAAGGCCGCGTTGTCGACGCACTCGGTAACCCGATCGACGGCAAAGGCCCGATCAACGCCACCGAGACCGACGCGGTTGAGAAAGTGGCCCCCGGCGTTATCGCCCGTCAGTCGGTCGACCAGCCGGTCCAGATCGGCCTTAAGGCGATCGATGCGATGGTTCCAATCGGCCGCGGTCAGCGCGAACTGATCATTGGTGACCGCCAGATTGGTAAGACGGCGATCGCCGTTGACGCCATCATCAACCAGAAGGGCTCGGGCATTAAGTGTGTCTACGTTGCCGTCGGCCAGAAGGCCTCCTCGGTAGCCGCCGTGGTCCGCAAGCTCGAAGAGCACGGCGCCATGGAGCACACCGTGGTAGTGGCTGCGACCGCTTCAGACCCCGCCTCGATGCAATTTTTGGCTCCGTTTGCCGGCTGTACCATCGGTGAATACTACCGCGACCGCGGTGAAGACGCCCTGATTATCTACGACGATCTGACCAAGCAAGCTTGGGCCTACCGTCAAATCTCGCTGCTGCTGCGCCGCCCACCGGGCCGCGAAGCTTACCCCGGCGACGTGTTCTACCTGCACTCCCGTCTGCTAGAGCGCGCTGCGCGCGTCAACGCCGACTACGTTGAAAAGTTCACCAACGGCGCTGTCAAAGGCAAAACCGGCTCGCTGACTGCACTGCCGGTCATTGAGACCCAAGCGGGTGACGTGTCGGCCTTCGTACCGACCAACGTGATCTCGATCACCGACGGCCAGATCTTCCTCGAAGCAGATATGTTTAACGCCGGCGTGCGCCCAGCGATGAACGCCGGTGTCTCGGTCTCGCGCGTAGGTGGTGCGGCACAGACCAAGATCATCAAGAAGCTCTCTGGCGGTATCCGTACCGCACTGGCTCAGTACCGCGAGCTGGCGGCATTCTCACAGTTCGCCTCGGATCTTGATGAAGCGACCAAAGCGCAGCTCGACCACGGTGAGCGTGTAACCGAGTTGATGAAGCAGAAGCAGTACTCGCCGCAGAGCATCGCGGAAATGGGTCTGTCGATCTATGCGGCCGACAACGGTTTCTTGAAAGACGTTGAAGTGGCCAAGATTGGTGACTTTGAAGCGGCGCTGCTCTCTTATGTCAAAGCAGAGCACAGCGACCTGCTCGATCAGGTCAACGCCTCAGGCGACTGGAACAGCGACATCGAGGCCGGTTACAAGGCCGCCCTGGAGCAGTTTGTCAGCACCCAAACGTGGTAATTGGCAAGCACACCGTGTTGTTAACTTGGCAGTGGGCGCAAGCCCACCGCACAACGACCCAGACAGGCAGATAAATGGCAGTCGGAAAAGAAGTTAAAACGAAAATCGTCAGCATCCGCAGCACTCAGAAAATTACCAGTGCAATGGAGATGGTGGCGGCGAGCAAGATGCGCCGGGCGCAGGAGCGGATGACGCTCGGCAAGCCCTACGCGCAGCGCATTCGCGCGGTGGTTGGGCACATTGCCAACGCCACCTCTGAGTATCGCCACGCCTACCTTGAGCAGCGCGCGGTCAAGCGGGTCGGCTATATCGTCGTCTCGACAGACCGCGGTCTGTGTGGCGGCTTGAACATCAACCTGTTCAAAGCGACATTGAAGTCGATGAAGGCGTGGTCCGATCAAGAAGTACAGATCGATGTCTGCGTAGTCGGCAACAAAGCGGCCGGCTTCTTCAACTCGGTCGGCGGCAATGTGGTTGCCGCGGTTCGCGAACTGGGTGATGAGCCGATGGCGGCCGATCTGATCGGCGGCGTCAAGGTGATGCTCGACGCCTACGAGTCGGGCTCGATCGACAAGCTGTTTGTGGTTAGCAATGAGTTCGTCAATACCATGACGCAAAAGCCGACCGTCGACCAGCTACTGCCACTACTGCCGATTGAAGACGAGCAGTTGGCACACCACTGGGATTACCTCTATGAGCCCGATGCTCAAGAGATCCTCGACGGTATGCTGGTTCGCTACATTGAATCGCAGGTCTACCAGGGCGTTGTTGAAAACAAAGCCTGTGAGCAGGCGGCGCGGATGTTGGCGATGAAAAACGCCACCGAGAACGCCGGCGATATCATCGACGAGTTACAACTGCTCTACAACAAGGCCCGCCAAGCGGCGATCACGCAAGAGTTGTCTGAGATCGTCAGTGGTGCAGCAGCAGTTTAAGTTTTAATAAAATATCTAACCCAAACGTTGAGTTACACGGTTTAGTAAAGAGGATTGGCAAATGAGTAGTGGACGTATCGTACAAATTATCGGCGCGGTTATCGATGTAGAGTTTCCCCGCGACCAGGTCCCCAACGTCTATGACGCACTGACTGTCGACAGCAAGGGTTTGACCCTCGAAGTCCAGCAGCAGCTGGGTGACGGCGTGGTCCGCACCATTGCGATGGGCTCGTCAGAGGGCATCAGCCGCGGCCTCGAAGTGGCCAACAGCAAAGCCCCAATCATGGTGCCGGTCGGCACTGAGACACTCGGCCGTATCATGGACGTGCTCGGCAACCCGATCGACGAGAAAGGCCCGATCGGCGAGAAAGCCCGCGCGGCGATCCACCGCAAGCCGCCCGCCTACGATGAGCTGTCGGCCTCAGCCGACCTGCTTGAAACCGGCATCAAAGTGATCGACCTGGTCTGCCCGTTCGCCAAGGGTGGTAAAGTCGGCCTGTTCGGCGGCGCCGGTGTGGGTAAAACCGTTAACATGATGGAGCTAATCAACAACATCGCTACCGAGCACTCTGGCTTGTCGGTATTTGCCGGTGTGGGTGAGCGTACTCGTGAAGGTAACGACTTCTACTACGAAATGCAGGAGTCGGGCGTGGTTAACGTCGAGACCCCCAGCGAATCAAAAGTGGCGATGGTCTACGGCCAGATGAACGAGCCGCCGGGCAACCGTCTGCGTGTGGCACTGACCGGCCTGACCATGGCTGAGAAGTTCCGCGACGAGGGCAAAGACGTCCTGCTGTTTGTCGACAACATCTACCGCTACACCTTGGCCGGTACCGAAGTATCGGCACTGCTCGGCCGCATGCCGTCAGCGGTAGGTTACCAGCCGACGCTGGCTGAAGAGATGGGTGTACTGCAAGAGCGCATCACCTCAACCAAGACCGGCTCAATCACCTCGGTACAAGCGGTCTACGTACCGGCCGATGACTTGACTGACCCGTCGCCGGCGACCACCTTCGCCCACTTGGACTCAACGGTAGTACTGAGCCGCGACATCGCCTCTAAGGGTATCTACCCGGCGGTCGACCCGCTCGACTCAACCTCGCGCCAGCTCGACCCACTGATCATCGGCGCAGAGCACTACGCGGTTGCCCGCGGCGTGCAGTCCAACCTGCAGCGCTACAAAGAGCTCAAAGACATCATCGCTATCCTCGGTATGGATGAGCTCTCAGAAGAAGATAAACTGGCAGTAGCCCGCGCCCGTAAGATTGAGCGCTTCCTGTCGCAACCGTTCCATGTTGCTGAAGTCTTCACCGGTTCACCCGGTAAATACGTGTCGCTGAAAGATACCATCGCGGGCTTCACCGGTATTCTCAACGGTGACTACGATGACCTTCCCGAGCAGGCCTTCTACATGGTCGGCACCATCGACGAAGCGGTCGAAAAAGCCGCCAAGATGAAGGCGTAAGCGACTAATAAAGGCAGATCAGTATGGCAATCACAGTGCATTGTGACATCGTAAGCGCCGACGAGTCGCTGTTTGGCGGCTTGGTCGAGATGGTGGTGGCAACCGGTTCGCTCGGCGAGCTCGGCATTACCCCCGGCCACGCGGCACTGCTTAGCGACCTCAAGCCGGGCCCGGTGCGAGTCGTTAAACAGAACGGCGAAGAAGAGATCTACTACCTGTCGGGTGGCTACCTTGAGGTGCAGCCCAACAAGATCTCGATCCTCGCCGACAGCGCCGTGCGCGCTGACGATATCGACGAGGCGGCTGCAGCCGAAGCGGTCAAGGCGGCTGAACAGGCGCTGCACAACCAGAGCGGCGAAATTGAGTACTCGAAAGCGGCCTCGATGCTGGCTGAAGCGGCGGCGCAACTGCGCACCGTGCAGACACTGCGCAAAAAACTCGGCGGCTGATGGTAGCCGCGGTGAAAAAAAGGCAGCCAGCGGCTGCCTTTTTTGTGCCTGCATTTTACCGGCCAACCATTAAGTCGCGATTACTCGGCCGCGGCGTAGATCCAGCAGCGCGAGCCGTCCTCGAGCAGCGCCTCGCGGCGCTGGTAGTCGGCGACCTCATAGCGGTCGGCTGCCGCCAACTCGGCGTCACTGATCTCAAATACCGTGCCGTCGACGACCGCGCCGGCGGCAGTGGTACGGCGCAGTATCGGGTGAAAGCGTTCACCGCTAGTGGCCAGCACCGCCGGATCGGTTATCTCAAGTTGGCCGATTAGATAGCCCGGCAGTTGCGCCGTCTGGCCGTCGAGCAGCCGTCCAAAAGTGGCCAGTTGCACCTGTGCTAACTGCAGGGTGCCATAGGAGAACAGTCGCGGCATGGTAATGTCTCTAAACGGCATATAGGGTGGCGGCTGGCTTTGCGGTAAACTGCACCGCTAACCGCAAGTAGGCGACAAGGATCCCAGAAGCGCATGAGTAGAGCAACCGACATTGTTATTTTGGCGGCCGGCCGCGGTACGCGGATGCGCTCGGCCAAGCCGAAAGTGCTGCACCCACTAGGCGGTCGGCCGATGGTCGAGCACGTGTTGGCAGCGGCCAATGCCCTGCCCGACGCGCGCAGTATCGTCGTCAGCGGCCACGCCGCAGAGCAGTTAGAGCAGGCACTGGCTGGTCGCGCGGTCGCCTTTGCCCGCCAAGCCGAGCAGCGCGGCACCGCCGATGCCGTTGCCGCAGCGCTGCCGCAGCTGCGCGAGCAGAGTGTGGTGCTGGTCCTCTACGGCGACGTACCGCTGATCAGCGCCGCGACACTGGCGCGCCTGTTGGCGACGGTCAACACCGAGCAGCTTGGGCTGCTAACGGTCGAGCTGGCCGACCCGACCGGCTACGGGCGGATTATCCGCGACTGCGACGGCGCGGTGGCCGCCATTGTCGAGCAGAAAGATGCCAGCCCAGCAGAGTTGGCGGTCAGCGAGGTCAACACCGGCGTACTGGCGATCTGCAGTGAGCAGTTGGCCGCGCTGCTGCCCCAGATCGACTGCGACAACGCCCAGCGCGAGTACTACCTGACCGATCTAATCGGCTTGGCAGTGGCGGCCGGGATCGCGATTGCGGTCACCCAGCCCGACCGGCCCAGCGAAGTGGAAGGGGTTAACGACCGCGAGCAGTTGGCGCGCCTCGAGCGGGTCTACCAGAGCCGCCAGGCGACCGCGCTGATGGCCGCCGGCGCCACCCTCGCCGACCCGGCGCGCTACGACCAACGCGGTTCGGTCACGGTCGGCGAAGACGTCTTTATCGACGCCAATGTCCTGTTTGAAGGCGACAATCGGCTCGGCAATAATGTCACCATCGGCGCCAACTGCCACCTGATTGACGCTACCATCGGCGACGATGTCGTCATTAAGAGTCACACCATCATCGAGCAGAGCCAGATTGGTCGCGGCGCGGTGGTTGGCCCGTTTGCCCGGCTGCGCCCTGGCACGGTGCTGGCCAGCGACACCAAGATCGGCAATTTTGTTGAGACTAAAAAGGCGGTCCTCGGCCGCGGCAGCAAGATCAACCACTTAAGCTATGTGGGCGACGCGGTGCTCGGCGAGCAGGTCAATGTCGGCGCCGGTACCATTACCTGCAACTACGACGGCGTCAACAAACACCAGACGGTGATCGGCGACGGCGCCTTTATCGGCTCGAACAGCGCGTTGGTTGCACCGGTCACGGTCGGGGCCGGTGCCACAGTCGGTGCTGGCTCGACCATCAGCCGCAGTGTTGAGCCGGACAACTTAGCGCTGACCCGTGCCAAACAGACGGTAATCAAGGGCTGGAAAAAGCCCACCAAGGGATAGTTAAGAACTACAGGGAACCACTATGTGCGGAATTGTCGGCGCTGTTGCCCAGCGCGATGTCTACCCAATTTTGATCGAGGGGCTGCGGCGTCTCGAGTACCGCGGCTACGATTCGGCCGGCTATTCGGTCATCGCCAACGACGGCCTGCAGACCCGCAAGGCGGCCGGCAAAGTAGCCACGCTTGAAGCCGCTGCCGTGGCTGACCCCGCCGACGGCCGGGTCGGTATCGCCCACACCCGCTGGGCGACTCACGGCGCGCCGAGCGATGTGAACTCCCATCCGCACAACTCAGGCACTTTGTCGGTGGTGCACAACGGCATCATCGAAAACCACGACGCACTGCGCAGCGAGCTGCAGGCCGCCGGCTATCAGTTTCTCTCCGCCACCGACACCGAGGTGGTGGTCCACCTGCTGCACCGCGCCAGCCAGACCGCGCCGACGCTGCTGGCTGCCGTCGAGGCGGTGCTGCCACTGCTCGAGGGCGCCTACGCGCTGGCGGTGATCGACGCCAACCACCCCGATCAGCTGGTCGCCACCCGCAGCGGCAGTCCGCTGGTGCTCGGCGTAGGTATTGGCGAGCTGTTTGTCGCCTCCGACCAGATGGCGCTGCGCCAGGTCACCGACCGGGTGGTGTTTCTCGCCGACGGCGACCTGGTCGCGATCACTGGCGACAGTTACCAGATCAGCAACGCTGGCGCCTTGTTCGAGCGCCCTGTGGTGCAGCTCACCGAGCAAGACGCCGCTGCCGACAAAGCGGGCTATCGCCACTATATGCTCAAGGAGATCTTTGAGCAGCCGGCGGTACTGGCTGACACGCTGGCCGGTCGGCTCGGTCGCGAGCGGGTTATCGCGGCGGTGTTTGGCCACCGCGCTGAGGAACTGTTTGAGGCCGCTGGCCAGCTCCACATTATCGCCTGCGGTACCAGCTACCACTCGGGCATGGTCGCCAAGTACTGGCTCGAGCAGTTGGCCGGCATACCCTGTCAGGTCGAGGTCGCCTCCGAGTACCGCTACCGCGAGGTTGCGGTGCCGGCCAACACCCTGTTTGTCACTATCTCGCAATCGGGCGAGACCGCCGACACGCTGGCGGCGCTGCGCAAAGCCCGAGAGTCCGGCTACCTCGGCTTTCTGGCGATCTGCAATGTCGCCAACAGCTCGCTGGTGCGCGAGTCGGATATCGCTTTGATGACTAAGGCCGGGCCCGAGATCGGCGTCGCCTCGACCAAGGCGTTTACCACCCAATTGGTCGCCCTACAGTTGGTCGCACTGTCGATCGGCCGCGCGCGCGGTTTGTCGGCAGCGGTTGAGGCCGAGTGGGTCGCGGCGCTGCACCAACTGCCAGCGCTGGTCGACTCAGTGTTGGCGCTCGACACCGCTATAGAACAGGTCGCCGAGCACTTCGCTGATAAACACCACGCGCTGTTTCTCGGCCGCGGCGAGCAGTACCCGATCGCCCAAGAGGGCGCCCTCAAGCTCAAAGAGATCTCCTACATCCACGCCGAGGCCTACCCAGCTGGCGAGCTCAAACACGGGCCGCTGGCACTGGTCGACGAGCAGATGCCGGTGGTCGCCGTGGCGCCCAATAACCAGCTGCTCGAGAAGCTTAAATCCAACCTCCACGAAGTGCGCGCCCGCGGCGGTCAGCTCTACGTATTTGCCGACCGCGATGCCGGCTTTACCAGCGAGCCGGGCATCACCGTGATCGATATGCCGCACGTCCCCAAGAGCCTCGAGGCGATTCTCTACACTCTGCCGCTGCAGCTGCTCTCCTACCATGTGGCAGTACTCAAGGGTACCGATGTCGATCAGCCCCGCAACCTCGCCAAATCGGTGACGGTTGAATAGCCGAATGAAAATAAGTTTTTGCATTACCAGCTGTAATCGCCGCTGGCAGCTAGAGCAGACTTTGGCGCACAATCTGCGCCTAGCAGGGCCCGCGGTAGAGTTTACTCTGGTTGACTACGGCTCAACCGATGGACTCGCCGATTGGGTATGGGCCCAGTTCGGCGATCAGATCGCCGATGGTCGACTGCGTTTCTACGAGGTGGCCAGCCGGGTCAGCTGGCATGCTGCCAAGGCAAAAAATCTTGCCCACCGCATCAGTACGGGTGATTACCTGTTCAACTTAGACGCAGATAACTTTGTTACTTCGAGAGATATAGAGAGTGTTGCAAGTGCCGCTAGACGCGATTGCGGAGTACAGCAGTTTTCTGGCAATAGAAAAGATGGAACCTTCGGCCGAGTCGGTCTGGCCCGAGATTTATTCTATCAGTTAGGGGGTTACGACGAGTCACTGTTACCGATGGGTACCCAAGATTTCGATCTCCTCCTGAGAATGCGGGCGAGTGGCATGGATATTGACAGTTCCGGCGCTCCTGAGCTTCCTGCGGTACAAAACGATGTGGCTCAAAAAGTGGCAGCAATTAGTGACAAGATAAGCCGGCCGGCCGAGCTTTATCTCACCATGCTGAGACTCAACCGGTTGCGGTCGTATCTAAGAATTCGGTTACATGGACCGCAGTTGGTAGGAGGCTTTGCCAGTTACCGTGGTCGTTTGAACGGCGAGCCCAAAGCTATTTTTGGATTGCCAGACGAGGAGTAGCGTCCCTTATTAATAGTGGCGTATCGAGGCCGTTTGACAGAGAGATCACAGTGTCGTGAGCCAGTTAAAAGTAGACCGAATCTATTGGGGCAATAACCCTTACACCGACTACCCCGCGATGGTGGTGAAGTTGGCGTTGCAGCCCGCCGATTTAGCGGCATTCGCAGTGAATTCGGCGATCCTGGCCCAGCAGTGCGCCGCCTGGTATCAGCCAGTCGACAGCGATTAAGCAACCGACCAGCGGGCGGTCGCCAGTGTTTTAGCCAGTTGGTGCCGCGCCGCCCTAAACGAAATACGCGGAGCGCTGCAAGCCACCGTGGTCGAGACCGATAGCGGTCCAGCAGTGGCTATCGGCTTTTATGAGCCGCGAGTCACCATTGTGGCGTTGAGTGTTGCGGCGCGGTTACTGTTTGGCGCAGAGCCGCCGACGCCCGGCCAACTTCAGAAGCTCTTAATGCAGTTGTGGCGGGGTTGCGTCGACCATCACCCAGACTTTCAGGCCCAGTTTCTAATCGATTACGCTGTCGCCGCGGGCTTGCCGCACTTTCGGCTCGATGGTCGTAGTAAGTTCTGGCAGTACGGCGGCGGGGCGCGCGCACTGGTATTTTTTGAATCGTCCTCTAGTGAGGACTCTCATCACGGCGTGCAGTGGTCAAAAAATAAGCTGGTCAGTAAGGCGGTGCTGGAGTCGATCGCGGTGCCGACGGTTCGGCACCGGGTGGTGAGTGAGCCGACCGAGTTCGCTCATTTAGCTGCGCAGCTGGCGCCGCCTTGGGTCGTTAAGCCGGTTGGCGGGGCGCGCAGTGTCGGTGTCACGGTGGGCGTCGACAGCGCCATTGATCTCGATAAAGCGTTGGCGCTGGCCGCCGGCGAGGGCCACGCCGCGGTGATGGTGGAGCAGTTGGTCAGAGGAGACGCATTCAGGGTCCTCGTTGTGCGCGGCCGCGTTTGGAAGGTGATCAAGCGTGAGGTGGCGACGGTGGTGGGCGACGGCTACTCCTCAGTAAAGGCGTTAGTCCAAGCAAAAAACCGGCTGTTGGCGGCGCGACAGCGACCGGGTGGCTTCGAGGGCCCGATTCCGGTTGATGCAGATTTTCAGGCCACACTGGCGCGGCAGGGGCTAACGCCGCAGAGCGTGGTAGCGGCCGATACCAAAATCCCAGTAGCCAGTATACCGCTGCTGAGCACCGGTTCCGAGTACACCGATGTGACGACGGCCGCTCATCCGGATACTGTGCGCGCCTGTGAGGCGGTGGCCGCCACTTTTGGGATTGCGCTCTGTGGGATAGATCTAATTAGCGAAGACATCGCGGTCTCTTGTCATCGCCAGGGCGCCTTCCTCGAGGTTAACGGTACACCAGGGTTGCGCGCGCCTCTGATGGCGGGTGTCAGTCGCGAAGAGATTGGCCGCACCGTGTTGGGCGAGTTGCCGGCGGCGATACCCGTTATTCTGATCGTGGCCGCCCCAGCCGACCACGGCGATATCGCCGCGCTCCTCGACTCCGCTCCAAACTTGGCGATCGCGCTGTGCGCAAACCGCTCAGCTGCTGGTGCTAAATCACTGCCGCCGTTACACCGGCAATTTCGCCGGCAGCAGCTGGTGGAAAACGTGGCGCAGCGCATCGAGCGAACGAGCGCACTCCCTCAGCTGCGCTCGTCGGTTGGGCAAGTTATGCAGATGCTGATGGCTTGAGCGGTCGGGTCGTTATTGCAACCCCACTGTACTGGTGAGTAGCCTCGCTGATACACTTCAGCGATACTGCAGGATCTAATAACTATAATTTTTTAGAGGGCTACTTTGTGCTGAACAGAAAAATCAAATGGATCCACCGCTTGGTCTGGGTAGCGTTGAGCCCGTTGTTGCCAATCAATATGGCGGTCGCCAACGGTTCACCGGAGCTGCTGTGGGGCGACACCCACCTGCACACCAGCTACTCGTTTGATGCGTTTTTGTTTAACAACCGCGACACCACGCCGGATACCGCTTACCGCTACGCCAAAGGGCTGCCGGTGCTGCACCCGATGCACCGCGGCCGCATCCAGATCGAGACCCCGTTGGACTTTTTGGTGGTCTCCGACCACGCTGAGATCACTGCGGTGCCGCTGCGCGCGTTTACCGGCGATGCGCAAGTGGGTGCGACTGAATTTGGCCGCTTTGCCAGCGAGCGGATAGCGGCCGGCGAACCCGGCGATGTGTTTAAGGCGCTGGTGGCCGCGGCCAATGGTGGTGACATGGCGATGGTGACCGAGCTCAACCAGCCGGAGATCCGTCGCTCACCGTGGCAGGATATTCTTACCGCCGCCGATCGCCACAATCAGCCCGGGGTGTTTACCGCGTTTATCGGTTGGGAGTGGTCGTCGACCCCGGACGGCGCCAACCTGCACCGGATACTTGTCACCGACGGCGACCGCGCCAACGCGTCGCAGTACCTGCCCTACAGCTCGTTGGACTCGCAGCGCCCGGAGGATCTGTGGGCGTGGTTGGCCGCCACCGCAGAGGCCCACGACACCCGCTTTGTCTCTATCCCGCACAATATGAACATCTCCAAAGGGCTGATGTTTGACAGTGTCGACAGCGATGGCGCGGCGATCAGCGCCGACTACGCCACCACCCGGGCGCGCTGGGAGCCGATCGCCGAGGTCACCCAGATCAAGGGCGACTCGGAGACCCACCCGCTGCTCTCGCCCAACGACGAGTTCGCCGACTTTGAGCGCTACCGCTTCCTGCTCGACACCCGCCCCGACACCAACCACACCGCGCCGATTGAAGTGGGCGCCTACGCCCGATCCGCACTGCTGCGCGGCTTGCAGATCGAGCAGTCGGTCGGGGTCAACCCGTTTAAGTTTGGCATGATCGGTTCGACCGATTCGCATACCACGATGGCCTCCGCTGAAGAGACTAACTTCCACGGCAAGATGGCTTTCGACGGCACACCGGAGAGCAAGGCGGCCAACCGTATCGGCCACGACGGCGCGCTCGGCTGGGACTATTCGGCATCCGGCTTGACCGCGGTCTGGGCCGCTGAGAACAGCCGCGGCGCGATCCTCGACGCCTTCCAGCGCAAAGAGGTCTACGCCACCACCGGCAGCCGCATTGCGCTGCAATTTTTTGGCGGCTGGTCGCTGACCGAGGCCGACTTGGCAGCGGCTGATCCGGCCGCACGCGCTCGCGCCAAGGGGGTGGCGATGGGTGGCGACTTGAGCGGTGGCAACGGCACCGCGCCCCGCTTCATGGTGCTGGCGGCGCGCGATGCCAACGGTGCCAACCTCGACCGCATTCAGATCGTCAAGGGCTGGCTCAACCGCGCCGGCGAGCCGCAGGAGCAGGTCTTTGATGTGGCGCTGTCAGCCGATCGCGGCAAGCGCAGCGACGGTGGCTGGACCGCGGTTGGCAACACCGTTGACATCGATACAGCCAGCTACACCAACGACATCGGTGCCGCCCAGCTGAGCGCGCACTGGCAGGACCCCGATTTCGACCCGGCCCAGCGCGCCTTCTACTACGCGCGGGTGCTGGAGATCCCGACGCCGCGCCACTCGCTCTACGATTTTGTAGCGCTGCAACAGCCCCACCCAGACAGCCAGCCGACCTCGATCCAGGAGCGCGCCTACAGCTCGCCGATCTGGTATACGCCGGGTCGCTGATGGTTGCCGTCGCCAGCGCCGCCGAGTGCGCCGAGTTTGTCAGCCGCCACCCACAGTGGCGCTGCGACGGGCCGACTGGGGCGCTGCGCCGCGATCTGCAGTTCGATGACTTTGCTACCGCGATAGCGTTTATCCAGCGCGGCGCGGCGCTAGCTGATGCGCTCGACCACCACCCCGACTGGCGCAATGTCTACAACCGCGTCTGGCTGGTGTTGACCACCCATGACTGTGGCGGCGTCAGCGCGCGCGATTTTGTGCTGGGGGCGCAGTTAGACCAGTTGGCGGTAGAATTACATGCGGCCCAGCCGCCAGCGAGGTAAGCCGTGGACAACCCAACCCTGACCAGCCTGCTCACTGTCGCTGCCACACTGGTCGCGGCGGCGCTGCTGGGCGGCGCCTGCCAATGGCAGCGCGAGCGCGCCAACCGCGACGGCCGCCGCGCGGTGGCGATCCGCTGGCAGCTGGCCAGCTGGGCGGTACTGCTGGTCGCGCTGGTGTTGGTGATTGTGCAGCTGCCGCTCTCCGAGGTGACCCGCGGTCAGATCCTCAGCCTGCTGGGTGTGCTGTTGACCGGTGTGATCGCGTTTTCTTCGACCACCTTTGTCGCCAACGCGATGGCCGGTGTCATGCTGCGCGCGGTGCGCACCTTTGATATCGGCGATTTTATTGAGATCAACGAGCGCTGGGGGCGGGTCAGTGACAAGGGGGTCTTCCACACCGAGATCCAGACCGAGCAGCGCGACCTGCTGACCGTGCCGCACCTCTACTTGGCCACCCACCCGATCAAAGTGATTCACAAGTCCGGCACCATCGTCAGCAGCTCGCTGTCGCTCGGCTACGATCTGCAGCGCCAAGAGATCGAGACACTGCTGTTGGCCGCCGCCAGCGAGGTTGAGCTGGAGGAGCCCTACGTCCATATTGACGATCTCGGTGACCACGCCATCACCTACAAGGTGAGCGGCTTCCTGGCTGATGTCGGCAAGCTGCTGACCACCAAATCCAACCTGCGCAAGAGTATTCTCGACACCCTGCACGGCGCTGGGGTCGAAATTGTCTCGCCGGGCTTTATCAACCAGCGCCAATTCGCACAGTGGGACAAAGCACTGCCGCCGGTGGCGCGGCCGGCAGCTGCCAGTGACGAGGTGGCGGTGACCGCCGAGGAGATTGTCTTCGACAAGGCCGAGTCGGCGGCCAACCTGCGCGCGCTGCGCAGCCACCGCCACGCGCTCGCCGAGTGGGCCAAGTTGAGCGCTGCAGAGCGGCCGGCCGAGTGGGGCGACGACGACGCGATTGCAGTCGAGCTGGCTATCGTCGAGCGCAAGATCGCGCAGCTGGAATCGTTTAAAGAGCGCGCCTAGCGCGGCACAAACTCTAACACCGTGGCGTTGATACAGTAGCGCGGCAACCCGCCCGGCCCGTCGTCAAAGACGTGGCCAAGGTGGATGTCGCTGCTCGCCGAGCGGATCTCGGTGCGCACCATGCCGTAGCTCAGGTCGGGCCTTTCGACCACCGCGCCGTCAACCGCGCGGGTGAACGACAGCCAGCCGCTCGCCGAGTCAAAGCGGTCGCGGGTATCAAACAGCGCGGCGCCGCTCAGCGCATCGACAAACACGCCGTCGGGGGTCTCTTTAAAAATTTCGTACTGCTGGCAGAAGCGGGCGTCGGTGCCGTTCTCAAAAGCGACCCGAAACGCCTCGCTGTCGCCCAGCTTAAAGGCGCCCAGCAGCCGATAGAACTCGGCCGCCGAGCGGTAGCCCTGCACGCCAAACTGTTCGCTGCCGTCATCCAAGAACAGCAGTGTCGGAGTCGCCCAGGTCGGCGTACTAATTTGCAGCCCGTCGAGCTGTTTGGCGGTGCGGTAATAGAGCGGGATAGTGCCCTGATAGTGATCGCTTACATCGGCGCGAAACTTTTCGCAGTAGGGGCAGTAGTCTTCGGCCTCAAGCACCACAATAGCCTTTCCGGTTAATAGCGGTTGGTTGTCGACACTGGCAGCGGCCTCTTGGCGGTCGCTAAAGCGCACCCCAGTGCTGTGGTCTGGGCAGTAGCCGTTGGGGTTTTTTAGCAGGTAATCCTGGTGGTACTCCTCGGCGGGGTGGAAGCGCTCGAGCGGCTTGATGGCGGTGACAATGGTACCGTAGCCGGCCGCACTGAGCCGCTGCTGAAAACGCGCCGTGACGGCGGTGGCGGCTGCTTGTTGGGCCGGGCTGTTGTAGAGGATCGTCGAGCGGTACTGGGTCCCGATGTCGTTGCCCTGGCGGTTGAGTTGAGTCGGGTCGTGCTGCTCGTAAAAGTACTCGAGTAGGGTCTCTGTTGAGACCTGCTGGCGGTTGAAGCGGATCTGCACCACCTCGGCGTAGTTGTCCGGGTTGTGGCGCTGGCGCGGCTGGGTGATCGCCCGGTAGGTCGGCTCTAGGCCGCGGCCGTCGGCGTAGCCGCTGGCGACATCAATGACCCCCGGGATCGCCGCAAAGCGCTTCTCTACCCCCCAAAAACAGCCGCCGCCGACCACCAAGCTGTCGAGCTGGTCGGTCATCGTGGCGGCGCTAGTCGCCGCCCACAGTAACAGGGCTATCGCCCAATGCGGTCTCATCACTACACCTCTTATCAATGGCGGCGCGCCCAGAAAAGTGTCGGCCGACCTGCCCGCTGCGCGGGGCGGTCGGGTAGAATAGCGCGCTATGGATGTGACTACTCTACTCAGCGGGCTCAACCCCGCACAACAACAAGCTGTGACCAGCGACAGCCGCCACCTGCTGGTGCTGGCCGGCGCCGGCAGCGGCAAAACCCGCGTACTGGTCCACCGCATCGCCTGGAAGGTGCAGGTCGACGGCGCCTCGCCGTACGCTATTTTAGCGGTTACCTTTACCAACAAGGCGGCCCGCGAGATGCGCGAGCGGATCGACCAGCTGATCGGTATGGCCCCCAACGCGATGTGGGTGGGCACCTTTCACGGCCTAGCGCACCGGCTGCTGCGCGCCCACTACCAAGAGGCCAAGCTGCCGGAGAACTTTCAGATTCTCGACAGCGACGACCAGCTGCGGATGGTCAAACGGGTGATGCGTGCGCTCGATCTCGACGAGCAGCGCTGGGCCCCCAAACAGATCCAGTGGTGGATTAACGGCCAGAAGGACGAGGGGCTGCGCGCCGGCCATATACAAGAGAGCGGCGACCCGACGCTGGCTACCATGCTGCGCGTCTACCGCGACTACGAGGAGCTCTGCCAGCGGCTCGGGGTGATCGACTTTGCCGAGCTGCTACTGCGCTCGCTGGAGCTGTGGCGCGACAACCCGGAGCTGCTCGACCACTACCAGAGCCGCTTTCAGCACATCTTGGTCGACGAGTTTCAAGACACCAACGCGGTCCAGTACGGTTGGCTGCGGCTGCTCGCCGGCAACCGCTGCCAACTGACTGCGGTCGGCGACGATGACCAATCGATCTACGGCTGGCGCGGTGCGCGGATCGAGAACATCCTCAGTTATGAGAAAGACTTCGCCGCCGTCGAGACCATTAAGCTCGAGCAGAACTATCGCTCGACCGCCAATATCCTCAACGCCGCCAACGCGGTGATCGTCAAAAACAGCGACCGGCTCGGCAAGCAGCTCTGGACCGAGTCTGGCGAGGGCGAGCTGATCTCGCTCTACGCGGCATTTAACGAGCGCGACGAAGCGCGCTACGTCGCCGACCAGATTGCCGCCGGCGTCGCCAACGGCCGCCGGCTCGACGAGATGGCGGTGCTCTACCGCTCTAATGCGCAGTCGCGGGTGCTGGAAGAGGCGCTGCTGCAGAGCGACATCGCCTACCGCATCTACGGCGGCCAGCGTTTCTACGAGCGGCTCGAGATCCGCAATGCGCTCGCCTACCTGCGGCTGGTGCAGAACCGCGATGACGACCCCGCCTTTGAGCGGGTGGTCAACACCCCGACCCGCGGCATCGGCGATCGCACCCTCGACGCGGTGCGCAGCAAGGCCCGCGCCGACCAGATCAGCCTCTGGCAGGCGGCGCTGGCGCTGCGCAGTGACGGCTTGGCGGCCCGCGCCGCCGGGTCGCTCGGCAGCTTTATTGAGCTGATCGACCGGCTCGCCGACGAGGCCGAGGAGCTGGTCTTTCGCGAGCTGGTCGAGCACATCGTCAGCCGCAGCGGGTTGATCGACTTTCACGCCAAAGAGCGCGGCGAGCGCGGTCAGGCGCGGGTCGAGAACCTCCAGGAGCTGGTCACCGCCAGTGGCAACTTCCAGGCCGAAGACGAAGAGCAGTCGGTGCTCAGCCAGTTTCTCGATCAGGTGGCGCTGGACGCCGGCGACCATCAGGCCGAGCAAGACCAAGACGCCGTGCAGCTGATGACCCTGCACAGCGCCAAGGGGCTGGAGTTTCCGGTGGTGTTTTTGGTCGGCATGGAGGAGAACCTGTTCCCGCACAAGATGTCGATCGACGAGCCCGGCCGGCTCGAAGAGGAGCGCCGGCTCGCCTATGTGGGCATCACCCGCGCCCGCGAAGCACTGCAGCTGAGCTTTGCCGAGAGCCGCACCATGTTTGGCACCGAAAGTTTCAACAGCGTGTCGCGGTTTGTCCGTGATATCCCCAGCGAGTACCTGCAGGAGGTGCGGCTCAACAACGCGGTGGCGCGGCCCACCAGCTATGCCGCCCAGCCGTCGCTCAGCGACAGCGGCAGCGAGGGCTTTGCGCTCGGCCAGCAGGTGCTGCACGGCACCTATGGCGAGGGCACCATCCTCAATTTTGAGGGGCAGGGCGCCCGCGCCCGGGTGCAGGTCGCTTTTGAGGGCGTCGGCACCAAAATTTTAATCTTGGCGTCGGCCAACCTGACCGCGCTGTAACCAGCCACAACAGCGCCGCCGGCGCGAGGGGAGAGTATGCACAAGTTACTGGGTATCACACTGGCGGCGCTGCTGCTGGCCGCCTGCGGCGCTGAGCAGCCCAACAGCAGCGGGCCACACGCCGCCGCCGAGCCGGCCGAGCGCTATGAGTGGAAGCTGGTCACCAGCTGGCCAAAAAACTTCCCCGGGCTCGGCACCGCGCCGGAGAACTTTGCCAAATTGGTCGAGCGGTTGAGCGCCGGTCGGCTGACTATCAAGGTGTTTGGCGCCGGCCAGCTGGTGCCGGCCCTGGAGGGCTTTGACGCGGTCTCGCAGGGGGTCGCCGAGATGGGCCACGACGGCGCCTACTACTGGAAGGGCAAGACCCCGGCGGCACCGTTTTTTACCACCCTGCCGTTTGGTCTCAACGCCCAAGAGATGAACGGTTGGCTGCACTACGGTGGCGGCATGGAACTGTGGCGCGAGCTCTACGCGCCGTTCAACTTGGTGCCGTTTGCCGGCGGCAATACCGGTGTGCAGATGGCCGGCTGGTTCAACCGCGAGATCAACTCTATCGACGATTTAAAGGGGCTCAAGATGCGCATCCCCGGCCTCGGTGGCGAGGTGTTTAGCCGCGCCGGTGGCACCGCGGTGAGCATGGCCGGCGGCGAGATCTACACCGCCATGCAGACCGGCGTGATCGACGCCACCGAGTGGGTCGGCCCCTACAACGACCTCGCCTTCGGCTTCCACCAGATCGCCCAGTACTACTACTACCCGGGCTGGCAGGAGCCGGGCCCGACGCTCGAGTTTATTGTCAACAAACAGGCCTTTGATGCGCTGCCGGCCGACCTACAGGCGATTATTGAGGTGGCCAGCCGCGCCATCAACCAAGACATGCTCGACGAGTATACCGCCCGCAACAACGCCGCACTCACCGAGTTGGTTGAGCAGCACGGAGTCGACCTGCGCCCGCTGCCCGACGACGTACTGCGCGAGTTGGCGCGGATCTCGGCCGAGGTAGTCGAAGAGCTGGCCAGCCAAGACCCGTTTGTGCGCCGTGTCGCCGACTCGATCAACGCCTTCAAGGCGCAGTCGATGCAGTACCACCAGATCAGCGAAGAGGCCTACTACCGGGCGCGCAAACTCGATTAGCAGCGCTTGCTAATAACGCTGTACAGCAGCGCCTAATTGGCCTCTAATCCGCGTTTCGGGGTGACGCAGTGTCGCCCCCAGCAGCGGAGCACGGCGATGCCGACAGAGCAGCAGCGGGACAAGATTATCGTCGGCAGCGAGGAGTGGGTGCAGCTGCCCCACTTGGGTATGCCGGCTATCAAGGCGCGGGTCGACTCGGGGGCTAAAACCTCGGCGCTGCACGCGTTTAATATCCAACCGTTTCGGCGTGCCGATCTGCCGTGGGTGTCGTTTGAGGTCCACCCGCTGCAGGGTAACCGCAAGGTGGCGGTGCGCTGCGAGGCGCAGGTGGTCGACCGCCGCGTGGTGCGCAGCTCGAGCGGCTCCAGCGAACAGCGCTACGTGATCCGCTCGCCGATGCGGATCGGCGAGCAGGTCTGGGAGATTGAGCTGACCCTGACCAACCGCGACAGCATGGGCTACCGGATGCTACTCGGCCGCGAGGCGATGACCGGCCGGATACTGGTCGACCCCGCCGAGCACCTGCTACAGGGGCGGATCCGTGACAGTGAACTGCACGACATGTACGGGGTGGTCAAAAGCAGCCCGACCGGGCTTAAAATCGCCCTGTTGGCGAGTAACCCCGAGCTCTACAGCAACCAGCGGATCATCGAGGCGGGCGAAGAGCGCGGCCACGAGATGAGCTTTCTGTCGATCAAAGACTGCTACATCAAGCTTGACGATGAGAACCCCGAGGTCCACTACCGCGGTGGCCATATCATCCGCGAGCTCGACGCGGTGATCCCGCGGATCCGCCCCAGCGCCACTTTTTATGGCTGTGCGTTGACCCGCCAGTTCGAGAGCATGGGCGTCTACGTACAGAACACCGCCACCGCCATCAGCCAATCGCGTGACAAGCTGTTCTCGCTGCAGCTGTTGATCAAGAGCGGCCTAGATATTCCGGTGACCGGCTTTGCCAATTCGCCGATGGACACCAAAGAGCTGATCGAAATGGTCGGCGGCGCACCGCTGATTGTCAAGCTGCTAGAGGGGGCGCAGGGCCGCGGCGTGGTGTTGGCCGAGACCAAGAAGGCCGCCGAGAGCGTCATCAACGCGTTTAAAGCGGTCAAGGCCAACCTGCTGGTTCAGGAGTTTATTAAAGAGGCCGGCGGCAAAGACCTGCGCCTGTTTGTCATCGACGGCAAAGTGGTCGCCTCGATTCAGCGCGCCGCGGCGCCCGGCGAGTTCCGCGCCAACGTCCACCAGGGCGGCACCGCCACGGTGATCAAGCCGACCCCAGAGGAGCGCCGGCTGGCGATCCGCGCCGCCAAATCGATGGGGCTGGCGGTGGCCGGGGTCGATATCATCCGCTCCAAGAGCGGCCCGCTCCTGCTTGAAGTGAACTCCTCACCGGGGCTGGAGGGGATTGAGCGCGCCACCGAGAAAGATATCGCCGGGCTAATGATCACCGCCATCGAGAAGCAGGTAAAACGCGACCGCTAGCTCCGCCAGAAGGTCGGCGACAGCAGCACCAGCAGGGTGAAGATCTCGAGCCGGCCGAGCAGCATACCGGCGCACAGCACCCACTTGGCAAAGTCGTTGATGCCGGCGTAGTTGGCGGCCACCTCGCCAAGGCCGGGGCCGAGGTTGTTGAGCGCGGCAGCGGTCGCCGACCAAGCGGTGATGTAGTCGAGCCCGGAGGCGAGCAGCAACAGCACGATAAAGTAGTAGATCGCCAGATAGGCGCCGAAGAACGCCCAGATGCCATCGGCGACCCGCTCCGGGAAGACCCGGCCGTTAATCTTGATCGGCAGCACCGCGTTGGGGTGGATCAGCCGGTAGCTCTCGCGCATACACTGCTTACCTAGAATTAGCATGCGGCTAATTTTGATGCCGCCGCCGGTCGAGCCGGCACAGGCGCCAAAGAACGAGGCAAACAGCAGGAAGAACGGCAGGAAAGTTGGCCAGCTGTTGAAGTCGGCGGTGGCGAAGCCGGTGGTGGTCATGATCGAGACAAATTGAAACGAGCCGTGCAGCAGGCTGTCGCCGAGCGCGTAGACCTTGGCAAAGTAGAGATAGCCCACCGTCAGCGCGCCACCGCCGAGCAGCAGCAGCAAATAGAGCCGCGCCTCGGGGTCGGCCCAGTAAGTGGCGAGGCGCTTTTTGTCCCAGACCAAGTAGTGCAGGGCAAAGTTGAGGCCGGCCAACACCATAAACACCATCGCGATGACCATGATCGCCGGGCTGTCGTAAAAGCCGAGGCTGGCGTCGTGGGTTGAGAAGCCGCCGATCGCCACCGTCGAGAAGCTGTGGCAGATGGCGTCAAATACCGCCATACCGGCCAGGTAGTAGGCGAGCGCGCAGGCCAGCGTCAGCACCAGATAGACCCGGAACAGCAGGTTGGCGGTTTCGGTGATGCGCGGCTTGAGTTTGGAGTCCTTCATCGGCCCCGGGGTCTCGGCGCGGTAGAGCTGCATGCCGCCGACCCCGAGCATCGGCAGGATCGCCACCGCGATCACAACGATACCGATACCGCCCAGCCACTGCAGCTGCTGGCGGTAGTAGAGAATCGACCGGGGCAGTTCATCGAGCTGGCCGATCACCGTCGCGCCGGTGGTGGTCAGCCCCGAGATAGACTCAAACACCGCGTCGGTAAAGGCGAGGTGGGGCGCCGCCGAGAGCATCAGCGGCAGCGCGCCAAACACCCCCAGCACCAGCCAGAACAGCACAGTGATGACAAAGCCGTCGCGGGTCCGCAGGTCGGCCGCGCTGTGCCGTGACAGCCACCAGCTGACCGCGCCGCTGCCGGCGGTGATCGCGAAGGCAAGCAGAAACATCGGCGCGGTGTCCTCGCCGTAGATCAGCGCCACCAACACTGGGGTCAGCATGGTCACACTGAACAGGGTGAGCAGCAGGCCGAGTACCCGACCGATGACAGAGAAGTGCACGGCCGGCCCCTAGAAGAAACTGGCGGTCGGCTCAAAGAGCTTTTCGACCGCTTTGATGTTGCGTTTGTCGACCAGGAAGACGATGACGTGATCGCCGGCCTCGATCACCGTGTCGTGGTGGGCGATGATCACCTCGCCGTTGCGGACCAGCGCCGCCAGCGTCACCCCGCTCGGCGATTTGATCTCGTCGATGGCGCGGCCGATCACATGCGAGGTGTTTTGGTCGCCGCGGACAATGATCTCGAGCGCCTCGGCGGCACCGCGGCGCAGCGAGTGGGCGCTGACCGCGCCGCCCTTGCGGACATGGGTGAGCAGCGAGCTGGTGGTCGCCTGCTGTGGCGAGATGGCGACATCGATCGCACCGCTCTCCATCAGGTCGGCGTAGACCGGGTTGGAGATCAGCGTCATTACCTTGCGCGCGCCGAGCTTCTTGGCCAGCAGCGAGGCCATGATGTTGACCTCGTCGTCGTTGGTCAGCGCCAAGAACAGGTCGGTCTTGTCGATGTTCTCATCGAGCAGCAGCTCTTGGTCGGTCGCCGAGCCGCGCAGCACCACGCTCTTGTCGAGGTTGGCGGCTAAAAACGCGGTGCGCTCGGCAGAGAATTCGATCAGCTTGATCTGGTAGTCGTCCTCGAGCGTCTTGGCGAGCCGGTAGCCGATGTTGCCGCCGCCGGCGATAATCAATCGCCGGTAGGGGTTTTCGAGCTTGCGCAGCTCGCCCATCACCTGGCGGATATTGTTTTTAGCGGCGATTAAAAACACCTCGTCGCCGTCGACGATCACCGTCTCGCCCTTCGGGAACATCGCCTGGCCGTCGCGAAAAATTGCCGCCACCCGCGCGTCGACGTTGGGCATGTGCTCGCGCAGGGTGCGCAGCTCTTGGCCGACCAGCGGGCTGTTCTTGACCGCGCGCAGGCCGACCAGACGGATCGCTTCGTCGGCAAAGTCGAGCACCTGCAGCGCGCCGGGCTGCTCGACCAACTTGATAATGTAATCGGTGACCACCTGCTCGGGGGCGATCATCACGCTGACCGGCATGTTCTTGTCGTTAAACAGTTTGCTGTGAAAGCGCGGGTCGCTGTAGTTGCCGGCGCGGATGCGGGCGATCCGCTCGGGGGTTTTGTAGAGCGAGTAGGCGACCTGACAGGCGGTGATGTTGACCTCGTCGCTGTTGGTGACCGCGACCAGCATATCGGCGTCGTTGGTGCCGGCGTCAAACAGCACATCGGGGTAGCTGCCTACCCCCAGCACGGTGCGGATATCGAGCCGGTCCTGCAGCTCCGCGAGCCGCACCGGGTCGACGTCGACCACGGTGATGTCGTTGTTCTCGCGGACCAGGTTCTCAGCCAGTGTGCCACCCACCTGGCCGGCCCCCACAATCACTATTCTCATAAGCCTGTCTCTCTAGCTGGGCCGACGTTTTTGCAGCCTGGCGTAATAAAAACCGTCGTTGCCGCCAATCCGCGGCAGCAGCTGGCGGCCACAGTCGGTAGCGACTCCCCACGACGCCTCTATCGGCAGCAGCGCGGCGCTCGGCTCGGCGGCCAGAAACGCAGCGACCTGTTGGTCGTTCTCGGCGCGCAGCACCGAGCAGGTGGCATAGAGCAAAATACCACCATCGGCGAGCGTCGGCCACAGCGCCGTCAACAGCCGCTGCTGGAGCGCGGCGAGCTGGTCGATGTCGTCGGGGCGGCGCAGCAGCTTGATGTCGGGGTGGCGGCGAATAACACCACTCGCCGAGCACGGCGCATCGAGCAGGATCCGGTCAAACACAGTGCCGTCCCACCACCCAGCGGTGTCGGCCGCATCGGCGGCCAGCGCGGTGGCGTGCAAGCCGAGCCGGGCGAGGTTGTCGTGGACCCGCAGCAGCCGCTTCGGGTCGCTGTCGATCGCCACCAACTCGGCGAGCGCCGGTTCGCGTTCGAGCAGGTGGCAGCTTTTGCCGCCCGGCGCCGCGCAGCTGTCCAGCACCCGCTGGCCGGGGGCCAGCTCAAGCAGCTCGGCACAGAGCTGGGCGGCTTCATCCTGCACGCTCACTGCGCCGTCGGCAAAGCCCGGCAGCGCGGTCACATCGCACGGCTCCGCCAAGGTGATCGCAGCGTCGCTGCAGTCGCCGGCGCGCGCTTCGATGGCCGCCTCGGCGAGCCGCGCCAGGTAGGCGTCGCGGCTCTGCTGGCGGCGGTTGACGCGCAGCGTCAGCGGCGCCTGCTGGTTGTTGGCGGCAATAATCTCTGGCCACTGCTGCGGCCAGCTTTTGCGAATCTTGCCAGCCAACCAGGCCGGGTGGGCGGTGGCAAAGTCGGGCTGGTCGGCGAGTTCAGCGAGCAGTGATTCACGGCGCCGCACAAAGTTGCGCAGTACGCCGTTGACCAGCTTGGTCGCCCAGCCTTTATTGAGCTGCCGACACGCCTCGACGCTCTCGTTGATCGCCGCGTGAGGGGCGGTGTCGAGCTGCCAGAGCTGGTAGATCGCCGCCGCTAGCAGCGCCTGCACCTCCTGCTCGCGGGGTTTGATCGGCCGCTCCAGCAGCGCGCCGATAATCAGGGCGAGCGCCGGGTAGTAGCGCAGTGTGCCGAAGCAGAGCGCCTGGCAGAAACCGCGGTCGCGGCCATCCAGCTCGGCCAGTACCGGCGGCAGTGCGCTCGATAGCGAGCGGCCGTTGAGCACCGCCGCGATCGCGGTGGCGGCGCTGCTGCGGCTGCTCACTCGGCGCTACCCAGCACGCTGCCGGGCGCCAACAGGGCGGCGTGGCCGCGCAGCAGCTCGGCGGCTGGCTGCGGTTTTTTGCCGGCCAGCTGCGCCTCAAGGATCGCCAGCGGCCGGTCGCCGCAAGCGACCCAGAGCTCTCCGGCCGGGGCCGGCAACAGGGTACCGGGCGGCTGCTGGCTGGCGCCGGCCGCGACAGCCGCCGCCCAGATCTTGAGCCGCTCACCGTTGAGCAGGGTGTAGGCACCCGGGCTCGGGTTGAGCGCGTGAATTTTGCGTACCAGCAGCGCCGCCGGCGCCCGCCAATCTAGCTCTGTCTCGGCTTTGCTGATTTTGCGCGCGTAGCTGGCCGCCTGCTCATCTTGCGGCTCGGCAGCGATGGCGCCCCGCTCAAGCTGCTCGAGTGCGCTCAGCAGCGCCTCGCCGCCGAGCGTCTGCAGCCGCGCTAAGAGGCTGCCGGCGGTATCCGCGGGGCCGATCGGGGTCTCTCTGCGCAGCAGCGCCGGGCCGGTGTCGAGCCCCGCCTCCATCTGCATGATGGTGATGCCGGTGGTGGCATCGCCGGCCTCTACGGCGCGCTGGATCGGCGCCGCGCCGCGCCACTGCGGCAGCAGCGAGCCGTGCACGTTGATACAACCGAGCCGCGGAGTATCGAGCACCGCCTGGGGCAGTAGCAGCCCGTAGGCGACTACCACCATCAAGTCGGCGTTGAAAGCGGCCAGCTGTCGCTGGGCATCGGGCTCTTTCAGCGACTCTGGCTGCATCACCGTTAAGCCGTGGCTGAGCGCGATCGCCTTGACCGCGCTCGGCCGCGGCTGCTTACCGCGCCCGGCCGGGCGGTCGGGCTGGGTATAGACACCGACCACGCTGTGGCGGCCATCGTCGAGCAGCACCTGGAGGTGGTGGGCGGCAAACGCCGGGGTGCCGGCAAACAGGATGCGCACGGTCAGAGACGCTGCTGTTTTTCGAGTTTTTTGCGGATCCGCTGGCGTTTAAGAGGCGACAGGTAGTCGACAAACAGCTTGCCATCGAGGTGGTCGATCTCGTGCTGGATACAGACCGCCAACAGCCCGTCGGCGCGCTCCTCAAAGGGTTGGCCGTCGCGGTCGAGGGCGCGTATCACCACGCTGCTCGGCCGCTCTACCGGTGCAAACACCCCGGGCACCGACAGGCAGCCCTCGTCGTAGGGGGCGGTGGCGTCGGCGACCACTTCAATCTCTGGGTTGATAAACACCCGCGGCTGCGGCTGCTCGTCGCCCAAGTCCATCACCACAATGCGCTGGTGGACATCGACCTGGGTGGCGGCGAGACCGATACCGCTGGCGTCGCGCATAGTCTCAAACATGTCGTCGATCAGCTGGCGGGTTTGATCAGTGACCGCGACGACCGGTGCGGCGACGGTGCGCAGCCGCGGGTCGGGGAACTCTAAAATGGGCAGAAGCGCCATAACCTGCTCTCTGTTGCTGGTGCGCGGCGGCGGGTGTGGCCGCGCCGTGGGGGCAAAATTATACACCGATAGCGGCCGCCACCGCAGCAGCGGCGGCGAGATTTGACTATAACTAGGGGAGGCCACCCACTGACGGGTGCGCCCAGACGAGGCAGCGATGAGCAGACCGATCCCCTATACCGGCGCCACGGCCGAGCAGCTCGCCGCGATTGCGCTGTCGCTGGCGGCGCGGCGGCGCATCACCATCACCCACCGGCTGTTTGAGCGGGTCGCTGCGGTCGGCCCGCCGCGCGGCCGGCTCGACCACTATCTGGTCGAGCTGGCGCTACTGCCGGTGCCAAAAGCGTACAGCGCCGGCCAGTGGCGGGCGCTGCTCGAACAGGCCGAACCGATCGCCGCCCGGGCGGTTGCTGCCGGTGCCGAGCTGGTCACCGCGTTCTGCCCCGACTACCCTGCGCTGCTCGCCGAGATCACCGACCCGCCGCCGCTGCTCTACCTGCGTGGCGAGCGGTCGCTGCTGGCGCGCCCGCAGCTGGCGGTGGTCGGTAGCCGCAACAGTGGCCGGCCGACGTTGGAGCTGACCGAGCGCTGGTGTCGGGCGGTGGCGGCGGCCGGGGTGACCATTACCAGCGGCTTGGCGATCGGCGTCGACGGTGCCGCCCACCGCGGCGCACTGGCCGCCGGCGCGGCCAGGGTGGCGGTAATGGCGACCGGTATCGACCGGCTCTACCCGCCCCGCCACCAGCGGTTGGCGGAACAGCTGCTCGACAGCGGCGGGGCGCTGGTCACCGAATACCCGCCCGGCGAGCCGCCGCTGGCGGCCAACTTCCCGCGCCGCAACCGCATTATCAGCGGGCTCAGTTTGGCGGTCTGGGTGGTGGAGGCGGCGCTGCGCAGCGGTACGCTGGTAACCGCCCGCTGTGCGCTTGAGCAGAACCGCGAGCTGCTCGCGCTGCCCGGTTCTGTCAACAACCCGCTGGCGCGCGGCCCCCATCAGCTGCTGCGCGACGGCGCGACGCTGGTCGAGTGCGCCGCCGACATTGTCGCCGGCTTTGGGCTCAACTTTACCGAGCCGGCGCCGCCGCAGGCGGCGTCCGGTTCGCCACAGGCGGCGTCCGGTTCGCCGCTACTGGCGGCACTCGGTTACGACCCGGCGACCACCGACCAGCTCGCCGAGCGGCTCGGTTGGGCCGCCAGCGAGACTGCCAGAGCGCTCGCCGAGCTTGAGCTGGCCGGCCGAGTGGTCCGCCAGAGCGGCGGTTGGCTGCGCCGTTAAACGGCGGTTTTGTTGGACTAAATCAAATAAATTGGCAAAATCGTCGCACCGCTGTGGCCGCTCAGTTGCCAGCGCCGCGGCGGCCCTGTAGCCTGCGCTGCAGAGCCATACTGCCACCCCAAGACGAGAGCCCAATGCCGACCACTCGCGGTTATGCCGGTAATCCCTACCTCGCCCAAGCGGCCGCCAGCGTCGCCGCGGGCGGCGTGATCGGCTACCCGACCGAAGCGGTCTGGGGGCTCGGTTGCGATCCGCTCGACGAGGCGGCGGTGCAGCGGGTTATCGCCCTCAAGCGGCGGGTTCCCGAGAAGGGCATGATTGTTGTCAGCGACAGCTGGCAGCGGCTGGCGCCGGCGCTGCTGTCGATAGACCTGGCGGCGCTGATGGCTGCGGACCAATTGACCGAGCGGCCTACCACTTGGTTAGTTGATAACAGCGGCTACTACGGCGACGGGGTCACCGGCGGCCGCGCGACCTTGGCGGTGCGGGTCACCGGCCACCCGGTCGTCGCGCTGTTGTGCCAGCGCGCCGGCACGCCGCTGGTCTCGACCTCGGCCAACCCCGCGGGGTTAGTGCCGGCTCGCAACCGCGGCAAGTTGCTCAGCTACTTTGCCGGCCAGCTCGACGCCATCGCGCCGGGCCAAGTCGGCCGCGCTGCGCGGCCGAGCGAGATACGCAATTTTGCCAGCGGCGCGGTACTGCGCGCCGGATAAGCCAAACCCGATTAGACAGAGGCCACCACCATGGATAAACAGGCAGTAAAAACGTACCTCTTACAGCTGCAAGATAACATCTGCAACGCGCTGGCTGCTGTCGACGGCAAGCCGTTTGTTGAGGACAGCTGGCAGCGCGCCGAGGGCGGCGGCGGGCGCAGCCGGGTGCTGGCCGATGGCAACATTATTGAGAAGGGCGGGGTCAACTTTTCGCACGTGTTTGGTGACAGCCTGCCGCCTTCGGCGACCGCGCAGCGGCCGGAGCTGGCTGGGCGCAGCTTTGAGGCGATGGGGGTGTCACTGGTGATCCACCCACGCAGCCCGATGGTGCCGACCTCGCACGCCAATGTGCGGTTTTTTATCGCCGAAAAACCGGGCGAAGAGCCGGTCTGGTGGTTTGGTGGCGGCTATGATTTGACCCCTTACTACGGCAACGAAGCGGACTGCCGGAGCTGGCACGAGACTGCTAAGGCGGCCTGCCAGCCGTTTGGTGATGAAATCTACCCGCGCTTTAAACGCCAGTGCGACGAATATTTTTATCTCAAGCACCGCGGCGAGCCGCGCGGTATCGGCGGGCTGTTTTACGATGACTTTAATGAGTTGGGATTTGAGCAGAGCTTCGCGCTGACCCGCGCGGTTGGCGACAGCTATATTGCGGCCTATCTGCCGATTGTTGAGCGCCGCCACGCCGAGCCGTGGGGCGAGCGCGAGCGCGATTTTCAGCTCTACCGGCGCGGCCGCTACGTCGAGTTCAACTTGGTGTTTGACCGCGGCACGCTGTTCGGCCTGCAGAGCGGTGGTCGCACCGAGTCTATTTTGATGTCGCTGCCACCGCTGGTCAGCTGGAAGTACGACTGGCAGCCGCAGCCGGGCAGCGCCGAGGCCGAGCTCTACGAGCGCTATTTGGTTGACCGGGATTGGCTGGCGTGAGCGGCCCAGACCGCTACGCGGTGTTCGGTAACCCGATCGCGCAGAGCCGCTCGCCGGATATCCACGCCGCGTTTGCCGCCGCGACCGGTCAGGCGATCAGTTACGACCGCTGCGCGCCGGCGGTCGATGGCTTTGCCGCCGCTGCAGAACAGTTTTTTACCGGCGGCGGCGCCGGGCTCAACGTCACCATGCCATTTAAGCAAGATGCCTGTGCGTTTGCCGACCAGCTCACTGAGCGCGCCAAGCTGGCCGGCGCAGTCAACACGCTGAGCAACCACGACGGCGCCATTGTCGGCGATACCACCGACGGTGTCGGACTGCTGCGCGACCTGCGCGACAACCTCGGTTGGCCGCTGGCGGCGCAAAAAATCCTGATATTGGGGGCCGGTGGTGCGGTTCGCGGCATTCTTGGCCCGCTGCTCGACGAGCTGCCCCAGCATGTGGTGATTGCCAACCGCACGGTCGGCAAAGCGCTGGATTTGGCCAAGCTGTTCGCCGAGCACGGCTACTTGATCGGCTGCGACTACACGATGCTCGATGGCCAGCAGTTTGACCTAATCATCAATGCCAGCGGCGCGGGGTTGGCCGGCGAGCAGCTGGCGCTACCCGATGATCTGCTGCTGCCGGGTGGGCGCGCCTACGATTTGACCTACGCCAGCGAGCCGACCGCGTTTTTGCGCTGGGCGGCACCGCGCGCCACTGCTAGTGCCGACGGCCTCGGTATGCTGGTTGAGCAGGCCGCCGAAAGCTTCGCGATCTGGCGTGGGGTGCGGCCAGAGACCGCCGAGGTGATTGCCGGCTTGCGCCGCTTTATGGCCTAGTTCGCCTCGGCTAGGTACTGGTCTTTGAGCTTGACGTAGTTGGCCGGCGAGTATTCAAAAAAGCCACGCTCGCTGTCGCTGACCGGGCGCGCCTGGCGACACGGGTTGCCGACGTAGACGAAGCCGCTCTCGAGCCGTTTGCCGGGCGGCACCATGCAACCGGCGCCGACGATCACCTCGTCTTCCACGATGGCGCCGTCGTTAATAATGGCGCCGTTGCCGACCAAAATGCGGCTGCCCAAGGTACAGCCGTGCAGTACCGCGCGATGGCCGATGATGACGTCGTCGCCGATGGTCAGCGGCCAGCCGCCGGGGTTGAAATCGCTGGCGTGGGTGATGTGCAGCACGGCGTTGTCCTGCACGTTAGAGCGGGCGCCGATGGCGATGGTGTGCATATCGCCGCGAATGACCGCGCCGGGCCAGACCGAGGCGTCGTCGCCAAGGGTGACCTGACCGATCACGGTGGCGGCCGGGTCGACGTAGACGCGCGCGCCAAGGGTGGGGGTGACGCCGCCGAACGGCCGTATCGGTGCACTCATTGCGGTTAAACCTCTTTATACTGTGGCCGACCATTGTGCGGAGCGTTAGATGACTTTTTCAACTAAAAAGCGATTTATTGCCGGGGTTAGCTGCCCCAAGTGCGCGCTGCTCGACAAAATTGTCGCCTTCAGCGACGCTGACAAGAGCTACCGCGAGTGCGTCGCCTGCGGCTTTGTCGACGAAATACGGCTGCAGCCCGACCCACGCGAACTACAGACGCGGGTTAACACACCGGCTGAACAGATCGCGGCCGAGACTTCCCCGGTGCGGTTGATCGACCCCGCCAAGTAGGGCGCGTCGCCGCCGCAAAGTGGCGCGCGCGACTACTTTTCTAAGTAGTGATCACCTAAAACGTTTGGTATACTCGCGCCGCTTTACGCTGGGAGGGGGGGCGAACGGAGCGCTTTTAGTGCGCCGCTCGCTGCCTAAAACGGCAATAAAATTCAATAACAATGGAGTAAACGGGCGATGTTGAAAAGAGCGAAAGCGCTTTTCGCGACTGTACTGATGGCTCTTCCTGGCGCAGCAATGGCCAGCGAAGCGGCACAGGTGTCGACGCGACAACTCAATATGCCTCAGGGTGTCACTGAGGTTAGTCAGGCGGCTTACGATATCCACATGATTATGATGTGGCTCTGCGTGGTCATTGGTGCTGCAGTATTTGGCTTCATGTTTTATGTGATGTTTGCCCACCGCAAATCGCGCGGTGTCGAGGCGGCTCACTTTCATGAGCACATCGGCGTCGAGCTGGCCTGGACCATTATCCCCGCGTTAATCCTCATCGTGATGGCGGTTCCCGCCACCACCGCGCTACTCAAAGTCTACGACGCGTCTGACGCTGAGATGGATGTCAAAATCACTGGCTACCAGTGGAAATGGCAGTACGAGTACCTCGGTGAAGATGTCCGCTTCATGAGCAGCCTGCGTACCTCGCAAGACGAGATCTACGGCCGCGAAGAGAAAGGCGAGCACTACCTGCGCGAAGTCGACAACCCCTTAGTGATCCCCGCCGACACCAAAGTCCGCTTCCTGATCACCGGCAACGACGTCATCCACTCTTGGTGGGTGCCCGATCTGGGCGTCAAGAAAGATGCGCTGCCGGGCATGTTCAACGAAGCGTGGGCCAAAACCAGCGAAGTCGGCGTCTACGTCGGCGAGTGTGCCGAGCTGTGTGGTAAGGACCACGCGTTCATGCCGATCGTGGTCGAAGTTAAACCCAAGGAAGAGTTCAACGCCTGGCTGGCCGAGCAGAAAGCCGCCGCCGCCGAGTACGCCAGCACCATCGGTAAAGAGTGGAGCATGGATGAGCTGATGGAGCGCGGTGAGCAGGTTTACAACACCACTTGCGCCGGCTGTCACAGTATTGATGGCATGGGTATCCCCGGGGTGTTCCCGGCGATGGTGGGCAGCGCGGTCACCCTCGGCCCGATCGCCACACACATCGACACCATCGTCAATGGTGTTAGCGGGACAGCGATGCAGGCGTTTGCCGCTCAGCTGTCAGAAGTAGATATCGCCGCAGTGGTTACCTACGAGCGCAACGCTTGGGGCAACAACGTCGGTGACATGGCTCAGCCGGTCGACGTGCTGAACCATAAGAACGGCCAATAAGGGAGAATAAGCAATGGCACACGGTCCCGCAAAAGGCATAGGTCGCTGGTTATTTACCACCAACCACAAAGACATCGGCACGCTCTACCTCTGGTTCAGCTTTGCGATGTTCTTGTTGGGTGGCGCCTTCGCTATGATAATTCGCGCCGAGCTGTTCCAGCCCGGTATGCAGTTAATCCGCCCAGAGTTCTTCAACCAGATGACCACCATGCACGGCTTGGTGATGGTCTTCGGGGCGATTATGCCGGCCTTCGTTGGCCTGGCTAACTGGATGATCCCGTTGATGATCGGCGCGCCGGATATGGCTCTGCCGCGCATGAACAATCTCAGCTTTTGGATTCTTCCTTTCGCCTTTGTCACACTGGCCTCGACGCTGTTCATGGACGGTGGTGCGCCCAACTTCGGTTGGACCTTCTACGCTCCGCTCTCTACGACCTATGCGCCCGAGTCAGTCAACTTCTTCATCTTCTCGATCCACATCATGGGCGCCTCGTCGATCATGGGCTCGATCAACATCATCGCCACGGTGATGAACATGCGCGCGCCCGGCATGACCTACATGAAGATGCCGCTGTTTGTTTGGACCTGGGTGATCACCGCGTTCCTGCTGGTTGCCGTCATGCCGGTACTGGCCGGTGCTGTGACCATGATGCTGATGGACATCAACTTTGGCACGTCGTTCTTCGATGCCGCCGGTGGTGGTGATCCGGTGCTGTTCCAGCACATCTTCTGGTTCTTCGGCCACCCCGAGGTTTACATCATCATTCTGCCGGCGTTCGGTGTAGTCTCTGCGATCATTCCCGCCTTCAGCCGCAAGCCGCTGTTTGGCTACGCATCGATGGTCTACGCCACCGCAGCGATCGCCTTCCTGTCGTTCATCGTCTGGGCCCACCACATGTTTACCGTGGGCATGCCGATCGCCGGTGAGCTGTACTTTATGTACGCCACCATGCTGATCGCGGTACCGACCGGCGTTAAGGTGTTCAACTGGGTGACCACCATGTACAAGGGTGCGCTGACTTTTGAGACGCCGATGCTGTTCTCAATCGCCTTCGTGATCCTGTTCACCTTTGGCGGCTTTACCGGCCTGATGCTCTCTGTTGCGGCGGCCGATATCCAGTACCACGACAGCTACTTTGTGGTCGCTCACTTCCACTACGTGATGGTCGCCGGTGCGGTCTTCTCGGGTACCGCGGCGGTCTACTACTGGCTGCCCAAGTGGTGTGGCAAGATGTACAACGAGACGATGGGCCAGGTCCAGTTCTGGAT
>JAHEGD010000013.1 GCA_024639885.1 Porticoccaceae bacterium | reverse complement strand
CCTGTGAGAGCGCCCGGAACTGATTTTGGTCGGCGATCACATCGGGCTCGCTGAGCAGCGCCGAGACTTCGCTGTGGCGCTCGCTGAGATGCTCGAGCTTACTGTGGATAGAGGCTTTCATTGCGGTCCTTGGCGCGACTCAACGCGCAGCGGTTATTCCGAGTGGAGATCAAACAGCTGCTGGGCGAGCCGCAAGATATCCTCGCGGCCGGCCTCGCTGGCTTGGCGCAGCGCCAGGGTCGGCGCATGCATAATTTTGTTGGTCAGGCCGCGCGCCAAGCCGTCGATCACCTCGGCGGCCGGCTGGCCGCGCTCAAGCGCCGCCAAGGCGCGCGCCAGCTCTTCGCTGCGCACGCTCTCGACACTGCTGCGGTAGGCTTTGATGGTGTCGACCGCGGCCAGTGAGCGGCGCTGAATAAACCACTGTTCGGCCTTCTCATCGACAATATCGCGGGCCGCGCGGGCCGCGTCTTGGCGAGCGCGCAAGTTGTCTTCGATCACCTCTTCGAGGTCGTCGACGGTGTACAGATAGACATCGTCGAGATCGCCGACCTCGGCCTCGATGTCGCGCGGCACGGCGATGTCGAGCATAAAGATCGGTCGCCGCCGACGTTTCTTCAGCGCCGACTCGACCGCCCCCTTGCCGAGGATCGGCAGCTGGCTGGCGGTCGATGAGATGACGATATCGGCGCCGGCCAGTTGCTCCGGGATATCGGCTAGCAGGACCGCCTCGGCGTTGAACTGACCGGCCAGCGCGGTGGCGCGCTGGAGGGTGCGGTTGGCCACCACGATCTTGCCGACGCCGCGCTCGGCGAGATGGCGCGCGACCAGCTCGACAGTTTCACCGGCACCGATCAGCAGCGCCGTGGCACTGCCCAGATCGGCAAAGATCTGTTGCGCCAGCGCCACCGCCGCGTAGGCGACCGAGACCGGGTTCTGGCCGATGGCGGTCTGCGAGCGGACCGTCTTGGCGGTGCTAAAAGCGAGCTGAAAGGCGCTGTGCAGCTCGCTGGCGAGCGTGCCGGCCTGGCAGCCGACCGCGTAGGCGGACTTGATCTGGCCGAGAATCTGCGGCTCGCCAAGCACCAGCGAATCCAAGCCGCTGGCGACGGTCATCAGATGGCGAACCGCCTCTTGGTCGCGGTGGCTGTAGTAGCAGCCGCGCAGGTCGTCGGCGGCCACCCCGCGGCTGGCCGCCAACCACGCCAATATAGCCGCATCGTCGGCGTCGCCGTGTAGGTAGAGCTCGGTGCGGTTGCAGGTCGACAGCAGCGCCACCTCGCTCAGCCCGAGCTGCTCGCGGGCGCTGTGCAGCTCGCGCTCAACCGCATCCGGGGCGAACGCGACCCGGCCGCGCAGCTCAACGGCTGCGGTCTTGTGGTTGATACCAAGGGCAATGATGGCCATCTGCGGGCAGCGAGCTCCGAACACGGTTGCGGCGGGGGGCACCGCAGCGCCCCAACTGGCCGGCGATTTTAGCAGAGCGGCGGGGTTGTGGCGAACCGCTGACACGATTAACTCGGTTTTAGCGCGCGGCCAGTAAGGGCAGTTCCCACCATCGGTGACCGCCCGCCGGCAGCAGTCACCTTTCCATCGTACTAATACATTGTAATTAGGCGAATTTGGGGGGAACATCGGCTTATGCACTCGGTTTTCAGATGGATTATGGCGACCGCAGCGGCAACAATTGTGCTAGCCGGTTGCGCACCGACACCACACGAGTCTCGCAATAAAGACAACCCCGCCCCCCCCGCTAGCGCGCCGGCTGCCACCGCGGCGCCGCCCGAACAACCGTTTAGCCAACAACAGCTGCTCAGCCTGCTGACTGCCGAGCTCAGCAGCCAGTACGGCGGCGGTGGTGCGGCGGCCGATGACTACCGCCGCGAGGCCGAGGCGATCGGCAGCCCACAGCTGTTTTTGGCCGCCCAACTGGCCGCCGAGCAGGGCCGCAACCTAGCGGCGATGGAGGCCAATGCCGCGCTCTGGGTCGAGCGCTTCCCCGACGACATCAACGCGCGGCGCGCCTCGATGCGCAGTGCCGCCGCGCGCGGCGACGGCGAGCGGCTGTTCGATGAAGCGCTGACCCTGTTCCGCAGCCAAGACAATCTCGACCTACTGTTTGCCGCCGCCCAATACCTCGAGCACAACCCGGCGCTCGCCCCGGGCTTTAGCCACGCCATTGCCCGCGCTCGCGGCGACAGCCGCCGCCAACCGCTCGGGGTTCAGCTAGCCGTCACCCTGCTCGACTGCCAGCTGCAAGCGCGCAGCGCCACTGAGCGCAGCGACCGCCAGCGGCTGGCCGACTGTGCCAGTGACATCAGCGAAGCGGCCGGGCGCGCCAGCGGCCAACTGATGAACACCCTGTGGCGGGCCAGCACCCAACTCACCGTGCAACTGCTCACCCAGCTGCGCCGTCACTTTGAGGCGGTGGTGGTACTCAAGCGGGCGACCCGACAGCGCGCCGACGCCGCCCTGCAATTTGATCTGGCCCGTCTGCTGATCAATGTCGATCGCCGCTCGGCGATCAACGAGCTGCGCGGCGTAGTGACTCTCGACCCCAGCCACCACCAGGCCCAGCTGCTGCTGGCACTGCTCTACTTAGACGACAATGCGATCGCCGCCGCCGAGCCACTGCTGGCGACGATCCCCGCCGAGAGCAGTTGGTACTCCGACGCCCAGTTCCAGCTCGGCCGTATCGCCGATGTCCGCAAGGACAGCAAGCGGGCGCTGTTCCACTTCCGCCATGTGCTGCCCGGGCCCAATTTTGAGCAGGCCGCACGGCGCACTGGCGAGCTGATCTGGGCGCTCTACGGCGAGCAGCAGTTCGACCAGTGGCTGCGTTCGCAGCGTCGCCAACACAGCCAGCTGGCCGAGCAGTTTTACCTGTTGGAGCTGGAGCTGAGCGCGGCAACTGCACCGGATACCGACCTCGCACTGCTCGACCGGGCGCTCGCCGAGCTGCCCGACTCGACCACCCTGCTGATGCGCCGCGCGCGGCTGCTAGAGCAGCGCGGTGCCGCCGCCGAGGCGGCCGCCGATCTCAAACTAGTGGTTGCCCACGACCCCAATAACGCCAACGCGCTCAACACCCTCGGCTATATGAAACTGACCCAACTCGGCCTCGCCGAGGAGGGCTTCGCACTGATTGAGCGCGCCAATGCGCTCGCCCCCGACAACGCGGCCATTCTCGACAGCCTCGGCTGGGCGCTCTACAAGCTTGGCGACCTGCAGGGGGCGCTGGCAAAACTGCTGCGCGCCCACTCGCTGCTCGACGACCCGGAGGTGGCGAGCCATCTCGGCGAGGTCTACTGGCAGCTGCAAAAACCCGACAAGGCGGTTAAATTGTGGCGCGAGGCGCTGCAGCGCTTTCCCGATACCCACCATGTGCGCGATACTGTCGACCGTTTAGAAGTCGACCTGTATGGAGTGTATGAGTGACCGACCCGCGCCCGCGCGCCCACCGCTACCTGATCGCCCTACCCCAGACCGTCATCGTCGGCCTGCTGCTGGCGCTGCTCGGCGGCTGCGCCAGCCTGCCGGAGCAGAGCCTAGAGCAACCGCACTGGCAGCTGCGCGGTAAATTGGCGGTGGTCTCGCCACGCGGCAGTGGCAGCGGCCAGCTCGACTGGAAAATGGCCGGCGACCAGTTTGAGATCACCCTGCGCGGCCCGCTCGGCGCCGGGGCGGTGCAGCTGACCGGCCGCCCGGCGGCGGCTCAACTCAGCCGAGGCGGCGAAACCCTAGACGGAACGTTTAGCCAGCTGGCCGCCCCGCTGTTTGGCGCTGCCGTGCCGATCGAGGCGCTCCAACACTGGGCCGATGGCCGCCCGGCACCGCCGCCACTGGCTGCCGCCAGCCAACTTCACTACGACGACCGACAGCGGCTGGCTGGCTTTGAGCAGGCCGGCTGGCAGATTAGCTTGAGCCGCTACGACAGTGCCACAACACTGCCAGCCAAACTGGTCGGCCGGCGCGCCGATGAACGCTTCACCCTGCTGGTGCAGAGCCGGGGTGGCCAGTGAGCGACGCAGCGCCCGCGGTGACCCTGCCGGCCCCGGTCAAACTCAACCTGTGGCTGCACATTACCGGTCGCCGCAGCGACGGCTACCACGAGCTGGAGACGCTCTTTCAACTGCTCGACTGGGGCGACCAGCTGACCTTTGTCTGCAACCAGAGCGGCCACGTTGGTCTCGCCGAGCCGCTCGCCGGGGTCGCCGACAGCGACAATTTAATTTTGCGCGCCGCGGCGGCACTGCGTCCATTTGCACCGGCACAGGCCGGCTGCACCATCGCGCTCGACAAGCGGGCACCGATGGGCGGCGGGCTCGGCGGTGGCAGCTCGGATGCGGCGACCGCGCTGGTCGGCCTCAATGCGCTCTGGCAGTGTGGCCGCAGCAGCGCGCAGCTGAGCGCGATCGGCGCAACACTGGGCGCCGATGTGCCGCTGTTTGTCGAAGGCCACAGCGCTTTTGCGGCCGGCGTCGGCGAGCAGCTGACGGCAGCCACGATTGAACCGCGCTGGTATCTGGTGATCACCCCCAACTGCCATGTCGACACCGGGGAAATTTTTTCACATCCCGAATTGACAAGGGACTCACCAGCCAGCAAAATACCCGCCCTCTCAACGGCACTGGGCAGAAATGATTGCCAAGCGGTTGTCGAGCAGCGCTACCCCGAGGTAGCAGAGGCTCGCCGCTGGTTAGATCAATTCTCTCCAGCACTGATGACAGGGACCGGCGCAAGCGTGTTTGCCGCCTTCTGTGATCGGCAAACGGCAGTTGAGACCGCCGCAGCCG
Organism: Porticoccaceae bacterium; assembly: GCA_024639885.1. Lineage (GTDB taxonomy): Bacteria > Pseudomonadota > Gammaproteobacteria > Pseudomonadales > Porticoccaceae > LSUCC0057. The sequence continues at coordinate 38,565 of JAHEGD010000013.1, read as the reverse complement.
TTCCAAAGCGGTGGCGAGCGTTCGTAGCACCAGGTGTCAATGAGTCACCGCTACACAGCGTTATGCGGAACCAAAAATTACTGGGGTGTCGCCAAGAGGCCTAAGGCAACGGGTTTTGATCCCGTCATTCGGAGGTTCGAATCCTCCCACCCCAGCCATCTATTTGTACTCACTATGCCCAGGATATCCGACGTGTCACGCTTAATGGTCTTCTCCGGGAACGCCAATCCCGAACTCGCCCAAGAAATCGCCAACGCACTGCACGTCCCGCTGGGCAACGCCCACGTCGGCCTGTTCTCCGACGGCGAGATCAACATCGAGATCCGCGAGAATGTCCGCGGCCACGACGTGTTTGTAGTGCAGCCGACCAGCACCCCGACCAACCGCAATATTATGGAGCTGATCCTGATGGTCGACGCACTGCGTCGCGCCTCGGCCGGCCGTATTACTGCGGTGGTCCCCTACTTCGGCTACGCCCGCCAAGACCGCCGCGTGCGCTCGGTGCGGGTACCGATCAGCGCCAAAGTGGTCGCCGATATGCTCTCTAACGCCGGCGTTGACCGGGTGCTGACCGTCGATCTGCACGCCGAGCAGATTCAGGGCTTCTTTAACTGCACCGTCGACAACGTCTACGGCTCGCCGGTACTGCTGGAAGACATTAAACGCTGCGCCTACCCCAACCTGCAGGTGGTCTCGCCCGACATCGGCGGTGTAGTGCGCGCGCGCGCGGTCGCCAAACAGCTCGATTGCGATCTGGCGATCATCGATAAGCGCCGGCCGTCGGCCAACGTCAGTGAAGTGATGAACCTGATCGGCGAAGTCGAAGACCGCAGCTGCGTGCTGGTCGACGACATCGTCGACACCGCCGGCACACTCTGCAAGGCCGCCGATGCGCTCAAGGCCAACGGCGCCACCCGGGTCGTCGCCTACGCCACCCACGCCGTGCTCTCAGGCAAGGCGATCGACAACATCAACAACTCACAGCTCGATGAGCTGGTAGTCGCCAACAGCATTCCGCTCAGTGCCGCCGCGCGCAGCTGTGACAAGATCCGTTCATTGACGCTGGGGCCGCTGCTGGCCGAGTCGGTGCGCCGGATCAGCAATGAAGAATCGATCAGCGCGATGTTTCTATAACGCGCCCACCCATTTGCGGGAGTTCCCGCAGAGACCGCCGACTGTCGGCGGGCAATAATCCACTGCAGCTCTGGTCGCGGGGTGTGGTGGCTCAACAAGGAGACGACTATGTCTACTGATTTTACTTTACATGCAACCAGCCGAAGCGATACAGGGAAAGGTGCGAGCCGCCGCCTGCGCCGCTTGGCACAAGAGATCCCGGCGATTGTTTACGGTGGCACCAAAAAGCCAGCGCAGATCAGCCTGGTACACAAAGATGTGCTCAAGTCGCTTGAAAACGAGGCGTTCTACTCGCACATTCTGTCGCTTGAGATCGACGGCAAGGCCGAAGATGTCATTATCAAAGACATTCAACGCCACCCCGCCAAGCCGCAGATTCTGCACATGGACCTGATGCGCGTCAGCAAGTCTAAGCCACTGCACACTAAAGTACCGCTGCACTTCATCAATGAAGAGGCGTGTGCCGGTGTTAAAACCGACGGCGGCCTGATCGCTCACACCATGACCGAGCTGGACATCACCTGTCTGCCCGCCAACCTGCCCGAGTACATCGAAGTCGATATGCTCGAGGTGCGCCTCGGCGACACCCTGCACATCTCCGACATCAAACTGCCCAAGGGCGTTGAGTCGGTAGCGCTGTCGCACGGTGCAGACCACGACCTGCCGATCGCTTCTGTACAGAAGACCCGCGCCGGCAGCGACGCTGACAGTGCCGACAGTGAAGAAGGCGGCGAAGAGGCCAGCGAAGAGTAATCCTCGCCCCTCGACGCACGGCCCCGACGTTGAACGGCTCTGTTAAACTGATTGTTGGCTTGGGTAACCCCGGCCAGCAATATGAACAGACCCGCCACAACGCCGGGGCCGATTTCGTTGTGGCGCTCGCCCAGCAGGGCGGTAGCGAGCTGAAAAGCGAAGCCAAATTTTTCGGCCTCACCGGCCAGGTCACCATCGACCAGCGGCCGCTGCGGCTGCTGATACCGACCACCTTTATGAACCGCAGCGGCAAAGCAGTAGCGGCGCTGGCCAACTTTTACCAGATCGCCCCCGAGCAGATTTTAGTCGCCCACGACGAGCTCGATCTGGCGCCCGGCACGGCGCGGTTTAAACGCGGCGGCGGCCACGGCGGCCACAACGGCCTGCGCGACATCATTCCGGCGCTGGGCAACAACCGCGACTTCTATCGGCTGCGAATTGGCATCGGCCACCCCGGCCACGCCAGCCAGGTTAGCGGCTATGTGCTCGGCAAGGCCGCCAAAGCCGACTGCGAGGCGATCGAAGAGAGCATTGACAACGCCCTGCGTGCGCTGCCGCTGGGCCTCTCAGGCGACTGGGAAAAAGCGATGACCCAACTGCACAGCTCAACCAGTGGCGCAGCGGGCACTCACTAACTGAACTTACCGGAGCTCCTACTATGGGCTTTAACTGCGGCATCGTCGGCCTTCCCAACGTCGGCAAATCGACTCTCTTTAACGCGCTCACCAAGGCCGGCATCGAGGCCCAGAACTTTCCGTTCTGCACCATCGAGCCGAACACCGGCATCGTGCCGATCCCCGACCCGCGCCAAGATGCGATCGCGGCGATCGTCAAACCGGAGAAGATCATCCCCACCGCGATGGAGTTTGTCGATATCGCCGGGCTGGTCGCCGGCGCCTCTAAGGGCGAGGGGCTGGGCAATAAATTCCTCGCCAATATCCGCGAGACCGACGCCATCGCCCACGTGGTGCGCTGCTTCGACGACGCCAACGTGATTCACGTCGAGGGCAAGATCAACCCGCAGAGCGATATCGACGTCATCAATACCGAGCTGGCGCTGGCCGATCTGGAGAGCGTCGAAAAGGCGCTGCAGCGGGTCGCCAAAATGGCCAAAGGCCAAGACAAAGAGGCGGTCGCCCAGAAAGCGGTGCTCGAACTGATGCTGCCGCACCTCAACGAAGCCAAGCCACTGCGCTCACTCGGGCTCAGCGACGATCAACTCAAAACCATTCGCTCGTTCAACTTTCTCACTCTCAAGCCGACCATGTACATCGCCAACGTCGACGAAGAGGGCTTCACTGACAACCCCTATCTCGACCAAGTGGAGGCAATCGCCGCCAGCGAGGGGGCCGTGGTGGTGCCGATCTGCAACAAGCTCGAGGCCGAGATCTCTGAGCTGGCCGACGACGAGCGCGCGGAGTTCCTCGCCGAGATGGGCATGGACGAGCCGGGTCTCAACCGAGTGATCCGCGCCGGCTACAACCTGCTCGGCCTGCAGACCTATTTCACCGCCGGGGTGAAAGAGGTGCGCGCCTGGACCGTGCCGGTCGGTGCCACCGCCCCGCAGGCGGCCGGTAAAATTCATACCGACTTCGAAAAAGGCTTCATCCGCGCCGAAGTGGTCGGCTACCAGGACTACATCGCCAACAATGGCGAGAGCGGAGCCAAAGAGGCCGGCAAATGGCGACTGGAGGGCAAGGAGTATATTGTCGCCGACGGCGATGTCGTCCACTTCCGCTTCAACGTCTAACGCTCCGCTATGGCGATCACCGGCAATTGGCGGCTCGGCCTGCTGCTGGCAGCCACCACCGCCACGATGTGGGGGTTGCTGCCGATTGCCCTGAAGGGGCTGCTCAACGCCGTCGACCCCTACACCGTCACCTTCGTGCGGTTTTTCTTTTCCGCTGCACTGCTGCTGCCTTGGGTGCTGCTGCGCCGCGAGCTGCCGGCCAAGGCGCAACTGAGCCGCGCCAACCTCCGCTTTTTGGCCGCCGGTGCCGCACTGCTCTGCATCAACTATATCGCCTACCAGCTCGGGCTCGACCGCATCACCCCGGAGGCGGCGCAGATAACCATTCAAACCGCGCCCCTGCTGTTACTACTGGCCGGTGTCTGGCTGTTTAACGAGCCATTCAGCGCCCGCCGCTGGGCCTGTGTCGCGCTGTTTATAGTCGGCATGGGGTTGTTTTTTCACCACCGCCTCGGCGAGCTTTTCAACAGCGCCAGCCGCTACGGGGTCGGCATCTGGATCATCTTATTTGCCGCCCTAACCTGGGCCGGCTACGGTATCTTTCAGAAAAAAGTCGCCGGTCAGTTCAGCGCCCAATTCTCGATGTTGGTGTTCTGCTCGACAGGCGCAGCGGTGTTTGCGGTCCCTGCCGACTTCGCTTCGCTGGCAGCGCTCAACGGCCACCAGTGGGCTCTGCTGCTGTTCGCCGGCGCTAACACACTGGTCGCCTATGGCGCCTTCGCCGAGGCGCTCAACCACTTGGAGGCGTCGCGCGTCAGCGCCATTCTCACCCTGACGCCGCTGGTCACCGTCACTGTCGTCCACCTGCTACCGCTGCCCGGGGTGGTGGTCGAGCCGCTCACCTGGCTGTCGCTGGGCGGGGCGCTGATGGTGGTGGCAGGCTCAATGGGAGCTGCGCTGCTGCGCCGCTAAACGGCAACCGCTGCCAACAAAAACCCTGCACTGGCAGGGTTGAATGCGCCGACCAAATCCTCTTAGATACAGGCTCATATTGCCGCCCGAGGTTTGCTATGCGCCACCGCTCTCTCAGCCACCGTCTGCGCCGCTGGCTACTACTGCCACTGGCGGCTCTTCTGGTCAGCCTGCTGTTGCTGCTGCAGTTCACTGTGCCGGGCGGCTTAACCGGAGCCGCCACCATGTGGCGCTCGATGAGCGGCGCCCTGTTGATCACTGAGCCGCTCGACTCCACCACCGCCAGTTTAGTGACGCCGGGCAATATCCAGCTGCAGCTCTACGCCGAAAATCTGGTTATGCCGCGCTTTATGCAGGTCGCCGACAATGGCGATCTGCTGGTCAGCCGCCCCACCGAGGGCGATATTATCGCCCTGCGCGACAGCGACAACGACGGCCGCGCCGACCAACAGCGCACGCTGCTGACAGCGTTAGATACGCCGCAAGGGCTGGTACTGCACAGCGGCGAGCTCTATTTCAGCGAGGCCACCCGCATCAGCCGCGCCGCACTCGACAGCGCCGCCAATATCGACGGCCCAGCTACTGCCATCGCAGAACAGCTGCCGGCCGGCAGCCCGTTTTGGAGCCACAACACCAAACCGTTGGGGCTGGCGCCGGACGGGCGGCTCTACTACAGCATCGGCTCACCGTGCAACGCCTGCCTGCCGGAGGACCCGCGCTTCTCCACCATTGAGTCGATCAACCGCGATGGCAGCGACCGCCAGACGGTGGCCAGCGGGCTGCGCAACTCGATAGGTATGGACTGGACACCGTGGTCGGGGCAACTCTACGCCACCGAAAACAGTCGTGACCTGCTCGGCGACGACCGACCCAACGACGAACTCAATCTGATTGAACCCGGCCGTTTTTACGGCTGGCCCTACTTCTACCACGACCGCAGTGCAGCGCCCGCGACCGTTCGCGATCGCGCTCACGCCGCAGCGGATATCAGCCAGCTGCCGGCCGCCACACCCCCGGCGCACGCCTTTAATGCCCACAATGCACCGTTGGGCATCCATTTCTTGCGCCACCCCAAGTGGGCCGCTAACGGCTACCCACGCACCGCAGTGGTGGCACTGCACGGCTCGTGGAACCGCTCACAGCTAGACGGTTATAAGGTGGTGGCACTGCAGTGGGACGATAACGGGCAGATCAGCCAACGCGATTTTGTCAGCGGTTTCCTCACCGAGCAGGGCATTCTCGGGCGCCCCACCGCCTTTGCCGAGGACCGCGACGGCAACCTCTACCTCTCCGACGACGCCGGCGGGCGCATCTACAAGCTCTCGCTAGCCGAATAACGCAGCAAGCATCCACAGAGTCTTGACAAATCGCCTCAGGGTCGCGAAAATGCGCGCCCTGTGGCTGTTCAGCCGCACTCTTTGTTGCCCGTGGCTACGTAGCTCAGCTGGTTAGAGCACAGCATTCATAATGCTGGGGTCGGTGGTTCAAGTCCACCCGTAGCTACCATTTTAAACAGCCCCCCTTATCCCCTGCGCAATGGCTTGACACGCCCGCTGCACTGTTGCGCCCAGTTCGCAACCGAGCAGACTGCCGCGACTGCCTTCGATCAATGGCCGCTACCAGTAAGCCGTGCAGAGGCTTAATAATTTAATGACTGTATTTTTGCAATTGCCATAAAATATCTATTACAAAGAAACTCGCACGCCGCCTCCCTGAAAGACGAATCCTTAAAGTAAGCAGAAAGTTACATTAAACTCACTGCTATTCATTAGAAAGAAACAATTAATGTAAGGCCTGAAATGCCGGCTTTTTTATTATAAGAAACTGCACATCGCTAACTATTGCTGAGCTAACCCCTACTGCGAGATTTGTATGAATATCGGCCTAGTCGCCCACGACCATAAAAAAAATGCGCTCTGTGAATGGAGTGTCAGACATCGCCACAGGCTTGCCAAAGCGACTATCTACGCCACCGGCACCACCGGCAAACGGCTCGCCGAGGCGTGCCCAGAGCTCGCTATCCACTCGCTTAAAAGCGGCCCGCTGGGCGGCGACCAGCAGCTTGGCGCGATGATCTGCGAGGGCCGGCTCGACGTACTAATCTTTTTTATCGACCCGCTCTCGCCGCACCCGCACGACGTCGATGTCAAAGCGCTGGTGCGGCTGGCGACCCTCTATAACATTCCCCACGCCAGCAATTTGGCGACCGCCGATATTATTATCGCCGCGCTAGATGTGCTGCCGGCGTCCAAGCCACTGCACAGGTTGGACTGACTCAGGCGCGCCTAGCGGTTCAGTCGATAGCGGCGAATAAATAAACATAAATCAGATTTCTGTTCACAAATCATTTCCTTGTGTATGATTCTCTGAGCGCCAACGCTCAAGCATCGACCCTGCGAGGAATGCCCATGAATCCAGTCGACTACACACAATTGCGTCACCTCTATATCAATGGCCGGTGGCAACAACCGCTGTCGGCAACCTACCAGACCGTCTGCAATCCCGCCACCGAGGAGCCGATTGGTGAGGCGCCGCTGGGCGGTGTCGCCGACCTCGATGCGGCCATTGTCGCCGCCCGCGAGGCGTTCGATCACGGCCCGTGGCCGACCCTGTCGATAGCTGCCAGAATCGCCTGCATCAAACGTTTCCGGGACTGCCTGCAACGGCGGCATCGAGAGGTGTCGGCGGTACTACAAGCCGAAGTTGGCGTCACCCAACTACTACTCAATGGTCCGCAGTTTCAGGGGGCGCTGGAAGCCATTGATTACTGCCTGCAACTTGCCGCTGAACTGAAGCCACACAGCAATGAGGTCATCATCAACCCCAGCCTGCTGGACCCGAACTCGTCGGGCACGCTGGGCGGGTCGCTGACAGTCTACGAGCCCTATGGCGTAGTGGCCGCCATCAGCGCCTACAACTACCCGCTTTTACTCAATATTGCCAAATTAGCCCCAGCCCTGCTGGCGGGCAACTGTTTGATTCTGAAGCCTTCACCACTGACACCTTTTTCGGCCTTGTTACTTGGCGCCATTGCTGATGAGGCCGAGCTTCCTGCGGGGGTGTTCAATATTGTAACCGGCGCTGTCGACGTCGGCAGTGCGCTCACAGCTGACCCCCGCGTAGACCTGATCAGTTTCACCGGATCAGACAGTGTAGGGGCCGCAATCCTCGAACAATCGGCCAAAAACTTAAAAAAAGTGCACCTTGAACTCGGCGGCAAATCAGCAATGATCGTCCGTCACGATGCTGACATCGCTCTGGCCGCAGCTAATGCTGCATTCAATTTTACCCTTCACGCCGGCCAGGGTTGCGCGCTGCTTACACGCTTCATCGTGCACAACTCGGTACGCGCTGAGTTTGTCCAAGCGGTCTGTCAGCTGCTGGGCCAACTCAAAGTGGGCGATCCAAGCGAGCCGGATACGGTGATTGGACCGCTGATCAGCGCGGCGGCGCTGAGCAAAACTGAACACTACGTGCAAATAGGACTTGAGGGTGGCGCCAAATTAGCCTTCGGCGGCAGCCGTCCGGCACATTTGTCACGGGGCTTTTTCTTCACCCCGACACTCTTTGACGATGTCGATAATGGCTCACTATTGGCGCAGCAGGAAGTGTTTGGCCCTATCGGCGCAGTGATAGGCTTTGACAGTGACGATGAGGCGGTGGCGCTGGCAAATGACTCTAATTACGGTCTCTCTGGCGCTGTTTTTTCCCAAGATAAAGTGACCGCGTTTAAGCTCGCGCAAAAAATTCGCAGCGGTGATGTGAAGATCAATGGCGGCACCGGCGGCCTTAACTTTAGCGCGCCATTTGGTGGCTACAAGCGCTCAGGTATTGGTCGCGAATTTGGCCCCCACTGGTTGCATGAGTATCTGCTAGAAAAAGCTATTCACTACCCAATTGGTTAACCGACGGATTTAAGCGATGTACGACTATATTATTGTTGGTGCCGGTTCTGCGGGTTGTGTGCTTGCTGATGGCCTCTCTGCAAATGAAAAACACCGCGTTTTGGTGATTGAGAGCGGCCCTGTGGATCGCAGCTTGCTGATCGCTATGCCGCGCGGAATCGGCAAATTACTCACCCCCGACAACCCACACGTTTGGTCTTATCAAGTAGACAGAGGTGCTGGGCAGGAGAGTGAGAACTGGCTGAAAGGTCACACCTTGGGTGGCTCCAGTTCAATCAATGGCATGGTATATGCCAGAGGATTTGCTTCCGATTACGATCGCTGGGCGGAGATTTGGGGCTGCGACGGTTGGAGCTGGGAACACATGCTTCCGCATTTTTTGGCCCATGAAGATCATCAATTAGGCGCGGCTGGCGACCGCGGGGTGGGTGGCCCTCTGCATATCACCGGCCACCCAAAGGACTCTGGCGGCCCCGCAGCAAAGCAGCTCTGCGAGGCCTTTTTAGACGCCAGTGAAGCGGTAGGAATAGCCCGCGTCGCCGACACCAACCAAGCCTCAACTGGCGGCATTGGCTATCAACCGAGGAATATCTGGCAGGGTACTCGCCAAAGTGCTGCCAAGGCCTTTTTGCACCCTGCCATGCGCCGCGCCAACCTCACCGTAATGGTTGAAACTCAGGTGCTGCGCATCGTCTTCAAAGACCAACGCGCCATCGGCGTAGAAGTGGAGGACCGCAGTGGCCGCCGCATCATCCACTGCAACTGCGAAGTCATCTTATCTGCCGGCGCGATCGAGTCGCCCAAATTACTGCAGCTATCTGGTATCGGTGCAGCGCAAAGACTGTCTGAACTGGGCATTGCAGTTATCGCTGATGTGCCATCGGTGGGACAAAATCTGCGTGAGCACCTCTATGTCACCAACACCTATAGAGTCACTAAGGGCAGCTTAAATAAGGCTTTCCAAGGTATTGGGCTGTTAAAAAACATCACCCGCTACGCGCTTAACCGCAGCGGGCCAATGGCAAATGCCGCGCAAGAGATTATCGGCTACATCAAATCGCGGCCAGAACTGTCGCGGCCCGACTGCCAGATCGGTGCCGGACTCTACACCGTGGCTAACAGCCCCAAGGGCCCTGTGCTAGACAGCCTACCTGGGTTGACGATCGGTGGTTATCACATGCACCCGCAGTCCTCAGGAGAGCTGTACATCACCTCCAACGACCCCAAAGAGAAGCCGTTCATTCGCGCCAATTACCTAGAGCACCCAGAGGATCAAGCCGCCACAATTGCCATGCTGCGGGTAATGCGGCTAATTGCACAGCAAGCGCCGTTGGCTGCCTATATCAAACAAGAGCTGGGGCCGGGCGCTGAGCTACAGAGTGACGAGGAGTTATTGGACGCCTGTCGCTCTCGCGGCGTCACCGCCTACCATGTCTCCGGCACCTGCCGGATGGGGGGCGACAGCCAATCGGTAGTCGACCCCCAAACTAGAGTGCGCGGGGTCAGCGGCCTTCGTATTGTCGACAGTTCTATTTTTCCTGAACTGATTTCTGGCAATACCAACGCCCCCACAATGGCGGCCGCTCGCAACGCTGTGGGGATGATTCTGGCCGCCCAGTAGTGTCGCTCACGACACTACCAGCGCTATAGCCGCCCGGTGACCGGCAGTAGTGCGCCGGTTATGGCGTTGGCCTGAGGACTCAACAGGAACACAATCACATTAGCAAGGTCGGCAGGCGCGACCCATTCGCTGTAGTCGGCGTCGGGCATCGCTAGGCGGTTTGGCGCTGTGTCGAGGATGCTCGGCAACACGGCGTTGACACCGATATTGCGCGGTTTCAACTCAGCCGCTAGCGACTCGGTAAGGCGGTGCACACCAGACTTTGAGGCGGCGTAAGCAGCGTTGCCCAGATCGCCTTTGCGGGCGCCAGCGGCACCAATATTGACGATTCGCCCACCTTCAGCGGGGAAATAGGCCAGCGCTGCGGATGAGGCATTGACCGCAGTGCGGACGTTCATCTGGTAGAGACGATCCCAGGTCTCAATCGATCCATCAGCCAGCGGCTCCCAGGCAAACCCTCCGGCAATGTTAACCAATCCATCGATGCGGCCGTGCTCAGCTTGGATTGCTGCAAATGCCGCTGCAGTCTCACTAGCATTGGTCAAATCGCAAGCCGGGGTCGCGATAGCCCCGGTTGTTGGCGCCCCTTCAACACAGTCGACCGCAATAGCGCGACCGCCGGCGGCGACAATCGCCGCGCAAGCTGCAGCTCCCAAAGTACCCAAGGCACCTGTGACAATAATTATCTGATTTTCTAAGCTCATAAATTAACAATCCCGTTGCTGAATTTTGGTGGTTTTGTGCGCTGACCGGTCACTGGGTGGCGTCGTCCAGCCACTGTTTGGGCGCAATACTCTCATCCAACAATCGCTCCCGAGCGACTGGCGTGCCCTCGCTGATGATTTTCCGGCTCTGCATAAACTCTTGGGGCCGATTGACACAGTCGGCAGCGATCAACCGACCTTGTTGGAAGTAAAAAGCGGCAAAGCTGCGGCCCGAAGTGGTATCACCACGAATGGCCACCTCGTCAAAACCCTGGCTGAGACCGGCGATCTGCAGCATTAAATCGTACTGGTTAGACCAGAACCAGGGCAGCGCATGGTAGGGCTTCGCATTGCCACACAAAGTCGCCGCAGCACTTTTAGCCTGCTCGGTAGCGTTGGGCACCGATTCGAGTCGGATTTGTCTGTCGTAAAATTGGTTGGGATGGAGGCTACAATCGCCAACAGCGACAATATCGGCGTCACTGCTCTGACAGTATTCATCGACGACTATGCCATTGCCAACGGTGAGGCCGGCCGCCTCGGCCAACTCTGTATTGGGCAGGATTCCGACACCCACCACAACCAAGTCGGCCACAAGTTCAGCGCCGTCTTCACAACAGACCGCGGAGACATGGTCTGTGCCCTGCAAACTTGCCACTGACACGCCGGTTTTGATCACCACACCCTCTTCGGTATGAACACGACTGTAGAAGGCTGACAACTCTTCGGTGGTCACCCGCGCCAAAACTCTCGGCGCCATCTCCAGCACGGTAACCTCCATCTCCATCTTGCGCAGCACGGAGGCGGTCTCCAAGCCAATGTAACCACCACCGATGATGACCGCATGACGGCCGGGAGCGACACTGCGCTTGATCGCTGCGACATCCTCGAGCGTGCGCAGGTAGTGGACACCGTCCAGATCTGCGCCGGGCAGGGCCACCTGGCGTGCACGCGCACCCGTACAGAGCGCCAGCTTGGTGTAATTGAGTTGCTCGCCATCATTCAGTGTCACGGTATGTGCCGCGCGGTCGATCGATGTCACCCGACGATTTAATTTAAATTCGATCCCTTGCTGGGTGTAAAAATCAGCCGGGCGAATGAGCAGTGCTTGCGCATCGCGTGAGCCCTGCAAAAAGTCTTTTGAGAGCGGCGGCCGGTGGTAGGGCAAGGAGCTCTCGTCACTGACAACTATGATTCTGCCAGCCCAACCCTCTTGGCGCAGACTCGGCGCGAGTTGCGCCGCGGCATGGCTGCCGCCGACGATGATACAAGTTTCTGTCATGGTGTATTTCCGTAGCAAAGTGTTGGTTTTACTTTATCACAAGGGCGGCCAACAGCGACCCACCAGAGGCCGCGGCCAGACCCCTAAAAACCGCCAAGCCAATACAATAATATCAACTAAAACAATAAGTTATAATAAAAAACAGCCACCGCCTCGCGCCCGCCGAGCGGCTTATAATCGTTTGACTCGAAGTCACATGACAGAGCCCGCCAAGCACTTAATCGGCAACGCCAACGCGCTACAATGGTGCAGACATTTAAACGACGCAGCCGGCAGGGGCAAAGCATGGAATATGAACTCAGCTGGCTGATGGTATTGCTATTAGTTGGGACCGGTATCATTGCCGGTTTTGTCAACATTCTCGCCGCCGGCGGCTCTTTCCTCACTATCCCCACCTTAATGCTGTTTGGCATTCCCGCTGACATCGCCAATGCGACCAATCGTGTCGGCGTGTTTTTACAGGCCGCCGAGGGCATTCGCGGATTTAGGCAGCGCGGAATGCTTGAGTGGCACAGTTTTGTTGCCATGATGGTTCCCACGCTGATTGGCTCGCTCGCTGGCGCCCTACTGGCATCCTATCTCGATGTCGCTATCTTAGAGCCCGTTATTCTCACCACACTAATTGCCATGGCGGTGCTGATGGTGGTGAAGCCCTCGTCTTTTAACCCACCGCAGGGCTCGACACCACTTTCGCCTTGGTCATCGCCGAGCGGATTTTTTGGACTATTGCTCTCAGGCATCTACGGAGGCTTTATCCAAGCTGGCGTCGGCTTTGTCTTGATTGCCGCACTGTGTGGTTCACTGCGCTATAATCTGGTGCGGGCCAATGCTTTAAAGATGGCCGCGACCGGTGTGTTTACCCTCGTCTCGCTAACCGTATTTATTCTGCGCGGCCAAATTTTGTGGATTCCCGGGCTATTACTGGCGCTGGGCTCGGTTGTTGGAGCTTGGCTGGCGGTAAAGTTTGCCGTCACTGTCTCACAGCAGGTATTGCGCTGGTTTTTGCTCTGTGTTGTGGTGACAGTCTGTATCACTGTCTGGTTGCAGTAGGCTCGACTCTACGGGGCAACAGTCTCAGCAGACTCTGACACCACCGTTTTACTCCCCAGCGTCAACATGCAGTAGACCGCTGGAATAATCGCCAGCAGCAGGTACAAGAAAACCTGCCGGTAATCACCGGTGACATCGCGCAGATAACCCGCCAAGAAAGCCCCTAGCGCAGAGACACCGGCAAAGGCGTGCACCACCCCCATAACGCGGCCTATCATCGCCACACCCCAGCGGTCGGCGACGACGGTGGATACCAACGGTGAAGTGCCACCCATCACTAAGGCAGTGAGCGAGACGCCTATCAACAAGGCGATAAACGTCGAAGCGAAACTGACTAACACCAATCCCACTGCCATCAAGGCCATACAGCCGAGATAGAGAATGCGGTCGTTGATGTAATCGGTGAGCGCACCCACCGACAGTTTACCCACGCCCATCACAACCGAGGCTGCCGCGGTAATGAACGCGGCTTGCTGTTGGTGAATCGATAGATCCGCTGCCAGCGCGCCAATATTGTGCAGCAGCGCGACAAACAGAAGGCAAGGCACTAGATACGCCACCCCCAGTTTGAGCACCGCTGGCGAGCGCATCACTGAGCCGGAAGCGCGTTGCAACTTGCCCACCGGCTCAATGCTCGACTGTAACGCTCCACCTCTGAGCACCAATAAGGCTGGCAGCGACACCAATACCACGACGGCCAACGCCAACCATTGAAACACTTGTTGCCAGCTGTACTGATCGAGCAATAGGGTGACTAATACCGGCAGCGCCAGACCGCCAACATTTGTCCCCAGCACTACCACACCCATAGCCAACCCGCGCTTCTCGTTGAACAGCCGGCCAACCAAGGTCAACGCCATCAGTGTGCCCGACAGGCACACCCCCACCGGCAACATCAGCGCGTACGCAGCAATGATCACAAAGTAAGAGCTGCTAACACTGACTAGCGACAAGCCGCCGGCAAAAAACAGCGAGGAGAGCACCACTAATGTGCGGCTGGAAAGTCTGTCACAGAGCGCTCCACACCACGGTGAGATTACCGCACCCATCAGCGACGAGAGAGTTATCGCCAGTAGAATAGTACCGCGCTCGAGCTGGAACTCGGCCATCCACGGCAAGACAAAAAAGCCAAATGAGTAGACACCAATGCCGACGGTTACCGCCTGCATGACAATGGCGTAGAGAACAACTAGCCAAGGGTTTTGCGTCGCTGTTCGAGCCATAGTGAAGCGCCTGTCAGGCAAACGGCGGCAGGCCATTTGCAGAAAATTAAATTTTATTGGTGCCCGCTGCCGCCAGTAGCGCCTTAACACCGACCAGACTCGGCGCGTGGCTGGAGAACCCACCATCTGCAACCAGTGTCGAGCCGGTGATAAAACTGGATTCGTCAGAGGCCAAAAAAGCTACGGTATCGGCTATTTGGCGGGGCGTACCCAGCTCTGGAGTGAGGTGGTTGTCGCGGATCACCGCCATCACTGCAGGATTCATGGTGCCGTGGGCATTCTCTGCCGGCGCCAAACCGATCTGCAATGCGTTGGCCCGCACACCCTGTTTGCCGTATTGGGCAGCAATGCTCTTACACAGAATGATCAACGCGGCCTTTGAGGCGGCATAGGCGGTCAAGGTCATATCCCCTTGCACACCAAAGCCCGACGTAGAACAGATAATGGAGCCGCGTTGCAGCTTCAACATCTCTGGAATCGCGTATTTGGCACACAACATAGCGCCGCGCAGATTGACCGCCATAGCGCGGTCCCACGCTTCAACATCCATATTGATCACATCGAGATCTTTGCTGCGCTGTTCATTGGTTAAGATCGCGGCATTGTTGTGCAAGATATCGATACGACCAAAGCGCGCCACTACCGCTTCGCTCATCGCGCTCACTTGCGACTCCTCGGCGACGTCACAACACAGCGCTATGGCCTCACCACCGGCTGCAACAATCTCTGCAGCGACCTGTTCGGCGGCCGCGAGGTTGATATCAGTGACTGCAACACGGGCGCCATGGCCGGCCAATACCCGGGCAGACTCACCGCCCAAACCACCACCGGCACCGGTGACGATCGCCACTCTGTTATGCAATTTACCCTCACCCATAGCTACCACCCTCTTCGCGGCCTGGCGTGCCGCTAACTTGCGCCTATTATTTACCGGTAAAACTAGCGATACGTTTTTCTTTAAATGCCTGCGCTGCTTCGCGAGCATCCTCAGAATTCTTCAACAGACAGAAAAGATCCAGCTCTAAATCGAGCCCCTTTTTCAACTCGAGATCGATTGCCGCTCGCACCGCCCGCTTGACATAACGGGTCGCCAGAGGGGGACGACTGGCGATCAATTGAGCCAGTGCTTTAACCTCTTCAAGATGGCTTTCGACACTCTCAGAGAGGCGGGTAACCAGCCCTATCTGGAGCGCCTCCTGAGCAGCCACTCGCGCGCCGGTCAGCATCATATCGATCGCCTTAGCATTACCCACCAGTGCGGGCAGACGCTGAGTACCGCCGCCGCCGGGGATCAAGCCGAGCGCCGTCTCGGGGAGACTCAACAGCGCATTCGGTGCGGCAAAGCGGATATCGCAAGCCAACGCCAACTCCAATCCGCCGCCCATACAATAACCGTGAATCGCGCAGATGACCGGTTTTTGCACCGCGTCGAGCGACTCGATCCAGCGGGTTTGCTCCATCCGCTGGCGCACTTCGATTGAACTCTCGACACCGCGCTGCTCTTTAATATCGGCACCCGCACAGAAGCCGCGCTCCCCAGCGCCGCGAATCACAATGACTGCCACCTGCGGATCGTGGTCGAGCGCAGCCAACAGTTGGGGGACACCGTGACGGATTTCGTCATTGATGGCATTTATCTGCTCAGGGCGGTTGAGCACTACCCACCCCACACCCTGATCGATAGCAACCGCGACCGATGGGTTAAACGCGGTCAGTTCAAGCTCACTGACATCGACCATCTCAAATTTCCTCGAACTCAAACATCTGGCCGCGCAATTGGCTGGGGTCAACCTTTATCAATGCTTTGCCACCGACGGCCTGACTGCTGTCAAGCCAAGTAAAGGCGACACCGCGCTCGGTGAGATCCTGCGCTTTCGCCGCCAAGTCGTTAACACCAATACGGATGTAATAGAGCCCCGGCCCCCAGTTGTTTAAATAATGGCCCGCGGGGCAGTCCCATTCGGTTGGCTGGATAAGATCTAGGCAAGCTGAACCGACACAGTTGAACCCCATACGGGCGCGACGGTAGCCCTCGGCGTCCAGCTGCTCAACCTCTCTGGGCTCCCAGTCGAGGTTGCTTGAAAGACGCGCAAGCACCTGGTCGAGGTTGCGCACCAAAAAGCCGCGCGCAGTAATCCGCACCATATCGCCTGGCTTGGCATCGCGCGGCAAGATCAGCTCGGGGTCGAATATCTCTTTGGGCATTTGCAGCGGCTCAGTGCCCATGACCTCTATGCAAAGCCCTCCATCCACCTCTGGCGAGTAGCGCGGATTTTCCGGCGTAGTTCCCAACCAGAGACGGTCAAACGGCATCTCTGGGGTTCGCTGTGCCATACGAAATGGCAGACCGCGCCGCATAAGCTTAGCGATAAACTCGCCGAAATCGGGCTGACTCATAGTGAGCACTACCGCGTGCGTCATCATCGGACGACTGCGACCCTGATAATCTTTGAGACTCTCAAGAAAATCATGGAACATCGGATCGCCCGGGTTTTCCTCTTCGAGATGCCACTGTGGCTCTACCCGCGTTGGCGCCACCGCGAGCGATTTATGCACCCGCAAAAAATGGGCAATATAGGGGTGGTTATCAAAAGCCTGACGCCAGCGTTCATGCTTATAAATGCCCAACTTTTCATGCAACAGATCAGCCATGCCATCGGGATCTTCCAGCATCATGTCGGCGCTCATCAATAAATCAAACATTGCTCTCTCCTAAAATAACGGGGTTAGATCTAAACCGTGAACGGCTAGATCGATTATTCGGTTTCGTTGCGGCGCTTGGCCGCAGCGACAAAATCACGTTTTAAGGTGGGGTAATAACTAATTTGGCCGCCCATACCGCCAGCGATATCGATCGAGGCGGCACTGATAAAGCTGGCATAATCACTGGCTAGGAACAGCACCATGCCGGTGACATCTTGCGGCGTGCCAAACCGCCCTATCGGCACCACTTTAAGCACCATCTGGTCGAATTCTTCTCGACTAACACCGGCGGGCATCTCTTTGAAATGGCGGTCCCACTGACCGGTGTCAATCCAGCCCATATTCAAGCTATTGACTAAAATACCGTCGGCCGCGAGATTCATCCCCAGCGATTTTGACAGCGCCACACAAGAGGCCCGGTTGATCACTGAGGGAATCCCCTCGGGGGTAGGCACAACCCCGGCTAACGCATTGATCTCGATGATCCGCCCCCACTGCTGGGCGCGCATGTGTGGAACCACCGCTTTGGTGAACCGGAAGTGGCCCATTTGCAATATGTTGGCGTGCTCGAGAATATCTTCGGGAGTCAGCGTATCAAGGTTGCCACCGCGGCCTTGCCCGGCGTTATTGACCAGTACATCAACCCCTCCCCAAGCCTCCACCACCTCATCGACAAAAGCATTGACCGCTGGGGTGTCTGTCACATCCACAACGCGGGCGATGACAGCATCAGTAAACTGTTGCAACTCCTCCGCCACGGCATCCAGCGCAGCCCGACTGCGAGCACAGATAGCCACCCGAGCACCCTCTTGTGCAAAGGCAGTGGCGATCGCCCTACCGATGCCCCGCGACCCGCCGGTGACAATCACCCGCTTGCTAGTTAAATCTATTAACACCGGACTCTCCTACTCTATTTAGTACCCGAGAGCTCGCCTCGCGCTTCACAGCCGCTCGATGAGCGTGGCGGTACCCATGCCACCAGAACAACAGATAGTTTGCAGTGCGTAGCGGCCACCGCGGCGCTCTAGCTCGTGTAACATCGAGGTCATAATACGCGCACCACTAGCCCCTAATGGATGGCCCAAGGCAATTGCGCCGCCGTTGACATTGAGCTTGTCGTCGCTGACCTGCAACTCTTGCTGCCACGCTAAAGGCACCGAGGCAAACGCTTCGTTCACCTCAAAAAGATCAACCTCTTGAACAGACAAGCCAGCCGCCGCTAGTACCTTTTGAGTGGCAGCGATTGGGCCGGTGAGCATTAGCGTTGGATCCGAGCCGACGGTGGTGTGAGCCACTATACGGGCGCGCGGCTTCAAGCCGTGCAAGTCGCAGGCTTCGCCAGAGGCGAGCAACAGCAGTGCCGCACCGTCTGAAATTTGCGAAGAATTACCGGCGGTTATGCGGCCATCGGCGCGGAAACTCGGCGCCAGTGTCGCTAATTTCTCCACATTGCTGGTAGGCCGAATCGTCTCGTCGGCAACTAACTCATCCGGAGTCGGTTCGCCCCAGCTCTGTTCTCGCAGTGTGGCGACCGGGAGTGGGCAGATCTCTTGTGCAAACAGACCCTGCTGCTGCGCGGCGGCGGCTCGGCTATGGCTGCGCACGGCAAACTCATCTAGATCGGTGCGACTGATCGCCCAGCGCTCGGCGACACGCTCGGCCGCCTCACCCTGCCCGACCAACTCATAGCGCTGCTCAACCAGCCAGCCAAAGGGCTCGCCGTGAACATCGCGATTACCGCCCATCCGCACGCGGCTCATATTCTCTGCGCCACCGGCCACTACCAGGTTGGCACTGCCAGTAGCAATTTGGCCAGCGGCGAGCTGGATCGCCACCTCACCCGAGCCGCATTTGCGGTCTATGGTCAAACCCGGCACCGAGACAGGCCAACCGGCACTCAACAACGCGGTCCGGGCAATATTGGCCGACTGCTCGCCTACCTGTGTCACGCAGCCCAAAATGACATCGTCGATCTGCTCGGCAGAGAGACCATTTTTCTCTACGATGTTATTTAACAGGTGAGCCGCGAGGTGATCGGCGCGAACACTCGACAAACTGCCCCGGTAGCGACCAACCGGCGTGCGCACAGCATCAACGATGTAAATCGGCTTCACAGATTGCTGCCCTTGAGCCCCGATCCAGGGATCCGCTGCCCTTGATCATCATAGGCGTACACCCCGTGTCCCACCTTGCGTCCGAGCCTTCCGGCGGCCACCATTTTGATAATTAGCGGGCACGGACGAAATTTCTCGCCAAGAGTTGCATGGAGATACTTAAGCACTGACAGCCGTGTATCCCAGCCAGTGAGATCACCCAACTCCAGCGGCCCCATGGGATGGTTAAAGCCCATCCGCAACGCCGTATCGATATCCTCGGCGCTGGCGGTGCCCTCTTGCAGCATCCACATCGCTTCGTTGCCAAGCATCGCCGACATGCGGCTGGTGGTAAGGCCGGGGGCCTCGTTGACTAAAATCGACGTCTTGCCAATCGCGTCACACCACTGGCGGGCAGCGGCAACCGTCGCCTCATCAGTAGCGATACCCAGCACCAGTTCGACTAATTTCATTTTATGCACCGGGTTAAAAAAGTGCATACCGATGACCCTTTGCGGCTCGGCTAGACTGCTGGCGATCTCGGTGACACTCAACGCCGAGGTATTGGTGGCGAGAATCGCCTGTGAGCCCAAAATCTCTGCAGCTTGTGTAATCACCGCCTGTTTGACCGCTAAAGTCTCTGAGACGGTCTCAACTAACAAGCTCGCCTGGCTGGGGATATCGGCGAGATTTTCGCAAATAGAGAGTCGACTTTTTGCCGCTTGGGCATCGCTCTCTTGAAGCTTGCCGAGCTTGACCCCGCCATCGAGAATACCTTCTATCTGCGCCTTGGCCTTCGCCAACGCCGCCGCGCTCATATCCACCAGCGTCGTGGTAAAGCCACTGCTCACGAACGCGTGGGCAATGCCGGTGCCCATCAGACCCGAACCCACCACTACCACTTGCTGCTGCTTATCAACCATCGGTTCATCCTTACTCTGTTATCTGCTGGTTTGCTTACTCTGCTCTCGCCGAGACTCGATTGTGCAGCGCGCCGATCCCTTCAATACTGGCCTCGACCATCTCGCCGGGCTTGAGAAACTTGCCGGTGCCTTGACCGACACCATCGGGCGAGCCAGTAAACATGATGTCACCGGCGGCGAAGCTCGAACGCTGTTCGACAAAGCTCAACAACTCTGCGACACCCCAAGTCATATCACCGCTGGAGCCATCTTGACGAATGTCATCATCGACGGTGAGCATCATGCGCAGCGCCGGGCTGTCATCGCCAAACTCATCGCGAGTCACTAACCACGGGCCAACACCGCTCGATTGGTCTTGGCTCTTAGCTGCAAACAGGTCCATGCCAATACCCTTTGGACCACTGCGCTGCAGATCACGGGCGCTGACATCGTTGCCGACGGTATAGCCAAGCACGCTCTGCATCGGCGCATTGAGATCTACCGGCACTTGACCAATACAGACCACCAGCTCAACTTCGTGGTCGAGTTCGTTAGTCAGGGGGGGATAGCGAATCGGGTCGTTTGCCCCGATCAGCGCGCCGAAAGACTTTAAAAATGCCACTGGCTGCGACGGCGCAGCGAGGCCAAAGTCCTCTGCCAAATGTTTAGCGTAGTTGGCACCGGCCACAACCACACGGTTGACGGGTTCAATGGGTGGCAACAGGCGCAGCTCACTGAGCGGCAGCGGCTCGCCGCGGCGCGGCAACTCGGCTTCGCCGCGCGCAGCATCACCCGCATTGATCGCCGCCATGAGCGCCGGCGACCAGTCGGCGAACTGGCCGACGATAGGCTGTGCCATGGCGGTTTTTACATCGACAAGCGCCCAGAATTGCTCGTCTGCAGTTTCACATCGCGCCAACTTCATCGGTTATGCTGCCGATGCCGGCGAGCCAACCTTGGCGGGGTCTAAGTGCAGTAATTCGCAGGCATTTTTCCAACGGATTTTCTGCAGATCTTCATCGCTGAGAACCAGCCCTTCGGTCAAGTCGTGCCGCACGACATCGCTGCCACCAAAATTTGAGCCGTACAGCACGCGGTCTGCACCAATCACATCGACCAGCGCCTGGCGCATCGGCAACTCGTGCAGCTCAACGTCGAAGTAGAAGTTCTTCATATAGTCGAGCACCGGTTTTTTGTTGTGATAGACATCTAAATTGGGGTTAGTTTGGGCAAGACGACCCAACTGGTAAGGGACAAAGCCACCACCGTGGGTGATATACACCTTGAGATCGGGGAAGCGATCGAGCACCCCACCATTGATCAGGTACCAAAAGGCTTTGGTCTCGTCGTAGTTCATGCCGACGATCGAGGTAGTTTCGTAGCGATCGGTGTTGGCTTGCGCACCCCAAGTGACGGACTGGTTGTAGCCGTGGACAAACATTGGCACATCCAGATCGCACAGCGCCGCCCAAACCGGATCCATCTCCGGCGAGTCAAACTCCAGCCCACCAAAATTAGAGCCGCCGGCGCTGAGACCTTTTGCCCCCAACTCACCACAGGCTCGGCGGATCTCTTTGGCCGCCTCTTCTGGCGCATTGAGTGGCGCTTGTGCCCAGTACATGAGACGGCTGGGTTCTGCCGAACAGTACTCGGCGAGCACCTCATTGGCTTTGCGCGAAAATGACACCGAAAAGTCTTTCTCGGTCCAGTACATGTAACAATGTGAAGGGACATTGACTACCTGGGCATTCTGCCCGGCAGCATCCATTCCGGCCAGACGATTTTTGGGGTCGCGCCAGCGCTCCATATACTCAGCCACATCGAGTGTTTTGCCCTCTGCATGGGCTTTTCGCAAAGCCGCTTTGCGCTCCGGTGCGCCGAGAGTGAGAATCCAATCACCCACTCGCAATTTTACATCGCCATCGGGCTGCAACTCGAATGCAGGGCCCCAGTACGGGTGTTGGTTATAGTAGTCGGGATGGGGGGCATGGGCGTGCAGATCGATGAGCATAGCGTCAGTTCCTGATCAGTTGTTCTTTGTCAGCGGCGGGTTGCCGCATTATTTATTGAGCCAAAGCGGGCGCTAGATGAACTCTATGGCAGCGCCGCAGCTGGACAATAATGAACAATATAAACAGAAATTGCAAATATGTTTACATTAGAGAGTGCAAACGGCGATATCCAGCTGAAAGGGCCATGAGGCCCTACTTTATAACTCGAGCTTGGGCTCTAAAATAGCCACGCCGGTCGGCCTTGAGTTATAACCGGGCAGATGCAAGCCACCGTCGACATGGAGCGTCTCTCCAGTGACATAACGCGATAAATCTGAAGCCAAAAATAGCGCTGCGGGGCCAATATCCTCCTCCGGATCGCCGCAGCGACCCAGCGGCCGCATCGCCGCAGCGCGCTCGGCAAAACCGGGATTGTCTGCCGCCAGCTGATGAAAAGTTGCCCCCATGGCGGTCGGCGCCATGGCGTTGACGGTAATATTGAATCTTCCCCACTCGGCGGCGGCGCTGCGTGTCAGCCCCACTACCCCAGCCTTGCCGGTGTTGTAATCGGCGTGCAACCAGGCGCCAATATCAACGTCAATCGAGGTAAAGTTGATCACCTTGCCACCGCCGCGGGCACGCATGTGCGGCAGTGCTGCCTGCATCGCCCACCAGGTCGCCTTAATGGTAGAAGTCAGCGTCTGCTCGAGCAATTCATCACTTTTCTCTTCGAGGAGCACATTTTTGGCCGGCACAAAAGCGTTGTTAACGAGAATATCCAAGCCGCCAAACTGCTCTACCGCGGCAGCAATGGCATCGACAATGCTCGACTTGCTCAGCACATCGGTATGAATGTAAAAACCCCTGCCACCCAATTCGGTGACTTGTTCGGCGACAGCACGGCCACTGGCTGGGTCAATTTCAGCAATTACTACCGCTGCGCCTTCGCGCGCGAAGCGACGCGCGATACCGCGGCCAATCCCGCCGCCGCCGCCTGTGATTAAGGCAACTTTGTTGTCAAGCAGTCCCATATTTTCTCCTCGAGGTTGAATTTAACCGGCACTCTGGCTGCCGACAATCATAGTTGTTGAACAGATTAGATAATACTGTAAAGATAAGCCCATGACTAACCGAGATAACAGTTTACAGTTCCGTCGCGCCATACAGATCAGAACTCGCGGTTGCGAGCACTCTGGCTGTGCCCGCGTCAGCCTAGAGGACGACTACCACCATTTTCGTGTCGAGGTGCACTATCACCGCGGCGTGGTCACCCAGGCTCAGGGTACCGCTTTGCGCACCCCCTACACCATGTGCGCCAGTGCTGGCGACCAACTGCAGCTGTTGCGCGGTATGCCGCTCTCGCTATCGAGCACTGCGGTGAGCCAACACACTGATCAGACCCAGCAGTGCAGCCATATGTTCGACGAGGCGGGTCTAGCCATAGCGGCAGCGGCCGGTGGCATTCGTCGTCGCGACTACGCAGTGACTATCCCGCGGCACCAGGCCGGCCGGACCCAAGCCACACTGTATCGCGACGGCGCTATGGCTCTCGCTTGGCAGATTGACAACGGCGTCATCGTGGCGCCAGCGGCATTTGCCGCGCAACCGATTGGACGCGGATTTAGCCAGTGGCTAACCCAATGGGCCGACGCCGAGACCGTAGAGGCGGCGTTGGTACTGCGGCGCTGCGCGATGATTTCTTTGGGGCGGTTGCGCGACTTAGATATTGAGAAGCACGCGCGCAACTCGGGCCATTGCTTTGCACAGCAACCGCAACGCGCCGCACAGGCTTTACGCATAGTCGGTTCGACACAAGACTTTAGCGACCGCCCAGCGGCACTTTGTGCCGACGATCAGCACTGGCTGGATGAACTGGCTAACGCCTAGACGGCCAAATTCAGCAGTGCTAGCGCGTTGCCGCTGCGAATTTTCTCACTCTGCTGCTCGGTTAGGCCAAGCCCTGCCGCAGGATCACCAAAATCATAGGCACCACCAAAATTGGTGCCGTGCAACAACCGGTCTACGCCGACCAGGTCGACAACTGCGCGACGCAGCGCAACGCTGTGAACATCCAGATCAAACCAGAAGTTGGCTAGGTAGTCGACCAGTGGTTTTTCATTCAATGCGTCGGGGGCCATACCTCGGTTCAATTCATTGAGCCGACCGAGCTGGAAGAGCGCCATGCCACCGGCATGGGTGATATAGGTTTTCAGGTTGGGGAACCGGTCTAGAGCGCCACCGCAGATCAAATACCAAAAAAACAACGACTCATCGTAGCAGTCGCCCAGTATCGAGGTGGTCTCAAACTTATCGTCGGTATGCTTTTCGCCCCACCAAACCGACTGATTATAGCCGTGCACCATAATTGGCGCGTTGAGCTTTTCGAGCACCGCCCAGACCGGGTCGAGCTCGGGACTGTAAGCTTGCAGCCCGTTAAAGTTGGCTCCTCCGACACAGACGCCAACCGCACCCAGCTCAGTGATTGCGCGATGAATTTCTTTAGCGGCAGCTTCAGGCTCGGCGAGGTTGGCATGGGCCCAAAAACTAAAATGGTCTGGGTCTGCGGCACAATAATTAGACAGCTCTTGGTTACACAAAGCCGCATAGCGGTTGCCGAAGTCGCCCGCCCAATACATAAAAGCGTGCGAGGGGACTGAAAAAACCAGGCGGTCAACGCCGCGCTCGGCCATCAATGCCCGGCGGCCTTGGTGACTCATTTTGCGCAACAAGTTGGCTTCAGCTTCTGCGTCAGTCGACGCCGCAGGCTGTTTAGTGCCGAGGGAAAAATCGCCGACAGTAAACCCCTTCAGCGTCATCCTGGGGCCCCAAAACGGGTCACAGTTGAGCATATTCGGGGTGATCATGTGGGCGTGGACATCAATAAGCATAAGGCTGTTCCCAGCGGGTCAAGTTCGGCTGAGCGAGTGCCGGCAGCGACTGCCGACAGCTCTCGGGGAGCTGCTGCTCGCGCTACAGGAAGATAGAGAGGTTGGGGGTGCCCAGCAGCGCTTGATCTATGCGCACCTCACGCCTACACAGCAGCAGCCCATCATCGGTGACTCTCAACCTGTCGTGACGCTCGCAGGGGATGAGATCGAAGAAGTCATCGTCGAAGCGATTGCGCGTTACCAGCGAGTAGTTGATCGAGGCCAACTCATCGGCTTGCTCAGTCTCAAACACTTGGACATTGCTGACGAAACGACGCACACGCGAAGCGGGATTTTCAGACCATGCGCTCTTGCCACTCAAGCGCATAATACGGCCCATGATCGATCCGTACGATTCATCCATATGCATCACCGAGCGGATGTAGGACTCGGCCGTTTCGTCTACCGAACGAGTCTGACGCATCGGCACGGTATAAACGAGATCTTGCGCCAGCAGTGCCGCCCAATCGGAGAGCTGCAAGTTATCGAGCAGTAGCGCCTCGGTGTAGTAATGCTGCAGCACTCGGTTGTACTGCTCAGAGCCGATCGCAATCAAATTACCCAAGCCGGCGGTGGGAGAAGCCATATTTGTCATGATAGATTCCTTCAAAGTCCTGTTGTCTGGGGTCGGTAGTAAATGGTCACTCACTCATCGGCCATCATCAGCTCATACCAGTACTTCCACCAGTGCCACTGCGTATCGTCCTTAGTAAATCCCTCATTAACTATGCCGGGACCGGGCCAACCCTTTGGCGCCCCTGTTTCATACACCGCTTGATACTTCATGGTGCTATTGCGACCTTGAGCCCCCTTGGCCGAGAGCGTCATATGCGGCCAAGTATCCGAATCATCGGCTTCAACCATGCCCGAGGTACCGAGCAGGCGCACACTCTGCTCGATCATCTGCTTCTTTAACTCAGGGGGCGTGTCGCGCTCAACAAAGATCCAGTTGGTGAACTCCAGCTTATCCGGCCCCTTCGGCACATAGGTATGCAGCGCCAATGAACCGACCACACCGCCATCAGGCTGGGGGATATATAGAAATTCAAAGATGATATTGGGGAACATACCGCCCACTTGCGGCGGCATCCAGGACATCACCTGTATCTGCTCAGCGGTCAGATTTTCTTTGAGCTGGCTGACCATGTCGGCGGTCATCCCCGGCGGCGGCAGCGCCATTAACTTCTCTTCAACGGTCAGCTCCGCGGGGTCTTTGCCGGTCAATTTTTTGATCTTTCGCGCCAAGTCGATGCAACGCAATGCATGCCCGTGGGGAGAGCTGACCTCGGCACCCAACATCTCTTTAGCCAGCTCTTCACCGGCTTTTTTTGCCTCTTCAGACTGGTAAGCTCCGGCACCCTCGCCAAGCCAGCGGTGGAGCGTCAGGGTGTGATAACCGTCAGCTGCCGACTGTTCGCCAGCTGTTTTCCAATTGCCGCGGACGATAAATCGCTGTGGTGGTCCCGCCACTTCCAAACCTTTGTTACTGCGGGTGTAGAGCATGTCGTAATACCATTTGGTATCGCCGAGAAACTCCTCCAATGACGGGCCATCAATATTCCACGTGGCCCAGATCAACCCACCGTAGAGTTGCACTCGGGCTTTTTGTAGCCCAAGCTGCTCTTTGCTGAGCATTTTGCCGTGCATACACTCCTCAGCAACCGGAGCGCCGAGGAAGTCACCGCTATTGGTGAACGCCCAACCGTGATAGATACAGGTGTGAACCTGTGCATTGCCCGCCTCATGGGTGGTAATTTTCATTCCGCGGTGAGGGCAGACGTTTAAATTGACATGGATCTGACCGGCGCGGTCGCGGGCGACGATGACAGAGTCGTCACCCATGTGTCGCTGCACGTAGTCTCCAGCATTGGGGATTTCACTCTCATGACCGAGCAGAAGCCAGACTTTACCAAATACTTTGCGCTGCTCTATTTCGTAGATCTCTGGGTCTGAGAGCGCCCTCAACTTAACTTCACGCATCTGCAGATCTACCAGCGATTCAACGGTGGTGCCGTCGCGTAGTACCGGGCCTTTTTGAGCTTTCATATCTCTCTCCTGTTGTCACTGTTAGTGCACCTAACAAAGTGGTGGCACACCCTACATTTTCACCGCTGCGGCTGCTTGACTGGCAGCGGCTTGTGTTACTTGAACGGCATTCGCCGGTGTCGGCACAACCACTTGGCTGCGCAGAATACCCAGCTTTTCAATCTCCAACTCAACCACATCATTGGGCTTAAGGTAGCGAGAGTGCTCCAGACCGCAGCCATTGCCCACCGTTCCCGACCCTAGCACTTCGCCGGGATACAGTGTCTCTGAATTTGAAATATGGGCGATAACGTCCTCAAATTTCCAATGCATGTCACGGGTGTTGCCACGGCCCCACTCCTCACCATTGACTCGCGCGATCATCTCTAAGTTGTAGACATCGTCGATCTCATCGCAGGTCACCAAGCACGGCCCCATCACATTGCCGGTGTCAAAATCTTTTCCTTTGGCGGGGCCCAGACGGCCCGGCATTTCGCGCCCCTGGGTATCGCGAGCGCTGACATCGTTGTAAATGGTGTAGCCAACAATATAGTCACTGGCATTGGCCGCGGATACGTTGAGTGCCTTCTTGCCAATGTAACAGGCCAACTCCAGCTCAAAATCCAGCAGCTTGCTGTAGGCCGGCCACAGCACCGGCTGATCGGCGCCGACTACGCTGAAACGGTTACATTTGTAATAAATAGGCTGGCGGCGGAAAGTGGCGATGGCGCGATCGTCGGCACTGGTGTCCATCTCTCGGTAGGTTTTTTCAGGGTCGTCGGTGCGCGCCGCTTGAGCTCGTCGCGCCGCTTGGTAGCACTGTTGCAAGTGCAACTCAAAGCAGGAGCTGTCGCGCATTTGTGGCGGCGGTTGAATCGGCGCGTGCAGATGCACGGCGTCGCGCTCAACCCGCGCTGCCACAGGCGCCGCTGCCACCAGCTCGGCGGCTACCTTGAGCGCCTCTTCGCCGGCCTCAACCAAGGCTAGAACCGAGTTGAACTCCGGCCGCTCTGCACCGGTGAGCGCGGTACAGGCCAGCTGCAGATCGACAATGGTTCGGTCCCGGTCAACAAATGCACCGGCGCGATGAGTGCCGCCGGGTTTCTGATAGGTTACTAGTCTCAACAGCTACTCCCTGTTTTAATCGACAAAGAGTGACGGTATGGGGTTTGCATTTAACCCCTTTTGAACCGATAACACTCTCTGATTGAGTCAAGATATTAAACACATATAAGTATAGTGTCTACAAACAATGATAGAATCACTAGACCAAGAGTCAAATATTCAATGGAATCGACTATGAGTAGAAAACTTCCGGCACTCACCGCTGAATCGCAGCGATTCTGGCAGGGCGGTGCAGAGCGCCGTCTTTTCATCCACCGCTGTCAGCCGTGTCAACGGTTCTTTCATCCTCCGGCTCCGGTCTGCCCCCACTGCCTCAGCGAAGAGGTGGCGGCCACTGCCGTCTCTGGCCGCGGCCAGGTGGCGACATTTACCATCAACCACCAGGCCTGGACGCCGCAGCTCGATCTGCCCTATGTGATCGCCATCATCGAACTCGATGAACAGCCCGGCTTGCGCTTGGTGAGCAATGTCATCAACTGCGAACCCGCCAAGGTCAGGATTGGTATGCGCGTCGAAGTAGAATTTTTACAACAAGAGGATATCTGGCTGCCCTTGTTTGTTGAGGAGAGATCATGAAAAGCGATCGGTTGCTGGAAAAAAATGTCGCGATCACCGGGATAGGGCAATCTGAAGTGGGTCGCCCATCGGCAAAATCGGCGATGGCACTAACCATAGACGCCTGCAAAGAGGCGATCGCTGACGCTGGACTGAGCCGTGACGACATCGATGGCGTCGCCGCTTGGCCCGGCGACAACAACAATGGCGACGCCTTTTCACCGGTGGGCCCCAACGCACTGATCGGCACACTCGGCCTGAAGGTGAACTGGTTCGGTGGTGGCTATGAGGGCCCAGGCCCGATCGCCGGCATTATCAACGGCGCCATGGCCATCGCCGCAGGACTCTGCAACCACGTCCTGGTGTTCCGCACCATTACCGAGTCGAGCCGACGTCAGGTAAACAAAAATGCCGGCGCGCTGAGCAACAAGACAGTGGGCCGCGACAGCAGTTTTTTTTGGCAGTGGTACACCCCGTTTAATGTCGTCTCAGGCATCAACTTGATGGCGATGTATGCACAGCGTCACTTCCACGAGTATGGCACCACCGAGCAGCAGCTGGCGCAAATAGCACTGACCTGCCGAGCCAATGCCGTACACAACGAGAAAGCCGTATTTAGAACGCCCCTGACCATGGCTGATTACCTCGACTCGCGCTTCATCTCGACGCCGTTGCGATTGCTCGACTGCGACGTCCACTGCGACGCCTCAACTGCGATTATTTTGTCGCGCAAAGAGGCCGCTCGCGACGGCCGCAACCCGCCGATCCGTATTGAAGCGATCGGTTCCGCGCTACACCAGCCGTGGTCGTGGGACCAGATCGACCTGACTGGCATGGCGGCAAAAGACAGTGCCAAAATGCTCTGGCAGCGCACCGACTACACACCCAAAGATGTCGGCAGCGCACAGCTCTATGATGGCTTTTCCATCCTAACACTGCTCTGGCTAGAGGCCTTGGGGCTCTGCGACAAGGGTCAAGGCGGCGCCTTTATCGAGGGCGGCCATCGCATTGCGCTCGACGGCCAACTACCGATAAACACCAATGGCGGCCAACTTTCAGGGGGGCGCACCCACGGCCTTGGCTATGTTCATGAGGCTTGCTCGCAGCTGTGGGGGCGCGCCGCATTGCGCCAGACCCGGCCACATGATGTCGCTGTTGTCGCTGCCGGTGGCGGGCCTCTGGCTGGCTGCGTGCTGCTAGTCAAGGAGTAACCTCAAAACCGATAACAACACCGCGGCCCGGCTGGCTGCCGGTTCATGCGCATCGGCAACCACCCCCTTAGCAGTACAGACAGCGCCCCACAGCAGCGCTGGGTGACAGGCTACTGGCCGCGCAGGGGCTAACTGCCAGCAAAAAAAAACCGCTGCCGATCGCTCGGCAGCGGTTTTTTTATTCGCCTGCAGTTAGAAGCTGTAACGCGCTTCTACACCCCACAGACGCGGCGCACCGTAGACGAAGCCGCCAACACCCAAACCGGTGGTAGAGGCACCGCTAGAGATCAGGTACTCCTCATCGGTCAGGTTGTTAACGAACAGCGAGAGATCGACGTTACTGCCTTTGACATTGCGCAAATCGGCGCGGAAGTTGGTCAGGCTGTAACCGGGGATCTCAATATCGCCTTTCACCGCTTCTGAGGTGTCGTAGTAGTTGAGGTTAACCACGAGCTCTTCAGCCAGATCACCCATCGGCAGTGCGTAGCGGATGTTGGCTTGAATGGTGTCGTCGACGAAGAACAAGAAGGGATCAGCACCCCCTCTAGCGACGATGCCCTGGATCAGTGGGTTGGCCTGAGTATCATAGGCTTTCACTTTTGCATCCTGGAAGGTGGCATTGAGGCTCAGCGTCAAGTGATCGTTCGGCGCCAGCACCAGCTCGAGATCGACACCATCGACCTCAGTGTCGCCTACATTCAACACCAGTGCACCACCGGTGGGGTCGTTGCTGACATCGCAATCGCCATCGGGGGTACCCGAGGTCAGATCACCCGGAACACACCCACGACCAGTCGACACACCACCGCCAATGTCGCCCTGGGCATCGGTCACTTCAGCGGAGAAGTAGGTGATGTTGGTTCGCGCCAACACCCCGCCGCCCAGGTCCCAATCGGCGCGCAAGCCGAGCTCGATGTCATCAACTGTCTCCGGCTCGAAGCTCTGATAGGGGATTAGCGCACCGTCGAAGACAGGCCCGTTGCCACCGCCAGCGCGGTAACCGTGGCGCGCCACTGCATAAGCGAAGATATTATCGGTCGCCTGCCAGTTAACCCCGAGGCTGTAGGTGGTTTCGTTAGAGCTTTTCTCAATTACGCCAGAGTTGTTGACACCTTCGCCGGCGCGACACTGCGACTCCGAAATAACATCCATCGGTTCACCGCCGTCCAACGCCCTGGCGCCGGTGGCTACACAGGCCTCGAAATCATCCTCGGTGTAGCGCACGCCGAGCTCCAACGACAGAGCGTCGGTCAGCGCGTACTCACCGTGGAAGAAGACCGCCTGCGATTCGTCGGTGAGGAACAGATATTGGCCGTTAGAGGGGCCAAAACCGACAGTGACAGGTGCTGGCACTGGCGGGGGAAAGTCTATGACAGCCGAGAGTACGGTGGTACCGTTCATCTGGCCGCCACCATCGGGTTCTAACTTGACATAGAACGCGCCGACCAACCAGTCGAGCCGGTCGTCAAAGGCTGTGCCTCTGAGCTGCAGCTCGTTGCTCAACTGCTTGCTCTCATCTGCCAGGGTTGCCTTGACCATGGTGATATCACCCGACAATGCACCCGGCACCGAGGCTAAAAATGGATTGCTGAGCTCCAGCGAGCCGATCCCATCGATATTGGGCGCATAGTAGAGATCAGTGGTTTGATAGCCAAAAATATTGACCAACTGCAGCGACTCATTGAGATCAAACTCGGTGCGGTTGACCAGCGTCATGCGCTCGTTGCTCTCGCTCTGGTCAAAGTAGGGGGCGTTAATCCGTGGGCCGCGCTGCTCCGCCAAGGCGTACTCTTCGAGCATCTGCGCCTTCAGACCGAAGGCGCCCAAAGTCCCGTTGGCACCGACAATGTTGTCGAGGGTGTCGACAAAGGCGTCGGCGCTCAACGAGGTATTAAAGCCGTCGTTCTCACTCTCAAAGTGGTCGACAATTAACAGGTTTTTGAAGCGTTCCAGTTCGACCAGCAGTGACGCGCGGAAGCTCTGGGTATCGACGGCGTCCAAGTCACCACCCACACCGATATTCTTGGTGTAACCATCGCGCTGGTTGATATCGCCCGCCAAGCGCAGCGCTACTTTACCTTCTACCAAGGGCAGATTGATCGCCCCTTGGGCGCGAGTGAGGTTTTCATCGCCCAGGCTGCCGCTGAGGTAACCGCTCATTTCGTGCTCAGGAGCCTGCGGGCTGTAGAGGATGGCACCACCGGTGGTGTTGCGGCCGAACAGTGTGCCTTGCGGGCCTTTCAGCACTTGAATGTTGGCCATATCAAATTGCGGTACAGCGCTACCCCAAGACGGCTGCGGCACCTCGGCAAAGTAGCTGACCACCGCAGGTGATGAAGTACCCAGCAAGCCCTTAGACTGGCCGCGAATGACATACACCGGGTTGTTTACACCGCCACTGCCGGCAAAAAATACCCCCGGCACATTCTGCTGCAGGTCGGTAAACGAGGTGATGTTAGCTTCGAGTAGCGCTTCATTATTGAGTGCGTTAACGCTGACCGGCGTCGACTGCAAGCTCTCTTCTTTACGACGCGCGCTGACGATAATCTCTTCGAGAACATGAATCTCCGACTCTGCGGTTTGACTCTGCTGAGCAAAACCGACCGATGAGACCGTTGCCACGGCAGCCGCTAGCAAGCTAGTGGCAAGTGATTTTTTACTTTTAAGATTGGTAGACATAGTGTTGTCTCTCCCGTTTATAGTTAGAGTTAACCACCTTCAAATGAGCAGAGCAGCTGCGCTGCCAAACCCGACCCTGTGCCGGCAACACCCCTTACTGAGCTGCCGGCCAAGATTTCTTGCTGCCACCCCTCCCTTGCCAAAAGAAGACAGGACATTGTGGCTGTAAACGTTCAAATAAACAGATTGAACAAGCAAAATATAAACACAATTAAAAATAGTGTGCAACAAATATTTAATCTGCCCTGGCGACCAGTATTGCGTTGCCTTCATCACCAAATCTCGCCCGCCCAGCCCCATCATTTGCCGGCGAGTCAAATCTTAATGACCCAGCACCACCGCGCACAAAGTGACACATTTACTAATTCTGTGTAGTATCAATCAGATTGAGATAACAACTAAAACCGCTGCACAGTGCCGGCCTATGCTTAGCGCTGGCATCCAGTCGGCACCAACAGCAACACCCCGTGAGGAGATCGCACATGAGTAATGCCATTCACAAAATATCCATCGACGTAACTCTCTGTTGCGGCTATGGCATCTGCGCGCAGATGTGCCCGGAAGTCTACAAACTCGATAGCGACGGTATCGTCTACATCGAAAGCGATACCGTGCCAGACGAACTGCTCGAGTCCGCCACTGAGGGCGCTGCCTGCTGCCCCGCTCAAGTGATACAAATTGAGAGTGTCTAACCGCCCGCGGGGTGAGCACTGCGATGACTGATCTCAGCGGAAAAATTGTACTGATCAGTGGTACTGGCGGCGGTCAGGGGCGCGCAGCCGCGCTGCGCTTTGCTCGCGACGGCGCCACAGTATTTGGTTGCGACCTCAATCTCCAAGGCCATCTCGAGACACAGCAGCTGTTGCAAACCGAAGGGCTTGAAATGCACGGTGACAGCGCTGTCGATCTCGGCGATCCGCAGCAGTGTCAGCGCTGGATAGCCGCGGCAGTGGCGCAGTTTGGCCGCATCGACGTACTCTACAACAATGCGTCTGCCACCCGCTTTGGACGGGTGGAGACATTTACCCTCGAGGATTGGCGTTATGTCATGCGCAATGAACTCGATCTGGTCTTCTACGCCACCAAATACGCCTGGCCTCACCTGACAAAACCTGGCGCGACTATTATCAATATCGCTTCGGTCGCCGCGTGGTGTGGCTCTACTAGCACCGGCAAAGCGGCGCACTCAGCCGCCAAAGCGGCGGTGGTGGCCTTCACCCGGCAACTTGCCGCTGAGGGTGCGAGCGAGGGCATTCGCGCTGTCAGCATCAGTCCAGGCTTCATCAAGACACCTGGCACCGCCCCGTTTCTGGAGGACCCGCGCGCGCGCGAGACATTGCTCTCAGGCATTCTGGCGCAGCGCCCGGGTGAGGCCGAGGAAGTCGCGGCATTGGCCGCATTTGTTGCTTCAAACGAGGCCACCTACATTAACGGCAGTGACCTAGTTATTGACGGTGGACTACTCGCCACTTAGCGAAGCCTGCCAGCTTCAGCACCAAACGACTCTATTGGGAGAGACAGATGAATTTGATCGGCATTGGTTACATGGGTTTTGAAACCGCCAATTTGGACGCTTGGCGCGATTACGGCCCGAACGTTATGGGCTTTGAAATCGCCGCCAGCCCGACTCAAGATGAGCACTCTCTCTACTTCAAAATGGACGACCGCCGCCATCGATTAGCCTTTCATCCGGGGGAGATCGACCGAGTCACCTATATTGGCTGGGAGGCCCGCAACCGCCTCGACTTTATCGAAGCACAGCAGATTCTAAACAGTCACGGCGTCGAATTTAGTGTTGGTGACGACACCCTGTGCGAGCAGCGCGGTGTCAAAGAGCTGATCCGCTTCCGCGACCCAGTCGGCTACCAGCATGAGATCTTCTACGCGCAAAAATGGACCCCGCGCTCTTTCCGCAGCGGACGACCGCACGGCGGTTTCATCTGCGACGACCGCGGCCTCGGCCATGTGGTGCTGATGACGCCAACTTTTACCGAAGAGCTGGAAACCTTTCTCATCGAGGTGATGGGAATGCAGTGGTATGGCTGGGGGGCGGGCAAGGGAAAGACACAGTTCTTCCGCACCAAACTCAACAACCAGACCAGCCATGACATCGCCTTTGGCCACGCACCGGGGCGGATGGGCATCCAGCATATCGGCGTGTTTGTCGACAGTGTGCGCGATGTCGGTGAGACCTACGATATCGTCTTAGAGCGAGAGTTAGATTTAATGATGACGCTCGGCCAGCATTCGCAGGATCCACACATCTCCTTCTACCATTTCAACCCGTCTGGCTTCGCCTTTGAATGCATCGCCGAGCTAGAGCCTTGGCAGGGTGACCCCTTTGAACTCAATCCAGAAAAGATGAGCACTTGGGGGCATAAAATAGTTGGGCCGATTGTCGGTCCGAGCGTTCGCCCCGCCGCCGAGGTCTATCCCGAGATATACACCGACGAGTCCGCCTGACTCAGCGCCACTGGCCGCACCAGCGCGGCTATTGGGGCGGTGTGCCGTGACTAAATTGCGGCACCCGCCCGAGCGCGAGCAGCAGCAGCGAGCCCGCCGCGGTACTCACCAAGCAGTAGACCAGTAGCCACTGATAACCACCACTCCAGGCATATAACGCGGCAAACAGCAGCGGCGCAGCAGCAGAGGCGACGGTTATTAAGCCCTGATGGAAGCCAAATAGCCGGGTGTAATCTCCAATCCCAAAATATTTCGCTATCAAAAACGCGGCGATGTCGAACTCCGCCCCGGCACCGAGGCCAAACAGCGCCACCGCTACCGCGAGCATCACCACATCTTGACTGCCGAAAAGAAAAATAAGGTAGCCGATCACCGGCAGGAATAGGCTGACACTGGCGATCAACGGTGGCCAAAAGCGGTCCAGCAGATATCCCACCACCAACCGCCCGGCAATCAGTGACAAGCCAAAAAAACCGAAAATCGCCGCCGCCTCAGCAGCCGAAAAACCTCTGTCGAGCAACATCGGAATGGTGTTGGTGACGATCCCGACAATCGCCGAAACCACCAGCGCCAGCGATAGATTACAGAGCCAGAAACGGCTTGATAGCAGCCCCTGGCGAAAACTGAGCCCGCCGCCAACCATCTCGGGCTGCTGACTCTGGCTGCGACTCAGTGGCGCCGCTTCAGGCAGCTGAAACCAGATTAAAGCCACGGCCATTACCGCCAGGTTTAATAGCGCCAAACCGACGAACACCCCGGGCCAGGAGTAGTGCGCGACAGCCCAGGTCATTAACTGCGGCACCAGCGCCGCGGTGATGCCCGTTCCAGACAAGCCCACCGCCAGCGCCAAGCCGCGGTTGTAGACAAACCACGAGACGATCAGCTGCGTCCAGGTGGTAGCCAAGGCGCCCATTCCTATTATCGGCAGCAATGCGAAGGCGACGTAGAGTCTCCACACTGAGCCACCCAGCCACGCAATACAGCTCAGATAGCCGACCGCCATTAACAGCAACGAGCCGATCGTCACCCGCTTGGCACCAAAGCGAATATTGAGCCAACCGGCCGCTTGCAAGCCGACCACGGCACCACCGTAAAGAAAGGTTATCGCAGCTTGCTGATCGCTGCGCTGCCAACCAAAGGCCTGCTCAAAAGGGCCGACTAGCGCGCCAAAGCCGTAGAGCAGTACCGCATTGATACTGATCGCTATGCCCATCACCGCCAGTAGCAAAATTCGCCAGCCGCGCACGAACTCTGCTAGCTGTGGAAATTTCTCAGTCGTTGCCATCCCCAGGTTACTCTGCGACATCGGCTAACGACCGCGCCGCAACAAAACCAAAGGTTAAGCTGAGCGTATTATTGCCACCGTGGGAGGGCGCCTTACCGCGCCACAGAGAGTTCATATCTAACCCAACCGCACAGAGACCAGGTATTGGCTCTGCGTCGCCACCGAGCACGCGCGCACGGCTGTCAACTTTTAAGCCCACGGTGGTGGTGGAATCGCCAGGGTAAATTTTTACGGCATAAAATGGACCTTGCCCGATTGGCCCAAGACACGGGTTGGGGGTGTGGTTGAGATCGCCCAAATGGAAGTCCTCCTGCTGACTGCCGCGGCCGAAATCCTCGTCGACGCCGCGCTCGGCAAAGCCGTTAAAGCGCTCAACAGTTGCCAGTAAATTTTCACTCGCTATCCCTGTCTTATCGGCCAGCTGTTGCAGCGAGCTGGCGCGTATCAGATAGCCCTGCTCGACCATTTTCTTTAGCCCCAACCCTCTCGGCTTGACTAAACCGAGCCCATATTTTTTGACGAAGGCGTGGTCGGCAACCAGAAAGGCGGGCACCGAAGCTGTGCGGTGCATCGGCTCAACGAGATTGGTCGCCGACTCGTTGCCAAAGCGCTCGCCATTGAGATTGACAGCGATGCAGCCCGGCTTACCGCGGTCCAAAAATAGATGGGGAAATTTGCGGATAGTGCCATCTGGCCGCTCCAATACCGACACCACCAACCAGCCGGCGTTGCTGATGTTAGCGCCATCAAAGCCGGCGCCTAGGTCTAAGGCGGCACTGATGGCTACCCCGTTATTGCCCTCACAGACCATAGAGATATGCTGGTCTGGGAAGGGGATGAACTGTTGGCGAAAACGTTCGTTGGCAGAAAATCCGCCACTCGCCAAGATCACCCCGCGCCGAGCGGTTATCTGGATTTTCTCGCCATCGCGCTCCACCTCTACACCGGTTACGGCACCGTCATCCGTCATTAGTTCTAACATTGGGCTCGAGTGCCACAGCTCTACCCCAGCATCCAGGCAAGATTTTAGTAGACGGCCAACCAGAGCATTGCCCATGGTCAATCGTGTACCGCGGCCATAGACCAGCCTGTCTCTGA
The DNA here is from genome assembly GCA_024639885.1 of Porticoccaceae bacterium. Lineage (GTDB taxonomy): Bacteria > Pseudomonadota > Gammaproteobacteria > Pseudomonadales > Porticoccaceae > LSUCC0057. The sequence goes on along the minus strand of JAHEGD010000013.1, from coordinate 1,174 downwards.
GATAGCGCACCACGAGTTTGAGCACGTGGACAAGCGAGCGCCAAGATTTTTTGACATTGGCGATATGCGGCATGTCGTCAAACCCCAGCATCATGCCGGCGGGCGCATTAAATTCGCGCAAAGGTTCGCGCAGATGCTTTAGGTGATCGCCTAACTGGCGGCCATCAAAGGTCACTGGCGCCAGCAGCCGGCCTGCTTGGGTGGCACCCTGTAGCTCTTGAAACCAGTCGGGGAAACCCAAGTGCAGTGCAAACTGGGTTGATGTCTGCCCCTGCATAAAGTCGACCATTTGCGGTGCCGCCCGCAAAAACTCCGCCAGTAGGTCCTCGCGCAAGGTCGGCCCGACGACAGCTTTAACATAAGCAGAAGCATCGGACTCGCTGTCCGCGTACCCAGCCTCTCGCCCCAAACTGTTGCAGGGCACCCAAATGCCGCCGCCTGACCACGCCGTGGTACCGCCATAGTAGGGGGTTTTCTCTACTAGCAAGACATCCAAACCCGATGCCGCGGCAGTCAACGCAGCACTTAGGCCCGCCCCGCCCGCGCCGACCACTACCACATCTTTAATTATTTTCTGCATAGATCACCATCGGTTTATCAATTACCAGCGCCGCCCTGCTATAGAAAAAAGCCACTAATCGCCAATAAATTTGGCGCTGATCTCGGTGCTTTCTAGAACATGGTCACGGCGCTGTAAGCCACGACTCAGCTCGCCTTCGGCTAGGTCAAGATCGTCTGGATGGACCAGCGTTGGGACGCTGCCCAAAGCATCTAGACCGAGCGGTACAATCTGCTGTGCAGTGGGCAGGTCGTCGGGGATAGGCATGCCGTGAGCCGCCATATGAGCGCGCATTGTTGGGGTATCGGTAGAGCCGATCACCAGGTTCAATACGTCAACATTATGCTGCTGCCATTCTGCCCACAGCGACTCCCCCAGATTGAGGATAAAGCCCTTGGTAGCGGTATAAAGCGCTAACTTCTTGGTACCACCAAAGGCGGCATGCGAGCCCACCAGAATTATTCCGCCGCGTTTGCGCGCCACCATCTGCGCACCAAAGTGATGACAGCAGTGGTAGACCGTCTCGGTATTCATGCGAACAAATCCGGCCCACTGCGCGGCACTAGCTGTGAGGAAGTGCTCAGTAAACGGCGGCGCGCCGGCGTTGAAGACCAG
>JAHEGD010000004.1:171548-399544 GCA_024639885.1 Porticoccaceae bacterium | reverse complement strand
TTGGAACCACCTGATCCCATCCCGAACTCAGAAGTGAAACGATTCCTCGCCGATGGTAGTGTGGGGTTTCCCCATGTGAGAGTAGGTCATCGCCAGGCTTCTAAACAGACAACCCCCAGCCGATCGGCTGGGGGTTTTTTGTTTAGAGCGCAGCAACATCAGCTCTCTCACATGGGGAACCCATGTGGAGTAGGGTGAGCCCAGCGGTTACAACGCGCAGCGTTGTGCGCAGGCGAACGCGGGCGAGCTCCGCTCGCGCGCCGGTGGCGCAACGCGCCCATCGCCAGGCTTCTAAATAAAACTATAGAGCGACAATTACGGTGGCCGGTCAGCGTCAATTATCTTGGCCGGTTGATCTGATAAGGTTCGGCGCAGTAGAACGGAGGCACTGTGCCGGGAACAAGAATCAGTCACCAGCAGGTCACTTTGTATATGAAACATCGGAAGCAAAAAAACCAATCCGTAGCGGCAGCTATTGCGGGCATTTCAGAGCGCTCGGCTCGTCGCATCGATCAGGCTACGCCAACACGGGCCAGCGATAACGGCAGAGGCCGGCGAACACGCAAAGATCCCCTAGAAGATGTCTGGGATAGCATCGTTTTGCCCCGGCTGCAGTCGGACCCAACAATCACGGCGGTTGGTATTTTTGATGACCTCTGTGCCAACCACACTGATAAATTCAAGCCCAGCGCGCGGCGGACATTAGAGCGTCGGATTCATAAATGGCGCTGCTTTCATGGGCCAGCGAAGGACGTGGTATTTCTTCAGACACACCTTCCGGGTGTGCTGGGTATCTGCGATTTTACCCACGTTAAGTCGCCGGTGACGATTGCTGGAGAGCCCCTAAAACACATGTTTTTCCACTACCGTATTCCTGCCAGTGGTTGGGCATTTATCGCGGTGGTTTACGGTGGCGAGAGTTTTGTAGCACTGGCTGAAGGTCTACAGCGGGCATTTACTGCTGCCGGCGGCACACCTAAAAAGCTCAGGACCGATAGCCTCAGTGCCGCCTACCGTAATCATCCTGACGCTGTGGACTTTACAGAGCGATTCGCCGAGTTGACCTCACGTTACGGCATAAAACCGACGCGCAATAACCTTGGTGTTGCACAAGAGAACGGCGCCATAGAGGGGCCGCATGGCCATAGCAAATCACAAGTGGAACAAGCTCTTAAGATCCGCGGCAGTTATGACTTTGAGAGCCGCGCGGTCTATGAGAGCTTTGTTTGCGATATTGTTGCACGGCGCAATCGGCGCATTCATGACAAGTTCCTGGTCGAGCAGCGCGAGCTACGGGCCTTACCGAACGATACAACTGCCACGTTCTCTGAACATTATGTGGCTGTCTCTCGCTCAAGCACCATCGCCATTAAGCGCGTGACCTACACCGTGCCTTCCCGGCTAGTTGGGAGCCGGCTATTAGTACGCTTGTACGACAGCCGACTGGCATTATTCTATGGTCAAGACCTCGTTATGGAGATGGAGCGGGTCTATGCACCACAAAATAGTCGCGCTCGCAGCGTCAATTACCAACACTTGATCGATATATTGGTCAAGAAACCGGGTGCGTTCAGGAGCTCACAGCTGCGCGACGACCTCCTGCCTGACGACAATTACCGTGCTATTTGGCGCTACGTCGACGATACCTTGGCTGCAGACGAAGCCAGCTATTACATGGTTAAGTTGCTCCATTTAGCAAAACAAAGCGGCTGTGAGCGTCAATTAGGCCATTTTGTTGTTGACGCGATTGGCCAGCGACAATTACCGGCCATCCGGACATGCGAAGAGCGCTACCTGATCGTCAGCCGCACCAGGCCTACTTTGACCGTGAAGCAGCACAGCCTTAGCTCTTACAGTGCCATGATCCCAAGGGGGCTACATGGATAACCACACTGCATCTCTGCCTCTCATGCTCAGACAGCTCAACCTAACGACAATGGCTAAACACTGGGAGCCTATGGGCCAGCGCGCCATCACAGACCAGTGGCGCCCTCAGCGTTACCTGGCAGAGCTATGCCATAGCGAACTCATCAATCGAGAAGACAGGCGGCTACAGCGGCTCCTCAAGGACGCCAAGCTGCCTACCGGCAAAACCCTGGGCAACTACGAGTTTGATCTAGTCGCCGGTGTCACCACTCACCAAATTGCCGACTTGGCCCAACAGGCTGGCTGGATAAAGCAAGGAGCTAACGTACTCATTTTTGGCGCTAGCGGCCTTGGTAAAACACACCTTGCCAGCGCCATCGGCTACGGCCTTGTTGAGCAGGGCTACAAGGTAAAGTTCTTTGCCGCGTCGGCCATAGTCCAGCAGTTACAGCAGGCCAAGCAACAGTTACGCCTGCAGGAAGAGCTCCTGAAGTTAGACAAGTACCCACTATTAATCGTGGATGACGTCGGCTATGTGCGTAAAAATGAACAAGAGACCAGCGTTCTGTTCGAGCTGATTGCCCATCGTTACGAGCGCCATAGCATGATCATCACCTCGAATAAGGCATTTGAAGATTGGGATGAGCTCTTTGACGACTCAACTATGACTATTGCCGCCATCGATCGGCTGGTCCACCACGCTACTATCCTGCACTGTGAAGGAGAGAGCTACAGACGGAAAAAGGCCATGGAAAAGGGTAGCTAGGAATCGGCGTCAACCGGCCAAGATAATTGCCGCTGACCGGCCAAGATAATTGACGCGCTACATTTAGCGCACCGCAATTTAGCCGACCACTAAAACCAGACAGTGTTTAAAGTGTTTTACAGCTACCCGGTAGCGCGGCGATCCAGTCGCGAATAAGTGCGACCCCCTCCGTGTGGACCAGCGAGCGGCCCAGTTCTGGCATCATCTCATCGGGCTGTGTCGATGCGATCCGGTAGTGGAGGATTGAGCGATCGGGGTCGCCCGGAACAACACCGTAGTGCAGGTTGCCGGTGCCGCCGCCGGCGGCTACCGGTGGTTTACAGATGCCCAGCGCAGTGCCGCTGGTTGCGCTGCCGGCGAGCATCAGCCCTGAGGTGTCAGCGGCGCCCTGTGGGTTGTGGCAGTGCCCACATTGCATGTTGAGGTACGCCAGCGCACGTGCTGGCAGCGCTATGTTCTCATCGAGATAAGAGCTGGCCGTGCCGGACGGGGCCTGATCGAGCCAGCCGCGCGCTACTAGGGTGTCGACTTGGCGGCGCACGGTGCCGCTGCGATCGGCGGCGTGGGCGGTCAGTTGGTGGGCCACTGCCCCGAGTGGGCGCAGGCCGCCATTCGGGTGGTCGGTGGTGTGGCAGCCAGAACATTGGTTTTGATTGGGGACAAAGTAACTAAACGCCAAGGGGTTTGGGTTATCTGTTGCGGGATCGGTTAAGGCCAGCTTGACAGAGCTGCCGGCTGGCCGCAAAAACGCCTCACTCTGCTCGTCATTCCAGACATAGGGCAGCGCCAGCCAGCCGTCGGTGCGATGAACCAGCAGGCGAGTCTCAATCAGCCGCGCTTGGTCTAGCGAGATAGTCTGTGCGTTGGTGTCCGGGCGTTTAACGGCGTTGCCGCGTTGGTCGACTGGGTAGTAAAAGGTTTTGCTGAGGATGGTGCCGACCGGGTAGTCGATCTCGCCACTGTTTAGCTGAGCCGTCTGCCCCGCTGGAATCCAGAGCGTGCGTAACTTGTGTGCATAGTCGGTAAACAGCGGGTTGGCCGGGCGGATTACCTCGAGCCCTGCCTGCGGTGTCAGGGCGCGGTCGGTCATTGTAAAAAGTTTCCAGTCAGACAGCCGCTGCGGTTTGCTATCACTAAAAAAGCTGGGTGTTGCCGGCTCGCAACCCGCAGTGCCGAGGGCTATCGCCACCAATGCGATGGCCGTAAGGCGCTGCAGGGTGGTGCCCATCAGTCGTTTTGCGCGCTGTGCGATAACACAATCTCTTCGAGCGGCGGAAGCGAGCAGCGGTGCGCAGCAGCATCGAGCGAGGGCGCTGCAAAGCCGTTGATGGCGTCGAGGTTTAGCAGGGTAGTGGTGCTGTCACCCAGGCAGATAATCTGGTCTACAGCCTGTCTTGGCTGGCCGGCGCTGGCGGGCTGAATGGTGCCACCCCAAACAACATCGGGAATGGGTTTGCCGGTTGCCGCTTGCAGTGCCGTTAGCGGGGCAAAATCTGGGTTATTGCCGCCGCCTTCAAAACGGTTGCCGTGGATGTGGATTGCCTCGGGGTACGGATCGTAGTTGGGGTCGTCTAGTGGCAGGCCAGTAACCAAGTAGCTCACCACCAAAATGCTGGCGGTTTGGTTTTCGACAAAGCGGTTGCCAAACACCTCGATACTGTCGTTGGCCAACACCATCAAGCCGGTGCCGGCCGGCACGGTGGCGACGATATTACCCGCTGGGGCGAAATTGGCCGTATTGTTGCCACTGATGTCGTTGTTGAACACGCGGGTATTGCGGCCGCCCTGTACCGGTAGGTTGGGCAGGTCGAACACCAGTATGCCGCCGGTGTTATTGGTCGCGGTATTGTCGTGAACGTCTGCGTAAGTCGAGTTCTCAATCTCAATGCCGGCCACGTTATATTCGGCGCGCGAGTTGCGCACGATAATTTGGCTAGACTGGCCGACGTAGATACCGGCATCCGAGGCGCCAATCGCCACCGCCCCGTCAATGAGGATGTTGTTGGACTGCACTGGGTAGATACCGTAGGCGCCATTGCTGGTCAGCGGCCCGCCAGTCCATTCGGTGCGCACATTGCGGATGGTGACGTTGCTGCTCTGGTTGATCTTTAGCGCGTCGCCAACGGTATCTTCGAGGGCGATATCTTCAATAACAAAATCATCGGCGTTGACCAGCAGCCCCTCGGCACCCTGGGCTTGGTTTTTGAACGAGAGCACGGTGCTATCCATGCCCGCACCGCGGATAGTCACGCCAGCGACATTCAGCGACAGGCTGCGTGTCATCTCGTGCACCCCCGCGGGGATCTCGATCACATCGCCAGGCTTTGCGGTAATTAACTGCTCTTGGAGGGTCTCCTCAAAGCTCATGGCGGGTTGTGGCGGTTGCTCGGGGGCACAGCCGACGGTGGCGATGGCGGCGATCAGTAGGCCGATCAAGGCTAGCGGCGTGGTGCGATTGGTTTGGTGTTGCATGGTAAACCCTCCAAGCTATTTTAGTTATTTGGCCAGTATGGTCTGGGCACCTTTGACGAATTTCTCTTTGGCGTTGTCGTCATCGGGGTCGACCATCGGCTCGGGTACCGCTAGGCCGCGGGCAAAAGCTGGCCGCTCGTCGAGGCGCGCTAGCCACGCTTGCAGTGCTGGAAATTCATCGATAGCAACGCCCGACCAGCGGTGGGTGCGCACCCACGGGTAGGTGGCGATGTCGGCAACGGAGAGGTCACCGGCCAGGTATTGGTGGTGCTCGAGTCGCCCCTCAAGAACGCCGAACAGCCGCTTGCACTCGTTCTGGTAGCGGTCAATAGCAGGCTGATAGACCTCTGGCCAGTAGCGGTAAAAAACGTTGGCCTGGCCCATCATCGGGCCGATACCGCCCATCTGAAACATCAGCCATTGCAGGGCGACACTGCGCTGCTTGGCGTCGCTCGGCAGCAGTTGGCCGGTTTTCTCGGCCAGATAGAGCATGATCGCGCCGGACTCAAATACCGCAAAGTCGTCGTTGCCGTGATCGACAATGGCGGGAATACGCCCATTCGGGTTGATGGCGAGGAACTCCGGCTGCTTTTGCACGCCGCTGCTCAGGTCGATCGCTTTAACTGTGTACTCCACGCCGAGCTCTTCGAGCATGATGCTCACTTTATGGCCGTTGGGGGTTGCCGCTGTGTACAGGTCGATCATGGTGGGGCTCCTGAGGGGTTGCCGGTTATCGTGAGTATAGCGGGGCCGCTAGCCGAGTCGCCCCAACTATTGATAGGTTGTTACTGGGCGGCCAGTGCCAGCATCTCGTTGGCGTGGGCGAGGGTCTGGTCGGTGATTTTGGCGCCACCGATCATCCGCGCCAACTCTTCGCCGCGCTCGGCTGGCACCAGCTGGCGCAGTGACGCCACCCCGGCGCGCTTGCTCGCTACCAGATGGTGGTGGGCGCGCGCGGCCACTTGTGCCTGGTGGGTAACGCTGATCACTTGGCCGCGGTCGCCGAGTTGGCGCAGCAGCTGGCCGACCACATCGGCGGTGGTGCCGCCGATACCGACGTCGACCTCGTCAAACAGCAAGGTTGGCACCCCGCTCTGGTGGGCGGCGCTGACCTGAATGGCCAGGCTGACTCGCGACAGCTCGCCACCCGAGGCGATTTTCTGCAGTGGTTTGGGCGGCTGGCCGGCGTTAGTAACAATCATCAGCTCAACGCTCTCGTCGCCGTGGCCGGTTGGCTGGCCGGCGGCAGTCAGCTCGATGCTCACTTCCGCCTCGGGCATCGCCAGCGCGGTCAGTTGGCTGTTGACCGCCGCGGCCAGTTTGGCGGCGGCAGTACGGCGCTGTTTGGTGATTTTCTTGGCCCGCGTACGGTAGGCCGCTAGGTGGTCGGCGACCGCGCTGCGCAGTGCATCCAGCGCGTCGTCGGAGTCGTCGCAGTCGGCCAGCTCAGCTTTTAGCTCGTCGAGCCGGTCGATCAGATGAATGGGGTCGCGGCGGTACTTGCGCGCCGTGCTGTGGATATCGCCGAGCTGGCGGTCGAGCGCTGCCAGCCGCTCCGGGTCGGCCTCGAAGTGGTCGATATAGCCGTTCAGTTCGCGAACCGCCTCCTCAAGCTGAATCAGGCTGCCGCGCAACAGCTCATTGCTCTGCTCGATCGCGGCTGGTGGGTTTTTTATCCCGTCGAGCAGGCCGATAGCTCGGCTCAAGCCATCGCGCACCGCGAGCTGCTCGCCGCCATCGCAGAGCGCGAGGGCCTGTTGGCTGTCGCTGATGATCTGGTCGGCGTTGGCCAGTGCTGCGTGTTCGCTCTCTAGCGCCGCGTACTGCTCGGCGGTTACCGCGACGGCGGCCAGCTCTTCAATTTGAAAGCGCAACAGCGCCGCTCGCTCGGCCAGTTGGTCGGCGTTGGCCTCGCGCTCGGCGAGCTGGTCGGCGGCGCGTTGCCAGGCGCGGTAGTGGTCGCGCAGCTCGCTGAGCAGCGGCTGGTGGCCGGCGTAATCGTCGAGTAGCTGGCGCTGGGTGTCGCGCTTGAGTAGCGAGTGGTGTTCGTGCTGGCCGTGGATCTCGAGCAGCAGCTCACCGAGCTCTTTGAGTTGGCCCATAGTGCACGGCTGGCCATTGATATAGCCTTTTGAGCGGCCATCTTTAGAGAACGAGCGGCGCAGCAGGCAGTCGTCGCTGCCAAACTCACCAGCCGCCAGCCAGGCGCTCGCCTCGGGCAGGTCGGCGAGGTCAAATTGAGCGCTGATCTGAGCACTGTCGGCACCGTGGCGGATCGCATCGCTGTCGGCGCGGTCACCGAGCGCCATGCCGAGCGCATCTAATATAAGAGACTTACCTGCACCGGTTTCGCCGGTGATGGCGCTGGTGCCAGCGCTAAAGTCTAGCTCTAGGCGGTCGGCGAGGGTGTAGTTTTGGATGGTCAGGGTCAGCAGCAAGGTTGTCATCGCAGCGCGGTGGGTGTGGCCAAATCATAGCGGTATTGGCGGTGGGTAACAATTGCTAGCAACCGCAAAAACGGCAGTTGAATCCACCGCAACGATCCCCATATAAAGCACACGGGTTTAAGGGGTGCAGTTGCCCTTTAAGGTTTTATCGACAGCGCCACGGCGTGGGCGCCATGTTAAATACTGGAGTGAGTGTGAGTAACGACGACAAACAGCCACAAGACGACAACGGCGAGCTGCCGGAGACCCCGATCGAGGAAGGCGAGCAGCAGGCCGATGGTGCCGACCCGCAGGCCGAGCCAGAGCAGGCGGCTGAGCCGAGCGTAGACGACCAGCTGCAGGACAGCCGTGAGCAGGTTTTGCGTATTCAGGCCGAGATGCAGAACGTGCGTCGCCGCGCCGAGCGCGATGTCGCCAATGCCCACAAGTTTGCGCTGGAGAAATTTGCCGGCGAGCTGCTACCGGTGGTCGACAACCTTGAGCGCGCGCTGGCGGCCATCGCGGTCGATGACGAGAGCCAAACGGCGGTGCGCGAGGGGCTGGAGCTGACCTTGAAAAGCTTTGTCGACGTATTGAGCAAATTTGGTGTTGAAGCGGTCAACCCGGTTGGTGAGCCCTTCGACCCCGAGTTCGCCCAGGCGATGGCGCAGGTCCCCAACCCAGAGATGGAGCCCAACACGGTGATGGAGGTGTTCCAGAAGGGCTACACCCTCAGCGGCCGGTTGGTGCGCCCGGCGATGGTGGTGGTATCCAAGGCAGCTGAGTAAAAGTTTTTTCTTTCCGGGTGGTTTAACCCCTTGAAATAGAGGGTTGAGCACCCACTTAACAGATAAGCGCAGATAAACAGCCTGCGCAGACCACAACCGCTGGCGAGTGTCGCTCTGCCAGCGTCGAGACTAGCGAAATTTTTGGAGAGTAATCATGGGTAAAATTATTGGTATTGACCTGGGCACCACCAACTCTTGTGTGGCGGTATTGGAAGGCGATAAGCCGCGCGTGATCGAAAACGCCGAAGGTGCGCGCACCACGCCGTCGATTGTCGCGTTCACCGCCGACGACGAAATTCTGGTTGGCCAGTCGGCCAAGCGCCAGTCGGTCACCAACCCCGAAAACACCCTGTACGCCATCAAGCGGTTGATCGGCCGCCGCTTCGAAGACGAAGTGGTGCAAAAAGACATCAAAATGGTCCCCTACAAAATTGTCAAAGCCGACAACGGCGACGCTTGGGTAGAGGTTAAAGGCGACAAAAAAGCAGCCCCGCAGATCTCTGCCGAGATTCTCAAGAAGATGAAGAAGACCGCCGAAGATTACCTCGGCGAGAAGGTCACCGAAGCGGTAGTCACGGTGCCGGCCTACTTTAACGACGCCCAGCGTCAAGCCACTAAAGACGCCGGCCGCATCGCCGGGCTCGAAGTAAAGCGCATCATCAACGAGCCGACCGCGGCGGCACTCGCCTACGGTATGGACAAGAGCCCCGGCGACCGCGTTATCGCTGTCTACGACCTCGGTGGTGGTACCTTTGATATCTCGATCATCGAGGTGGCCGACGTCGACGGCGAGAAGCAGTTTGAAGTGCTGGCCACCAACGGCGACACCTTCCTCGGCGGTGAAGACTTCGATATGCGTTTGATCGAATACCTGGCCGGCGAGTTCAAGAAAGAGAGCACAATCGACCTTGGCGGCGACCCGTTGGCCATGCAGCGTCTCAAAGAGGCGGCAGAGAAAGCCAAGATCGAGCTGTCGTCTAGCCAGCAGACTGAAGTCAACCTGCCCTACATCACCGCCGACGCCACCGGGCCTAAGCACTTGGTGGTTAAGCTGACCCGCGCCAAGCTCGAGTCGCTGGTAGAGGACCTGATCAAGCGCTCGCTAGAGCCGGTCAAAATGGCCCTGAAAGATGCCGGCAAAAGTGCCTCTGAAATCGACGAAGTGATCTTGGTCGGTGGCCAGACCCGCATGCCCAAAGTGCAAGAGGCGGCGACCACCTTCTTCGGCAAAGAGCCGCGCAAAGACGTCAACCCCGACGAGGCGGTCGCGGTCGGTGCCGCGCTGCAGGGCGCGGTACTGTCTGGCGATGTGACCGATGTGCTGCTGCTCGACGTCACCCCGCTGTCGCTGGGTATTGAGACTATGGGTGGTGTGGCCACCCCGCTGATCGAGAAGAACACCACAATCCCGACTAAAAAGTCGCAAATCTTCTCGACTGCCGATGACAACCAGACTGCGGTGACCATCCACGTGGTACAGGGCGAGCGCAAGCAAGCCTCGCAAAACAAGTCGCTCGGCCGCTTTGACCTGGCCGACATTCCGCCGGCGCAGCGCGGCATGCCGCAAATTGAAGTGACGTTTGATATCGACGCCAACGGTATCTTGAATGTGGGCGCCAAAGACAAGGCGACCGGCAAAGAGCAGTCGATTGTCATCAAGGCTTCTTCTGGTCTCTCTGATGAAGAGATCGATGCGATGGTGCGCGATGCTGAGGCCAACGCCGAGGACGACAAAAAGTTCGAGGCGCTGATCCAGGCCCGCAACAGTGCCGATGGCCTCGCCCACGCCGCCAAGAAAACCCTCGAAGAGGCTGGCGACAAAGCCACCGACGAAGAGAAACAGGCGATTGAAGCAGCGGTAGCTGAGGTTGAAGAGGCGGTTAAAGGTGACGATGTCGCAGCGATCGAAGCGGCCACCGCCAAACTATCTGAAGCCTCATCGGCGCTCGCCCAAAAACTCTACGCCGAACAGGGCGGCGATGCCGCCGGCGAGCAGCCCCAGGGCGGCGCAGACGACGCGGTAGACGCCGAGTTTGAAGAGGTTAAAGACGACAACAAGTAATTTGTTGAGTCGACAGCGATACCGACAGCGCGGGGCAGAGTCCCCGCGCTGTTGTTGGTGCGGCGCGGCCGCCGGATGATTAACAAAGAGCAGAGCTATGTCTAAGCGCGATTACTACGAAATTCTCGGCGTCGAAAAGGGCGCCAGTGAAGCGGACGTCAAAAAGGCGTTTCGGCGGGTCGCGATGAAACACCACCCCGACCGCAACCCCGACAATAAAGAGTCGGAAGAGAAGTTTAAAGAGGCGCAAGAGGCTTACGAGGTGCTCGGCGATCAAGAGAAGCGGGCCAACTACGACCGCTTCGGCCACGCCGGCGTCGACCCACAGGGCCACGGCGGTGGCGGCGGTGGCTTCGGCGATATCTTTGGCGATGTGTTTGGCGATATCTTTGGCGGTGGTGGTGGCCGCGGCCGCGGTGGCCCGGCGCGCGGCTCGGATATGCGCTACGACCTGGCACTGAGCCTGGAAGATGCGGTGCGCGGCAAAACCGTTGAGATAAAAGTGCCGACCGTAGTCCACTGCGACAGCTGTGACGGCAGCGGTGCACGCCCCGGCACTTCGACCACCACCTGTGGCACCTGTCAGGGCCACGGCCAAGTGCGTATGTCGCAGGGCTTCTTTTCGGTGCAGCAGACCTGCCCGCAGTGCCACGGGCGCGGCAAGACTATCACCGATCCGTGTGGCGACTGCCACGGCCAAGGGCTGCGCGAGGAGCGCCAGACCCTGTCGGTTAAAATACCGCCAGGTGTTGATAGCGGCGACCGCATAAGGCTCTCTGGCAAAGGCGAGGCCGGCCCGCAGGGCGGCCCAGCCGGCGATCTGTATGTTCAAGTGGTGGTCCGCGAGCACCCGATTTTTGTCCGCGACGGCGCCAATCTGCACTGCGAGGTGCCGATTAGCTTTTCCCAGGCGGCGCTCGGCGGCGAGCTAGAGGTGCCGACACTGGCCGGCAAGGTTAAGCTAAAGATCCCCGCCGAGACGCAGACCGGCAAGTTGTTCCGGTTGCGCGGCAAAGGGGTGGCGCCGGTGCGCGGCGGCGGCCCGGGCGATCTGCTCTGTCGGGTGCTGGTCGAGACGCCGGTACACCTCAGTGCCACCCAGCGCGAGCTGCTGGAAAAATTTGAAGAGAGCCTCGGCGGCAAGCGCAAGCACTCGCCAAAGAGTGAAAGCTGGTTTGCCGGCGTGAAGAAATTCTTTGATAATCTGACCGGTTAACCCCCCAAGCCCCAACACAGAGAGCGATAGCATGATTCGAGTGGCAGTGACCGGCGCCGGTGGGCGGATGGGAAAAAACTTGATCGAAGCGCTGGCGCTCTCAGAGCACGCCGCGCTGAGCGCCGCCCTAGAGCGACCAGATAGCAGCCTGATAGGCGTTGATAGCGGCGAGCTGGCTGGGCTCGGCCGCAACGGCGTCGCGGTGGCGGCGGGGCTCGACGCGGTGGCCGACGACTTTGATGTGCTAATCGACTTCAGTGTGCCGGCGGCGACCGTTGCCAATGCCGCCTGGTGTGCCGCACACGGCAAACAGCTGGTGGTCGGCACCACCGGTTTCAGTGCCGAGCAGCGCGCAGAGGTGGAGTCGCTGGCCAGCAGCAGTGCGCTCTGTATCGCCTCCAACTACGCGACCGGGGTCAACCTCTGTTTTAAGTTGGCCGAGTTGGCCGCCTCGGTGCTCGGTGACGATGTCGACATTGAAATTGTTGAGGCCCACCACCGCCACAAGGTCGATGCCCCGTCGGGTACCGCGCTGTCGCTCGGTGAAGCGGTCGCCAAGCCGCTAGGCCGCGACCTCCGCAAAGTGGCCGTCTACGGCCGCGAGGGCCAGACCGGCGCCCGCGCGCGCGAGACTATCGGCTTTGCCACGGTGCGCGCCGGCGATGTGGTCGGCGACCACACGGTGCTGTTTGCCGCCGACGGCGAGCGGGTAGAGATTACCCACAAGGCCTCTAGCCGGATGGCTTTTGCGCGCGGTGCGGTGCGCGCGGCGCAGTGGTTGGCCGGCCGCGATCGGGGGCTCTACGACATGCAGGACGTGCTCGGCTTGCGCTAGCGGCGGCGCAATTAGGCGCAGATGCGGATAGACAGACCGCCCCCGACCTCTGTACAATGCACTCCTAGATTCTGCCCACTACGGGCGGCCTAGATCCGGGAGTAAGCGGCCAGAAAATTTCTAATTAAGCGAGATGAGACCCTAGCGTTTCATCTCGCTTTTTTACAATTTGGCCGGCGAAAATGGGCGTTTATGACGCGATCAGCGTCGAAACTCTAGGATTGTTGCCGAGCGCTGCTCGCTGTGTTGTGTCATTTTAGGAGGTCGTGTGAGTCGCCAAAACCATCGCCCCGCCATCTTGGTTTTAGAAGATGGCACCGTGTTCAGAGGGTCAGCCATCGGTAGTGATGGCTGTTCGGTGGGAGAGGTGGTGTTCAATACCGCGCTGACCGGCTACCAGGAGATCCTCACCGACCCCTCCTACGCCAAGCAGATTGTCACCCTCACCTACCCACATATCGGCAATGTTGGTGTCAACGCCGAAGACCGCGAGTCGGACGCTGTCCACGTCGCCGGCTTGGTGATCCGCGACCTGCCGCTGCTGGCCTCTAACTTTCGCAGCGAGCAGAGCCTCGACAGCTACTTGGCCGACAACAATATTCTCGGCATCGCCGATATCGACACCCGCAAACTGACCAAGATACTGCGTGAGAAGGGCGCCCAGAGCGGCTGCCTGATGGCCGGCGCCGAGCTCGACGAGCAGCGCGCACTGACCGAAGCGCAAAATTTTGCCGGCCTGCAGGGGCTCGATCTCGCCCAAGTGGTGAGCTGTACCAGCAGCTACCCGTGGCGCGAGGGCAGTTGGCAGCTGGGTGTCGGCCACCGTGAAGTGGCCGAGCGCCCCTACAAGGTGGTCGCCTACGATTTTGGCGTTAAGCAGAACATCTTGCGAATGCTCGCCGACCGCGGCTGCGATCTCACCGTGGTGCCGGCCAAGACCCCGGCCAGCGACGTGCTGGCGATGCAGCCCGACGGCGTGTTTCTCTCCAACGGCCCCGGCGACCCGGAGCCGTGTGACTACGCCATCGCCGCGATCGGCGAGTTGCTCGCCGCAGAGATGCCGCTGTTTGGTATCTGCCTCGGCCACCAGCTGCTGGCGCTCGCCTCCGGTGCCAAGACCGCCAAGATGAAGTTTGGCCACCACGGCGCCAACCACCCGGTTGAAGCGCTGGCCGGTAAAACGGTCATGATCACCAGCCAAAACCACGGCTTTGCGGTCGACGAAAGCTCGCTGCCAGCCAACCTGGTGGCCACCCACCGCTCGCTGTTCGATGGTTCGCTACAAGGTATTGAGCGCACCGACCGGCCGGCCTTTAGCTTTCAGGGCCACCCCGAGGCGAGCCCCGGCCCGCACGAGGCGGCGGTGCTGTTTGACCACTTCATTGAACTGATGGACCAACGCAAAGCCGGTTGAAGCAGCCGCCACCGCCACACATTTTATTGAGACAGCCGCAGGAACGAGCAGCACATGCCAAAAAGAACCGACATTAAGAGCATCCTCATCATTGGCGCCGGGCCGATCGTCATCGGCCAAGCGTGTGAGTTCGACTACTCTGGCGCCCAGGCGTGTAAAGCGCTGCGCGAAGAGGGCTTCCGGGTGATCCTAGTCAACTCCAACCCGGCGACCATCATGACCGACCCGGCGATGGCCGATGCGACTTATATTGAGCCGGTTGAGTGGCGCACCGTTGCCAAGATTATTGAGCAAGAGCGCCCCGATGCGCTGCTGCCGACGATGGGCGGCCAGACCGCGCTCAACTGTGCGCTCGACCTTGCCAAGCACGGCGTGCTCGAGCAGTTTGGTGTTGAGATGATCGGCGCCAATGCCGACGCCATCGACAAAGCCGAAGACCGCAACCGCTTCGATGTGGCGATGAAGGCGATCGGCCTAGAGACCCCCAATTCGGGCATCGCCCACACCCTTGAAGAGGCCGAAGAGATCGCCAAGCGGTTCGGCTTCCCGTGTATTATTCGCCCGTCGTTCACCATGGGCGGCTCGGGTGGCGGTATCGCTTACAACCGCGAAGAGTTTGAAGAGATCTGCCGGCGCGGGTTTGATCTGTCGCCGACCAACGAGCTGCTGATCGACGAGTCGCTGATCGGCTGGAAAGAGTACGAGATGGAGGTGGTTCGCGACCGCGAAGACAACTGCATCATCATCTGCTCGATCGAAAACCTCGACCCGATGGGTATCCATACCGGCGATTCGATCACCGTCGCGCCGGCCCAGACGCTCACCGATAAAGAGTACCAGATCATGCGCAACGCCTCGCTGGCGGTGCTGCGTGAGATCGGCGTTGAAACCGGCGGCTCCAACGTCCAGTTTGCGGTCGACCCCGACAGCGGCCGGCTGATTGTGATTGAGATGAACCCGCGGGTGTCGCGCAGCTCGGCGCTGGCCTCGAAGGCGACCGGCTTCCCGATCGCCAAAGTGGCCGCCAAGCTGGCGGTTGGCTACACCCTCAACGAGCTGCAGAACGAAATCACCGGCGGCCGCACACCGGCCTCGTTCGAGCCGAGCATCGATTACGTGGTCACCAAGGTGCCGCGCTTTGCCTTTGAGAAGTTCAGCCAGGCCAACGCCAAATTGACCACCCAGATGAAGTCGGTCGGCGAGGTGATGGCGATCGGGCGATCGTTCCAAGAGTCAATGCAAAAAGCGCTGCGCGGCCTCGAAGTGGGCGTCAGCGGCTTTGACCCGGTACTCGAGCCGGGCCAGGCCGACCAGAGCACGCTGCTCAGCGAACTGGCCGAAGCCGGCCCCGAGCGCATCTGGTATCTCGCCGACGCGATGCGCGCCGGTATGGATGTCGAAGAGCTGTTCAACATCACCAAGATCGACCGCTGGTTCCTGGTTCAGATTGCCGACCTGATCGCCGACGAGCAGGCGCTGGTTGGCCAGAGCCTTTACGACCTGAGCCGAGATCAGCTCTACCGACTCAAGCGCAAAGGCTTCGCCGACAAGCGCCTCGCCGCGCTGCTCAACTGCAGCGAGCAGCTGGTTCGCGATCAGCGCGCGGCGCTGGGTATCCACCCGGTCTACAAGCGCGTCGACACCTGTGCCGCCGAGTTTGCCACCGACACCGCCTATATGTACTCCACCTACGAGGAGGAGTGCGAAGCGCAGCCGAGCGACCGCCAAAAAATCTTGGTGCTCGGTGGCGGCCCCAACCGCATCGGCCAAGGTATCGAGTTTGATTACTGCTGCGTGCACGCCGCGCTGGCAATGCGCGACGACGGCTACGAGACCATCATGGTCAACTGCAACCCAGAGACCGTTTCGACCGACTACGACACCTCAGATCGGCTCTACTTTGAGCCGGTCACGCTCGAGGATGTGCTGGAGATTGTCCGCATCGAGCAGCCGGCCGGGGTCATTGTTCAGTTTGGTGGCCAGACCCCACTTAAGCTGGCGCGCGCCCTCGAAGCGGCCGGTGTGCCGATTGTCGGCACCACCCCCGATGCGATCGACCGCGCCGAAGACCGCGAGCGGTTCCAGCAGATGATCGATAAGCTCGGTCTGTTGCAGCCGCCCAACGCCACTGCGCGCAGCGCCGAGGAGGCGATCGGTCTGGCCGAGAAAATCGGCTACCCGCTGGTGGTCCGCCCCTCTTATGTGCTGGGTGGCCGCGCTATGGAGATCGTCTACAAAGAGGACGAGCTGACCCACTACATGAATACCGCAGTCAAGGTCTCTGAAGATTCGCCGGTGCTGCTCGACTTCTTCCTGCCGGCCGCTATCGAGGTCGATGTCGACGCTGTCAGCGACGGCGAGACGGTTGTGATTGGCGCCATCATGCAGCACATTGAGCAAGCCGGTATCCACTCGGGTGACTCGGCCTGTTCGCTGCCGCCCTACAGCCTGCCGGCCGATATCCAGGATGAGATGCGCGAGATATGCCGCAAGATGGCGATCGAGCTCGGTGTGCGCGGGTTGATGAACGTGCAGTTGGCGCTGCAGGACGGCAAGATCTATGTGATCGAAGTCAATCCGCGCGCCTCGCGCACCGTACCGTTCGTCTCCAAGTGCATCGGCCGCTCGCTGGCCAAAGTGGCGGCGCGCTGCATGGTCGGCCAGACGCTGGCCAGCCAGCAGTTTACCAAAGAGATTATTCCGCCTTACTTCAGCGTTAAAGAGGCGGTATTCCCGTTCAATAAATTCCCCGGCATCGACCCCATTCTCGGCCCAGAGATGAAGTCGACCGGCGAGGTGATGGGCGTTGGCGACAGCTTCGCCGAGGCCTACGGCAAGGCCGAACTGGGCGCCAGCGACGAAATCCCCGCCTCTGGCTCGGTGTTTATCAGCGTCCGCGAGCGCGATAAGAGTGGCGTTGCAGAGCTCGCCAAGCGCTTCGTTGCGCTCGGCTTTACCCTCTACGCCACGCGCGGCACCGCCGATGTATTAGAGGGCGATGGCATTGCTGTCGAGCGGGTCGCCAAGGTGCAAGAGGGCCGGCCGCATATCGTCGATATGATCAAGAGCGACAAGATCGATCTGATCGTCAATACCACCGAGGGTCGCCAAGCGATCGCCGACTCGTCGACAATCCGCTCCAGCGCCGAGCAGCACCGGGTCTACTACACCACCACCCTGGCCGGCGGCCACGCAGTTTGCGACGCCCTGCGCTACGGCGGTGAAATTACCGTGCGCAAACTGCAAGACCTGCACCAGCAGATCCCGGCTTAGCGAGAGACATTATGCAAAAGAACCCGATGACAGTCGGCGGCGAGAGCGCGCTGCGCGAAGAGCTCGACCGGCTCAAGAGGCAGGACCGCCCCAAGGTGATCGCCGCGATCGCCGAAGCGCGCGAGCACGGTGACTTGAAAGAGAACGCCGAGTACCACGCCGCCCGCGAACAGCAGGGTTTTATTGAGGGCCGTATACAAGATATCGAAGCCAAGTTGAGCAACGCTCAGGTGATCGATATCAGTAAGATCCCGACCGCCGATAAGGTGATCTTCGGCTCCACGGTGACCATCCTCAACGTTGAGACCGACGCCAGCGTCAGCTATACCATCGTCGGTGACGACGAGGCCGATGTGAAGTCCAACAAGATCTCTTACCAGTCGCCGATTGCGCGCGCCCTGATCGGCAAAGAGGTCGGCGATGTAGTGATGGTGCGGACCCCGGGTGGCGAGGTCGAGTACGAAATAGACGAGGTGCGCTACGGCGTCTAGCGCTGCTAGCGCGCACCGTCGTCCCCACCGGCCGCCTTTGTAGAACCGTCGTCCCCACCGGCGGCATTTGTAGAACCGTCACCCCGGCCTCCGAGCCGGGGTCTTTCTTTAGGTGGCGGCCTAGAGCTTACCGCGCGCCGGCATTTGTAGAACCGTCACCCCGGCCTCCGGGCCGGGGTCTTTCTTTAGGTGGCGGCCTAGAGCTTACCGCGCGCCGCCGGCGCTCAAACGTTGAGCAAAAACGCCATCAGCGCTTTTTGGGCGTGCAGTCGGTTTTCAGCCTCTTCCCAGACTACCGAGATACGCTCGTCTTCGAGTAGCTCGGCGGAGACCTCTTCGCCGCGGTGGGCAGGCAGGCAGTGCATAAACAGTACATCATCGGCCGCTTTTTCGAGCAGCGGGTGGTTGACCTGGAAGCCGGCAAAGCGGGCCAGCCGTTCGGCCTGTTCTTGCTCTTGGCCCATCGAGGCGAACACATCGGTGGTCACCAAGTGCGCGCCGGCGACCGCCTGCTCGGGGGTGTGGCCAATAGTCGCGCGTCCGCCGGCGGCGGCGACAATCGCCGGGTTGGGCTCATAGCCTTTGGGGGTGGCGATGCGCAGCTCAAAGTCGAGCAGCGCCGCGGCGTTAATCCAAGAGTGGCACATGTTATTGCCGTCGCCGATCCAGCTGACCGTTTTGCCAGCCAGCGGGCCGCGCGCCTCGGTGTAGGTCTGGATGTCGGCGAGCAGCTGGCAGGGGTGGTAGTCATCACTCAGCGCATTGATCACCGGCACCTGCGAGTGCGCCGCAAAGCGTTCTAAGGTGTCATGGCTGAAGGTGCGGACCATCACGATATCGACCATCCGCGAGATCACCCGGGCGCTGTCTTCAATCGGCTCGCCGCGGCCGAGCTGGGTGTCGTTGGGCGACAGGAACAGGGCACTGCCGCCAAGCTGGGCCATGCCGGCCTCAAACGAGACGCGGGTGCGGGTCGACGATTTTTCGAAAATCATCGCCAGCACTTTGCCGGCCAGCAGCGGGTGGAGCTCGCCGCTGCGCTGGGCCGCTTTGAGCTGGCCGGCGCGGGCAACCACCGCTAATAGCTCGTCGCTGGACAGGTCGCGCAGGGTTAAAAAATGGCGTGTGGTCATAGCAGTTCCTCGGCGCGGCTCAATCGGCCTGCGCGGTCTGTGCGTGGTGCTGGTCGATCAGCGCAATGACGGCGGCGATCACTTGGTCGGCCTGGGCGTTGCTCATGGTCAGTGCCGGCAGCAGGCGGATGGTGTTGCCGGCGGTGACATTGAGTACGACGCCTGCCTCCAGCGCCCACTGAAACAGCTCGCCACAGTCGCGATGCAGTTCGATGCCAATCATCAGCCCGACCCCGCGGATCTCTTTGACCGCCGGGTGGCTGCCGATCTGCTCGCAAAACGCGCTGGCAAAATAGAGCCCCAGTTCGGCGGCGCGCGCCGCCAGCTGGTCGCGTTCAATCACATTGATAGTGGCTAGGGCGGCGGCGCAGGCGAGCGGGTTGCCGCCAAAGGTGGTGCCGTGGCTGCCCGGCTGCATCAACCCATCGGCGCGGCCGGCAACCAGGCAGACGCCGATCGGCATGCCGTTGCCAAGCCCTTTGGCGGTAGTCACCACATCCGGCAAGATAGCGCTGTGCTGGTAGGCAAAGTAGCGGCCGGTGCGGCCATTGCCAGTCTGGATCTCGTCGCAGATCATCAGCCAGTCGTGGCTGTCGCAGAGCGCGCGGATTTTTTGCAGGTAATCTTTGTCCGGCACGCGGATGCCGCCCTCGCCCTGAATCGGCTCGACCATCACCGCACAGATATCGGGGTTGGCCGCCGCCGCGGCTTCAATCGCAGCGATATCGTTGTACGCCACCCGGCAAAAGCCACTGACCAGCGGCTCAAACCCGGCGTGCACTTTGGGGTTGCCGGTCGCGCTCAGGGTGGCCAGGGTGCGGCCGTGGAACGACTGGTTGGCGACCACGACGGTGGGGTTGGCGATGCCGTTGCGGTGGCCGTGCAAGCGGGCCAGCTTGATGGCGGCCTCGTTGGCCTCAGCGCCAGAGTTGCCGAACACCATGTTGCTCATCCCCGACAGCGCCTGCAACTTGTCGGCGAGCTGCTCTTGTTTGGGGATATTGAAGTAGTTGGAGCAGTGCAGCAGCGTACCGGCTTGGTCGGCAATTGCCGCGGCCACCTCGGGGTGGCTGTGGCCTAGCCCGCAGACCGCAATGCCGGCCAGTGCGTCGAGATAGCGGCGCTGCTGGTCGTCCCACAGATAACAGCCGTCGCCGCGCACCAAGGTGGTGGAGCGCGCGCCATAGTTGTTCATCACTGCCGGTGAGGCCATCGAGTCTCTCCTGCGGGGCCGCCGCAAAAACTAAAAAAGGCAGCCTTGCTGCCCGGGATGGTGATCGACGCCGCGGCTAGTGCCGGGCGGGTTGGAATGGTAACGGCGTTTGCCGTTGCTGGCAATTGGGCTCAGCGCGGCCGTTTGACCACGCTCCACAAACCGGTCAGCGCCAGCAGGCAGAACAGCAGTCCGGCGATGTCGACCACCCAGACCCCGGCGGCGCCAAACAGGCGGCCGCTGTGCAGGTCGAGCAGTAGCGTCTGTAGTGACACCCCGGCCGCCGGCGCTGCGCTTGGGCTACTGGCCAGCGCTGGTGCGGCGGCCACCGCCGTGGCGGTAAATTGAGTGGTATCGAGCGCCCAGCCGCTGCCGTCGCTGTGCCGGCCGACCAGCTGTTGGTTCTCCCAGCTTAGCGCGCGCAGACCACTGGGCAGGCCGGCAACCACTTGCCAGCTGTCCAGCAATTGTGCGTCGGCGGTGATCAGCAGTAGCTCATCGTTGCAGAGCACGGCGCTCAGCGCCGGCTCGCCGGGCAGGGCGACGGCGCTGTGCAGCGGCGGCGGGCAGGCGGCGACGGCGCGGCCATCACTGTACAGCGAGCCGACCGGCTGCGCGCCGCTGTAGTAACTCTGCAGCTGGTAGTCGCGGCCGTGCAAACTGGCGCGCTCAGCCGGTGCGGCGTCTAGCCCATACCAGTCGAGCAGCAGCGGTGCTTGCAACGAGATTTTGGCGAGCCCGAGCCGGTCGGTGTGGTTGAGCGCAATACCGGTCAGCGACAGCAGCACCAGCAGCCAAAATAGCGCGACGCCGACGCGGCTGTGCCAGCGCATCGCGGCTGTGGTGCGGTATTTTTTAGCCATTGCTCTCCCCGGGCTGCAGCGCCGAGTTAGCTCGGCGCCAGCTGCTGTGCGTAAAAGAGCGCTAGTTTAGCAACTGCATTGACGGCGCGCACCGATAAGGTGGCGCCGGTGATGCCGTCGATGTTTTCACTCAGCCGCTCGCCGTCTAGCGCCGCGCCGCGGTACTGGGCGGTATAAGCGGGGAAGCGCACCTCCCAGCCGCGGCTCTCGCGAAAAGCGAGGATCTCGACCGCGACAATCCGCTCGCCCTCAACCACCACACCGATGGTGATCGGCAGCTCTTTGCCGATCTCGTTCATTACCCAGGCGCTGCGCAGGCCGTCGGTAGAGCGCTGGTAGCGCACCCGCAGCCCGGCCGGCTGGCGGCCGAGCAGGCGCTTGGCCTGCTGCTTGAGCTCGTCGGTCAGCCACAGCTGGCCGGCGGCTGGGGGCTCGCTAAAGTAGCGCTGGGTAAATTCGGCCTGACTCAGATAGACCTCGGCCCGCGCGCCAGCGCTCAGCCAGAGGCTGGCCAGTAGCGCGGCGGCGGTTAGCAGTTGGCGGGCGCGCGCGGTCATTTAGAACGAGTAGCCGACACCGACATTGAGACCGTCTTGGGCGCCACTGGCGGCGTCTTGGTTCTGGTAGTCGGCCTTGATCACTACGCGCGGGTGCAGGTAGTAGTTGAGGCCGATATCCCACTGGGTGGTCTCGCTGTCGCTGGCACTGCTGCCGGCGAGGTTGTCCCAGGCGCTGTAGCGAGCGAACAGCCCGAGCTTGTCGTTGAGCTGGTAGCTTGGCTCAATAAAGTAACCGCTCTGCTGGTCGGCGCCGGCTTTAATCTGGTTGATCGCGGAGTCGATATCCCACTGGGCGTAGAGCCCGCGCAGGCCGAAGTCGCCGCGCTGCCAGCTGAAATTTCCCTCAATCAGGGTCGCCGAGATGTCGGCGGCGCCGCTGTCGGCGTGCAGCTCACCCTGGAACAGGTCGGTCTGGTACTGGGCGCTGACCGACAGGCTCAGCCCGGGCACGCCGGTGTAGCGCAGCCGGCCGGTGTAGGCGAAGTCGGTGGCGTTGGCCTCGCCGACTTTCTGGCGGCCACTGCGCACCTTGTAGGTGTCGGCAGCTGGATCTAAGAACAGCCCGGAGTGGACGCCGGCATCGTAGCTAAAGCCTTCGCCCCAGCGGCCGGAGAGCATCGCGCCGCCCTCCCACCAGGTGGTCGGGATGATGTTTTTCTCAACGTTGTTGCGCTCGACGCCGTAAAAGGTCTCCGGCTCGTGGGTCTCGTTGGTCATCCCAACTGGGATCAAAAATAGCCCCAGCTTAGCCTGCTGGCGCGGCGCGTAGTCCCACTCTATATAGGCTTGCTCCAGCTCGATCTCACCCGGCTGGCCATCGCCGGCGATCGAGTGCTCGAGCTCGAGCTCAGAGACTAGCCGCAGCGAGTCGCTGAACTGGTGGTTGGCGTAAAGTACAAAACGGTGGAAGTCGATCTGGTCTTTGCGGCCGCCATCGGCTTTGCTGAGCTGGTTGTAGTGGAGCTCGCCGTAGCCGCCGATATGGGTCTTGTTAGCGCTGCTGGTCGCAACCGATTGCAGCGACTCTATCGCACTGACGGCGACCTCGGCCTGCACGGCGGTCTCTTGGATCTGCGAGCGGCTGCTGGCCAGCTCGCTGCGCAGCTCGGCAATCTCGCGGTTTTGAGTTTGAATTAGCTGCCACATCTCCTCTAGGGTGGGGGTGCTGCCGGCCGCGCTGGCCAGTGGTGCGGCGAGCAGGGTGGTGAGAGCGATGGCGAGGGGGCGGCGGGTGTTGGCCAAAACAGCGCGGGTGGTGCGGGGCATAGCGGACTCCAAGTAGGTCGTGTCATTTGATGCGCGAATGATAACCGCTATCAAATAGCAAATGCAACTAATTCTCATTTAGATTTTGATGGCCGCTCGCTATTGGGCCAAAACTGCAAAAAATTAGCGCCCCGGCCATTCCCGAGTGGCCGGCGATTGAGTAGAATAACCAACTTAATTAGTCGACTATTTGAGGTGTAACAGGCATGGAGATCATGGATACCATTCGCGACCAGGTAGAGAACAACCCGATCATTCTCTACATGAAGGGCTCGCCCAACCAGCCACAGTGTGGTTTTTCGGCGCGCACCGTGCAGGCGCTGATGGCCTGTGGCCAGCGTTTTGCCTATGTCGATGTGCTCAGCAACCCAGAGATCCGCGCCAACCTGCCGCAGTACGGCAACTGGCCGACTTTCCCGCAGCTGTGGGTAAACGGCGAGCTGGTCGGTGGCTGTGACATCATCACCGAGATGCACGAGGCCGGCGAGCTCAAGCCGCTAGTTGACGAGGCGATGGCTGGCCAGCCCGAGGCGTAATCGGCTATAGGTCGGATTACTATTTTTTATTGGCTCGCGGCAGGCTGCCGTGACACCATGCAAACAGTGCGGTTATGTTGCCGCCAACCATTAATATTGACTACCACAGGAGAGAGACCATGGGTGTATTAGTAGGCCGTCCGGTTCCGGACTTCACCGCAGCAGCGGTACTGGGCAGCGGCGAGATTGTCGATAGCTTTACCCTTAGCGATGCAATCAAAGGCAAGAAAGCGGTAATCTTTTTCTACCCGCTCGACTTCACCTTCGTCTGCCCGTCTGAGCTGATCGCTTTTGACCACCGCATCGAAGAGTTCGCCAAGCGCGGCGTCGAAGTGATCGGTGTCTCTATCGACTCACAGTTCAGCCACAACGCCTGGCGCAACACCCCAGTTAACGAAGGCGGTATCGGCCCGGTTAAATACACCCTGGTCGCCGACACCCGTCACACCATCTGCCAGGACTTTGACGTTGAGCACCCGCAGGCCGGCATCGCGTTCCGCGCCTCGTTCCTGATCGACGAAGAGGGTATGGTTCGCCACCAGGTGGTCAACGACCTGCCGCTCGGCCGCAACGTCGACGAGATGCTGCGCATGGTTGACGCGCTCGCCTTCAACCAAGAGCACGGCGAAGTCTGCCCAGCTGGTTGGCAGCAGGGCGACAAAGGCATGAACGCCACCCCAGACGGTGTCGCTGCCTACCTCGCAGAGAACTCAGACAAGCTCTAAGCAGCCTGATTGTTTAGTTAAAAAGCCCGCCGTATGGTGGGTTTTTTTGTGGGCGCGGGCGGGGGTGGCGCGGTGGTTTTCCGGTTAACCGCGTGCTTGCGGTCGCCACGGCCGCGTCACCAGATGGTGGCCGGGGCTGAACGGGCGCTGGTCGGCAAAGTGCAGGTCCAGCGCCATCTCGACCACCGGGAAGGCGAGCTCGCCCCACGGGATCGCGGTGCGGTCAAACAGCGCCACCTCGCTGGATTCGGCGGTCGGCGCAAACTCAGCGGCGCTGAGCTGGCCGCGATAGAGGATATAGACCTGGTCGATGTAGGGGATATCGAACACCCCGAGTAGCTGGCACGCCTCGACTGTCGCCAGCGACTCCTCGTAGCACTCCCGCACGGCCCCCTCCAGCGAGCTCTCGCCGTTCTCCAAAAAGCCGGCCGGCATCGTCCAGTACCCGCGCCGCGGCTCGATGTCGCGCCTGCACAGCAGCACTTGGTCGCCCCACGTGGGCAGCACCCCGGCGATCACTTTGGGGTTTTGGTAGTGGATGGTCTCGCAGCCGGAGCAGACATGGCGCTGGCGGTTGTCGCCGTCCGGAATAGTCTGGTGGGTGGTGGCGCCACAGTCGTTGCAGTAGTTCATTGCCCCTCCGGCAGTTTTGGTGATTAAAGCGCCCGCGGCGATGGTTTGCGCGGGCTAGATCAGTATACTTAAGCGATGTTTGCCGACCTGTTAGAACAGCTGCAGCGCTTCCCGCTGACCACGCCCCAACCGCAACCGGCGCTGCGCAACGCCGCGGTGCTGGTCGGCCTGCATGGCAGCGCCGCACAGCCGCAGGTCATTCTGACCGAGCGCGCCGCGCATCTCAAGAGCCATCCGGGTGAGGTCGCCTTCCCCGGCGGTATGTTTGAGCGCGGTGACAGCGACCTGCTGGCGACCGCGCTGCGGGAAACCTGGGAGGAGATCGGCCTGGTCGCCGAGCAGATAGAGCCGCTGGCAACGCTGCCGGTGGCCACGCCCAAGCGCAGCGATGTATTGGTCACGCCGTTTGTCGGCCGGGTAGCCGAGCCGCTTCAGTTTACCCTTGAGGCGAGCGAGATCGGTGCAGTATTCTCGGTACCGCTGGCCGAGTTTATGGCCGTCGAGCGCTACCGCTATTTTTCAATTGATGTGCGCGGCCGGCCGATCGAGTTCCCCTATCTGGAGTATCGCGGCTATCGGATCTGGGGGTTTACCCTGCAGGTTATCATCGAGCTGCTCAACGACTGTCTGGGTGCCGGTATTGCGCTGCGCTACCCGGCCGAGTACCAGCGCGACCGCTCGGCGCAGATTCGCGCCGACCTGGCCGGCTGACCACTAATGAAGGAGAGAAGAATGAGTGAGAGTGCCGCTTCGCCGTGCGTGTCGATCTGTCTACTCAACGACGATGACATCTGCGTTGGCTGCTACCGCAGCGCCGACGAGATACGGCTCTGGGTCAGCTACCAGCCGGAGCAGCGCGCGGCGGTCAACCGCCTCGCCGCCGAGCGCGGCCGCCAGCTCAATCCGTTTGCCGGCTAACGGCTACTCGTCGGCACTGCGCCGGTGCAGCGCCTGGGCGTCGAACTCTTCGATCATATTGCCCTGAATGGTCAGGGTGGTGAACCGATAGCCGCCGAGGGTGAAGCAGACATTGCCCTCGGGGATGCTCTCTAGGTGTTCTAGTGCCAGACCGTTGAGGGTCTTTGGCCCGTCGGTCGGCAGCGTCCAGTCGGTCGCTTTGTTGATGTCGCGGATCGAGGCGGTACCCTCGATACGGTAGTGGCGCTCGCCGGTCTGCTCGATCTCGCTCTGCTCGGCGATGCCGCTGTCGGTGAAATCGCCGACAATCTCTTCGAGAATATCCTCCAGCGTCACCAGCCCTTGCACTTCGCCGTACTCGTCAACCACCGCCGCAAACCGCGAGCGGCTCTCTTTAAAGTTGATCAGCTGGTTGGCCAGCGAGGTGCTCTCGGGGATGAAGTAGGCCTCTTCGGCAAAGCGCTTAAGGGCGTTGTGGGTGATGCTCTCAGAGCGCAGCAGGTGGTTGAGCTTGCGCACGTGGAACACCCCGACCCAGTTGTTGATATCGCCCTGGTAGAGTGGGATGCGGGTAAAGTCGCTGGTGATCAGTTGCTCGACAATCGCCTCAATCGGGTCGTCGAGGTTGATCCCCTCGATCTCGGCGCGCGGGATCATGATGTCCTCGACGGTCACCGTCTCTAGGTCGAGTAGCCCTTTGAGCATATTCTGGTGGTCGCCAGAGATCTTGTGGCCACTGGCGTCGACCACGGTGCGCAGCTCTTGGGTGTCGAGGGCGTCGTCGTGGCCCTTGTCGGGGTCAAAGCCGAGCAGCCGAATGATTGAGTTGGTCAGCTTGTTGATCATCCACACCAGTGGCGCAAGGATCTGCGATAGCGGACGCAGGATGTGGCTCGCCTTGAAAGCGACCCATTCGGGGTTTTGTGCGGCGATGGTTTTCGGTGTCACTTCTGAGAAGACCAGCATCATAATGGTCAACACGGCGGTGGCGACCCACGGCCCGGCTGCCTCGCCGACGTAGATGACCGCCAGCGTGTTGGCCATGATCGCGGCGAGAATATTGACGGCGTTGTTGCCGACCAAAATCAGGCTGATCAATTTGTCGGGGGCGTCCAGCAGCTTGGCGGCGCGGCGTGCCCCGGAGCTCTTCTTGCGCTGGTGTTTGAGCCGGTAGCGGTTGAGCGACATCATCCCGGTCTCGGAGCCGGAGAAGAAAGCCGACACGCACAACAGTGCCATCAAGGTTGCCCAGAGGGCCCAAATTTGTGTTTCGTCCAAGCGGAATTGTCCTCAAAAAATTGCGGTGGGTATGGTCGCGCAGTTGGCTGGTGGCGGCAAGTGCCTTGTTACAGAAGGTACTCCAACACAAACTTGCTGCCGGCGTAACCGAGCACGATCGCGGCAAAGCCAGCCCAGGTGAGCCGCACCGCGGTATAGCCGCGCCAGCCGCGGCGGTGGCGGCCCCACAGCAGCACGGCAAAAAACAGCCAAGCGATCAGTGAAAAGACCACCTTGTGGAGCAGATGCTGGGCGAAGAAGTCCTCGTAATAAAGGAAGCCGCTGACCAGCGCCAAGCTCAACAGCAGCTGGCCGGCCCAAACAAACTCAAACAGCAGCGCCTCCATGGTCTGCAGTGGCGGTAGTCGCCGCATCAGCGCATTTTGATGTTTGTGGTGGAGCTGCCAATCTTGGTAGGCGACCAGCAGCGCCTGCAGGGCGGCTACCGTCAGCAGGCTGTAGGCGAGCAGCGAGATGACAATGTGGCCCTGTAGCTGCACCGACAGTTGCAGCGGTGCTCCGGCCGGCGCGAGCAGCGCCGCCGCTAAAAACAGTGCGGCAGCGGGCAGCAGCAGCGGGTAGAGGTTGTCGATCGGCTTGCGCAGGGCGCTGGTGAGCACGACTAAATTGACCACCGCGCTGATCAGTGCCAATACTTTAAACAGGCTTAAGTCGAGCCCGCCGGCACCGCGCAACAGCTGGTGGGCGCTCACTAAATGGAGCACTACAGTGGCCCCGAGCAGGGCGTTGAAGCGCCATTTGGCGGCACCGTGGGCGCGGCTGCTGCGCAGCCGCCACGACGCCAGCGCGTAGCCAATCAGGGTCACCAACACCATGGCGGTCGGCAAGGCCTGGGGGTGAGTAACGTGTGGGAGCAGAGTCATCATTGACACCTTTTGATCAGCTGTGGAGTTTGTCACAATAGTCGCCGCTGGTGAAGTGCCGACGCCGCTCGGCGCTCTAAATGGCTGGCAAAGTTGGGTATACTGCGCGGCTAAAATGACTGTTTGGAAACACACCCTATGGCTATCTTCGACTCTTTGAGTGATCGGCTCTCCGCTTCGCTAAAGAAAATTACCGGCAAGGCGACCCTCAGCGAGGCCAATATCGCCGACACCCTGCGCGAGGTGCGCATGGCGCTGCTCGAGGCCGATGTGGCGCTGCCGGTGGTCAAACACTTTGTCGAGCAAGTTAAGCAGCGCGCGGTCGGCAAGGAGGTCAGTGCCAGCCTCAACCCCGGCCAGCAGTTCCTCAAAATTGTTCAAAGCGAGCTAGAAGCGATGATGGGCGGCGACAGCGCCGGCCTCGATCTGGCCGCGCAGCCGCCGGCCGTGGTACTGATGGCTGGCCTGCAAGGGGCGGGTAAGACCACCTCGGCGGCCAAGCTGGCGCGTCACCTCGCCGAGCGCGAGAAAAAGAAGGTAATGTTGGTCTCGGTCGATATCTACCGTCCGGCGGCGATCGACCAGCTGGAGCGGCTCGCCGGCGAAGTGGGCGCAACGTTCTTCCCGTCCACCACCGACCAGCAGCCGACGGCGATCGTCGAGGCGGCGCTGGCCACTGCGCGCACCCAGTTTATCGACGTGGTGATTGTCGATACCGCCGGCCGGTTGCATGTCGACGGCGAGATGATGGCCGAAATCAAGGCGGTCCACGCTGCCGCCAAGCCGGTCGAAACACTCTTTGTGATCGATGCGATGATCGGCCAAGACGCCGTCAATACCGCCAGCGCCTTTAATGATGCGCTGCCGCTGACCGGTGTGGTGCTGACTAAAGTCGACGGTGACACCCGCGGTGGCGCGGCGCTGTCGGTCCGTCAAGTGACCGGCAAGCCGGTCAAGTTCTTGGGTGTCGGCGAGAAAGTCGATGCTTTGGAGCCGTTCCACCCGGAGCGGATCGCCTCGCGGATTCTCGGTATGGGCGACGTGATGTCGCTGATCGAAGAGGTCGAGCGCAAGGTCGACCGCGACAAAGCCGACAAGCTGGCCCAAAAAGTCGCCAAGGGCAAAAGTTTTGATTTAGAGGATCTGCGCGATCAGCTCCAGCAGATGGAGAGCCTCGGCGGCATGGCCGGCATGCTCGACAAGATGCCCGGCATGGGCAACATGAGCCAGGCGTTAGAGAAGTCCAACGCCAGCTCGCAGTTCGGCAAGATGGAGGTGATCATCAACTCGATGACCCCCGCCGAGCGGCGCAACCCGGATATTCTCAACGGCTCGCGCAAGCGCCGCATCACAGTTGGCTCAGGCACCACCATCCAAGATCTCAACCGGCTGCTTAAACAGCACAAGCAGATGGCCAAGATGATGAAGAAGATGAAGGGCAAGGGCATGGCGCAGATGATGCGCGGCATGGGTGGCATGCTCGGCCAGGGCGGTATGCCCGGTGCCGGCGGTATGCCGGGCGGGTTGCCGCCGAAGGGTTTTGGGCGCTTTTAACGCGCCGCTGATAACGGTTTCAATCTGCGCGGGTTTGGCGTAAAATGCGCGCCCGCTCTAGGCAGTGTCCCGTTTTGGGGCCGTTAGGCCGGCAGACAATTAGCTAATTTAACGATTCGATAGGCCGGCAGGCCGTTCGATAACAGGATTCTACAGATGGTAACTATTCGCTTGGCCCGTGGCGGCGCAAAAAAACGCCCCTTCTACCACATCACTGTTTCTGACTCGCGCAACGCCCGCGACGGTCGTCACATTGAGCGTATCGGCTTCTTTAACCCAGTTGCCCGCGGCAACGAAGAGCGCCTGCGCATGGACCTGGAGCGCGCTGCGTTCTGGCAGGGTCAAGGCGCACAGGTCAGCGACCGCGTCAAAGCACTGCTCAAAGAAGCGAGCAAGCAACAAGCCGCATAAGCCGATGAGTAGTGAGCGTGACGGCCTGGCGGTGATCGGCCGGCTCACTTCGGTATTTGGTGTGCGCGGTTGGATCAAAGTGCACGCCTACGGCGACTCTCCCGAGCAAATTTTTGACTACCTGCCGTGGCGGTTGCCAACGGCGGGGGGCTGGCGAGAGCTAGAGGTAGATGAGTGGCGGCCGCACGGTGCGGGCTTGGTGGTGCACATTCGCGGCGTTGACGACCGCGACCTGGCCCGCGAGCTCTGCCAGCAAGATGTCTGGGCCGACCTCAGCCAACTGCCGGCGCTCGCCGACGGCGATTTTTACTGGCGCGAGCTGATCGGTTTGCGGGTAGTGACTACCGCAGGATTGGATCTGGGCACTATCGCCTCGCTGCTGGAGACCGGCGCCAATGACGTGTTGGTGGTCGCGCCGGACAGCCACAGCAGCGACGACCGTGAGCGGTTGCTGCCCTACGCTGACGCGGTGGTAGTGGCGGTCGATCTCGAGGCGGCAGTGATGCGCGTCGAGTGGGACGCCGAGTTTTAAGCGGCCGGTGACAGTGTGAAAATTGCCGTCATCAGCCTGTTTCCAGAGATGTTTGAAGCGGTCACCGATTACGGTGTCAGCGGTCGCGCGGTAGAGCGCGGCAGTGTTGAATTGGCCTGTTTTAACCCGCGCCAATACACCGACGACCGCCACCAGACGGTGGACGATCGCCCTTACGGCGGCGGTCCCGGGATGGTGATGTTGGCAGCGCCGCTGGACAGTGCGGTAGAGGCTGCGCGGCAGTGGATCGAAGGCTGCGGCGTCGACCCGGCGCAGGCGCCGGTGGTCTACCTCTCGCCGCAGGGCAGGGTGGTTGACCAGGCGCTGCTGCAGCGCGGTAGCGAGTGGCCGGCGGTGATCTTTATTGCCGGCCGCTACGAAGGGATAGACGAGCGCTTTATCGCGCTCGAAGTGGACGCTGAGTGGTCTATCGGCGACTACGTAGTGAGCGGCGGTGAGCTGCCGGCGATGGTGGTGATAGACGCCATGGTGAGGTTGTTGCCGGGGGTGCTCGGCCATGCCGATTCAGCGGCGCAAGACTCGTTTGCCGAGGGGCTGTTGGACTGCCCCCACTATACCCGCCCGGTCGAGTACCGCGGCATGCAGGTGCCCGCGGTACTGTTGAGCGGGGACCACAAAAAAATTGCGCGTTGGCGCAGCGGGCAGTCGCTAAGCAGGACCGCCCAGCGCCGACCAGAGTTGTTGGACCGCCTGTCGCTCGATAGTGAGCAGCAGGCTCTACTCAAGGAGTTGAGGACCGCGCTGGTCAACGAGGGCAAAGGATAAGCCCTCCTCTTGATGCAGAGCTCTAAACCGGGCGGCTTGCCGCCAACCATGTAGTGCCGCTGTGCGGCCGTAATGAGGAGCAAAACATGAGCAACAAAACCCCCATCATCGCTGCGATTGAAGCGGAGCAGATGAGCAAAGAGATCCCCAGCTTCAGCCCCGGTGACACCGTGGTCGTGCAGGTGCGTGTTAAAGAGGGCGCCCGTGAGCGTCTGCAGGCCTTCGAAGGCGTGGTTATTGCCAAGCGCAACCGCGGCCTTAACTCGGCATTCACCGTACGCAAAATTTCTAGCGGTATCGGCGTCGAGCGCTCGTTCCAAACCTACAGCCCGCTGGTCGACAGCATTGCTGTCAAGCGCCGCGGTGCGGTGCGTCGCGCCAAGCTCTACTACCTGCGCGACCGTTCAGGCCGCTCGGCTCGCATCAAAGAGAAGCTCAACTAAGCGACTCTGGTGTACAAAAAAAACGGTCTCTGCGGAGGCCGTTTTTTTTGTTGCCGAAAAACTATCCGAGTTAAAAGTAATTACCAGATAAATTAATAGTACAAAAAACTCTAAAAAAGCGCAGCGGCAGTGAATTTTTCTGCTCTAGTGAGAAGTTACTTTAAGTTGTGATGTCATCCCAATGTTTTGATAGGACAAAAAATAAGCCCAAATCACGGTCGCAGACGGGTTTCTCCGCCACTCGCTAACCCTATTGTTTTTGAACACTTTTTTACCATTTTGCAGTGTTGACTTTGGCGGTGGCCAGCAATATTGTGCGCAGATGGAAAAAAGTGGGGAAAAGTGGGCTATTGCGGGTTGCGGTGGTCTGCTGGTGGCGGTGCGGGCCAGTCGGCCGGTCCATCTCCCCAACATAACAGGGGCGTAAGCGGTGTTTAGAGGCAGTGATCCAATCAACATGGACGCGAAGGGACGGATGGCAATTCCGACCCGTTACCGCGCCGTGCTCGATGATCTCTGTGCCGGTGAGTTAGTTATCACTATCGATATGAAGTCGACCTGTCTTACCCTGTCGCCACTGCCGGAGTGGCGCCGTTTTGAAGAGAAAGTGGCCGCGCTGCCGGCGCTCGACCCGCTCGGCGAGATGCTCAGCCGCTTTGTAGTCGGCCAAGCCAAAGACCTCCAGCTTGATGGCAGCGGCCGCATCCTGCTGCCCACCGAGCTGCGCGATTACGCCGAGCTAGAGAAAAAAGTCGTGCTGGTCGGCCGCACCCAGCGGCTCGAGATCTGGAGCGAGGCCAACTGGAACGCCGAGCGCGACAAGTCGCAGCAGAGTTACCGCGCCATGCTCGACGAGCCCGGCGCGATTAGCGATGCACTAAAAAACCTCTCCTGGTAGT
Source organism: Porticoccaceae bacterium (assembly GCA_024639885.1). Lineage (GTDB taxonomy): Bacteria > Pseudomonadota > Gammaproteobacteria > Pseudomonadales > Porticoccaceae > LSUCC0057. Next base: position 367,301 of record JAHEGD010000004.1, on the reverse strand, counting down.
GGTGGCGGCATGAGCGAACACACTACAGTCCTGCTCGATGAGGCGGTCGCTGCGCTGGTGACAACTGCCGACGGCTGCTATGTCGATGGCACTTTTGGCCGCGGCGGCCACTCGGCGGCGATTTTAGATCAGCTGTCGGCCGGCGGCCGGCTGTTGGCAGTCGACAAAGACCCGGCGGCGATTGCCGCAGGCGCAGAGCGGTTTGCCGATGAGCCGCGCCTTGAGTTGATTCACGGCAGCTTTGCCGAGCTACCCGAGCAGCTCCGCCAGCGCGGCCTATACGGCAAGCTCGATGGCCTGCTGGTCGATCTCGGCGTATCGTCGCCGCAGCTCGATGAGGCTGAGCGCGGCTTCAGCTTCCTGCGCGACGGGCCGCTGGATATGCGCATGGATACCAGCAGCGGTCTCTCTGCCGCGCAGTGGCTGGCCGAGGTCGACGAGGGCGAGTTTGCCGATGTGCTGTTTGAGCTGGGCGAAGAGCGCTTTGCGCGGCGCATGGCCAAGGCGTTGGTGATCGCCCGCGCGAGAGCGCCGATCACCCGCACCGTGCAGCTCGCCGAGCTGCTGGCGGCCGCCCACCCGGCCTGGGAGCGCGGCAAGCACCCGGCCACCAAGGCGTTTCAGGCGATTCGCATCTTCATCAACCGCGAGCTGGCCGATCTCGATCTACTGCTCGACGGGCTGCTCGACTGTCTGGCGGTCGGCGGGCGGTTGGTCGCGATCAGCTTTCACTCGCTGGAGGACCGCCGCGTCAAGCGCTTTATCCGCGACCAGCAGCGCGGTCGCCAGCTGCCGCGCAACCTACCTATTCCGGATAGCGAGCGCGGCTCGCGGCTGAAAAAGATCGGCGGCGCGGTCAAGCCTGGCAGCGCCGAGATTGAGCGCAATGTGCGCGCTCGCAGCGCTGTCATGCGTATCGCGGAGCGCACCGCATGAGCTGGCCGGCGCGCCCAGTGCTGGCCACGTCGCTATTGTGGCTGGCGGTGCTCGGCTCGGCGCTGGCGGTGGCGGTGGTCAGCTTCGCCTGTCGCACCGCCTACGCCGAGCTGGCTGAGCTGCAGCGCAGTGGCGAACAGCATCAAGAGCAGTACCGCTACCTGCTGCTGGAGCAGAGCGCCTATGGCTCTATGCAGCGGGTCGAAACAGTGGCCACACAGCAGCTGTCGATGCGGGTCGCCAGCAGTAGCGAGATTACTGTGGTGTCTGCCGCGGCGGTGAACCGATGAGCCGCCGCGCGCAGGTGGCCGCCGTGCCGCGCTGGCGTTTTGCGCTATTGGTGGCGCTGTTGGCGGTGATGCCGGCGGCGCTGCTGATCAAAGTGGCGGCGCTGCAGGTGCTGCCCTCTGAACAGCGCGGTTTTGATTTTTTGCAAGATCAAGGCGATCGCCGCACCATCCGCGAAGAGCGCCTACCGGCCTACCGCGGCGAGATCAGTGACCGCAACGGCGCACCGCTCGCCGTCAGCACGCCGGTCTCCACGCTGCTGGCCAATATGCCGCAGGCCAGCGATCGCTGGAGCCAGGCCGATATCGCCGCGCTGGCCGCCATTATCGATGAACCGGCCGCAGAGCTGGCGCGCCGGTTGGCGGCCAATCCGCGCAACCAGCACCTCTATATTGCCCGTCAGCTGCCGCTGCAGTCGGCGGCGCGGGCGATGGCGCTGGGCTTGGCGGGTCTGCGTGAAGAGCGCGAGTACAAGCGCTACTACCCCGCTGGCGAAGTGGCGGCCCAGCTGATTGGTCTGACGGACATCGACGGCAACGGTATCGAGGGGTTGGAAAAAGCCTACCAGCGGTCTCTGGCTGGTGAGCACGGCCGCCAGCAGGTGATCAAAGACCGCAGCGGCCGCATCATCAAGAGTGTGGCGCTGCTTCAGGAGTCGCGCAGCGGCGAGTCGCTGCGGCTGAGCATTGATCTGCGTATTCAGTACGCGGCCTACCGCGCACTCAAGCGCGCAGTCGCCGAGCACCGCGCCGAGGGCGGCTCGGTGGTGGTGCTCGATGTGCTGACCGGCGAGGTGTTGGCGATGGCCAACCAGCCGTCGTTTAACCCCAACGACCGCGCTGGACTGGCCCTCGCTGCGGTCCGCAACCGCGCAGTACAAGACCTGATCGAGCCGGGCAGTACGGTCAAGCCGCTGGCCATGCTGGCGGCGCTGGAGAGCGGCAAGTTCACTGTCGACAGCCAAATTGATACAGATCCCGGGTTCCTCAAGGTCGACTACAAAACCTTTGAGGACCACCGCAACTACGGCACTCTCGACATTGCCGGCGTGCTGCAAAAGTCGAGCAACGTCGGTACCACTAAGATTGCTCTGGAGCTAGAGCCCGATGCGATTCGCGGACTCTATCAGCGCTTTGGATTCGGCCGCCCGGTCGGTATCGGGCTGCCCGGCGAGACCCCCGGCAACCTGCCCGCGCACCGCCGCTGGGACGATGTCACCCGCGCCAACTACGCGTTTGGCTACGGCTTGCAGGTCTCGGCACTGCAGCTCGCCAACGCCTATCTGATGCTGGCCAACCACGGCCGCGAGCTGCCGCTGTCACTGTTGAAAACCGATACCATCGGCGAGTCGCACCCGGTCGCCGACGGCCCGGCGAGCGACGCCATCCGTACTATGTTAGCCGGTGTCATCGAAGAGGGCGGCACCGGCCGCCGCGGCCGGCTGGACGGCTACAGCAGCGCCGGTAAAACCGGCACGGTGCACAAAACTGCAGCCACTGGCGGCTACCACAGCGACCGCTACATCTCGGTATTCGCCGGTATGGCGCCGGTCGAACAGTCGCGGATAGTGACTGTGGTGGTGGTCGATGACCCGCGCGCCGGCGGTTACTACGGGGGCGAGGCCGCCGCGCCAGTGTTCGCCGATGTTACCGCGACCGCCTTGCGGCTGCTGCAAGTGCCGCCGGACGCGCAGGCGCCGGCCAGCCAGCTAGCTGGAGGTGGCTTGTGAGTCGTATGCCATCTGTTGCGGCGCTGCTTGTCAGCTGGGCCGAGGTCGGCCTGACCGCCACGGTCAGCGGCGGCGTGCCGGACAAGTTGGCGGCCACCGCTAACCTGGTCGCCGATAGCCGCCGGATCGCCGCCGGCGATCTGTTTGTCGCCGTCGCAGGCGACAGCCACCACGGCCGCGATTACATCGCCGCCGCGGCCGCCGCTGGCGCCGTCGCGGTAGTGGTCGATAGTGCCGATCCAGTGGTGACGTCGCCCGCACTGGCAGTCATCAGTGTCGATGGTTTAGCCGCCAACCTGTCGCTGGCTGCCGACCGTTTTTACGCCAGCCCATCGGCCCAGCTCAAGGTGATTGGCGTGACCGGCACCAACGGCAAGACCACTGTCTGCCAGCTGCTCGGCCAGCTGTTGGCGCGGTTGGGTGAGCGCGTCGCCACGATCGGTACGCTCGGTGCCGGCACCGTCGGCGAGCCGTTGCGCGCCACCGGCATGACCACCGCCGACGCCTGCACCACCCAGCGGCTGCTGGCTGAGTTCGTCGAGCTCGGCTGTCAGCGCGTGGTGATGGAGGTCTCCTCGCACGCGCTCGACCAGGGTCGGGTGGCCGCTGTGCAGTTTGATCAGGCGCTGTTTACCAACTTGTCGCGCGATCACCTCGACTACCACGGCACCCTACAAAATTACGCGTCCGCCAAGGCCCGGCTATTTGCCCAGCCCGGGCTGCGCACAGCCATTCTCAACAGCGATGACGCTGCCAGCTCGGTGATGGCGGCGGCGCTCGGCGCGCAGAGTCAAGCCCGCTTCTACAGCGCGGCCGGTATCGATGGCCACCTGCGCTGTGTCGCCGCAGAGTTTGATGGCGATGGCCTGACCGCGCAGTTGAGTGCCAACCAGCAGGGCGCTGGCCGCGACAGCACCGCCAGCGTCACGGTCCGCTCGCCACTGCTGGGCGACTACAATCTCGCCAATTTGTTGGCGGCGATCGCCAGTGCGACCGCGGCCGGCTGGCCGCTCGCCGCGGTCGCCGCGGAGGTCGCCAACCTGGCCCCGGTGGCGGGGCGGCTGCAGCGGGTCAACCGCGGCGATCTGCGCGGCGAGCCGCTGGTGGTAGTCGACTACGCACACACACCGGACGCGCTGGAGAAGGTCTTGGCGGCGCTGCGCCCGGTCACCGAAGGCCAGTTGTGGTTAGTGTTTGGCTGCGGTGGTGACCGCGATGTCGGCAAGCGACCGCTGATGGGCCAAGTTGCCGAGCGCGGCGCCGATCAACTGATTATCACCAGCGACAACCCGCGCAGCGAGCGCCCGGCCGCGATCATCGAGCAGATTCGAGAGGGCATCGCCGGCCGCGCCGAGGTCGAGAGTGATCGCTGTGTGGCGATTCATCGCGCGGTTGGCGCCGCCGGGCCGCTCGACACGGTGCTGATTGCCGGTAAGGGTCACGAGCGCTATCAGCTGATCGGTGCCGATAAGGTGCCGTTTGACGACGTCGGTGTGGCCCAGGCGGCACTGGCCGCGCGCGCCGCCGAGCAGGCGGATAGCGCCACAGTGCAGCGCGGGGGTGAGGCGTGTTAGCGGTGCGCTCACTGGTTGATGTCGCCGAGCGGTTTGGCGGCACTCTCTGGTGCCGCGATGGCCTAGCGGCGGCGCCACAGCAGCACTACAGCGGGGTTGCTATCGACAGCCGCGCCGTGGCCAGCGGCGAGCTATTTGTCGCCGTGGTGGGTGAGCGGCTCGACGGCCACGACTTCATCGCCGAGGCCGGACAGCGCGCAGCGGCACTGGTAGTTAACGCCCCGCAACCGGCATCGCCGCTGCTGCAGTGGGTGGTTGACGACACCACCGCGGCGCTCGGCCAGTTGGCCAGTTATGAACGCGAGCAGTTTGACTACCCAGTGATCGCACTGACCGGCAGCTCGGGCAAGAGTTCGGTGAAACAGTATTGCGCGGCGATTCTCAGCGCCGCGGCGCCGACATTGGCTACCGCCGGCAACCTCAACAACCAGTTTGGTGCGCCGCTGACCCTGCTCGGTTTGGCGCCGGAGCACCGCTTTGCGGTGATCGAATTGGGCGCCAGCCGGCCGGGCGATATCGAGTCGCTGGCGGCAATGGCGAATGCCGATGTCGCGCTGGTAAATAACATTCAGCCCGCCCATGTCGAGGGATTTGGTTCGCTGCAGGCGATCGCGCAGGAGAAGAGCGCCATCTATCGCCAGCTGGCAGCTACCGCAACGGCAGTGGTGAATTTAGATGAGCCGTTTGCCGCCGGCTGGTTGGCTGAGATGGGCAACCGCCGAGTGGTGACTTTTTCGCGCCACGACGCCGGCGCCGATTTTAGTGCCGCACAGGTCGCGCTGGACGATGACGGCTGTGCTCACTTTACCTTGGTTGGGCCGAGCGGTCGGGTCGAGGTGGCGCTGCACAGCCCCGGCCTGCACCAAGTGAGCAATGCGCTGGCGGCAGCCGCGCTGAGCAGTGCCACCGGTTGTTCACTAGAGCTGATCGGCAGTGGCCTGAGCGCCGCGGCGATGCTGCCCGGGCGGCTGACGGTAGAACGACTCAACGACCGAGTGACATTGATCGACGACAGTTATAACGCCAACCCCGGTTCGGTCGCGGCGGCGATCGACCTGTTGGCGTCGATGGCGGGACTGCGGCTGCTGGTGCTCGGTGACATGGCGGAACTCGGTGGCGACGCCGCACAGTGGCACCGGCAGGTCGGCCGCCACGCCGTCGAGTGCGCCATCGATGGGGTGTTCGCGGTCGGTGAGCTGGCCGCACTGGCCGCCGCCGAAGCGGGTGGCACCGCCTTTGCCGGCCAGGCCGAGTGCCTGACGGTACTGCTGGCGATGGCCGCGGAGGCCAGTGCGGTGACGATTTTGGTCAAGGGCTCGCGCAGTGCGGGCATGGATAAACTGTGTGCGCAGCTGCGCGCTGAGGTGAAAGGCTAATGTTACTGTGGCTGGCGGAGTATTTAGAGCAGTATTACGCGCCCTTTAGCGTGGTTGGCTACCTGACCCTGCGGGCGATTCTGGCGGTGCTCAGCGCGCTGGTGTTCAGCTGGTGGGCTGGCCCCAAGCTGATCCGCAAACTCAACTCGCTGCAGATGGGTCAGGCGATCCGCGACGACGGTCCGCAGAGCCATCTCGCCAAAGCGGGTACGCCGACCATGGGCGGTGTGCTGATCCTGCTGGCAATTGTAGTCAGCACCCTGCTCTGGTCTGATCTGGGCAATCGGTTTGTCTGGGTGGTGGTCGGAGTCACGCTGGCGTTTGGTCTGATCGGCTGGGTCGATGACTACCGCAAGGTGGTCGAGCGCGATCCGCGCGGCTTGCCAGCCCGCTGGAAGTACTTCTGGCAGTCGCTGGCCGGCTTTGCTGCGGCTGTGTTTCTGTATGTCAGTGCGCAGGCGCCGGCCGAGCTGGAACTGATTGTGCCGTTCTTTAAAGATGTCGCGATCCCGCTCGGCGTTGGCTTTGTCGCCCTGAGCTATTTTGTGATTGTCGGCACCAGTAACGCCGTCAACCTCACCGACGGCCTCGACGGTCTGGCGATACTACCCACCGTATTGGTCGGCGGTGCGCTCGGTCTGTTCGCCTACTTGAGCGGCAATATCCAGTTTGCCAGCTATCTGCACATTCCCTATGTCGCCGGCTCTGGCGAGCTGATTATCTTTGCCGCCGCGCTGTGCGGCGCAGGTCTCGGGTTTCTCTGGTTTAACACCTACCCGGCGATGGTCTTTATGGGTGATGTCGGCGCTCTGGCGCTGGGTGCCGCGCTCGGTGTCATGGCGGTGATCGTTCGCCAAGAGCTGGTGCTGTTCATCATGGGCGGCGTCTTCGTGATGGAGACCCTGTCGGTCATCATTCAGGTCGCCTCGTTCAAATTAACCGGCAAGCGCGTGTTCCGGATGGCACCGATTCACCACCATTTTGAGCTGAAGGGTTGGCCAGAGCCGCGGGTCATCGTCCGTTTTTGGATCATCACGGTGGTGCTGGTGTTGATCGGTTTAGCCACACTTAAATTGCGATAGCGAAGGGGAAGCAGCCAGAGATGAGCGAATTGATAGCGACCAGCGCGCGTTGCGCGATCGTCGGGATGGGCCAGACTGGCCACTCTCTGGCGCGCTATTGCTCGTCGCAGGGGATCGCCTTTGATCTGTTTGATTCGCGCCAAGCACCACCGTTGGCGGCGGCGCTGGGCGCCGAGTTTCCGGACGCAAAATGTTTCATCGGCGAGTTCTCTGGTGAGCAGTTGGGCCGCTACCAGCGGCTGTTGATGAGCCCGGGGGTCGCCTGTAGCGAACCGGCTATCGTCGCCGCCAGCCAAGCTGGCGCGCAGTTGAGCGGCGACGCACAGCTGTTCTTTGACGCTGCGCGCGCGCCGGTGGTCGCCATCACCGGCTCCAACGGCAAAAGCACGGTGACCAGCTTGGTCGGCGCTATGGCCGAGCAGGCTGGGTTGCGGGTAGCGGTTGGCGGCAACATCGGTACGCCGATGCTCGACCTGCTCGACGACAGCGTCGAGCTCTACGTGGTCGAGCTGTCGAGTTTTCAGCTTGAACTGCTCGATGACTGCCGCGGCGCCATCGTCGCGCTGTTGAACATTTCGCCAGACCATATGGACCGCTACACTGATCTCAACGCCTACCGTCAGGCCAAGCAGCGGATCTACCGCGGCGCCTCGGTGGCGGTCTGCAACCGCGCCGATCCACTCACCGCCGGGCTCCACTCGGCGATGGTAAGCCAGCTGCGATTTGGCTTGGCGGCGCCCGATCTGCGCGACTGGGGGGTGGCCGAGCGCGACGGCGAGGCAGCAATTTATCAGGGGCTGACGCCGGTCGTCGCTCTCCACCAGCTGCCGCTGCGCGGTGCACACAACGTTGCCAACGGCCTTGCAGCGCTGGCGCTGGGCAGTGCCGCGGGTATCGCGATCGCCCCGATGGTCGAGGCGCTGCGCCAGTTTAAGGGGCTGCCGCACCGCTCTGAGCTGGTCGCCGAGCGCAACGGCGTGCTCTATATCAACGACTCCAAGGCGACCAATGTCGGCGCTGCGGTGGCCGCCATCGAAGGGCTCGCCGGCGCCGACCGCGCCAATCTACTGCTGCTCGCCGGCGGCGACGCCAAGGGCCAGTCGTTCACTGCACTGGCTGCGGCCGCCCGCGGCCGGGTCCGCCATGTGGCGCTGTTCGGCCGCGATGCTCCGCTGCTAGAGAGCGCGTTGGCCGGCGACCCAGAGCCGTGCCCGACCAGCCGCCACGCGGTGTTGGCCGATGCGCTGGCGGCGCTGGTGGCGCAGGCCGAGTCGGGTGACACCGTGCTGCTGGCGCCGGCGTGTGCCAGCTTTGACCAGTATCCGGGGTTTGCCGCGCGCGGCGAACAGTTTCGCAGCCTAGTGCTGGGGGGTGGCCTGTGATGGCACTACTGCAACGCCACTGGCAGCTGTTTGTCGGCCGGGTCAGTGCCCGCCCCGATCCGTGGATTCTGCTGCCGGTGCTGGCGCTGTTGTCTATCGGCTTGGTGATGGTCACCTCGGCGTCGATGAGCTTTGCCGACGACCGCTTTGGTGCGCCGCTGCGATTTATGCACAGCCACATGGCCTATCTACTGATTGGGGTTGTAGCGCTGCTGATCGGCTGGAGTGTCGACAGCCAGTTCTGGGCTGCGCGCAGCCGCTTGTGGCTGGTGCTCGGGCTGGCACTGATGGTCATCATCATGCTGCCCGGCGTCGGTTATGAAGCCAACGGTGCCACCCGCTGGCTGCGCATTGGCGGGTTTACCGTGCAGGTCGCCGAGCTGGTCAAGCTCGCGCTGCTGGTCTATCTGGCGGCCTGGTTGGCCCGTTACCGCGAGCTGTTTTTGGCCGCCCCGCAGGTCGCCTGGCAGCCGGCGCTGGTGGTCGGGCTGTTTGTCGTACTGCTATTGGCCCAGCCCGATTTTGGCTCGACCGTGGTGATTGTCGCGACCGCCGGCGCGCTGCTGTTTGTCGGCGGCTTGCAGTTGCGCTGGGTCGCGGCGGCACTGCTGGTGGTTGGCGGCGGCGCTGTGCTACTGGTTGCCGAACAGAGCTACCGGTTGGCGCGGATCACCTCCTACCTAGACCCGTGGGCCGACCAGTTCAGCAGTGGCTACCAGCTCACCCAGTCGCTGATCGCATTTGGCCGCGGCGAGTGGTTTGGGGTCGGTCTCGGCCAGTCGCTGCAGAAGATGCTCTACCTGCCCGAGGCGCACACCGATTTTGTGTTTGCGATCTACGCCGAGGAGTTTGGCTTTATCGGTGTCATTGCAATGGTTGCGCTGTTTGCTGTGCTGGTCGCGCGGCTACTGCAGCTGGGTTACCGAGCACTGTCGATCGCCCAGTGGTACTTGGGTTTCCTGTTAATCGGCTTTGCAGTGATGCTGGCCGGGCAGGCGTTTATCAATCTCGGCGTCAATGCCGGGCTGCTGCCCACCAAAGGGCTGACGCTGCCGTTTGTCAGTTTTGGTGGCAGCTCGCTGGTAGTCAGCATGGCGATGGCCGGGCTGTGGCTGGCCGCCGCCCGCGAACTGGCCGCCGCCACTGTCGGTGGCCAGCGGTCGCACACCGGCCGAGCCACAGCGCGAGGAGCTTATGTCTAACCCAGTTCACAGTGAAGCGAGTAAAGCGCCGCGGGTCATGATTATGGCCGGCGGTACCGGTGGCCATGTGATTCCCGCGCTGTCGGTCGCCGCCGAGCTGCAGGCTCGCGGCGTCGCCGTTGAGTGGCTTGGCACCGGTGCCGGTATCGAAGCGAAGCTGGTCCCGGCGGCCGGCATCACCCTGCACAAGCTGGCCATCGAAGGGGTGCGCGGCCGCGGCCTAGTCACTTTGCTGAAAGCACCGTGGCTGCTGGTCAATGCCGTGCTGGCGGCGCGTCGCCAGCTGCTCGCCAGCCGCACCAGTGTGGTGTTGGGTATGGGCGGGTTCGCCTCTGGCCCCGGTGCGCTGGCGGCTAAACTGCTAAAAATCCCGGTGGTGTTGCACGAGCAAAATGCCGTCGCCGGCACCACCAACCGCTACGTGGCTAAGTTCGCCCAGCGCGTGCTGCTCGGCTTCCCGGCCGCGATCGCCGGCGGCGAATGGCTCGGCAACCCGGTCCGCGATGAGATCGCCGCGATCGCCGGCCCCAATCAGCGGCTGGCCCAGCGCCACGGTCGCGCCCGCCTGCTGGTGCTGGGTGGCAGCCGCGGCGCGCTGGCACTAAACCAGCTGCTGCCGCGCGCGCTGGCGCTGCTGACCGACGATGAGCGCCCCGAGGTCTGGCATCAGACCGGCGCCGCCCACTGCGAGCAGACCCGCCAGCGCTACGCAGAGCTCGCTGTCGAGGCGACCGTCGAGCCGTATATCGATGACATGGCGAAAGCCTATCGCTGGGCCGACTATGCGGTCTGCCGGGCCGGCGCACTGACCGTTGCCGAGCTCACCGCGGCCGGTGTCGGCGCCATTTTGGTGCCGTTCCCCTACGCCATCGACGACCACCAGACTCGCAATGGCGAACTGCTCAGCCAAGCTGGCGCGGCACTACTTTTCCAGCAGCGCGACCTGACCGCCGAGCGACTTGCCAACCAGCTCAAAACCCTCGCCAGCTCCAGCGATTCGCGGCTCGGCATGGCGCTGCGCGCCCGCGAGCTGGCCAAGCCCGGCGCCGCTGCGCGGATCGCCACTATCTGTGTTGAGGTCGCCAATGCCCGATAAGCCCTTCAACGCGCCTGAGATGCGCCGCATTCGTCGAATCCATTTTGTGGGTATCGGCGGCAGTGGTATGTCGGGTATCGCTGAAGTGCTCTGCAATCTCGGTTACGCCATCTCGGGCTCGGACAGCAGCGATAGCGCCGCGGTCGCGCACCTGCGCGAGGTCGGCTGCCAGATTAATATCGGCCACCGCGCCGCCCAGATCGACGGCGCCGATGTGGTCGTGCAGTCGTCGGCGATCGGCGACGACAATCTCGAGATCAGCGCCGCCCGCAGCGCCAAAATACCGGTCGTGCGCCGCGCCGAGATGCTCGCCGAGCTGATGCGCTACCGCTACTCGATTGCGGTCGCCGGCACCCACGGCAAGACCACCACCACCAGCCTGATCACGGCAATCTTTGCCGCCGGCGGCTGCGATCCCACCTTTATTATCGGCGGCCGGGTCAACTCGGCGGGCCGCGGCGCCCAGCTCGGTGGCAGCCGCTATTTGGTTGCCGAGGCAGACGAGAGCGACGCCTCGTTCCTGCACTTGCAGCCGATGGTGGCGGTGGTGACCAATATCGAACCCGACCACATGGAGACCTACGGCTTTGATGAGCAGCGTCTGCACCGCACCTTTGTCGAGTTTTTGCACAATCTGCCTTTCTACGGGCTGGCGGTGATCTGTGGTGACGACCCGGTGCTGGCCGCCCTGCAAGAGCAGATCGGCCGGCCGCTGCTGAGCTACGGCTTTAGCGACGGGGTCGACTACCAGATTAGTGACCTAGTGCTGACCGCCAATACCAGCCGCTTCACGGTCACCCGGCCGGCGCCGCTGGCGCCGCTGGCAGTAGAGTTGCAGCTGCCCGGCCGTCACAACGCACTCAACGCGACAGCGGCGATCGCAGTCGCCAGCGACGAGCAGATTGCCGATAGCGCCATTTTGGCGGGCTTGGCCGGTTTTGCCGGGGTCGGCCGGCGGTTTGAGATCCACGGCGACTATCCGTTGGCGGCCGGTGCGGCGATGCTGGTCGACGACTACGGTCACCACCCGACCGAGCTGCGCGCCACTATCGCCGCGGCTCGAGCCGGCTGGCCGCAGCGGCGCTTGGCGATGGTCTTCCAGCCGCACCGCTTCAGTCGCACCCGCGATCTCTACGACGACTTTGTCGCCGTGCTGGAGCAGGTCGATTTGCTGATTCTGCTAGAAGTCTACAGCGCCGGTGAAGAGCCGCTGCCCGGTATCGGAAGCCGCCAGTTGGCCGCCAGCATCCGCCAGCGCGGGCGTATCGACCCGATAGTCGCCGACGGTATCGACGCCGTACCGGCGCTGCTCGACAGCCTGCTGCGTGACGGTGACATGGTGATAACCCAGGGCGCGGGCAGTGTCTCTAAGTTGGTCGCAGAGCTCGCCAAGGCGATTGGCCACGGCGCTCAGGAGCAGCCGCTATGAGCGGGTTAGTAGCGCAATTTGGCCGCGTAGCACTGCTCTACGGCGGCCAGTCTGCCGAGCGCGAGGTATCGCTGAAAAGCGGCGCGGCGGTGCTCGCGGCACTGCGCGGCGAAGGGGTCGATGTGACCCCGATCGACTGCGGCCGTGGTCTCGCCGGCAGCTTGACTGCGGGCGGTTTCGATCGCGTATTCATCGCGCTGCACGGCCCGGGCGGCGAAGACGGTGCGGTGCAGGGGCTGCTCGACTGGCTCGGCCTGCCCTATACCGGCAGCGGTGTGCTCGCTTCGGCGCTGGCGATGGATAAGGTCCGCTGCAAGCAGTTGTGGCGCGGTGTCGGTCTGCCGACCGCCAACTTTGCCACGCTGTCGGCGACTACCCACTGGGCCGAGACGCTCGCCTATCTGGGCGGTGCGGCGATGGTCAAGCCGGCCTGCGAGGGCTCGAGTATCGGCATGGCTCGCGCCACTACCGCCGAGCAGCTCGAACAGGCGTGGCGGGCGGCGTCGCACTACGACACCGAGGTGCTCGCCGAGCAACTGCTCAGCGGTGCCGAGTACACCGTCGCCGTAGTCGGCCGCCGGGTGCTGCCGGCAATTCAAATTGAAGTGGCAGGGGCGTTTTACGACTACTCGGCAAAATACCTCTCCGACCAGACCCGCTACCACTGTCCGGCGCCCATCAGCGCCGAGCGCGAACAGCAGTTTCGGGCGTTGGCGCTGGCGGCCTTTGATGCAGTTGGCTGCAGCGGCTGGGGACGGGTCGATTTAATGTGTGACGAGAGCGGCGCAGCGCAGCTGTTGGAGGTCAACACCGTGCCGGGCATGACCGACCACAGCTTGGTGCCGATGGCCGCCAAGGCCGAGGGGATCGACTTCGCACAGTTGGTGATGGCGATCTTGGCGACCACCCTCAGCGAACGCGGTGAGGTGGCCCCGTGAGTGCGCTAAGCGTCTGGCTCTATCGGGTTGGTCAGTGGTTGGCACTGGCGCTGGCGGCACTGCTATTGGCGCTGCTGCTAATAGGCGCCGGGCGCTTCTACCAGCAGCTGGACCGGCCGTTTACGAGCTTGGTGATCAGCGGTGAGCTGCGCTATCTGGAGCGCGACGCGCTGCAGGCGCAGCTAGCCGGCTACATTGACGGCGGTTTTTTGAGTATCGACCTGCTGGCCGTGCGCGACCGGTTGGAGTCAGACCCGTGGATAGAGCAGGTCCAACTGCGCCGGCGCTGGCCGGCCCAGCTCGAGGTCGAGGTAACCGAGCAGCGCCCGGTGGCGCGCTGGGGCGATCGCGGCTTTCTCAACTATGCCGGCCAGCCCCTGCAGACGCCACCGAGCGACAAGCTCGCCGAGTTGCCACTGCTCAATGGCGATGCCGATAGCGCCGCCGAGTTGGTGGCCAGCTACCAGCTGCTGGCCAGCCTGTTGCAGCGCAGCGGCTTGAGTGTCGCCGAGCTCAATCGTGACCGTCGCGGCGGCTGGCAGTTAACCACCCGCAGCGGTGTGGTGATCGCGCTTGGCCGCACCCAGCTGGCAGCCAAGCTGCGGCGCTTTAACGCGATCTGGGCGGCCCAGCTATACCGCTATGCCGACCAGCTGGCGACGGTTGATCTGCGCTACCCGAACGGGGCGGCGGTGGCCTGGCGCGACGCGGCGGCAGTAAAAATTAGCAACCGGGTGGCGACGCCCGAACAACAGTTTATTGGCAGAGGGTAGCGAGATGGCAAGCTCAACAAGTGACAACATGATCGTCGGACTCGACATAGGCACCTCCAAGGTGGTGGCGATAGTGGCCGCACTCGGCGACGCCGGCGAGTTGGAGATTGTCGGCACCGGTATGGCGCCGTCGACCGGCCTTAAAAAGGGCGTGGTAGTCAATATTGAAGCGACCGTCGACTCGATTCGGCGCGCGATCGAAGAGGCCGAGCTGATGGCCGGCTGCTCAATTCACTCGGTCTATGCCGGCATCGCCGGGTCGCACATTCGCAGCCTCAACTCGCACGGCATTGTCGCCATCAAAGACCGCGAGGTGCAGGAGCTGGACATCGAGCGAGTCATCGATGCAGCGCGCGCGGTCGCTATCCCGGCCGATCAAGAGATCCTCCATGTGGTGCCGCAGGAGTACATCATCGATAACCAAGAGGGTGTCCGCGAGCCGATCGGCATGTCTGGCGTTCGGCTCGAGGCCAAGGTGCATCTGGTGACCTGTGCGGCCAACGCGGTGCAGAACATCAAGAAGTGTATCCGTCGCTGCGGCCTAGAGGTGGAGGAGGTGATTCTCGAGCAGCTCGCCTCGGCCCACGCGGTGCTGACTGACGACGAGAAGCAGCTCGGCGTGGCGATTGTCGACATTGGCGGCGGCACGGCCGACATCGCCATCTACACCGACGGTGCGATTCGTCACACCGGGGTGATCCCGGTTGCCGGCGATCAGGTCACCAACGATATCGCGATGGCGCTGCGCACCCCGACGCCGCACGCCGAAGAGCTAAAAATTAAGTACGCCTGTGCACTCGCCAAACTGGCCGGTGCCGATGAGACCATCAAAGTGCCGAGCGTCGGCGACCGCCAACCGCGCTCGCTCTCTCGCCAGGCACTGGCCGAGGTGGTGGAGCCGCGCTACGAGGAGCTGTTCACGCTGATTCAGTCAGAGCTGCGCCGCAGTGGCTTTGAAGAGCTGATCGCTGCGGGGCTGGTGATCACTGGTGGTACCGCCAAGATGGAGGGGGCTGTCGAACTCGCCGAAGAGATTTTTCACATGCCGGTGCGGATCGGTACCCCGCAGTCGGTGGTCGGCCTGTCGGATATCGTCAATAACCCGATTTATGCGACCGGTGTCGGCCTGCTGCACTACGGTGCCAAGCGCCAAGCGCAGAGTGGCAAGCGCCGTCGCAAAGGCAGCACCGGCTCTGGCGAGAGCGGCTGGGGCAAGCTGAAGAGTTGGTTTCAGGGTGGGGTTTAACAAATTTTTTATTGGGTAATTTTCATTAACGTTTTATTGAGGCGCAACAAGAGGGTAAGACTATGAGTATGTTCGAACTGGTAGATGACGTTCCAAAAAATGCCGTGATCAAGGTGGTCGGTGTCGGTGGTGGTGGCGGTAACGCCGTCCGCCACATGATCGAAGGCGGTATCGAGGGGGTGCACTTTATCTGTGCCAACACCGATGCGCAGTCGCTCAACGACCTAGAGACCGCAACCGTGCTGCAGCTCGGCTCCGGCCTCACCAAGGGGCTCGGCGCTGGCGCCAACCCCGAGATCGGCCGCCAGGCCGCGCTTGAGGACAAAGACCGCATCGCTCAGGCGCTCGACGGTGCCGATATGGTGTTCATCACCGCTGGCATGGGTGGTGGTACCGGTACCGGCGCCGCGCCGGTCATTGCCGAAGTCGCCAAGCAGATGGGCATTCTCACCGTCGGCGTGGTCACCCGTCCGTTCGCCTTTGAGGGTCGCAAGCGGATGGCGATCGCCCAAGAGGGGGTCGCCATGCTTAAAGAGCGTGTCGATTCACTGATCATTGTCCCCAACGAGAAGTTGCTGCAGGTGCTCGGTAAAGACATGACCGTGATCGAGGCGTTCAAGCAGGCTAACGGTGTGCTCGACGGAGCCGTGCAAGGCATTACCGACCTGATTCTGCTCGATGGCCTGATCAACGTCGATTTTGCCGATGTGCGTACCGTAATGTCTGAAATGGGTATGGCGATGATGGGCACCGGCTCGGCGAGCGGCCCAGACCGCGCCGAAGTGGCCGCCGAAGCGGCGATCCGCTGCCCGCTACTGGAAGATGTCGACCTGCAGGGTGCGCGCGGTATCTTGGTCAATATCACAAGCGGCTACGATCTGACACTGGGCGAGTTTGAGCAGGTCGGCGACACCGTTCGCCAGTTTGCCGATGAAGACGCGACCATTATTGTCGGCAGCGTATTCAACCCAGAGATCAGCGACCAGCTGCGCGTCACCGTGGTGGCGACAGGCTTGATGCCGCCGGTGGCCAAGACGGGGCCGAGCAAAGTGATTCAGGGTGGCGCGACCGCACCGCCGGTCACCAAAGAGGGGCTGCCCGATTACTCGCAGCTCGACCGTCCGGCCGGTATCCGCGCGGCCGGTGGTCGCAGCGGGTCAGTGGCGGTTGCCACAGAACTGTCGGCAGCACCTGAACTCGACCATGACTTTCTCGATGTACCGGCGTTTTTGCGCCGCCAAGCCGACTGAGTCGGGGGCGCCGAGCGCCCTAAATAAGGCAGTTTTAGGCCACCCATCAGCGTTTGCGCCTCACGCAATTACCTTGGCGCTGAGTGGGTGGTCTGCTACCATTGCGCGGTCAAATTTTGAGCAGACCCGATGCTTTTGCAGCGCACACTAAAACAGACCGTTCACGCCACCGGCGTTGGCCTTCACTCCGGTGAAAAGGTCTACCTCGCGCTGCGCCCAGCAGCGGTCGACAGTGGCATCATTTTTCGGCGCAGCGACCTAGTGCCGCCGGTCGATATCGTTGGCCGCGCCGATCGGGTCGGCGACACCACCTTGTCTACCTCACTGTTTAATGGCGATGCCCGGGTCTCGACGGTCGAGCACCTGATGTCGGCACTGGCCGGGTTTGGTATCGACAACGTGATTGTCGAGCTGTCAGCGGTGGAAGTGCCGATCATGGACGGCAGTGCCGCCGAGTTTGTCTTTCTCATTGAGGCGGCCGGTATTGTCGAGCAGCCAGCGGCCAAGAAGTTTATAAGAATCCTCCGCGAGGTGCGCGTCGAGCAAGAGGGCAAGTGGGCCAGCTTCACCCCCTACGACGGTTTTAAGTTAAATTTTGAAATTGAATTCGACCACCCGGTTTTCCGCGATCGTGGCCTCACCGCAGCGGTCGACTTCTCGACCGAGACCTTTATCGAGCAGGTCAGCCGCGCCCGCACCTTCGGCTTTATGCACGAGATCGAATACCTGCGCTCGGTTGGCTTGGTGCGCGGCGGTAACCTCAGCAACGCCGTGGTAGTCGACCGCGAGTCGATCCTCAACGAAGAGGGGCTGCGCAGCGAAGATGAGTTTGTTAAACACAAAATTCTCGACGCGATTGGCGATCTCTACCTGCTCGGGCACTCGGTGATCGGTGAGTACCGCGCCGTGAAGTCGGGCCACGGCCTCAACAACGATTTGGTGCGGGCGCTATTAGCGGCCCCAGAGTGCTGGGAGTTTGTCAGTTACGACGACGCCAGCAGCGCACCCATCGCCTACCGGTTGGCCGGCTAGGCGGCGCAGTGAAATTTACCAACCCCACATTGATACAGCTGCAGCGCAGCTGGCAGGAGCTCAACGGGCTGGCCAGCCCGCTCTCCAAGCTGGTGCTGTCGCTCTGTCTGGTCGGTGTGCCGCTGGCGATCGGCAGCTGGATAGGCGCACAAGCTAGCGATAGCCGCTGGGAGAACCGGTTGACCCGCGAGCTGGCGGAGCTCCGCGACGGGGTCGATGCAGACCAGCGCCAGCTGGCTAAGTTGCGCCAAGATCAACAGCGCCAGCTGCAGAGCGTTTCTGCCAAGTTGGCCGAGCTGCGCGCGCGGCTGCTGCGGCTCGATGCGCTCGGCGAGCAGTTGGTCGACATCGGCGGTATCGCCGCCAACGAGTTTGACTTCAGCGCCCAGCCCGGTGTCGGCGGCACCCTGCTGCGGGCCGCGGGCGGCAGCCACGCCAAGCCGGTAGAGAGCCAGCTGGCAGTACTCGCCGAGCAGCTGGCTGACCGCGCAACTCAGCTGGGCGCGCTGCAACAGATTCTCGCCGACCAGCAGTGGCAGCGCCGCACAACGCTCTCCGGCAAGCCGGTCGCCAGCGGCTGGCTCTCGTCGCCGTTCGGGGTTCGCACTGACCCGTTTTTGGGTGACGAACGCTTTCACAACGGCGTCGACTTTGCCGCCCGCGCCGGTACCGCCGTGGTGGCGGTCGCCTCTGGCGTGGTCACTTACAGCGGACCGCGCTACGGCTACGGCAGTATGGTCGAAATCGACCACGGCGCTGGCGTTGTCACCCGTTACGCCCACAACCAGAGCAACCTAGTCGAGGTTGGCGACCCGGTTGTCAAAGGTGCATCGATCGCCGAAGTGGGCAGCTCCGGCCGCTCGACCGGCCCACATGTACACTTTGAGGTGTTGCGCGACGGCCGCGCCGTCGACCCCGCCACCTACCTGCAGCAGACCCCGCGCTAACGCCGCTCGGTTGTTTTGCGCCACCGCGGCGCTGCGCTGCGGCTACCCAGCCCGCTCTCTCCCTGCCGACAGTTACCCCGGCCCTATAAAGAGTTACACAATGAATCTGTTACGAAAAATCTTTGGCAATAAAAATGACCGCGAGCTGCGCCGGATGCGTAAAACCGTCGACAAGGTCAATAGCTTTACCGACGTCTACAGCGCGCTCGACGACAGCGCGCTGCGCGCCACTACCGATCAGTTTAAGCAGCGGTTGGCGGCCGGCGAGACGCTCGACACCCTGCTGCCGGAGGCGTTCGCCGCCGTCCGTGAGGCGTCTACCCGAGTGCTCGGTCTGCGCCACTTTGATGTTCAGTTGATCGGTGCGCTGGTGCTCCACGAGGGTAAGATCGCCGAGATGCGCACCGGTGAGGGTAAAACGCTGGTGGCCACCGCGGCGGTCTATCTCAATGCGCTGAGCGGCGACGGCGTTCATGTCGTGACGGTCAATGACTACCTGGCCAAGCGCGACGCCGGCTGGATGGCGCCGCTCTACGCCGCGCTCGGTCTATCGGTTGGCGTGATTCAGTCCTACCGCGGCGGCGGCACGGCCAACTCATTCCTGTTTGACCCGGCGATCGGCGAGATGGAGCCGTGCGGACGGCGCGACGCCTACGCCGCCGACATCACCTACGGAACCAATAACGAGTTCGGCTTTGACTACCTGCGCGACAACATGGCGCTGCGCCTTGAAGAGAAGTCGCAGCGCAAGCTCGGTTTCGCGGTGGTCGACGAGGTCGATTCGATTCTGATCGATGAGGCGCGCACCCCACTGATTATCTCCGGTGCCGCCAAAGACAGCTCGGCGCTCTACAAACGTATGAACGCCCAGGTGCAGCTGCTTGACCGGGTGATGCTCGGCGAAGACGAGCAGCCGGAAAATGATGGCCACTTTGTGGTCGACGAGAAGCTGCGCCAGATCGAGCTGACCGAAGCGGGCCACGAAAAAATCGAATCGATCCTGATCGGCGAGGGGCTGCTACCCGAGGACGAGAGCCTCTACCAGCCGGCCAACCTCAATCTGCTCCACCACGTATTGGCTGCACTCAAGGCGCACCATCTGTTCCAGCGCGATGTCGAGTACATTGTCCAGAATGGCGAGGCGGTGCTGATTGATGAGCACACCGGCCGCACCATGCCCGGCCGCCGCCTCTCTGAGGGGCTGCACCAGGCGATCGAGGCCAAAGAGGGGCTGGAGATTCAGCAAGAGAGCCAGACCATGGCCTCGACCACTTTCCAAAATTTCTTCCGGCTCTACGACAAACTGGCCGGTATGACCGGTACCGCCGATACCGAGGCCTATGAGTTCCACCAGATTTACGGTTTGCAGGTGGTAGTGATTCCGACTAACGTCGCGGTGGCGCGGGTCGACATGAATGACCTGATTTTCCTCACCGAAGACGAGAAGTACCAAGCGGTTATCGAAGAGATCGTCGAGTTGACCGGCAAGGGTGCGCCGGTGTTGGTCGGCACTGCATCGGTCGACAGCTCAGAGCGGCTCTCCAAAGCGCTCGATGAGGCGAAGATAAAACACAGCGTGCTGAACGCCAAGCAGCACGAGCGCGAGGCCGGCATTATTGTTGAAGCGGGTCGCCCCGGGGCGGTGACGATCGCCACTAACATGGCTGGTCGCGGTACCGATATTGTCCTCGGCGGCAATGTCGAGGCAGAGATCAAAGCGCTCGATAACCCCAGCGAGGAGCTGCTTGCCACCCTTCGCGAAGAGTGGCGGCAGCGCCAGCAGCAGGTGATCGAGGCCGGAGGCCTGCATATCATCGGCACCGAACGCCACGAGTCGCGGCGTATCGACAACCAGCTGCGCGGCCGTGCCGGTCGCCAGGGTGACCCCGGCTACTCGCGTTTTTATCTGTCGCTAGAGGACCCGCTGATGCGGCTGTTCGCCTCTGACCGGATTAAAAATATGATGCGCGCGATGGGCATGGAGCAGGGTGAAGCGATCGAGCATCGCATGGTCACCAACGCTATCGTCAAAGCCCAGCGCAAGGTAGAGGGGCGCAACTTCGATATTCGCAAACACCTACTGGAGTACGACGATGTCGCCAACGACCAGCGTCAGGTGATCTATCAGCAGCGCAACGACCTGCTCGAAGATGGCGATATCTCCACCATCATCAGCTCGGTGCGCAGCGATGTGATCGACCGCTGCATCTCTGCCTACGTACCGCCGCAGAGCCTGGAAGAGCAGTGGGACGTCGAAGGGCTAGAGCGTGCGCTCGAGCTTGAGTTCGGGCTTCAGGCGCCGGTTGCCCAGTGGCTGGACGAGGATCAGCGCTTTGACGAAGAGGCACTGCGCGAGCGATTGATCGCCCAGGCCGAAAGCGACTACCAGCAGCGCTACGCCGCCTACGCAGAGCAGATCCGCGAGGTTGAGCGGCAGGTAATGCTGCAGGTGCTCGACAATCTATGGAAGGAGCATTTGGCCAATATGGACCAGCTCCGCCAGGGTATCGGCCTGCGCGCTTACGCGCAGAAGAACCCCAAGCAGGAGTACAAGCGCGAGTCGTTTGAGCTGTTTGGCCAGCTGCTCGACAACATTAAGTACGAGACGATCAAGTTTTTAAGCCATATCAAAATAGCCGAGGGCAACGACCTCGATCGCGTCGAGGCAGAGCGTCGCGAGCAGGCGGCGCGGGCCAGCTACCAGCACGCCGAAAGTTCGGCGCTGAGCGAGCCCGACCAGCCGGCCGCGGCCAGTGCTGCACCGGTCACCCGGCCCGGCCCCAAGGTTGGCCGCAACGACCCCTGCCCGTGTGGCTCGGGTAAAAAATACAAGCAGTGCCACGGGCGCATTTAAGCGTCAAGGAGAGTGTGATGGCCACCGGTTCAGCGCAGTTAGCCACCCTGCATCGCGTCGCTGGGGTTCGCCTCGGCAGTGCCATGGCGGGGATTAAAAAGCCCAACCACCGCGACACCCTGCTGATAGAACTAGACCCCGCCAGCAGTGTCGCGGCGTTGTTTACCCGCAACGCCTTTTGCGCCGCGCCGGTACAAGTTGCCAAGCAGCACCTGGCCGCGGCGGCCCCGCGCTACCTGCTGGTCAACACTGGCAACGCCAATGCCGGCACTGGTGAGCTCGGCCTGCAGGCGGCGCAGGCCAGCTGTGACGCGGTAGCCGCGCTGGCGGCTGTCGCCAGCAGCGAAGTACTGCCGTTCTCGACCGGGGTGATCGGCGAGCACCTCGCTGTCGATAAATTGACGGCGGCACTGCCGAGCGCCATCGCCGATCTCAGTGAGGAGGGCTGGTTGACTGCGGCTTCAACGATCATGACCACCGACACCCGCCCTAAAGCCGCCAGCCGCCAGTTCCAGCTCGATGGCAGCACAGTGACTATCACCGGCATCTGCAAGGGCTCGGGGATGATTAAGCCGAACATGGCGACTATGCTCGGCTATGTGGCGACCGACGCACAGATCGCAGCGCCACTACTGCAGAGCCTGCTCCGCGAGGCGGCCGAAGGTTCGTTCAATCGCATCACGGTCGACAGCGACACTTCGACCAACGACGCGGTGGTGCTGGTGGCCAGTGGCCGCGCCGGGGTGGCAGTCAGTGCCGACAACGTCGCCGAGTTTGCCGCCGAGCTCAACGCATTGATGGTTGAGTTGGCCCAGTCGATCATTCGCGACGGCGAGGGGGCGAGCAAGTTTGTCGCAGTCACGGTCAGTGGTGCCGCCACTATCGACGAAGCGCTGGCCGGCGCCTATGCGGTGGCCGAGTCGCCACTGGTCAAGACTGCGCTGGCCGCCAGCGACCCCAACTGGGGGCGTATTTTAGCCGCGGTCGGGCGCGCTGGTATCGAGGCGTTGGCGGTAGATAAAATCTCCGTCACGCTCAACGGCGTCACCATTGTCGAGCAGGGTGGCCGCGCCGCCAGCTATACCGAGGCGGCCGGCCAGCAGGCGATGGCGGCAGAAGATATTGCCATCGGCATTGATCTGGGCCGCGGATCTGTCAGCGAGACGGTGTGGACCTGTGACCTCACCTACGAGTACGTGCGCATCAATGCCGAATACCGCACCTGACCAACCGCGGGTAGAGGTCGCCGCCGCAGTGATCCTCGACAGCGCCGGGCGCTGCTTGGTTAGTTACCGCTCCGCCGCGCAGCACCAGGGCGATCGCTGGGAGTTTCCCGGCGGCAAGCTCGAAGCCGGCGAGAGCGCTGAACAGGCGCTTGCCCGCGAGCTGCTGGAAGAGCTGGGTATTGTCATTGGCGGCGCCACCCTGCTGCGCCGCGACTGCCACGACTACGCCGACAAATCGGTCGCGCTGAACTTCTTTGCGGTGACCAAGTGGCGCGGCCAGCCGGCTGGCCAGCAGGGCCAGCCGATTAGCTGGGTCGCTGTCGAGTCGCTCGATGCCGAACGCTTTCCGGCCGCCAACCGCGCGCTGATCGCGCAGCTCCAGCAGTGCGATCAGTTGTAACTACCGCCCTCACCGTCACCGTACAGTTCATCAATTAACCCCGGGTCGGTGATCGGCTCACCGGGCAGCGTGAACGATTCACTTGCCCATTCGCCAAAGTCGATCTGTTGGCAGCGCTGGCAGCAAAACGGCCGGTACGGGAAGGCGTCACTCCAGACAATGGTTTTCTGACAGGTCGGGCAGGGCAATTGGCTCGGCTGGCTGCTGGTCATGGGTTCTCTCGGCTCTCTTTATACGTTTGTGCGCTGGCGGCGCACAGGCTCTGGTGCAGCTGTTCGACCTGGCCGGCCAGTGCCGCTGGGCTGGCGCTGTTGTCGACCACGTAGTCGGCGCGCGCCAACCGCGCTGGGCGCGGCAGTTGGGCGTCGATGATGCGCTGGATCTGCGCCTCGCTGTTGCCGTCGCGCTGGGCGGCGCGGGCCAGCTGCTGGGCAGGCGTCACATCGACCACCACGATCACGTCGCAGCGCTGGTGCTGCTCGGTCTCTAGCAGCAGTGGGCTCTCCAATACTGCATAGGGCGGCGGTGCGGCGGCCAGTTGGCGGCTCAGCTCGGTGCCGATCAGCGGGTGGGTAAGCTGCTCCAACCACTGTTTGGCGGCCGGATCGGTGAAGATGATTTGGCGCAGCGCGGCGCGGTCGAGCCCGCCGTCGGCGAGCAGTAGCTGGGCGCCAAAGTGCTCGGCGATAGCGGCCAGCGCCGGCTGGCCTGGCTCAACCACTTGGCGGGCCACTTGATCGGCGTCGACAACGCTGACGCCGCGCTCGCGCAGCAGCGCAGCGACACTGCTTTTACCTGAGCCGATACCGCCGGTCAGCCCGACGACAAATGGTTGGTCAGCCACCCAATCCCCCCCATAGCCAGCTGCTTAACAGCGGTTGGAAAAATAGCAGTATCACAGCGGCGATCGCCAAGTACGGCCCGAAAGCGACCTCTTGGTAGCGCCCCAGTGCGCCGCACAGGCGGCCGCCGATACCGACCAGGCTGCCCAGTGTGGCGGCGATCAGCAGCCCCACCAGCACCCCTTCAAGACCGAACCAGGCGCCGATGGCAGCGAGGTATTTAAAATCGCCGTAGCCCATCGCATCGCGCCCGGTCAGCCATTTTACCGCCCAGAACAGCAGCCACAATGCGCCGTAGCCGGCTACCGCGCCGACTATGGCATCACCGCTGGCGGCAAACCGGCCATCGAGGTTGGCGATCAGCCCGAGCCACAGCAGCCCTAGCGTCAGCGCATCGGGCAGCAGCTGGTGCTCGGCGTCTATCGCCAGCAAGATCAGCGAGATGCCGACTAAGCCCAGCGCAAACAGCGCGTTGCCAGTCAGCCCAAACTGCCAAACCACCGCCGCCGCCAGCGCAGCGCTGGCCAGCTCTACCGCTGGGTAGCGCCAGCTGATAGCGCCGCGGCAGTGGCGGCAGCGGCCGCGTAGTAGCGCGAAGCTGAGCAGCGGAATATTGTCGCGCGCGGCGACCGCACTCTGGCAGTGCGGGCAGCGCGAGCGCGGCACCACCAAATTGAACCGCGGCTCGGCGGCGGTGCTATCGGGCAGCTCCAACAGCTGCTCGGCCTGCTGTTGCCAGTCGCGCGCCAACATTGCCGGTAGCCGAGCAATGACCACGTTGTAAAAACTGCCGAGGACGGCCCCGAGCAGGCCGGCGGCGATCAACATGTCGATGGTTGCGCTGCCCATGCCGTTAAACAATCGCGCCGAGCTGAAAGATCGGCAGGTACATGGCAAACAGCAGCCCGCCGACGACGATGCCGAGCACCGCCATAATCATCGGCTCGAGCAGCGCAGTAAGGCTGTCGACCGAGTTGTCGACCGACTGCTCAAAGTGCTCTGCGGTTTTCTCGAGCATATCGTCGAGTGCGCCGGACTCCTCGCCGATCGCGGTCATCTGCTCAAGTAGCGAGGGGAAAAGTTTTCGCGCTCGCACCGCCCGGTGCAGGGCGATACCGGTGGTGACATCGTCGCGTATCTGCAAAATATGCTGTCGGTAGAGTGCGTTGCCGGCCGCATCGGCGACCGAGTTGAGCGCCTCGACTAGCGGTACCCCAGCGGCGAAGGTGGTCGCCAGGGTGCGGGCAAACCGCGCGACGATAGCGCGCTCCAGTATCGAGCCGACAATCGGCAGTTTGAGTGCCAGTCGATCGAGCGCGAAGGCGAACGCCGCCGAGCGCAGCCGCAGCTGGCGCAGCCCCCAGCCGCCGGCCACCGCCAGCGCAAGCAGCCACCACCAGTTCGCTTGCAGTGCGCTCGACAGCCGCATTACCCACTGCGTGAACGGTGGCAGCTCGGCGCCGAAACTAGCGAAGGTGTCGGCAAACACCGGCACCACTTTAATCAGCAGGATCGAGGTGACCACTACCGCGACCAACACCACAAACGTCGGGTAGGCGAGTGCCTTCTTGATTTTGGCCTTGAGCTGCTCAGATTTTTCGCGGTAGGTGGCTACCCGGCTGAGCATACTCTCGAGTGCACCGGCACTCTCGCCGGCACCGATTAAACTACAGTAGAGCGGATCGAATAATTTGGGGTGTTTTTGCAGCGCTTGTGTGAAGCTATTGCCGGCCGAGACATCGTCGCGCAGCTGCATCACCACCCGCGCCAGGGCCGGGTTGTCGAGCCCGTCGGCGACCACATCAAAGCTCTGCACCAATGGAATCCCGGCGCGCATCATGGTCGCCAGCTGGCGGGTTAGGATGGCGACATCGGCGGCCTTGATCGGTTTGTCGCGCGCCTTAAACAGCGGCTCACGGAGCGGCCGGATAGCCGTAGCCAAAATGCCTTGGCGGCGCAGCTGGCTGCGCGCGGTCTCGCGGTCGGCACTGGTCAGCTCACCGTCGACCGGCTTGCCGTGGCGATCGCGGCCGCGGTAACTGAAGCTCTTTTGGCGTGGCTCGGGCATCGGCTGGCGGTTACTGGCGGGTGATGCGGTTGGCCTCTTCGAGGCTGATGATGCCGGCGGCTACCTTGCGCAGGGCGTTGTAGCGGAGCGTTTTAAACCCCTCGGCTTTAGCGGCGGCTAGCGTCTCCAGCGAGCTGGCACCGCTCATAATGACTGCGGCCAACTGCTCGCTGATCGCCAGTGTTTCGTAGATGCCGATGCGCCCGCGGTAGCCGTCGCGGCACTGTTCACAGCCCTCCGCGCTGTACAGGGTCAGCTCGCTGGCAGCCAGCTCCAGTTGGTCTAGCCCCTGTTCGGCGAGGATCGTGGCCGGCAGCGGCGGCTGCGCAGTTTTGCAGTTGTCGCAGAGTTTGCGGGCCAGCCGTTGGGCGATGATCAGCGACACCGAGGTGGCCACATTGAAGGTGGCAACCCCCATGTTCAGCAACCGGGTGAGCGTCTCTGTGGCACTGTTGGTGTGCAGAGTCGACAGCACTAAGTGGCCCGTCTGGGCAGCTTTAATAGAGATCTCGGCAGTCTCTAGGTCGCGTATCTCACCGACCATCACCACATCCGGGTCTTGGCGCAAGAACGAGCGCAGCGCCTCAGCGAAGGTCAGCCCGACCTTGAGGTTGATCTGTACCTGGTTGATGCCGTCGATGTTGATCTCGACCGGGTCTTCGGCGGTAGAGATATTGCGCTCGTCGTTATTGAGCGCGTTGAGCCCGGTGTAGAGGCTGACCGTCTTGCCGCTACCGGTTGGCCCGGTGACCAGAATCATTCCCTGTGGGCGGTCGAGCGCCTGTTGGTAAAGCTGGCGCTGATCTGGCTCAAAACCGAGCGCATCGAGCCCCATCTGCGCCGAGGCGGGGTCGAGAATTCGCAGCACGATCTTCTCGCCAAATTGCAGCGGCAAGCTGTTGACCCGAAAGTCGATGGCGCGGCTCTTTGACAGCTTGAGCTTGATGCGGCCGTCTTGGGGTACCCGCCGCTCGGAGATATCCATACGCGACATCACCTTGAGGCGGGCAGCCAGCCGCGGTGCCAAGTTAACCGGCGGGCGCGAGATCTCCTGGAGCACGCCATCGATTCGAAAGCGGATTCGGTAGTGCTTCTCATAAGGCTCAAAGTGGATATCCGACGCGCCGAGCCGAATGGCGTCGAGCATCATCTTATTGACAAAGCGGACCACCGGGGCGTCGTCTTGGCCGCTGCTGTTGGTGTCAATCTCATCGTCGGGCTCGCCCATCTCGATATCGAGCTCGTCGAGGTGGATCTCATCGATGGTGCCGAGGGTGTCGTCCAGCGCCCGCTCGGCGGGGTCGTCAAGAAATTGGTCGAGCAGCGCAGTCAGCTGGTCTAGCCGGCACAGCACCGGCTCGACGGTGGTGCCGGTCTGAAACTGTATCTCGGCGATCGCCTGGTAGTTGGTGGGGTCGCCGATGGCGACAAACAAGCGGTTGCCGCGCCGGTAGAGCGGCAGTGCGGTATGTTTGCGCAGCAGCTTGGCGTCGACTAAGTGGCGCGGCGCGGCATCCAGCTGGTGGCTGGTTAAGTCGTAGACCGGCAAGCCAAACTCTCGCCCTGCGCAGCCGGCGATCTGGGCGCCATCGACAAGGTTGCTCTCATAGAGCACCAGCAGTGGCGAGCGCCGCTCGGTAGCGGCGCGCGCCAACAGGTCGGCGGCGGCGCGCTCATCGAGGTGGCGCTCGGCGACCAGTCGCTGGGGTAAACCGTGTAGCACGGGGTTGGCGGCACTCATTGCACAGGGATCTTCCAAGCCGAGTTGTAGTTAGACAGTTTACACCAGCGGCGCGGCCGGCTGGCAACTCGGTTTTGGGGTGAGAGCGCGGCACGCTGCGCGGCCGGTTAAATATTTTCCCCGAGACATTATAATAACGGCTGTTTTTGGTATATTAGAGCGGTCCTGACCGGGGCGGCGCAATCGGTGCAGCCCAGCGGGTATCTATTTTATTAAGGAGAGGTGTATGAAAGCTGTTCAGCGCACAACAAAAATGAAGGCGAATCAGGCCGGTTTCACCCTGATCGAGCTGATGATCGTGGTAGCCATTATTGCCATTCTGGCCGCTGTCGCGGTACCACAGTACAACGACTACACGCTGCGCGCCAAGATGTCTGAAGTGGTACTGGCCGCCGCCCCCTGTAAGCTAGAGGTCTCAGAAGTTGCCCAGAGCGAGAACATCTCCACCTACACCGCCTGGGGCTGTGCCTCTGCCACGGCCACCTCGCAGTACGTTAAGAGTGTCGCGGTCAGCAGCGGTGTGATCACCGTCTCTGTCCAGGGCACCTCGAACGCTGTGCTGGACGCCGGCAGTGTCGTGTTTACCCCGAAGAATAGCGATGGTGATACCGTCACCAGCGAGGGCTCTGTCTACGAGTGGAGCTGTGCGCCTAGCTCGGTTGCCCTCAATAAGTACTTCCCGACCAACTGTCGGGCCGCCGCTGCCGAATAACCCGGCTGTTGCACGGTAAAAAAGGCGAGCTTCGGCTCGCCTTTTTTGTGCGCGGCTTCCTAGCCGTTGTCGATCACCGTCAGGCGCATCGATAGGTCGATAGCGCGCAGGTGTTTGGTCAGCGCGCCGGAGGAGATAAAGTGCACCGCACTGTTGCCCAGCGCCGCTAACGCGCTCGCCTCGATGTTGCCCGATACCTCCAATTCGCAGCTGCCTAGATCGCGCTCGGCGACTGCATGCAGCTGCTCGGCCGAGAAGTTGTCGAGCATAATCCGATCGGCGCCGGCGGCGATCGCTTGGTCGAGCTCGTCGAGGTTCTCCACCTCGACCTCGACCATTAGCTGCGGCTGCTGGCTGCGGGCGGTGGCGACCGCGGCGGCGATCGAGCCACAGCCGGCGATGTGGTTCTCTTTTATCAAAAAGGCGTCGAACAGGCCGATGCGGTGGTTGTAGCAGCCGCCGATAGCGACTGCGTATTTTTGTGCATAGCGCAGCCCGGGGATGGTCTTGCGGGTGTCGAGCACGGCGATGCCGGCTGGCGCGGCCAGCGCCGCGTAGTCGCTGGCGGTGGTGGCGGTAGCCGACAGCGTCTGCAAGAAGTTGAGCGCGCAGCGCTCGCCGGTCAGCAGCGAGCGGCTGGCGCCGCGCAATCTGAACAGTGGTTGGTCGGCGACCACGCGCTCCCCTTCACTGACCAGCCATTCAATCTCGACCCGGCTATCGACAGCGGCAAACACCGCATCGACCCACGGCCGGCCACAGACTACCGCCGGTTCGCGGCTGATCACCACCGCCTCGGCGCGCTGTGCGGCCGGTATCAGCGCGGCGGTGACATCGCCATCGCCGATATCTTCGGCCAGTGCGGCAGCCACGCTGGCGGCTATCTGTGCGGCGAAGGCCGGCTCAGCAGTCGAGTGCAGGCCAAACTGTTGGGTGAGCGTGGCGCGCTGGCGCGGTTCTGCTGGCGGGGTTAACTCTGGCATAATCGTGCTCGGTATTGATGGGCCAGCCATTATACGGCGGCGGCGGCGATCAGAGGAGTGGCGATGCGGGGCGAGTTTGAATTGACGGCAGAGGGCTGGCTGCGCGGTGCCGTACAGCGGCCATCGCCGAACGCCAATCAGCGTCCGGCCGGCAGTGAGGTGTCGCTGCTGGTGGTGCACAACATCAGCCTGCCGCCGGGCCAGTTTGGTGGCGGCCACATTGAGGCGTTTTTTTGCAATACGCTCGACGTTGATGCCGACCCCTACTTCGCCGAAATCGCTGCGCTGCAGGTGTCGGCGCACTTCTTGATCGCCCGCTGCGGCGCCATCACTCAGTTTGTCGCCACCGAGCAGCGCGCCTGGCACGCCGGCCAATCGCAGTTTGCCGGCCGCGACAACTGCAACGACTTCTCGATAGGGGTAGAGCTTGAGGGCTGCGACGACGTCGCCTACAGCGACGCCCAGTACCGCGCGCTGGCCGCCTTGAGCGCGGTATTGATGGCGCGCTATCCGGCGCTTAACCGCGAGCGAGTGGTCGGCCACAGCGATATCGCCCCCGGCCGCAAGAGCGACCCCGGCGACGCCTTTGAGTGGCCGCGCTACCGGTCGCTGTTAGCAGCGGCCGGTTGATGCCAGGGCGCTACCCAGATCAGCAGTAGCATACCCGGCAGCGCCAACAGCGCGCAGCCGTAGAAAAATAGCTCCCAGCCAACTGCCTCGACCACCACGCCGGTAGCGGCATTGGCGACCGTGCGCGGCAGCGCGGTGATGGCGGTAAACAGCGCAATCTGGGTGGCGGCGTAGGCGGGGTGGGTGGTGCGGGCGATAAACGCCACGAAGGCGGCGGTGCCGAGCCCTACGCCCAAGTACTCAAAGCCGATCACCAGCGCCAGCATCCACAGCCCGCCACCGAGCTTGGCGAGCAGCGCAAAGCCGAGTATGGAGATCACCTGCACCACACCGAACAGCCACAGCGCGCGGTTGATGCCGATCTTGACCATCCACAGCCCGCCGAGAATACCGCCGATAATCATCGGCCACAGCGCGGCGTGTTTGGCGACCAGACCGATGTCGGTCGTGGTAAACCCCATATCTAAATAGAACGGTGTCGCCAGCGCGGTCGCCAAACTGTCGCCGAGCTTGTAGAGCAGCATAAAAGCGAGCACGGCGAGCGCCTGGCGGCGGCCGTTGCGGGCAAAGAATTCATTGAACGGCTCGACCACGGCGGCGCGCAGGGTGGCCGGGCGCTGTTGGCTGGTGGCTGGCTCGGCGATCGCGAGCGTCAGCGCCACCGCCACCAACATAAACGCGGCGGTGATCAAGAATACCCAAGACCACGGCAGCAGGTCGGCGAGGATCAGCGACAGCGAGCCCGGCACCAGCCCGGCGATGCGGTAGGCGTTGACGTGCAGCGAGTTGCCAAGGCCGAGCTCGTGGTCGGGCAGCAGCTCGCGGCGGTAGGCGTCGAGCACCACATCTTGGCTGGCGCTGAGCAGCGCGACCGCGAACGACAGCGCGGCGATAGCGCCGAGCTGCTCGCTGGGGTTGAGCCAGCCGAGCCCACCGATCGCCGCCAGCAGCAGTAGCTGTGTGGCCAGCATCCAGCTGCGCCGCAGCCCGAGCCGGTAGAGCGGCAGCGCAAAGCGATCGACCAGCGGTGCCCAGATAAACTTCCAGGTGTAGGGCAGCCCGATCAGTGCAAAGAAGCCGATCTCGGCCAGCCCAACCCCTTCGCTGCGCAGCCAGGCCGGGATTAGCGTGATTAAAATATAGAGCGGCAGCCCCGACGCAAAGCCGGTGAACAGGCAGATCACCATGCGCCGGTTACAGAGCTCGCGCCAGCGCGGCGCAGCGGCGGTCACGCCGGCTCCCAGAGGTAGTCGGCGAGCCGCAGCCGGCCGTTTTTACAGACCACCCCTTCTGCCGCTAGGCGGGCTAGCTGGCGCTCTGCACCGGGCCGCGCGGCGATCGCGCCGCTGCTGCTGACCACCCGATGCCAGGGCAGGGCGCTGTCGCTGGGCAGGCTGGCCAGTTGCCGGCCGACCCAGCGCGCTGCGTTGCCGGCCCCAGCTAGTGCCGCCAGACGGCCGTAGCTGGTGACGCGCCCGCGCGGAATCGCCGCGAGCAGCAGCCAGAGCTGGTCGCGCGGTTGATCTGGGGCAGTGCCGGTGGCGGCGGAGTCGGTTACCATGGGCGCAGATTACGCGAAACCGGGCGCAGTTAACACTCTGCTGCGGCCGCTCAATCACTGTCTGGGAGGCGGGCTATGCCGCTGGGTTTGTTGCTGTTTATTTTGGTACCGGCGATCGAGATCGCGGTGTTGATTCAGGTGGGTGGGGCGATCGGCGCCAGCTGGACGCTGGTGCTGATACTGGCCACCGCCATGGTCGGCTACCGGCTGTTGCGGATACAGGGTTTTGAGACTCTCTGGCGCGGCCAGCAGAAACTGGCCCGCGGTGAGCTGCCGGCTGCCGAGCTGGTCGAAGGGCTGATACTCGCCTTCTGCGGCGCGCTGTTGCTGACCCCTGGGTTTATCACCGACGCGATCGGTTTTGCCGGCTTGGTGCCGGCGCTGCGCCGCAAGCTGAGCCGCGCGGCCGTGGTGCGCGGCTTTGCAGCCGGCGGCTGGCAACAGCGGCGCAGCGCTGGCAGCCACGGCCATACCTACGAGGGCGAGTACCGCCAGCCGGGCGATCGGCTCGACCGCGACTAAGCAGCTAGTCTCCACAAAAAAATCGTGTTTTTTCGCATCGGTCGCTTGAAATGAGATTTCTCGCGCCCATATCCCATAGCAATTGCAGAAAACTCTGCAAGTAATCAGCAGTACCTTGTTAAATCCACGGATCAAAGATCCACCGCTAGATTGGAGAAGCTAGAGATGAAAATTCGTCCCTTACACGACCGTGTGGTCGTTCGTCGTCAAGAAGAAGAGCAAAAAACCGCCGGCGGTATCCTGTTGCCGGGTTCGGCGCAAGAGAAGCCCAACCAAGGTGAAGTGATCGCAGTTGGCAGTGGCCGCATTCTCGACAGCGGCGAGACTCGCCCGGTCGACGTTAAAGTTGGCGATGTTGTGGTGTTTGGCAAATACGCCGGCAGCGACACCATTGAAGTTGACGGCGAAGAGCTGGTCATCCTCAGCGAAAGCGACATCAAGGCTGTGGTCGAGGGCTGAGCCCTACCCACCGTCCCACCCAAATTCTGTTAAACAAGATTTAGAGGAAGTTAATCATGGCAGCAAAAGATGTGAAATTTGGCGACAGCGCCCGCAAGAAAATGCTCGCAGGGGTCAACGTATTGGCCGACGCCGTTAAAGTAACGCTCGGCCCCAAAGGCCGCAACGTGGTACTCGACAAAGCGTTCGGCGCACCGACAGTTACTAAAGACGGTGTCTCGGTCGCCAAAGAGATTGAGCTTAAAGACAAATTCGAAAATATGGGCGCACAGATGGTCAAAGAGGTTGCCTCTAAAGCGTCTGACGAAGCTGGCGACGGCACCACTACCGCGACTGTGTTGGCGCAATCTATCGTTAACGAAGGCCTCAAGTCAGTGGCTGCCGGCATGAACCCGATGGACCTCAAGCGCGGTATCGACAAAGCGGTTGAAGTTGCGGTCGCCGAGATCGCCAAGATCGCCAAGCCCTGTTCAGAGTCTAAAGAGATCGCTCAGGTCGGCACTATCTCTGCCAACAGCGATTCGCACGTTGGCGACATCATCGCCGAGGCGATGGCCAAAGTCGGTAAAGAGGGTGTGATCACGGTTGAAGAGGGCCAGGCCCTGCAGAACGAGCTCGACATTGTTGAGGGTATGCAGTTTGATCGCGGCTACCTGTCGCCCTACTTCATCAACAACCAAGAGAATATGAGCGTTGAGCACGAGAGCCCGTTTGTGCTGCTCTGCGACAAGAAGATCTCAAACATCCGCGAGCTGCTGCCGCTGCTCGAGGGCGTGGCTAAAGCGGGCAAGCCGCTGATCATCGTCGCTGAAGACGTGGAAGGCGAAGCACTGGCCACTTTGGTAGTTAACAACCTGCGCGGCATTGTTAAAGTGGCCGCCTGTAAGGCGCCCGGCTTTGGCGACCGTCGCAAGGCGATGCTAGAAGATATTGCGATTCTCACCGGCGCCACGGTCATCTCTGAAGAGGTTGGCCTGGATCTTGAGTCGGCCACCCTTGAGCACCTGGGTACCGCCAAGCGCATCACCATGAGCAAAGAGGCGACCACTATCGTCGACGGCGCTGGTGAGCACGCTGCTATCGAAGCGCGCGTCAAGCAGATCCGCGCCCAGATTGAAGAGACCAGCTCGGACTACGACCGCGAGAAGCTGCAAGAGCGCGTCGCCAAACTGGCCGGCGGTGTCGCGGTCATCAAGGTGGGTGCCGCCACCGAGATGGAGATGAAAGAGAAGAAAGCCCGCGTTGAAGATGCGCTGCACGCTACCCGTGCCGCGGTTGAAGAGGGCGTTGTGCCCGGCGGCGGCGTGGCACTGATCCGCGTGCTGCAAAAAGTCACCGTCACCGGCGACAACGAAGACCAGAATGTCGGTATCGCCCTAGCGCGCCGCGCCATGGAAGCGCCGCTGCGTCAGATCGTTGAAAACGCTGGCGAAGAGGGCTCAGTGGTGGTTGATAAGGTCAAGCACGGTGAAGGTAACTTCGGTTACAACGCCGGCACCGGCGAGTACGGCGACATGATCGAGATGGGTATTCTCGACCCCGCTAAAGTGACCCGCACCGCGCTGCAAGCGGCGGCCTCTATCGCCGGCCTGATGCTGACCACCGAAGCGATGGTTGCCGACGCGCCCGATGACAAGGCGGCCGGCGGCGGCATGCCCGACATGGGCGGCATGGGCGGCATGGGTGGCATGGGCGGCATGATGTAAGCCCAGCGCAGCCCGCTGTCACTGACAGACGAAGAGCCCGCGGAAGCCGTTCCGCGGGCTTTTTTGTTACTGTGCGGCGCGCGAATAGGGGTTTTTATTTTGGTAATAACCACTACAATAAGGGAAGCGCTTAACGGCGCGATAACAAGCTGCGGTAACCGCTGAGCTGTCTCTGACAGCGGCGCCAGCCGCTCTAAAACTCTCAGGGTCAACTCTCTTCTAAGGAGAACGTCTATGTCAGCTGAACTACTTAATTTTGTCGTCCGTTGGGGCCACCTGCTGTTTGGTATCACTTGGATCGGTATGCTCTACTACTTCAACTTTGTACAGGGCGGTTACTTCAAGGCAGCGACCCCAGAAGGGTTGGCCGATGCCAAGAAAAAACTCGCCCCAGAGGCGCTCTGGTGGTTCCGTTGGGGCGCCATGTTCACCTTCATCACCGGTGTGATTCTGCTCGGCGGTCTGCACAAAAATGGCCAGATGAACAACTTCATCGCCATCGGCGCGCTGATGGGTACCCTGATGTTTATCAACGTCTGGGCGATTATCTGGCCGGCGCAAAAAATTGCCCTGGGCATGGTTGAAGGCGACGGCCCAGCAGCTGGCGCCAAGGCGCTGCTGGCGTCGCGCACCAACGTGCTGTTCTCTGGCCCGATGGCGTTTGGCATGCTGGCTGGCCCGCACTTCTCTACGTCAGGTGCCGGTTACGGTTCGGTAGTCGGCGGCAACGGCCTGTGGATTGCCATCGCCATTATCGCTCTCTTAGAAGTTAACGCACTGGCCGGCAAGATGGGCCCGATCACCACCGTTAAAGGGGTGATTCACGCCAGCCTGGCGCTGACTGCGGTACTGGCTGCAGTGGTTATGTACGTCTGATCGCCGCGATAGCTATAACCGGGGTATGGCGCGCCGTACCCCGGCCCAAAAAAGAGCAGCATTAGCTGCTCTTTTTTTGTTGGCGGTCAACCTAAACCGCACCTCAGCCGTTTAACCTGCTCGGGTGAGCGCGTATAATCCCGCCCCTGTATAAATGCCGCAGTGCAAGCGCAGCAAGGAACTCGCCGATGACCACTCCCAGCCCCCGACTCGACCCAATTGTCGCCAGCCGTGATGGTATCGGCATTGCGCCGTCGCGCCCGCCGCGGCCGGGCCGCCCCGAGGGCGGTGGCGGTGGCCCCAGCACGGGTTGGCTGAGCGGCTTGTTGCTGGTCTTGGTGGTCGCACTGGTCGCTGCCGCGGTTTGGCAGTACCAAACCTACCAGCAGCTGCTGGCGCGTTTTGAACAGGTTGAGAATAAGCTCAGCAGTACCGACGAATCGATGTCGCAAAACGGTGCGGCGCTACAGGTAAAGCTCAACGAACAGGGCGATAAGCTCGACACCCACTGGAGCGAGATCCGTAAGCTGTGGGGGGTTGCGAATGACCGCAACAGAGATAACATCGCCGCCAACCGCAAAGATATCGATTTTCTCGCTGCCAAGCGCGCTGAGTTCGACAAGCAAATTGCCGCGCTCGGCAAACAGCTCAAAGAGCAGGAGGCGGCGCTAGCACAGAGTGGCGTCAATAATTTGGCGCTTGCCGCAGATCTTGAGCGGCTCGGCGCCGAACGCAGCAAGGGCATCGCCGCCGCCGACCAGTTGGGTAGCCAGATCGATGCGCTCAAGGCCGAGCTGGCCGCCGTCGACGAGGCGATCCGCGCATTCGACGGCTACCGTCGCCAGACCAACCAACGGCTGTTAAAACTTGAACAGGGCACTGCCGCCCCCTAACGCGCCCCACCAGTACCGGAGATCCGATGACTATTATCCGCCAAGACGACTTGATCCAGAGTGTTGCCGACGCCCTGCAGTACATCTCTTACTACCACCCCGCTGACTTCATCAAAGCGGTCAGTGCCGCTTACGACCGCGAAGAGTCGAAGGCCGCCAAAGACGCACTGGCGCAAATTTTGGTGAACTCGCGGATGTGCGCCACCGGCCATCGGCCGCTCTGTCAAGACACCGGCATTGTCACGGTGTTTGTGCGGGTGGGTATGCAGGTACAGTGGCAGAGTGAGCTGTCGGTGACCGATATGATCAACGAGGGGGTGCGCCGTGCCTACCTGCTGCCCGAGAACATTCTGCGTGCCTCAGTGCTTGAAGACCCCGATGGCGCGCGTCGCAACACCAAGGACAACACCCCGGCGGTGATCCACTACGAGATCGTGCCGGGCGATAAGGTCGACATCTATGTGGCCGCTAAGGGCGGCGGTTCAGAGGCCAAATCGAAGTTTGCCATGCTCAATCCCAGCGACTCGGTGGTCGACTGGGTGCTAGAGATGCTGCCGACCATGGGGGCCGGCTGGTGCCCGCCGGGCATTCTGGGTATCGGTATCGGCGGTACCGCCGAGAAGGCGATGCTGTGCGCCAAAGAGGCGCTACTTGAGCATATTGATATTCAAGAGCTGCAGGCGCGTGGCGCCAGCAACCGCAGCGAAGAGCTGCGCTTGGAGCTGTTCGACAAGGTTAATGCACTGGGTATCGGCGCGCAGGGGCTCGGTGGTTTGACCACTGTGCTCGACGTTAAAGTGAAAGACTACCCCAGCCACGCCGCTAACAAAGCGGTAGCGATTATTCCCAACTGTGCGGCCACCCGCCACGTGCACTTTACTCTCGACGGCAGCGGTGTTGCCGAGCTGCCGGTGCCGGACTTGAATGACTGGCCAGAGATCGCTCTGGAGGCCGACGAGTCGGTGCGCCGCGTCGACCTCAACACCATCAGCCGCAGCGAGATCGCGCAGTGGAAACCGGGCGACACCCTGCTGCTGTCCGGCAAGATGCTCACCGGTCGCGACGCCGCCCACAAAAAGATGACCGATATGCTCGCCAATGGCGAGAGTCTGCCGGTCGATCTCACCGACCGGTTTATCTACTATGTCGGTCCGGTCGACCCGATCGGTGACGAGGCGGTTGGCCCGGCCGGCCCGACCACCGCCACCCGCATGGACAAGTTTACCCGCACCATCCTCGAGCAGACCGGCTTGATGGGTATGGTCGGCAAGGCCGAGCGCGGCCAGCTGGCGATAGACGCCATTCGCGATAACAAATCGGTCTACCTAATCGCCGTCGGCGGCGCTGCCTACTTAGTCTCCAAAGCGATCGTCCGCGCCGAAGTGGTCGCCTTCCCAGAGCTGGGCATGGAAGCGATCTACGAATTTGAGGTGAAGGATATGCCGGTGACGGTGGCCGTTGATAGCGACGGCGAATCGGTTCACCGCATTGGCCCAGCCATCTGGCAGGCTAAAATCGAGCAACATGCGCTGGCGATTAAGGAATAGTCGTCTATATTCAAAACAACCCGTTTTATTAACCACAGCAACACCACTCTAAGGACTAGAAAAGATGAAAAATTGGGCACGCACTATCGCCTCTACCACCGTATTAACCGCTGCTATTGCAGCCGCCCCTCATACCGTTGCCGCCGGTGACGGCTGGTATGTGGGCAGTTTTTTTGGCCACACCCGGCTGGCTGCTGAGCGCTCTGTTCAGGGCAGTGGGGAGGCCAACACCGCCGGTATCCAGCTGGGCATTAACTGCTGCGCAAACTTCGACGTGGAAGTCGGCTACGGTGTCGCGTTCGGCGCCGACGACTTGGACATCCTCTCAGTCAGTGCTATCAAGTACCTCGAAGCCGACGACGGCAGCTGGCGCCCGTTTTTATCAGCTGGCCTCAATCGCTACGACTTCAATGAGACAGATCACCTGGTAGAGGGCCACCAACTGCGCTCAAGCCAGTGGCTGCTCGGTGCCGGTGCGGCTAAGCGTATCGACGATGACCTATTCTTCCGCGCCCAGCTGCGCGTCGCCGAGGGCCGCAAGGCGCAGAGCTCAGGTACCGACCTGGGCGTGCAGATCTCGATCAACCACCGCTTTGGCGCCAGCTCTAAACCGGCTGCCGCATCGGTTGTCGCAGCTCCTGCGTCTGTAGCAAAAGCGCCGATGCAAGCGCCGGTGACCCTGCGGGTGATGGTCGAGTTTGGCAGCGACAGCGCCGTGGTGCGCTCGGTTTACAGCGAGCAGCTCGACGAGGTTGCCGCACTGCTGCAAGCCGAGCCAGAGACTGGACTGCTGCTGGTCGGTCATGCCGACGCTACAGGCGGTGAAGCCTACAACCAAGTGCTGTCAGAGCGCCGCGCTGCGGCAGTGAAAAGTTACATCTTGGCCCAGTACGATATTGATGCCAGCCGCATCACTACCGCCGGCCGCGGTGAGAGCGAGCCGCTGGAGAGCAACGCCAGTAAAGCTGGTCGCGCCGCCAACCGCCGCGTGATTGGTCAAATCGACTACGTCGAGACCATCGCCAACTAAACTGTTACCAGGCAGTGGCGAATGAAGCGAGGGGCGGCAGCGTCCCTCGCTTTTTTTGCTTTAAATGAGTCCAGTTAGCCCTTTATAGTGGGCAAAATTACAGGTGACCGCTATGCAAACACTCTACTGGCACGACTACGAGACCTTCGGCCTCAACCCCGCCTGCGATCGGCCGGCTCAGTTTGCTGGGTTGCGCACCGATTTAGATCTCAATCCGATTGGCGAGCCGCTGATGATCTACTGCCAGCCGGCCCCCGATCTGCTGCCCTCGCCAAAGGCCGCCGAGGTCACCGGCATCACCCCGCAGCTGGCCGCAGAGCAGGGGGTGATCGAGCCGCAGTTTATTGCTGCCATCGAGCGCGAGATCGCCGCGCCCGGCACCTGCACGGTCGGTTACAACAACCTGCGCTTCGATGACGAGGTGACCCGCTACTCGCTCTACCGCAATTTTTATGACCCCTATGGCCGCGAGTGGCAAAACAGCAACTCGCGCTGGGATCTGCTCGAGGTGGCGCGGTTTGCTTGGGCGCTGCGCCCCGACGGGATCACATGGCCGCAGCGTGACAACGGTCTGCCGAGCCTGCGCCTAGAGGCGCTGACTGCCGCCAACGGCCTCGCCCACGAGGCGGCCCACGACGCGCTCTCCGATGTTACCGCTACCATCGCGCTGGCTAAACTGATCAAGCAGGCGCAGCCCAAGCTCTATGAGTACGCCTGGCAGCAGCGCGGAAAACATCAGGTCGCTGAGTTCGTCGACCTGCGCCAGCGCAAACCGTTTTTGCATGTCTCTGGGCGGCTCTCTGCAGCGCACGGTTACACGGCGCTGATGATGCCGCTGGTGGCCCACCCCAGCAATAAAAATGCGGTGATCTGTGTCGATCTGAGTGCGCCGGTTGAGCCACTCTTTGAGCTCGATGCTGAGCAGCTGCGACAGCGCCTCTACACTCGCAGCGATGCGCTGCCCGAGGGGGTGGCGCGGCTCGGTTTAAAACAGGTTCAAATCAACAAATGCCCGATGGTGGCGACCGCCGCGCTGCTCGATGACGCGCTCGCCAGCCGCCACAACATCGACCGCGAGCAGTGTATGGCGAACTGGCAGCGGCTGCTCGGTGGTGGCTTAGAGAGTAAGCTACAAGCGGTCTTTAATGAGCCGCACAGCCCGCGCGGTGACGCCGATCAGCAGCTCTACGACGGCTTTGTTGGCAACCGCGACAAAGCACTGTTCGGCGATCTGCGCAACGCCAGCGCCGCGCAGTTGGGCGACGGCAGCCTGCAGTTTGAAGACCCGCGCTACCGGCAGCTGCTGTTCAACTACCGGGCGCGTTTCTACCCGCAGACGCTCAGCGACGCCGAGGCAGCCCAGTGGCGCCAAGAGGCGGCGGCGCGGCTGACTGACCCCGCGCTCGGCTACCGCACCCTGGCCCAGGCCTACAGTGAACTCGGCGAGCTCGACCCGAGCCGCGCGGGCAGCGCCGAGCTGGCCGCTCAGCTGGACGGATGGTATCGCCGTGTGGCAACAGATTTTGGCTTGGAAGCGGTGCTGCCAAGCGCCAGTTAAGCTGCGTGGCGGTGGCCGGCGCGGCCTAAACCCAGTAGAATCCGCGCAGCTAATAACAACAAATAATAAACCCACATTGCGGAGTTCTTCGTGAATTTCACCGGCGCCAACATCCTCTCCATCGAACAGTTTCAGCGCGAAGATGTCGAGACCATCTTTGCCGTGGCCGACCGCATGGCCCCCTACGGCGGCCGCCAGCGGGTCACCCGGGTGCTCGAGGGGGCGATTCTTGGCAACATGTTCTTTGAGGCGAGCACCCGCACCCGGGTCAGTTTTGGTTCGGCGTTTAATCTGCTCGGCGGCGAAGTGCGCGAGACCGCCGGTTTCGAGAGCTCGGCGCTGGTCAAGGGCGAGAGCCTGCGCGACACCGCGCGGGTACTTTCCGGGTTTAGCGATGTGATCTGTATGCGCCACCCGCAGGCCGGCTCGGTCGCCGAGTTCGCCAGCGCCAGTCGGGTGCCGGTCCTCAACGGTGGCGACGGCAGCAACGAGCACCCGACCCAGGCACTACTCGACCTCTATACGATTCAAAAAGAGCTTGAGCAGCGCGGTCGCACGGTTGATGGGCTGCGTATCGCGATGATTGGCGACCTGCGCTACGGGCGCACCGTGCACTCACTGAGCCGCCTGTTATCGCTCTACACCAAGGTCCATGTGCTGCTTATTTCGCCGCCCGAGCTGGCTATGCCCGAGCTCTACGTCGAGCAGATGCGCGCCGCCGGTGCCACCGTGACGGTGACCGACCAGTTGCTGGCCAACATCAACCATGTCGACATCGTCTACTCGACGCGGATTCAAGAGGAGCGCTTCCCGAGCCCCGAAGAGGCCGACCTCTACCGCGGCAAGTTCCGTCTCAATCAGGCGATCTACACCCAGCACTGCGAGCCCAACACAGTGATCATGCACCCGCTGCCGCGCGACTCGCGCAGCGCCGCCAACGAGCTCGATATCGACCTTGACGACAACCCCAATCTGGCTATTTTTCGCCAGACCGACAACGGCCTGCTGGTGCGTATGGCGCTGTTCGCGCTGGTCTTAGACGTCGTAGAGCAGGTCGACAGCTGCTCGCGCGAGGTGCGTTGGCACAGCGCTAGGCGAGCCCTGTGAGCGGTCTGCGGCCGGTAGCTTTCGACGACATTCGCCCCTATGATGACAGCGAGGTGGCCGCGGTCATCCCGGCGCTGATTGCCGACAGCGAACTGATCGATGTACTGATCGGCGCCAAGCTGAGCTGGCTGCCGGCACTGCTGCGGCCACTCGCTCGGCCGCTGGCGCGCGCCAAGTTGCGCCGGGTCACTGCCGGCATGAACTCGCTGGATGACTTTCACCGCTACTTTCAGACGCTGTTTTTGCCGCTGCTGGCGGCGAGTAGCGAGGGGGTCAGTTACAGCGGCTTTGAGCGGCTCGGCGCCACGCCGCACCTGTTTATCAGCAACCACCGCGATATTGCGCTCGACCCGCTGCTGGTCGGCATGGCGCTGGAGAGTGTTGGCCGCACCTCTACCCGGATTGCGATTGGCGACAACTTAGTGGCCAAGCCCTACGTCGGCCACCTGATGCGTTTGAACCGGGCATTTTTAGTGCGCCGCGGTATCACTGGGCGGCGCGATAAGCTCGATGCGCTGAAGGTGTTGTCGGCCTACATTCGCTACTCCATCGGTGAGGAGGGCGAGTCGGTCTGGATCGCCCAGCGCGAGGGGCGCGCCAAAGATGGTGACGACTGGACCGAGACCGCGCTGTTGAAGATGCTAGCACTGTCGGCCGACAAGCAGAGCCAGTTTAGCGACGCTCTGGCCGCGCTCAATCTGCAGCCGGTGGCGATCTCTTACGAGTGGGACCCCTGTGATATCGATAAAGCGCGCGAACTGGCTGCCAGCGCCAGCGGCGAGCGCTACCAGAAGGGCGCCAACGAAGATGTCGACACTATCTACAAAGGGTTGTTTGGCCGCAAGGGCCGAATCCACGTGACCGCCGCAGCGCCGTTGACACTGAGCGACGATGCCACCAGCTTGGCGGCGGCGATTGACACGGCGATCCACAGCAGCTTTAAGCTCTTCCCCAGCCACCTGTGGGCGTGGCGGCAGTTAAACCCCAATGATGAAGGTCGCTGGCAGCAGCTCTGTGACGGCTACCCCGGCTGCGACTGGGCCGCCGTCGACCGCCAGTTTGCCGAGCGGCTGCGCGGCCAGCCGGCAGCGATCGTCGAACAGGTCTGGGCGGCTTACGCCAGACCGGTCGCCAACGCCCTGCAGGTGGGCGCGTGAGCGAGCACCTCGCCGACTCGGTACGCAAAGAGATCCAAGCCGGTTACAGCCAGTTTCTGGCTAGCAAGGGGCTCACCCCGCGGCTCGGCCAGAAGCAGATGATTGCCGCGATCGCCAATACCCTGTCGCGAACCATGCCGTGCAGCCGGTTGGCGGCGATCGAGGCGGGTACCGGTACCGGCAAGACCGTCGGCTACCTGATCGCGGCCCTGCCGATCGCCAGAGCGGCCGGTAAAACGGTGGTGGTAGCGACCGGCACGGTAGCGCTCCAAGAGCAGCTGGTAGAGCGCGATCTGCCCGACCTGCTGGCGGCCTGCAACTGGGATTACCGTTTTGCACTGGTCAAGGGCCGCGGCCGCTATGTCTGCAACCTGCGCTTGGCGCAAGTCGCCGACACGGTTCGCGACCGCGATCAAGGGCTGGCACTATTTGAGGACGAGCTGAGTTTTAACCCCGACCAAAAAACCATGGCCACCTACCGAGAGCTATCAGCCGGGCTGGACGACGGCAGCTGGAACGGTCAGCGCGACAGCTGGCCAGAGCGGCTCACCGATGCCGAGTGGCGACCACTCACCATAGACCGTCGCCAGTGCAGCGGCCGGCGCTGCCGCTACATCAACGAGTGCGTGTTTTACACCGCCCGCAACGAGCTCGATGAGAGCGACTGCATCATCGCCAACCACGATCTGGTGATGGCCGATTTGGCACTGGGTGGCGGAGCGATTCTGCCGCCCGCCGAGGACTGTATTTTTATCTTTGACGAGGGTCACCGGCTCGGCGAGACCACGGTGCGCCACTTCGCCGCCGACTGCCGTGTCAACGCCACCGTCAGTTGGTTGGAGCGGTTGCAGAAGCAGTGCAAGGGTCAGACGCCACTGTTCGAGCAGGCACCGAGCTTGGTTGAGCAGCTGACCGCCATCGAGCGCGCCGCCGGCCAGCTCCAGCTATTGATCTCGCCGCTCTATTCGCAACTGCAGCGGCTCTGCGATAGCTCTGACCGCGACGACGGTCGCTACCGGTTCCCGGCCGGCGATATCGGCAGCGAGCTGCGCGAGCAGGCCAGCGAGATCGCCGTTACGTTGGCGCGCTGGAGTGGCCGCC
The DNA here is from genome assembly GCA_024639885.1 of Porticoccaceae bacterium. Classification (GTDB taxonomy): domain Bacteria; phylum Pseudomonadota; class Gammaproteobacteria; order Pseudomonadales; family Porticoccaceae; genus LSUCC0057. The sequence continues at coordinate 324,048 of JAHEGD010000004.1, read as the reverse complement.
TGCAGGTGTTGGTCGACGCCCTCAACGAGGCGCAGTCAGAAGAGCACTTTCCTGTGCCGCTGGCCGATGTCGAGCTCTGCTACCAGCAGGCCGGCAGCTGGCTGTCGCGGGCCGAGAACCTCACCGCGCTATTTAGTAGCCTGCAGCGCAAGGTGGCCGCGGACAAACTGCCCCAAGCGATCTGGTTGGCGGTTGAGCAGGGTGATGGCGGCAACATGGATATCGCTATCCACGCCAGCCCGATCGAAGCCGCTGAGATACTGACCGAGCAGCTCTGGAACAGCTGTCACGGCGCCGTGGTGACCTCGGCGACACTGCGCGCGCTGGGCAAGTTTGATGAGCTCAAGCGCACCACCGGGATTCCGGCCGACGCCCATTTCTTGGCGGTCGCCGGCGCTTTTGACTACTACAATAATGCCACACTGTGCGTGCCGAGTGACGCCATCGAAGGCAATAAGGTGGCCGAGCACACCGACTACCTGATTGAGCAGCTGCCCCGTTACTTTGAGCCGGCGGCCGGCAGCCTGGTGCTGTTCTCGTCGCGCCGGCAGATGGAAGAGGTGTTTGACGCGCTGGGCCGCGATGTGCAGAAAAAGATTCTGATTCAGGGGCAGTACAGTGCCCGCGAGATGATCCGGCTGCACAAAGAGCGGGTCGATCAGGGCCGTGAGAGTATGATCTTTGGGTTGGCCAGTTTCGCCGAGGGGGTCGACCTGCCGGGCGACTACTGCCGTCAGGTGGTGATCGTCAAACTGCCGTTCGCGGTGCCCGACGACCCGCTGCTGGAAGCGCTTAGCGAGTGGGTTGAGGGGGGCGGTAAGAATTCGTTCTTTACCCTGTCGCTGCCGCAGGCGTCGCTGCGCCTAATTCAGGCCTGTGGCCGGCTGCTGCGCAGCGAGAGCGACAGCGGCCGGGTCACCATTCTCGACAAGCGGATGGTCTCCAAGCGCTACGGCCGTGACCTGCTGGAGGCGCTGCCACCGTTTAAGCGCGAGCTGTAACCGCGGCCGGTTGGGCCGCGGTGGCCGTTATTCGCCCTTTTTGCTCGCCTGCGCCTTGAGCTTGCCGTACTTCTTTTTCTTCACCGGGCGGTTGCCGTCGTCAGGCTTGCCGCCGTAGCCGCGCGCGCCAGTGTTCTTGGCGTGTGGCTTGTTGGCTGGCCGTTTCGATGGGCTGCGCGGCGGGCGCTCGCTGGCCGCCGGTAGGGTGGCGTTTTTGTCGAGCGGTGAGATTCGCATCAGCTTGGCGCCGACCCGCACTTTCTGTAGGTGTTGCAGCAGCGCATCGGGCATGCCAGCCGGCAGCTCAACGGTTGAGAACTCGTCATAGAGTTTGATGTGGCCGATGTACTGGCTCTCGATGTCGGCCTCGTTGGCGATCGCACCGACGATATTGCTCGGGGTGATCTGGTCGTTGTGGCCGACCTCTAAGCGGTAGGTGACCATGTCAACGCCGGCCAGCGCCGGTTTGGTCTCGCGCTTGCTGTCGCGTTGCGGGCGGTCATCGCGGCGCGGGCGGTCCTCGCGCTGGGGGCGCTCGCGGCGCGGCTTGTCGCTGCGTTCGGGTTTGCCGCTGGAGAAGTTAGACTCGAGCGCCTCTTGGCGGGGGAACAGCGGGCGGTCTTTTTGCGCCATCCAGACCAGTGCGGCGGCGGCGTCTTCGATGCTGATTTCGTTATCTTGGCTGAACTGGGTGAGGAAGTTCAGGAACGGTGCGGTCTCTTCGCCACTGATCACTTTAAGCAGCTGGCGCGAGAACTGCTCGACGCGCTGGCCACTGACTTCGGCATTGGTCGGCAGGTTCATCGGGGTGATCGGCTGGCGGGTCGACTTCTCGATCGAGCGCAGCATGCGCTGCTCTTTGGGGGTGACAAATAGGATCGCCTTGCCCTCGCGGCCGGCGCGGCCGGTGCGACCAATGCGGTGCACATAGGACTCGTTGTCGTAGGGAATGTCGTAGTTGATGACGTGGCTGATCCGTTCTACGTCAAGGCCGCGCGCGGCGACGTCGGTGGCGACAATGATGTCGAGCTGGTTGCGCTTGAGCTTGTCGATAGTCTTCTCGCGCAGCGCCTGAGTGAGGTCGCCGTTCAGCGCCGCAGCCGAGAACCCGCGGGCCTCAAGCTTGTCAGCGATATCGGTGGTGGCCGACTTGGTGCGCACAAAGATGATCATGCCGTCGAACTCTTCGACCTCAAGGATGCGGGTCAGCGCATCCATCTTGTGGTGGTGCTTGATGCCGAGATAGCTCTGGCTGATACGCTCGACGGTGCGTGTCTTGGCGGCGATGCTGATCTGCTCGGCGTCGCCCAGATAGGTGTTGGCGACTCGCTTAATGGCGGTCGGCATGGTGGCCGAGAACAGCGCGCGCTGGCAGCTGTCCGGGGTTTTAGCGAGGATCGTCTCAACGTCGTCGATAAAGCCCATGCGCAGCATCTCGTCGGCTTCGTCGAGCACTAGCGCGCGCAGCTGGCGCAGGTCTAGGCTGTTGCGGCGCAGGTGGTCGAGCACCCGGCCGGGGGTGCCGACCACCACTTGCGCACCGCGCTGCAGCCCTTTGAGCTGCGAGCGGATGTCGGAGCCGCCGTAGATCGGCAGGACGTGGAACTGTTTCAGGTAGCGGGCGTAGGTTTGGAACGCCTCGGCGACTTGAATGGCCAGCTCGCGGGTCGGGGTGAGCACCAGGATTTGCGGGCTGCGCTGTTTTTCGTCGAGCTGGCTGAGCAGCGGCAGCGCGAAAGCGGCGGTTTTGCCGGTGCCGGTCTGGGCGGTGCCGAGCAGATTGCGGCCGCCCAGCAGTACCGGGATGCTCTGCGCCTGAATCGGTGAGGGCGACTCATAACCCAAGTCGGAGACTGCGCGCAGAACCGGGTCGGCGAGGCCGAGTGAAGCGAAGTTGGGGCCGGCCGGTTCGGCAGTGGTGTTTTCTGTATCTGACATTGGGGGGGTAACCTAGGCGCACAACAGCGCAGAGTGAAAAAAAGGGCGCGAAGTATAGACTTTTTGGCAGAGTTAAGATAGCAATAGTTGGCTCGCCAGCGGTTTAGTTTGCCCGCTTGTCGACCCCAAAGTCACCGCTTTTGGCGCTGGCGCTGGCCGCCCAATAGACGCCGTGTGAGCGGCTGGGTTACCCTACCGCCTCACTACAAAAATGATCACTGAGTGGGGTAGATAATGAGCGAAGAATTTTCAATGCAGGGCAAAGTGGCGCTGGTGACTGGCGCATCATCGGGCTTTGGCGCCCACTTTTGCCAGCAGCTGGCCGCCCGCGGCGCGGCGGTGGTGGCCTGCGCGCGTCGCGTCGAGCGGCTCGAAGCGCTGGTCGCAGAGATCGAAGCGGCCGGTGGCCGCGCTATCGCGGTGGCGATGGATGTCACCGATCGCAGCTCGATTGAGGCCGGCTTCGACGCCGCCGAGCAAGCCTTTGGCACAGTCACAGTGATCGCCAACAACGCCGGTGTCGCCGAGACTAAATCGGCGTTAGAAATTGACGAGGCCGGTTGGGATTTTGTCATGGACGCCAACCTCAAGGCGGTGTTTGCAGTTGCCCAGAGTGGTGCGCGGCGGATGGTGGCGGCCGGGGTCGGCGGGTCGATCGTCAATATCGCCTCTATTCTTGGCCTGGCGGTGGGGCTGGGGTTGAGCACCTATGCAATTTCCAAAGCGGGCGTGGTACAGCTGACCAAAGCGCTGGGGCTGGAGTTTGGCCGCGCTCACATCCGCGTTAACGCGATCTGCCCGGGCTACTTTGTCACCGAGATGAATCAGGCGTTCTTCGCCTCTGAGAAAGGCCAGGCCTACATCAAAACCACGCCGGCGCGGCGCACCGGCAACATGGATGAGATGACGGCCCCCTTTATGCTGCTGGCCAGCGATGCCGGCTCCTTTATCAACGGGGTGGCGCTGCCGGTTGACGGCGGCCACCTGCTCTGCACCCTCTAACCCGGAGCGCAAGGCCAATGGTCGATAGCAACCAGCTGCAAGACAACCGCCGCGACTTCAAGTTTGCTCGGTTGACCCGCGCCAGCCTGAATGACTCGCCGTTCGAGCAGTTTAAGCAGTGGATGGATGATGCGTTGGCAGCCCAGCTGACCGACCCCACGGCGATGACTTTAGCGACGGTTGGCGAGGGCGGCCGGCCGTGGCAGCGGATGGTATTGCTGAAGGGGTTTGATCAGCACGGGTTTATCTTTTACACCAACCTCGGTAGCCGCAAGGCGGCCGAGATTGCCGCCAACCCTCAGGTGTCGCTACAGTTCCCGTGGTTGGCGCTCGATCGCCAGGTGATCGTTGGCGGTCGCGCCGAGCGGTTGTCGGTGGCCGAGGTGGTCAAGTACTTCTTGAAACGGCCGATGCAGAGCCGATTGGCGGCGTGGGCCTCCAAACAGAGTAGCCGAATCAATTCGCGCCAGGCGCTGGAGACCCAGTACCTGCAACTCAAAGAGAAGTTTGCCGACGGCGAGGTGCCGGTGCCAGATTTCTGGGGCGGGTTCAGGGTGGTGCCGGATGAGTTTGAGTTTTGGCAGGGTGGCGAGCACCGCCTGCACGACCGGTTCAACTACCAGCCGGACGGCAGTGGTGGCTGGCAGATCGATCGGCTGGCGCCTTAGCTCGCCTAGAAGCTTATCCGCGCCGCCAGGTAGCCGTTGCTGGCGTCTTCAAACTGGCCAAAAAAACTGCTCTGTTGGCGGCCGCCAAACAGGTTAAAGCCGCCCTCTATGCGCAGCTGGTCGTCGACCTTCCAGCTGACGTTGGGGCGCAGATAAAAATCCTCATCGCTCGGCGAGTAGAAGCTAAACAGCGACCAGCTGACGGTCTGGTTGTGGCTCTGGTAGGTGAGCCGGTTGGTCAGCAGGGTGCGGTGCTCGGCCACCGCGGCTTGGCCGCTGGCCAGCCCGGCGGCGTAGCTTCGGTAGTGCTCGGTGCGCTCGACATAGAACTGCCAGCCGGCGGTCAGCTGATCGGCCAGCTCGTGCTCAAAACCGAGCAATAGCCGTGTCTGGCTATTGGGGTGGAGCGGGTCGCTGCCGTCGCGGTCATCGAGTGAATCGTAATAGCCCAGCTCGAGGTTGCCGATACCGCCGGCCACTGCGCCGCGCAGACTGGCGCCGATTACCTGCAGGCGGCCAAAGCTCGGCAGCCCCGCCTCTGGGTCGAAGCTGGCCGGGCTCTTCCAGTAGCCGCGGTAGCCGTAACCGGCGATCTCGACACCAGCGGCGGTGTTATAGGCGCGCAGCGCCCACTCGGCGCGGTTCGGCTGCAGTGCGCTGACACTGGCGTCGCGGCCGACCAGCGCGGCACGGCTGGGGTCGTAGTAAGAGATACGTCGGCCATCGATGTAGCGGTCGGCGTCAAACTCTGGCAACCACACCAGATCGAGATTGACGTGATCAAAGAATAGCGCCGTCTTGACTGCGTCACTGGGCGCCTTGAGGTACTCACTGTCGCGACCGCTAAAAAAACTATTCCAATCTTTGCTGAACAGGTCGTTGATAAATACCAGGTCGCCGCTGCCCCAGGTGAGTGGCTGACGGCCAATTTTTACATCCATCGCCGCCAGCGGTGAGAACCCCAGCCACGCCTCGCGCAGGTCGAACGGACCGCTGCCGTTTTGCAGCGCGACGGTTGAGCGGTCATCGACGCTATCGATCAGCAAGTCGCCGGCCAGCCGGCTACTAAAAGTAGTGGCGCCGAGTTCAAACGGTCTGTCGAGCGCTAGGCTCAGCCGGCCTTCGTTGATCGACTGACGTTTTTGCAATGAGTCGCTGTGCAGCCGCAGGCCGCTGCGCCACTCGACAAAGCCGCTGACCGCCCAGCGCGATTCTAGCCCAGGGGGCGTGCTAGCCGCGAGCGGGGTAAAGCTGGGCAGCGCCGGCGCGGCGCCGAGCCCGCTTGGCAGTGAGGGCGGTTGGGCGCTGGCCAGTGAGCTGACCAGTAGCAGGGTGGCGCTTAAACGGAGTAGGGCGGTCATGGTGGTGGCGGTCCCTTAGCGGAGTTGCGCGCGCGGTGGCCGGCGCAGGTAGCGCTCGGTGAACAGCTCGTCGTCGAGCGCAACGTTGTAGTCGACCGCAGTGTAGTTCATCACTGTGGTACTGCCGCTGCGCAGGTCTTGCATCTTAGCGCTGGTGACCGTCGGGTAGCCTTCTATCTCGCTTACTGCTAGCACCGTCGCAACCCGGTAGGGCTCGCCCTGCTTGTCGTAGTAGGTGGTCTGCACCGGGATAAAGCTGCTCTTGTGGATGTACATTTCATAGCGGCTGAACTCCACCTGGTCGGGCGCCAGTGGGGTGTTGTTGATGATGTAGTAGTCGCCGTCACTGCCGGTCAGCTGGTGGTGGTCGGCCTCTAGCGAGCGGCCGCTGACATCTTCATAAAAATGGTCGGAGCCGACAAAGCTGGTGCGCTGGTCGGAGGCGGCGATGCGCTTCACCAAGTCCATGTCGGGTAGGTAGAGCCAGCGGTCGTCGTCGCTAGCGAGGTGTTTCCAGACCAGAAAGACCATCTTATTGACGTCGGCTGGGCGCTTGAAGTAGAGGTAAAACTTCTGGTCGCTCTGGTAGCTTGCGTCGTCTGGATTGTCGCTGTCGCTGGCGTCGAGTCGGAGGATGGTCAGTTCGCGCTGGCGGACCCGCAGTTGGCTGTCGGTGATGGTCATCGACACCTGGGCGCGGCCAGACTTGCCCTGGTAGTAGCTGGTGTAGTTTGCGCGGTGAACAATCTGCTCGACGGTCGGGGCCTGCTCGGCAGCGCCGAGCGGTGCGTAGCCGAGACCGACAGCGGCCAGCAGGATAGCGGCGCAACGATAAAGGGGGTGGGCTCTACTGTGCATGGTGGGGCTCCTTGGGTGGCGGTCTAGCGGGTTTTCAACAGCCAGCGCTGCAGGTAGGTGATCAGCGCCGGCAGTATGAGCAGGGTCGCCACTGCGGCGCAGACGATGATCGAGGCGATGAAGATGCCAACGGTCTGGTAGGGCACCAGCGGCGCGGCCAGCAGTGGGGTAAAGCCGGCGCCGAGGATGATCGCATTGCGTGATATCGCCCGAGCCGGTTCACCAAATACCTCGTCGGTGGCTGCCCCCCAGCTGCCGGCGGCGGCGACCGCCTCGCGGGCGCGGGCCAAGAAGTGGATCGCGTAGTCTACCGCCAAACCCAGTGATAGCGCGCTGAGCACCGCGACTGGCATATCGTAATCTTTACCGATCAGGCCGATGACGCCGTAGATTAGCCCGACCGTGACTGCCAGCGGGATCATCGCCAGCAGCCCCCAGAGCAGCGAGCGGAACAGGAACACCATCATCACCAGCACCACCACAAACGAGCCGAGGAACGCCTCGAGCATGCCGGCCACCATCTTGCCCTGCCAGACCACATTGATGTAGGTGAGGCCGAACCAGTGATGCTCGGCGGCCTGTGGCGGCGGGTTGGCGGCGATGAACTGCTCGGCGGTGGCGATCACCTGCTCCATGTCTTGGTTGTCGCCGCTGGTGAGCTGGATCCAGAGCACAGTGTGGCGGTAGTCGGGGGTGACAAAGTGCCAGAGGTCGTGCGGCCGGTGGCTGTTCTGGTAGGTGATCAGAGTCTGGCCAACGGCATTGGCGGTGGCGGGGATGCGGTACTGCTCGGCGGCGCCGAGGCGCAGCTCGCGGTGAACGGTTTTAACCACGTCGGGCAGTGAGTTGACCTTGCCGACGCTCGGGTTGGCCAGCAGTGCCGTCTGCAGCTGGTCGAGCCAGTTGAGCATCGCCGGCTGTTTAAACAGCTGGCTGCGCTGCTGCTCTGTGTCCAGCCAGCCCTGCAGGTCGTCCCAGGCGTAATAGTTGGCATCGTCGACTGCGGCGTCGAGGCCGCTGTCGATCACCGTTTGTAGCTCGACGCTGGGATCGCCACTGGCAGCGGCGAGCAGTGCTTGGATGCGCTGGTAGGGCGCGCTGGCGTTGCCAGCGTCGGCAGCGACGCGCTGGCGCTCGGTCAGCCGCGCCTGCATGGCGGCGATGTCGAAGGTAGCCGGGCCGGCCGGCGCGGCGAGCTCCAGATAACCCATGTAGGTACCGCCAAAGTGGTCGTTGAGTACCCGGTCGGCAACCCGGATCGGGTGGCTCTCCTCAAACCAGCGGGTCGGGTTGTCGTTGACGGTGATGCGGCCGATACCGATCACTGCGATCACTACCGCCAGAGCGGTGGCGGCAATCACCGTCCACGGCCGGCGGGTGGTGATATGGCCGGTGGCGGCCAGCGTGCGGCCGAGCAGCGAGGGCCGCTCGCCCTCGTGGTGGCCGTAGCCCTCGAGCCGACGCTCGTCGATCAGCATAATGTAGGCGGGGATGAACAGCATCGTCCACAGCCAGGCCAAAAACACCCCGATGGCGATGTAGAGCCCAAACACCTGCACTGGCGGAATTGGCGTCAGATAGAGCGAGGCGAAGCCGGCCATGGTGGTGAGGGTGGTGAATAGCATCGGTGCAAACAGCGTCTCGATCACCTCGGTAATGGTTTTGCGCTTGTCGCGGTGGTGGCCGTAGCGGTCGAAGAACTCCGACAGTATGTGCACAGCATCGAGCACCGCAATCGGCATGATGAAGATCGGGATCATCGAGCTCATGATGTGGATGGTGTTGCCGGTGGCTATCAGCAACCCCATGGTGGCCAGTGAGGCGACCATGGCGACGATCATCGGCGATGCGACTAGAATCAGTTTCTTAAAGAACAGCCACAGCAGCAGGAAGATCACCAGCATCGCCAGCGGTGCCGAGATCGCCATCTGGATAAACATCTCGACCCCGAAGGTGTCCTCGGCAACCGGTAGCCCGGTAATGTAAACGTTGTCGCCGGCCTGCTCCCAGCCGTGGGTAAACTCAAGTAGCTCGTTGCGGATGCGGTAGGCGAGCTCCTTTTTGCTGATTGGCAGGTAGAGTGCCAGCGCCTCGCCATCTTCAGAGACCAGCGTGCCGTTGAGGAACGGAATTGTCTGGGCTCGCTCGAGCACCTGCGCGGCAGCGCGGTCGTCGGCCGGCGGCGCGCTCATCAGCCACGAGAAGTTGACCGAGCCGAGTCCGCCCTGTTCGATATTGTCGACCGTGGAGGGGGCCAGCAGGTCGATGCTTAACACCCCCTCGCGCTGCCCATCGATCTCCCACTGCAGCTGCTTGGCAAACTCAGTTAGCCGGTAGACCCGCTCCAGGGTGGCGGCGTTGAACGCCCCCTGCGCGTGGCTCGGGTTGGTGACGCCGACCACAATCATATCGCTGAGGTTAAATCGCTCTTTCGCCTCGTGGTGGAAGAGCCGCACCGGCTCCTGCTCGGAGAGCATATTCTCGGGGTCGGTGTCGACCTCGATGCCGTGCAGAGCACTGAAACGCTCCGGCCACAGGGATGGCAGTGCGGCGGTAGCGACGATTGCCAGGGTCGAAATCACCATCGCCGCGATCACCGTGCGCGGTCGCACGATCGCCAAGTGGGTCATCCCTCTACACAGCAGCTTGAGCATGGTGGTTCCTTATCGTTGCGTTGTCGGTAGCAGTGTCGCGGCAACCGAGCCCGGCGATATTGACTGAGGGCAAAAAAACGGTTGACGAATATATTAGTAGTTACTAATATTAGGAAAAACTAATAAGCCTGTCAACGGGCAAATGGTCACTCAATAGGTCAGATAGCAACGGGAGCGCACTATGAGCGCGGCGGTAATGGATATAGAAGAGATGCAGGCCAACGCCGGCCAGGCGGCGGCGGTGCTCAAATCGCTGGCCAATCCGGCGCGGCTGCTGGTGCTCTGTGCACTGGTCAACCGCGGCCACTCGGTCGGCGAGCTGGAGGAGTTGACCGGGCTGGCGCAGTCGGCACTCTCCCAGCACTTGGCGCGGCTGCGCGACGAGAAGATTGTCGCCGCACAGCGGGACGGACAGCGGATGGTCTACCAGCTTTGCGACTCGCGCATTGCGGTCATTTTACAAGCGCTGCACAGCCAGTTTTGCCCGGAGGCTTTTGGAGACTGAGCGCGACGGAACACTACAAAGAGGGTATAGACGATGGCTAAAATTGTTGTGATGGGCGCCGGTATAGGCGGGACTTCCATGGCTTACGAGCTCAAAGAGGCGCTCGGCAAGGGCCACCAAGTCAAAGTGATCTCAGACTCGCCAGAGTTCCAATTTGTCCCCTCCAACCCTTGGCTGGCGGTCAGCTGGCGCAGGCCCAAAGACTTGGTGGTCGATCTCGCGCCGTGCTTTAAGCGTAAAAACATTGAGTTCAGCGCGGTCGGTGTCAAGCGCCTCCACCCCGACAGCAACAGCCTAGAGCTTAACGACGGTACCACCGAGAACTACGACTACCTAGTGATCGCGACCGGGCCGCGGCTGGCGTTTGACGAAATTGAGGGGCTCGGGCCGGATGGCCACACCCAGTCGGTCTGCCATGTCGACCACGCGGTAGAGGCCAATGACGACTGGGAGGCATTTGTCACCGAAGGCGGCCCGATCGTGGTCGGCGCGGTACAGGGCGCCTCGTGCTTTGGCCCCGCTTACGAGTTTGCCTTCATCATGGACTCGGACCTGCGCAAGCGCAAAGTGCGTAATAGTGTACCGATGACCTATGTCACCTCGGAACCCTACATCGGCCACATGGGGCTAGATGGGGTCGGCGACTCCAAAACCCTACTCGAGAGCGAGTTCCGCGAGCGCCACATCGAATGGATCTGTAACGCCAAGGTGACCAAGGTAGAAAAAGGGCTGATGCATGTCAGCGAGTGCGACGCCAGCGGCGAAGAGATCAAAACCCACCAGCTGCCGTTTAACTACTCGATGATGCTGCCGGCCTTCACCGGAGTCGACGCGGTCCGCGATATTCCCGAGCTGACCAACCCGCGCGGGTTCATTGTGATCGACGAGCATAACCGCAACCCGCGCTACCAGAATATATTCTCGGTTGGTGTGTGTGTTGCCATCGCACCGAAAAAAGCCACCCCGGTGCCGACCGGGGTGCCCAAAACCGGCTACATGATCGAGTCGATGGTCAAGGCCACGGTAGAGAACATTGGCGCCGATCTAGCCGGCAAGCCGGCCACGGCCAAAGCGACCTGGAACGCGATCTGCCTTGCCGATATGGGCGACACCGGCGCCGCATTTGTCGCCCTGCCACAGATTCCGCCACGGAATGTGACCTGGGCGCGCAAGGGCAAATGGGTCCACCTAGCTAAGATAGCGTTCGAGAAGTACCACCTGCGCAAGGTGAGGAAGGGCGACACTGACCCGCTTTACGAACGCTGGATTCTCAAGCAGATGGGCATTGAAAAACTTAGATAACCCCCCCAACCCAAGGAGTCACTCATGAACATTGATCGCGCTATTTTTGCCATCGCCGGCGGATTTATTCTCGCCAGCATCGCGCTCAGCCAGCTGCACTCGGTCAACTGGCTGTGGTTCACCGCGTTTGTCGGCGCCAATATGCTACAAGCTTCGTTCACTGGCTTCTGTCCATTGGCGATGATCCTGAAAAAACTCGGCCTGCGCAGCGGCAACGCGTTTAGCTAGCCCTTCGGCCGGTTAATCTGCCGGCTGGTAGCGGACCGCCACCACCAGCCAGTCGGCGACACCGCCCGGGGTGGTGACGATCACCTCGTCATCGACCGACTTGCCGATTAGCGCCCGCGCCACCGGCGAGTCGATGCTGATCCAATCGCGGGCGGCATCGATCTCGTCACTGCCGACGATGCGCAGGGTGCGCTCGCCTCCATCGCTGCCCTCTACCGTGACCCAGGCGCCAAAGAACACTCGCGCAGTGTCGCGCGGAGGGCGGTCGACGACCGTCGCGGCCTGCAACCGTTGGTCTAGATAGCGCACCCGACGGTCTATTTCACGCAGCCGGCGCTTGCCGTAGATATAGTCGCCGTTCTCTGAGCGATCGCCGTTCTTGGCGGCTTCGTTGACCACTTGAGTGACCTGCGGCCGCTCCACCTTCCACAACTGGCGCAGCTCATCGCGCAGCCGGGCGGCACCCTCGGCGGTCAGGTAGACAGTTTTTACTGGCGGCTCGGCCATCTTGGCGGTCACTCTAAGCGGTTGATCGATGCGACTGTTAGGTCACGCATGGTTGCGCCAAGCGGCGCCGTAGCCAGTATTCTAAGCGAAAAACTATAGCCGCCAGTAGACGGCACAATCGCAGTGAGAGGGCACTATGAGCAAGAGCACAACCAGTTCCGCGACAACCGCCAACGATAACCATGAGACGCACCAAGTCTTTAACCAACCGACTGCGCTTGAGGGCTACAACAGCTGGCAGAGTGATACTCTCCTGCAGCAGTGGACGCGCCACTACGGGGGCGGCTGGGCGGCCGAGCAGCTGACTGCGTTTGGCGCCAAGACTGGCGGCGAGTTGCTGGCGGCCGGTTTTTTGGCCAATAAGCACAAGCCAGAATTTCACAGCCACAACCGTTTTGGCGAGCGCATCGACTGGGTGGAGTTTCACCCCAGCTACCACCAGTTGATGGCCCACGCTATCGAGTCGGGAATGCACGCGCTGCCGTGGAACCAGCCGCGCCCCGGCGCCCACGTCGCCCGTGCAGCGATGGAGTACATGCACATGCAGGCCGACCCCGGCTCGGGTTGCCCGCTGACTATGACCTTTGCCGCCATCCCAGCGCTGCGCCACCAGCCGCAGCTACTGAAAAGCTGGGGAAAGAAGATTGCCGCCCACCACTATGACCCGCGCAATGTGCCGTTTTTTGAAAAGGCCGGGCTGACTATCGGCATGGCGATGACCGAGAAGCAGGGCGGCTCTGATGTGCGCGCCAACACCACCCGCGCCGAGCGGCTCGGTAGCGATGATGGCGTACCTACCTATCAACTGACCGGCCACAAGTGGTTCTGCTCAGCGCCGATGTGCGATGGTTTTTTGGTGCTGGCCCAGCTTGACGAGGGGCTGAGCTGCTTTTTACTGCCGCGCTGGCGCCCGGACGGCAGTAAGAACGCGCTGTTTATTCAGCGGCTAAAAAACAAGATCGGCAATGTCTCCAACGCCTCTAGCGAGATCGAGTACCGCGCTGCCTTCGCCTGGCTGGTCGGCGAGCCCGGCCGCGGTGTGCGCACCATTATCGATATGGTGTCGATGACCCGGTTCGACTGTATGGTCGGCTCGACTGCGATTATGTCCCAAGCCGCCCGCGAGGCGATTCACCACTGCGGCGGCCGCGCGGTGTTTGGTAAAAGTCTGCACGACCAGCCGCTGATGCAAAATGTGCTGGCCGACTTGGCGATTGAGGCCGAAGCGGCGCTGGCGATGACCATGCGGGTCGCGGCGGCGCTCGATGCCGCCGACGACCCGGCCGAGCAGGCGATCGTGCGGCTCGGCACGGCGCTGGGTAAGTACTGGATCTGCAAGCGCGCCGCGCAGCACAGCTACGAGGCGATGGAGTCGATCGGCGCGGTCGGTTTAATGGAGGACAACGTGGTGGCGCGGCTCTACCGCGAGGCGCCGGTCAACGCGATCTGGGAGGGGTCGGGCAACGTCCAGTGCCTCGATCTGCTGCGCGTACTGGCCCGCGAGCCGGCGGTACTGGCTGGCTTTATCGACGAGCTGGCGACCGCCGCTGGCCGCGATCAACGCTACGATGACTACCTAGCCAACCTTCAGCAACAGCTGGCCGACCCGGACCAGTTAGAGCTGCGCGCCCGCCAGCTGGTCGAGCAGATGGCGCTCGCCTGGCAGGCCGCCCTGCTGTTGACGGCGGGCGACGGCGATGTCGCCGAGGCGTTTGTTGCCAGCCGGCTGGCCGGCGCAGGCGGCTTGATGTACGGCACGCTACCGGCCAGCACGCCGTGCTTGGCGATACTGCGCCGCGCTGCGCCACAGTTGGGCTAAAGCGTAGACAGCTGCGAGTAACTGCGGCACTCTAACCGCTCTTGCAACGGCAGGCAGAGGGAGCGTGCAGTGTTCAGTTACCACGGTGTTACCGATTTGGCGCAGATTATCGGCATGGCCGTTGCGCCGGTTTTTCTACTGGCCGGTATCGCCGGTTTTCTCAACGTGATGTCGGCGCGGCTGGGGCGGATCATCGACCGCGCGCGGGTAGTCGAGGTGCGGGTGGCGCGGGTTAGTGGCGACAAACGGGTGATCAGCGAGCGCGAGATGACCTCGCTGTGGCGTCGGGTCGATATTATTCAGTACTCGATTGCGCTGTGTGCAACCGCCGGATTGTTGGTCTGTGCGTTGATTGCCGCTATTTTTATCGCCGCGCTCTGGCAGCTGAGCGCCGACACGCTCATTGTTGGATTGTTTGTGCTCGCCTTGGTGCTGCTAATTTTCTCACTGCTCGGCCTGCTCAATGAGATACGCTTGGCAACCCGCAGCCTGCGCGCCGGTTTTGAATACAGTGAGGCCGATGCCGCTTAAGCGTGGCGCGCGGTTCCCCAGTAGACATAGCCGGCCACCCGGGGTGTGCTCGGTAGGTAGCGCTGTGTCAGCGACTCGGTGGCAAACCCGGCACTGATTAGCAGCTGGTCGATCGGCCGGTTGAGATTGCAGCCACCGGCTAGCGGCCGCCAGATTGGGTTGAGCCGTTGTTGCCAGCGCGCCACAGCGGCATCTGGGGCCAAGCCGTGCTCACAAAAAAGCAGCCGCCCATCGGCTTTTAAAACCCGCTTCATCTGCGCCAGTGCCGCCAGCGGGTCGGGGATGGTACAGAGTGTAAAAGTCAGCACCACGGTGTCGATACTCTGGTCTGGCAGTGGCAGCTGCTCGCCGGGTAGGTCCAGCCACTGGTAGGGAATCTGCAGTGCCGCGAAGCGCTCGGCGGCTTTCTCACGCATACCCAAAGATGGCTCTAGCGCCCAAAGTTTGGTCACTTTTTGTGGGTCGTAGAACGGTGCGTTCAGGCCCGAGCCAACCCCGATCTCGAGCACTTCCCCGCTCGCTTCGGGCACCACCAAGCGGCGCTGGTACATGACCGGTTTGGAGCCGCAGGCGGCATTAATGACGCTGGGCAGCAGGTATTTTTCGTAGAGTCCCATCGGTCGGCCTCGCTCAGGCGTAAATCGCCACGGTTTGCTGGCTCATCGCCAGGGCGCGGCCGCTGGGCGTATAGAGGGTGGTGTGCTCCTGCGAGTAGCCGTCGCCAGTCGCCTTGGCACGGGCGTGCATAAACCACCAGCCGGTCGAGTCGCGGCTGTCGGCGCTGTTGAGGTGGTCGAGAAACTCGATATGCCAGGCCAGCGAACTGACCGGCTTGGGCTGTTTAAACATCTGCATGACTGCCGGCGGTGGCAGGTCGAGCATTGCTACCAGTTGCGCCTCGCTGAGCGGGTTGGGCTCGTCGTGGTAGCGCACCCAGGCGCCCAGTTCGCTGTTGGGTGACGCCGAGGCGGGGGCTGCGCCGATTGCAAAGCGCATCTGGTAGTTGCGGGTAAAGGCCGGCATCAGCGGGTTGTCCGCGGCCATCACGTGGGCCGCTTGGTCGGGGCCGGGGCAGTCCGGGCGGGTGGCGGCGGTGACCGCGATCGCCGAGTCGCGGCTGGTGCCATAAAAAGCGGTGACGGTGGCGATCAGCTTGCCGGCCTGGCTGACCCGAGCCTCGGCCCAGGTGGCGCTGTTACCGCGATGTAGCTCGGCGCAGTGGATGTCGATCTCGCCCGGGCCAGCAGCGCTGATAAAGCTGACCATCAACGAGCGCAGAGGCCGCTCGGCCTCGCAAGTTTGGCGCAGTGCGTGGACCGCCTGGGCGGCGGTTAGCCCGCCAAAGCTGGTCCGCCCCTGCGACCAGTCGGGGTAAAAATCACTCACCCTATGGTGGGGCGACAGGCCTGGGCGCATGGCGCTGAGAATGTCTGATAGGGGGGTCGGCTGCATTGGGCGTGTCCTTGTGTTTGGCGGTCTGCGCGGCGCGCGAGCCCGCTACGGCATAATAAAAAAAACCGCCACCCAAGGCGACGGTTTTAATGGTCTGGCGGGTTCTAGCCGCTGGCACGGATAGTCCAGACAGCTTAGCCGGGTGTCTGGGTTAGCCGCACTTAGAGTCGCCACAGTTGAGGCAGGTCATGCAGCCGTCCATCAGAATAGTCGCCTTGGTGCTACATTTTTTGCACAGCTCGGCGTTGGCTGGGAAGTCGCCGCTGCTCTCTGGCGAGCTCGCTTGGCCTTCAAACTCGGCGCGCTTTTCGGCCATGATCTGCTTCTGGTGGTCCGAGATCTCCGGCGCCTTAAGCATGCCGATACGGCGCATATGGTCTTCGATACAGGTGCCGATTTCGGCGACCAGTGACGGCATAAAACGCCCGCCCGGCAGCCAGTAACCGCCCTGTGGGTCAAACACCGACTTGAGCTCTTCGACCATAAAGGTGGCGTCGCCGCCCTTGCGGAACACCGCCGACATCACCCGGGTCAGCGCCACAATCCACATAAAGTGGTCCATGTTTTTGGTGTTAATGAACACCTCAAACGGGCGCCGCTGCTCGTGGTCAGTGCCCTCGTTGAGGATGTAGTCGTTGATAGTGATGTAGAGCGCGTGCTCGGCGAGCGGCGGCTTAATTTTATAGGTCGAGCCAACCAGCATCTCGGGACGCGAGATCTTCTCGTGCATCTGAATGATGCTAGCCTGCGCTTGTACCGCGGCGGCCTCTTGCTTTTGCTCTTCACTGGCGACTTGGTAGCCGACGATTTTTTTGCCAATTTTTACGGACATGCTCTGTTACCTCTAATCTTTGGTGTGGCGTTGGGCTGTTCAGCTGCGGTGCGGCGCTTAGAACTTGCCGTAGTAGCCCTCTTTGAGTGCGTCAAACAGGTTGGCGGCGGTGTGCATCTCGCCGTCGTACTCGACCTCCTCGTTACCTTTCACCTCGACCGTGCTGCCATCTTCAAGGGTGAAAGTGTAGTGGGTGTTCTCTAAATCTTTCTCTTTGACCAGCACGCCTTGGAACGCCTCGGGGTTGAAGCGGAAGGTGGTGCAGCCTTTCAGCCCCTTCTCGGCGGCGTAGAGGTAGATGTCTTTAAACGCCTCGTAGTCGCAATCGGTCGGCACGTTAATGGTTTTAGAGATCGACGAGTCGACCCACTTCTGCGAAGCGGCTTGGACATCGACGTGGGCGCGCGGCGCGATGTCATCGGAGCTGACGAAGTACTCGGGGAGTTTCTCTTCGGCGGCTTCGCTGAACGGCATGGCGCGCTCGTTGACCAAGGTGCGGTAGGCGAGCAGCTCGAACGAGAACACATCGACTTTCTCTTTGCTCTTTTTGCCTTCACGGATTACGTTGCGCGAGTAGTGGTGGGCAAAGCTCGGCTCAATACCGTTGGAGACGTTGTTGGCCAGCGACAGCGAGATGGTGCCGGTCGGCGCGATCGACGAGTGGTGGGTGAAACGCGCACCGCTCTCGGCGATCTCAGCTACCAGCTCGGGGTCGGCCTCAGCGATGCGCTGCATGTAGCGGCTGTACTTGGCGTGCAGCACGCGGCCCTTGATGGTGTCGCCCAGTTTGATGCCATCTTTAGCCAGCTCGGGGCGCTTGAACAGCAACTCGGCGGTGACGGCAAAGTCCTCGTCCATGATCGGTGCCGGGCCTTTCTCTTTGGCCAGCTCTACACCGGTGCGCCAGCCGGCCAGCGCCATTTCGCGCGACACCGACTCGGTAAACTCGAGCGATTTCTCGTCGCCGTAGGCCATCTGCAGCATGGTCATGGTCGAGCCGAGCCCCAAGAAACCCATGCCGTGGCGACGCTTGCGGGTGATCTCGTTGCGTTGCTGTTCGAGCGGCAGGCCGTTGATCTCGACCACGTTATCGAGCATGCGGGTAAACACCGACACCACTTCGCGGTACTCATCCCAATCAAACCAAGCTTGCTCGGTGAACGGGTTGCGGACAAACTTAGTCAGGTTGACCGAGCCGAGCAGGCAGCTGCCGTAGGGTGGCAGCGGCTGTTCGCCACACGGGTTGGTGGCACGGATATCTTCACAGAACCAGTTGTTGTTCATCTCGTTGACGTTATCGATCAGGATAAAGCCGGGCTCGGCGTAGTCGTAGGTTGACGACATGATCGCGTTCCAGAGCTTGGAGGCGCGGATCCGCTGGTAGACCCGGCAGGCGACCAGCCCCTGGTCGTTGCTGACGTAACCGCTGGTGGTGGGGAAGCTGCGCCAGACGACATCGGCGCCGTTGATGTCGGTGCCCTCATCGAGCTCTTTCTCGCTGATCGGGAAGGTCAGCGGCCACTCGTCGTCACTGCGCACCGCTTCGATGAACTCTTCGGTGATCAGTAGCGACAGGTTGAACTGACGCAGCCGGCCATCTTCGCGCTTGGCGCGAACAAAATCGAAGACGTCGGGGTGGCTGACATCAAAGGTGGCCATCTGCGCGCCGCGCCGGCCGCCGGCCGACGAGACGGTGAAGCACATCTTGTCGTAGATATCCATGAACGACAGCGGCCCCGAGGTGTAGGCGCCGGCGCCAGAGACGTAGGCGCCGCGGGGGCGCAGCGTCGAGAACTCGTAACCGATGCCACAGCCCGCCTTGAGGGTCAGGCCGGCCTCGAGATTGCGCTCGAGAATGCCCTGCATCGAGTCGGGGACGATCCCCGAGACGGTACAGTTGATGGTAGAAGTGGCCGGCTTGTAGGCCTGTGCGCCGGCGTTGGAGATGATCCGGCCGGCTGGGATAGCGCCCTGGCGCAGCGCCCAGACAAATCGCTCTTGCCATTTGTCGCGCAGAGCCGGCTCTTCCACCTCGGCTAGTGCTTTGGCGACGCGGGCGTAGGTCGCCTCGATGTCGGCATCAACGGGGTTGTCTTTTTTGTCTTTGAGACGGTATTTTTTGTCCCAGATATCCAGCGAAGCAGCTTGGATTTCAATATGCTTTTGCGCGTCTAGCGGCTTAACAGTTTTGAGTGTGGCGGTCATCTGTTGGGTCCCTTGATGGCTTTTTATTGGTGTATTAATGGCAGTGCAGAGTCCGCTGCGGCGGCTTATGGGAGGCTAACATTGCCGCCTGCTCAGGCGCTCAGAGCCAAAAATAACGGCCGACCGTGGTGCACTGCAGGGCGAGATATTAGCCTACATTTTGTGTTGCGCAAACATCAAAGCACAAGATGTAGTGTTTTGGCCGCTCGTAAGTCCTTGATTTTAGCTTTGCCTCACCCGCCCATCAGCCGCTATACCGCGCCGCCATTGGCCCAGCTGAATCACTCCGGCTTTGGCGACTAAAAATGTCCGCTTGGTCACTGGGTGGCCGCGCCGGCCGCCGCCGATAGCGACACCGGCGCGTACCGATAGCGGCCGTTTTCTTGTAACGGTGGGGCGCTGTCGCTAACATAGCGGCACTTTCTTGGTTCCCCCCCGTCACAACAGCGCAGCGAAGGTCGTGAGCATGGATTTATTCGATTTCTCCACAGGCAGAGAGGGCTATTACGGCCAGTATGGCGGTACATTCTTGCCGGAAATTCTTCAAGCCACGGTCAGCGAGCTGCTCGACTGCTTCCGCCAGTGCAAGAGCGACCCGACTTTTTGGGCCGAATTTGTCCAGCTGATGCAGAACTACTCGGGCCGGCCGACGCCGATCACCCACCTTGCCAACCTCTCCGCCCACCTCGGCGGCGCGCAGATCTACGTCAAACGCGAGGACCTCAACCACACCGGCGCCCACAAGATCAACAACGTCATCGGTCAGGGCTTGCTCTGCAAGCGGCTGGGTAAAACCCGGGTGATCGCCGAGACCGGCGCCGGGCAGCACGGCTTTGCCACCGCCACCATGGCGGCCAAGTTCGGTTTTGACTGCACCATTTACATGGGCGCCGTCGATGTCGCCCGCCAGCGTCCCAATGTCTTCTGGATGGAGAACATGGGCGCCGAGGTGGTGGCCGTACAAGATGGCCAGAAAACTCTCAAAGACGCCATTAACGAGGCGATGCGCGACTGGGTCACCAATATGGCCGACACCCATTACGTACTAGGCACTGCCTGTGGGCCGCACCCGTTCCCAGAGATGGTCAGCTGGTTTCAGTCGATTGTCGGCCAAGAGGCGCGCGCCCAGATGCTCGAGCAGACTGGCCGGCTGCCCGACCGCGTTTACGCCTGTGTCGGCGGCGGTTCTAACGCGATGGGTATCTTCCAAGGATTCTTTGACGACGATGTCGAGCTGATCGGCTGCGAAGCGGGTGGCCACGGCGCCGGCTCGTCGCTGCACGCGGCGCGGCTCGCCTACAACGACGCCTCGGTCGGTATTGCCCAAGGGTTCAAGACCTACTTCCTGCAGAACGAGCAGGGCAACATGAACGAGACCCACAGTATTGCCGCCGGGCTTGATTACATCGGTATCAACCCAATCCTCGCCTACCTCTGGGAGCAGGAGAAGGTGCGCTTTTTGGCAGCCACCGATGACGAGGTGCGCGAGGCGTTAAAACTGACCATGCGCACCGAGGGGCTGATCCCGGCGCTGGAGACCACTCACGCCTTCGCCAAGGCGATTGAAGAGGCACCGACGATGGGTCGCGATGAGATTATCTTGATCAACCAATCGGGGCGCGGCGACAAAGATATCTTCACTGTTGCCGAGGCGCTCGACGACTACAAGTGGAAAGAGTTTATTCAACAAAAAGCTCGCCAGTACGGCCAGGAGCAGCAGTAATGGGTTTGCAGAGTTATATAGAGCAGCGCAAAGCTGATAAATCACTGTTGGTGATGGCCCACGTGGTGTGTGGTTACCCGTCGTTCGAGGCCAACTTGGCGGAGCTGGAAATTATGGCCGCCGCCGGGGTCGACTTAGTCGAGCTGCAGTTTCCGTTCTCGGAGCCCAGCGCCGACGGCCCGCTGTTTGTGCGCGCCAACGAGCTGTCGCTGCGCAACGGTACCACGGTTGACGACTGCTTCGAGTTTATGGCCAAAGTCAGCGCCCGCTTTCCGTTTAAAGTGTTGATGATGGGCTACTACAACACGGTCTTTAAAATGGGCGAAGAGCGCTTCTTGGAGCGCCTCAAGGCGGCCGGCGGAGTCGGTTACATTCTTCCCGATCTGCCGATTGAGGAGGCCGGTTCACTCCACGCCCGCTCTGCAGAGCTGGGGCTAGAGCCGATTATTTTGATGACGCCGACCAACAGCGACGCGCGACTTGCCGAGCTGGCCGCAGTCGCCAAGGGCTTTATCTACGTGGTTGCCCGCAAAGGGGTGACCGGCTCAAAAACCCAGATGGGTGACGATGTTGCCGACCTAGTGGCGCGCTGTCGCCGCCACACCGATCTGCCGCTCGGCGTCGGTTTTGGTATCAGCGACCGCAGTGACATGGACTACCTGCGCGGCCACGCCGATTTGGCAATTGTCGGCACCGCGGCAC
Organism: Porticoccaceae bacterium; assembly: GCA_024639885.1. GTDB lineage: Bacteria > Pseudomonadota > Gammaproteobacteria > Pseudomonadales > Porticoccaceae > LSUCC0057. The sequence goes on along the minus strand of JAHEGD010000004.1, from coordinate 302,760 downwards.
TGCGCGCCTGGGAGCAGGGTGGTGCCGAGCAGCTGACCGAGTTCTTTAGCGAGCTGCTGGCGGGCTGAGCTGCTCAAACCGCCAGTCGTTGATCAACTGGTCGCGAATACTCTCTAGGCTGGGCATCGCGCCGGCCCGATACTCTTTAATGCAGACTAGGTAGACGCCGCCGCGGCCACTCACCGGCCCCTGCCAACCGCACGGCTCGCGGCTGGCTGCCAACACCGCCAGCTCAGCTGCGAAGCCGCGACCAAACTGTTGATCGATAGCCAGTGCGCTGCTCTGCTCGACGCCGATCGCTCGGTTGTCGTCGGTTGCAGTGTCGTCTATTGCAGTGTCGTCGCGCAGCTCGGCCAATTGCCGCTCGGCAACCGCGCGGGTCGCAGCGCCGTGGTCGAGCGCCGAAAAAAACCGATACTCAAAGGTGAAATAATCGCTCTGCCGGTAGCGCTCGGCGCGGTTCGCCAAGTAGTCGGCCAGCTCGCGGTCGGTGGGCAGCGCCGCGGTGGTGACCGTGCGGGTCAGGGTGGCCAGCCGGGCGGCAATGGCACCGCTGTCGACCGGGTCATCGAGTGCGGCGGTCGGGTCGCTGCTGGCAGCGCCGAGCTGTGCGGCGATGCGCTTCTCCAGTGCGCTGCTGCTGGGTAGCGCCACCTGTGGCTGGCTGACCGGCAGCGTCGGGCGGTTTAACCACCAGAGTGCGGCCAGCGTGGCAACCAACAGTGCGAGGGCAATTAGGGCAAGGCGGCGGTTCATGGCCGTAAATTCTGTCGTTTAGTGGTTATTGGCGGAAGATTTTTAGCCACTGGCCCGGCTCCGGCTCGCCGCGCGGGTAGAGCCCGTTGATCATCCGCAGCTCATCGCGGTCGGCATCACTGAGCCCGAGCTGGCTGGCGATGGCGGCGATCGATGAGCTGGCGTTGGCGCGCACATAGTTTATCCGCTGGGGCCGCTGGCCGGCAATTTCTCGTTGCGAGATCGGTCGAAAGGTCTCGATCGCCTCGACAAACAGTTGGTCGGCCGCGCCGAAATCGGTCTCATTGCGAAGCGCCTCGGCGACCTCGCCGACAATTAAGTAGGCGTTGTAGCGGCTGTAGATAAGTGCCACGCGGCGGTAGAGCCGGCCGCTGGTATCGAGCTGTATACCGCTGTAGCCAGCCAGCCGGGCGGGGCTGATCGCCCCACCATCGACCAGCGCCGGCAGCCGCAGCTGGTTGTAGAGAAACTCTTCAGGACTGTCGAGGCTGCGCGGTTGGCTGGTGACAGTGAGGCTGGCCTCGCTTGGTGCCAGCGTCTTTTGCGGTGGGCTACTGTCATCGCCGGCATCGGCAGTCGGTGGTTGCGGCTCGGCGCTGGGCCGGCTGACCACCCCATCGGCGGCCAGTGTGCCGGTGTGCTGCCAGCGCTCTGGAAAATCGATACGGACCCGCTCTGGCAGGTCGCTGTAGCGGTGGGGCGGGGCGACTTTGTCGACAAAATTGTCACCCCAGATCAACCCTTCGGTGCGCTCGCGGAAGCTCGCTTCGCCCAGCCCGCGGCTGGCAGCCAAGCGATCGCCGGCCGGCAGTACCGCGTTGCGCAGCCGCGCGTCGTTGCGCGGGTGGCTGGCAAATACGCCGTGGTAGGTCGGCCGAGTGACGCCGCGCTCGCGGGCGCGCGCCTTCATCAGCTGCTCATAATCTTTCATGATCGACAGCATCGCGATCATCTCGCTGGGCGGGTAGCCGAGCGCGGCCATATAGACGGCCCCCTCGCGGTCGGCATCCAGTTCGTTGTCGCGGCCGTGGCCGCTGCGAATCGACTCGGCGTAGGCCATGCCCGCCTCGTAGACATCGCCGCTGCCGCTGAGCACGGCGGCGATAAACGAGGCGATCTGAGCGCCGATCATGGCGCCGCGGGTACCGGCGACATGGTCGAGGGTGATATGTGCCACCTCGTGGGCGAGCACCGAGACCAGCTGCGCCTCGTTGTGCATATAGCCGAGCAGGCCGCGGTTGATGTAAACAAAGTTATCGGCCATCGCAAAGGCGTTCATGTCGGCCGAGTCGACCACCGTGAAAGTGAACTTCTCGCCGGCCATCGGCGACACCGCGACGATCTGTTCACCGAGCTCGGTGATGTACTGCTGAAGAGCCTCGTCGCGGTAGCGGCCGCCATTGGCAACCAGCTGTTGGTAAAACTGCTCGGGGCCCTCGACGGCGACCGTCGGCCCGGTGGCCAGCAGTGCGATTAGCAGGAGTAGGCTAGCCTTCAAAATAGTCACTCAGCTGCTCGCCGAGCCCAGCGCAGGCGTCACTTTTGACCGGGGTAAACATCGGTATCGGCGCCACCGCGCCGATCAGGTAGGAGGTGCCCTGCGAGTCAACCCGCACCCGGCCGCGCTCGGTGCGATCGCGCAGGTCCCAGACGATCGCCTCATAAATAGAGGACTTGTCCCACTGCGCAAAGCCGAAGCAGCCGCCGCCACCGGGGCCGATCGCACAGCTCATCGAGCCGCTCGGCTGGGCCGACTCGGTACTGCCGTCGACCCAGATCAAGTAGCGCAGCTGCAGCGCGTTGATCCGCGCCAGCACCAGTGGGTTGTCGAGCAGTTGGCGCAGCCGGCCGAGTGTTTTGGGGGCAACGCGCGGCTCAAACCAGGGGTAGATGGCGTCGATCAGCTTCTGCTCGGGGACGACTTGGACGGTGCTGGAGGCGAGCTTGGCACCGATACAGTCGACGAATTCGCGGTCGGTTTCGTAGTGGCCGGCATCGCGGCGGCCGAGTATCGCCACCGTCTCGCTGGCATCGATAGCGATCGGCTGGTTACTGCTGCGGTACTCATCGACGGTGGTGGTGGCACCGCACCCGGCCAGCCAAAGCAGCGCACAGTTCAGCGCCAGTGTGCGCGCGCGAATGGTCATTGGCCAACCACCGCGGCGCTGGGTTGGCTGCTGCGCCACTGAGCGAGTGATGGGATGCGGTGAAAATCGATCAACAGCTTGGCGCCGATATCGCGCAGGGCGGTGTCGGTGGCCCGCTGTATCGCGTTGCCGCGGCTGAGCATAAAGTTGTCCGGGGTCTTGCCGTAGGCCGGCATAAACCACTCGTCGATCACCTCGAGCTGGTCGTTGTAGAGCTGCAGTGAGTATTTAAGCCACACCTCATAGACGTTGAGGTAGGTCTCCGACGGCGCCGCCACCTGTACCTCGCGAAGCCGCGGGCGGATTAAAATTTCGCCGTTGGCGAGCGATTCGGGCAGCTCGTCGGCGACGATCAATTGTTCGATCAAGGCGTTGAACACTGTCGCAAAGGCGGCGCTGTGGGCGGCGCCGAGATCGATTTGGGTGGCTGCGTTAGGGTTGCGCTGCTCGCCGCGAAACTGCTCGTCAAGCAGCAGCACCGCCGAGCCGGGGTGTGGCTCAGCGACCGGCGTCGGCAGTGCGGTGGTCGGGGTCACGCTGGTCACCGAGGCACAGCCGGCCGCCACCAGCAGTACCGAAAGCAGTACTAGCGAGCCTAACTTGAACGGATTGCCTCTCATCAAGATGCTGCACTCCTCTCTGGGTTGGGCGGTTGGCGCCCTCCACCCTCTCTACTGTAGCCAATAACGGTCGCCCTGTTAATGGCCTTGCCCCTCAATTAAGGCTGCCCAGCGCAATAAAGGTTCCGCCATTGGCGGCGGTCAGTTCGCGCATCAGGTGGGCAAACCGCACCGCGCTGGCCGGCGGTTCGCGGCCGCCGGCAAACTGCACAGGAAAGCCGACGGCGTGAATGCGCACCCGCCGCTGGTCGTTGTTGCGGTCGCTATTGAGCTGCTTGACCACGGCGGCGACGGCGCGCACCGAGCGCCCCTGAAAGTCATCGCCCATCACGTAGATGCTGATTTTGCTGCCGGTGACGTGGTAGTTTTTAATCGCCGCCTGAATCCCTTCAACCGGGCTGGAGTTGCTGAACGGCGCCCAGCTGTTGAGCCGGCGGACAATCTTGTCGCGCTGGGCGGGGCTGTCGTCGAGCCATGCACCGTCGGCGCCGGTAAACATCAGTTGGCCCATATCGTTCATGATCTGCAGCCCTTTGACGGTCGGGTAGATATCGAGAATATTGATCATCTCCTGCTGCAGGCGCGGCCAAGCCGCCGACTGCATGCTGCCCGAGCTGTCGATGACAAAGATGATGTACTCACTGTCGACCGGGATGCCGCCAATAACCTGATCCTGGCGGCTGAACTCGGGGCCGAGCAGGCGCTGCTGCTCCTCGCTGAGCACCTGCAGGGCCAATTTCAGGCGCGCCTGCTCGTCTTGGCGCTGGCGATTGCGCTCGGCTACCGAAAGGTCGCGGCTGGCGTAGAGCTCGCGGCTGGCGGCCAGTTCGCGCTGCTGGCGCTCCAGCGCAGCGCGCTGCTCGGCGAGCGTCTCGCTGAGCTGGTCGATGCGCTGTTTGGCGCTGACCCACTGGCGCTGCAGAGCGAGATCGGGCTCGGTGGTCGTGGGGCCGCCGACCCGGGCGATGATCAGCAGCAGCACAATAGCGCCAAACCCACAGCTGATCACATCTAAGAATGACAGGCTGGTATCGATAGTGGTGCGATCGCGGCGGCTCACGGCCAATCCCTCGCCGGGGTCAGCAGCGAGCCGCGGCTGTTGATGGCCAGCTGCCAGTAGAGCGCCGCCGCCTGCGGGTCGCCCTCCATCGGCAGCAGCAAAACGTTAACCGGTAGCCCGTAGGGGATCTTGCTCGCCGCCTGGTGGAAGAGAGTCTGGCGCTGCTCGGCGGTGACCATGTAGCTGGCCGGTGGCCGCGCACCTTGGGTGGGCAGCCCGTCGGTGATAATAAACAGGTTGTCGGCCGGTGGCTGCATCGCCACTACCGCCTCTATACCGGCCAGCAGCGAGCCGCCACCGGCCGGGGCGACCGCGGCCAGCGCGGCGCTGGTCTGCTCAATCGCCAGCGAGTCGGCGGCGTCCAGCCAGCGGCCGTCGCGATCGGCGAGCACACTGGTGGCATCGGTGCCGAACAGGATCACTTGAAAGCGGGCGCTGGCCGGCAGCTGTGCCAACAGCCAGTCGACGATGCCGCGGCTCCACTGCCACTTGTCCGCGGCGCGGCGCTGCTGCTCGCTGCCGTTGCGTAGCCGCAGTACATTGATCAGCTCCTCGGCGAGCATACTGGCCGAGCTGTCGAGCAGAATCACTATCCGTTCGCCGCCCAGTTTCATGCCGGTCAGGTACTGTCGGTCGCCATCCCCGAGGGTCTGTCGCAGGTTGCTGCCAAAAGCCGGCTCGGCGAGGGTGTCGACTTTCAGTTCGAGTGCCGCCACCGCGTCGCGCAGTTGGGCTAGCTCGCTGTCACCGATCTCTTCGCCGCGCTGCTGCTCCTCGAGCTGCTGGGCCAGCTCGGCGCGCTCGAGGGCGATCTGTTGGGCGCGCAGCTCCAGTGCGGCCAGCTGGGCATCGAGCTCGCTACCTTGCTGCTGCTGGTTTTCTATCGCCTCAGCGAGCAGTGCGGCATCGCCGTCGGGTTGCTCGGTGGCGATCACGTCGGCGTTGTGACGAAGAATCAAAAACAGCAGTGTTACCGCGCCAAAACCACACGCCATGATGTCGAGAAACGACAGGTTAAAGGGGGTTGCGCGGCGCTTTCTAGCCATCGGCGAGGGTCGCGCAGTCAGTCGGCGGCCGGCGCCGCAGCCGGCAGTAGCTGGCCGCACGCCTCGCGGCAGTGGTGGACTAGCCGCTCCTGATGGAGCTGTAGCTGGTGCAGGCAGAACATCACCAACATGCTGACCAACAGTGCCACGAAGGTGGAGTTGAACGCGACCCCGAGGCTGGCGGTGACCCCGGCGATATCGCCCTCAATCGCGAGGTGGGCCTGGCCGAGTGCAGCACCGATACCGCGCACCGTGCCGATAAACCCGATCGACGGTATCGCCCAGGCGATGTAGCGCACCATCGACAGCTCGGCGTCGAGTAGGTCGCTCTCCTGGTTGCAGAGTGTCTCGATCGCGGTGTCGCGCTGGTGGGCCGGTTGGCGGCGGGCGGCACTCAGCAGGCGCGGTAGCAGCCGGCTGTGCTGGTCGCTGTCGAGTTGCTCAAAGCCCGCCAAGCCGTCGCCAACCCGATCGAGCAGCGCCGCTTCACGGCGCAGCTGCTGGGCCTTGAGCGCCATGATGGCGAGCGCCCAGCACATCAGGATAATGCACGCCTCCTGCTCAAAATCTTTGAGAATAATCACCAGCGAGCGCTCGCTGGCTGGACCGACCGTGGCGCCGGCGGCGATCGCCTGGGCGTTGATGGCCAGCAGCAGGTCGGCGTTGGGGCGAATCACCGCGCTGTAGATCAGGTGGACGACGATGATCGACAGCAGCAGGGCGACCAGCTGGTAGAAAAACTGATGGTTGGTGCGTTGTCGATAGCTCACGGTAACTCCTCGGACAGTCGTTTAAATATCGGATGGCAGGGCGATCGGGTTGTCTTCCGAGATCGCCTCGTCGGGTTGATAGGGGGCGCTCGGCGCAGCGGGTGGGGCGGCGGCGGGGGGCGCTGGTTCGGCGCCGTTGTCGCGCTCGCCGGTCGCGGGCCGCTCAGCCGCTGGCCGGTCGGCCGGTTGGGCGGCGGATTGGGCGGCGGATTGGGCGGCGGATTGGGCGGCGGATTGGGCGGCGGATTGGGCGACGGATTGGGCGGCGGATTGGGCGGCCACTGCGGCGCTGATCAGCAGCAGCCAGCACAGAGCGAGTCGGCTAATCATTGCCGTTCCCCTGTTGCGGTCCGACCCCGCGGCGGTCGACAAAACGGGCCAGCCGCATGCCGATGTCCATTGCCGCGGTGCTACCGGGCTGGCGGTAGGCGAGCCGCAGCTCGCTGCGCCCGGCCAGCGCCCAGCTGGCGCCGCGGTAGACAAACCGTTCGCCCGCGGCCGGGCCGACACTGTCGCCGTCGTCACTGCCGGCGTTGGGGCGCGGTGTGTAGTAGTCGTTGACCCACTCCGAGACATTGCCATCCAGGTCAAACAGGCCGAGCCGGTTGGCGGCAAAGCTGGCGACCGGGGCGCTGACCATAAATTGGTCGAGATAATTGCCTAGCGTAAACGGTAGCAGTGCCGCGGCAGAGCGGTCGGCGAAGTTAGCGACCGCCTCGGTCGGCGGGTAGAGCTGGTTTGCCCAGCTGTAGATCAGGCTGTTGCCGCGGCCGTCGCTGCGCGCCGCATAAGCCCACTCGGCCTCGGTCGGCAGCCGGTAGCCGGTGGCGTCCCAGTCGACCGCAAACAGCTGCTCGCCACTGATCTGGTAGAAACGCGGCAGCCCCTCCTGATCGCTCAGCCAGTTGCAAAACTGGGCCGCCTGCAGCCAGCTGATATTGACCGCCGGCTGGTCATCTAGCCCGAGCGGTGCGCCGCCGACGGTGGTCGGCGCGAACTCGCGCCACTGTTTGAGTTGCCGGTTGGTGAGTTCGGTCTCGGCGAGGTAGAACGGCCGGCTCAGCCGCGCCCGGTAGTCACCCTCGTTGGCGCGCCGGCCCGGTTCGCGGCGGCCAGCGCCCATCAGGACGCTGCCGGGCGGTTTGATTAGGCGCAGGCCCGCACCGACCGAGCTGGTCAGCTGCTGCGGGCGGCTCGCCCAGAACGCTTCTGCGTGAGTGAGCAGTTGTATGTCGCGGGTCTGGGTGCGCTCGGCAATCGGCTCGATCTGCAGTGTGTAGCTCTGATAGCCGGCCTTGGCGACGGTCACTGAGTGCGGCTTGGCGGCCAGAGCCAGCCGCTCGCTGCGCCCGGCCAGCGCGGTCGGCTCGCCACCGTCGACGATCACCGTGGCGCCGCTGACATTGAGATTGAGTTGTAGGTAACCGAGCGCCGCTGGCAGGGCGATAGCCAGCTCGACCGGGTCAGTGTCGGTGATTGTCAGCGGCCGCTGGTGGTGTTGGTAGCCGGGCAGTCGCACACTCAGTAGCTGGCTGGTACCGACTGTCGCGCGGGTCTCGAGCGGCGTGGTGCCGAGATAGCGCTCGCCCAGGGTCACCGCTGCCCCGGCCGGTTGGCTGGTGATACGCAGTGGCGCCTTGGCCGGCTCAAGGGTGATCTGCAGCTCGCGCTCACTGCCCGGGCCGGCGCCGACCCGACCGCGCCACGGCTCGTAGCCGTCGAGCAGCAGCGTCAGGTCGCTGCCGCTGTCGAGCAGCTCGGCCGCAACCGGTGTGGTGCCGACTACCGCCCCGTCGACAGTGAGACTGGCCCCACTGGGCTGGCTGCTGATGGTGCGCACCGACCAGGCCGGTATCAGTGTCAGTTGGCGTGCTTCGCGCAGCCCGCGGCCGGCCACCTCTACGCTGAGCTCGACCGGCCGATAGCGGGGCAGCGCGACGCGCAGCTGGTGGCTGCCGCGCGGCAGCGCGAGGCTGGTGGTCCAGTCCTGTGCGCTGCCGTTGACCAACAGCTGGCCGCTGGCGGCCGCGATCGGTTGGCCGGTGTCGTCGCTAAACTGCAGCTCGAGCGTACCGGGCTGTTCGCGGAGCGTGACCGGCTGCTGCAAGGTGGCGCGGCTGTCGACGGTGAAGGGCTGGCGGCTGGGCAGGTAGCCGGGGGCAGTGACGGTCACCGTGTAGTCGCCCGGTAGCATCAGGTAGTTGCCGCCAAGCTTGAGCGCCCAGCCGTCGATATCGACGGTGATCGCCAGCGCCGGGTCGAGCGGATCGCTGCCGGCTGCCGCCTGTGGCGCAATAATCACGGCGCGGCTGGCGGTGCTGTACCAGAGCGCCGCCGCGGTCGCTACCAGCAGCGCGGCCAGCACGGCGCGGCGCGCCCAGTGCGGCTGGCCGGTGCGGTGGGGCGGGCGTTGCTCACTCATACACTCTGTCCTGGTAGCCGGCTGTGGGTGGTGTCATCAGTATAGCGCGGCCGCTTCACAGCGGCTGGCCACAGGTGATTTGAATCGGCTCGATCGGCTCGGCAGCGCTGTCGAAGCCGACCGTAAACGCCACCTGCCGGTCGCGTCGGCCGCGACAGCTGCCGAGCGCGGTGTAGGCGCCCGGCAGTAGCTCGATGGTGTGGCGTTGAAAGCGCCCGAGTTGAGCGACTTTAAACAGTGTCACCTCGGTTTCACCATTAGATAGCAGCACCACGCTCTGGCGCTGGGCGGCGGCCGTAAGCAGTGCTTGCAGCTGTTCGATCTGACCGTTGAGCCGCTCGCCGCGGGGGCTGATCGAGCGCGCGTCGGCGAGCCACTGTTGGGCGCCGCGCCGGTAGCTGGGCTCAACCAGTTGGAACGGATCGGCAGTGAGCTGCTGCCAGCGCTGGTCGAGCTCGGCCCGCGCACCGCTGCTGAGTAGCCGGACCTGCGCCTCGAGCAGGCCGGGCGCGTCAGCTTGCAGTTGCTGGTAGACCGCCACCGCCTGCTGCCACTGTTCGCGCTGCTCGTGCTGCTCGGCGCGGGCTAGCTGGCGGTCGATCATCTGCTGGCGGCGCTGGTTGGCGACCAGAGCCAGCCCTGCGCTGGCGTCGCTCTGCTGCGGATCGATCTGCTGGGCGCGGATAAAGGCGTTCTCGGCGGCGGCCAGTTGGCCGGCGGCCAGTGCGCTGTGGCCGCTGCTCAGCGCGGCGCGCAGCTCACGCTGCTGGAGCGCGGCGTTCAGTTGGCTGTACAGCGTCTGCAGCGCCGGATGGCCCCTATCGATCGCGTCGTCGGCCCGGCCGTGCAGTTGCTCGGCGCGATCGAGCGCGCCGCGTTCGATCAGTTGGCCGAGCTCGGCGACCCGCTGCAGCGTTGCCGGCAGGCGCGGTTGGCGGCCCTGCGCGGCGCTCAGCTGGGCGCGCTGGGCGGGCGTACCGGCTTCGATCAGCCACTCGGCGAGCTCGAGCTGCTCGGCGAGCGACTCAAGCGCGAACTGCTGGTAGCTCTGTTCGGCGAGTTGCAGGGCGCTGCTCAGCCGCTCTGGGCGCAGCGCGGCGATGGCGGTCAATGACTCGTGCGCGTCGCTGTAGCCACTGACCGCGGCGGCGTAATCGCTGGCGCTGTAGTCGCTGTCGGCGCGCTCGCGCTGGTTGATGAAGCGCTGGTAGTCAGCCGCCGCCCAGCGCTGTGGCTGGCTCGGCTGCAGCTCGGCGTCGGCAACGGCAATCTCGGCGACCAGAGTCTGGGCGCGCTGGCGATCGCGGGCCAGCGCCGCTTTTTGTGAGGCGCTGATCAGTGCCGCTGGCAGAGCGACCGGTGGCGCCACCTCGATCACGGCCAGCCGCTGTTCGCGCAGCGCCGGCGCAGCCAGCAGCAGTACAATCACCAGCCCGGCGAGCGCCAGCAGCCAGCGCTGTTGGCTGCGAGTCAGCCCGTTCACGGCGCGCTCTGGCCCTGGTTGGGCAGCGCCCGCTCGCGTTGGTAGATCTCTTTTAATAGCTGCTTCCACTGCCGGTACTGCGCCTCGACACTGCCAGTGAGGGTGATTGTGCGATCTTCGAGCTCGATCTGTTGGGGGGCGATCTCGGCACCGAGCGAGGCGCCCATCTCGGCTACTGACTCGTTGGCAGCGGCTGCCTTTTCGCGGTTGGACAAGCTGTTGCGCACCGCCAAGCCGCCAAAGCCGGCGCCGACGGTACTGGCCGCGCGGCCGACGCTAGAGCCGCTTTCGTAGCGGCCGTAGATGCCGGCGATGATGGCGCCGATACCGCCGATCATCTGGCGGGTCGCCTTGGCATTGAGCTGGCGCGCCTGCACAACCGCGTCGTAGGAGCTGGCCCGGTACTCTTGGTAGGGGGTGTGCATCTGCACCGAAAAGCGGTCGTAGTAGTCCTGCATGGTGTCGATGTAGAGGTAATCGCGCTGGCGGATCTTGTCGATGCGCGCCATCAACGGGTCGTTTTCGGCGGGCAGTCGCAGCAGCGTCCGGCGGCCGTCTTCGCCCTGTTCAAGATAGCCAGCCAGCGCCTGTGGCGCAAATTGCTCGGCAAATTTCAGGGCGGTGATCGCCCGCAGCCGCTCCGCCTGGCTGTCGGTGTAGCGCTCGCGGACGGCGAGCAGGTCGTTGGCGATCTGGCTGAACAGATTGTGGAACGGGTCGCGGAGCTGTTTGAGGCGGCGATCGTAGGCGTATTTGCCGACAATCTGCTGGTAGCGTTGGTCGAGCCAGTTGGCACCGGCACTGTCGGTTACCGTGATGTGCAGCTCAAGCTCTTCACCGTTGGAGCTGAGCACCTTGCCAGAGAGCAACAGATCAACCGCGATATCGCTGCTGGCAACCACCCGCACGGCCCCCCAGGCGCCGCTGCGCTCGAGCATTTTGCCCAGCTGGTTGACGAAATAGATCGTCTCAGCGCTGCGCACCTCCGGGAATACCGGATCATCGTCGTCGACCAGCTCGAGCCCGTCGGCGAGTGGTAGCAGGCCGATATCGAGCAGGCTGGCGACGCTAAATGGGCGGCTCGGTGTGTCCAGTGTCAGCGGTGTCGCCGAGGTGATTTTGTCCAGCGCCACGCTGTGCGGGGCTATCAGCAGCGCGAGCGCGCAGAGTAGCGCAGCCGCGCGACGGCCGACGATGTAGCTGGTCCTTGTTGCGGTGAGAGCGATCATTTATTGGCCTTTAATTCGTCGGTACTCCTGCCACAGTTTATCGCGCAGGGCGGGGTCAGTCTCGCGCATGGCCGCCTCGCGGATCTGGCGCAGCACAATGCCATCGCCCTGGCCGTCGCCGATATCCTCTGGCAGCGGCAGATTGGCGGCGCCGCCCTGGCCACTGCCCGGTGTGGTCTGATTGCCGTCGCTGCCCTCGCCGGCGGCCTGCTGATCGCCGCGATCGCCAGCCTCCATGCCGGAGCCCTCGCTGGCGCGGCCGGCGATGGTGCCGTCTTCAGTGGGGGCGGTTACCACCGTGGAGCCGATCTCGTCGGCGCTCACCTCGTCAAATGCGGAGCCGTTGTCGAGCGGCATGGCGCGGCCATTTTGGCTGAGGATGTCGACCTCTTGGCCGCTGTTTTCACGGTCTAGACTGCGGTCAAACTCCTCTAGCTTGCGCTCCAGCTCGCGGTCGAGCTGTTCGGCGGTGAGAGTCACCTCAACGGCGTGGCTGGCCATCGCCAGCAGCGCGAGAATGGCGACAGCAGCGCGCAGCTTAACCATGGTCGCTCTGCTCCGGTGGTTGTGGGCTAGCCTCGGCCCCGCTGGGGTCGAGCAGGGCGAGCAGCTTGGCGTCAATCGGTAGTGCGACTAGCGCGCGGCTGGCGCGCGGTCCGGTCGGGTCGATACTTGGCCTAACCCGCAGTTTCTTGAGTTGGCTGAGTATTTTTTTCTGCGCAGCGTCGCTTGGTGCCGGCTCGGCGGTCGGCCAGTCGACGGCCGCTACCCGGCCCTTGTCGTCGACCTCGACGGAGAGCTCGCGGCGGTCTAAATTGCGGCTCAGCCGGTTGAACTCGATCGCCCGCGGTTGGTTAAACAGCTGTTCGCCGAGCGGTGAGTAAGCCGGTTCGGTCGAGCTGTCGCTGGCGGCGGCTAGCTCGCTGTCGCCCTCGGGCGGGGTGCTGGCCGCGGCCGGCAGAGTGAGTTGATAGGCGAGCCGGTAGGCGTCGACGGCCGAGCGCTGCTGACCAAACTCAAGATACCAGTCGCCCAGTGCGGCGACCGCCTCGGCGAGCTCGGCCGGCGCCGCCGGGTTGGCGCGCTTGCGCTCTAGAATGATCTGCTCGAGGGCGATTTTACCGTTGCGATAGCTCGCCTGACTGTTGGTGGCCGGACGGCGCTCGGCAATTTGTACGGTGGTGAAGGAAAAGCCACTCTCGCCCGGCAGGCCGTAGCGCTCAAGGTGCTCGGCGATGGTGTGGTTGACCTCAATGACCTGCTGGTAGCTGTCGATCAGCTCGCTGGGCGAGGTCGTCCGGCTGTCGCTGTCGCCCAGCCCAATCAGCACACTGAGCAGGTGGCCGGCAATTTTATCGGCATTGATCAGATGGCTGAAGCCGGCCCGCGGCGAGCTGCTCTGATAGCTGTTGAGCTGCCACTCAAGCAGCCGGTGGAGCACCGGCAGCAGCGCCCCGCTCTGCTCGCCGTGGTGGTCGATAGCGATGTGGTAAGCGGAGTAGAGCGCGTCGGTGGCGCGCTCGCTATCGCCGAGAGCCTGATGGCTGTCGGCAATCGCAAACAGGTAAGGGAGCTGGTTGAGCGAGCGCAGCCCATGATTAATCCGCTCTGCCTGCATGCCGGTCTGGTAGGCGTCGAGCGCCTCATTGTGGGCCTGCTCAATGGTCAGTGCGCGGCCCAGCGAGAAGTAGAGCTCGCCGAGCGCGGGCGCATAGGCGTCGCTGCCGCTCTCTTGGCGTTCGATAGCGCTGAGTAATAGCGCCACCGAGTTGTCGGTGGTCTGCGCGCTGGCGACATGGCTGAACGGCCCCAGCAGTAGTGCTAGCAGAGCGGCACAACACGGTGCACGATTGGCAGATTGCGGCATGGCCGGTAACCCCTTTGGCGTACTTTGACAGCCGCTGCGCGGGCAGTGCCCAGCATCAGCTTAGATTTGAGTTTGCGCTTGGCAGCTGGCAACTTCAAGACGATCGATGACCAGTATAGCGAAGATCCAACAGATCTATGCCGAACCGGCCGGACTGCCATCGACACTCCTCTCGGTGCTGTTTAAACTAACCGACTAACCAAAAGCTATTACTCTGTGGAGCACAACCATGTCGATAAGTTCCTTTCACCCGCCGCAGCGCACCCTGATGGGCCCCGGCCCCTCCGATGTCCACCAGCGCGTCCTCGATGCGATGGCGCGGCCCACCGTCGGTCACCTCGACCCGACCTTTATCGGTATGATGGATGAGCTCAAGCAGCTGCTGCAGTACGCCTTTCAAACTGAAAATGCGATGACCTTTGCCGTTTCGGCGCCCGGCTCTGCCGGTATGGAGTGCTGCTTCGTCAACCTGCTCGAGCCCGGCGACAAGGTCATCGTCTGCCAAAATGGCGTGTTCGGCGGCCGCATGAAAGAGAACGTCGAGCGCTGTGGTGGCGTCGCCGTGATGGTCGAAGACCCGTGGGGCCGCGCCGTCGACCCCGAGAAGGTCGAGGCCGCCTTCGGCACCAACCCCGACGCCAAATTCCTCGCTTTTGTCCACGCCGAGACCTCTACCGGGGCCTGCTCGGACGCCGAGACGCTGTGTGCGATCGCCAAGCGCCACGGCGCGCTGTCGATTGTCGACGCGGTCACCTCGCTGGCCGGCTCGCCGCTCAAAGTCGATGCGTGGGGGATCGACGCGATCTACTCGGGCTCGCAAAAGTGTCTGTCGGCACCGCCCGGACTGTCGCCGGTCAGCTTTAGTGCCGCCGCTACCGAGGTGATCCGCAACCGCAAAACCAAGGTTCAGAGCTGGTTTTTGGATCTCTCGCTGGTAATGGGCTACTGGGCTGGCGAGGGCAAGCGCGCCTACCATCACACCGCGCCGGTCAACTGCCTGTACGGTCTCCACGAGTCGCTGGTGATGTTGCAAGAAGAGGGGCTCGAGGCCTCTTGGCAGCGCCACCGCGACCGCCACAACCTGCTGCGCAGCGGCCTCGCCGAGCTGGGTATTGAGTTTGTTGTGCCCGAGGCGGAGCGGCTGCCGCAGCTCAATGCGGTCACTATCCCCGCCGGGGTCGATGACGCCGCCGTGCGCAGCGCACTGCTGGCCGATTACAACCTGGAGATTGGCGCCGGCCTTGGCGCACTGGCCGGCAAGGTCTGGCGGATAGGGCTGATGGGCCAGGCGGCCACCGAGCGCAACGTCGACTACTGTGTCGCCGCGCTGCGCGAGGTACTCAGCCGCTGATCTTGATCGCGATCAGTTGAAAAAAGCCGGCGCAAGCCGGCTTTTTTTATCGGTTCGGCATCAACTCCAGGAGTGCCGCCACGGTCGCCTCGGCACCGCGGTTGATACTCAGCTCGGGGGCGATCTTAAACAGTGGGCTGTGGTGCGAGGGGATTGTCGCGCCACCAGCGGCGGCTGCATCGAGGTCGCTCTGGGCGGTGCCGCCGACGGCAAAGTAGACGCTGGGTATCGCCGGATCGGTGGTGAAGTAGGGGAAATCTTCGGCGCCCATGGTGGTGCTGGTGATAGCGACCACCTGATCGGCACCAAACTGCTGCTGCCAGACGCCGCGCAGCCGTTTTACCAGCTGGTCGTCATTGACGGTCGGCGGTGTACCGGGGTTGTTGAGCGATACCTCGGGCAGTTTGTCCTCGGGCAGCCCGGCTGCGCGGCCGAGGTTGGTGGCGATCCGCTCGATACCGTCGAGCAGCAGCTGGCGGGTCTCGATGTTGGTGTTGCGGACGGTCAGCTGCAGCTCGGCGCGGTCAGAGATAATGTTGTGTTTACTGCCGGCGTGGAACGAGCCGACCGTGACCACGCCGGGCTGGCGCGGTGAGAGCTCGCGGGCGACCAAGGTCTGTAGCGCCAAGACAATTTGGCTGCCGAGCACCACCGGGTCCTTGCCCATATGCGGTGCTGCACCGTGGCTGCCGACACCGTGAATGGTGATATCGACCGAGTCAGAGCCGGCCATCGGTGAGCCCTCCTGGACGTTGATCACCCCGGCCGGCAGGCCGGCGGCGACATGGAAGGCGAGTGCGTAGTCGGGGGTGCCAAAGCGCTCATAGAGCTGGTCCTCGCGCATGATCCGCGCCCCAGAGATGCGCTCCTCGGCGGGCTGGCCGATCAGCATCAAGGTGCCCGACCAACTGTCGCGCCGCGCCGCCATCTGCCATGCGGTAGCGACCAAGCTGACCATATGGATATCGTGACCGCAGGCGTGCATGACGGGCACTTCGCGGCCGCTGATCGGGTCAATTTGCAGCGCCGTCGAGGCGTACTCCAAGCCAGATCGCTCTTCGACCGGCAGCCCGTCCATATCGGCGCGCATCATCACCAGCGGGCCATCGCCGTTCTCAAGTAGCGCCACCACACCGGTACCACCGACCCCCTCGCTGACGGTGAAGCCGGCGTCACGCAGCTCCTCGGCCAACCGCGCCGCGGTGGCGTGCTCTAAAAAGCTCAGCTCTGGGTTGCGGTGAAAGTGGACAAACAGCTCGCCGAGCGATGCCTCGTAGTCCTGCTCAATACTGCCTCGCAGGTCGCTGGCGGCGACAGTTGGCAGAGCAGCGGTGGCGAGCAGCAGGGCTAGGGTACAACGGGCGGTGGCGATCAGTGTCACTGGGGCATACTCCGATTGGTTGGCGGTTGCGCTCGACTATAACCGAGCGCGGCGGCGAGGGGAATCGCCGTTTTATTGGTCGCCGGCGCTGTAGATAAACGCGCTGACCAGCTCGCCGACCTGGGCTAGGCTGGTCGCGCTGCACTGAGCCAAGGTGTCGGCGTGGGTGTGCCAGCTGGCGGGGAACGGATAGTGGATCAAGTTGACCATCGGGATGCCGGCGCGCAAAAACGCTAGGTGGTCGTCGCTGACCGCACCGCCCGGGCGCTCAACAATCGCGCTCAAGCCGAGCTGCGCGGCGAGTGCCCAGAGCCGGTCCTGCAGTTTGCCGGCATAGCGTTGCGAGTAGCGCTCGCGCGGGATGCTCAGCTCGCGGTCGCAGACCATGTCGAGCAGGATACCGCCGTCGGGGCGGTAGTCGGGGTGGTCGGCGACAAACTGGTGGGCGCCGATTGAATAGGGCTGGCCGTCGATAGCGCCGAGATCTTCGAGATCAAACAGGGCGATATCGACCCGCACCGGCGGCGGTTGGGCAGCCATTAGTTCGGCTAAATGGAGCAGCACGGCGACACCGGAGCCACCGTCGTTGGCGCCGCTGATCGGCTCAGCAACACGGCTGGGGTCGGGGTCGTGGTCGGCGATCGGGCGGGTATCCCAGTGGGCTGCCAGCAGCCACTGCTCGGTGCTGTCGGGCGGCCCAAAACTGGCCAGCAGGTTGGTGCCGCGGCGCAGTGGCAGCTGCCGCCACTGCCAGTTAAAGGTGTGCGCGGTGAGGGAGTTGGCACCGCTCAGTTGTTGGCGATAGAGCGAGAGTGCCGCGCCGCGAGCCGGTTCACTGCTGCGCGGCCCCAGTGCGACCTGAGCGGCGACTAGCTCCAGTGCGCGGTCGCCGTCAAAGTGGGGCGGGGTGGCGGCCTGCGCCACGCAGCACACTATCGCCATTAGCAGCGCTGCGGTGGAGCGCACGGTTTAGTTGGCCGCCTGTGTGCCGCGCGGCACCAACCCGACTTGAAATATACCGTAGCCGATCGCCAGCAGCGGGCAGAGTAGGTTGAGAAACGCGTAGGGGGCGTAGCTGAAAGTACTGACGCCAAGTGCCGCCGCCATGTAGGCCCCGCAGGTATTCCAGGGGATCAGTGCCGAGGTGAGCGTGCCGGCGTCCTCAAGGGTCCGCGACAGGGTCAGCGAGTGCAGCTGGCGCTCGCGGTAGGCGCCCTTAAACATCTGCCCGGGCAGCACGATAGAGAGGTATTGGTCAGCCGCCAACACGTTGGTGCCGACACAGGCGCTGACAGTGGCGACGATCAGCCCAGCGGCGCTATGCACTCCGGCTAGCATCGCGTCGACCAGCCGCTGCAGCAGCCCGGCGCGGCCCATGGCGCCGCCAAAGGCGAGTGCACAGATGATCAGCCCGACCGTCAGCAGCATGCTCGACAGGCCACCTTTGTTGAGCAGCTCGTCGACTACCGGCGAGCCGCTGTCAGGGCTGAATCCGCCAAACAGCGTCGCAATGACCCCCTTGGCGCTGGCCGCCAGCGGCGTTAGTGCGCCGTCGGCGGCCGCCTCGACGACCCGCTCGGGCTGGAATAGCAGCGCCATAATAACGCCGGCTAAGGTGCCCCAGACCAGCGTCGCCAGCGCCGGCTTGCGGGTGACCGCCAGTACCAGCAGTAGAGCCAACGGTGCCAGCATCAATGGCGACACCACAAAGTAGTCGGCCAAGGTCGCCTGCAGGGCGACTATCTCGGCCAGCTCACTGCTGCTGTCACTGCCCAGCCCGAGCAGGGTGTAGAGCACCAGCGCGATGGCAAAAGCGGGCAGCGTGGTCCAGCTCATATGGCGAATGTGGTCAAACAGGTCGCTCGAGGTGGCGGCTGCAGCGAGGTTAGTGGTGTCCGACAGCGGCGACATTTTATCGCCCAGATAAGCGCCGGAGACAATCGCCCCGGCGGCGATGCCAAGCGGCAGACCGAGTGCCGCGGCGACCCCCATCAGGCCGATCCCTAGGGTGCCGGCGACCGTCCACGAGCTGCCGATACTGAAGCCGACCAGTGCCGATACCAAGCTGGCGGTCAGGTAAAAGTACTCCGGCGAGATCAGCGCCACACCGTAGTAGATCATGGTCGGCACGGTGCCGCTGAGCATCCAACTGCCGATCAATGCGCCGACCATCATCAAAATCAGGATTGAGCGCATTGACAGCGAGATGGTCTCGATCATCCCCTCTTCGATATGCGCCCAGCTGTGGCCATTTTTAATGCCGATACCGGCCGCCAGCGCCGCCGACAGCAGCAGCGCCAGCAGGTTGGGGCCGAATGCGTCCAAGCCAAATAGGTAGACGGTGGTACCCAGTGTGGCAATCAAGAAGATCACCGGAATAAAGGCGTCGAGCAGGGTGGGTCTGGCTAGCGGGCTATCGCTCATAAATCGGCGTCCAAAGTGCGGTTAGCGGCACAGTTTACCGCGCCTTGGCGACGACTAATAGAACTCGAATTCGACTGCCAGCAGCACAGTCTGATCGGGCGTGGTGGTTTTAAAACCCTGTAACAGAGCTAGCTGCCAATTAAGCCGGCGGCCGGGTACCAGCCGCTGATGGATCCATAGGCCGGGCCCGGCCGCACCGGTCTCTTGGCTGAGGTGGACAACCAGAATCGGTTCAAGCGAAGCGCTGTAGCGGTAGCGCAGCTGCCCGGCGAGGCTGCTCTCCCACTCATTTTGGTAGTCGCGACCCCACTCGTAATGGAGGCCGCCGTTGAGGGTGGCAACCCAGCGCTGCAGTTGGCGCTCCCAGAGTAAAGTGACTCCAGCCTCGGCGCGGTTGCTGTCAATTTCTCGCTCCAGCTCAACGGCGACCCCCCAGTCTGCATCGTGTTCGCCCTGCTCGGTGAGCTGCCATTGAGCTTCTAGCTCGACGCTCTGTGCGGCAAATTGCCGATCGGGTAGATCGATGCCGGTCACGGTCAGCTCGATCCGTCGGTTGGCGTCGCCATTGAGGCCAAAGCCGAGGGCGGTGACGGCGCTATCGGCGCGATGATCGTCCCACCGGCGCCACTGTGAAACCAGTTCAAACTCGCGTTCGCGGGCGTTTATGTAGGGCTTCTCGACGAGCCCAATGGTCAGCCCATCGGCCCAGAGTTGGACGCTGTTGAGCAGCAGTAGCAGGCTGGCGGCGGCGAGTCTCATCGCTGTGCCGATCCGGTCGGCTGCCAGGCTCGGGCAGTGAGCCCGGCGCACAGGCAGACCAGCAGAGCGGTGCCATAGCTACCTAGCTCAACTGGGCTGGGGGTCGCCTCGTAGCCGAACACGGCATAGGCCAGTTGGCCCAGCGGTGACTGCTCGGGCAAAAAACGGTTGGAGTTCCAGACCGGCGCCGCGACCGGCAGCCAGTCGATCTGCACCAGTAGCTGGCTGGCTTGCAGTACCATTCCGCTGGCGATCAGCGCCAGTAGCGTGACCTGCAGCCGCGCGGCGTAGTGGCTGCGGCTGAGAATCAGCAGATAGTAGCAGAGCGCCCCGACACTGGCACCGATGGTGATGCCGACGAAGCCGCTGGTCAGCGCGCTAGGCAGTGACTCACCTTGCTGGCTGACACCAATATAGAACACCACGATCTCGGCCCCCTCGCGAATCATCGCCAGCCCCATGGCGATCGCCAGCAGTGGTGACAGCCGGTGCGGCTGGCCCCGCATTAGTTGTGTGATCAGCGCGACGACACAACCGAACAGGGTCACCTGTAGCGCGCTGTTGACCACCTCTTGGCCGGCATATTCAAACCAACCGGTCAGGGTGGGTAACTGCCACGCGTAGAGCAGTGCCCCACCCAGTCCGAGCGTAGCACCCCAGCGCCACCAGCTGGCTGGCAGAGCGGTACGCTGGCTAATCGAGAGCATGACGCTGATGAGAATACCGGCCTCGATGGTCTCTTTGAGCACCACGACAATAGAGTTGAGCAAGATCATGGCGACCCCTCGCCGGTGGCTACCGCGCGCACGATACCCTGCGCGCTGGTCGGGTTAAATTCACCAAAAAAACCGTAATCACCGGGTGCCAGCGGTCCAATGAAGATCACCGTCTTAGTGTTGCCGAGAATCACTTTTTCGCGGTTCAGCTCAAAGCTTTCGAACTCCTCGGCTGCGCTGTCGCGGTTGTGAATCAACAGTTTAATTTTGGTGTCAGCGGGTATCAGCAGCAGGTCGGGAATAAACCGGTTGTTTTCGATAGCCAGCTCAATGACTGGCGCAGCCCAGCTGTGACAAGCGGTTGTCAGCGTGGCCAGCAGGAAGGCACGGCGAAGCTTGGCGATCTTTATGTGTTTAAGTTTCAAGCGCCACTCCTCAATGTCGGGCTGTTCAACGGCAGGCTGACGCGGCAGTCTAGCCCGCCAAGCCGCTTCGAGCGGTCTAGGTGAATCTCGCCGCAGTGCAGCGTGACAATAGACTTAACAATCGACAGCCCGAGTCCGCTGCCGGTGATGCCGCTGCTATTGCGGTCTTGACCAATCCGATAAAAGCGGTCAGTGACCGCTTCTCGCTCGGCGCTGGCGATACCCGGCCCCGAGTCCTCAATGCGCAGTGTGGCGCACTGTTCATCCGCGGTTACGGTGAGCTCGACTCGGCCACCGTTCGGTGTGTATTTGCTGGCATTGTCGATCAGGTTGCGCAGTACTGTGGTCAATGCAAAGCGGTCGGCGTAGATCGGGCAATCTTGCCCGCTCAACCCGATGGTCTGGTCGCGCTGTTCGATCATGACGTAGCATTCGGCGATGGTATCGCGGGCCAGCTGAGTGAGGTCAAGTCGTTCCAGGTTGCTTTCGAACTGCTCTGGACTAAACCGGTGGAGAGCCAAAATTTGCTCGATCGAGTGGCTCATCCGGTCGACACTGGCGTTGAGCGCGAGCAGTGTATCGGCCTCGTCGCTGTCGCTGGAGTACTGGCGGCGCAAGTTGTGCAGGTTGACCTTTAGTCCGGCCAGAGGGGTGCGCAGTTCGTGGGCGGCATCGGCGGCGAAGCGCCGTTCGCGCCCGAATGCCAGGTCGAGCCGGTGCAGCAGCTGGTTGGTGGCGGTGACCACGGTGCGAATCTCGTTGGGGTAGTCGCGGTCGTTGAGCGGCCGCAAATCCTGGTCGCTGCGCTGGTGTAAGACTCTCGCCAACTGGCGCAGTGGCGCGAGACCGCGACGGACAATCAGCCAGACCAACAGAGCGATCGCAGGCAGCACCCAGATGATCGGCAGAATCGAGTCGATAATCATCTCTTCAATCAGCGCGGAATAGAGCCCTTCGGGTTCGGCGATGATCATCAACAACGGCGGCTTGTCGATAAATTCGTAGTGCCATTGGCCACCGCGGTAGTAGCGGGTCTGTTTTAGTGCGCCGCGTGCTGTGGCAGTGGCAAACGGCGTGCTGGGGGCATTGGCAGAATGAGCAAGCAGCGTTTCACCGCGCCAGATTTGGAATAGAAATTGCTCGCCGAGTAGCTCGGCTAGACGCTGGTTGGAAGGCTCGGCTGGCAGTAGCTGGTAGAGTCGATAGAGTAGTTGGCCAGTTGATTGCAACTGCTGGGCCAGCAGCTGGTCGGCTTTTTGCATGCTGCGCTGATAGCCATGCAGGGCAGCGACGAAATTCACTAGGCAGACCACCGATAGCAGAACGACAATTAAAAAGGTGCGTATCGCTTTCATAGTGGGTTGGCGTGGCAGGTGGCTGAGGGCTAAGTTCTGGCCACAGTGTAGCCGACTCCGCGTATGGTCTGGATAAACTTTTCCGGCAGTTTTTTACGCAAGTTGCTTATGTGTACTTCGATGGTATTGCTGGCTACCTCCTCTCCCCAGCCGTAGAGCTTTTGTTCCAGCGATTGTTTGGTTTGAACACGGCCTGCGGCGCACATTAAAGCCTTGAGCAACATGTACTCACGACGGGTCAACGCCAGCGTCTCACCGTCGCGCATCGCCGTGTGGTGGCCGAGTTGTAAGCTGATTGGGCCGATTTGAATCAACGCGCTGTCAGCGGTTCCGAGCCGGCGGCTGAGCACACGCAGCCGCGCCATCAGCTCGGCGGTCTCGAACGGTTTAATCAGGTAGTCGTCGGCGCCGGCATCGAGTGCGGCGACTTTGTCGGCGATGCCGTCGCGCGCGGTCAATACAAGAACGGCGAGGTTGCGATCGAGCTCGCGCAGTTTGGCCAACAACTTTATACCGTCGATATCTGGCAGCCCCAGGTCGAGAACCGCGATCTCGGGCTCGAAAGCGCGGCAGAACCGCAGTGCCGCACCGCCATCGGTGACCGCCTCGACAATAAAGCCCTCATCGCGAAGGGCGCGATCGAGTGCCGCGGCGAGAATGGTATCGTCCTCAATTAACAGTAGCTTCACAGGGTTGCCTCGGTTGCCGCGCGTTGCACTCAGTCCAGAGCGGCCAGCGCCAGCTCGATCTCGGCGCGCCGGCCGCGATCGGCCAGCGACCGGTTGGGCCGCGCCGGCGCCGCCAAGGCGCGCTGGTAGTGTTCGCGGGCGCGGCTTAGTTTATCCTCACTGCGCATAAATTCGGCATAAAAGTAGTTGCTATCAATGCCGTTAGGATTGATCTGCAGCGCCTGTTCAAGCAGCTGGCGCGCTTTTTTGTCAGAGCCGAAGCCGATCGGCCAGCCCGGCACATTGGCGTAGAGAGTTCCCAGGCTGGTATAGCCAGAGCCGTCCAGCGCTGTGGGGTCTATGGCTAGCGCCGCTTCGAGATCGGTCTTCGCTGCCTTGGCTAAAGTCAGTGCGGCAAGCCCGCCCTTGGCGCCGGCGTAGGTCGATTGAATGATACCGCGCCAGATCAGCAGCTCGGCACTGCCCGGATCGGCGACCAGCGCCGTATTGGCCGCCTCTAGCAGAGCTGCGAAAGCGTCAACTTGGCTGTCGTCGGCGAGCTGGTAGTTGACCTCGGCCCAGCGCTGTTGAAGCTGCTCAAGCGGCGTCGCGTTAGCTGCACAGGTGATCGCCAGACAGAGTGCAGTGACCAGTGCGCGGGCGACACGGCGGTGGCATGGCGGTATTGATTGGTAGGTTGGTTGCTGATTTGGCATGGGAGCTCTCCAGTGGGGCTAACTACAGGTCTGGTTATGGTTGGCCGGCAAAGCGGCGAATAGTTGCCAGCTGTTTTTTGACTCCTCCATCGACCAGGCCCGGCAGTAGCGCGTTGAGTCTGACCAACAGTTTTTCGGGCCAACCAAAGAAGTAACTGCGCGGCTGCCCTTGGCAGCGCTGCAGGAGCTGTTCGGCGACATCGCGCGGCGAGTCGACAGCCGTGCCCAGCGCCCGGTTCATGGCTACCGTCTGATCACTATTGAAAGCGGTTGCCAATGCTCGCGGCGCGCAGTAGTAGACCGCTATCGAGCTATCGCTGAGCTCGCGTCGCAATGCTTCGCTATAGCGCTGCAGCCCGGCCTTACTGGCGCCGTAGAGCGCCGAGCCGGGCAGGCCGATACTGCCAAGGATCGATCCGATATTGACCAATAGCGCATCGGGGCGCCGCCGTAGCGACGGTACCAGCGCCTCGCAGAGCTGCACCGGCGCGGTGAGGTTGACCGCCAGCAGCTGTTCGATGGTGATGCTGGTTTGCTCGCCGACGAGGCCGAGCTGGCCCACGCCCGCATTGTTAATCAGGCCGTCTAGGGTCTGATCGCTGACCCAACTGACCAGTGCCTCGCGGTCGTCTGCAATCGCGATGTCAGCGGCAAAATGGCGATGTGAGCCGGGTAAAGCCGCCGCTAATTGCACCAGTGCGGGGGCGCTGCGGGCGGTCAATAGCAGTGTCGCGCCGGACTCCGCCAGCTGGTGGGCGAGCGCCTCGCCGAGCCCACCGGTGGCGCCGGTCAGTAGGATGGTTTTGCCGGTGAAACGGTTGCTGGGGTTCATGCGGCGCGGCTCCTCAGCGCGGCGACCTGGCTCGGCTCGATGGCACGAAATACATTGCCGTACAGCCGATAGAACATTTTAGCGGCGTGAATAATGGCCGCCTGATCCTCGGCCAGGTCAATTTTGTTCATTGTGTCAGCAAAAAATCGGACATGATCTTGGTCGAGCGCGCCGTGCGAGCGAAGGTAGCTGAAGGCGCTACTGGGTAGCCCGGTAGCGCGCTGGATGGCATCGGCTGCGGCGTCGGCGATGCTCACGCTGGTCCCTTCGAGCACCTGCACCATGCCAAAAAAGGCGACGGGGTTGCCGCGGGCAATGGTGTCGTAGGCGTAGCTGACCATCAACTCGGTGGCTGGATTGGGGGTTGAGTGGCGGGCCAGCTCTTTATCAAACCCGACTGCGGCGATGTCGTTGAGTACCCACTCTTGGTGACCGAGCTCCTCTTCGATGTACTCGGCTACCGCGTTGCGCAGCCATTCGTAGGCGCCGCCAAGCCGACCACCGCAGGCCATCAACAGCGGAGTAGTATGGCGAACATGGTGGTAGGCCTGCAGCAAAAACGCCGCATAGTGATCGCCATCGATAGCGCCGGCGAGTGCCTGCTGGATGATCGGTGCCGAGCTGATGTAGTCGCGGTCATTCGCGGTGGCGTCCTGTAAATACTGATAGAACTGGCTCATTGCGTCTCCTCGATGGTGGTTAGGCGATTAAAAAATGTCTGGATAAGCGCACGCCGCGGGCGGCCGTTGGCGGTTAACAGTGGCTGCCACTGTCGCTCGTCGAGCCGGATCCAATGGTGCACTTGGGCATAGTCAGGGAGCTCGGCGTTACAGCGGGCCAGCCAATCCTCGATGGCCCGATCGCTGAGCGATGGTTGGTTGTCGATCAGCGCAGTGAGCTGTGGCTGGGCGTCACCGACCACCACACAGCGGCGCAATAGGGTCCCGCCAAGCAGCAGTGACTCGACCCATTCCGGTGAGACGTTGCGGCCAAAACTGGTAATTAGCAGATGGTTCTTGCGCCCGCGGATGGTTAAAAAGCCCGCTTCATCGAGGCTTGCTAAGTCACCGCTGGCGACCTCGATAGCGCCCCAGCTGGCGCGGTCGCCGACATAGCCGAGAAAGCACGGCCGCTCAATAACCAGCTGGCCGTTCTCAACCCTGACTTGGCAGTGATCGAGAATTTTTCCGGCGCTGCCGGCCAGGTTGGCGGCGGGGCGATTCAGCGCCACCACCGAGCCGCACTCGGATAGACCATAGCCCTCGTAGACCGGCAGCCCCAGTCGTGCCGCTGCGGTAATTAACTGTGGGGCAGTCCTGGCCCCACCGACGGCGATGAATTTTAGTGTGGTGGGCGGCTGCCAGCCCTGCTCAGCTGCTGCTACCAACAGGGTCAATAGTGCCGGGATAGCGATCAGCGAATCGGGTTGTCGGCTGGCGATGCAATCGAGCAACCGCTCGGGTGACAGCTCAGAGCTGCCGCTCAAGCCGCGCTCACTGGCCGCGGCGAAACAGACTGATCCGCCGCACCACAATGGGGTGTAGATTCCGGCGATGTTCTCCAGCAGCGTTGCCAGAGGGAGCAAGCCCAGGTGGCGCGGCTTGTTCAAGCCGATGGCGTCGGCCAGTGATTCGGCCACCTGCCACTGATGCTCAGCCGTTAAGCAGACCCCTTTCGGTGCACCGGTGGAACCCGAGGTGAAAGTGATTTTTTGACATCCCCGGGGCAGCTCTGGGCGCTGCGTTGCCACCGCTAATCGGTAGCCGGACATGCGCGGGGCGGCCGACAGTGGCTGCCCCGTATTGGCTTGCAGTGCCAGTGCCTGCAGCCACGCCAACGGAAGTTGGTCGGCGATCAGATAGTCCACCCCAGCCGCTTGCGCGCTGTGTCTGGCCTGTGCCGCAGTGAAGAAGTTGGGGAGCGGAATCAATACGATCTCGGCCTGTTGGGCGGCCAGGTCGATCAGCGCCCAGTCGACGCTGTTATCGGCGACCAGCGCCAGCCTTTTGATGCGGAGGGAGCTCAGTTCTGCAGCGACAGCTTCAACCGCCTCGGCCAACTGCGCCCAACTCACCTGGCGGGCGCTATCCGACAGCGCAACGGCGGTCGGATCGATAGCGTGACGCCGCTGTGCTGTTGCGAATTTACTGAGAGGTTTAGTCCACACGGTGACAGGCTCGCTCGAGTCGTGCTGCGAGTTCGGCGATGATCGGCTGGCGCTCGGCAAGCAGTGTGGCGCAGCGCGGATTAGCGTTTAGCGCAGCCATCGCCGCGCTGAGACGACCGGCCTGCAGTCGCGGCGCGGTATTGAAGTAATTCCCCCAGCAAGCCCCTCTGTCGGCGAGCCTACCCGGTTCGGCAACGCCGAGGTCGAGCGGTGTATAACCGAGCCGGCCAATCAGTTTGGCTACCTGCGGGGTCGCGGTAAAGGTCATCCACTGGAATCCAGCGGCAGCAACG
Organism: Porticoccaceae bacterium; assembly: GCA_024639885.1. Classification (GTDB taxonomy): domain Bacteria; phylum Pseudomonadota; class Gammaproteobacteria; order Pseudomonadales; family Porticoccaceae; genus LSUCC0057. The sequence continues at coordinate 276,273 of JAHEGD010000004.1, read as the reverse complement.
ATGGCGGTCATTAGTATAAAAAGCTGCTGGCTGCCGGTGCGCCGTGTGGCGACGAGATTGCCGATTTCGACTATTCGCTCGCGCAACACTGGCATAGCGGCGGCGCTGGCAATCGCCGATTCAATCGGGGCATCCAGGTAGTGCTCTAAAAATAGCGGCTCGACGGCCGCACAGCGCAGCCCCAGCGCAGCTTGTACACCCTGATCATCGACTGACAGCGACAGTAGCAGGGGCATAGTAGTGGCCAGCTGAGCGTGGTGGCTCTGCCAGTAGTGGCGGCGAATAGTGGCCGCGCTGGCTGCATAGCCGGCGCTGTTGGGGTGGTTTAAGGCCAGTGAGCACGGCGGATCAATCCGCTCGGCGGCTGGCGTGTCTGGCAGGCTGTGGGTCATTAACTGATCGATCGCTCAAATTAATCGTAGATTGAGCGAAACAGTAGCGGGCCAACCTTAAGGGAGACTTAACCGGTGCGGCGAAATGGCGGGAAAAAAAAAGACGCGCCGGAGCGCGTCTTGGCGACAGCCGGCCGGCCTCTACTTCAGCGAGGCGAAGTAAGCGGCCAAGTTGGTGATATCGGCATCGCTCAGTGGTTTGGCCATACCGCTCATCATCGGATTGTTACGCGCGCCGCTGCGGTAGTCGCGCAGCGCCGAGGCCAGGTAGCCCTCTTTCTGGCCCGCCAAGTTGGGCCACATGTTGTTGTTGCTGATGCCGGCCGGGCCGTGGCAGCCGGCACACATCATGGCTTTCGCTTTACCTGCGGCGACATCGCCGGCCAGGGCGGGGCTGGCGATCAGTGCGCCGGCGGTGAGAGCGGCGGCTATAGCAGTGGTTTTTAGGGTCTTTAGCATGGTGTTGCTCCTTGCTGTAGTAGCAGTGGTTAAGTTAGAACAGGTTGGTAAACGGGTTATGGGGCCGAGGCTGGGTCGCTGTCGGCAGAGCGGTTGGCCAGCAGTGCGCGCGCCAACGCCAGCGCGCTGCCGAAAAGTGTCACGCCAACCACTTGGTGGGCGGCCGCCGAGGTGATCGGCACGTGGTGCAAAATGGTGTGAATACCGAGCGTAATCTGGGTGACCAGCAGCCCGCCAAACACGCCGGCAATCAGCCGTATACGCGGTGCGCGGGTAGCGCGCCAGACCGCGATCACCAGTGCGGCGCCGAGCACCGCCAGCAGGTAGGCAAACAGCCGGTGGTTAAATTGGATGGTGGTCAGGTCCTCGAAGGCGGCCAGCCAGACCGGCTGCATCGCGTAGAGCCCGGGCGGGATAAAGCTGTCGCCCATCAGCGGCCAAGTTGACCAGGCGTAGCCGGCGCGGCTGCCGGCGACCAGACCGCCGGAGAGAATCATTAGGTAGAGCAGTGCGGCGACGGTGGCGGCGAACCAGCCGACCCGGCGGATCTTCAGGTCGCCGGCGCAGCTGAGCGCCTCTGTGCGCGCCGAGGCGAGTAGCGAGCTGGCCAGCCAGACCATAAAACCGAAGATCAGCACCGCGAGGCCGAGGTGGGCGGTCAGCCGGTAGTGGCTGACCCGCGGGTTGTCGACCAGCCCGCTTTTGACCATAAACCAGCCGAGTAGACCCTGGCAGCCGCCGAGCACAAACAGCAGCGCCAACTTGCCGCGGTAGCCGACCGGGATGCGACCCTTGATCAGGAAGTAGAGGTAGGGGACGAAAAACAGCACACCGATGATGCGGCCCAGCACCCGGTGTAGGTACTCGTACATAAAGATGTATTTGAACTCGGCCAGGCTCATGCCGGCGTTGACGATCTGGTACTCGGGGGAGTTCTTATATTTGCCGAAGACCGCCAGCCACTGCTCTTGATTGAGCGGCGGGATAATCCCCAACAGTGGCCGCCACTCGACCATCGACAGGCCGGAGTTGGTCAGCCGGGTCACCCCGCCGAGCAGAATCATACCGAGAATGGTGGCCGCGCAGATGGCGAGCCAGAGGCCGACATGACGCCGATATAGCAGGTTCTCACTCATTGATTACAGTCACTCAATGCCGGTGGTGTGGCGGAGCGCCGCCACTGCTATGCAACGGCCGCTAATGTATAGAAATGGAGCTGCGTTGTCGAGCCAAACCGCGACCCCGAGGTCGCCCGCCGCGCCGCCGCCGGGTGTTACACTGCGCCGCGGTGGGATCGGCTTAAAAAGGGGCGTTAATGGACGACATAGAGAGCGGGTTGGCGGGGCTCGACGACGGTTGGCGGGCGCTACTGGCAGCGCCACTGGCCGCCCCAGCGGGGCGCGCGCTGCAGGCAGCGCTGGCGGCTCGGGCCGCCGCTGGGGCAACCGTGCTGCCGCCGGTGGCGGAGCGTTTTGCTGCGTTTAGGGCCTCTCCGCCGAGTGCCGTCAAAGTGGTGATTGTCGGCCAAGATCCCTACCACGGTATCGGCCAGGCGCACGGCTTGAGCTTTTCGGTACCCGCCGGCGTCGCCGTGCCGCCGTCGCTGCGCAATATCTTTACCGAGTTGAGCGACGACCTGGGGCTATCGCGGCCGGACTGCGGCGATCTCAGCCACTGGGCCGGGCAGGGGGTGCTGCTGCTCAATGCGGTGCTCACTGTCGAGCCGGGTGCGCCCAACAGCCACCAGGGCTGGGGCTGGGAGAGCATTACCGACGCGGTCATTGCCGCTATCAGCGCCAGCGCCGAGCCGGTGGTGTTTATCTTGTGGGGCAACAACGCCGCCGCCAAGGTGTCGCTGATCGATGGCCGGCGCAACCTAATTTTGACCAGCGCACACCCGTCGCCGCTGTCGGCGCGGCGCGGTTTTTTCGGCTCGCGGCCGTTCTCGGCGGCCAACCGCTACCTGCGTGAACAGCGCCGCGCGGCGATTGATTGGCAGCTGCCGGCCAGCCAGCCGCGGCTCTTCTAGTCGATGTTGAGTGGCGCGGCACCGCGCCGACGGCGCAGCCAGTTGAGTGATTTAAGCACCGACTCGCTGGCCACTAGGCGGCGTTCAAGCTGCTTTTTTGCTGGGTAGTCGAGCAGGATCAGCGCCACCAGTATGGTCAGCAGCCCTTGGCCGGGCAGCACCAGCATGGCGACCCCACTGGCCAGCAGCAGCAGCCCGCATAGATTGCGCAGCAGCAGCCACAGCCAGCGCCGGGCGGTGCGCGGCGCGCGGCGGCTGCCGGCCGTGAAGTAATTGACCGGTATCTGCGCGGCCAACCACGGCAGTGCGGCGATACTGGCGATAAAAAATAGCAGCGAGCCGACCCCGAGCCAGCTCAACAGCGCGGTGTGGCTGTCGGCCCAGTCGAGCAGTGTCGCCAGCTCGCTCACTCGGTGGCGGCGACCAGGGCGCTGGCAGTGGCAGTAAACGGCTGTTGGTCGACACTGAACTGCTCCACCGCCAGCGCTTGCTCGGTGACTGCCGCCAGCAGTTGGGCAGCGCCGAGCGCTGCAATGGTGCCGATCGCGCGGCCATCGCCGTCGCGCAGCTCGGCGCCCGGCTGGGCCGATGCCGGCAGCTCGCCGCTGGCTTGCAGCAGCGCCAGCCGGCGCTTGACGGCGCCGCGGTAGTGGGCGCGGGCGACAATCTCTTGGCCGGTGTAGCAGCCTTTCTTAAAGCTGATAAAACCGCGGTGGTCAAAGTTGAGCATCTGCGGAATAAACAGCTCGCTGGTGGCGGCGGTCACTTCGGCGATACCGGCGGCCAGCAGCGCTTGTTCGGCGGCGGCGCTGTCGCCGAGCTGCCAGTCGGCCAATTGCAGTTCGGCCGCGGCGCTGAGCGGCAGGGTGAGTGTAGTGATGCGCTCGGCGAGCGCGAACAGGGTGGCAGCGGGCGGCTGCGCCGGGGCATCGCCCAGCAGCAACAGCTGGCACCACTGTGCAGAGACGTCGCTGATTTCTACCTTAAAAAACACCGCGTATTTTTTTAAGCTGGTGATAGCGATATCGACCAGATCGGGGGCGGTGATCAAGATCAGGTCGCGCTCGCCATCCGCCTGGCTGAAGAAGGCGCAAAAATCAAAGATCATCCGCCCCTTGGGGGTGCACTGGGCGCCGCCGATCGCCTCGCCATCGCGCTGTTCGGCCAGTGCCAACAGGTCGCAGGTGGTTTGGCCCTGCAGGAACTTGGCGGCGTCCGGACCGCGCAGGCGGATCGCGCCGCGCGGGCGCGGCACTGCCAGCGGCGCGCTGGCAGTGGTCGGTGCGCAGATGATCTGAGCCCAGTCGGGGGTCGCAGTGGTGGTCATAGCGGTCGCTCATGTGGGTGTAAGAAGGTGTTGGCCAGTCCGATGTCGCCTATAATAGCGCCTCGGCTGGGCCCGCGCCCAGACCTTAATCAGTGGAGCGCAACGATGGATAAAAACCGAGTTAAATGGGGCAGTCGGCGCGGTATGCTCGAGCTCGATCTCATTCTCAGCCCGTTTGTCGACGAGAATTACGACCAGCTCAGCGAGGCCGATCAGCAGCGCTTTCAAGAGCTACTCGCCTGCGAGGATCAGGACCTGTTCGGCTGGCTGATGAAGCGGGTCGACCCGGACGACAGCGAGTTGCTGCAGATCGTGCAGATCATCCGCGACAGCCGCAACACCCCCGGCGCCAGCCCGTAGCGGCCGGCCGCTGTGGAGCGCGCCGCGGCGCTGGCGGCCAACCGCTGGCAGGTGGGTGATTCGGCGCTGCTGCGCCGCGCGCGGGTAGCGCTCAGCCTGCTGGCCGGCACGGCCGGTGGTTACCTGATGCCGACTGCGACGCTGAGCGCGCTGCTATTGGTGGCTGGCGCTGGGCTAGCGGTGCGCGAATGGCGGCGCCGCAACGGTGGTTTTACTCTGCAATGTGACGGCTCCCGCTGGGCGCTTGGCAGCGCCACTGGTGCGCTGCAGCCGGTTGAGCTGGCGCCGCGGCAGTGGCTGTTCGGACCGCTGTTACTGCTCGCTGTGCGCCGCCCCGGCCGACGCTGGCTGCGCCAGTACTGGGTCTGTCGCGACGCCCTGCCGGCCGGCGACTACCGGCGGTTGTGCCGGGCGCTGTTGATCGGCAGCGGTTAGCGGCGGCTGATCACAAACTCTTGGTCGGCGTAGTTGAGCGGCACCAGAATGGTGTCCCGCGCCAGCGCTGACAGCTCTGGGTAGTCGAGGGTGAAGTGCAGCCCGCGGCTCTCGCGGCGCTGCAGCGCGCAGCGGATGATCAGCTCGGCGACGCTGGCCAAGTTGCGCAGCTCGAGCAGGTCGCGGCTGACTTTGTAGTTGCTGTAGTACTCGGCAATCTCTTGTTGTAGTAGCTTGATGCGGTGCTCGGCGCGCTCGAGGCGTTTGTTGGTGCGGACAATGCCGACGTAGTCCCACATAAATCGCCGCAGCTCGTCCCAGTTGTGTGAGATCACCACGTCCTCGTCGGAGGAGGTCACCTGCGACTCGTCCCACGGCTTGATAAAGTCCGGCGGGCGGATAGCCGGCATCCGCTGGTTGATCGCTGCCGCCGCCGAGCGGGCGTAGACCAAGCATTCGAGCAGCGAGTTGCTGGCCATCCGGTTGGCGCCGTGCAGGCCGGTAAAGGCAGTCTCGCCGATCGCGTAGAGGTGCTGCAGGTCGGTGCTGCCGCTCTCGTCGACGACCACGCCGCCACAGGTGTAGTGGGCGGCCGGCACCACCGGTATCGGCTCGCGGGTCATGTCGATGCCGTAGTCGAGACAGCTCTTATAAATGGTCGGAAAGTGCTCGGTAATAAAGTCACTGCCTTTGTGGCTGATGTCCAGATAGAGGCAGTCGGCACCGAGCCGTTTCATCTCGTGGTCGATGGCGCGGGCGACGATGTCGCGCGGCGCCAGCTCGGCATCTTTGTGGAACTGGGGCATAAAGCGGCTGCCGTCGGGCAGCTTGAGCAGCGCCCCTTCACCGCGCAGCGCCTCGGTAATCAGCAGCGAGTTGGCGCCCGGGTGGTAGAGGCAGGTGGGGTGAAACTGGTTGAACTCCATATTGGCGACCCGGCAGCCGCGCCGCCAGGCCATCGCGATACCGTCGCCGCTGGCGCCATCGGCGTTGCTGCTATACAGGTAGGCCTTGCTGGCACCGCCGGTCGCCAACACCACCGAGCGCGCTTGGAAGAGGGTGACGCTGTCGTCGCTGCGATCGAGAATATAGGCGCCAGTACAGCGGATTTTGCGCGAGTCGTGGTCGGCTTGAGTGACCAGATCGATGGCGCAGTGCTGCTCAAAAATATCGATGTTGGCCGCTTCGCGGGTCCGTTCGATCAGCGTGCCGGTGATCTCCACGCCGGTGGCGTCGGCGGTGTGCAAAATGCGCCGGTGGCTGTGGCCGCCCTCTTGAGTAAGGTGGTAATCGCCACCAGTGTGGTGGCGGGTGAACTCGACCCCTTGGTCGATAAGCCAGCGCACCGCATCGGGGCCGTTTTCAACCACAAAGCGGACCGCCTGCTCGTGGCAGAGACCGGCGCCGGCGACCAGCGTATCGTCGATGTGCGCCTGCAGCGAATCGTCCTCGTCGAACACCGCGGCAATACCGCCCTGCGCCAGCCACGACGAGCCGCCGATCAGCGGTCCTTTGCTGATTACCGCGACCTTCAAAGTGGTGTCCAGTTGCAGTGCCAGCGCCAGCCCGGCGACGCCGCTGCCGACGATTAAAACATCGTAGTGAAGTTGACGTGTCATGGAGGCTCTCCGCCTGTGTTGCCGTGGCGGGCATGATAGACTATCCGCTTAAAGCGCGCTAAATCTATCTGCCTGCGGCGGGTTGAACTAAACTGTACAGCAACAGTCAGACAGCGTTCGCCAGCCGGCCAATGGCCGAGCTAGGGCGACGTGACTTCACCAACAATAAGTAACCTGCTCGATGGCCGAACAACAAAATAATCCCGCCGATTCAGACGCCCAATTAGTAGAGCGCGTCCAGCGCGGCGACAAGCGTGCTTTCGACCTTTTAGTGCTCAAGTATCAGGGCCGCGTGCAGGCGATTGTCAGCCGTTTTGTGCGCGACCGCGACGAGGTCGCCGACGTCAGCCAAGAGGCCTTTATCAAGGCCTACCGGGCGCTGCCCAAGTTTCGCGGCGACAGCCAGTTTTATACCTGGCTCTACCGGATCGCGGTCAACTGCGCAAAAAATTACCTGGTGTCGCGCAACCGCCGCCCGCCGAGCAGCGACATCGAACTCGATGACGCCGAGCAGATTGGCGCCGCCGGCCATCTCACCGAGCTCGACAACCCCGAGAATTCGCTGGCCCGGGACCAGCTGGCGGCCGCCCTTGAGGCGGTCATCGAATCGCTGCCAGAGGAGCTGCGCAGCGCGGTGACCCTGCGTGAATACGACGGCCTCAGTTACGACGAGATCGCCGAGGTGATGGGCTGCCCGATCGGCACCGTGCGCTCGCGGATATTCCGCGCCCGCGAGGCGATCGAGGCAGAGATTGCTAGGGTCCGCGGGGTGGCCGACTAAATCTAACTAACTGTAATTAAATGGCGGCTGCAGCGGCCGGCTAAAATTAAATGGGGCGGCGCTGAACTTCTGCTGAGCGGCCGGGTCATAACCGGCAAGATCAGTGCAGAGCCAGCACACCAATGAGTGTATTGTGAGAACCGATTTATGAGTGATTACCAACAGCGCATCAACCAATCACTGTCAGCCCTTGCCGATGGCGAGCTGAGCGAGCTAGAGCTGCAGCGCCTGCTGCGCGAGCTCGACGGCCCCGAGCGCGAGTCGCTGCGCGGCCGCTGGCGGGGCTACCACCAGCAGCGCGCGCTGCTGCGCGGCGAGCGGATCGAGTTCACTGATATCTCGGCGGCGGTCAGCGCCGCTATCGACGCCGAGCCGGCACTGCGCAAGAGCCGCTGGAGCTCGTTTGGCAGTGGCCTTGGCCGGGTTGCGGTGGCCGCCTCGGTGGCGGTGTTCGCGCTGGTCGGTGTGCAGCAGATGCAGGGCAGCGGCGACCACCAGCCGGCGCTGGAGTTCGCCCAAGAGAGTTTAGAGGTAGAGCACTACAGCGGTCCGGCGCTGCAGTTCCCGGCCGGTTTCCGCCCCGAGCTCAACGCCCAGACAGTCAGCGCCCAGGCGGGCAGTCCCGCCAACCGCGCCAGTCGCTCTGTGGCGGTGCCGGTCAGCGCGGCGATGAGCGAGGCCGAGTATCTGCACAGCCGCAACTACCTGCTGACCCTGCTGCAGCGCCACCAGCTGCAGTCGGCCAGTATCGCCAACCCGGCGCTGCTGCCGGTGATGCTGCCGGCGACGCTGCCGGACGGCCGCCAGCCGCAGTAACCGCCGCCGGCTAATTTGCGGCCGGCGTCGCGGCGGGGGTTGAAAAATGCCCCCAAGAGACTATCTTCTACTAACGCAATCGAACCGTTCGGCGAGCCGTGCTGCCGGCCGGCGCGGTCGCTCGCCACCCGTTAGGCTGCCAAAGAGGCCCATATGACTCAGTTGTTGACCACCACACCCCACCGCCGGCCCGCTTGGTGCCGCGCGGCGCTGTGGCTGCTCGGCTGTGCATTGGCGGTGCCGGTGGCGGCCGAGCAAGCGCCGCAGCCCGCTGAACTGCCGGAGCCGCTCGCGCTGCTTGCCGGGCTCACCGATGCCTCGCGACAGCACGCCTATCGCGGCACCATCGTCATGGTCCAGGGCGGTGCGCCAGTCTCGATCGCGGTCGAGCACCGCTTGTTGGAGAAGGGCAGCGAGCTGCACTACATGGCGCTCGACGGCGTGCCCTACGGCATACAGCTGCAGTACGCCGACCGCGACTGCCAGCTATTTGGCGACCCGATCGCGCGGCTCACCCAGCCGGCCGCGAGCGGCGCGCTGGCGGCGCAGTCGCTAGACGAGTACTACCGGCTCGAGTCGCTCGGCCTGCAGCGGGTCGCCGACCGCTTTGTCTACGCGGTGATCGCGCTGCCCGAAGATGGCAAACGCCATGCGCGGCGGCTGTTTATCGATGTTAAAACCGGCATCTTGCTGCGCTCCGAGTACCTCTCGACGCAGGGCCAGCTGCTCGCCTCCAGCCAGTTTATCGCCTTCAGCGAGCAGGCCGACAGCGGCCGTGCCGCGCCGGCCGACGACGATCAACAGATTGCCGCCCAGCCGCTGGCGGTGCAGCGCTGCGAGAGTGCCGCCGACCAACTCGAGCGGGTCGCCGCCGCCGAGGCGTCGGCGTGGCGGCTCGGCTGGTGGCCGGCCGGTTTCGCGCTCAGTGACTACCGGCGCGATGCGGCCGGCCTAGAGAGCTTTATGTTCAGCGACGGGCTCGCCCAGTTCACCCTGTTTGTCGACACCGCCAACCACCTGCCGGTCGACTCGATCGGCGGCTCGCGCGGTGCCACCAGCGCGGTGATCCGCCACCTGCGCAGCGATGCCGGCGCAGTCGCCACGGTCAGTGTAGTCGGCGAGGTGCCGCGCAGCACCGCCGAGCAGATTCTCGCCGCGGTGCAGCTGGTGGCCACAACGGGGGCGGCGCGATGATGGTCGAGAGCGGCTGGGTCACCGCGGTAGAGCCGGGCGCGCTCTGGGTCGAGACGATTCAGCGCTCTACCTGTGACAGCTGCTCGGCCAAAAAAGGTTGCGGCCAGCGCGTGCTGGCGCAGCTGGCCGGCCACACCGCGCAGCTGAGGGTGGCGGTGCCGGCCGACGACCAGCGCATCTACGCCAGTGGCGATCGGGTCGATATCGGCATCGCCGAGCACGCCATTGTGGTCAGCTCGTTACTAATTTATCTGCTGCCGCTGGCGGTCGCGCTGCTGCTTGGCGCACTGGTCGAGAGCAGTGCCGCCGCTACCGGCATGGCGACACCGCTGGCGGTGGCCGCCGCCGCGGCCGGCTTGCTGTTGGGCGGCGCGCTGGTGCGCCGGCTGTCGGCGCGCTGGGCGGCCGATCGGCGCTTTGCGCCGGTACTGCTCGGTGCCGCCAGTTAAATTTTATTGTTCGCCACGGTTTTCACCTGTTGAAGGAGCACATTGTGTCTGTAACCCATCGCGTTAATTTGTTGCCATCGCTGGCCCGCCAGCTGACCCGCAGCCTGCTGCTGGCAACCGCCCTGGTGGCAGCTGTCGGCCACGCCGCACTGCCCGATTTTGCCGGCCTGATCGAGGAGGTGTCGCCGGCGGTGGTGAAGATTAATACCGTGCAAAAAGTTGAGCCGCGCGCCGCCCAGCGCTCGCCGTCCGGCAGCCAGCAGCTGCCCGAGATGTTCCGCGAGTTCTTCGAGCGCGCCCAGCCGCAGCAGCCGTCGCGGCCGGCGGTGTCGCTCGGCTCCGGCTTTGTGATCAGCAGCGACGGCTATATCCTCACCAACCACCACGTGGTTGAGGGCGCCGACGAGATCGTAGTGCGCTTCGCCGACCGCAACGAATACACCGCAGAAGTTGTCGGCAGCGACCGCCGCTCCGACTTGGCGCTGCTAAAAATTGATGCCAGCGGGCTGCCGACACTAAAATTTGGCGACTCCGAGCGGCTGCGAGTTGGCAACTGGGTGGTCGCCATCGGCTCGCCGTTTGGCCTCGACTACTCGGCCACAGCCGGTATCGTCAGCGCCAAGGGGCGCAGCCTGCCGACCGAGCGCGGCGAAAACTACGTGCCGTTTATCCAGACCGATGTCGCTATCAACCCCGGCAACTCGGGCGGCCCGCTGTTTAATCTCGACGGCGAGGTGGTCGGCATCAACTCGCAGATCTACTCGCGCAGTGGCGGCTCGATTGGGCTGTCGTTCTCCATTCCCGCCGAGGTCGCCCAGGAGGTGGTCGCCCAGCTCAAAGACAAAGGGGTGGTCGAGCGCGGCTGGCTCGGTGTGGTGATGCAGGATATCGACCGGGCGCTGGCTGAGTCGCTCGGCCTCGATCGGCCGCGCGGTGCGCTGATCAACGCGGTTGAGCCGGATGGCCCAGCCGACCGCGGCGGCATCCAGCCCGGCGATGTCATCGTCGAGTTTGCCGGCAAGCCGATCACCGCATCGGGCGATCTGCCACACGTGGTCGGGCTGCTGGCACCGGGCCGATCGGTCGAGGTCGAGCTCTACCGCGAGGGCCGCAAGCGCTCGCTGGAGGTGGAGATCGGCGCCCTCGATGAGAGCGACCAGCGCGCCGCGCGGCGCGACGGCAGTGACCGACTGGGGCTGCTGGTCGAGGCGCTCGATGAGCGCCAGCAGCGCGCCCTGCAGCTGCGCGGCGGCGTGGTGATCAGTGAAGTGGCTGCCGGCTCGCCGGCCGACGCCGCCGAGCTGCGCGCGGGCGACATCATCGTCCGGCTCGGCTACAGCCAGCTGCTGTCGATCGAGGAGTACGACAGCGCGGTGACGCAGGCCCCGGAAAACACCCCGATCTACCTGGTCTTTTACCGCCAGGGGCGGGCTATTTCACGGACCATTGTGATCGAGTGACGGCGCCCGCGCGGGGCGCGGCTAGGGCCGTTGCGGCCGGCGCAATTGGGTGCGCCGGCGCATTAAATAGGCTAGAATTCGCCACCCTTTTTTTTGAGTAACCCAGCGCCGTGTCCGATCTCTCCCACATTCGCAATTTTTCTATCATCGCCCACATCGACCACGGCAAATCGACCATAGCCGACCGGTTTATTCAGCACTGCGGCGGGCTCAGTGAGCGCGAGATGGCGGCTCAGGTACTCGACTCGATGGACATCGAGCGCGAGCGCGGTATCACCATCAAGGCGCAGAGCGTGACGCTGCCCTACACCGCGGCAGACGGCAAGACCTACCAGCTCAACTTTATCGACACCCCCGGCCACGTCGACTTCTCCTACGAGGTGTCGCGCTCGCTGGCCGCCTGTGAGGGCGCGCTGCTGGTAGTCGACGCCGCGCAGGGTGTCGAGGCGCAGTCGGTGGCCAACTGCTACACCGCGATCGCCCAAGGGCTCGAGGTGCTGCCGGTACTCAACAAGATGGACCTACCGCAGGCCGAGCCGGAGCGGGTCGCCGCCGAGATTGAAGAGATCATCGGCATTGACGCCAGCGAGGCAGTGCCGTGCAGCGCCAAGACCGGCGTCGGCATTGTCGACATTCTCGAGCAGCTGGTCGCCAAAGTGCCGCCGCCGGTCGGCGAGATAGAGGCGCCGCTGCAGGCGCTGATCATCGACTCGTGGTTCGACAACTACCTCGGTGTGGTGTCGCTGGTGCGGGTGATGCAGGGCGAACTAAAGATCAAAGAGAAGCTTGCCGCGAAAACCCTCGGCAAAGCCCACGTGGTCGATAAAGTGGGTGTGTTTACCCCCAAACCGGTCGATACCGGTGTGCTGCGCGCCGGCGAAGTGGGCTTTGTAGTGGCCGGCATTAAAGACATTAAAGGGGCGCCGGTCGGCGACACCTTTACCCACGCCAAGACCCCGGATGTGGCCGCGCTGCCCGGTTTTCAGAAGGTTAAGCCGCAGGTCTACGCCGGCATGTTCCCGGTTGACTCGGACGACTTTGAAGATTTCCGCGAGGCGCTCGGCAAGTTGGCGGTCAACGACGCCTCGCTGTTCTACGAGCCGGAGAGCTCGGATGCGCTCGGCTTCGGCTTTCGCTGCGGCTTCCTGGGTATGCTGCACATGGAGATTATCCAAGAGCGGCTCGAGCGCGAGTACGACCTCGACCTGATCACCACCGCGCCGACCGTGGTCTATGAGATTCTCAAGACCGACGGCGAGCTGCTGCACATCTCCAACCCGTCGAGCCTGCCCGATCCGGCCTACGTCGACGAGATGCGCGAGCCGATCTGCGAGGCCAATATCCTGATGCCCAAGGAGTACATCGGCAATGTCATCTCGCTCTGTGTTGAAAAGCGCGGCGCGCAGAAAGATATGCACTATGCTGGCAGCCAGGTCTCGCTCACCTACGAGCTGCCGATGAGCGAGGTGGTGATGGACTTCTTCGACCGGCTCAAGTCGGTGAGCCGCGGCTTCGCCTCGCTCGACTACAATTTCAAACGTTTTGAGGCGGCGTCACTGGTCAAGCTTGACGTGCTGATCAACGGCGACAAGGTCGACGCACTGGCGGCGATTGTCCACCGCGATAACTCGACCGGCCGCGGCCGGCTGTTGACCGAGAAGATGAAAGAGCTGATCCCGCGGCAGATGTTTGATGTCGCCATTCAGGCGGCGATCGGCGGCCATGTGATCGCCCGCACCACGGTGAAAGCGCTGCGTAAAAATGTTACCGCCAAGTGTTATGGTGGCGATGTGTCGCGCAAACGCAAACTGCTCGAGAAGCAGAAGGCCGGCAAAAAGCGCATGAAACAGGTCGGCTCAGTGGAGATTCCACAAGAGGCGTTCTTGGCTGTACTAAAAACCGACTAACCGCCGCCAGGCGGCCACCAACTGGGAGCTTTGCAGCGCGTGGATATTAATTTTGAACTGGTGTTAACCGTGCTGTTTTTGGTGGCGGCGGCGTTCTGGCTGCTCAACCGTTTGTGGCTGCGCACCGACCGCGGTGCGGTCGAGTACATCGCCTCGCTGGCGCCGGTGCTCGGTATTGTGCTGGTATTGCGCTCATTTATTATCGAGCCGTTTCAGATCCCGTCGTCGTCGATGGTGCCGACGCTGCAAAAGGGCGATTTTATCGTCGTCAACAAGTGGGTCTACGGCCTGCGGCTGCCGGTGCTGCGCAACCTGGTGGTGCCGATCAGTGAGCCCGAGCGCGGCGATGTGATGGTGTTTTTCCCACCCCATGAAGAGCGCTATTTTATCAAGCGGGTGGTTGGCCTGCCCGGTGACAAGGTCAGCGTGGTCGATGGTGTGCTGTTTATCAACGGTGCACAGATGGCCCAGAGCGACGCCCAGCCGGTTGCCGACGACCTGCGCAGTGCCCGCTTTAGCGAGAATCTTAACGGCTACCCACACCCGATACAGCGCCGCCTGCAGCCCGGCCGGCTCAGCCAAAACTTCCACGACGTGGTGCCGCCCGGCCACTACTTCATGATGGGCGACAACCGCGACAACTCCAGCGACAGCCGTGTCTGGGGGCCGGTGCCGGCCGAGCGTATCGTCGGCAAAGCGTTCGCCCGCTGGATGTTCTGGGACGAGCGGATGAGCCTGCCCAGCTTTAGCCGCGCCGGCACTATCCACTGAGCGCCGCCGTGAACCGACCCCAACAGCTCGAGCGGCGCGCGCAACTGATGCGCCGGCTCGGCCACACCTTTAACAACCCCGAGCTGCTCGAACTGGCGCTGTCGCACCGCAGTGTCGGCGAGCCCAACAACGAGCGGCTCGAGTTTCTCGGCGATGCGGTGCTCGGCGTGACCATCAGCAAGCTGCTGTTCAGCCAGTTTCCGACGGCCAGCGAGGGCGACCTGAGCCGCATGCGCTCGGCGATCGTGCGCGCCGAGTCGCTGGCCGTGATCGCCCGCCAGCTCGATCTGGGCGACCATCTCCACCTCGGTCCCGGCGAGCTCAAAAGCGGCGGTTTCCGGCGCGACTCGATCCTCGGCGACAGCGTCGAGGCATTGATTGGTGCGATCTACTTGGACAGTGACGGCGCTGCGGTCGACGGCGTGATTGCCGGCTGGTTTGGCGAGGCGCTGGCCGCCGCCGACCAGCGCGCGCCCGCCAAAGACCCCAAGACCGCACTGCAGGAGTGGCTGCAGCAGCGCGGCAAGCCGCTGCCTGAATACACCCTGCTCGAAGAGCAGGGTGAGCCACACCAGCGCACCTTTGTAGTCAGCTGTAAAATTGCCCTGCGCGACAAGCCGGTGACGGCTTCGGCGCGCAGCCGCCGCAAGGCAGAACAGGCCGCGGCAGCACTGCTGCTGGCCAAATTAGAGGGCCAATAATGGCTGCATCGACCCCATCAGAGACGCCTGATCACCGCTGTGGCTATGTCGCTATCGTCGGCCGGCCCAACGTCGGCAAGTCGACGCTGCTCAACCACCTGCTTGGCCAGAAGCTCAGCATCACCTCGCGCAAGCCACAGACCACCCGCCACACGCTGCTCGGGATCAAGACCGAAGGTCACTACCAGCTGATTTTTGTCGATACCCCGGGTATCCACACCAATCAGGAGAAGGCGATCAACCGAGTGATGAACCGCAGTGCGATGAGCGCGATGACCGATGTCGACGCCGTGGTGTTTGTGGTCGACCGGTTGGAGTGGAGCAGTGCCGACGAGTATGTCGCCCGCCAGGTGAAAAACTGTGGCGCGCCGGTGATTGTCGCGGTCAACAAAGTCGACCTGATCGAAGATAAGGGCGAGCTGCTGCCCCACTTGCAGTTTGTCACTGAGCAGGTCGGCGCCTGTCAGGTGGTGCCGCTGTCGGCGCTGCGCCAGACCAGCCTCGACCTGCTCGAAGAGCAGCTGGTGGCGCTGATGCCGCTCAACCGGCACTTCTTCCCCGAGGATCAAATTACCGACCGCACCGAGCGCTTTCTGGCCGCCGAGCTGGTCCGCGAGAAAATCACCCGCCAGCTCGGTGCCGAGCTCCCCTACCAGATCACCGTTGAGATTGAGAACTTCACTCGTGACGAGCGGATCATCCACATCGACGCGCTAATTTTGGTTGAGCGCGACGGCCAGAAAAAGATCATTATCGGCGAGAAGGGCGAGCGCATTAAAAAGATCGGCCAGCAGGCGCGCCAGGATATGGAGCTGATGTTCGACCAGAAGGTGATGCTCAAAACCTGGGTTAAAGTGCGCAGCGGCTGGAGTGATGACGAGCGCGCGCTGCGCAGCCTCGGCTACATCGACTGATGAGCGAGCGGGTCGAGGGCGAAGCGGGCTACCTGCTCCACTCGCGGCCATACCGCGAGAGCAGCCAGCTGCTCGATCTGTTTAGCGAAAACCACGGCCGGCTGCGGTTGGTTGCCAAGGCGACCCGCCAGCGCAGTAAGAAAGGGGCATTTAGCGGGCTGTTGCCGTTCTGCTGCTACCAGCTGAGCTGGAGCGGCCGCGGCGAGCTGAAGACGCTGATCCGCGCCGAGCCGGTGGAGGGCGGCCGCTTTCTGCGCGACGGGCCGCTGTTCACCGGGCTCTATCTCAACGAGCTGATCTACCGGCTGCTCCACGAGCACGACCCCTATCCGCAGCTCTACCGCTGCTACGCGCAGCTGCTGGTGCGGCTGGCGGCGGCGACCGAGCAGCAGCCGCTCGACGAGCGCTGGCTGCGCGACTTTGAGATGGTGCTGCTCGACGAGCTCGGTTACGGTTTGGTGCTCGATTGCGAAGCGGCCAGCGGGGCACCGCTGGAGCCGGCGGGCCGCTACGACTACCGCGCCGATCTCGGTGCGGTGGCCGGGCGCAGCTACAGCGGCAGCGAGCTGCTGGCGATCGCCAGCGGCCAGCTCGACAGCGCCGAGCAGCTCGGCGCCGCCAAGCGGCTGCTGCGCGCGGTGATCGACTTTCATCTCGACGGCAAGCCGCTCAACAGCCGCCTGCTCTACCGCCAACACTTAGACAGCACTGCCAACAGGGGTCAGCCATGAAGGGTATAGGTACCGATATCGTCCAGCTCAGCCGCCTCGAGGCGGTCTTGGCGCGCCAGGGTGAGCGCTTCGTGGAGCGGCTGCTGACCGTCGCAGAGCGCGCCGAGTATCAGCGCCGCGGCGCCCCGGCCAGCTTTATCGCCAAACGGTTTGCCGCCAAAGAGGCGATCGCCAAAGCGCTCGGCACCGGCATCGGTCGCGGCGTCAGCTTCCAGCACCTCGAAGTCAGCAATGACGCCAGCGGCGCGCCGCTGGTGGCGCTCAGCGAGGGGGCGCTGGCGGCCGCGCAGGCGCGCGGTGGCAGCACCGTGCTGCTGTCGATCGCCGATGAGCAGGATTACGCGATCGCCTACGCGGCGCTGATTTAGCCAATTAGCGCATACCTTATAACCCGATATAAGCGGCTGCTGGGCGGCCGCTCGGGCACAATAACCGCCGTTGTGATCACCGCCCAATTGCTGAGAGAACCCCATGAGTGAAGCCCCGCACGCGCCGTTCGGCGCCGACTACCCATCGATCGATCAGACCGTTGGCGAGACCCGCCTGGTCCGTTTGCAGCGGATCGGTGCCGATAGCGGCAATGTCATCCTCGCCAAGTTGGAGGGCGACAACCCGGCCGGCTCGGTTAAAGACCGACCGGCGCTCAACCTGATTGTGCAGGCCGAGCGGCGCGGCGAGATCCGCCCCGGCGATCGGTTGGTCGAGGCGACCAGCGGCAACACCGGCATTGCACTGGCGATGGCGGCGGCGATGAAGGGCTACCGCATGACCCTGATTATGCCGGCCAACGCCACCGCCGAGCGCAAGGCGGCGATGACCGCCTACGGCGCCGAATTGATCGAGGTGACCGCCGAGCAGGGTATGGAGGGGGCCCGCGATCTGGCCCTGGCGATGCAGGCGCGCGGTGAGGGCAGGGTGCTCGACCAGTTCAACAACCCCGATAACTCGGCGGCCCACTACGCCACCACCGGCCCCGAGATCTGGCGCCAGACCGGCGGCCGGGTGACCCATTTCATCAGCTCGATGGGCACCACCGGCACCATCTCGGGGACCGGGCGCTACCTCAAAGAGCAGAGCGCAGCGGTCCAGGTCATCGGCCTGCAGCCCAAAGAGCAGGCGGCGATCCCCGGTATTCGGCGCTGGCCGCAAGCCTACCTGCCGGAGATTTACGACGGCGCGGTAATCGACCGGGTAGTCGATATCGGCCAGCCCGAGGCGGAGCAGATGATGCTGCGCTTGGCCCGCGAGGAGGGGATCTTTTGCGGCGTCTCGTCGGGCGGCTCGGTGCACGCCGCCGCCGAGCTGGCCGCCGCCCACCCCAACGCCGGCTTGACGATTGTCGCGATCATCTGCGACCGCGGCGACCGCTACCTCTCATCCGGCCTGTTCGGCTAGCGGGTCGTTTCTCAAAAGCGCGGCCAAGCGGCTACAATGGCCGCTTTTTACCGCACCGAGTCCCTTGCATGGTCACCGTCCGCACCCACCACCTGGCCGCCTACCTCGATGTCGCCATCGACCAACTCGATCTGGCCGGCTGGGTAGAGCAGCTCTGCGCCCGCCACCAGCTCAACGCCGACGAGCTGGGGCCGGCGCTGGTGCTGGCCGGTGCTGCGGCGCGGCGCGCCCAGCTCGCCACCCCCGCGCTCGACAAGGTCTGGAGCCGCGAGGTCAGCTGTCTGCACAGCGGCCTTGAGATGGTTGAGATACTCGCCGAGTTTCAGCTCGACAGCGCCGCGCTGCAGGCCGCGCTGCTCTACCGCGCGGTGCGCGAAGGACGCCTTGCGGTCGCCGAGGTCGAGGCCGAGTTTGGCGGCGAAGTGGCCACCCTGATCGAGCAGGTACAGCGCATGGCGGTGGTCACCACCCAGCGCAATGACAGCGATACCGGTGTGTTTGGCGGCCACGCCGACCACCAGGCGGTCAAGATACGCCAGATGTTGGTCGCCCTGATCGAAGATGTGCGGGTGCCGTTGATCAAGCTCGCTGAGCGCGCCTGTGCGATCCGCGCGGTCAAGGGCGCCGAGCCCGACAAGCAGCAGCGGGTCGCCCGGGAGATTTTTGACATCTACGCGCCGCTCGCCGACCGGCTCGGCATCGGCCATCTCAAGTGGGAGCTTGAGGATCTCGCCTTTCGCTACCTGGAGCCGAGCGACTACCAGATGATCGCCAAGCTGCTGGCCGAAAAGCGCAGCCAGCGCCAGAGCTACATCGACGAGGTGGTGGCGACCCTGCGCGAGCAGCTCGACAGCGCCGCGATTGCCGGCGAGGTCACCGGGCGGGTTAAGCACATCTACTCGATCTGGCGCAAAATGCAGCGCAAAGAGGTCGGTTTTTCGCAGGTCTACGACATCCGGGCGGTGCGTGTGTTGGTGCCGACCATCGACGACTGCTACACCCTGCTCGGCTGGGTGCAAGCCAACTGGCGCGGCATCCCGCGCGAGTTTGACGACTACATCGCCAACCCCAAAGAGAACGGCTACCGGTCGCTGCACAGCGCCGTGGTCGGCCCCGACAACAAAGTGGTCGAGATCCAGATCCGCACTTTTGCCATGCACCGCGAGGCCGAGCTGGGTATCTGCGCCCACTGGCGCTATAAGAGTGGCGACGGCGCGCCGTCGGCGCGCGACTACGAGCGCAAAATAGAGTGGTTGCGGCAGGTGCTCGGTTGGCAGCAGCAGCTCGAGAGCGATGTGGCCGGGCTCGGGGCACACGGCGTCAACGAGCAGCGTGTCTACGTGTTTACCCCGGATGGCCACGTCGTCGACCTGCCGGCCGGCTCGACCCCGCTCGACTTCGCCTACCATATCCACACCGACATTGGCCATCGCTGCCGCGCGGCGCGGGTCAACGGCAAGCGGGTGGCGCTCAACCGGCCGCTGCAGACCGCCGACCGAGTCGAGATTTTTACCGTCAAGCAGGGCGCGCCGTCGCGGCGCTGGTTGCGCACCGCGCGCGGCTACCTGGCCAGCAGCCGGGCCCGCGAGAAGATCCGCCAGTGGTTTAGCCGCCAGCGCGACAGCGCGGCGGCCAACAGTGAGCGCCACTGGCTGCTTACCCTAGAGGTCAGCGACCGGCGCGGTCTGCTGCTCGATGTGACCCGGGCGCTGAGCCAGTTCGGGGTCAATATCGCCGCGCTGCACACCAGCGATCTGGACGCCGCCGAAAAATCGATGCAGCTCGAGCTGACCCACCTTTTTGAGGGCGACCAGACCGCGTTGATCGCCGTCCTCGAGCAGCTACCGGGCGTCGGCCGGGCGCTGTTGGTACCGCAGCCGCTGGCTATCGACAGCGAGCCACAGCCGTGAGCGGCGACCGCTACCAGCTCGGCGACCTGCTCCACCTGATGGCGCGGCTGCGCGACCCAGCGAGCGGCTGCCCGTGGGATATCGAACAGGATTTTGCCTCGATTGTGCCGAGCACCATCGAGGAGCTCTACGAAGTGGTCGAGCTGATCGAGGCCGAGCGCTACAGCGAACTGCCCGATGAGCTTGGCGACCTGCTCTTTCAAATCGTCTTCTACGCCCAGCTCGGCAGCGAGCGCGAGCTGTTCGAATTTGCCGATGTGGTCCACGCGATCACTACCAAACTGCTGCGCCGCCATCCCCACGTGTTTGTCGACGGCGATCTTTACGGCGCCAAGCGCAGTGGCCCAGCACCGGCTAAGCAGCAGCTCAGCACCCAGTGGCAGGCGATCAAGGCGGCCGAGCGCGCCGAGCGGGCAGCGCCGCTACAGCGCCCGCTGTGGGGCGAGCTGCCGGCTGGTCTGCCGGCGCTGGCGGCGGCCCAAAAAATTGCCGAGCAGGCGGCCCGGATCGGCTTTGACTGGCCCGATGCGGCCGGCCCGCTGGCCAAGGTCGGCGAAGAGCTGGCCGAGCTGCAGGCTGAGCTGGCGGCCGGCAACCGCTCCGCCAGCGAAGAGGAGTACGGCGACCTGCTGCTGGCGGCGGTCAATCTCGGCCGCCATCTGGGCGTCGATGCCGAGCAGGCGCTGCGCCGCGCCAACGACAAGTTCCGGCGCCGCTTCACTGCCATGATCGACGAAAACGGCCTGCAACCGCTCTCTGCCGAGCAGTGGCAAGCGCGTTGGGAGACGGTTAAGGCGGCCGAGAAAGCGCGCTAAACGCCCAGCTATGGCCATTGGTAGGGTTGTGCTGCTCGGCCGGTTCAGTGTATCTTTGCCGCCCGCGATTATCCGCAGGCCCCGACAGAGCGCCATTGATGGCCGTCCGGGGCCGCCTATTGCACCGATTGACACCCATTGAGAGCCGCCCAGGCGAGGAGATAGTTATGCGTATTATTCTATTGGGGCCACCCGGCGCCGGTAAAGGCACCCAAGCCCAATTTATCACTGAGCACTACGCTATCCCGCAGATCTCTACCGGCGACATGTTGCGCGCGGCCGTCAAAGCCGGCAGCGAGCTCGGCCTCAAGGTCAAAGACATCATGGCCAGCGGCGGATTGGTGTCGGACGAGATCATTATCGCGCTGGTCAAAGAGCGGATCACCGCCGCCGACTGCGCCAACGGCTTCCTATTTGACGGCTTCCCGCGCACCATCGTGCAGGCCGAGGCGATGCGCGACGCCAATGTCGCCATCGACGCCGTCGTCGAGATCGCCGTCGATGACCAAGAGATCATCGCCCGCCTGAGCGGCCGCCGCGTCCACGAGGCGTCGGGTCGGGTCTACCACATTGAGCACAACCCGCCGGCGGTAGAGGGTATCGACGATGACAGCGGTGAGCCGCTGATTCAGCGCCCCGACGACAGCGAGGCGACCGTCCGCAACCGTCTCGACATCTACCACCAGCAGACTAAACCGCTGATCGACTTCTACACCGCGGTGGCCGCCGACAGCGCGGTCACCTTCGCCACCGTCAATGGCTCCGGTGCGCTGGCCGAGGTGCAGCAGCGGATTGTCGACGCACTCGCTTAACCGCCGGCGCTGCCGATCAGGCTGGAGCGCAGCGCCAAAGCCGTTTAAAATCCCCGCTCAGCGCGCTGTGCGGGGATTTTTTTCGCCAGCCGACCCCTCTCTCTGCCGCCGGGCCGACCATGACCGCTCTACTCGCCATTGAAACCTCTACCAGCGCCTGCTCTGTGGCGCTGCGCTGGCTGGCGGCCGACGGCCAGTGTCGCGACTTTGCGCGCCACAGCAGCGCCGCGCGTACCCACAGCGCGACCCTGCTGGCGCTGATTGAGCAGCTGCTCGACGACGCGGCGATCGAGCGCAGTGCGCTTAGCGCAGTGGCGATCAGCAGCGGACCGGGCTCGTTTACCGGGCTGCGGATCGGCTTGGCGGTGGCGCAGGGGATCGCGCTGGGTCTGTCGATTCCGCTGCTGGCGATCGATTCGCTGGCGGTGCTGGCGGCGACCGCCAGCGGTCAACTCGCCGATGGCAGCCGGCTGATGGCGATCAGCGACGCCCGCATGGGCCAGTACAACGCGGCCAGCTATCAGCTGGCCGGTGCAGAGCTAATCGAGCTGGCGCCGCTGGCGCTGCTCGACGCCGGCGCGCTTGGCGAGCAGTTGGCGGCCCACTCGATCGGCGCGCTGGTCGGCGAGCTGGGCGGCGGGCTGGCCGATCAGCTGGTGCTGCCCGACGGCGGCGTAGCGCGGGTTGAATTGGCGCCGCGCGCCGCGGCGATGCTCGACCGCGCCGAACAGCTGTGGCGGGCCGGCGACTGGCCGCCGCTGGAGCAGGTCGAACTGATCTATCTGCGCGGCAGTGAGGCGTGGCAGCGCCACCAGCCGATCGTGCCGGTCGAGTCGGCGCAATGACCATCGACTGGCTACAGCTGGTCGCGCTGGCCCTGTTGCAGGGGCTCACCGAGTTTCTGCCGATCTCCAGCTCCGCCCACCTGATTCTGCCCAGCCAGCTGCTCGGCTGGCCCGACCAGGGGCTCGCCTTCGATGTCGCCGTCCACGTCGGCTCGCTGCTGGCGGTGGTGGTCTATTTTCGCCAGCGGCTGGCAGTGCTGGCGGTCGGTTGGGGGCGCCAGCTGGCTGGCAACGGCCGCAGCGAGGCCAGCGACCTGGTCTGGCTGCTGGCGCTGGCGACACTGCCGGCCGGCCTCGCCGGGCTGCTGGGCAGTGATTTTATCGAGGCCAACCTGCGCAGCGACTGGGTGATTGCGATCGCCACGATCGTCTTTGGTCTGCTGCTCGGCGCCGCCGACCGCTGGGGCAGCCATCGGCTGGTGGCGATCGGCTGGCGCGCTGCGCTGGTGGTGGGGCTGTTTCAGGCGCTGGCGTTGATCCCCGGTACCTCGCGTTCGGGGATCACCATTACCGCTGCGCTGCTGCTCGGCTACCGCCGCGAAGCGGCCGCCGAGTTCTCATTTTTGTTGTCGATTCCGATCATTGCGCTAAGTGGCCTGTACATGGCAGCGGGGCTGATCGGTGGCAGCGTCGACTGGGCGGTGTTGATCGCCGCCGCGGCGCTCTCGGGGCTGGCGGCGCTAGCCTGCATTGCGCTGTTTATGCGTTGGGTCGAGCGGATCGGTATGGCGCCGTTTGTCCTCTACCGACTGCTGCTCGGCGGCGCGCTGTTGGCGCTGTTGGCATATTGAACGGGGAGACGGTTATGAGTGGTGATCAGCGCACTGCCACGGTGGCCTTTATCGGCCTCGGTGTGATGGGCTTTCCGATGGCCGGCCACCTGGCCGCGGCCGGCTATTCGGTGCGGGTCTACAACCGCACCACAGCAACCGCGCAGCGCTGGCTGCAGCGCCACCGCGGGGTCAGCTGCGCCAGCCCGCGCGAGGCGGCCGAGGGCGCGACGCTGGTGTTTAGCTGCGTCGGCAACGACGACGACCTGCGCGCTGTTGTGCTCGGCGAGCACGGTGCGCTGGCCGGCATGGCCAGCGGTGCGCTGCTGGTCGACCACAGCACGGTGTCGGTGGCGGTCTGCGCAGAGATTGCCAGCGCCGCTGCAGCGCGCGGTTGCGAGTTTGTCGACGCGCCGATCTCGGGTGGCCAGCAGGGCGCTGAGAACGGCCGGCTGACGGTGATGTGTGGCGGCAGTGCGGCCGCGGTTGAGCGCGCCCGCCCGGCGATTGATTCGTACGCGCAGGCGGTCACCCATCTCGGCGGGCTGGGCAGCGGCCAGCGCTGTAAAATGGTCAACCAAATCTGTATCGCCGGGCTCTTGCAGGGGCTCGCCGAAGGGCTCAACTTTGCCGCCAACGCCGGCCTCGATCCGGCCCAGGTGGTCGAGGTGATCAGCCGCGGCGCAGCTCAGTCTTGGCAGCTCGACAACCGCGCCGCGACCATGCTGGCGGGTCACTACGACCACGGTTTTGCGGTTGATTGGATGGTCAAAGACCTCGGCATCGCCAGCGCCGAGGCGGCCGCCAACGGCAGTGCGCTGCCGGTCGCCGAACAGGTCGCCGACTTCTACCGCCAGCTGCAGGCGGCCGGCGGTGGCCGCTGGGATACCTCGAGCCTGCTGCAGCGGCTGCAGAGCGAACAGAACCGATAGCCGGGCGCAGTGGGCACCCACCCAAGGAGAGTGTGATGGCCGAACAAGGTCAATTTAATCGAGACTTACTGGCGTTTTTAGACACCTCGCCGACCCCCTTTCACGCTGTGCAGTCAATGCAGCAGCGGCTTGAGGGGGCCGGTTTCAGCCGCCTTGACGAGCGCCAGCCGTGGCAGTTGCGGGCCGGTGATCGCCACTATGTGACCCGCAACGGCAGCTCTTTGATCGCCTTTGTGGTCGGCGCCGCGGCACCCGCCGAGGGCGGCTTGCGGATGGTTGGGGCGCACACCGACAGCCCCTGCCTGATGGTTAAACCACACGCCGACATCTTCGCCCACGGCTACCATCAGCTGGCCGTTGAGGTCTACGGCGGGGCGCTGCTCAACCCGTGGTTCGACCGTGATCTGAGTATCGCCGGACGGATTGTGGTGAGCGATGCAAACGGCGCACTGCGCTCGCGGCTGATCGACTTCAAACGGCCGATGGCGGTGATCCCGAGCCTGGCGATTCACCTCGACCGCGAGGCCAACAAGGGCCGCACGGTCAACCCGCAGACCGACATCAAACCGATCTTACTGCAGGGCGACGAGGGCGACCAGAGTAGCTTCGCGCAGCTGGTCAGCGATGCGTTTCTGCGTGGCGGCGAGAGTCTGGTCGACTACGAACTGTCGCTCTACGACTGCACCACCGCTGCCAGCAGTGGCGCCGACAGCCAATTTATCAGCAGTGGCCGGCTCGACAACCTGCTGAGCTGTTATGTCGGCCTGCAGGCGCTGCTGGCCAGCGACGCCAGCCACACCGCGCTGTTGGTCTGCAATGACCACGAAGAGGTCGGCAGCGTTTCGGCGGTCGGCGCCGACGGGCCGTTTCTGCAGTCGCTACTGGCGCGGCTGTGCGGCGACTCGCTCGAGGCGGTGCTGGCCAGCTCGCTGCTGCTGTCGTGTGACAACGCCCACGCCCTGCACCCCAACTTCCCGGCGGTCCACGACGCCGAGCACCTGCCCCAGCTCAACGGCGGTCCGGTGATCAAAACCAACGTCAAGCAGCGCTACGCCAGCAATGCGATCGGCAGCGCGCTGGTCAAACAGCTGGCCGCCAGCGCCGGCGTGCCGTTGCAGAGTTTTGTCGCCCGCAACGATATGGGTTGCGGTAGCACCATCGGCCCGATCAGCGCTGCCAAGCTCGGCGTCAATACGCTCGACATCGGTATCCCGCAGCTGGCGATGCACTCCTGTCGCGAGCTGACCGGCGCCAGCGACCCGCTGCGGCTCGCCTTGCTGCTCACCGCCTTCATTAACAGTGCGGCGCCGCTCAGCGTTATCGCCGACTGACCCGTCCACCGACCACTCGGATTCTCTTATGACCTCAACTGCAACCACCCGCGTCTTAACGGGTATCACCACCTCTGGCACGCCGCACCTGGGCAACTATGTCGGCGCAATCCGCCCGGCGATTGCCGCCAGCCGCGAAGCGGGCCAGCAGAGCTACTATTTTTTGGCCGACTACCACGCGCTGATCAAGTGCCAACAGCCGGAGCTGGTCCACCAGTCGACACTCGAGGTGGCCGCCACTTGGCTGGCGTTTGGGCTCGACACCGACCGCGCGCTGTTCTACCGCCAGTCGGATGTGCCGGAGATCCCGGAGCTGACCTGGTACCTGACCTGTATGGCTGCCAAGGGGCTGATGAACCGCAGCCACGCCTACAAGGCAGCGGTCCAAGAGAATACCGACAACGGTGCCGACCCCGATTTTGGTGTCACCATGGGGCTGTTCAGCTACCCGGTGTTGATGGCCGCCGATATTCTTATTTTTAACGCCCACAAGGTGCCGGTCGGCCGCGATCAGATTCAGCACGTCGAGATGGCGCGCGACATCGCCCAGCGCTTTAACCACCACTACGGCGAGCACTTTACCCTGCCCGAGGCGGTGGTCGACGATCAGGTGGCGGTGCTGCAGGGGCTCGATGGGCGCAAGATGAGCAAGAGCTACGGCAACACCATCCCGCTCTTTGAGGACGAGAAAAAGCTCCGCAAAAAGATCAATAAAATCAAGACCAATCTGCTTGAGCCGGGCGAGCCGAAGGACCCCGACGACTCGGCGCTATTCCAAATTTGGCAGGCGTTTGCCAGCCCCGAGCAGTGCGCACAGATGCGCGCCGCCTACGCTGAGGGCATCGGCTGGGGCGAAGCTAAGAAGCAGCTCTTTGAGTTGGTCAACAGCCAGCTCGCCGCGCCGCGCGAGCGCTACAACGCGCTGATCGCCAACCCCGCAGAGATCGAGGTGGTGCTGCAAAAGGGCGCCCAGCGCGCCCGCACCGAGGCGGCGCCGCTGTTGGCTAAATTGCGTACGGCAGTGGGTATCCGGCCGCTCGGCTAACCGCCGCTGCCACTCTGGCAAAGCGGGCGGTTTATCGTATAATGCCGGCCGACAAATTCGTTTATCCCGTGGAGATCACCATGCACACCCTGACCCGCACCGCCCTGATGGCCGCCGCCGCACTGCTGCTAGTCGCCTGTAACCCGAACAACCCAGCGCCTGAACTCACCGAGAAACGCACCGCCGCAGTCGCTGAGCGGATCGCTCCGCACGGCCAAGTAGCGATGGAAGGCGACGCTATGACCGGTGCCGTTGCTGCCGCCGGCCCAGCGGCCGCGCGATCGGGCAGCGATATCTACCAGAGCAATTGCTTGGCCTGCCACAGCAGTGGTGCGATGGGTGCGCCGAAGATGGGCGACGCCGCCGCGTGGGCTGCACGCATCGACGCCAAAGGGCTTGAGACCGTCTACGCCAATGCGATCAATGGCATCGGCATGATGCCGGCCAAGGGCACCTGCATGAACTGCAGCGACGACGAGATCCACGCGGTAATCGACTACATGGTTGAAAACTCGCAGTAACCGCCGGTTTTGGTGAAGAAAAGGCTCGCTGCGGCGGGCCTTTTTTGTGGGCGACCGCTAGCCGCGGCTGCGCAGGTAGCTGCGCGGCGGCTGGCCGGTCCACTGTTTAAACGCGCGGGTGAACGAGCGCGGTTCGGCAAAGCCGAGCTGTTGTGAGAGCCGCTCAATTGACAGACTCTGATCAGCGAGGGCCGACAACGCGTACTCGCGGCGATAATTGTCTTTGATTTTCTGGTAGCTGCTGCCTTCGTCACGCAGCCGGCGGTGCAAAGTTTGTCCGCTGATACCGAGCTCGGCCGCCACCTCGTCTAAACTCAGCAATCGCTGTAAGCGGCGGTGTTCAGCACCGAGCAGCCGCTCGACCCGGCGCTCGACTGAGCTGTCGCGGCCGGGGATGGTCATCACATCGGCCGGCGCGTTGCGCAGATAGGCGGCCAGTTCGTCGCGGCTGCGCAGCAGCGGCTTGTCGAGCTGCTCGGCGGCAAATAGCAGCCGGTTGGCAGAGCGGTTAAAGCGCAATTTGCTTGGGAACATGATCGACAGCTCATCGCGGTGAGCGGGGCTGGCAAAGCAGAAGTGAGTCTCGTCGAGCGGTATCGGTGCACCGATGATCCAGCTTGGAAAGCGATGCCAGATCACCAGCCAAAATTCAGCCATAAAATGGTCGGGGTCGAGTGCCGGCTCGGCCATGGTGAACGCCAGCGCAGCGCGTTCGCCGCGCCGCTCAAGCGCCATGCTGATAGTTGGATTGACCAAGTTGTAGAACGCCACCGCCCGCTCCAATAGCTCGCCGAGGGTGCGCAGCCCGGCCACCAGCTCGCACATGGTGGCAAATAGTCCAACCCGGCACGGCTGGGCGGTAAAGCCCATGTACTCGTCGTCGAGCGTCTCCTGCACCGATTTAAACAGCCGCGCCACCTGGTCGGTGTGGATACGCACGTCATCGCGGGCCAGCAGCGCCGGGTTGATGCCGGCCCGCTCGAGCAGCTGTAGCTGCGAGCCACCGCTGGCGCGGATAGCGTGTAGGCAGGCGATCACATGGTGGCGGCAGATGGTGGCCACGTAGGCTCCTTTGAAAGCAGTTTTTGCAATAGTATTTGTGACTTAATAGGCGATTTTTACCATATAACGGCGATACATGGCAGGATTAAATGATAATTAATGTGAGTTAGGTTGATTGATTTCGCCCTAGCATCACGCCGGCTGCTGGCCCATAGTGATCAGCTAAACAACCGCCACTGGCGGCCAATGGTAGCGTGGAGAGTACGATGAGCGACAACAACGACAAACACCAGCAGTGGCAGCAGAGCGCCGAGCAAGAGCTGCGCGGCAAGCCGCTCGATTCGCTGACCTGGCAGACCCCGGAGGGGATCGCGGTCAAGCCGCTCTACACCGCCGCCGATACCGCCGCGCTGCCCCACCAAGACAACCTGCCCGGCAGCGCGCCGTTTATGCGCGGCCCGAAAGCGACCATGTACGCTGGCCGGCCGTGGACGGTGCGCCAGTATGCTGGCTTCTCGACCGCCGAAGCGTCTAACGCCTTCTACCGACGCAACCTCGCTGCCGGCCAGCAGGGGCTGTCGGTCGCCTTTGATCTGCCCACCCACCGCGGCTACGACTCCGACCACCCGCGGGTTGAGGGCGACGTCGGCAAGGCCGGGGTAGCGATCGACTCGGTCGAGGATATGAAGGTGCTGTTTGACGGTATCCCACTCGATAAAGTGTCGGTGTCGATGACCATGAACGGCGCGGTGCTACCGGTGATGGCCAGCTACATCGTCGCCGCGCAGGAGCAGGGGGTGGCCACCGAGCAGCTCGCCGGCACCTTGCAGAACGATATCCTCAAAGAGTTTATGGTGCGCAATACCTATATCTACCCACCGGCGCCGTCGATGCGTATCGTCGCCGACATCATCGGTTACACCGCCGAGCATATGCCCAAGTTCAACTCGATCTCGATCTCTGGCTACCACATGCAAGAGGCCGGCGCGACCAACGTCCAAGAGCTCGCCTTCACCATCGCCGACGGCATTGAGTACGTGCGCACCGCGATCGCCAGCGGCCTCGAGGTGGACAGCTTCGCACCGCGGCTGTCGTTCTTCTTCGCGATCGGCATGAACTTCTTTATGGAGATCGCCAAGTTGCGCGCGGCGCGGATCCTGTGGGCCGAACTGATGGCCGAGAAGTTTGCCCCGCAGAGCGACAAGTCGCTGATGCTGCGCACCCACTGCCAGACCTCTGGGGTCAGCTTGACCAGTAAAGACCCCTACAATAACGTCATCCGCACCACCATCGAGGCGATGTCGGCGGTGCTCGGCGGCACCCAGTCGCTGCACACCAACGCGCTCGACGAGGCGCTGGCACTGCCGACCGATTTCTCGGCGCGGATCGCCCGCAACACCCAGCTGGTGATCCAAGAGGAGAGCGGCATCACCAACGTGGTCGACCCGATGGCCGGCTCCTACTACGTTGAGTCGCTGACCAACGAGCTGGTGGTGGCGGCGCGCAAGCTGATCGACGAAGTCGAAGAGCTCGGCGGCATGACCAAGGCGGTTGAGTCGGGTATGCCCAAGCTGCGCATCGAAGAGGCCGCCGCCCAGCGCCAGGCGCGCATCGACCGCGGCGAAGAGGTGATTGTCGGCGTTAATAAGTACCAGCTGGCCGAGGAGCCCGATGTAGAGGTGCTGGATATCGACAACAGCGCGGTGCGCGCCGGCCAGGTCGAGCGGCTCGCCACGCTGCGCGCAGAGCGCGACAGTGACGCCGTTACGGCGGCGCTGGCCAGCCTCGGCGAGGCGGCGCAGAGCGGTCAGGGCAACCTGTTGGCGCTGGCGGTAGAGGCGGCGCGAGCGCGGGCGACGGTCGGCGAGATCTCCGACGCGCTCGAGCAGCACTGGGGCCGCCACAAGGCCGAGCAGCGCTCAATCAGCGGTGTCTACGGCGCCGCCTACCAAGGTGACGAGGAGTTTATGGCGATACAGCAGCGGGTTGAACAATTTGCCGAGCAGCACGGCCGCCGGCCGCGGATGTTGGTGGTTAAGATGGGCCAGGACGGCCACGACCGCGGCGCCAAGGTGATCGCCACCGCGTTTGCCGATATCGGTTTTGACGTAGATGTCGGGCCGATGTTCCAGACCCCCGCCGAAGCGGCCCGCCAAGCGATCGAAAACGACGTCCACGTAGTCGGTGTCAGCTCGCAGGCGGCCGGCCACAAAACTCTGGTGCCGCAGCTGATTGAGCAGCTCAAGGCCGAGGGCGCCGGCGAGATCCTGGTGGTCTGTGGCGGCGTGATCCCGCCCAAAGACTACCAGGCGCTGCGTGACAACGGCGTGGCGGCGATCTTTGGCCCCGGCACCAACATTCCGCAGGCCGCCGACGAGGTGTTGGCGTTTGTCGACGCCGCCAACGCCAGCTAAACCGCCCCACTAACTAGAACGCGAGAGAGCCATGCAAACTATTTTGAAAGAACTCCAAGACCGCCGCGACCGGGCCAAGCTTGGCGGTGGCGAGAAACGCATCGCCGCCCAGCACGCCAAGGGCAAACTGACCGCCCGCGAGCGAATCGACCTGCTGCTCGATGAGGGCAGCTTTGAAGAATGGGATATGTTTGTCGAGCACCGCTGTGCCGACTTTGATATGGACCGTGAGCATATCCCCGGCGACGGCGTGGTGATCGGTTACGGCACCGTCAACGGCCGCCTGGTGTTCGTGTTTAGCCAGGACTTTACTGTGTTTGGCGGCTCGCTCTCCGAGGCGCACGCCGAGAAAATCTGCAAACTGATGGACCAAGCGATGAAAGTGGGGGCGCCGGTGATCGGCCTCAACGACTCGGGCGGTGCGCGCATCCAAGAGGGGGTCGCCTCGCTCGGCGGCTACGCCGAGGTGTTCCAGCGCAACGTGATGGCCTCCGGGGTGGTACCGCAGATCTCGATGATTATGGGCCCGTGTGCCGGCGGTGCGGTCTACTCACCGGCGATCACCGACTTTATCTTTATGGTCCAAGACAGCTCCTATATGTTTGTTACCGGTCCCGACGTGGTCAAGACCGTCACCCACGAGACGGTCAGCGCCGAGGAGCTCGGCGGCGCCTCGACTCACTCCAGCAAGTCTGGGGTGGCCGATCTGGCCTTCGACAACGATATCGATGCACTGCTCAAACTGCGCCGGTTTATCAACTACCTGCCGGCCAACAACAAGCAGAAGCCGCCGGTGTGGCCGAGCGAAGACCCCGCCGAGCGCGTCGAAATGTCGCTCGACACCATCGTCCCCGACGACCCCAATAAGCCCTACGACATCAAAGAGGTGATCCTCAAGGTCGCCGATGAGCAGGAGTTTTTTGAACTGCAGCCCAGCTACGCGCGCAACATTGTCACCGGGTTTATCCGCATCGAAGGCTCTACGGTCGGCGTGGTCGCCAACCAGCCGCTGGTGCTGGCCGGCTGTCTGGATATTGACGCCTCGAAAAAAGCGGCGCGGTTTATCCGCTTCTGCGATGCCTTCAACATTCCGGTTCTGACCTTTGTCGATGTGCCCGGCTTTATGCCCGGCACCAGCCAAGAGCACGGCGGCATCATCAAGCACGGCGCCAAGCTGCTCTACGCCTACGCCGAGTGCACGGTGCCGAAAGTGACCGTAATTACCCGCAAGGCGTACGGTGGTGCCTACGATGTGATGGCCTCTAAACACCTGCGCGGCGACGTCAACTTCGCGTGGCCAAAAGCCGAGATTGCGGTGATGGGGCCGAAGGGTGCGGTCGAGATTATCTTCCGCAAAGACATCGGCGATGCGGCCAAAATTGAGGCTCGCACCGATGAGTACCGCCAGAAGTTTGCCAACCCGTTTATCGCTGGCAAGCGCGGCTATATCGACGATGTGATCTTGCCCCACAACACTCGCAAGCGGGTCGCCCGCTCGCTGGCCATGCTGCGCAATAAAGAGCTCACCAACCCGTGGAAGAAGCACGGCAATATCCCGCTGTAAGGTCGCCGCCAGCGACACCCGACGACCTTAATTCGCAACAGATAGGCACGATTATGATTAAAAAAATTCTGGTAGCTAACCGCGGCGAGATCGCCTGCCGAGTCTTCGCCACCGCTAAAAAAATGGGTATCGCCACGGTCGCCGTCTACTCCGACGCCGACCGCGAGGCGCTGCATGTTCAGCAGGCCGACGAGGCGGTCCACATCGGCCCATCGGCGTCTGCGCAGAGCTATCTGGTGATCGACAAAATCATCGCCGCCTGTAAAGCGACCGGCGCCGATGCAGTCCACCCCGGCTACGGCTTTCTCTCTGAGAACAGCCGCTTTCGCGACGCTCTCGACGAGGCCGGTATTATCTTTATCGGCCCCGGCAAAAAGGCGATCGAGTCGATGGGCGACAAAATCACCTCCAAGCTGATTGCCGAAAAAGCCGGCGTCAACACCATACCCGGTTACACCGATGTGGTCAAAGACGCCGCCCAAGCGGCCGAGATCGCCGAGGGGATCGGCTACCCGGTGATGCTCAAGGCGTCGGCCGGCGGCGGCGGCAAAGGGATGCGGGTGGCCTACAACCGCGAGGAGTGTCTGGACGGCTTTGAACGCGCCACCAACGAGGCGCGCTCCAGCTTTGGCGACGACCGGGTGTTTATCGAGAAGTACATTCAACAGCCGCGCCACATCGAGATCCAAGTGATGGCCGACGGCCACGGCAACGTGATCTATCTTGGCGAGCGCGAGTGCTCGATTCAGCGCCGCCACCAGAAGGTGATCGAAGAGGCGCCGTCGCCGTTCCTGACCGAGGAGGTGCGCCGCAAGATGGGCGAGCAGTCGTGCGCGCTGGCCCGCGCGGTGGACTACCAATCGGCCGGCACGGTCGAATTTATCGCCGACGCGGATATGAACTTCTACTTCTTGGAGATGAACACCCGCCTGCAGGTCGAGCACCCGGTCACTGAGCTGGTGACCGGCCAAGACCTGGTCGAGCTGATGATCCGCGTCGCCGCTGGCGAACCGTTGCCGCTGGCGCAGAGCGATGTGACACTGACTGGCTGGGCGATCGAGACCCGCGTCTACGCCGAAGACCCGTTCCGCAACTTCCTGCCCTCGACCGGCCGGCTGGTCGGCTACCGGCCGCCGCGCGGCGACGGCGTACGGGTCGATACCGGCGTCTACGAGGGCGGCGAGGTGTCGATGTTCTACGACCCGATGATCGCCAAGTTGATCACCTACGGCAGCGACCGCGCGCAGGCTTGCGAGCGGATGGTCAGCGCGCTGGACAGCTACTACATTCGCGGTGTCAGCCACAACATCAGCTTCCTCAACGCGCTGATGGTCCACCCGCGCTTTATCGCCGGCGAGCTGACCACCAACTTTATCGCCGACGAATACCCCGACGGCTTCAGCGCCGACCTGGTACCGCAGGACCAACCTGAAGTCTTTACGGTGGTCGCCGCGGCGGTCCACCAGTTTTACCGCGAGCGCTCGGGGATGCTCTCTGGCCAGCTGGCCGGCCACGAGTGCGTAGTCCCCAACCAGTGGGTAGTGGCCGCCAACGGCGAGCAGAGCGCGGTCGAGGTGTCTCTCACTGATGAGGGCTTCCTGGTCAGCCTCGACGGCGCCGACTACCAGGTCGAGTCGGAATGGTACCTCGGCGACCCGCTGTTCCATGCCACCATCAACGGCCGCGCGCTGACCGTGCAGGTTGAGCGCAGTGGCTCCGGCTACCAACTGTTCTACCGCGGTGCCACTGTCGACGCGCTGGTACTGTCGCCGCGCGCCGCCGAGCTGAGCGCGCATATGCTCGAGAAAGTGCCGCCGGATCTCTCTAAATATCTACTCTCGCCAATGCCCGGGCTGTTGGTTAAGCTGACCGTCGCGGTGGGCGATAAAGTTGAAGAGGGTCAGGAGTTGGCGGTGATCGAAGCGATGAAAATGGAGAACAGTTTGCGCGCCCTGCAGAGCGGCACGGTGGCCAAGGTCGCCGCCGCGGTGGGCGACAGCCTGATGGTCGACCAGACTATTCTCGAGTTCGAGTAGCCGCTGTGGCCACCCCGCCGGTCGACCCCGCGCAGCTTGCCGCCGACATTGTCGCCGGCAACCGCCGCGCGCTCGCCAAGGGCATCACCCTGGTTGAGTCGACCCTCCCAGACCACCGCCGCGCCGCGCTGGCACTGCTGGCGGCGATCATGCCACACACTGGTGGCGCTTCACGGATTGGTATCTCCGGGGTGCCCGGGGTCGGCAAGTCGACCTTTATCGAGGCGTTTGGCGGTTTCTTGATCGAGGCCGGCCACCGCGTGGCGGTGCTGGCGGTCGACCCGACCTCGGCGCTGTCGGGCGGTTCGATTCTCGGCGACAAGACCCGTATGGAGACGCTGGCGTTCAACCTTTCCGCTTTTGTCCGCCCCTCGCCAGCCGGGCGCACGCTCGGCGGCGTCACCCGCCGCACCCGCGAATCACTGCTGTTGTGCGAAGCGGCCGGCTTCGATGTGGTGCTGATCGAGACCGTCGGGGTCGGCCAGAGCGAGACCGCGGTGGCCGATATGGCCGACCTGTTTATGTTGCTGCTGCTGCCCAGTGGCGGCGATGAGCTGCAGGGCATCAAGCGCGGCATCATGGAGCTGGCCGACCTGGTGGTGGTCAACAAAGCCGACGGCGAGCAGCGCAACATCGCCAACCAGACCCTCGCCGACTACCGCTCGGCGTTGCACTTTATGCAGAGCCGCTGCGCCCAGTGGCAGCCGCGAGCGCTGGCCTGCTCGGCGCTGCACGGCGAGCAGATCGATGCGGTGTGGGCGGCTATCGAGGCGTTTTACGCCGCGATGGCCGACGGCGAGGCGCTCGCCAAACGGCGCGCCGAGCAGGCGCGCAGCTGGATGTGGAGCGAAATGGGCGAGAGCCTGCTCAACGACCTGCGCAGCGACCCGCGCGTTAAGCGAGCACTGCCGGCGCTCGAGGCGCAAGTGGTAGCCGGCGAGTTGCCCGCCACTGCAGCGGCACTGCAGTTAATCGAACTGTTTCGATCCAGCTGAGCCTCGTCAGCTAGCGGCGGCCTCTGTCATCGGTTGCGCCGCGTAGCAGGCGGCTGGCAGTCAGTAGCCTGCGCTGGTGAAAAACTGAGATGACAGTGACATGGTGGTCGCCGACCAGATAGATAATCCGGTACGGATTCTCAAGCAATTCGCGGAGGTTGCGGTTGCCGTAGCCCGTCAATGCCCGTCCACTGCTGGGCATTGCGGTAATCTGTTGGCCGCGCGCGATGATACGCTGCAACAGTTTTTGGGCAGCTGCTGGCGAATCCAGCTCACTGATCAGGCGTCGGTGAATCTCACTCAGTTGTTTGCGCGCCTGGCGAGACCAGACGACGTCCACCCGCTCAACTGCCCAGCCCAAGCTGGGCGCTGAGCTGATCGGTAGTGTAAGTCAGCCCCTGATCGCTTTCGCGAATACCCTGTTCGATACTGGCGCGCAGCTCTAGCTGGTAGATTAACTCATCCCAGCTGGTAGTTTCTGGTAGTTGGTCGATCAGCTGGTGGGCGATCGCTTTAATATCGGCGGTGGCCATAGGCAGTACCTCAATCACTCATTGTCTGAGCATAGCAACTTTTTTAGCGCGCCGCCAAAGTGACCTTGTCGTATGGTTACGATGAACAGCTGATCGAGATCGCGGCCGCCCAAGCCGGCGGCAGTGCCGCCAGTTTGTCGTACTCGGGCTGCTCGGCGTAGGGCTGTTTGAGCACCGCAAAGAGCCGTTCCAGCTGGCCGTAGTCGCCCGCTTCGGCGGCTTGAATGGCTTGCTCGGCGAGGTAGTTGCGCAAGATATATTTGGGATTGACCGCTAGCATCGACAGTTGCCGCTGGTCAGCATCGGCCGGTTGTTCAGTTAGCGCTGCCGTGTAGCTGCTGCGCCACTGCTGCCATGCCTGCTGTTGCCACGGCTCGCCGACCTCAGCGGCCAGCGCCGGCTCTTGGTCGCTGCCAAACAGCGCCAGCCGGCGGAAGAACCGGGTGTAGTCGGCGCCGCCCTCTGCGAGCAGCGCCAGCAGCGGTTGCAGCACGGCGTCCAGCTGCTGTGCATCGGCTGCCGCCGGCAGGCCGAGTTTGGCGGTCATGCGGGCGCGGTAGGCGGCCTCAAATTGTTGTTGGTAGCTGCCCAGCTGCTCCACCAGCAGCTCGCTGGGCAGCAGCGACAGGAAGGCGTTGGCCAGCGCATTGAGATTCCACAGCCCAATCATCGGCTGTTTGTTAAAGGCGTAGCGGCCGCCGCTGTCGCTGTGGTTGCAGATAAAGCCCGGCTGGTAGCTGTCTAAAAAGCCAAACGGGCCGTAGTCGAGGGTGTCGCCAAGCAGCGACATGTTGTCGGTATTGAGCACCCCGTGGGCGAAGCCGACCGCCTGCCATGCGGCGATAGTAGTCGCGGTGGCGGTCACCGTGTTGGCAAATAGCTGCAGGTGGCGCTGCTCGGCAGGTAGCGCCAGCCAGTCGGGAAAGTGTTGCTCGATCAGGTAGTCGGCCAGCGTCGCAACGGTCTGCGCTTGGCCTGCGTAGTGAAAGTGCTCGAAGTGGCCAAAGCGGATGAAGCTGCGCGCCAGCCGGCAGACTACCGCGCCGCGCTCGACCCGCTCGCGCTGGACCGGACTGTCGCTATCAACCAGTGACAGTGCCCGCGTGGTCGGGATACCGAGGCCGTGCATCGCCTCGCTGCAGAGGTATTCGCGGATGCTGGAGCGCAGTACCGCGCGGCCATCGGCAAACCGCGAGTAGGGGGTCGGGCCGGCGCCTTTGAGCTGCAGCTCCCAGCAGCCGCCGTCAGCGCCGTTTAGCTCACCTAGGGTGAGCGCGCGGCCGTCGCCGAGTTGGCCGGCCCAGTGGCCAAATTGGTGGCCGGAGTAGACCGCCGCATAGGGGGTCAGTGGCGAGGGTGCGCGGCTGCCGGCGAGCAGTTCAAGCAGCCCCGGCGCGGCCGGGTCAATGCCCAGCTCGGCCATCAGGTCGAGATTGCGGTGGCCCCAGCGCGGGTTGGTGAGTGGCGCCGGCTGGACGGCGCTGAGCAGCGCCGGGGTGGCGCTGTTAAAGCGCTGATAAAACGAGTTGTCGAGCTGGTCGGCGAGAGTTTTCATGGCGCCAGCATACCCTGCCCAACGCATTATTTGTCCACGCCATTGTTGGGTCTATGGCTTGGCGACCGGCAGTGCTAGGCGCGCCAGGCTGCTCTCGTGAAGGCTGGTCAGGTAGAGCCAGCGGTTGCTGCCGGCGGTGACTTCGAGACCGCCAGTGACGGTGTGATAGCCACCGGCCGGGTCTTGCAGTGACTGGACCACAACGCCGTTGGCATCGATAGCGAACAGGTGGCTGTAGTGGACCGCGGCCGGTTTAAGTTGCGCCGGAAGCCGCGCCAGCAGCCGTCGCAGCTGCGGCCAGCCGGCCAGTTTGTCAAGCACCGGCAGCCGCGGCGAGACCAGCCCGACCCAGAACAGATCGCCACTGCGAACAATATTGTCCGGATAGCCGGGCAGGCGATCGATAAATATGTCGTGGCTGCCGGCCCGCTCGCCACTCAGCCAGTAGCGGCTGATCCGGCTGCTACCGGTTTCGTTGACCAGTACGTAGTCGCCTTTGGGCGATACTGCCACGCCGTTGGCAAACTGCAGGCCGGCCAACAGGGTGGTGGTGGTTCCGGTCGCCGGCGAGTAGGCGAGCAGTTCGCCGTGGCCGCCGTGCTCGAGCAGGTCGAGAATACTCGCCGGGTAGGTGCCGCCGTGCCGTTCGGCGCCAAACTTGGTCGAGGCGTCACTAAAATAGACGGTGCCGTCGGGGCCGATATCGAGGTCGTCGGCGTACTCAATCTGACGGCCGTCGACGCGGTTGGTGAGCAGGGTGACGGTGCCGTCTGCAGCGACTGACTGCAGCCCCAAGTAGGCGTTGGCGACTAGCAGATTACCGGCTGCGTCAAACACCAACCCGAGCGGTCGGCCACCCACATCAACCCAGCGCTGGCTGTCGCCGCTGCTCGGGTTGTGGCGGACGATCCAGCCCTCGCCAGTTGAGAAATAGAGTAGCCCATCGGCGCCTTGGGCGACCGCTTCAGGGCCGTGCAGACCGGCGCCGTCAGTTTCGATCGGCAGCCGCTCGATCGCGGAGAGCGCCCGGTTGCTGGCAAACGGGCCACTGTAGCCGGTTGACGGCGGACTCTGCCAAGCGACCGGGTCGACGGCAACTGGCCAAAACAGTAGGTAGCCGAGTAGGCCGGCAGAGAGTGTCAGGAGTGTTTTTTTCATGGTTGGTTGTCGCCGTCGGGTTTGTGGCTCATCAGCGCACAGCATTAAATTATGAGCCTAGATCTACAGAGTAGTGGTGTTGTTGTTAAGCCAGTCGCGCAAGTTATCAAAATTTAGACTGGCAGAGCTATACAGTCCCAGTACAAAGGTCTGGGCTTGCTGGTCAGTGGCGGTCAGCTGTAAGCCATTGATGGCTAGAAAAACATAAGTGGCGGCAAAGGCCGTGCGTTTATTTCCGTCAATAAAGGGCTGGTTTTGTGAGAGGCTCTCCCAGAGCGCAGCGGCTTCCTCAACTAGAGTTGAATAATAGCCGGTTTGCGGCCTGAACAGAGCTGCCTCAAGCAGCCCCGGATCACGTACCCCATGACCGCCACCAAAGCGACTGATCTGGTCGTCGTGGATGGCGAGGATATCTGCCACCCTCAAGTAGTCGTAGCTCACTGGGCAAGCTTCTCGTAGAGCCCAGCGTAACGCTCAGTGCTCTTGAGGTAGGCGGCCATAACGTGCTCGCGCCCCTTGTTACCCTGTTTGGCGGCAAGATGATCGCGCAGCGCATCCTCTACGACGGCTTGGATTTGACGACCTTCAGCCTTGGCCAGCCCACGCAGTGATTGGAGTAGTTCACTATCAACTTGGGTGGCAAATTTTTCTCTGGCTGCAGACATTGGTTAGCTCCTGTCATGAAATATCTAATAGTTTCAAGATATATCATGAAAAGCGTCGCTGCAACTGCGCTTGTGACCGCGGTTAACCGTTGGCGTGTGATGAGACGGTAACCCACCGCATCCATGGACGCCCTCTACCGCGGTGGGCTAAAATGCGCGGCTTGCTCGCACTGAGCTCTACCGGTTCTGGAACAGTTATGGAAGTTAACCCCCACTACACCGCATTAGACGATCTGGCCGCCCGCACCGACGTGCTTAGGGGGTATCTTTGACTACGCTGACAAGCAGGAGCGGCTCGCCGAAGTTGAGCTAGAGCTGGCCGAACCGGATGTCTGGAACGACGCCGAGCGCGCCCAAGCGCTCGGTCGCGAGCGCTCGGCGCTGGAGGCGGTCGTCGCCACCATTGACACGCTCGACAGCGGTGTCAACGACAGCCGCGAGTTGCTCGATATGGCGGTAGAAGAGGACGACAGCGAGACCGTTGATGCGGTGGTCGAAGAGATCGCCCGGCTCGAGGCCGCGCTGGCACAGCTGGAGTTCCGGCGGATGTTCTCCGGTGAGATGGACCCGGCCAACGCTTATTTGGATATTCAAGCCGGCTCTGGCGGCACCGAGGCGCAAGATTGGGCCGAGATGCTGCTGCGCATGTACCTGCGCTGGGCCGACGACAAGGGCTTCAAGGCGACCCTGGTGGAGTGCTCGGCGGGCGAGGTGGCCGGTGTCAAAAGCGCCACGGTGCAGATTGAGGGCGACTACGCATTTGGTTGGCTGCGCACCGAGATCGGCGTCCACCGGCTAGTGCGCAAGTCGCCGTTTGACTCCGGCAACCGCCGCCACACCTCGTTCTCGGCGGTGTTTGTGGCGCCCGAGATCGACGACAACATCGAGATCGAGATCAACCCCGCCGATGTCCGCACCGACACCTACCGCGCCTCTGGGGCGGGCGGCCAGCATATTAACAAGACCGACTCGGCGGTGCGCCTGACCCACGCTCCGAGTGGCATTGTGGTGCAGTGCCAGAGCGAGCGCTCACAGCACCAGAACCGCGATAAATGTTGGAAGATGCTGCGCGCCAAGCTCTACGAAAAAGAGATGATGGAGCGCCAAGCGGCCGCCCAGGCGACCGAAGACGCCAAGTCGGATATCGGCTGGGGGAGCCAGATCCGCTCTTATGTGCTCGACGATGCGCGTATCAAAGACCTGCGCACCGGCGTTGAGACCCGCAACACCCAGGCGGTGCTCGACGGCAAACTCGACCCGTTTATCGAGGCTTCGCTAAAAGCGGGGCTATAACAGTTTAACCACCGCCGCCCAGCGCGGCGCCAAAGGTACTGCCATGAGTGACTCCACCCCACCCGTCGATGAAAACCGCCTGATCGCCGAGCGCCGCGCCAAGCTAACAGCGCTGCGCGATAGCAGTGCGGTGGCGTTCCCCAACGACTTTCGGCCTGACAGCAGCGCCGCTGGCCTGCTCGCCGAACACGGCGACAAAACCAAGCCCGAGCTTGAAGAGCAGGGCAGTGTGGTGGCGGTCGCCGGCCGGCTGATTCGCAACCGCGGCGCGTTTATGGTGATTCAGGACAGCACCGGCACCCTGCAGCTGTATGTCACTAAAGAGGCGCGCCCTTTCGCCAAGTCGCTCGACTTGGGCGACATTATCGCGGTGCGCGGCGAGCTGCATAAGTCGGGCAAAGGCGAGCTCTACGTGCAGCTCGACGACTACCAGCTGCTGACCAAATCACTGCGCCCGCTGCCGGATAAGTTCCACGGCCTGGCCGACCAAGAGCTGCGCTACCGCCAGCGCTATGTCGATCTTATCGCCAACCCCGAGGTGCGCGACACCTTCCGGATTCGCTCCAAGGTGGTGCAGTTTATTCGCAGTTACTTGGACGGCCGCAACTTCCTCGAGGTCGAGACACCGATGCTGCAGGTGATCCCCGGCGGCGCGGTGGCACGGCCGTTCATCACCCACCACAACGCGCTAGATATCGATATGTACCTGCGCATCGCCCCCGAGCTCTACCTCAAGCGGCTGGTGGTCGGTGGCTTTGATCGCGTCTACGAGATCAACCGCAACTTCCGCAACGAGGGGCTGTCGACCCGCCACAACCCCGAGTTCACCATGCTCGAGTTCTACCAAGCCTACGCCGACTACCGCGATCTGATCGCACTGACTGAGGATATGTTGCGCCAGCTGACCCAGACTGTGCTTGGCAGCAGCGACGTGGTCAACACTGTCCGCAACGAGGCCGGCGAGGTGGTTGATGAGATTCACTACGACTTTGCTAAGCCGTTTGCCCAACTGTCTGTGTTCGACTCGATCCTCCACTACAACCCTGAGCTGACTGCCGAGCAGTTGGCCGATGAGAGCGGTGCCCGCGAGATCGCCGCCCAGTTGGGCATCAAGCTCAAGCCGAGCTGGGGGCTGGGCAAGGTGCAGATCGAAATCTTTGAGGAGACCGTCGAGCACCGCCTGATCCAGCCAACCTTTATTACCCACTACCCGGCCGAAGTGTCGCCGCTGGCGCGACGCAGTGACAGCGACCCGTTTGTCACCGACCGCTTTGAGTTTTTCGTCGGCGGCCGCGAACTGGCCAACGGCTTCTCGGAGCTCAACGACGCCGAAGACCAAGCCGAGCGGTTTCGCCAGCAGGTCGCCGAGAAAGAGGCCGGCGACAATGAGGCGATGCACTTCGACCACGACTATATCCGCGCGCTCGAATACGGGCTGCCGCCAACCGCCGGCGAGGGCATCGGTATCGACCGTTTGGTGATGCTGCTGACCGACTCGCCGTCAATCCGCGATGTACTGCTATTCCCGCATATGCGGCCGGAGTAACTGAGCTAACTGCGAAAAAGGCGCTGCTCTAAGAGGTTGACTAGGTCGCGGCGTCCATCGGCGATCATGGCAATCACCACCGTTCCGCCCTTGATCTGGTAGATAACCCGATAGGGTTTAAAGTAGAGCTCGCGGTAGGTGTTTTTGCCCCGCCCAACCAGCTCCGCCGGGTAGCTGCCGCGCTGCGGGTTATCGGCTAGCGCAGCGCATACCGCCTCGATTTGATCGAGCATCGAGTTGGCGGCCGCTGACCAGTCGTGCCTGGCGATTTAACCGCAAATACCCTCAAGATCGTGGTCAGCGTCGGCGCTAAGGAAGACCGAAAAGCTCACTGATCGCCACGGTATTGAGTGCGCAGCCGCGCAATCGCCTCTGCGGCCGGGGTGACGTTGCCGGCGTCGATCTGCTGTTGGCCAAGGGCCAATATTCTTAGCAGAGCGAGAGTCTGCTGGGTCTTCTCGTAGCTTTTCACCCCTTGGATCACAGCTTTGGCTTCGCCGTTTTGGGTGATGATCAGTGGTTCGTCCTGAACCGATAACTCCTCCAGCACGCTGGCCGCATGGGTTTTTAGATAGCTGATCGGTTTGATTTGCGAAGAATATTTCATGGCCGTCCTCCCGCTTAATGGTCTAAACATAGTTCCTAAAAATGCCGAATACTAGTGCCGATGCCGAGCTACCTCATTACTCACCCATCCGCAGGCTCAGCGCCTCATAGAGGTCGTCGAGGTTGGGTTGCTCGGCATCGCGCAGGTCGGCCAGCGTGCGGGTTACCCGCAGCACCCGGTAGTAGCTGCGCGCCGACAGCCCGTAGCGCTCGATAGCGCTGCCGAGCAGCTGGCGTTGGGCGTCGTCGAGCGGGCAGTGCTGCTCTAACTGCTCGCGGTCGAGCAGGCTGTTGAGCTGCCCCTGGCGGTCGATCTGACGGCGCTGGGCAGTCGCCACCCGGGCTCGGTAATCGGCGCTGGTAGGGCCGTCGGCCGGCTGCTGGCGGCCGGTGAGCTGCTCGCGGCTGAGTGCGGCGACCTCGACCTGCAGGTCGATGCGGTCGAGCAGCGGCCCGCTGAGCCGGGCCCGGTAGCGGCGAATCTGGTCGCTGGCGCACTCGCAGCGCGGCCCCGGTGCGTAGCCGCACGGGCACGGGTTGGTGGCCGCCAGCAGCTGAAAGCGGGCCGGGAACAGCGCCGAGGCGCGGGTCCGGATAATGTTGATCTCGCCCGACTCCAGCGGCTCGCGGAGCAGGTCTAGGGTGTGGCGCGGGTACTCGGCCAGCTCATCTAAAAACAGCACCCCGCGGTGGGCCAGCGACACTTCGCCTGGCTGTGGCTGGCTGCCGCCGCCGACCAGCGCAGTCGCCGAGGCACTGTGGTGCGGGGCGCGAAACGGCGGCTGGTAGAGCGGCTCGGGCAGCGGCTCACCGGCGGTCGCGTAGAGTATCGCCACCTCGCGAAACTGCGCCTTGTCGAGCGCCGGCAGCAGGGTCGGCAGACGGCTGGCGAGCATGGTCTTGCCGCTGCCGGGCGGCCCGCTGAACAGCAAGTTGTGGCCGCCGGCGGCGGCGATCAGCAACGCCCGCTTGGCAGCCGGCTGGCCGATGATGTCGGCGATGTCGCCGCCGCTGTGGCTGGCCGGCGCCGGCACTACTGGCAACCCCGCCAGCACCGGCAGCGGCGCGCGGCCCTGCAGGTGGGCAGAGACCTCGAGCAGGTGGCCGGCACCAAAGCCGGCGACACTCTCTAACAGTGCGGCGACGATGCCGTGGTCGCGGCTGGCGATCAACTGGCGGCCGGCCTCACTGCAACTGATCGCGGCTGGCAACAGCCCGCTGGCCGCGCGCAGCTCGCCGTTGAGCGCCAACTCGCCGATCAGTTCGTAGCCGTCGAGCCCCTCACCTTGCAGCTGTTCAGAGGCGATCAGGATACCGACGGCGATGGCGAGGTCGTAGTGGCCGCCCGCTTTGGGCAGCTCGGCTGGGCCGAGATTAACGGTGATACGGCGCAGTGGAAACTCAAAATGGCTGGCGATCAGCGCAGAGCGAACCCGATCGCGGGACTCTTTAAGGGCGGTCTCGGCGAGGCCGATAATGGTAAAGCTGGGCAGCCCAGCGCTGATGTGTACTTCGACCCTCACCAGCGGCGCGCTGACGCCCTGTTTGGCGCGGGTGAGCA
Organism: Porticoccaceae bacterium; assembly: GCA_024639885.1. Lineage (GTDB taxonomy): Bacteria > Pseudomonadota > Gammaproteobacteria > Pseudomonadales > Porticoccaceae > LSUCC0057. The sequence continues at coordinate 232,624 of JAHEGD010000004.1, read as the reverse complement.
GGGTGGCGTACGACATGGCAGCCCTCAGTTGGCGACGCGGGGCGCCTGTCGCCACCGCTGCCTCTGAGTATAGTTGGCTGCAGCAAAACTGCTCTGGCTAGGTTGGTTGTCGGCGGTTACTGGTTGAGCTCGTCGAGCTGCTGCTCGAGGCGGCGGAGCTGCTCGCCGAGCCGGTCGAGCTGAGCGGCCTGGCTGTCAAGCTCGTCGCGGGTAACCAGGTCGAGCTCTTTAAAGGCGGCGGTGGCGGCTTTTTTTAGCTGCTCGCGAAGCTCCTCGCCAAGCTTGCTGGCGCCGGCGGGCAGCTGCTGGGTGAGTTTCTCGATGAAGCTGTCGGCAATAAAACGCGGGTCCATGGTGCTCTGCTCGTTGACGGTGAGGGCGCTAGTGTAGCCGGTTTTTGGCTGCGGCTCAGCCGTAGCTGACCAGCTCGTGGCGGTCGATGGCATCGAGGTGGGGGGTGTGGTTCCAGCTCGCCAGTTTGATGGTGTCGCGGTTCAGGTAGCAGCGGTGTAGCGCGGTGTTTTTGGTCTGCAGATTGAGGTCGACGATCTGTTCGACACCGAGCCCGAGCACCGCGCCGATAAACAGCGCCAGCGAGCCACCCGAGCCGACGATGGCGATGCGGCGATGGTGTTGCGCCTGCTGCTGGGCCCAGCTGCTGACTTCGGCGACGCGGTCGACAAACTGCTGGTAGCTTTCGGCACGGGTCGCAAAGCGCTCGGCCTGCCAGGCGATCAGCACCCGCCGCAGCAGCCGGTAGTAGGCGCTCTTGTCGCGCGGCTGCTGCTGTACCGCCAGCCACAGTGGGTCATCGGCAAACGCGGCGGCGTAGTCGCTGGTCAGTGTTCTAAAATCGTACTCGTCGATGCCGGGCTGTTCGCTGTAGCCGTCGAGCGGCTGACCGAGACCGCTGCAGATACCGCTCAGCGTCTGCTGGTGGCGGCGCAGAGAGCCGCAAGCGAGCAGATCAAAGCGAATCTGCTGAGCGGCGAAGTACTCGCCAAGCAGCACACTCTGGCGCTCGCCGAGCGGAGACAGCTGATCGTAGTCGTCGGCGTCAAACGAGGCCTGGCCGTGGCGGATTAAAAACAGTTCACTCATGGGCGCTCTCCAGAGATAAAAAAACCGGCTGCGTCACCGCAGCCGGTTTTAGTTGTCAAAGCCGCGGTCGTTAGGCTTTCGGGCCGGCTGCCACCACCTCGGCGGCGGGGGCGAACTTTTTGATGTTCTCGACGAACAGTCCGGCCAGTTTGCTCGCTTGGGCATCGTAGGCGGCGGTGTCGCCCCAGTTGTTGCGCGGGTTGAGGTAGCTGGCGTCGACGCCCGGCACGGCGGTCGGGATCTCGAGATTGAGCTGCTCGAGCCGCTCGGTGGCACAGCCTTCCAGCGCGCCGTTGGTGATCGCGGTGACCACGGCGCGGGTGACCGGGATCGGGAAGCGGCTGCCGCTGCCGCCGGCACCGCCAGCGCCACCGGTCCAGCCGGTATTAACCAAGTAGACACGCGAGCCAAACTCTTCGATGCGGCGCATCAGCAGCTCGGCATAGACGGCGGCCGGGCGGGGCATAAACGGCGCGCCAAAGCAGGTCGAGAAGGTTGGGTGGATACCGGCTTCGGCGCCCATCTCGGTGGAGCCGACGCGGGCCGTGTAGCCGCTCAAGAAGTGGTAGGCGGCCGCCTCCTTGCTGAGGATAGAGACCGGCGGCAACACCCCGGTGACATCGCAGGTGAGGAAGATAATGTTCTTCGGCTCGCCGCTCTGGTTGGCGACACAGCGCTTCTCAACGTGCTCGAGTGGGTAGCTGCAGCGACCGTTTTCGCTGAGGCTGGTGTCGCAGTAGTCGGGCTGGCGCTGGTCATTGACCACCACGTTTTCAACAATCGCGCCAAAGCGGATGGCGTCCCAGATAACCGGCTCGTTCTTCTGTGAAAGATCGATGGTTTTGGCGTAGCAGCCGCCCTCAAGGTTGAATACGGTGCCTTTGCCCCAGCCGTGCTCGTCGTCGCCGATCAGGTAGCGGTCGGGGTCGGCCGACAGGGTCGTTTTACCGGTGCCCGAGAGGCCGAAGAACAGCGCGGTGTCGCCGTCTTCGCCGACGTTGGCCGAGCAGTGCATCGGCATTACATCTTTTTCGGGGAGCAGGAAGTTCTGTACCGAGAACATCGCTTTTTTCATCTCTCCGGCGTACTTCATACCCGCGATCAACACTTTGCGCTGTGCGAAGTTGACGATCACCACCGCGTCGCTGTTGGTACCGTCGCGGGCTGGGTCGCAGACAAAGTTGGCGGCGTGAAGAATCTTCCACTCCTCTTTGCCGGCACCGTTGTATTTGTCGGTGCGGATGAACATGTTGCGGGCGAAGAGCTGGTGCCAGGCGGTTTCGGTAGTCACTTTGACCGGGATGTAGTGCTCGCTGTCTTGGCCGACATGGAGGCGCGAGACGAAGCGATCGGTGGCGGCCAGATGCTCGCCAACGCGCTCCCACAGCGCATCAAACAGGTCGCCGGCGATCGGCCGGTTGACCGAACCCCAATCGATGGCGTCGCTGCTGCTCGGCTCGTCGACGATGAAGCGGTCGGCCGGTGAGCGACCGGTGCGCTGGCCAGTTACCGCGAGTAGCGCGCCGGTGTCGGTCAGTGAGCCTTCGCCGCGGGCGATGGCCAGTTCAGTCAGTTGGGCGGCGCTTAAGTCGCGGTATACGGTCGGTTCGGTCATTGTGTGCGTCTCTCTTCAGTAGTCTTAAACCATGCAGAGCTGATGGTGTCATCAGACGGTGCCAAATAAGGTGCCATATTGTGCCACAGTCGACGGGGATAATAAGAGTCGCAAATGCCACTATTCACAGTATCAATATCGTCTGTTTGAGCGCAGCCAGTGGCTAGTGGAGGTTCGGCTGGTCGAGCAGTGCCTGCAGCTGCCCGGCGCTAAAGCTGTACGGGTAGTTACAGAACTGGCAGACCACCTCGGTGACCGGCTGTTCGGCGATAATCGCCCTCAGCTCGTCGCCGCCGAGCGCCAACAGGGCGTTGATGGTGCGCTGCTCTGAGCAGCTGCAGCGGAACGCGACCGGCTGCGCCTCGCGCAGATTGAGCGGGTGCTCGTGGAACAGCCGGGTGAGCTGCTCGGTGTGGCCGAGCGAGAGCTGTTCGGCGGCGCTCAGAGTGGCGCCGAGCAGGCTCAGCTCGCGCCACTGCTCGGGGTCTTGGCGGGCGCCGGCGGCGGCGTTGGCAGCCGGCAGCTGTTGCAGCAGCAGGCCGGCCGCCAGCTCGCCGTCGGCGGCCAGTTTAATAACGCTGCCAAGCTGCTCGGATTGCTCAAAGTAGTCGCTCAGGCAGGCCGCTAAGTCGCCGCCCTCGAGGGCGACAATGCCCTGGTAGCGCTGACCATTGGCGGGGGCGATGGTGATCGCCAGGGTCGCCTCGCCAAGCAGCTCGGCGAGGGTTGCGTCCGCGCCTATCGCGGCGACGCCGTCGGCCTGCTCGGCGGCGGTGACGATGCCGCGAATATTGAGCTGGTGGTCGCACTCGGCCATCACCGTCGACAATAGGCCGCTGCCGCGGGCTTGAATAGTGACGCTGGCATCCTGTTTAAGCAGGGTCGCCAACAGCGTCGCGGCGGCGGCAAACTGGCCGAGCAGCTCGGCGGCAGCGGCCGGGTAGGGGTGGTTGCCGACCAGTTCGCGGTAGCTCTGGTTGAGGGTCACCACGCAGCCGCGGACGTCGGCGTCGACAAAGGTGAAGCGCTGCAGCTGGTCGCCGTTGAGCGGCGCGTGGGGGGTGGTGTCTGGCATTGAGGGTCTCGTCTTGGGGCGCTAATCGGCCTGGTCTTGGTGGATAAAACGGTGGATCTGGCGGCGTTGGCGCTTGGTGGGGCGCGCATCGCTGGCGGTGTCCGGTTGCAGCCGGCGCTGCTCGCGGTGGGCGTCGCGGGCGGCAATACTGTCCGCGGTCTCGCTGTACAGCAGGGCCGCCTCGGGGGCGCCGCGGCGCTGTGCAGAGAGTGCCGTCACCGACACTGTCTTGTCGTCCCAGCCCTGGCTGAGTTTGATCTGCTGGCCGATCTCGACCGCCCGGCTCGGTTTGATTTTAGCGCCATCGACGGTCACCTTGCCGTTCTCGATCGCCGCTTTGGCTATGCTGCGGGTTTTGTAAAAACGCGCCGCCCACAGCCAGCGGTCGATGCGCAGCTTGTCGGCGCTCTCGCTCACGACGCCACCATCAGCTGGCTAAAGCAGCCCAGCAGTGGCGCGGCGTCGTGTGCCGGCGTCGGCCGCTGGCTGTCCGGCCGCTCGATACCCAGCCGCTGGCCGATGCCAAACTGGCCGGCGGCGCGCAGCACCGGCTCCGAGTCATCGATAAACAGCGCCCGCGCCGGCGCGCAGGGCAGCTGGCGGTAGAGACTCTGCCAAAACGCTTGGTGCTCTTTGGGGTAGCCGTAGTCGTGTGAGCTGATGATCAGATCGAGTTCGCTGTCGATACCGGTCAGTGCCAGTTTGATGTCGAGACTGGCGCGGTGGGCGTTGGTGATCAGCACCCGGCGCTTGCCGATGGTGCGCAAAAACTGCAGAAACTCGACGGCGTTGGGGCGCGGCCCGATCAGGTGCTCGACCTCGCGCTTGAGCGGTACCAAGTCCATGCCGGTGAGCCCGCGCCAGTGGTCCAGACAGTACCACTCGAGTAGGCCGCGGTGGGCGGTGAACCAGACATTGAGCTGGGCGCGGGCGCTGTCGAGCGACACCCGGTGGTGCTCGGCGTAGCGCTGCGGCAGGTGCTGCAGCCAGAAAAAATCGTCAAAGTGCAGATCGAGCAGGGTGCCGTCCATATCCAAGAGCACGGTGTCGATGCTGTTCCAGTCGAGTTTCACACGTATAATCCGCCAGATGAAAGTTGTCGCCCATTCTAATCCAATCGCCACCGTTTTAAAGCCGGCTGTGCGGCGTGGCTGATCTGCCCCTCACTGCCGACCAAGTTGCCGCGGTCACTGCGCTGGCGCGCCGCGCCGGCGCGGCTATTGTCGCCATCTACCGCGGCGACGACTGGCAGCTCAGTCACAAGAGCGACGACTCGCCGATCACCGCCGCCGACCTGGCCGCCCACCACATCATTGTCGACGGACTCGCCGCCGAGTTTCCCGGCTGGCCGGTGCTCTCTGAGGAGTCGGCGGCGGTCTGCGACCGCGAGCGGCGCAGCTGGTCGCGCTACTGGCTGGTCGACCCGCTCGACGGCACCAAAGAGTTTCTCGCCAAAACCGGCCAATTTACCGTCAATATTGCCCTCATCGACGAGGGCGAGGCGGTGTTTGGTGCGGTCTATCTACCGGTTGGCGACGAGCTCTACTGGGGTGGCCCGGGCACTGGCAGTTGGTTGTCTAGCGGTGGCCAGCAGCGCCCGCTACAGTGCCGCGCGGCGCCGCTCGGCAGCGCTGCCGGGCCACTGCGGGTCACCGCCAGCAGCCGCCACAGTGCCAGCGCCGCAGCGCGTATCGGTGCGGCGCTGAGCGTGCCGTTTGGCGCTGTCGAGCGGGTGGCGTTGGGCAGTTCGCTGAAGCTCTGTCGGATCGCCAGCGGCGAGCTCGACTGCTACCCGCGCTACGGGCGTACCGGCGAGTGGGATACCGCCGCCGGCCACGCGATCTTGCGCGGCGCCGGTGGCGATGTCATTGCCAGCAGCGGCGAGCGGCTCCGCTACAGCAAGCCGACCCCCTACAACAACAGCTTTGTCGCAGTCGGCGACCCGTCGCTGGCGTGGTGGTCGTGGCTGCCGGCGCCGCTGCGCAAAAGCGAGATCAGCCGCTAACCGCCGTTAAAACAGATCGTCGGGCAGTGAGTTGGCGCGCGGCTGTTGGCTCTGTTGGGGCGGCAGTTGGCCGGCTTTGAAGAACTCATCGATACCCTCGTTGCCGGGGGCGACGCGCAGCCCACTGGTCGGGTCGATGGTGGCGCGGACAATCCCGGCCGGCTGCTGGCGCGGTTGGTCGGCGACCCCGGCCAGCGCGTCGCGCATGTAGTTGATCCAGATTGGCAGCGCCGCCGAGCCGCCGTACTCGTTGCGGCCGAGCTGGCTGTTGTCGTCAAAGCCGACCCAGGCGGTCGCCACCATACTCGGCGAGTAGCCGGAGAACCACGCATCGCGCGGACCGTTGGTGGTGCCGGTTTTGCCGGCCAGGTCGCTGCGTTCAAGCTGGCGGGCGCGGCGGCCGGTGCCCAAGCTGATCACGTCGCGCAGCATCGAGTCGATTAGAAACGCATCCTGCGTCGACAGCGCCCGCTCGGCGCGCGGCCGGTCAGCCGGGGCGGTGGCGAGCAGCGCCTGCTGGAGCGCGGCGACGCCGAGCCGGTCGTCGGCGTTGGCGCTCTTCTCGCCGAGCCGGCCGAGCAGCGCGGCCAGCTGCGCCTCGCGCTGGGCGAGCTGTGGCGCAGCGGCGGGCTGTTGGCGCTCGCAGTCGCTGCAGGCGGTGGCGGGGTTGGCGGCAAAAATAACCCGGCCGTCGCGGTCGATCACTTTATCGATTAGGTGGGGCGCCACTTTAAAGCCCTGGTTGGCGAGCGCCGCGTAGCCGGCCGCGACCTGCAGCGGGGTGACCGCAAAGGTACCCAGTGCCAGCGATAGGTCGCGCGGCATGGCGGCGGTGTCAAAGCCAAATTTGCCGATACCGTCGAGCGCGGTCTCGATACCGAGCTCGCGCAGCAGCCGGATAGAGACCAAGTTGCGCGACCGGTAGAGCGCCTGCCGCAAGCGGGTTGGCCCGTAAAATTTGCCGCCGTCGTTTTCCGGCCGCCACGCCTCTTCGAGATTGGCATCGGCAAACACCACCGGCGCGTCGTTGATGATCGACGCCGGACTGTAGCCGTTGGCCAACGCGGTGGCGTAGAGAAACGGCTTAAAGTTGGAGCCCGGTTGGCGGACCGCTTGACTGGCGCGGTTGAAGTTGCTCAGCCGGTAGTCAAAGCCACCGACGATGGCGCGCACGGCGGCATCGTCGGGGTTGAGTGCGATCAGCGCCGCCTGTACCGCCGGCAGCTGGCTGAGCTGCCAGTCGCCGTCGACCCGGCGGACCCGGATCAGATCGCCGACCCGAAATAGCTCGTCGGTGCTGGCAATGGGTGCCGAGCGGCTGTTGACCGACTGGTAGCGGCGCAGCCCCTCGAGCCCCTGCTGCCAGCCGAGTGTCGCGCGGCTGCCGTCGCGCAGCAGCAGGCTGAGTTGGCGCGGCTGCAGGGCGGTGATGATGGCCGGCTGCAGGTCGCCGTAGTCGGGGCTGTCGGCGAGCGCGCTCGGCCACTGTTCGGCGGCCAGCTCGCGCTGTTCGAGGTCGCGGTAGCCGTGCCGCCAGTCGTATTCGAGGATGCCGGTCTGGACTGCGCGAGTGGCGGCGCGCTGCAGGTTGGAGTCGATCGTGGTGATCACCTGCAGCCCCTCTTCATAGGCGCGCAGGCCGTAGCGCTCGATCATCTCGCGGCGCGCCATCTCGGCGCCGTAGGCCGCCTCGAGATCGGCTAGCGAGCCGTGGTAGCGGGCGTCGTCCGGCTCGTTGATAGCGGCTTGATACTGCTCGGTCGACAGCCAGCCGAGCCGTTGCATACGGCCCAGAATCCAGTCGCGGCGCTGGGTGGCGCGCTCTGGGTTGGCGATCGGGTTGTAGCGCGAGGGCGCCTTGGGCAGCCCGGCGATCATCGCCATCTGGGCGATCGAGAGCTCGTCGAGGGTGGCGCCGTAGTAGATCTGGGCGGCCGCACCGACCCCATAGGCGCGGTTGCCGAGGTAAATCTTGTTGACGTAGAGCGACAGAATCGCCTGTTTGTCGAGTTTTCGCTCAATGGTTAATGCGAGCAGGATTTCGTTAAATTTGCGGGCGAACTCCTGGCGGGCGTCGAGAAAGAAGTTGCGCGCTACCTGCATGGTGATGGTGCTGCCGCCGCTCTGGATCGAGCCGCTGGTGGCCAGCTCAAAGGCGGCCCGCGCCAAGCCGGTGAAATCGACACCGCTGTGGCTGAAGAAGCCGTCATCCTCGGCGGCTAAGAAGGCGTTGATGAGCGGCGTGGGGATCTCTTCGAAATCGACCGGGTTGCGTTTTTTCTCCCCAAACTCGGCCATTAATTGCAGGTCTTGGCTGTAGATCCGCAGCGGTATCTGCAGCTCGATCTGGTTGAGCTGGTCGACCGCCGGCAATTTTGGGCTGAGATAGAGAAACAGAAAACTGGCCAGCATCAGAGTGCCGCCGACCGCCGCCAGCGCAAAGGGCAGGAGCGCGCCGACGAGGCGATAGGCGAGGCTGGAAAGCTTTTTGGGCACGGTAGGCGTCTCTTGCAGGGAGCGTGTATTATGTCGCTCTATTATAGAGCCTCTACCAGCCGAGGTCTTGCGTTGTGAGCTAAACCGCCCGCTGGCGGCAGGCCAAGGCTGTTGTAGCAAAATCATTATTAACGAGGTTTTACCTATTAACTGGCAACGGCTGCTCCCCGCTCGAACGCGCGCGCTCCTCTGTGTCGATCTGTCGTCGACGCATATGACGTTGTTGCGTGTCGAGTATCGCCCGGCCGGCCTTACCGTGAGCGGATTTTATCGCGAGCGGTTGGCCGTCGGTGCGCTTGTCGAGCGGCAGATCGCCGAGCCCGCTGCGCTCGCCGAACAGCTCACTGCGGCGGTCGCCAGCCTCGGTGGCAGTGGCGTGCGGGCGGCGATTGCGGTGCCGACTGCGGCGGCGATCAGCAAGCGGTTGGAGATGCCGGCCGAGCTCAGCGAGAGTCGGTTAGAAGAGCTGTTGGGCTTTGAAATAGAGCAGCACATTCCCTATCCGAGTGATGAGATCTGTTGGGACTTTACCCGCGCCGCGCCGATTGCTGACAGCCCGCACGCCGCGGTCGAGTTGGTCGCCTGCCGGCGCGAGTATGTTGAGGCGCGCCGCGACCTGTTGCGCGCTGCCGGTCTTGAGCCGGTCTTGATCGATGTTGAGAATTTTGCCCTGCAGCGCGCCTTTGCGCTGCTTCAGCACCAGCTCAGCGACGCCGCAGAGGTGGTCGCGCTAGTCGATGTCGGTGAACAGGCGATCGCCCTAACGGTGATGTTGCGCGGTGAGCTGCTCTACAGCCGTGATCAACCGCGCGCGGATGACTATCGAGGTGTTCAGGCGCTGGTCGAGCAGATTGCCCGCGAGCTGCAGTTCTTCTACGCATCAAGCCCCTACAACTTTGTCGACCAGCTGTTTATTTGCGGGGCGCTGGCCGCCGATCCCGGGTTGGCTGCGGGCCTCGCAGAGCGCACGCAGCTGACCTGCACGATCGCCGAGCCACTGGCCGCGGTGGCGGTCGCCGGTACACTCGAGCGCGCCCCATTAGCCGCTGTGCAGTCGGGCTTGCTGGTTGCCATCGGCCTAGCGGTCGGGGGTGATAGCTGGTGACCAAGATCAACCTTTTAGCGTGGCGGGAGGCGGCCCGGGCGCGGCGCAACCAACGCTTTGGCTGGCAGCTATTGCTCGCCAGCGGTGCCGGACTGGCCCTGATTGTGGTCTGGATCTGGCTCAGCCAGCTCTGGTTAGATGACCAGTTGGAGCGCAACCGCTACCTGCAACAACACGTCGACCAGATGGCGGCAGAAGTGGCCGAGATTAAGAGCCTCAAGCAGAAGCGCGAGCGCCAGTTGGAGCGGGTAGCGCTGATTCGGTCGCTGCAGAGCCAGCGCAGCGACCTGGTAGCGCTGTTTGATGAGCTGGCCAAGGCGACCCCGGCTGAGCTCTACTTTACCGAGCTCAACTCGCGCGATGGGCTGCTTTTGGTTCGCGGCTACGCGGCTACCAATGAGGCGATCTCTGCATTGATGCGCGCCCTTGAGCGCAGCGAGGTGTTTGTCGGCGCAACCCTCAGTCGGGTCGATAGAGACAGCCGGCTCGGCGATAACGGCAGCCGTTTTACGCTGCAGGTGAGCGCCACCGCAGTGGTTGAGCGCGGCGGTGACCAGGAGCCCCAGCGATGATCGCCCTGCCAGCGCGGTGGCGCTCACTCGGCACTTGGTTGGCGGCGCAGTGGCGCCGCGCGGTGGCCGCAGCGCGCCGCGATGGGCGGGCGCTGGCCGCCATCGACTACGCCGAGCTGGATATCAACAGCGCCGGCTCATGGCCGGTGGTCGTGCGCCGCGCGGCGATCGCGGTGGTGTTTTTGATCAGTCTGTTGGTCGGTTACGGGCTGCTGGTTGCACCGCAAAGTGAGCGCCAAGCGAGCGCGGTCAACGCCGAAGCGGCGCTGCTCGACCGCTACGCGCGGCTCGCGTTTCAGGCGGCCAACCTAACCACCTACCGCGAGCAGATGGCGGCGCTAAACACCAGCTTGGCCGAGCTGTTGGCGCAGCTGCCCGGCGATGCCGAAGTGCCGGCCCTGTTGGAAGAGATCACCCTGTTGGCCAACGGCTCGGGGTTGGCGGTCGAATCGCTGACGCTGCAAGACGAGCGCCAGGCGGCGTTTTATACCGAGCTGCCGATCGCACTCAAAGTGACCGGCGGTTACCACGATTTTGGCAATTTTGTGGCTGGTTTGGCCGCTTTGCCGCGGATTGTTACGCTGCATGACTTCAGTGTGGTGGCGGCCAGTGACGGCTCGTTGACACTGACCATAGAGGCGCTCACCTACCGCTATCAGCGCGCGGTCGACGGCGGGGTGGCAGAATGAAACGGGTTGTTTGGAACGGTCTACTCACGCTCGCTTGCAGTCTGCTGATGGCGTGCGGCAGTGCTGATTTTGACGACCTTGATCGCGCGCTGGCGAAGGCCCGCAACCGACCGGCTGGGGTTGTCGAGCCGCTGCCGGTATTTGCACCGCTGCTGCCGCGCAGCTACCTGGCCAGCGGCCAGCGCAGTCCGTTCCACTCGCCGCTGCTCGATGTTGGCAGTGAGATGTTGGGCGGCTCGGCGGTCACCGCGCCAGACTTTAACCGCCAGCGCAGCGCGCTCGAGGCGCTGCCGTTGGGGTCGCTGCGGATGGTTGGCTCGATGCTGGTCGACGGCCAGCGCTGGGGGTTGATCGAGGGCGGTGGGCGGATATTTACCGTCGCCGTCGGTGATTTTGTCGGGCAGAATTACGGCCGGGTCAGTACAGTCAATGAGTTGCGTATCGAGCTGTTGGAGAAGATCCCCAGTGGCAATGGCGGCTGGCGGTTGCGGCCGCGCAGTATGGTGTTGAAAAATGCGCAACCGTAACAGCGGCCAGAGCAGTGAGGAGCGGTTAATGGGTACCCTACAACGATGGGCTGTGCGGCTGCGCGGCGCGGCCTCGGCGCTGCTACTGGTAGCGGCCGGGCCGGTCTTCGGCGGCGCGCTGGTGGCAGTGGAAATGAGTACGACTGAACCGCTGGAGTTGACGCTTCGGTTTGATGGCCCGGCGCCGGCCAGCCAGCTGTTTGTGTTGGATAGCCCCGCCCAGCTGGTGGTCGACCTGGCCGAGACCCAGCTGGAGCCTGAATTACTGTTGGCGCTGCCGGCCGCGGATAGCCGGCTGAGCGCGGCCGTCAACGGCACCGGGGTGCGCTTGGTGGCGCAGTTGCGCGAGCGCATGAGTGTCACCGAGCAGCGCGAAGGCGATCAGATCGTCATCCAGCTGGCCGCCCCGGCGCCGACTCCAAGTGAGCTGCTGGGTGTAGACTACCGGCGCAGCCAGGCGGGTGCAGGGCAGCTCGAATTGCTCTTTGATCGCCACGATTTTGTCGTCGATACACGCCGCGTTGGCGATCAGCTACTGCTTGAAATCGCCGCCAGCAGCGCCGCCGATAGCCTGCTGCGGCGGTTAGATGTCAGTGATTTTGGCACCCCGGCTGAGCAGCTGTCGCTCGCCCAGAGTGCCACCGGATTGCTGCTAACCCTGTCCAGCAATGCGCCGTTTGAGCACCTGGTGGTGCAGCGCGAGCGCAGCTATCTGGTGACGGTGAGCCCGCGCAGCCGTGTTGACGGCGGTCTCAAAGAGCGCGGTGCGGCCTATTCAGGCGAGCGCTTGTCGCTCAATTTTCAAGACATTGAAGTGCGCGCGGTGCTGCAGATTATCGCCGACTTCACCGGCTTTAATCTGGTTGCTAGCGACGCGGTGCGCGGCTCGGTGACGCTGCGTTTAGACAGTGTGCCGTGGGACCAAGCGCTGGATATCGTGCTGCGCGCCAAAGGGCTCGACAAGCGCCGTGAAGGCAATGTGATCATGGTGGCGCCGGCCGCCGAGATCGCCGAGCAGGAGCGCCAGCGCCTAGAGGCGGGCCGCCAGCTAGAGGAGCTAGCGCCGCTGCGCAGCGCCTTCTTGCGGATTAAGTACGCCAACGCCACAGATATTCACGCGCTGCTACAAGGTGGCGGCGAGGCGGCGCGGCTCTCGGCGCGCGGTTCGGCGATGGTCGATCAGCGCACCAATACACTGATTATCAACGACACCCAGGACAAGCTGCTGGCTATCGAGCAGCTGGTGGACGAGATCGATGTGCCGATTCGTCAGGTGCTGATTGAGGCGCGCATCGTGATTGCCAGTACCGACTTCAGTAAAGAGCTCGGTGTCAGCTGGGGATTTGGCGGTGTCAATCGCGTCAAGGGCGGGCTGGTCAGCGCGCCAGGCGACAAGACCATCGGCTTTTCAGGGCGGCGCAGCGGGCTGGCACCGGGCGCCGGAGTGGTCGAGAGCTTCAGCTACGACAGCGGCGAGGTGCAGACCGCGCTGTTTGATCCCGATCTCGATGCCACCACCGACAACAGCGTGGTGCAGACCAGTTACGACCGCAACTTTGATTTTGCGCTGAGCGACACCCTGGCGGTCGACCTGGCGGTCGCCGAGCCGTCGGCGGCGTTTGCGGTTGGCTTTTTGACCGATGACTTTTTTATCGACATGGAACTCAGCGCGCTGGAGTCAGACGGTATGGCCGAAATTGTTTCGCAGCCGAAGGTGCTGACCGGCGACAAACAGCAGGCGAGCATCAAGTCGGGCACTGAGATCGCCTACCGCAAAGCGAGCAGCAGTGGCGCCACCGCGGTCGAGTTTAAAGAGGCGGTGCTGCAGCTGCAGGTGACCCCGCAGATCACTCCGGATGACCGCATCATTATGGATCTGAAGGTGTCGCAGGACTCAGTCGGCGCATTTACCCCGACCGGCGAGCCGTCGATCGACGTTACCGCGGTTGAGACCCAGGCGCTGGTCGGCAACGGTCAGACGCTGGTGCTCGGTGGAATCTTTCAGACCGAGGAGCTCAACGCGGTTGAAAAGGTGCCGCTGCTCGGTGATCTGCCCGGTATCGGTCGGCTGTTCCGCAGCGAGGCGCGGCGCAATGACAAGCGCGAGGTGCTAATTTTCATCACCCCGAAAATTGTCGACGACGCCGGCCTCGTAGAGCTGAGCCCAGAGCCGAGCCGCTCTGTTGACCCACAGTGAGTGGTTCGCACTTAATCTTGGTGGGGCCGATGGGCGCCGGTAAAAGCACCATCGGCCGCCAGCTCGCCGAGCACTACCGGCGGCCGTTGGTCGATATTGACAGCGCTATCGAGGAGCGCTGTGGTGCCGATATCCCGTGGATATTTGATGTTGAGGGTGAAGCGGGCTTTCGCCGCCGGGAGAGCGCGATGCTGGCCGAAGTACTGGCCGAGCCGCAGCCGCTGGTGGTCGCCACCGGCGGCGGTATCGTCACGGTGCCGGCCAATCGCGAGCTGCTCTGCAGCGGCGTTGGTACGGTCATCTACCTGACCGCGTCGGCGGCGCAAATTTTGCGCCGTACCCGTAACGACAGCTCGCGGCCGCTGCTGCAGGTCGCCGACCGCGCAGCGGTGGTCGAGCAGATACTCGCCGAGCGCGAGCCGCTCTACCGCGAGGTGGCCGGGCTGACCTTTCGCTCCGGCGACGGCTCAGCGGGTCGCTCGGCGGCGCGCTTGATTGAACAGCTCGACGCGCTCGCAGCGCAGTGAGCGCGCTCTAATAACCTTATTGAGGACCCCCTATGGCCACATCAGCCCCCCGCGACACGCTGGTCAATGTCGATCTTGGTGCGCGCAGCTACCCGATTGCAATCGGTGCCGGGCTGCTGGCGCGCGCCGATATCGCCGCCCATGTCCACGGCAAGCGCGCACTGATTGTCACCAACACCACGATCGAGCCGCTGCTCGCCGACGTACTCAAGGCGCGCCTAGCCGGGATTGAGGTGGAGGTGCTGGCACTGCCAGATGGTGAACAGTACAAAACCCTCGACTCGCTCAATCTGATCTACAGTCATCTGCTTGAACACGGCCACGACCGCAAGACCACGCTGATCGCTCTCGGCGGCGGGGTAGTCGGCGATATCACCGGGTTTGCCGCCGCCAGCTACCAGCGCGGCGTCAATTTCATTCAGGTGCCGACCACGCTACTCTCGCAGGTCGACTCGTCGGTGGGCGGCAAGACCGCCGTCAACCACCCGCTCGGCAAGAATATGATCGGCGCTTTTTACCAGCCCCAAGCGGTGTTCATCGATACCGACTGCCTGGCGACACTGCCGCCGCGGGAGTTTGCCGCCGGGCTGGCCGAGGTGGTCAAGTACGGCGCGATCGTCGACGCCGAGTTTTTCGCTTGGCTGGAGCAGCACGCCGAGGCGCTGCTGGCCCGCGACGGCGACGCGCTCAGCTACGCTATCGAGCAGTCCTGCCGCGCCAAGGCGGCGGTGGTCAGCAGCGACGAGACCGAACAGGGCCGGCGGGCAATTCTCAACCTCGGCCACACCTTCGGCCACGCCATTGAGACCTGGCAGCGCTACACCGGCCTGTTGCACGGCGAGGCGGTGGCGGTTGGTATGTTGATGGCGGCGCGGCTGTCGGCGCTGCGCGGCTGGCTCAGCGCCGCCGAGGTGGCCAGGCTGGCGGCGCTGCTGGAGGCGCTCGGGCTGCCGACCGCGGTGCCGGCCGGCATGCAGGTGGAGGACTTCTCCAAGCTGATGCTGCGCGACAAAAAGGTGCTCGACGGCCAGTTGCGGCTGGTGCTGATGGGGGCGATCGGCGAGGCGATGGTAGTGGTCGACACTCCCCCAGAGCTGCTGCTCGAGTCGATTGCCCAGTCGCTGTAAAGTCAGCCGCAGCCAGCGCCGCCTGCGATTTGGCGAAACTGCCCCGCGCGTGTAAAATACGCTGCTTTTTTTTGCCCACCGGCCCCTGTTGACCTTCCCGCCGGTGACCTAACATACTGATTTTATTAAGAGTGTTCTTATGGCTCAGAGTTTGTGTCGGCTGGATGATTTCAAGGACAACTGTGGTTTCGGGCTGATGGCGCACATTAAAGGCGCGCCCAGTCACAGCTTGTTGCAAAACGCCATTGAAGCACTGACCTGCATGACGCACCGCGGTGGAGTCGCCGCAGATGGAAAAACTGGCGACGGCTGTGGCCTACTGCTACAGAAACCGGACAGCTTTTTGCGCGCCCAGGCGCGCCAGCAGCTGGGTATTGAGCTACCCGAGCGCTATGCGGTAGCGGCAGTGATGCTCAACCCAGAGCCGGCCGCCAACCAGCGCGCCCGCGATATCCTGGCCGCTGAATTTAGCGCCCAGGGGCTCGATGTGCTCGGCTGGCGCGAGGTGCCGACCGACCCCGGCTGCCTCGGTGAGATCGCCCTGCGCACGCTGCCCGAGTTCGCCCAGCTATTAGTCGGCCCGGCGGCCATCGCGGACGAACAGCAGTTTTCGGCGCGGCTCTATATGGGCCGCCGCAAGGCGGAGCAGCAGCTACAGGACGATCCGCGCTTTCACATCGCCAGCTGCGCGATCGGGGTGGTCAGCTACAAAGGGCTGATGATGCCGGTCGACCTGCCCAAGTTCTATCCCGATCTGGCCAACCCCGAGCTAGAGACTGCGATCTGTGTCTTCCACCAGCGCTTCTCGACCAACACCATGCCGCAGTGGCCGCTCGCCCAGCCGTTCCGGATGCTCGCCCACAACGGCGAGATCAACACCATCATGGGCAACCGCAACTGGGCGGTGGCGCGCACGCCGAAGTACCAGACTGCGCTGATCCCCGACCTCGCCGAGGCGGCGCCGCTGGTCAACCGCACCGGCTCGGACTCATCGAGCCTCGACAACATGTTGGAGATGCTGGTCACCGGTGGCATCGACCTGCACCTAGCGGTACGGATGTTGGTGCCGCCGGCGTGGCAGAACATCGAGGACCGCGACCCGGCCCACCGCGCACTCTACGAGTACCTGTCGCTGCACCAAGAGCCGTGGGACGGCCCCGCCGGCCTGGTGATTACCGACGGTCGCTACGCGGTCTGTACGCTCGACCGCAACGGCCTGCGGCCGTCGCGTTGGGTGCTCACCGACGACGAGGTAATCACCGTCGCCTCTGAGGTCGGTGTCTACCGCTACCAGCCAGAGAACGTGGTCGCCAAGGGCCGCTTGGGGCCGGGCGATATTCTCTCGGTCGACACGGTCGCCGGGCGGATTCTGTGGCGCGATGAAATCGAAGACCAGCTGGCCGCGCGCCACCCCTACGGCGAGTGGCTCAAAACCGGCCGCCACAGCATTACCTCTGGCTTTGATATGGACAGCATCGAGCTAGAGGGGACGCTCAGCCGCGAGCAGATTCACACCTACATGAAGATGTATCAGGTCTCCTCTGAGGAGCGCGACCAGGTACTACGGCCGATGGCCGAGGGCGGCCAAGAGGCGGTCGGCTCAATGGGCGACGATACCCCGATGGCGGTGCTGTCGAGCCGCCAGCGCAACCTGTTTGACTACCTGCGCCAGCAGTTTGCGCAGGTGACCAACCCGCCGATCGATCCGCTGCGCGAGTCGATGGTGATGTCGCTGACGGTTGAAATTGGCCGCGAGTCGGGGCTGTTTGAGCAGACCGCCGATCTGGCGCGCTGCGTCTCGTTCTCGAGCCCGGTGCTGTCGCCGCGCAAGTACTACGCGCTCAAGCACAACGAGCTGGCCGAGTTCCGGGTCGAGAAGTTTCCACTCAACTACGATGCCAGCCAAGAGGACCTGAAGAGCGCGCTGGCGCGGATCTGCAGCGACGTCGAACAGGCAGTGCGCGGCGGTGTGCGGGTGGTGACGCTCTCAGACCACGACATTAAGCCCGGCCTGCAGCCGATCCATATCCTGCTCGCGGTCGGTGCCGTCCACACCCATCTGACCAAGGTCGGGCTGCGCTGCGACGCCGGCATTTTGGCCAGCACCGGCTACGCCCGCGACTCGCACCAGATCGCCGCGCTGATCGGCTGTGGCGCCTCGCTGGTCTACCCCTATCTCAGCTACCACGTGTTGTGCGACCTGGTCGACAGCGGCGAGATGTTGCTGAGCGTCGATATGGCCTTCAAGCACTACCGCAAAGGGATCAACAAAGGGCTGCTGAAAATTCTCAGCAAGATGGGTATCTCAACCATCGCCTCGTACCGCGGCGCGCTGCTGTTTGAAGCGATCGGCCTGAATAGCGAAGTGATGTCGGTCTGCTTTGACGGTATGCCCAGCCGCATCGAGGGCGCCGGCTTTGCCGAGATCCAAGCCGACCAGGCCGAGCTCGCCAAGATCGCCTTCAAGCCGCGCAAACCGATCAGCCCCGGCGGTCTGCTCAAGTATGTGCACGGCCAGGAGTACCACGCCTACAACCCCGACGTGGTGCAGAGCATGCACCGCGCGGTGCAGAGCGGCGACTTCCGCCACTGGCGCGAATACGCCGACCACGTCAACCACCGCCCGGTGGCGACCCTGCGCGATATGTTGGCGCTGCGCAGCGACATCGCGCCGATCGAGATCGACGCCGTCGAGCCGGTTGAGGCGATCCTGCGCCGCTTCGACTCGGCCGGTATGTCGCTCGGTGCGCTCTCGCCGGAGGCCCACGAGGCGCTCGCCGAGGCGATGAACACCCTCGGCGGTCGCTCCAACAGCGGTGAGGGCGGCGAAGACCCGGCCCGCTACGGCACCATTAAAACCTCCAAGATCAAACAGGTCGCCTCCGGCCGCTTCGGCGTCACCCCCGCCTACCTGAGCAACGCCGAGGTGCTGCAGATTAAGGTCGCGCAGGGTGCCAAGCCCGGCGAGGGCGGTCAGCTGCCGGGCGGCAAGGTCAACGACCTGATTGCGCGGCTGCGCTACTCGGTGCCGGGGGTGACCTTGATTTCACCGCCGCCGCACCACGATATCTACTCGATCGAAGATCTCGCCCAGCTGATCTTTGACCTCAAGCAGGTCAATCCGCGTGCGCTGGTCTCGGTCAAGCTGGTCTCGCGCCCCGGTGTGGGCACCATCGCCGCCGGCGTCGCCAAGGCCTACGCCGATCTGATCACTATCTCTGGCTACGACGGCGGTACCGCCGCCAGCCCGCTCAGCTCGATCCGCCACGCCGGCTCGCCGTGGGAGCTCGGTCTTACCGAGACCCACCAGACGCTGCGCGCCAACGACATGCGCGACAAAGTGCGGGTGCAGACCGACGGCGGCCTGAAGACCGGCCTAGATGTCGTCAAGGCGGCTATTTTGGGCGCCGAGAGCTTTGGCTTTGGCACCGGCCCAATGGTGGCGCTGGGCTGTAAGTACCTGCGTATCTGTCACCTCAACAACTGTGCGACCGGGGTTGCCACCCAGGATTCGCGACTGCGCAACGACCACTACAAAGGCACCGTGCAGATGGCGATCAACTTCTTCCGGTTTGTCGCGATGGAGACCCGCGAATGGCTGGCGGTGCTCGGCGTCAGCTCGCTGGCCGAGTTGATCGGCCGCGTCGACCTGCTCCAGCTGCTGCCCGGAGAAACCCCCAAACAACAGGGGCTCGATCTGTCGCCACTACTCGAGCAGCACGCCGAGCTGGACGGCAAACCGCAGTACTGTGTCGAACCGAAGAACGCGCCGTTTGACCGCGGTGAGCTCGCCGAGCAGATGGTCCGCGATATGTTGCCGGCGATCGAAGCTAAGCAGAGCGGGGATTACCACTACACCATCGGCAACTGCGACCGCTCGATCGGCGCGCGGCTCTCCGGTGAAATTGCGCTGCGCTACGGCAACGAGGGGCTCAGCGAGACACCGCTGCGGCTCAACCTGACCGGGGTGGCAGGCCAGTCGCTGGGCGTCTGGAACGCCGGCGGCTTGGAGATCTACCTCGAGGGCGACGCCAACGACTATGTCGGCAAAGGGATGGCCGGCGGCAAGATTGTGGTCACGCCACCAGCGGCCAGCCAGTTTGCTGCGCGCGATACCGCCATCATCGGCAACACCTGTCTGTACGGTGCCACCGGTGGCCGGCTGCACGCGGCCGGCACCGCCGGCGAGCGCTTTGCCGTGCGCAACTCGGGCGCGACGGCGATTGTCGAGGGGGCGGGCGACCACTGCTGTGAGTACATGACCGGCGGAATCGTCGCGGTACTCGGCCGGGTCGGTTACAACTTTGGCGCCGGTATGACTGGTGGTTTTGCCTACGTCTATGACGAGGACCGCAGCTTTGTCGATCGCTACAACAGCGAGCTGGTTGAGATTGCCCACATCACCTCGGAGTCGACCGAGTCGCACCGCTGGCTGTTGCGCAAGCTGCTCGCCGAGCACGTAGAAGCGACTGACAGCGAGTGGGCAAAGGAAATCGATGCCAACTTTGCCGACCACGCATGGAAGTTCTGGTTAGTTAAGCCCAAGGCGGCGAGCTTGAGCGGCTTGATCGCGCAGGCAGTTGCCAACCCACAGTAGGGCAACCACACAACCAACTAATTGAGCTGGGGATGTAGTCCCCACAACAGAGATCACTGACATGGCAGAGCGTTTAAACAACCACTTCCAGTTTCTCGATGCCGAGCGCGTCGATCCGCCCAAGCGCGATATCAACCTGCGCAAGGCGGAGTTTGTCGAAATCTACGACCCGTTTACAGCCGGCAAGGCGGCCAGCCAGTCGCACCGCTGCCTGTCGTGCGGCAACCCCTACTGCGAGTGGAAGTGCCCGGTGCACAACTACATCCCCAACTGGCTGCAGCTGGTCGCCGAAGGCAACATCATCGAGGCCGCCGAGCTCAGCCATCAGACCAACTCGCTGCCCGAAGTGTGCGGCCGGGTCTGTCCGCAAGACCGGCTCTGTGAGGGCGCTTGTACCCTCAACGACGGCTTTGGCGCGGTCACTATCGGCTCGGTCGAAAAGTACATCACCGACACCGCTTTTGCGATGGGCTGGCGGCCGAACATGGAGAGCGTGGTGAAAACCGACAAGCGGGTTGCGGTGATCGGTGCCGGACCGGCCGGTATCGGCTGCGCTGACATTTTGGTTCGCAACGGCGTCACCCCGGTAGTGTTCGACCGCTACCCTGAGATCGGCGGCCTGCTGACCTTCGGTATCCCAGAATTTAAGCTTGAGAAAGAGGTGATCCGCACCCGTCGCTCGGTGCTCGAGGAGATGGGTGTCGAGTTCCGGCTCAACACCGAGATCGGCCGCGATATCAGCTTTGATGCGCTGGTTGCCGAGTACGACGCAGTATTCCTCGGTATGGGCACCTACAAGGCGATGAAGGGCGGCTTCCCCGGCGAAGCGCTCGGCGGTGTCCAAGAGGCACTCAACTTCCTGGTCGCTAACGTCAACCGCAATCTCGGTTTTGAGAAGGCGCCGGAAGATTTTATCGGCCTGCAGGGCAAGCGGGTCGTGGTGCTCGGTGGCGGTGACACCGCCATGGACTGCAACCGCACCTCGATTCGTCAGGGCGCCGCCTCGGTCACCTGTGCCTACCGCCGCGACGAAGAGAATATGCCCGGCTCGCGCGGTGAAGTGAAAAACGCCCGCGAAGAGGGGGTGGTGTTCCGCTTTAATCTGCAGCCGGTCGAGATCGTTGGCGATAGCGACGGCCAGGTCACCGGGGTTAAGTTTGTTACCACCGCGCTCGGCGAGCCCGACGCCAACGGCCGCCGCCGCCCCGAGCCGATCGCCGGCAGTGAAGAGATTATCCCGGCCGATGCGGTATTGGTGGCGTTCGGCTTCCAGCCCAACCCCCCGCCCTGGCTCGGCGAGCACGGCGTCAATATCGCCGACTGGGGCGGCGTGATCGCCCCCGAGGCGCAGGACAAGCCGTTCCAGACCAGCAACCCGAAGATCTTTGCCGGTGGCGATATGGTGCGCGGTTCCGATTTGGTGGTGACCGCCATCTGGGAAGGGCGCCAAGCCGCCGAGGGGATTCTCGACTACCTCGACGTGTAACTGCCAGACCACCGCTAACGGGCCGCACTGCGGCCCGTTTGTTATAGCCTTTGATAGAGTACTGCCATGACCAGCGCCACCGAGTTTGCCCCACTAAAGAACGACCGCTTTTTGCGCGCGCTGCTGCGCCAGCCGGTCGACCGTACCCCGGTCTGGATGATGCGCCAAGCCGGCCGCTACCTGCCCGAGTACCGCGCCGCGCGCGGCCAGGCCGGTGACTTTATGAGCCTCTGCAAAAATACCGAGCTGGCCTGCGAGGTGACTCTGCAGCCGCTGCGCCGCTATCCGCTGGATGCCGCGATTCTGTTTTCGGATATTCTCACCATCCCCGATGCGATGGGGCTCGGGCTCTACTTCGAGACCGGTGAAGGGCCCAAGTTTCACAAGCCGGTGCGCACCGAGCAGGCGATCGAGGCGCTCGAGGTGGTCGATACCGCGCGCGATTTAAGTTATGTGACCGATGCCGTGACGATGATCCGCCGCGAGCTCAACGGTGCGGTGCCGCTGATCGGCTTCTCCGGCAGCCCGTGGACGCTGGCCACTTACATGGTCGAGGGCGGTTCATCGCGCGATTTTGCCCGCGCCAAGACGATGCTCTACACCCAGCCGGAGCTGATGCACCAACTGCTCGCCAAGTTGGCCGCGTCGGTAACCAACTACCTCAACGCGCAAATTGCCGCCGGCGCACAAGCGGTACAGATTTTTGATACTTGGGGCGGCGCGCTCAGCCACCTCGCCTACCGCGAGTTTTCGCTGCGCTACATGAACGACATCGTCGCCGACCTCAACCGCCACGCCGACGGCCGCGAAGTGCCGGTGATCCTGTTTACCAAAGGGGGCGGCCAGTGGCTGCCGGCGATGGCCGACAGCGGTTGCAGTGCGCTAGGGGTCGATTGGACGGTCGACTTAGCGGCGGTGCGCGCCACCGTCGGCGACCGCGTCGCGCTGCAGGGCAACATGGACCCGGCGCTGTTGCGCGCCGACGACGCCACCATCGTCGCCGAAGTGCGGCGGATACTCGATAGCTACGGCAGCGGCAGCGGCCACATCTTCAACCTCGGCCACGGCATCACACCCGATATCGATCCGGCGCGGGTGGCCACCTTCACCAACGAGGTGGTCGACTACTCGCCGCGTTTCCACGGCGGTTAATCACCCCTCGGTGCGGGCGATCTGTTCGCCCATCAGTACCGCGCAGCCCGGTTCGATGATGTTCAACCAGTCGAGCCGGTCGTCGGGGAACAGCGCGATCACCGTTGAGCCAAACTTAAACCGGCCGATCTCGTCGCCGCGCGCATAGCTGAGCGCGTCGTCGCGGTGGTCGCGCTCGCGCACCTCGCCCGGCCCCGGCTGCTCGTGGCCGCCCCACACCGTCTCGATGCCGGCGACCAGCATGGCGCCAACCAGTACCAGCGCAAATGGGCCGTGGTCACTGTCGAACTCACAGACCAGCCGCTCGTTGCGGACAAACAGGTTGGGCAGACCGGCGGCGGTTTTCTCGTTGACCGAGAACAGCTCGCCGGGGATGTAGCGGCTGCGCACCAGCGTGCCATCGCACGGCATGTGTACCCGGTGGTAGTCGCGCGGCGACAGGTAGACAGTGGCGAACTCGCCACCGCGGTAGTGCTCGGCACTGGTCTCGCTGCCGAGCAGCTGCGCCGCCGAGTAGTGGACACCCTTGGCTTGGATCAGCTGGCCATCGTCGATCTCACCAAACTGGCTGATGACGCCGTCGGCCGGCGAGACAATCGCGTCGCTGGCGGCGTGGATTGGCCGCGCACCTTCGCGCAGGGCGCGGGTAAAGAACGCGTTGAAGTGCTCGTAGTCGGCCAGCTCGGTCGATGCCGCCTCGTCAAAGTTGATATTGAAGTGGCGCACCGCGGCGCGGATTAAGCCGTTCTTTAGCCACGGCCGGCGGCTCTCGGCGAGCTTGCCGATGGTTCGCGACAGCCAGGTGCGCGGCAGCACGCGCTGCAGGGCGACAAACAGTTCAATAGCGGGGGAGGTGCTCATAGTGGATTCTCTTCGTGGGGGTGCGCAGTCGCGGTTACGCTTTCTTTACAAACTCAGATTTTAGCTTCATGGCGCCGAAGCCGTCGATCTTGCAGTCGATGTCGTGGTCGCCGCCGACCAACCGGATATTTTTGACCTTGGTGCCAACCTTGACCACCGCCGATGAACCTTTCACTTTGAGGTCTTTGATGACCGTGACGGTGTCGCCATCGGCGAGGGGGTTGCCGTTGCTGTCGGTGATGCCGCTCTCTTGCTCTTCGCTGGCATCGGGGTCCCAGCTGTGGCCGCACTCGGGGCAGTTGAGCATGGCGCCATCGCTGTAGGCGTAAACCGACTGACAGGCGGGGCAGGGTGGTAGTGTCTCATCACTCATAGAAGGGTCCTTGTGGTGCCGGGGTCGTCGCCCGCAAATGAATCAGCCGTATTGTAGCCGATCGCCGGCCGGGGCTGCGCTTAAAGCTTGGAGCGGTCGGCCAGCGTGTGGGCGTTCTGCTCCCAGTTAACGCCGTCAAACGCACTGATGGTGATGTCGCTCGGCGGCTGGTCAAAGCAGTGGACATTGAGCGATACCCCGTCTGGGTTAGAGCGCGGTATGTAGTAGGACTTGACGCCGCAGTGGCGGCAGAAGTGGTGCTGGGCTACGCTGCTGTTGAAGGTGTAGGTCGATAGGGCATCGCCGCCCTGCAGCAGGGTGAACCGGGCAGCCGGCACAATGAACTCGAGGTAGCCGCTCATCGAGCAGATAGAGCAGTTGCAGCGCTCGGCTTCGATATGGCGCGCCCCCAATGCCCGCCAGCGCACGGCGCCGCAGTGGCAGCCGCCGGTGTACTCTGTCAGTTGATCGGTCACGGTTAACCCCCCGCCAGTTTGACGTTGTAGCCCTGTTTTTCGAGCGCCGCCTTGAGCTGCTGGCGATGGTCGCCCTGAATTTCTATGACGCCATCCTTCACCGTACCGCCGGTAGAGCAGAGCTGTTTTAACTGTTTGCCGAGCGCCTTGAGCTCGGCGGCATCCAAGTTGAAGCCGGTCAGGGTTGTGACCCCCTTGCCCTTGCGGCCGGCGGTCTCGAGGCGGATCCGGACGATGCCGTCGCCACTGGCGACCGGCGGCCGGGCCTGCTCTGGTTTTACCCGTCCGGCGTCGGTCGAATAGACTAATCGGCTGCTGCTCATGATCTCCCCTCGCGCCGCTTAGGGGCGCAGTAAAATTTTTCCGATATGCGCGCCAGACTCCATCAGCTGGTGGGCAGCGCCGGCCTCGCCGAGCGCAAAGCGCGCGGCGATCACCGGCTTAAGTTGGCCGCGCTCAATCATCGGCCAGACCACACGGCGCAGTCCATCGGCGATCCGCTGTTTATTGACGAGTGGCTGTGAACGCAAAGTAGAGCCGGTCAGCACGAGCTGCTTGAGCATTACCGGCATCATATCCAACTCTAATTTGGAGCCTTGTAAAAAAGCGATGCTGACAATCCGGCCACCCGGCGCGGCGGCTTTAATGTTGCGGGCCACATAGCTGCCACCGACCATATCCAAAATCACATTGGCGCCGCTACCGGTCAGTTCGCGCACGGCGGCGACGTAATCCTCCTCGCGGTAGTTGATGGCCCGTGCCGCGCCGAGCGTCAAGCACGCTTGGCACTTCTCTTCACTGCCGGCGGTGGCGATGACGTTGACGCCGGCCGCGGCCGCCATCTGGATAGCGGTAGTGCCGATCCCCGACGAGCCGCCGTGCACCAGTAGCCACTCGCCGGCCTTGAGTGCGGCGCGTTCGAACAGGTTGTGGTAGACGGTGAAGCAGGTCTCCGGCAGTGCTGCGGCGTCCTCCAGCGATACGCCGTCTGGCAGTGGCAGCACGCACTCGCTGTCAGCCACTGCAAACTCCGCGTAGCCGCCGCCGCTGAGCAGGGCACAGACGCTGTCGCCCACCGCGAAGGCGGTGACTGCGCTACCAACTGCTAGCACGTGGCCGCTGACCTCAAGCCCAAGTACCGGTGATGCGCCGGGCGGCGGCGGGTATAGCCCCATGCGCTGAAACAGGTCTGGGCGGTTGACGCCCGCCGCAGCGACTTTGATCAGCAGCTGGCCGCTGCCGAGTTCTGCCAGCGGCTGCTCGCCGAGGTGGAGCTGTTCGCTCTCGCAAGGCACTGGGGCGATTATCGCGGCAGTCTGTGCTGGGGTTGTGTAAGAGGGTGTTTGGGCAGTCATACAGGGCTAGCCACACGCAGTGAACAGGGGTTGCCAGTTTAACTGCCAGAGGGCGCTAGGCCAATTGTTGCAGTGCCCAACCCCGGCTGGCGGTGGTATTCTGTCAGCTAACCGGCCAGGAAGCCCTATACCGTGAGTGATGCTATGCCCCGCAGTCTGCGTGAACAGACCTACCAAGTCATTTTTGGCACGGATTCGCCTGCCGGGCGCGCCTTCGATCTGGCACTGATCTACGCGATACTGCTCAGTGTGGCGGCGGTAATGCTCGACTCGGTAGCGGCCGTCAACGCCCACTACGGCCGCCAGCTGCTGATTGCTGAGTGGCTTTTTACCGGGCTGTTTACCATCGAATACGCCGCCCGTATTTACTCGTCGCCAAAGCCACTGCACTACGTGTTCAGCTTTTATGGGGTGGTCGACTTCCTCTCTATCCTGCCCACTTATACGGCGCTGTTTTTTCCCGAGGCGAGCTATTGGATGGTGGTCCGGCTACTGCGAGTGCTGCGGATCTTCAGGGTGTTGAAGCTGGCCCGCTACTCAGCGGAAGCCGGCTTGCTGCTGCGCTCGCTGACCCAGGCGCGGCACAAAATTTTCGTATTCTTCGGCGTGGTGCTGGTGCTCAGCGTGATCTTTGGCAGCGTGATGTTTTTGGTCGAGGGACCGGACAACGGCTTTACCAGTATCCCGCGCAGTATCTACTGGACGATCGTCACGATTACTACCGTCGGCTACGGCGACATTACCCCACAGACGGTGCTCGGCCAGTTTATCGCCACGCTGGCGATGCTGATCGGGTACTCGATTATCGCCATCCCCACCGGGATACTCTCGGCCGAGATCTCCAAAGAGATGGGCAAAGCGCGGGCGCTGGTGCGCTGCCAGATCTGCGAGCGCGGTGGCCACCACGACGAGGCGGAATACTGCTACCACTGTGGCACTGCGCTGCCAGAGTGGAGCGAGCGGCGGCGCGACAGCGGTGGCTGAGCGCTTCGCCGCACTGCTGGAGGGCGGCTGGCAGCTGCTGGCGGCGCTCACGGCCAGCCCGGTCGCGGCGCTGGCGCTCTACCTGTCAGCCCAGCTGTTGGCGCTGGCGTTGGTGGTCGACGCGATCGACAAGGCGCGCACTACGCAGGGTGCAATAGCCTGGGCGGTGGCATTGGTGGCGATGCCGCTGCTGGCGGCGCCGCTCTATCTGTCGGTTGGCCAGCGGCGGTTTTACGGCTATGTGGCGGCGCGGCGCCGTGGCGACCTACAGATTCAGGCCACCGCGGCCAAGGTTATCGACCGGCTCAGTCGCGACCACCGGCTCGACGGCAGCGCGCCAGCTGGCCACTGGCCAACACTTGAAAAGCTCGCCCGCCTGCCCGCCACCAGCGGTAACCGGGTGGTACTGCTCGAGAATGGCTCGGCCACCTTCGATGCGATTATGGCGGCCATAGCGAGCGCCGAGCGCTACCTGCTGGTGCAGTTTTATATTATTCGCAATGACCGCACTGGTCGCCGGTTGCAGAGCGCGCTGATCGCCGCCGCCAACCGTGGCGTCGCCGTTTATTTGCTCTATGACGGTATCGGCAGCTGGGGGCTGAGCCGGCGTTATCTGGCCAAGCTGCGCGGCGCCGGAGTCCGTGCCGAGCCGTTCGCCACCACCCGCTTTAACTGGCGCGGTCGCTTCCAGGTAAACTTTCGCAACCACCGCAAAATTGTGCTGATCGACGGCCACACCGCGCTGGTGGGTGGACTCAATATCGGTGACGAGTACGCCGGCCAGCATCCGCGGCTTACCCCGTGGCGCGATACCCATACGCAGCTGACCGGCCCGGCGGTGATGGGGGTGCAGCTCTCTTTTGCCGAGGATTGGTACTGGGTTACCGAGCAGCTGCTGCCGCTGCACTGGCAGCCGCCACCGGTTGGCGACGCCACTGCCGCCAGTGGCGAGGCGCTGGCGATTCCGACTGGGCCTGCCGATGAGCTGGAGAGCTGCCAGTTGATGTTCCTCCATGTCATCAGCCGGGCACAAACCAGCCTGATCATAGCCACACCCTATTTTGTCCCCGATGAGCCGGTTATCAAGGCCCTGCGGCTGGCCGCATTGCGCGGCGTCGCGGTACACATCATCACCCCCAAGATGACCGACAGTCGCTGGGTGCAGCTCTCCAGTATGGCCCATATGGAGGAGTGCGCGCTGGCCGGTATAACGTTTTACCGCTACCGCAAAGGCTTTATGCACCAGAAGGTGTTGTTGGCCGATAATGCGGAGGTACTGATCGGCACCGCTAACCTGGATAACCGCTCGTTCCGGCTTAATTTCGAACTGACCATTGCTATCCGCTCTGCGAGCAGCGCCGCCCAAGTGGCTGCGATGTTGCAGCGCGACATGGCCGACAGCGAGCGGTTTGACCCGCTCAGCTACGCGCGCAGCCACCGCTATCAGCGCGCCTTGGGCCGGCTCTCTCGGTTGCTAGCGCCGCTGCAGTAGCCTAAGCTGGCGCTCTAACAAAGGGAGTCGTTTTTTTGCCTAGCCACAGTGATGACAACGGCCAAGCCACGGAGGCCAACCAGCCGACTACCGGCCTGCCACCGCTGGTCTGGCTGGCGGTGCGCTGCAAGCCGCGCGCCGAACAGCAGGCAGCCGATAACCTGCGCGACCAGCGGTTTACTGTGTTCAGCCCGACCATTACCCAGCGCAAGCGCCGCAACAACCGCTGGCAGCAGGTTACCGAGGCGCTGTTCCCCGGTTACCTGTTTATCCAAGTGAATCTTGCCGAGCAGGATACCTCGGTGGTGCGCTCCACCCCTGGGGTGCTCAGTTTAGTGCGCTTTGGTTACCAGGTTATCCCGGTGCCAGATGCGGTAATAGAGCTGTTGCAGCGGGTTGAAGGCGAGGGCGGCCCGGCTGAACCGGCGCGCCACCAGCCCGGTGATCGAGTTGAGATCATCAGCGGCCCGTTCGCCGGGATCAACGGCGTCTACCAGATGGCCAAGGGTGAGCAGCGGGCGATTATGTTGATCGATATGCTCGGCAAGGCCCAGCCAGTTGCCGTGGATAACGACCAGCTCGGCGCGACCCTGTAGCGGTTAACCGCGAACGCCCGCCGAGCCCCACCCAACACCCGCAAGGGTCGCGCGCAGCGAAAAGCTGCCAGCTTAAATCTGTTGATCAGCGACCGTGTCTGATACCGCGCTAGTTTGGGGTGCAGTAGCGGCGCTGTTGCTGCTCGGCGCGAGCCAGCTCGGCCTCCCGTTCGCTGTCGTTTAAGAAGCGGTATTCGCCGCTCGCACTGTCGCGCAACCGCAGCCTGCGGCCATCTTTGAACAGTGCCGCGTTGTCGCGGGCTTGCGCGCAGAGCGCCGCCAGCTCGCGGCTCTCCCTGGGCAGTTCACCTTCCACCACGCTGCCGGCCGGCAGCGGTGGGGTGGGCCGGCGCGGGGCCGGTTGTGCTGCCGGCTGGGACGGCGCCGTGGCGCCGATCGCCAACCGCTGGCTGGCGATGCCCTGTGGCGCGCGCTCGCCGTAGTGGATGCGGCCGTGTTCGTCGACCCAGCGTTCGACCGGGGTGGCCAGTGAGTTGGGTAGCATGAGCGCGCTAACAACTGCGGTCAGTAACAGTAGTGCCGGGTGCACGTTGGGCTCTCTTTTTGCCGAAAATTAGTGCGCAGTGTAGCAGTGGCGGGTCAGCGGCAGCTAGCCCAGCCCACGCCGCAGTTGACTTGGGGCGGATTATTAGGATAATGCCGCCATCTGACGTGAACCTGCGCAGATGCTAACCGCCAGTTCGGCATTACCCGTGCCGCTGGTCATGTTCAGTGATGGTGCTGTTACCCGCAGCCTGCATCCAGCCCAACGCACTTACCGGTGTGGCTGATCCAACCGCTTTGGCGGTCCTCTCTACATGTCCATGCGCCCCGTCGAACTGGCAGACTGACCAGTGAGCTGCCCAGCAGCGAGGAGCGATTGTGGAAAAATTATCCGGTGGCGACCTACTCATCCGCGCCCTGCGCGATGCCGGTGTCGAGTATATCTGGGGTTACCCGGGCGGCTCTGCGCTACATATTTACGATGCCATTTTCCGTCAAGACGACGTCAAACACCTGCTGGTGCGCCATGAGCAGGCTGCCGTTCACGCCGCCGATGGCTTCGCCCGCGCGACCGGTAAAGTGGGTACCGTGCTGGTCACCTCTGGCCCCGGCGCGACCAATGCGATCACCGGTATCGCCACCGCCTACATGGACTCGATCCCGCTGGTGGTCATCTCAGGACAGGTGCCGTCATCCAAGATTGGCGAGGACGCCTTCCAAGAGACCGACATGGTCGGCGTGTCGCGGCCGATTGTTAAACACAGCTTTTTGGTGAAGCGCCCCGAAGACATTGCCGCCACCGTGGCCAAGGCCTACTACATCGCCTCGACCGGCCGGCCCGGTCCGGTGGTGGTCGACATCCCCAAGGATATGACCGACCCGGCCATCAAGGTCCCCTACGACTACCCCGCGCAGGTGGCGATGCGCTCCTACCAGCCCAACGAGCGCGGCCACAGTGGCCAGATTAAGCGCGCTCTGAAAACGTTGTTGGCGGCCAAAAAGCCGATGATCTACGCCGGTGGCGGGGTGATTATCGACAACGCCAGCGAGCTGCTGACGACACTGGCGCGCAAGCTCAACTACCCGATCACCAACACCCTGATGGGGCTCGGCGCCTACCCCGGCAGCGACCGTCAATTTGTTGGCATGCTCGGCATGCACGGCACCTATGAAGCCAACCAAGCGATGCACCACGCCGATGTGATCTTTGCGGTCGGCGCCCGTTTTGACGACCGGGTGACCAACGCCACCGATAAGTTCTGCCCCAACGCGACCATTATCCATATCGATATCGACCCGACCTGTATCTCTAAAACGGTCGGTGCCGATATCCCGATTGTCGGCAGCTGCAAGACCGTGCTGACCGATATGCTGGCGCTGCTCGAGGGGATGGCTGGCCCCGACCAGAGCGCACTCGGCGAGTGGTGGGCGACCATCGACGACTGGCGGGCGCGCCACGGCATCTATACCGCCGACCGCTTTGAGCCGAGCGGCGGCAGCCTGATCAAGCCGCAGGACGTGATCAAGATGCTCCACAAGGTGACCGGTGGCGACGCCTATGTGACCTCGGATGTCGGCCAGCACCAGATGTTTGCCGCCCAGTACTACCTGTTCGACAAGCCGCGCCGCTGGATCAACTCGGGCGGCCTCGGCACCATGGGCTTTGGCCTGCCGGCGGCGATGGGCGCGCAGTTGGCGTTCCCCGATGCTATGGTCGCCTGCGTCACCGGCGAGGGCAGCATCCAGATGAACATTCAGGAGCTGTCGACCTGCACCCAGCACGGCCTGCCGGTTAAAATTATCAACCTCAATAACTCGGCGCTGGGTATGGTGCGGCAGTGGCAGGACATGCAATACAGCGCCCGCTACGCCAGCAGCGTCTATGAAGATTCGCTGCCCGACTTTGTCGCGCTGACCGAGGCCTACGGCCACGTCGGTATGCGCGTCACCGAGTACGACCAGCTTGAGGCGAAGATGCGCGAATGCTTTGCGATGAAAGATCGGGTGGTATTTATGGATATCGTCGTCGACCGCGCCGAGCACGTCTACCCGATGCAGATCGCCGGCAACGCGATGAACGAAATGTGGCTGAGCAAAACGGAGCGAACCTGATGCGACGAATCATATCGATACTGTTGGAAAACGAACCCGGCGCGCTGTCGCGGGTGGTCGGCCTGTTCTCGCAGCGCGGCTACAACATCGACACCCTCAATGTGGCGCCGACCGAAGACCCGACCCTGTCGCGGCTGACCCTGTCGACTGCCGGCGATGAAAAAATGGTCGAGCAGATCATTAAACAGCTGCATAAATTGATCGATACCATTAAAGTGGTCGACCTCAGCGACGGCCCCCACGTTGAACGTGAGCTGATGCTGGTCAAAGTCCGCGCGGTGGGAGCTGAGCTGCGCAGCGAACTGAAAAACAGTGTAGAGATTTTCCGCGGCCACATCGTTGATGTGACGCCGTCTAGCTACACCATTCAGATGGCCGGTGACGGCAAGAAACTCGATGCGTTTATCGAAGCGATCCGCGACATCGGGACCATGGAAGTGGTCCGCTCAGGGGTCTCTGGTATCGCCCGCGGCGAGAAATTTTTACTGGTCTGAGCAACGCTCAACCGCAACCCAATCTGCTAACTCAACAGGTGAAAACAATGAAGATTTTTTACGATAAAGACTGCGACATCTCAATCATCCAAGGCATGAAAGTAGCGATTATCGGCTACGGCTCACAGGGCCACGCCCACGCCAACAACCTCAAAGACTCTGGCGTCGATGTCACCGTCGGTCTGCGTCCCGGCTCTGGCTCGGCCGCTAAAGCTGAAGCGGCTGGCCTCAAGGTTGCCGCCGTGCCGGCTGCTGTTGCCGCCGCCGATCTGGTGATGATCCTCACCCCCGATGAGTTTCAGTCGGCACTCTACCGCGATGAAGTTGAGCCCAACCTCAAGCAGGGCGCAACACTCGCCTTTGCCCACGGCTTTGCCATCCACTACAACCAGGTCGTACCGCGCGCCGATCTCGACGTGATCATGATCGCCCCGAAAGCACCCGGCCACACCGTACGCAGTGAGTTTGTCGGCGGCGGCGGCATCCCCGATCTGATCGCTATCCAGCAAGATGTCTCTGGCAATGCCAAAAAAGTCGCGCTCTCTTACGCCAGCGGCGTCGGCGGCGGCCGCACCGGCATCATCGAGACAACCTTTAAAGACGAGACCGAAACCGATCTGTTCGGCGAGCAAGCGGTTCTTTGTGGCGGCGCGGTCGAGCTGGTTAAAGCCGGTTTTGAGACCCTCACCGAAGCGGGCTACGCCCCCGAGATGGCCTACTTCGAATGTCTCCACGAGCTCAAGCTGATCGTCGACCTGATGTACCAGGGCGGCATTGCCAACATGAACTACTCGATCTCGAACAACGCCGAGTACGGTGAGTACGTGACCGGCCCCGAGGTGATTAACGACGAGTCGCGCGCGGCGATGCGCAACGCGCTCAAGCGCATTCAAAACGGCGAGTACGCCAAGATGTTTATCAGCGAGGGCGCCCTCAACTACCCATCGATGACCGCCTACCGCCGCAACAACGCCGCCCACCCGATCGAGCAGGTCGGTGGCCAGCTGCGCGCGATGATGCCGTGGATCACCAAAAACGCGCTGGTCGATAAAGAGAAAAACTGATCTAACCAGCCGCGCAGATCGTAAAACGGCCCTCTTGAGGGCCGTTTTTTGTTATTCTGCGGCGCGACTTTAGCGCCAACGATAAGGAGTGTGCCGTGGATCAGAGTGCCGTTAACCAGCGCCATCTAGCTTTTGCGGGGGCGATCAACCTGCGCGATATCGGCGGCTACTGTGGCCGCGACGGACGCAGCGTGCGCTGGGGGCAGATCTATCGCTCCGGCCACATGGCCAAGCTCGACGAGCGCGGCCAGCAGCAGTTAGCGGCGCTCGGCATCAGTGAGATCCACGACTTTCGCCGCCCCGAGGAGCGCCAGCGGGCGCCGACCCCGGCGTTGCCGGCGACGGTGGTCGAGGGCTACGACATTTCGATCGGCAGCGTCTCCAAATTTTGGGACTACCTGTTTGCCGGCGGCATGAGCGACCAGCGCGCCTTCGATCTGGTGCTCAACTCCTACCGCCACTGCGCCGCCGAGGTGGTGCCGGGCTACCGCCAGCTGTTCAGCCACCTGCTGCGCGACGACCCCGGTGCGACGCTGTTCCACTGCGCGGCCGGCAAAGACCGCACCGGGATGGCGGCGGCGTTAATTCTCACCGCGCTCGGGGTCGAGCGCGAGGCGATTGTCGAAGATTATATGTTGACCAGTAAGTATTTCGACTCCGAAGTGTTGATGGGATTGATTGAAGAGCACCTGCGCAACGCCGGCGCCAAAGAGTGGCAGCGCAGCTGGCTGGAGCCCTACTGCGCCGTCTACCCGGAGTACTTGACCGGTTTTTTTGAGTCGGTCGACGAACTCTCTGGCAGCGTCGATAACTACCTAGAGCAGCAGCTCGGCATCGGCCCGGCCGAGCGCGAAGCGCTCGCTGCCCGCTACCTGCAAGGGTAGCGAGGGTGTAGACTGTCAGCTATAAAGCGAAAACTGTCAACAACCAACGGGATTTTCCATGAGTGACCAACCGGCGCGCAAGCGCGGTATCTACCTGCTGCCCAACCTGCTGACGACAGCCGGGATGTTTGGCGGTTTCTACGCGATCTTGGCCGGCTTTAGCGGCAACTTTGAGATGGCCGCCATCGCGATCTTCGTCGCCATGGTGTTCGACGGCCTCGACGGCCGGGTGGCGCGTATGACCAACACCGAGAGTGATTTTGGCGTCCAGTACGACAGCCTCTCCGACATGGTCTCATTTGGCGTGGCGCCGGCGATTGTCTGCTACAGCTGGATGTTGCAGGGGCTCGGCAAACTCGGTTGGGCGGCGGCGTTCATCTACGCCTCGTGTGCGGCGCTGCGCTTGGCGCGCTTCAACACCCAGGTCAAAGATAACGATCAGCGTCACTTTATCGGCATACCCAGCCCAATTGCGGCGGCGGTGGTGGCGGCGTTTATCTGGAGCGGTGCCGAGCTCGAGCCGAGCACCCCGCTGGCGTTGCTGGCGGCGCTGGTCACCGTCGGCGCCGGCCTGTTGATGGTTAGCAACTTGCGCTACCCCAGCTTTAAGGAGGTCGACCTGCACGGCAAAGTGCCGTTTATGGTGATGTTTGCGATCGCTATCGGGTTTGCCTTGGTGAGCATGGATCCTCCCAAGTTCTTCTTGTTGTTTGCGCTCGGTTACTGCGCGGCGGCGCCGCTGCTGTGGCTGCACCGCAAGTGGCGCGGCTCGCCGACCGATGACATCCACCTCAGCGACGAACAGATCGATGAGGTTATCTCCGAGCAGGCCAGCCCGATAGCGCCAGCCGATCAGACCGATAGCAGCGCGGCTAGCGAGCAGCCATTGGCATACGGGCCAAAAGCTGATTGAATAATAGCCATGACTCTCTACCGCCACAGTCTACTCTCTCTGCTCCTAGCCACGCTGCTGGGTGCGGCATTGGCGCGTCTGCTGCCCTGGCGGGCATCTAACTCTTAAAACCACACTGTTCGTTGATTAGCCGTTGAATTCTGGCCCCGCTAGGGCGAGAATTCGTCACGATTAGCGGCCGTTAAGGGCCGCGGCAGAAAGAGATTTTTACTATGAGTAAGCAACCGTTAATTATTTTTGACACCACCTTGCGCGACGGCGAGCAGAGCCCCGGCGCATCGATGACCAAAGACGAAAAGTTGCGTATCGCCAAATCGCTCGAAAAGCTCCGCGTCGATGTCATCGAGGCCGGCTTTGCGATCTCCAGCCCCGGCGATTTTGAGGCGGTCAAGGCGATAGCCGACACCATCAAAGAGAGCCGTATCTGCAGCCTGTCGCGGGCGGTGCGCGGTGACATCGAGCGGGCAGGCGAGGCGTTGGCCGGTGCCAACGCCGGGCGTATCCACACCTTTATCGCGACCTCGCCGATCCACATGCAGTACAAACTGCAGATGCAGCCCGACGAGGTGTTGGCGCAAGCGGTCGGTGCGGTCAAAATGGCACGCAACTTGATCGACGACGTCGAGTTCTCACTGGAAGACGGCAGCCGCAGCGAATTTGATTTTATGTGCCGCATTATCGAGGCGGTGATCGACGCCGGCGCCAGTACCATTAACATTCCCGACACGGTTGGCTACGGCGAGCCGGACGAGTACGGCAGTATGATCGGCCGGGTGATCGCCGCGGTGCCCAACGCCGACAAGGCGATCTTCTCGGTGCACTGCCACAACGACTTGGGCTTAGCGGTCGCCAACTCATTGGCGGCGGTGCGCCACGGTGCCCGCCAGGTAGAGTGTACGATCAATGGGCTCGGCGAACGGGCCGGCAACGCCTCGCTTGAAGAGATCGTGATGGCGGTGCGCACCCGCCACGACCTGTTTGATGTCGAGACCCGCATCGACACCCAACACATTGTGCCGACCTCGCGGTTGGTCTCCAGCATCACCGGCTTTCCGGTGCAGCCCAACAAGGCGATTGTCGGTGCCAATGCGTTCTCGCACGAGTCCGGCATCCACCAAGATGGCATCTTAAAGCACCGCGAAACCTACGAGATCATGAAGGCCGAAGATGTCGGCTGGAACACCAACAAGCTCTCGCTGGGCAAGTTGTCCGGGCGCGCGGCGCTGGCGGCGCGGCTCGAAGAACTCGGCATCAGCTTTGACAGCAAAGAGGAGTTTGCCCAGGTGTTCGCCCGCTTCAAAGAGCTCGCCGACAAGAAGCGCGAGATCTTTGACGAAGACTTGCAGGCGCTGGTCAGCGATGTGCAGATGGGCAGCGAGGAGCAGTCGATCGCGTTGACCCACCTCGAAGTGGTCTCCAAGACTGGCCAGCTGCCGGCCGCCTCGATTGGGGTGCGCTACCGCGACCAAGAGTTCAGCGCTCAGGCCGACGGCGACGGCGCTGTCGATGCCATCTTTAAAGCGATCGAGAAGATGATCGAGAGCGGCACCGAGCTGCTGCTCTACTCGGTCAATGCGGTCACTCAGGGTACCGACTCGCAGGGTGAGGTGACTGTGCGGCTAGAGAAAGACGGCCGTATCGTCAACGGCCAGGGCGCCGACACCGATGTACTGGTGGCCAGCGCCAAAGCCTACCTCAATGCGCTCAGTTTGATGCGCAACCCGGGCCGACTGCACCCGCAGCTGGGCGGCGTTTAAGCGGTGAACACCGAGCAGCGCCAGCACTGCCTAGCGGCGCTCGGTGTGGTCCAGTACCTGCCGCGCGACAGCTGGCAGCTGGCGGTCAGCAGCGCGCCGGCGCAGCCTAAACTGAGCAAGGTGGCGGCCCCGGCCGCCGCCCAGGCGCTGCTTGCCGAGCTCAGTAGCGACAGCCCGAGCGCAGCGCAGCAGCCTGTTGCAGCGCGGTCGACTCCGGCAGCGGCGGAGCCAGCGCTGATCGCGACGCCCCCTACAACCGTGTCAGCGCCGGCCAGCCCCGCGGCTGCGCCAGTGCCGCCAGCCGAGCCGGTAGCGCCGCTGCGGCTGGCGCTCTGGCAGGCCGACCAGCAGTGGCTGTTTATCGCCGACGTCAGCCAGCAGCTGCCGACCAACGCAGAGCAGCAGCTGCTCGCCAATATCGCCAGTGCGCTCAACGCCCCGCGGCTCAGTGCGCTGGAGCTGGTCGAGTGGCCGTTGGCCGGTGACAGCTCGGCCGCCGCCGATGACCCACTCGGCCACGAGTTCTTGGCGGTGCTGATGGATGCCCGTCTGCAGAGTCGGCCGGTCAAGCGGGTGGCGCTGTTCAGCGACGGCGATCTACTGGCGCGGATCGGTGCTGGCGCCGGCCGGGCAATGGCCGGGCTGGCACAGGTGGCGCTGCCGCCGCTCTCCGCTCAGCTGGCCGACGGCGGTTGCAAGCGGCGCTGCTGGCAGAGCCTAAAACCCTATGCCGTCGCCAGCGGTGGCTAACAGCGGTGCGCTGCCGACCGGCTGGCAGCTTCGCGCCATGGCCGCGGCCGATATCGACGCGGCGCTGGCCATAGAACAGCAAGCCTCTCCAGACCCGTGGCGGCGCTACGCCTTCGAGCAGAGCTTGGCGCCGGACGGCGCCCAGCTGCTGGTTGACCCGCACGGTGTGGCGGTCGGTTTCTTAATCTGGCGGGTGGTCGCCGACCAAGCTGAGCTGCTCAACATTGCGCTGCTGCCAGAGTGGCGCGGCCACGGGCTCGGGCGGGCGCTGCTGACGGCGCTGCTGGAGCAGCTGCCGGCGGCGGTCAGCTCGCTGTTTTTGGAGGTGCGCGCCTCCAACCTAGCTGCCATCGGGCTCTATGCCGCGGTCGGCTTTAACCAAATAGGCGAGCGCCGCGACTACTACCGACGCAGCTGCGAGCCGCTGGCCGGCCGCGAGGATGCGCTGGTGATGGCGCTCGACCTAGAGTTTGGCTAGCCCCTCGGCAGCGCCGCTGGTTTGGCCCTATACTGTGGGCTGGGTGTTACTTATCAATCGCGGAGAACCTATGAATACCAGACAACCTTTCCCTTGGCGGCTGCTCTGGCTCGACCTGCTCGGTTCACTGCTCGCCGCGGTCGGTTTCATGCAGTTGATTGCCACGGGTATGTCGGCTGTGCCACTGTCACAGGTGGTGGTCGGGCTGGTGTTGATGGTGCCATTGATTCGCCACCTACTCTCCCGCGGCAAGCCGCTGGCCAACCGAGGTGAACAGTCGTGAACCTAGAGATGCTCTACTGGCACTGGCTAGTGCTGGGTATTCTGCTCGCCATGGCCGAGATCTTTGTGCCGAGCTTCACCCTGTTGTGGTTTGGTGCCGGCGCCTTGGTGGTCGGCCTGATCAGCTGGCTGGCACCGCTCACCTTTACCACTCAGCTCTGGCTCTGGGTGATCTTCTCTGTGCTGTTTACGATTGGCTGGTTCAAGCTGTTAAAGCCGCTGATGGCCGACCACACCAAGGCCGGATTGGCCCGCGAAGCGGCGATTGGTGAGGCCGGGCAGGTGATCCGCCTGCCGGTCGCCGGTGGCCGCGGTCGGGCGCGCTTCACAACGCCGCTGATGGGCGACGACGAGTGGGACTTTATCGCTGCCGACGGTGGCGACGCGCTTGCGCTCGGCGACCGGGTATTTGTCAAAGAGATTTCGGGTAACACACTGATTGTCACCACAGTCAGCTGAACTGCGGATGACCTCAACCACTGAGAGGTACTAGTGATGGATGGCTTGATTGTTGTATTAGCGGTGCTGCTACTGGCACTGGTCACTCTGTTCAAAGGTATCCGGCTGGTACCGCAGGGCTCTAAATGGGTGGTGCAGCGGCTTGGTAAGTACTATTCGACGCTCGGCCCCGGGCTCAACATTATCATCCCCTACATCGACAATGTCGCCTACAAGGTGACCAGCAAAGACATCGTTCTGGATATCCCCTCGCAAGAGGTGATCACCCTCGATAACGTGGTGATCATCGCCAACGCGGTCGCCTACATCAACATCATCTCGCCGGAGAAGGCGGTCTATG
This sequence comes from Porticoccaceae bacterium, assembly GCA_024639885.1. Lineage (GTDB taxonomy): Bacteria > Pseudomonadota > Gammaproteobacteria > Pseudomonadales > Porticoccaceae > LSUCC0057. The sequence continues at coordinate 194,179 of JAHEGD010000004.1, read as the reverse complement.
GGGTTGAAGATTACGAGCTGGCTATCCGCACGCTGGTACAGACCTCGCTGCGCTCGATTGTCGGCGAGATGGCGCTCGACTCGGCGCTCTCGTCGCGCGACAAGATCAAGGCGCAGCTCAAGCAGACGATCTCTGACGATATCTCCGACTGGGGCATCACCCTCAAGACCGTCGAGATTCAAGACATCAATCCATCGCCGACCATGCAGTCGGCGATGGAGGAGCAGGCTGCCGCTGAGCGCGCCCGACGCGCCACCGTGACGCGCGCCGACGGCGATAAGACAGCCGCCATCCTGCAGGCCGAAGGGCGGTTAGAGGCATCACGGCGCGATGCCGAGGCCAAAGTGGTGCTCGCCGAGGCGACCAAAGAGGCGCTCGAAAAAGTCAGCGCTGCCATTTCAGACAAAGAACTGCCGGCTACTTTTTTGCTCGGCGAGCGCTATGTCGAGGCGATGAAGGCGCTCTCTGACTCAGACAACAGCAAGTTGGTGGTGCTGCCCGCCGATCTGCCGGCGGCGGTGCGTGGGTTGATGGGGGCGGGCCGCTGACCACAAGCCGTTACGACAAGCTTTTTCGTTGTCTAATTAAATATTGCGATTAAAGGCAGGGCCTTCCGCCGCCGCCCTATTTTTTTTCGATTGAAAATAGCCTATGCCCTGAACTTGTCGAAACTACCGGTGTCCATGTTGGTTGGCTCCCGAAGATTTTATTTACAGCTCAAAATAGTGTAGACTCCGCACCTCAATTTTTGATTAGAGGTGTAAATAGTGTTTTCACGAACTAAAATCTTCACCGGCGTCGTCGCCGCTTCATCAGTTCTTGCCACCGGCATCGCCGGCGCAGCGATCGAGGAAGTACTGGTAACCGCCACCAAGCGCGCTGAGTCCACCCAAGATATCCCCGTTGCCGTCTCTGCGGTGACCGAGCAGGCACTCGAGCAGCTCGGTATCAGCAACTTTGAAGATTACCTGCTGCAGCTGCCCGGCGTCACCGCCGGCGGCAGCGGCCCCGGTCAAAACACTATCTACATCCGCGGCGTCGCCTCGACCACGCCCAACCTGACGACTGCCGGCGTTGCCGGTCTGGCACCTAATGTCGCGCTCTACCTCGACGAGCAGCCGCTTTCGCAGCCGGGGCGCAACCTCGATGTCTACGCCGCCGATTTGAATCGCGTCGAAGTGCTGTCTGGCCCGCAGGGCACCCTGTTTGGCGCCAGCTCGCAGGCCGGCACCGTGCGTTTGATCACCAACAAGCCAGACCACAGCGGCAACTACGCCAAGCTGAAGGGCTCGTTTAGCTCGACCGAAGAGGGTGACAACAGCTACAGCGGCGAGTTTATGTTTAACGTCGTCGCAAGCGACTCAGTGGCTATCCGAGGTGTGGTCTACAACGACGAGAAAGGCGGCTACATCGATAATGTGCACGGTACTCGCACCACTGAAGAGAGCGCTCGTTTCCGCGCCGCCGGCACCGTCCGCGACAACGGCGTGGCAGTATCCGCGCGCCGCAACGGCTTCCAGGCCGGTGCCGACCTGAGTGGTGTCACCTTCCTCGAGGCGGACAACAGCGACTTGGTCGATGAAGACATCAACGACACCACCTATCGCGGTGGCCGCATCGCCGCAGCGATTGACCTCAACGAAAACTTTGACCTGCTGCTCGGTTATGCAACCCAAGATGTCGACTCGGACGGTGTCTTCTTCGCCGACCCAGAGCTGGGTGACTTGGAGACCCAGCAATACGAGCAGAGCACTATGGAAGACGGCTTCGATAACGTCAGCTGGACGCTAACCGGCCGCTTCGACCAGTTGGAGATGGTCTACACCGGTGCCTACACCGAGCGCGATACCGATCAGCGCGTCGACTACTCAGACTACCTGTTTGTCGGCCAGTACCTTCCGTACTACATCTGTGACGCGTCGGTAACCTACCCGGGTGACGATGCGCCGAGCGGAACCTGCCAAGCGCCCAATCTGTTCGTTGACAGCCAGACCAGCACCGAGGTTCAGACCCACGAGTTCCGTCTCTCTGGTGAGTTCAACAGCGCCACCCGCTTTACCGTCGGCGCCTTTTACAGCAAGTTAGAGCTGCAAGAGCGCAATGACTTTACCTACCCGGGCAGTACCGAAGTCGGCTTTGCCCCCAACTTTCCGCTGCCTAACTCTTGGTACTCAGATGCCGGCCCGTTCCCTGCGGGGGTGATTTTCCGCAACGACGTGCGCCGCATCGATGAGCAGAGCGGTCTGTTTGGCGAGCTCACCTTCGAGTTGAGCGACCAGTGGGCGGTGATTGCCGGCGCACGCCGCTACGACATTGAGGTCGATTTCGACGGCAGTGCCAACTCATCGTTTTACAACATGGGAGCCGACGAAGATCAGCAGCGCGCCGGCACCAATATCACCCAGCTCAACGACGGCCGCCCGGCAGAGGCCAAGGGCTCTATCTTTAAGTTGACCGCCAACTGGACACCAACCAGCGATTCGCTCTACTACGCGACTGTCTCTGAAGGGTTCCGCCCCGGCTTGATCAACCGCCCCGGCGGCGCCGTAGCTGAGTTGGCCGGCGGCGGTACCTACACGGTACCGGTCGAGCTGGATACCGATGACGTCATGAACTACGAGCTGGGTTGGAAGACCGACCTCGCCGGTGGCCAGCTGCGCTTCAACGGCAGCATCTTCATGGTCGAGATCGAAAAGCTACAGACCACCATCTTCGACCCCAGCATCACCAACTTGTTCTTCTCGGACAACGCGGCAGACGCCGAAGTGAAGGGTGTCGAGGCTGACTTCATCTACGCCCCCGACGCCCTGCAAGGGCTGACCATCAGCGGCGCGGTATCGATGCTCGACAGCGAGATCACCAAGGTATTGACCCCCACTGACGATGTTCGCAAGGGCGACGAGCTGGCCTTCGCGCCGGAGCTGCAAGCCAACTTGCAGGCCCGCTACGAGTGGTCGCTCGACGGCGGTGTGATCGCCCACGTGATGCCCCATGTGGCTCACTCGGCGGAGTCGTACAGCGATATCATTACCATCAACCGCGACAAGATCGACAGCTGGACGATGGTCGGCCTCACCGCCGGTGTCACCACCGAGAGCTGGAGTGCTGAGATGTACGTCGATAACCTGACCGACGAGCGCGCCGAAGTGGCCCGCAACTTTGTCAACGACGTCCAGCGCGTCTCTTACGCTCGCCCGCGCACCATGGGCGTGCGCCTCTCTCACAGCTTCTAAGCAACCGTTAGAGTGGTCCAGAGTGCCCCTCTCATTGAGAGGGGCATTTTGGGTTTTAGCCCCGCGCAAATAGCGCAGTTGGCTTGCGGCGGTTTAGCTTGCCGCGTATTAGTGGCAGAATCACCGCTGCGCAAAAAACTCTCGGCACTGCCCCGAGCCAGATCAACCACCGAGGAGCGCTCTTGAGCGATTCGACCGACCACCGTCTTGATATGCCAGCGCTGCAGGCGCTGCTGCGCGACAAGCAGTTTGACGCCGTGCTGGCCGCCGCCAAGGCGCGACTGGCGGTCGCCTCCGACGACAGCGAGGCGCTCTACCTGGCTGCGGTGGCCAGCCGCTACGCCGGCCAGTTCGATGCTGCCGCGCAGTGGTTGGCTGAGCTGACCGCGCAGGCCCCGGGCCACAGCCGCGCGCTACAGGAGCGCGGCCACCTGGCCCGCGACCGTGGCGAATGGGCCGCCGCGCTCGGTTACTACCAACAGGCGGTGCGCGCCAATCCGGCGCTGATCGCCAGCTGGCAGAGCCAGCAGAAGATCTTGGCAGCGCGCGGCGATCGCCATCAGGTGGCGCAGTTAGAGCGTCAAATCGCCCACCTCAAAGCCCTGCCGGCGCCGCTGTTGGCGGCGACCGATTTGATCGCACAGGGCAAGCTGGTGGTCGCCGAGCAGCGGGTGCGCGACTTTCTCGCCGAGCGCCCCCACCATGTTGAGGCGATGCGGCTACTCGCCGACATCGGCGTGCGGCTCGGCGTGCTCGACGACGCTGAGTTTCTGCTCGAGAGTGCCGTTGAACTGGCCCCAGATCACCTGCAGCTGCGGATCGACTACCTGCAGACGCTGCGCAAGCGCCAGAAGTTTGCCGCCGCACTCGAGCAGGCCGCCTATCTGCTCGCCGAGCAGCCGAGCAACCCACAGTTTAAATCGCTCTACGCGATCGAGTTGATGCAGACCGGCGACTACCCGCGGGCGCTGGCGCTGCTCGACGAAGTGCTCGAGCAGCTGCCCGAGGAGCCGGTCACCCTGACCACCCGCGGCCACGCCCTCAAGACCGCCGGCAACAGCGAGCAGGCGATCGACTCCTACCGGCGCGCGATCGCCGCTAATCCGCGTCACGGCGAGGCGTGGTACTCGCTCGCCAACCTGAAAACCTACCAGTTTGATGCCGCCCAGCTGGCGACCATGGCCGAGCTGGTCGACGACCCGTCGCTGCCGCCGGCCGACCGTGTGCACCTGCATTTCGCGCTCGGCAAGGGGTTTGAGGACAGCGCCGACTACCGGCGCTCGTTCGACCACTACGCCGCCGGCAACGGCTTAAAGAAAGCCCAGAGCCGCTACAGCGCCGACAGTATGAGCGACGAGCTGGCCGCCCAGCGGACGGTCTGCACACCGGCGTGGCGGGCGGCGCAACAGCCGGCTGGCTGCCCTGTGCGGGATCCCATCTTTATTGTCGGCCTACCCCGCGCCGGCTCGACCCTGCTGGAGCAGATTCTCGCCTCGCACAGCCAGGTCGACGGCACGCTTGAGCTGCCCAATATTTTGGCGTTGGCGCAGCGGCTGCGGCGCGGTCAAAAGCTCGATGGCCAGAGCCACTACCCGGCGGTGCTGGCGACCCTGAGCGATGCGCAGCGGACCGAGTTTGGCGAGCAGTTTATCCGCGAGACCCAGATCCACCGCGCCGGTGCGCCGTTCTTTATCGACAAGATGCCGAACAACTTCCGCCATATTGGGCTGATTAAATCGATCCTGCCCAACGCCAAGATTATCGATGCCCGCCGCGCTGCGCTGGACTGCTGCTTCAGCGGTTTCAAACAGCTGTTCGCCGAGGGCCAGGAGTTTACCTACGACCTCGCCGATGTCGGCCATTACTACCGCGATTACGTGGCGCTGATGGAGCACTGGCAGACGCTCTACCCGGGCGAGATTCTGCACGTTCAATACGAGCAGGTGGTCGACGACTTTGAGCAGCAAGTGCGCCGTCTGCTCGACTACTGCGGGCTGCCGTTTGAGCAGGCCTGCCTCGACTTTCACACCAATAAGCGGGCCGTGCGCACCGCCAGCTCGGAGCAGGTGCGCCAGCCGCTCAACCGCACCGGGCTCGGCCAGTGGCAGCCCTACCAAGAGCGGCTGACGCCACTATTTGAGGCGCTCGGCCCGGCACTGCTGCCGGCCGAGATCGCCGCATCGTTGTAACCCGATAGGATCCGTTATGAATGACACCAGCTTAGAACAACCGCCGCGCGGCCCCCACCCAGACAGTCTGGCCGCCACCGGCAGTTGGATTATCGACAAGCCGGTGTTTACCTGGACGCTGACCTTTCTGGCGCTGTTGGCCGGCGGCACGGTCGCCTTCCCAGAGGCGAGTGCAGCGCTGTTTGCAGAGCTGCAGTCAGCCATTGTCCACTACGCTAGCTGGTACTACGTGGTGGTGGTGGCGATCATTCTGGTCTGCGTGCTATTTTTGTCATTCTCGCGTATCGGCGATATCAAACTTGGTCCCGACCACTCGACGCCGGCCTACTCCAACCTGTCTTGGTTTGCGATGCTGTTCTCGGCCGGGATGGGTATCGGTTTGATGTTCTACGGGGTCGCCGAGCCGGTGATGCACTTTATGGCGCCACCGCAGGGCGAGGGCGGCACCATCGACGCCGCCGGTCAAGCGATGCGGCTGACCTTCTTCCACTGGGGTATTCACGCCTGGTCAATCTACGCCATCGTGGCGTTGATCTTGGGCTATTTTGCCCACCGCCACGGGCTGCCGCTCACGCTGCGCTCGGCGCTCTACCCGCTGATCGGCGAGCGCATCTACGGCCCGATCGGCGCCGCGGTCGATGTCTTTGCGATCATCGGTACACTGTGCGGCATCGCCACCAGCCTCGGCCTCGGCGTCATCCAGATCAACAGCGGTCTCAACTACCTGTTCGGCGTCGAGATATCGGTAACCGTGCAGCTATTTTTGATCGCGATCACCATCGGCCTGGCCACCGTATCGGTGGTGATGGGGCTCGACGCCGGTATCAAACGGCTCTCCGAGATCAATATCGGCTTTGCCGGGCTGCTGCTGATCGGGGTGGTGATCGCCGGGCCGACCATCTTTATTCTGCAGACCTTCCTGCAGAACGTCGGCTACTACTTCTCAGAGATCATCTCTAAGACATTTAATCTCTACGCCTACCGGCCGACCTCGTGGCTCGGTGGCTGGACCATTTTGTACTGGGGTTGGTGGCTATCTTGGGCGCCGTTTGTCGGCCTGTTTATCGCCCGCATCTCGCGCGGCCGCACCATCCGCCAGTTTATTCTCGGCGCGATGCTGGTGCCGTGTGCCTTCAATTTGTTCTGGATGAGTGTGTTTGGCAGCTCGGCGATCGATCTCATTCTATCCAACAGCATGCCCGGTTTTGGCGAGGTGGTGCAGGCCAACCCAGCGGTGGCGCTGTTCCACTTTTTAGAGTCGCTGCCGATGTCGGCGCTGCTCTCGGTGGTCTCGCTGATTATGGTGGTAGTGTTCTTTGTCACCTCGGCCGACAGCGGCGCGATGGTACTCAACATGCTGTCGGCGCACGGCCGCGACGACACCGCGCTCGGCCAGCGGGTGCTGTGGGCGCTGATGATCGGCCTGCTGACTATGGTGCTGTTATACGCCGGCGGGTTGGCGGCGCTGCAGACCGCCTCGATCGTCGGCGCGCTGCCGTTCTCGCTGGCGCTACTGTGGGCGATGTGGGGCTTTATCAAGGCGCTCAAAGTCGACTACGCCAAGCGCGAGGTACAGATCGGCAGTGTGCCCAGCCCGCCGCCGACCGCAGTCGACGGCAGCAGCAGCCAGTGGCGGCAGCGGCTGCGGCTACTGCTCAAGTTTCCCTCCGACACCCAGGTGCTGAGCTTTCAGCGCCGCGTGGTGCGGCCGGCACTCGAACAGTTCGCTATGGAGCTGCGCAAAAATGAGGTGGTCGCCGAGGTGGTGGACGAGATCAGCGACGCCCAGCGGGTCCGGCTTGAGGTCTTTCACGGCGGCGAGTTAGATTTTGTCTACGAGGTGCGCTGCCGCTACCACCCGCTGCCCAGTGGCGGGTTTACCGCCGACGGCGAGTCGGTTGGCGAGGCCCCCGACGACGGCGAATCCTACTACTACCGCGCCGAGGTCCACTTCAGTGAGGGCGGCCAGGATTACGACGTGATGGGCTGGACCCAAGAGCAGATCGTCGTCGACCTGTTGCAGCGCTACGAGGCCCACCTGCACTTCTTGCACACCCTCAACTAGCCGCGAGGGCGGGGCGGCTAGCTGCCGCTCTGCTCCCACGAGCGGTCGAGGGTGCCGACGTCGAGCACCGGCGAGGCGTCGATGTGCTCGGCATCCATCATCTCGGCGACCCGCTGCAGCGAGGCGGTAATCATCGACTGCTCCCACTCTTTGAGGTTGGAGAACTGCTCAATGAACTGCTGTTGAAGCAGTGGCGGGGCGCTGGCCAGGGTCTCGCGGCCGGCGTCGGAGAGCTCCAGATAGACCTTGCGCTTGTCGGTCGCAGAGCGAATGCGGCTGATCAACTGGCGTTTTTCGAGCCGATCAATAATCGTCGTCACGGTCGCTTGGCTGAGGCTGATAGCCCGCGCCAGCTGGCCAATGGTCAGCTCTTGCTGGCCGTTGATGGTCTGCAGGATAAGAATTTGCGGGGTGGTCAGGCCGGTGGTGCGGGCCAGATACTTGGACTGCAGGTCGGTGGCGCGGATCACGCGGCGCACCGCGATCAAGACCTGATCGATAGAGCTCATCGGGTGTATATCTCTACTGTAAGTGTGGGATTAGTATAAACCCCAGCGCCGTCGCTGTCCCTCTTTGTCTCGCCGCGGGCGGCACTGTAAACCAAATATAATTATCTGGTTGACAGTGCTGGCGGTGGCCCTATGATGGGCGCTTAACCGTTCGATCAATGAGGTTGTTATGAGCGCCACCGCCCCCCAAGAGATCCGCCACGACTGGCAGCGCGAAGAGGTTTTGGCGCTTTTCAACCAGCCCTTTAACGATTTGATGTTCGCCGCCCAAACGGTCCATCGCCGCCACTTTGACCCGAACACCGTGCAGCTGTCGACGCTGATGTCGATCAAGACCGGCGCCTGCCCAGAAGATTGCAAGTACTGCCCACAGAGCGCCCGCTACGATACCGGTCTCGAGAAAGAGAAGCTGGTCGAGGTGGCCCGCGTGATCGAAGAGGCCCGCGCCGCCAAAGCGAGCGGCGCCAGCCGCTTCTGTATGGGTGCGGCGTGGCGTTCGCCGCACCAGCGCGATATGCCGGCGGTGGCGGCGATGGTTCGCGAGGTCAAGGCGCTCGGGCTGGAGACCTGTATGACGCTGGGTATGCTCGACGACAGCCAGGCTCAGCAGCTCGCCGATGCCGGTCTCGACTACTACAACCACAACCTCGACACCTCGCCGGAGTTTTACGGTGAGATCATCACCACCCGCACCTATCAAGACCGCCTCGAGACCCTCGACAACGTCCGCAAGGCCGGCATGAAAGTCTGCGCCGGCGGTATCATCGGCATGGGTGAGGGTCAGCAGGATCGCGCTGGGCTGCTGATCGCGCTCGCCAACCTCGCCGAGCACCCCGACTCGGTGCCGATCAATATGCTGGTCAAGGTCGCCGGAACACCGCTGCAAGACGAGACCGAGCTGGACCCGTTTGAGTTTGTCCGCACCATCGCCGTGGCGCGTATCATGATGCCCAAGGCGCACGTGCGGCTGTCGGCCGGCCGCGAGGAGATGAACGAGCAGATGCAGGCGCTGGCGTTTATGGCCGGCGCCAACTCGATCTTCTACTGCGAGAAACTGCTGACCACCGCCAACCCCAACGCCAATACCGATATGCAGCTGTTCGCCAAGCTCGGCATCCGCCGTGAGAGCGTGGCGGTGGCAGAAGATAGCAGCGAGCAGGAGCAGGCGCTGCACCGCCAGATCGCCGCCGCCGACCGCAGCGCCCCGTTCTACCCCGCCTGACCGCAGTGGTCGACTTAGACGCTAGGCTGCGCCAGCGGCTCGCCGAGCGCGCCAGCCAACAGCGCAGCCGCCAGCGCTACGCCAGCCGCGGTCGCTGTGGCGCGCAGATGGCACTGGCCGGCGTCGAACAGCTCTGTTTTGCCAGCAACGACTACCTGGGGCTGGCCGGCCACCCGGCGCTGGCGGCGGCCGCGACCGATGCGCTGCAGCGCTACGGCACCGGCGCCGGCGCTTCACATCTGATCAGCGGACACCACCGCGCCCACGCCGAGCTCGAAGAGGCGCTCGCCGAGTTCACTGGGCGGCCGCGCGCGCTACTGTTTGGCAGCGGTTACGCCGCCAATATGGGTACGATCAATGCGCTGCTCGAACGCCCCGACCTACTGCTTCAAGATTCGCTCAACCACGCCTCGCTGATTGATGGCGGGCTGCTCTGCAAGGCGACCAGCAAGCGCTACCGACACGCCGATGTCGACTCCGCTGCGCGCCAGCTGGCCAGCCACCAGAGCGGGCAGGGGGCGACTCTGGTCGCCACCGACGGGGTGTTCAGCATGGATGGCGACTGCGCACCACTGACCGATCTGGCGGCGCTCTGCAGCGATCGGGGTGCCACGCTGATGGTCGACGACGCGCACGGCTTTGGTCTGCTCGGTGCCAACGGCGGCGGGCTGGTCGAGCAGCTCGGGCTGAGCGCCGCGCAGGTGCCGGTGCTGGTTGGCACGCTCGGCAAATCGTTCGGCAGCTACGGCGCCTTTGTCGCCGGCAGTGAGACCTTGATCGAATCGCTGCTGCAGTTCTCGCGCAGCTATATCTACACCACGGCGCAGCCACCGGCGATCGCCGCGGCCAGCCTGGCGGCGCTGCGGCTGCTCCGCGACGAGCGTTGGCGGCGCGACCAGCTCAACGAGTTGATCAGCTATTTCCGCACCGCCGGCGATCAGCTCGGGCTGCCACTGCTGCCGTCGCAGACGGCGATACAGCCGCTGTTGATCGGCGGTGAAGCCGAGTTGATGGCGATCGATGCTGAGTTGCGCCGGCGCGGCCTGTGGGTCGGCGCGATCCGTCCGCCGACCGTGGCGGTCGGCAGCGCCCGGCTGCGTATCACACTGACCGCAGCGCACAGCCGCAGCGACGTCGACCGTCTACTCGAGGCGCTCGGCCAGCTCTGCAGCGGCGAGGCATTGGCGGAGCGGCGCGGCTGATGGCGCAGACGCCGATCGTGCTGCTGCACGGCTGGGGTGGCAACAGCCGCTGCTGGGCGACAGTGCAGCCACTGCTGGCCCAGTTTGGCCCAGTCCGCGCGCTCGACCTGCCCGGCTACGGCAGCGAGCCGATGGTTGGCGATGGTTCGCTGGAGAGCTATCTGGACTGGCTGGCCGCGCGGCTGCCCGCGCGCGCACTGCTGGTCGGGTTTTCACTGGGCGGCATGTTGGCGCTGGCGCTGGCGGCGCGCCGGCCGGGGCTGCTGGCGGGGGTCGTGACCGTGGCCAGCAACTTGAGCTTCGTGGCCCGCCCAGAGTGGCCGACCGCGCTGCCAACGGCGACACTGGCGAGCTTTGTCGACAGCTACCGCGACGCCCCAGCGGCGACCATTGCGCGCTTTTCGGCGCTCGCCAGCGGCGGCCAGCGCTCCGTTAAAAAGCAGCTGGCCGCTGTGCTGCCGCTGCCGCCCGCGGTCGCCGCCGGTGCCGACCAGCTCGGCCTGCTCGGCGAGCTCTGTCTAGTCGCGGCGGCCGGCCAGTTGGCGGCGAGCGGGCTGCCGGTGGCGATGCTGTTTGGCGACGACGACAACTTGGTACCGGTCGCCGCTGCAGAGCGCATCGCCACCATCTTTCCCGATATCACCTGCCAGCGCTGTGCCGGCGGCCATTTTCTGCCACTGGCGGCGCCCGGCCAGATTGTCGGGCTGGTCGAGCAGCTATTGGGTAGCGCCGGCCTGCGCCCGCAGCTCGACAAGCGCGCCGTGGCAGAGAGCTTTAGCCGCGCGGCGCCCGGCTACGCCGTCGCTGCCACGCTGCAGGCCGCCGTCGCCGAGCAGCTGCTGGCCGACAGCGCCGTCCAACAGCCGCGCCGGGTGGTCGATATCGGCACTGCCAGCGGCGTGCAGTTGGCGGCGCTGGGCAGCCGCTTTGCCGGCGCCGAACTGGTCGGGCTCGATATCGCCGAGGGGATGCTGCAGCAGGCGGCGAGTACCGCCACTGTCGATGTCGGCCTCATCTGCGCCGACGCCGAGGCGCTGCCGCTCGCCGATCGTTCGGTCGCGGTTGCCTTCAGTAGTTTTGCGCTGCAGTGGTGTGAGCAGCTCGAGCAGCTCGCCGTCGAGCTGGCGCGGGTGGTGGAGCCGGGTGGCGAGCTGCTGCTGGCAGTGCCGGTGGCCGGTACCCTCGCCGAACTGCGGGCGGCCTGGGCGGCGGTCGACGAGCAGGTCCACATCAATCAATTTGCCACCCCGCAGCGCTGGTGCAGTGCGCTGGCCGCGGCCGGCTTTGCCGTCGATCAGCTCGCCGTCTACCAGCACAGCGAACGTCACAGCTCGGTGCGCGCGCTGCTGCAGTCGATCAAAGCGGTCGGCGCCCACAACAGCCACCGCGAGCGCAGCCGCAAACTGACCGGTCGCCAGCGTATCGCCGCGCTCTACGACCACTACCCGACTGCCGCTGATGGCAGTTGCCAAGCCAGCTGGCAGGTACTGCGCGGTCGCGCGGTTCGGCTGCCATCGCCCCAGCCCAGTTAGGAGTGCCGATGAGTCAACGAGCCGATACCACCACAGCCGATGAGCGCCGAGTGCGCCGTCGCCAGCGCTGGTTTGTCACCGGCACCGATACCGATGTCGGCAAGACTGAAGTCGCCGCCGCGCTGTTGACGCTGCTCAACCGCCACGGCCTGACCACGCTGGCGCTAAAGCCAGTCGCCGCCGGCTGTGAACAGAGCGAAGACGGTCTGCGCAACAGCGACGCGCTGGCCCTGCAGGCGGCCGCCAGCGTGGCGCTCGACTACCAGCAGGTCAACCCGGTGGCGCTGCAACCGGCGATCGCCCCACACCTCGCCGCCGCCGAGGCGGGTCTCAATTTGACCGTCGAGAAGCTTGCCGGCTACTGCCGCGGTGCGCTGCTGACCCCGGCCGATGTGGCGCTGGTCGAGGGGGCCGGTGGCTGGCGCGTGCCGCTCAACCCGCGCGAGAGTTTGGCGGCGCTGCCGGCGGCGCTCGACTGCAAAGTGGTGCTGGTGGTCGGGGTGCGGCTCGGTTGCATCAGCCACGCGCTGCTGACCGCCGAGGCGATCGCCCGTGACGGCTTGCAAATTGTTGGCTGGGTGGCCAATATTATCGATCCCGACACGGCCCGGCTGGAGGAGAATATCGCCACCCTGCGGGCGCTGTTGCCGGCCCCCTGCTGGGGGGTCGTGCCACACCTGCAGGAGCCCAGCGCCACTGCGCTGGCCGAGTATCTGGATCACCAACCGATTGTGGAGAGTTGTTATGAGTGAAGCGCGTCTCAGCGACGAGGACCAAGCCCGCGTCAATGCCGTGTTGCACAGCGGTCACAACCAAACTGAAAAGAAGCCGTTCCGCGGCTGGGTGCTGGCCGCAATCCTAGCCGTGGTGGTGGTTGGGCTGGGTGTGTTGGCGCGCGGTATCGCGGTAAGCCAGGGCTATCTGGCTAACTTCTTCTAAGTGAGCGCGATCGTTCGCCGCGCCGAGCTCTCCGAGCTGGTGCTGCCGGGTCAGCCCCTGCTCGAGCGGCTCTACCGCCAGCGCGGAGTGAGTGACCGCAGCGAACTCGACTACACACTGAGCACCCTACCAGCGCCGGCGCTGTTGCTGGGTATCGACGCCGCCGTGGCGCGGCTGTTGGTCGCCCGCGAGCAGGGCCAACGGCTGTTGATTGTCGGTGACTTTGACGCCGACGGCGCGACCAGTACCGCGCTGATGGTGCTGGCGCTGCGCGCCTTTGGGTACAGCGTCGACTTTATTGTTCCCGACCGTTTTAAGCTCGGTTACGGCCTCAGCGCTGCGATCGTCGATATCGCTGCCGAGCAGTTTGCACCCAGTCTGTTGATCACCGTCGACAACGGCATCTCGAGTATCGAGGGGGTGGCGCGGGCCAACCAGCTCGGTATTGACGTGATCATTACCGACCACCATCTGCCGGGCGCTGAACTGCCGGCAGCGGTGGCGATCGTCAACCCCAACCAGCCCGGTTGCCAGTTTCCCAGCCGCGCCATCGCCGGTGTCGGGGTCGCTTTTTATCTGCTGCTGGCGCTGCGCGCGGCACTGCGCGAGCGCGCGGTCTTTGCCGATCGCCAAGAGCCCAACCTCGCCGACTGGCTGGATCTTGTCGCGCTCGGCAGCGTCGCCGATGTGGTGCCGCTCGACCAGCTCAATCGCACATTGATCGATCAAGGGCTGCGGCGGATCCGCGCCGGCCGCTGTCGGCCCGGTATCAGCGCGCTGCTGCAGCTGGCCGGTCGCGAGCGCAGCGAGCTACAGGCCAGCGATTTGGGCTTTGCGGTCGGACCGCGGCTCAACGCCGCCGGCCGGCTCGACAATATGACGGTGGGTATCGACTGCCTGCTCGCCGAACAGCCGGAGTCGGCGCTGGCGCTGGCCAGTGAGCTCGACCAACTCAACCGCGACCGCCGCGCCATCGAGCAGGGTATGCAGCAGGAGGCGCTGCGCGACCTCGCCGCGGTGATCGGCGAGCTCGACGGTGAGCCACTGCCGGCGCTGTTGGTGCTCTACCGGCCGGATTGGCACGAGGGGGTGGTGGGGCTGCTGGCGAGCCGCATCAAAGAGCGCTACCACCGCCCGACGGTGGTCTTTACCGACAGCGAGAGCGGCCAGTTGAAGGGCTCGGCGCGGTCGATCGACGGCCTGCATATCCGCGATCTATTCGACCAAGTGGCCAGCGAGAACCCCGCCTTGATCGACAAGTTTGGCGGCCATGCGATGGCCGCTGGGCTGACCATCGGCGCCGATCAGTTGGAGCGGTTTCGCGGCGCGGTGGTCGGCTTGGCGGCAGCCAAGCTCAGCGACGAACAGCTGCAAGCGGTGCAGTTTAGCGACGGCGAGCTCACCGAGCTGTCAATCGCCAGCGCCGAACAGCTGCGCGCCGGTGGGCCGTGGGGGCAACAGTTTCCCGAGCCGCTGTTTGACGGCCAGTTTGCGGTGAGTACGCAGCGCATCGTCGGCGAGCGCCACATCAAAATGACCGTGGTAGCGCTGGCCGGTGGCGACGCGCTCGACGCGATCTGGTTCAATGCCGACGACCACTGCTTGGCCAACGGCGTCGGCGATCGGGTTGAGCTGCTCTACAAATTAGACATCAACCTGTTTCGCGGCCGTCGCTCGGTGCAGCTGATGGTCGAACAGCTCAACCCGCTCTAGCGCGGTTAAAGTTGCAGTAGGCCGCGCAGCTGCTCGGCGATCCGGGCGGCGATAATCGGTTGCGCGGCGACGGTGGGGTGCAGTCCATCGGCCTGAATCATCGCCGCTTGGCCGAGTAGATCGGCAAATTGAAACGGCAGTAGGGCGACCTGTTGCTGGTCGGCCAAGCTCGGGTAGAGCGCGCTGAACTGGCTGGTGTAGCGCTCACCGTAATTGGCCGGCAGCGCCATCGCAAAGAGGATCGGCTCGGCGCCGGCGGCGCGGCTCAGCGCAATCTTTTCGCTCAAGTTGTCGCGCAGCCGGCTCAGCGGGTAGCCGCGCAGGCCGTCGTTGGCACCCAGCTCAATCAGCACCCAGTCCGGCTGGTAGCGCTCCAGCAGCGGGGGCAGCCGCGCCAAACCGCCGCCACTGGTCTCGCCGCTAACGCTGGCGTTGGCGATCTGCAGCTCACCGTCGAGCTGTTCGGCGAGCAGCGCCACCCAGCCCTGCTCGATCTGCATACCGTAGGCGGCGCTCAAACTGTCGCCGAGCACCAGCAGCCGCGGCGGCTCAGCATACCCCAGCGGGGCGCAGCCAATCAGTGCGATAAAGACAATCAATAGTCGGCGCATGGTAGAGTCCTGTCGGTGCTGAATAGTGGTGATATCACCATTGTTATTTGGGGATTACCCCGCATGTTACAACCAACCCAGGGCAAATTTAGGAGCCGGCGTGACCATACTACAGGCAGAGCAGTTGACTAAACAGGTGGCGGTTGGCGGTGATCAGTTGCGGATACTCGATGGTGTTGATCTGGCCGTCGAGCGCGGCGCGTCACTGGCGATTGTCGGCGCCTCGGGCTCCGGTAAGTCGACCCTGCTCGGCCTGCTGGCCGGGCTCGACCAGCCTAGCGCTGGCCGGGTGTTGCTGGCCGGTGCCGACCTGAGCGGCTGCGATGAGGAGCAGCGCGCGGCGCTCCGCGAACGCTACGTCGGTTTTGTCTTTCAATCGTTCCAGCTGCTACCGAGCCTGACTGCGCTGGAGAACGTGGCGCTGCCGCTGGAGCTGCGCGGCCAGCGCAATGCCGAGCGCGACGCCGCTGAATTTCTCGGCCGGGTCGGTCTTGGCGAGCGGCTCAGCCACTACCCGCGCCAGCTCTCCGGCGGCGAGCAGCAGCGGGTGGCGCTGGCGCGCGCGTTCGCCTGTCGACCGGAGGTGTTGTTCGCCGACGAGCCGACTGGCAACCTCGATACCGTGACCGGTCGGGCGGTTGACGAGTTGCTGTTTGAGCTCAATCAGGAGCAGGGCACTACGCTGGTGCTGGTCACCCACGAGCAGGGTTTAGCGGCGCGCTGCAGCGCCCAGTTGACGCTCGAGGCGGGGCGGGTGGTGGCCACTCGATGATCGCTATCGCGGTCAAGCTGCTACTGCGCAACTGGCGCAGTGGTGCGCTGCGCTTGGTGGTCGGCTCGCTGCTGTTGGCGGTCGCGGTAGTCACTTCGGTGGCGCTGCTCGCCGACCGGGTCGAGCGCGCGCTCACCGAGCAGTCGGCGACCTTCCTGGCCGCCGATCTAGCTGTGCGCGGCCCCAACCCACCGCCGCCGGTCTGGCAGCAGTGGGCCCAGCAGCAGGGGCTGCGCGCCAGCCGCATCGCCGCCTTTAACTCGATGGTCTACGCCGGCGATGAGATGCATCTGGCCGCGGTCAAAGCGGTCGATGATGGCTACCCGCTGCGCGGCGAGGTGGTGATCTCAGAGCAGCCGTTTAGCCAGTTGGCAGCAGACTGGCAGCCGTCGCGCAGCGGCCCGCCGCGCGGTCAGGTGTGGGTCGACTCGCGGCTGCTGCCGCTGCTCGATGTCGCGCTCGGCGACACCATTGAGCTTGGCACCACTGAGCTGACTATCGGTAAGGTGGTGGTCACCGAGCCCGACCGCGGCGGCAGTTTTTCACTGTTTGGCGCGCGGGTATTGATGCACTATCAGGACCTTGAGGCGGCCGCGGTGATCCAGCCCGGCAGCCGTGTTCGCTACCGGTTTTTGGTGGCCGGAGAGAGCGTCGAGGTAGCCCGCTTCAACCAGCGCTTGAGCGCCGAGCTGAGCGCCGGCGACGACCAGCATTGGGAGCTGATCACCCCGGAGCGCGCCGAGGCGAGTATCGCCGATACTGTCCAGCGCGGCCGCACCTTTCTGCTGCTGGCCGGCTCGGTCGGGGTGATACTGGCCGGCGTGGCGCTGGCGCTGGCCAGCCGCCAGTTTGCCGACGGTCAGCTGGCTCAGGTCGCGCTGCTCAAGTGTTGGGGGGTCGGCGCCGGTCGCGTCCGCCGCCTCTATGCGGCGCAGCTGCTGCTGTTGGCTCTGCTCGGCAGCGCCGCGGGGCTGCTGCTCGGCTGGCTATTTCACGCCGCCTTACTGGCGGTGTTGGCCGACTACCTGCCGGCGTCGCTGCCGGCGGCCGGAGGCCAACCGTGGCTGGTCGGTGCGGCGACCGGGGTATTGGCGCTGGTCGGCTTTGCGCTGCCGGCGCTCTGGCATCTGCCGGGGCTGCCGCCACTGGCGGTGCTGCGCAGTGACATCGCCGGCAGTCCGCTCGGCGCGGCGGCGCGCTTGGCGATCGCCGCGGCCGTGGCGGTAGCGCTGCTGTACGGTTACAGCGGCAATCTGTGGATCAGCCTGGCACTGCTGGCGACGCTGGCGGCACTGGCGCTGCTGATCGCCACGTTGGCGGTGGTGCTGCTGCGGGTCGCGCGCAGCGCCGGCAATCGGCTCGGTGGGGTGTGGCGGATGGCCGCCGCCAACCTGTGGCGGGCGCGGCTGCACAGCCAGCTGCAGATGCTCGGTTTTGCCGCAGCGATCGCGCTATTGATGGTGATGGCGGTGGTGCGCGGCTCGCTGATCGACGAGTGGCGCTGGCAGCTCGCCGACGATGCCCCCAACCATTTTCTGGTCAACGTCGCCCCCTACGAGATCGAGCCGGTCAAGGCGCTGTTGGCCGAGCGCAACCTGAGCAGTGCCGGCTGGTTCTCGATGGTGCGCGGCCGCCTGGTCGAGATCAACGGCGCGCCGCCGCCGGCCGATCTGAAAGAGCGCCACGAGTCGCTCAACCGCGAGCTCAACTTGAGCTGGAGCGCGACGCTGCCGGAAAACAACCAGCTGGTGGCCGGCGACTGGTGGCCGGCCGATCTGACGCTTGGCGCCGGTGAGCCGATCCCGATGTCGATCGAGGTCGAGCTGGCCGACGAGCTCGGCCTTCAGCTCGGCGATCAGGTCACTTTTAGTATTGGCGGGCTGCGCTTTTCGGCCGAGCTGGTCAACACCCGCGCGCTGCGCTGGGAGAGCATGACCCCGAACTTCTATTTCCTATTTCCGGAAGGGGTGCTCGAGGAGTTTCCACGCTCAGGCATTACCAGCCTGCATATCCCGGCCAGCGAGAAGTTAGTGATCAACGACCTGTTGCGGCGCTATCCGACCGTGGTGGTGATCGAGCTCGACAAGGTGATCAGCCAGATTCAGTCGGTGGTCAATCAGGTCACCCAAGGGTTGCAGATGATGACCGGTATGATTCTGCTCTGCGGGGTGTTGATTCTCTACGCCGGTGTGGCGCTGTCGATGCCGGTCCGGCTGCAGCAGAGTGCGCTGCTGCGTACGCTCGGCAGCTCGCGGCGCACGGTGCTGCGCATTCAGGCGGTGGAGTTTGCCCTGCTCGGCGGTATCGCCGGGCTGATCGCTGCGATCGCCGCCGAGCTGGCGCTAGCGGCGATCGTCGAGCAGCTATTTGCCGGTGGCGCCCAGCTGCGCCCGTGGCTGTGGCTGGCCGGGCCGCTGGGTGGCGCGGCACTGGTGGCGCTGCTCGGGGTTAGCTACAGCGCTCGCTCGGTCGGCGTCCCGCCGCTGCAACTGCTTCGCCAGCTCGACTGAGTCGCGGGCTGACTACGGGGCGAGTGGCAGGCGCAGGTGGAAGCTGGTGCCGTGATCGGGGTGAGAGGTGACCGCCAGGTTGCCGGCGTGTTGCTCGCAGACAATAAAGTGAGCAAACGACAGTCGCTCGCCGGCATCTAGGCTGGCGGCGGCGTGGCCGTCGCCGTGGTAGGCGGGCTCGAACAGCAGCCGCTGCTGGTCGTCGCTGAGCGGCGCCGCGGCGAAGTTGACCTTTAGCCAGAGCGCGCCGCTGCGCTGCTCGATGCTGATCGCCAGCGCTGGCTGCGGGCTGTCGGCGAGCGCCGAGCAGGCGTGCCGGAACAGGCTCAGCAACACCTGCTCGAGCTCGGCGCGGTAGCCGCCGACTGCCGGCAGAGAGTCCGTGTAATGGGTGGTGGTGGTGATATCACTGAACAGTAGGCCGTTGGCCGCCGACAGCAGCTGGCGCGCTTCGGCGATGGCGGCGTCGACCAGCGCCGGCAGCTCGATCGATTCGCGCTGGCCACCGCGCTGCTGCGAAAAGCGCAACAGATTGGCAATGATCGCCCGCGCCTGCTGGTTGCGCGCCCGCGCGGCGTCGGCATCGCCGCCGGCCAGTGCGCTGTCGACCGCCGCCAGCGGGTTGTCGAGGTCGCGCGCCATCACCGCCGCCAGCTCGCCCATCGACGACATTTTATCGCGCTGTACCAAGCTGTTCTCGGCCAAAATACGGTCGGTGACGTCGTCGATCAGCAACACTACGCCCGGCTCGGCACTGTTGGCCAGCGGGTAGATGGTGATGTCGAAGTGGTACTGACCGCGCTGGCTGTGTTTGATGGTGACGGTTTTGGCCTGGGTGAGTGCCTGATTGACCTGGCCGGGCTGAACGGTGATCGCCGGGTAGATCTCCCAGAGATTGGCGCCAATCGCCTGATCGGCTTTGATACCGCTGATCTCGGCGGCGCGGCGGTTCCACTGAGTGACCGCGCCGCGCTCGTCGACGCCGATCAAAATTAGCGGCATCGAGGCCAGCACGTTGTTTAGGTAGTGCTCGGAGTGGGCCAGCTGCTGGGCGGTCTGTTGGTGCTGTTTGGCCTCTTTCTCGAGCGCGCTGTTGCTCTCTTTGAGCAGCTGGTTGAACTCGTCGAGGGTGGCGGTGCGCTGCTGTACGCGCTCCTCGAGCTGGCCGCGAATCTCTTCCAGTTGGCGGGCGTAGCGGCGGGTCTGGCTGCGGCTCAGAAACAGCCGAATGACCACGTAGGAGAGCGCGATAATCAGCAGCGAGCCGCTGGTGTTGGAGACATACTGCCAGTTGGTCGAGCCGTCGGCGTAGCGAAACAGGTCGAGCGGCGCGGCTAGAGCGGCCGGCGAGAGGCCCGCCAGCCCGGTAAGACTGGCGGCGCGGACGAGAGGGCGGATGGCGGAGTGCAGCATATCAGGGCTCTTGTGGTGGTCGCACCGCCATTGCGCGGCGGCGCTGTGGCGGCCATTATAGTACGCAGTGAATAAAAATCCTCGCCGCCCCGCCGGGCGGCAGCCGCCGTGGAGCGATGCGCGATGAGCAACTGCTGTGAACAGCCTGAACAGCCACCTAAAAATAGCCCGATAGCGGCGGCGCCGGGCGGCGCCAGCTGTTGCGAGCAGCCGGCGGCGCGGCCCGACTACCTGCTGCGGTTTGGGGCCAGCGGGGTTGGCCTGCTCTACTTGGTGGCGCTGTTAGCCGGCGCCGACAGCGCGCTGCCGGCGTGGCTGGCGACCGCCAGCGGCGGCGTCTTTGAGCTAATCAACACCATGTGGTGGGGGCTGTTGATGGCGATCTTTTTTGTCGGCCTGCTCGAGCGGCTGCCGCAGGAGTTGATTATCGGTCTGCTTGGGCGCGGCGGCACTCTGGCCGGCGTCTGGCGGGCGACGCTGGCCGGTGTGCTGCTCGATCTGTGCAGCCACGGTATCTTGATGGTTGGCACCAAGCTCTACCAGCGCGGCGCCAGCCTCGGCCAGTTGATGGCGTTTTTGATCGCCAGCCCGTGGAACTCGCTGTCGCTGACGGTGGTGTTGATCGCACTGATCGGCTGGAGCTGGACACTGCTGTTTATCGCCGGCTCGATGCTGATCGGGGTGCTCTCTGGGGTGATTTTTGACCGCTTGGTGGCGCGCGGCACGCTCGCCGCCAACCCCAACAGCCAGCCGCCCAGCGACCAGCCGGCGGTTGGCGTGGCGTCACTGGTGGCCAGCAGTTGGCGCGCTGCCGAGAAGAGCTGGGGCGGATTTGGCGCGCTGCTGCTGGATGGTCTGCGCGGCTCGAAGATGGTCTTTCGCTGGCTGTTCTTTGGCGTCTTGCTGGCGGTGGCGGTGCGCGCGCTGGTGCCGCTGGAGAGCTACCAGCTGTGGTTTGGCCCGACCGTGTTGGGGCTGCTGGCAACGTTGCTGGCGGCGACCATTATCGAGGTCTGCTCGGAGGGCTCGACGCCGATCGCCGCCGATATCGTGGTGCGCGCCGCAGCACCGGGCAACGGCTTTACCTTCCTGATGGCCGGGGTGGCCACCGATTACACCGAGGTGATGGTGCTGCGCGATTTAACCCAGTCGTGGAAGATTGCGCTGTTTCTGCCACTGGTGGCGCTGCCGCAGGTGCTGCTGCTCGGCTGGCTGATGAATATGGCGGCCGGCTGAGCGGCACTGTTAACTGGGTGCGCTCAGCGGCTATAATGGCGGCCGACTTTTAAGGACTGCCGCGCAATGCCCAACAAATACCCGCTGTGGAAGAATCTGCTGATTCTGGCCGCTATCGTCTTAGGATTTATCTACGCCGCCCCCAACCTCTACCCCCCCGACCCGGCGATCCAGCTCTCTGGGCAGAGCGGTGCGATGGTGATCGACGCCGATGTGCTCGAGCAGGTTGAGGCGGCGCTCGACGCCGCCTCGATTGGCCACTTTGCCGGCGAGACCGACGGCGAGTCGCTGCTGATCAGACTGCGCGACAAAGAGCAGCAGTTGCGCGGCAAAGAGGTGATCCAGCAGAGTCTGGGCAGCAATTACATCGTCGCGCTCAATTTGGCGCCGACCACCCCTGACTGGCTGCGCAGCTTTGGCGCGGCGCCGATGAAGCTCGGTCTCGATCTGAGTGGCGGCGTGCACTTTCTGCTTGAGGTGGACCTGGATGCAGCGCTGGCGACTCGGCTCGAGAGCGAGTTGGAAGATGCCAAGACCGCGCTGCGCGAGGCGCGGGTGCGCTACCGGTCGCTGGAGATTGTCGGCGGCCAATTGATCGGCCAGTTTCGCAACGAGGCCGAGCGCGACGCCGCTGAGAGCGCGATCCGCGCCCAGTCGCAGGCGCTGACGACGCTGTCACAGCCGGGCCAAAACCCGCTGTCACTGGTCTTTGTGGTTACCGAGGTGACCCTAAAAGACCTCCAAGAAAATGCCCTGAAACAGAACCTCACCTCGCTGCGCAATCGCGTCAATGAGCTCGGCGTCTCCGAGCCGCTGGTCTCGCGGCAGGGTAAAAACCGCATTGTTGTCGAGTTGCCGGGGGTGCAGGACACCGCCGAGGCGAAACGCATCATCGGTAAAACTGCCAATCTCGAGTTTCGCCTTGAGGCCGACGGCGCGCTCGGTGAGAGCTTCACCTTCCGCGACGCGGCGACCAGCGCGGTACTGCAAAATACCCCGATCATTACCGGTGAGAATGTCACCGACGCACGCGCTGCCTTTGACGAGAACGGTCGCCCGCAGGTCAGTATCACCCTCGACGCCGGCGGTGGTTGGCAGATGGGCCACGCCACCCGCGACAACATCGGCCGCCGTCTCGGCGTGCTGTTTATCGAGTACAAGACCAAGCTCGAGAAGAGCGTCGACGACCGCGGCGAGACTGTGTTGACGCCGGTGCCGTTTGTTGAAAAGAACATCATCAGCCTTGCTACGGTACAGGCTCAGCTCGGAAAGAGCTTTCGCATCACTGGGCTCGACAGCCAGCGCGAATCATCCGAGCTGGCGCTGCTACTGCGCGCCGGCGCGCTCGCCGCGCCGATGTATATCGTCGAAGAGCGCACCATCGGCCCATCGCTGGGCGCCGAGAACATCCAGCTCGGGGTTCGCTCGGTGACGATCGGCATGGGGCTGGTGCTGCTGTTTATGCTCGCCGTCTACCGGGTGTTT
>JAHEGD010000004.1:160196-171472 GCA_024639885.1 Porticoccaceae bacterium | reverse complement strand
TGTCTACCGGGTGTTTGGTATCTACGCCAATATCGCGCTGACGCTCAACTTGGTGATTCTGGTCGCCTTTATGTCGCTGCTCGGCGCCACCCTGACGCTGCCGGGGATCGCCGGTATCGTGCTGACAGTGGGTATGGCGGTCGACGCCAACGTGTTGATCTTCTCGCGGATACGCGAGGAGCTGCGCGAGGGGATGAAACCTCAAGCGGCGATCAGCGCCGGTTACGACCGCGCCTTTGTATCGATTATCGACGCCAATCTGACCACGCTGATTGTGGCGATGATTCTCTACTTGGTCGGCTCTGGGCCGGTCCAGGGCTTTGCGGTCACACTGTCGCTGGGTATTCTCACCTCGATGTTCACCTCGATTGTGGTGACCCGGGCAATGGTTAACGCGGTCTACGGTGGCCGCAAAATCGACAGCTTGTCGATCTGAGGGGCAGCGCCATGAACCAACCAAAAATTTACAACTTTATGGGCCCGAGCCGGGCTATGATCATCGTCTCTGGCCTGCTGTTACTGCTCTCGGTCGTCTCACTGGCAACCCGCGGTATCCACCTTGGGCTCGATTTTTCTGGCGGCACCCAGATTGAGGTCGGCTACCAACAGCCGGCCAATGTCGAAGCGGTGCGCCTGCAGCTGGTCGAGGCCGGCTTCAATGGCCCGACGGTGGTCCACTTTGGCGCCGAGACAGACTTGCTGCTGCGCCTCAAAGAGATCCCGGTGGTCGATCAGTCGGCAGTTGAGAGCGGCACCGCCGGGCCCGACATCGGCGAGCGGGTGGTCGCCGCGCTGACCGCTCAGGGCGAACAGCTCGAGCTGCGCCGAGTCGACTATGTCGGCCCACAGATTGGTGAAGAGCTGCGCGAAGAGGGCGGCCTCGGCATGTTGGTGGCGCTGGCCGTGGTGATGCTCTACGTGGCGGTCCGCTTTCAGCTCAAGTTCGCCCTCGGCGCGGTGTTGGCGCTGGCCCACGACGTGATTCTCACCCTTGGATTTTTCTCTATCACCCAGCTCGAATTCGACTTGACCGTACTGGCGGCGGTGCTGGCGGTGATCGGCTACTCGCTCAACGACACCATTATTGTCTTTGATCGGATTCGTGAAAACTTTCGCAAGTTGCGTAAAACCGAGCCGGTCGATGTCGTCAACGAGTCGCTGTCGCAGACGCTGTGGCGCACCCTAAACACCTCTGCGACTACCCTGTTAGTACTGTTGGCACTCTATTTCTTCGGCGGCGAGCTGATTCATAACTTTGCTGCGGCGCTGCTGTTCGGCGTCCTAGTCGGCACCTACTCGTCGATCTACGTGGCCGCCAAACTGCTGCTGCTGCTCAAGGTTAGCCGCGAGGATCTGCTCCAGCCGGTCGAGGGCGAGCTGGTCGACGACCTGCCCTAGGCGGTCCAGTTGGCGGCGTGGGCGCCGGTCAGCGCCTCGAGCATCGCCGCCACCAGCCGCGGTGTGCGCTTGCCGGCGTGGACCGCGGCGGCAAACTCACAGCGGTAGTGGTAGTGGTCGGCGCCGATCCGCGCCAGCTTGCCGGCGGCCACCAGCGGCTGCGCAAAGTGCTCCGGTAAAAATCCAACATAGTCACCCGATCCGATCAGTGCGGCGATTGCCTCCTGGTCGTAGGCGGTCGCGCTGCGCTTGAGCCCGAGCCGGTGGCTCTGCTCAAAGTTGGGTGAGTGGTAGCCGAGTCCGGCGTAGCGGGCGGCGGCGATCTGGGCGGCGCTGGCCGGGCCGCTAAACAGCGGGTGGCCACTGCCGCAGTAGAGCCACATCTGCTCGCTGAACAGCGGGCTGTAGGCTAGCCCACTGGCCGGTCGGTGGGTCGGCACAATCCCCAGCTGGTAGCGGCCATCTATCACACCACTCTCAATCTCTGCCACGGTGCCGCCGTAGATGTGCAGCTCGACGCGGGCGGCCTGCTCGGTAAAGCTGGCAATCGCCTGCTCGATAAACGCGCAGGGGTTGCCGACCGACTTTTCAAAAATGGCGATATTGAGTCGCCCGGTCGGCTGGCTGCGCGAGTCGGCGACCTCGGCGCGGAAGTTGTCGATGGCGCCGAGCAGGGTCAGCGCAGCGGCCAATATCTGCTCGCCCTCACCGGTCAGTTTGAAACCGCCGCGGCCGCGGCTGCAGAGGGTGACGCCAAGTCGCAGCTCGAGCTCTTTGAGCTGGCGGCTGATGGTCGAGCGGCCGATGCCCAGTTCCGGCTCGGCGGCGCTAACCCCGCCGCTCTCGACCACGGCGCGAAACACCCGCAGCCGCCGCAGGTCGGTGTCGCCCAGCTGGGCGAGTGGGGGCTGATTGGCGGTGGTGGTCGCGGGCATTTTAGCGGCTCGGCAAATGTTTCATTGATTGCAAACTATACATGCTTACTCTGTTATTTATCAAACATAGCGGAGTCGTCATAATGGCGCCGAGTGGGCCGCGCCGGCCGCGCTGACAACCGTTCACCGAGGTGGTTATGTTTAAACAGTTACTCGATAAAGTCGGCCTGGGTCACAGCCCCCAGCAGAGCGCCGCGCCCGACTACGGCAACCTCGACTACCACTGGATGCCGTCGAGCGGCAACCGCCAGTTTAAGGCCAACCCGCGGATGATCGTCGGCGCCCGCGGCAACTACCTGATCGATGACCGCGGCCGCAAGATCTTCGATGGGCTATCCGGATTGTGGACCTGCGGTATGGGCCACAGCCAGCCCAAGATCGTCGAGGCGATTGCCGCCCAAGCCGGCCAGCTGGATTTTTCGCCGACCTTTCAGTTCGGCCACCCCAAGGCGTTCCAGCTTGCGCAGCGGATCGTTGACTTTATGCCCGCCGGGCTCAACCGGGTGTTCTTTACCGGCTCCGGCTCGGAGAGTGCCGACACCTCACTGAAAATGGCCCGCGCCTACTGGCGCAAGCGCGGCATGGCCTCTAAGACCAAACTGCTCGGCCGTATCAAGGGTTACCACGGGGTCAATTTTGGCGGTATCAGTGTCGGCGGTATCGTCGGCAACCGCGCGCTCTACGGCCACGCGGTAGAGGCCGACCACCTCTCCTCGACGCTGCTGGCAGAGAACCTGTTCTGCCGCGGCCTACCAGAGCATGGCGCGCACCTCGCCGAGCAGCTCGAGGAGTTGGTGATGCTCCATGACGCCAGCAATATTGCCGCGCTGATCGTCGAGCCGATGGCCGGCTCGGCGGGGGTGTTGCCGCCGCCGGTCGGTTATCTGCAGCGGCTCCGCGAGCTCTGCGACAAACACCAGATCCTGCTGATTTTTGACGAGGTGATCACCGGCTTTGGCCGAGTTGGCGCCGCCACCGGTGCCGAGGCGTTTGGGGTAGTACCGGATATGATCAATATTGCCAAGCAGCTGACCAATGGCGCAGTGCCGATGGGCGCGGTGGTGGTCAAGCAGACGATCTACGACACTTTTATGGAGCAGGGCGGCCCCGACTACATGGTCGAGCTGCCACACGGCTACACCTACTCGGCGCACCCGCTGGCCTGCGCGGCGGCGCTGGCGAGTCTCGATCTACTCGAGAGCGAGGGGATGTTTGCCCGCTCGGCGGCGCTCGCCCCCAAGCTGGAGGACGCGGTCCACAGCTTGCGCGACCACCCGCACGTAGCGGATATCCGCAACTGCGGCAGCGCCGCCGGCATCACCTTGGCCAGCTACCCGGGCGAGCCGGCGCGGCGACCGTTTGAGGCGGCGATGAAGCTCTGGGATAAGGGCTTTTACGCCCGCTACGGCGGCGATACGCTGCAGATTGGGCTGCCGTTTACCACCAGCGACGACGAGCTCTCGGCACTGATTGATGCGATCGGCGCGACCCTGCGCGAAATTTAACCCACTGTTTGGATTCTGTTATGAGTGAAAAACTTCTCGGCCACTACATTGACGGCCAACCGCTGGCCGATGGCGGCCAGCGCCAGCCGGTCTATAACCCCGCCAGCGGCGCAGTCAGCGGCCAAGTGATACTGGCCGAGCCGGCCACGGTCGATGCCGCTATCCGCAGCGCGCAGGCCGCCTATCCGGCCTGGCGCGCCACCCCAGCGCTGAAGCGGGCGCGGGTGATGTTCAAGCTCAAGGCGCTGCTTGAGGAGCACGCCGACCAGCTCTGCGAGCTGATCACCGACGAGCACGGCAAGGTGCTCGACGATGCGCTCGGTGAGCTCCAGCGCGGTATCGAGAACGTCGAGTACGCGGCCGGCGCGCCGGAGCTACTCAAGGGTGACTACAGCCGCAATGTCGGCCCCGATATCGATTCATGGAGCGATATGCAGCCGCTCGGCGTAGTTGCCGGTATTACCCCGTTCAATTTTCCGGCGATGGTGCCGATGTGGATGTGGCCGCTGGCGGTGGTGTGCGGCAACTGCTTTATTCTCAAACCCTCCGAGCGCGACCCATCGATCGCGCTGCGGGTCGCCGAGCTGGCCAGCCAAGCGGGGCTGCCAGCGGGCGTGTTAAATGTGGTCAACGGCGGCCGCGAGGTGGTCGAGCAGCTGCTCGACGACCGCCGCATCGAAGCGATTAGCTTCGTTGGCTCTACCCCGATTGCCGAGTCTATCTATGCCCGCGGCAGCGCCGCCGGCAAGCGCGTGCAAGCGCTCGGTGGAGCAAAAAACCATGCCGTGATCATGCCCGATGCCGATCTCGACAATGCCGTCAGCGCGCTGATGGGTGCCGCCTACGGCTCGTGCGGCGAGCGCTGTATGGCGATCTCGGTGGCGGTGGCGGTGGGCGATACCACCGCCGACGCGCTGGTCGAGCGGCTGACTGCGGCGATGGCGGGGCTGCGGGTCGGCTCTGGCCGCGACAACAGCAATGACATGGGGCCGCTGATTAGCGCCGTCCACCGCGACAAAGTTGCCAGCTTTCTACAAGCGGGGGTCGACGAGGGCGCGACGCTGGTGGTCGATGGCCGCCAAGTAGAAGTACCGCAGGAGGGGTTCTTTTTGGGCGCCTCGCTGTTTGATCGGGTCGGCGCGCAGATGTCGATCTACCGCGAGGAGATCTTTGGCCCGGTGCTCTGCGTGGTGCGGGTCGCCGACTTGGCGGCGGCGATGCAGTTGGTCAACGACCACGAATACGGCAACGGCACGGCGATCTTCACCCGCGATGGCGAAGCGGCGCGCCACTTCTGTGACAACATTCTGGTCGGTATGGTCGGTGTCAATGTGCCGCTGCCGGTGCCGGTCGCTTACCACTCGTTTGGCGGCTGGAAGCGCTCGCTGTTTGGCGACTTGAGCGCCTACGGGCCGGATGGAGTGCGCTTCTACACCAGGCGCAAGACGGTCACTCAGCGCTGGCCGTCGAGCGGTGTGCGCGACGGGGTCAGCTACAGCTTTCCCAGCTAATGACGCTGGTAGCCCTTGAGAGGGTCGCCACCGCGGTAGTTGCTGCGCCCTGACAGTGAATCAATAAACAGGTGGAAGAGTTCCGCCTGGGAGTTGATGCGCAGTTTGGAGTAGCTCTTTTTGCGGTGCAGCTTAACGGTCTCCAGCGAGATGCCGAGCTGCTCGGCGATCGATTTGCTGGCGTGGCCCTGCAGCAGCAGCCGTATCACCTGCCTCTCGCGGGCGGTCAGTAGTGAGCTGCCGAACTCGCCAAGCGCAGTGTCGAGCTGCCAGGTGAGGGTGGTCTTTTTACGTTCCGGCGCACGCCTGCGGTACTCGCGCCAGTGCAGTGACACCAGTGCATCAACCCACGGCTCGACCGCCTTGAGCAGGTTTAGCTCGGCGCGGCTGAGCCGCGCCGACTGGCCGAGCCGGCTCAGTGACAGGTTGACGAAGGCGCGTTCACTGAGGCTGACGATGTAGCCTGCCTCGTCGCTGATGGCGGTCTGCTTAAAATAGTTCTTGTAGTAAGTGGTGCTTTCAAACCCCTTGGGTGCGAGCTTTTGCAGGTGATAGAAACCGCGATGGCGCTGGTCGCGGGCGGCCCGGTAGACCGGGTCGAGCAGGTAGGCGGCGGCGATAAAGCGGTCTATCTGGGATAGCGGGCTGTTGTGGCTAGAGCTGTTGAAGAGTAGCTGCGGGGCGTGGCTGTCGTGGTAGAGCAGGGCGACTAGGTTGTCTGCGTCGACCAGGCTGGCGAACGCGGCGGCCAGTTGGCCGGGGAAGCGGTCGCTGCCGGCCAGCGCCACCAGTGGCGCCAACTCGGCAGTGACCCGAGCCAGTGGGGTGGAGCTCATCGCGCGATTATTGGCCGCTCTCATCGCGCTGGATAAACTGCTCGGGGTCCATAAACATCAGCCGCAGCACCATGCCCTCTTTGCCTGGTTCAATCGCTGCCATCAATACATTGAGTTGGCCGTTGGTCTCAACCACACCGGGTAGATTGAACAGCACGCCGCCGCTCTTTTCGTTCTGCAGGGTGCGCAGCGTTTTGAGCTCCGGGTCTTTGCGGCCGTGGGTTTCACAGCGTTGCAGCAGCGCGCGCAGCGCCGCTTGGAAGTTGGGGTAGTTGAACGAGCCGTTGAACTCGGAGCGGTCGAGCTCGAGCGACACCGGCACCTGCTGGCCATTTTTGTTGTTAGTGAGCGCGCCGGCTTTGACGCGCTTGCCATCTTTGAGCTGCTTGTAGAGCCCTTTGGCGTCGTCGGGCTTCTGCTTGAAGAAACCGGCGGCGAGCAGGTTGACGCTCATGTTGAAGAGCTTGCGAACGTCAATGGTGAAGTTGTCTGGCGTGCTGGCGGCGGGGCTGGTGTCGGTCATAGTCGTGGTCTTATTTCAGGTGGCTGTTTAAAAATAGAACTCTAGCTGAAAGCGGCAACAAATGTAACTCGCAGCGTTAGCGATCATAAAAAAACCGCCTCACACGGCAGTGTGGGGCGGTTTTTTTAAGCTACAGCGCAGCGCTTAAGCGAACGCTTGCAGGCCGGTTTGGGCGCGGCCGAGGATCAGTGCATGGACATCGGCGGTGCCCTCGTAGGTGTTGACCACCTCGAGGTTGAGCATGTGGCGCATGATCGAGTACTCGTCAGAGATGCCGTTGCCACCGTGCATGTCGCGGGCGATGCGGGCGATCTCGAGCGCCTTCACGCAGTTGTTGCGCTTGAGCAGTGAGATCAGCTCGGGTGCCAGCTGGCCCTGCTCTTTGAGCCGGCCGGCCTGCAGCGAGCCCTGCAGACCCAGTGCAATCTCGGTCTGCATGTTGGCCAGTTTAAATTGGATCAACTGCTTGGCAGCGAGCGGTTTGCCAAACTGCTGGCGCTCTAGAGTGTAGTCCAAAGCGGCGTGCCAGCACGCTTCGGCGGCGCCCATGGCACCCCAGCTGATGCCGTAGCGGGCGCTGTTGAGGCAGCCAAACGGCCCTTTGAGCCCTTCGACGTTGGGCAGCAGGTGGTCGTCGCCGATAAACACGTTGTCCATGACGATCTCACCGGTCACCGAGGCGCGCAGCGCCAGCTTGCCCTCAATTTTGGGTGCGCTGAGCCCCTCCATGCCTTTTTCCAGCACGAAGCCGCGGATCACGTCGTCATCAGTTTTGGCCCAGACCACAAACACGTCGGCGATCGGCGAGTTGGTGATCCACATCTTGCTGCCGCTGATGCGGTAGCCGCCGTCCACTTTCTTGGCGCGGGTGCGCATGCCGCCGGGGTCCGAGCCGGCATCGGGCTCGGTCAGGCCGAAGCAGCCTACCCACTCGCCGCTGGCCAGTTTCGGCAGGTACTTCTCGCGCTGCGCCTCACTGCCGTAGGTGTAAATGGGGTACATCACCAAGCTCGACTGCACGCTCATCATCGAGCGGTAGCCGGAGTCGACGCGCTCGACCTCGCGGGCGACCAGCCCGTAGCTGACATAGCTGACACCCGGGCAGCCGTAGCCGTCGATGGTGGCGCCGAGCAGACCGAGATCGCCCATTTCGTTGAAGATCTCGCGGTGGGTAAACTCATCGCGAAACGCCTGCTGGACGCGCGGCGCCAGCTTGTTCTGAGCGTAGTCGCGCGCGGTGTCGCGAACCATGCGCTCTTCGTCGGTCAGTTGTTGATCGAGTTGAAACGGATCCTGCCAGTTAAATTTGCCCCAATCAGCCGCCATAAAGCTCTCCTCGCATGAGCTAGTAAAAAGTGGAATCGACCGACGCAGCGCCAGTCAGGGCATCACTGTACCGCAATTTGTTTTATAAATAAAATAAATGTTTGGCGACCCGGCAGAGTGTTTAAACGGCCACCCCAAAGTGGGCTGCGGTGGCGTCCAGCGCCGCCGTCGCGCGGCGCAGTAGTTCATCGAGCTCAGCGGTCGAGCAGACCAGTGGCGGGGCGATAATCATCGAGTCGCCAACCGCGCGCATCACCAGGCCGTTATCCAGACAGGCCTGCCGACAGGTGGCACCGGCCTCGCTCTCTTTGCCGAGCCGCTCGCCACTGGCTTTATTGCGGACCAGCTCGATCGAGCCGAACATACCCAGCCCGCGGACGTGACCGACAATCGGGTGGTCGGCGAGCGCCTGCCAGCCAGCTTGAAAGTGCGGCGCCAGGGTCTCTTTGACTCGCGCCACGGTATTGTCGCGCTGCATAATCTCCAGCGTCGCCAGCGCCGCGGCGCAGGCGGCGGGGTGGCCCGAATAAGTAAAGCCGTGGCCAAACTCGCCACCGCTGGCGGTCAACACCGCGGCGATGCGGTCGCTGACCATCACCCCACCGAGCGGCTGGTAGCCGTTGGTGACCGCCTTGGCAAAGGTGATCAGGTCGGGCTGGGTATTAAAGGTTTGGAAGCCAAACAGCTCGCCGGTGCGGCCAAAGCCACAGATCACCTCGTCGCTGATAAACAGTATGTCGTTGGCATCGAGAATCCGCTGTACCTCGGGCCAGTAGCTGGCCGGTGGCACAATCACGCCGCCGGCGCCCTGGACCGGCTCGGCGATAAACGCTGCGACGTTGTCGGCGCCGTGGTGGTCGATGGCTTTTTGCAGCTCTTGGGCGCAGGCGATACCAAAGTCGTGCTCGCTCTGGTGGCGGCCATGGGCGTACCAGTTGGGTGGCTGAATGTGTTCGACGTAGGGCAACTTTTCAAACTGGTTGTGGACAAACTTAAAACCGCCCAGGCTCGCCGCGGCTATGGTACTGCCGTGATAGCCATTGACTCGCGACAGTACGATGCGTTTTTTCGGTTGCTCTAACAGGTCCCAGTAACGGCGCACAATTCGCAGATTGGTGTCGTTGGCCTCGGAGCCGGAGTTGGTAAAAAAGACGTTGTTGAACGGGTCGGGCAGCAGCGCGCTTAAACGCGCGGCCAATTCAACCGAGGGCTGATTACTGCACTGGAAAAAGTTGTTATAAAACGGCAGTTGATGCAGCTGGCGGGTGACCGCCTCGACAATCGATTCTTGGCTGTAGCCCAAGTTGCAACACCACAACCCCGACATGCCGTCCATGTAGTGACGGCCATCGCTGTCGGTGATGGTGATGTGCTCGGCGCTGGTAATGATCCGCCCCGGTTGTTTGCGGTAGTCGGCGTAGTCGGTAAACGGGTGCAGGTGGTGGGCGTTATCGAGCGCTTGCAGCTCTGCGGTGGTGAGCGGTTGGGCAGTCATTGCGTTGGCCTCAGTCAAAACAGGGGTAGTAGTCAAACCGCTGTTGGCGGTGTTCTAATGGTCTATTAAACGCCGCTCAGCGGCAATTGTCGCTACCCCAAAAGGGGAGCGTTGAACGAGAGAACCGGTATGGTTGGAGAGACTCAGCGCGCCGTGCGTATCGGCATCCCCTGTGATGTGTTTGCGCGCGGTATTCACCCGTTCCACGGCGTGGGTGAAAAGTACATCAATGCGGTCGTGCACGGCGCCGGCGGCCTGCCGCTGCTGCTGCCGGCCACCGGCGCCGGCGGTGACCTGCAGCGCGCGGCGCCGTACAGCGTCGAGGAGCTGCTCGATGGGCTAGATGGCCTATTGCTGCCCGGCAGCCCCTCAAATATCGAACCGTACCACTACGGCGTCAGTGCCGCTGAGGACGGCAAGGCCGACCCGCAGCGCGACCACCTGACCCTGGCGCTGGTGCGCGCTGCGGTGGCCCGGCAGCTGCCGGTGCTGGCGATCTGTCGCGGCTTTCAAGAGCTCAATGTCGCGCTCGGCGGCACCCTTCACGGCAAGCTCCACGAGCACGGGCAGTTTATCGAGCACCGCGAAGACACCGGCCAAAGCCGCGCCGAACAGTATGCGCCTGCCCACCGCATTGCGCTGGTCGACGGCGGGCTGCTGGCCGGCTGGCTCGGCCAGAGCGACTGGCAGGTGAACTCGCTGCACGGCCAGGGGGTCGACCGTTTGGCGCCGGGCCTAGTAGCCGAGGCGCGCGCCGAGGACGGCTTAGTCGAGGCGGTACAGCGGCCCGGCGGCGGCTGGGTGGTCGGGGTGCAGTGGCACCCGGAGTGGCAGTTCGATCAGGACCGTCTATCGACGCGGTTGTTTGCTGAGTTTGGGGCGGCCGCGCAACGTTTTGCCGAGCAAAATTAGCGCTGTTCACGGTTTTATAAATACTGCTATATTTGTGGGGCCATCGAGCGGCGCCAGAGCGCCGGTGGCGACCAGACAATTAGCTGAGTTCGGGAGAACACGCCAATGGTAACAGAGAGCTACTGCCGCCCCCCATCGCCGCGACTGCGCCGCCAACTACTCGCTGCGGCTGTCGCCACCGCGGTCAGCGCCACAGCGGCCCACGCCGCGGTTATCGAAGAGGTGCTGGTGACCGCGCAGAAGCGCGAGCAGTCGGTGCAAGACATTCCGATCACCGTGTCGGCCTTCACCGGCTCGTTTATCGACTCGGCACAGATCAGCGACGCCAAAGAGTTGGCGCTGCTGACACCGGGTGTCGCCGGCAACAGCGACGACAGCTTTCTCGACACGATTAACATTCGCGGTATCAGCACCAACGACTTTGGCGTTGGCGCCGAACCGTCGGTCGGTGTCTACCAAAATGGTATCTACCTAGGCCGCACCGGCGGTGCGCTGTCGAGTTTCTTTGATATCGAGCGG
The DNA here is from genome assembly GCA_024639885.1 of Porticoccaceae bacterium. GTDB lineage: Bacteria > Pseudomonadota > Gammaproteobacteria > Pseudomonadales > Porticoccaceae > LSUCC0057. The sequence continues at coordinate 160,512 of JAHEGD010000004.1, read as the reverse complement.
GTCGAAGTGGTCAAGGGGCCGCAGGGCACGCTGTTTGGCCGCAACGCCTCAGCTGGTGCTATCACGATCCACACCAACCGACCCAGCGATGAGCAGGGCGGCTCGCTGGATGTCGGTGTCGGCCAAGACGGTTATGTCGATGCGACCGTGGTACTCAATGTGCCGATTAGCGATGAGTGGTCATCGCGCTTGGCACTGCACCGCGAGAACAAAATTGGCTGGGTAGACAACGGCATCACTGGCGAAACGGTTGGCGAGCTTGAAGTGAACGCGGCGCGGTTTACCCTGCAGCACCAGAACGATCTGGTGACCACCG
>JAHEGD010000004.1:151674-160186 GCA_024639885.1 Porticoccaceae bacterium | reverse complement strand
TTGACCGTGGAGCACGAAGACCGGCTGCTGCCGCCGTCGCTCTACCAAGCGTTTGACCCAGAGGGGTTGGGGCTCGACTTCTTGACCACTAACGCCGGCAGCGAGCAGGCGTTTGAGTCCGACTTGGGCGCCGACCAGCTATTTGACGAGGGCCAGGTGTGGGGCGTCTCACTGGATGTCACTGTCGACTTGGGCGACGGCTACACACTCAACTCGCTGACCGGTCTGCGCGGCCACGACTACCACTACCGCGAGGACTTCGACGGCAGTAGCGCCGATATCTTTAATTTTGAGCAGCTCCAAGAGCAGGACTACTACAGCCAAGAGTTTCGCATTAACTACGACGGCGACGGCCCGGTCAGCTGGTTTGTCGGTGCCTCGATCTACAAAGAGGACCTGAAAACCCGCTACAACCAGCGCTTCGACGAAGACGAGATGTGCGGTAGCTGGGGGCAGGCCTACAGTGGTTACTCGGCTGACTATGTCACCGACTGTGCCAGCTACAACAACTACTACAACTTCTACAACTACTACAGCGAAGACTTCGCCGATTTTCAGGACTTTGTCGATAACAGTGACGATTATGTCAGCGACTACGGCCCCGGCATTGGCGAGCGCAACGACGCTACCGATGTTGATGCCGAGTACGAAGGCTGGGGTATTTACGGCGACGCCACCTGGGACGCCACTGAACAGCTCGCGCTGACTGTCGGCGGCCGCTACACCGCCGACAAGCGCGACTTTGCGGTCAGCCACAACGGCTATAACGCCGAGGGCTTCCCCGGTAACTACTACGGTTTCCCGTATTTCACCAGCAGCGCGGTCAGCGCCAGCGAAGAGTGGAAGAACTTCTCGTGGCGGTTTGCCGCCAACTTCCAGCTCAACGACGAGGTGATGCTCTACGGCAACGTCTCGACCGGCTACAAGGCGGGTGGCTTTAACACCTTCTTCCTCGATTTTGCTGACGGCGTCGATCCGCTCGACTTGGCCAGTAGCTGCGAAGAGATCGCGGGTGGCTGTGGCGATGAGGCGCTACCCGATGCGAGCACCACGGCGCTGGGTGCCAAGCCAGAGCAGTTCGACGAAGAGGAGGTACTCAATTTCGAGCTTGGTTTCAAAGCCACGCTACTCGATGGCGCAATGCAGTTGAACGGCAACATCTACCGCTATCAGTTCGACAATATGCAGGTGGGCGCCTATAAAGAGGGCTCTGTCTATATATTGACTAACGTTGGCGACGCCGAGGGGCAGGGGCTGGAGCTGGATATGCGCTGGCTACCGACCGATAACTTAGATATCTACCTGGCGATGGGTTGGGCCGACTCGGAGCTGACTCGTGGCGCGGCACAGTTCTGTGAACTGGTCGACTGTGATGAGGGTGCCGAGCTCTCCGGTACCGTCGACTTCAGCGGCGCGCTGGTGGCGACCTACCGCCGGGCGCTTGCCAACGGCGAGTTGGCACTCACCTGGGAGACCTTCCATCAGGGCGATTCGCCCGGCTTTGGCGAGTTCAACAACGACCCATTGATACTCGATAGCTACACCACCAGCAATATCCGGCTCGGTTATGAGAGCGCGGATAACTGGCAGGCGTCGCTGTGGGTCAGCAACGTTACCGACGAGTTCTACTTTAAAGGGATCACCGGCCGCGAGGGCAACTTGGCGGCGCATCGGTTTGGCTACGCCGAGCCGCGCCGGGTCGGTGTGCGGTTTAGCTTCGACTTCTAAACCGCCGTATACACAAGCGCCAGTGGGGCAACCCGCTGGCGTTTTTTTATTGGCCGCCAACGCGGCGATTGAGTACACAGATAGGTAACCGATATGACTATGACCCTATGGCACTGCCGCGACAGCCGCTCGCTGCGCCCACTGTGGACTCTCGAAGAGATCGGGCTGGACTATGAGCTGATCGACCTGCCGTTCCCACCGCGGTTTTTTGACAAGAGCTTTTTAGAGCTCAATCCGCTCGGTACGGTGCCGTTTTTTCGCGATACCGATAACGGCGCCGACGGCCCGGTCGAGCTGACCGAATCGACGGCGATCTGCCACTACTTAGTCGAGCGCTACTGCGAACAGGCTGGCGATCTGCGTGTGGCGGTCGGCCATCGCGACTACGGCGACTACCTCAATTGGCTCTACCACGCCGATGCCACGCTGACCTTCCCGCAGACGCTGATGCTCCGTTACGGCCAGTTTGAACCGCCCGAGCGGCGCAACCAACAGGTTAGCGACGACTACCAGCAGTGGTACTTGGCCAGGCTGCGCAAGCTTGATGCCCACCTGCAAGAGCGCGATTACCTGGTTGCCGAACGGTTCACCATCGCCGATATCGCGGTCGGTTACGCGCTCTATTTGGGCGAGTTTAGCGGTGCCGCGAGCGGCTACCAGCCGGCCACCCGCGATTATTTGACGAGGTTAAAACAGCGGCCTGGGTTCGCTCGCAGCCAGCCGCTCGGCCAGCTCGGCGCGCTCCACCGAGCGGTCACCGGTTAGCTGACCGGCTGCCCGCCGGGATAGCGTGGTGCCTTAGTTGAGCTTAACGGGCAGTCAGCATCGCATTGGCACCCCGGTCGGCCAGCGCCAGCAGGGTAAAGGTGGGGTTGACCGCCCCCGACGACGGAAACAAGCTACCGCCGGCTATCCATAAGTTATCGATATCGTGGCTGCGGCCATGGCTGTCGGCCACGGAGCTGGCGGCGTCTTGGCCGATCGGGGTGCCGCCTAAAATGTGCATGCCAATTAGCGGTCCATGCCACGGCTCGGCAACGCCGGCGGCACGGAAAATATCCAGCCCCTCTTGGGTGGCCGCCTGTACCAGCGCTTGGGTTTGGCTGCTGATATTGTGTACCGCCCGCGCCAGTGGCTGGCCGTGTTGGTCGAGCTGGCCGGTCAGCTCGACGCGGTTGTCTGGGTTGGCGATATCTTCGGCGACAAACACCATGTTACCCACCTTCTGAGTCGCTTCGCGCATAAAACTGTCTAGCTGGGCACCGGCGATATCCGGTCGAGTGTTGGCGATGCCGAGCAGATCGGTCGGCTTCATCGCCTGACCGATCAGCCACTGGTAGCTGCCGTATTGGTCATCGGCTTTGCGCTTAGGGTGGTAGCGGTCGTGGCAGATCAGCTGGCCGCCGGTTATCCCTAGGGTTGGCTCAGAAGGCTGGTCGAACAGCCCGTAGATCGAACGGGCTGGGTGGCTCATCAAATGGCTGCCAACCAAGCCGCTGCTGTTGGCCAGTTGGTTGGCAAGCAGCAGCCGCGAGTTCTCGATGGTACCGGCGGCTAGTACCACCTGGTTGGCCAGCAGCGTCTGTCGCTGACCGCTGGCATCGCGGTAACGGACCCCTTGTAAACGGTGGCCAGTGCCATCTTTAATCACTTCGGTGACGGTGCTCTCACAGCGCAATTCGGCTCCGGCGGCTGTGGCGGCGGCTAGGTAGGTGACCAGTGGGTTGGCCAGTGCACCGATCGGGCAGCCGGCATCGCACCAGCCGTCAAACTGGCAGCTCGGTCGGCCTTTGTAGGGGCGGCTGTTAATCGCCAGTGGCAGCGGGGCGGTGTGCATGCCGCGCTGGGCAAACCCTGTAGCGATCAGCCGGCTCTGGGCAAACAGCGGCATCGGTGGCATCGGGTAGTCGTCACCGGGTGGGCGCCAATGCTCTTGGGTGGCATCGCCGCTGATGCCGATATCGGCCTGTACGCGGTCGTAGTGGGGGCGCAGTTGCGCGTAGCTGATCGGCCAGTCGAGGCCGTGGCCGTGGTCGGCGCGAACACTGAAATCGCTCGGCTGTAGGCGCGGGTAAACGGCATAGTGGTGCATACCGCCGCCACCGCTGCCCCAGCCACTGTTGAACACGTGGCCAACCTTGTGGTTGCCTTGTTCTTCGACTGGGCTGCCACCCCACTTTAACTGGCGGGCCCATAGCTGCGAGCTATAGAGCTGCTCTAGGCGTCGCTCTGGGCCGGCCTCTAATAAGACTACCGAGCGCCCGGCTTCAGCGGCGCGCGCGGCGTAGAGCGCGGCGGCCGGCCCGGAGCCGATAATGGCGATGTCACAGGACTCTTGTGTGGGTAACTGAGTGCTCACAAAACCTCCGGGGGCGCGATGTGCGCTAGGTAATCCAGCCCGAGCAGCTTGCTGCCCGCCGGGGTGCCGTAGACCACATCGCAACCGTCTGAGCGCAGCACAAAGTGGTAGAGTGAAGCCGGTAGCCCCTGCCAGTTGGCGACGCTGTCAGTGGCCATTTGCGCCTGCAGCGCGTAGGCATCAACCGTTGCGCTGCCGTCCTGAGCGGCACTGAGCTGTTCTGCCAGCCCTTGGTAGAAGGCGATCGGGGTCACCGGCAGACCTAAATAGCGCACCATCAGTAGCGCCTGCTCGGGTGGGTTAGCCAGTTGGCGCTGTAAAAACGCGATTAGCCCGGCGCTGCGTGAGCCCGGTACAATCGCCTCTGCCAGTGCCTCTATCAGCGACCACTGGGCTGGCGTTATCGCAATAGCCGGCGGGTTGGCATGGCTAGATGCTGTCTTGCCAGCGGCGGCCAATACCGCCGGTGCCACTGCAACAGCAGCACCGCGCTGAATAAATTGACGTCGTGTAAAAGACATAGACCGCTCCTCAATAATGGTTTGCGTTGGTCAAAAAAAATGGCGGGCCGAGCTTAGCCCCGGCCCGCCATGGTTGGATTAATTGTCATCAATCCAGTCGGTTAGAACTCACGCTTGACACTGATCGAGTATGAACGTGGGTCGCGGTAGGCTACCTCGTTACAGCCGCACAGGGTGGCAAGATCGAAGCCCTGCACACCGGCGCGCTCGTCGGTGATGTTGCGCACCGCTAAGCTCACCTGCCAGTTGGCACTGGCGTCTACCCAGTTGAGCTGGGCGTTGCCGATCACGTAGCTGTCGAATTTGTCGGCGTCAAAGTTGCGTAGGTTGTAGTAGAACTCGTCCGAGTAGCTGACATCGCCCTGTACCGCCATCATGCCGTTCAATGCCGGCCACTCGTAGCGGACCAGGCCGGTCGCCTGGAACTCTGGCGCATAGGTCGGTTTAACATCGCGAGCGGGCAACGGCGAACCGTTGCGTAGCAGAATGTCTTCGACGGTGGCGTCAAACACCGCGACGCTCAACATCGCGTCGAGCCCCTCCATCGGCGAGGTCTGTAGCTCCAGCTCCATGCCGTAGTTCTCGGCATCGGCATTCACCACCACACCACCTACGCCGACAAACAAGAACGCCTGATAGTCGCTGTAGTCGTAGTAAAAGAAGCTACCGTTGAGGCGGGTGCTACCGTCGCCGAACGATTGTTTAAAGCCAGCCTCGTAGGAGAGCAGCACCTCTTCGTCGTAGGGTAGAGCAGTGTCGCCACCGCCTCCCAGGTAGGCGCCGAGGAGCGGGGCATTAAAACTGCCCGCTTTTACGCCGCGGTTGATACCGGCGTAGAGCAGCAGGTCGTCGTTGGGACGATAGTCCAGCTGCGCTTTACCGGTCCAGAGGGTGTCGCTGGTGTCGGCGCTGTAGTGGTAGGGCGAGCCGGCGCCAAACGGGTTGGTTAGGAACTCGCCCTGGTTAACTGAGTAGTTGCCCAACGACGGGAAGACGCCAATACCCACTTTGAAGTCTTTCTCTTCTTTAATTACACGCAGACCCACGGTGGCCATTAGCTTGTCGCTAATGTCGTACTCCATCTGGCCGAAAACACTGTAGGAGTTCGTCTTGAGCTCAGCCACCGTACCGATGTCTAGGCCGTCGACGATGCTGTTGACCGGTCCTTTGAGGCCGTTATCCGAGGTGTTGTCAATATTCAGGTAGAAGAGCCCGGCTACCCAACGGCTGCTGTCGCTCTCGCCCGACAGGCGCAACTCCTGCGAGAAACTGGTGGCATCCATGCCGGCATAGTTGGCCAGCTGGTTGGCGGGTGCCGCGTCGACATCGATGAACAGCAGTTTTTCATAGTCTTTGTAGTCGGTAATCGAGACTAACTGCATACCGTTGCCGAGCTCGTAGTCGAACTTCACATTAAAACCGAGGGTATCGGTTGAGCCCTGGTCATCGAAGGCAAAATCGCTAGAGAAGGTCATGTCGTCGCCATCGCCATCGATATAGCCAAAGAAGTCGCCACCCGCCAGTGAGCGCCCAGGAAGACCAATGCCGCCACCTTCCAAGAAACCGTCGCCATCGATAGCGTCAGCACCGCCATCGCTATCCCCCTGAATGGTCAGGCGAGTCTCGTCGGCGGGAGTGTCGATAACGTTAATCAGCTCGCCGTCATCGTTTAATACGCCGATGGTCGACTTGGATTGGTAGGGTCCGGTTGCCACCTCAGAGCTGGCGTAGTTGGCCGAAACGCTGATGTTGAGCTTGTCCGAGGGGGTAAACAGCAGCGAGAACCGCGCCGCTTGGGTGTCGTCATCGCCGAGGTCGGCGCCGGCGCCGGCGCCCGGCGAGTCACCCCATGAGCTCTCTGGGTAGAGGTTTTTCAGGTAGCCATCGCGCTGGTTGTGGCGGAACGCCACCCGCGCCGCAACGGTTTCGCTAAGTGCACCGCCAACTGCGCCCTCGACAGTAAATTCATCGGCATCCGCATCGGTGTCGTAGCGGCCGAAGCTGACATCGAGATAGCCCTCTGTTTCAAAGGTGGGCTTTTTAGAGAGGTAGTGGACCAGGCCACCCGTCGCGTTGCGGCCAAACAGAGTACCCTGTGGGCCTTTGAGTATCTCTACCCGGTCGATATCAAACACGGCAAAAGTCTGCGCTTGGGCGATCGCTAGGTAGCCCTCGTCGAGGTAGACCGCGTTGGGCGCTTCGATAATGTCGTTAAAGTCGTTCTGGGTGACGCCGCGGATCGAGAACTGGGTGTTCTGCCCGGCCAAGTTGCCGCTGATGTGCACGCCCGGTGTGAAGGCGGCGATGTCGATGCTCTGGGTGACACCCATCGCCTCCATCTGCTCACCGGTAAACGCGCTAACCGCGATACCGACATCTTGTAGGTTCTGTTCGCGCTTCTGGGCGGTGACGACCACCTCTTCGAGCATGGCGGCGTGGACTGGTGCTGCCAACCAGGAGGCGATGGAAAGGCTGAGTAACTGTTTTTTCATGGTGTAACCCTCTGACTGTGTGTTTTAGTTTTATTGGTTAAAGCTTGCCGGCACTCCATTGGCTTTTTTATCTTGGTCTCTCTTCTGGGGACTTGTGTAGCACAATATACATCTAAATTTTTACACTTATACAGGCATAGTGTTAGCCTTGTACAAACGGGCGCCGCAGCCCTTTAGCCTCCAAGCGTGGCAGTACTTCGTCGCGGAAGTAGGGGAACTCGGCGGCGTAATCGACAAATGCCAGGGTGGTGCCGGCAATCCCCGCTTGGCTCATCTGTTCGAGCTGGTCGGCAATACTGTCCGGGGTACCGACCAGCGGGTAGCCGCCGTGGCCGGCGGCAAAGCGGTCGCGGAAACCGGCCAACGCCTCAGGGGTAAACGACTGTGCGTGCATGCCCTGCAGCGCCATCAGGTAGTCGACCGCTTCCCAGTCGGCGTTCTGGTTGGCGTAGTAGTCTAAGTAGTCGTCGGCCTCTTGTTGGGTGGGCCGGCAGACGATAGTCGAGAAAGTGAATACGCCAACATCGCGGCCACTGGCGGCAGAGGCGGCTTTAATCTCGCTGCAGGTGGCGGCCGCTTGCTCGAAGTCAAACACCGGGGTGAACAAGAAATCGGCGTTGCGCATCGCAAATTCACGGCCCTCGGCCGAGGCGGCGGCGTTGAGGATCGGCAAGTGCGATTGCACGGGGTGGGGGTTGCCGTAGATGCCTTGGCACTGGAAGTATTTGCCGTCCCAATCAAACGGCCGGGTCTCGGTCCAGAGCTTTTGAATCAGCGCGTACCACTCTTGGGCGCGGGCGTAGCGTTCCGGGTGCGATTGCGGCAGGTCGAGCCCAAAGGCGGCGTACTCCGGTTGGTTCCAACCGGCGACGATATTTAGCCCGATGCGGCCGTTGGCGATCTGGTCCATGGTGGCGATCTGCTTGGCTATCACGCCGGGGTGGTTGAAGGCGGTGTGGACTGTGGCAAAAATTTGGATGTTTTTAGTGTGCGCTGCCAGTCCAGTCGCCCAGGTGACAGTCTCTAAGACGCCACCGTGGAAGTCGGTTTCGCCACCATAGCCTATCCAGCGGGCGATCGGCAGCATAAACTCAATGCCAGCCTCGTCACACATTTTGGTCAGCTTGAGGTTGTTCTCCCAGCTGTTGACCCAGCGCTCGGGCACCTTGGTCACCGCCATGCCGCTCGAGCAGTTGGCCGAAAAGATGCCCAGCTTTAATTTGTTGTCATTGAAGATATAGGCTTTTTTGGCCATGGTTGGCTACCCCTTGGTGGTGATTGTCGACCGCTTGAGTGAGCGGTGCTTTATAGTTAATTTAAAGGTAAAATTTAAGTACAAATTAATTTATACATAAACAAAATCTAAACGCAACCCCGTCTAAGGTAATTTTTTATGACTAAATTCGACACTG
>JAHEGD010000004.1:145076-151664 GCA_024639885.1 Porticoccaceae bacterium | reverse complement strand
AAAACCACAAGGAGAGCCGCTTGAAGACGCTAACCAGCACCTTGGAGTCCCGTGGGCTAGACAAACACTGGCATTTGGCGGGCAGTGAGCACGAGGTGTTTGTCACCGAGATAGAGTTCGCGCTGTTTCGCGCCTTCGCTGCATTCAGCCGTTGGATGGACGATTTGGCGCTGTGTAGCTTCGACGGTGAGGCGGGTTGTAACGGCATCGACTTTGCCGTGCTCAATGTGATTAGGATGCACGACCGCCCCAAGGCGCTGTCGGATATCGCCCGTCTGCTCAACCGCGATGACCTCTCCAATATGCAGTACACGCTGCGCAAGCTGATCAAGGCCGGCCTGGTCGACAAAGTTGGCGGCCAGAGCCAGAAGAAGGGCGCTACCTATCGGGTGACCGAGCGTGGGGCCGAAGCGACCGAACGCTATGCCCATTTTCGCCGCGAGCTACTGATACCGATGACCGAGTCGCTAGCGCAGGGCGAACAGAAGATGGACGAGGTCGCCAAGGTGCTGCGGCTGTTATCGGGTATCTATGACCAAGCAGCGTGTGTGGCAGCGTCGCACCGCGAGTAGTGGTGGGCGGCTATTGCACTTTGCCTAGCTTAACCCCTGCGTGGTCATTATGTTGGTAAAGGCGCCGGCACTGATGGTTGCTAGGTAGCCCTGACCAACCGCGCCGGTGACGACGAGGCGCTCGTCTACATCGGTGGGGGTGAACAAGTTTATGGTGTTGGTAGTTGTGTTCGCCAGCCGCGATAGCTTGCCGCTAGCGGTAATGACGACAGCATCTTGGCTGAACGTGACATAGTCGGTACCCGACGCCCACACCAGCAGCGAGCCAGTTGCTAGGCTCGAACTCACCGCGCCGCCAGAATAGGCCAGAACGTTGCCGTCCGCGTTGTCACCGACCAGCCAGATGGTGTCATCAGCGCCGATATGTTGCCAGCCGTGCCACTGTTGTTCACTGGCTAGCGCTAGCATTTCGTGGTCGCTATCAACAATGATGAACACGTTGTAGCTGGTCTCCGCGTCAAAGCTTCGGTCGACACCGTGAAAGCTGCTCCGGCCGCTGGTTAAATCGAAAATCACGATATCGTTGCGCTGTACGGTGATCTCGGCGCTGCTGGTGTCACTGCTCTGGTTGCCGGCCAGATCGACAACCGCCGCGGTCACCTCGATAGTCGCACCGGCGGCGAGCTCAGTCAGTTCGCTGCGGTTGATCTGCCAGCTGCCATCGACCACCGCGACATCGCTGAACAGTTGCTCACCGATAGTCACATCTAGTCGATCGCCGGTAGTCAAGCTAGCACTGCCGCTGACATATTGGGCGGTGACATCGATAGCCGGTACGGCGCTATAGAGCCCGACCGGGCTGACCGTCGCCGCGCTGGGTAGAACAGAGTCGGTGGTGATTGTGCTGGTGTTGGCGACGATCGACGATGGGTTGCCGGCCCGGTCCACCTGCTGCAGCTCGATCTCGCCGACCGCGTAGCTAGTGTTGGCGGCCAGCTCAAAACTGCTGTCGCTACCCGCCAGCCAGCTGCCCCCTTTAAGGCGGTACTGCCAGCTGGCGGCATCGCTCGCTAAACTGACATTGACGGTCGAATTTTTAGTGATGCCATCGCTATCTGAGCTGCCGGTATCTTCCGCTAGCCCAAAGGTTGGCGCTGTTGGGGCGAGGGTATCGGTGGTAATGGCTGAGGAGTTACTGCCAACTGGCGATGAGTTTCCGGCTGCATCGTTCTGTTTTACCTCAATCTCGCCGGTCGTGTAATCGGTGTTGGCGGCCAGTTCAAAACTGCTGTCGCTGCCGACTTGCCAGCCACTCCCTTTGAGGCGGTACTCCCAGCTGACGGCATCGCTGGCCAAACTGACATTGACTATCGGGTTTTTGGTCACGCCATCGCTGTCGGAGCTACCGCTATCTTCAGCTAGCGCAAGGCTTGGTGCAGCGGGGGGCAGGGTATCGACGGTGACTCGACTGTCGTTGTCAGCGATTGTCGAGCGGTTGCCGGCCGCGTCGCTTTGGCGAACTTGAATAGTGCCACCGCCGCCGTAGCTGGTGTTATCTGCTAGCTCGAATGTGCTGCCGGTACCCGGCGTCCAACTGCCGTCTTCAAACCTATATTCCCAGCTGGCCGCGTCGCTAGCCAAGCTGACGTTGACGACCGGATTGTTGGTAACGCCATCGCTGCTGGAACTGCCGCTGTCTTCGTCCAGCGCAAAACTTGGCGCAGCGGGGGCGATCGTATCAGTCACTATGGCCGTACTGTTGGCGCCAATCGCCGAGAGGTTGCCGGCGATGTCGCTTTGACGCAGTTCAATCTCGCCGACCGCATAACGGCTGTTGGCGGCCAGCTCAAAGCTGCTACCGCTGCCCACTTGCCAGCTGCCGCCTTTGAGGCGGTAGTGCCAGCTGGCTGCGTCGCTGGCCACATTCACCGTGATAGTGGCATCGTTAGTGATTCCATCGCTGTCAGAGCGGCCGCTGTCATTGGCTAGGCTGAACGAGGGGGGCGCTGGCGCACGGCTATCGGTTTCAATTGTGGCGCCGTTGCTGGCGGTGGCCGACAGGTTGCCCGCCGCATCGCGCTGGCGGACGGCGACGCTGGCGGGGTCGTAGTTGGCGTTGTCGGCCAGCAAAAAACTGCTACCGCTACCGGGCTGCCAACTACCTCCGCCGTCGAGGGTGTACTCCCAGCTGGCTGCGTCGTCGGCGAGCAACACATCCACCCGCGCTCGACTGGTGATCAGGTCGCTGTCTGAATCGCCAGTATCTTCGGCGAGGTTAAAGCGGGCGACAGCTGGTGGTGTCTTATCCACCGTGGCGCCGCTACCGCTGCCAACCAGCGCGCTACCTGCGGCGACGGCGGCAGCGACGCAGAGCCAGGCCGCTGCACTATCGTCGTCGCCGGCGTCGGCGGTGTTTGGCCAGACGGTGACGTCGGCTGCGTCGCGCGCGGCGTCACTGGCCAGCAGCAGACGGCCACTGGTGGGAGTGGTAAAAAAAAGTTGGTTGTCGGGGGTACTCAGTCGGTCGTTGGCTCGCTCAAAAAAGCCTTCAAGCACCGCCAGCCTATCGCCATCGAGCTCAATAACCAGCGAGTTGCCACGCTTTACCAACCGTACAGTCGGGGGTAGCTCGCCGATCAGTTCAAACTGGTGGTCGGCCACGGCGTGGATCGACAGCGCGGCGTTAGCAGCCAGTGGCCACTGCTGGCCGATGCCGACCTTGTCTAGACTGAGAGAGAGTGGTGTAGCACCCATCGGCGACTCCATCGCGAAAAATGTCACCGCTGATTGTAGTCGTGCAGCCAAGCTATATAAAGGTGTTAGTCATTGTGTGTTAGCGCGCAAACCGTGGTGAGCAGCCATGCTGGATAGCCCCCACAACCATTGAGATGATTATGCCCCGCATTTATTTATCTAGCCCGAGTTACCCGTCCCCGCGCAGTGGCTTTTCGATCATTGAGCTACTGCTGGTGCTGGTAATCAGTGTCGCGCTGCTGTCGCTGGCCTTGCCCAATATGAGTGACGAGCTGCGCCAGCGTCGGCTGCTGGCCGAGCAGCAGGCACTGCTGGAGCTGGGCCAGTACGGACGACAACTGGCACTCGCGGCGCCCGGCCACTGGGTGCTCTGTATGGCCGCAGCGGAGGTCGCCAGCTGCAGCGCCGAGGGCCGTGCCGGCCAACGTTGGCTGCTGTTCGATGACCACAACCAAGACGGTGCGCGGCAGAGCAGTGAGCAATTGGCGCAGCAGTTACAGATAGTCGCCGATCGACACCGGCTGTATGCCGCCGGCCGCACTGGTCTGCGCTTTGCTGAGGGAGCGCGGGCGGTTGACTCGGGTAGTGCGCTGCTCTGCGACCGCCGTCTGACGTTGGGATTGCGAGTGATATTTTTTCAGTCGGGGCGTATTCGCCCCTCTTTGGATGCCAACCAAGACGGACTTGAGGATCGCAACGGCAGCTCGTTGAGCTGCTCATCGGCGGTCTAATCTCTGTTTCAGCTCGGCCGCTAGAGTCGGTAGAATAGCCCCCACTACGAAGCGGCAGTGAAGGGCCAAGCGATGCGCGACCAATCAGCGACACTCAGAAAAGAAACCGGCTTGTGCGGTATGCGTGGCTTCACGCTGGTCGAGCTGCTGATTGCGCTGGTGATCGCTACACTGCTAGCAGCTACCGCTTACCCCTCATACGGCCGCTACGTACAGCGCAGCCTGCGCGCCGAGGCCCAGCAATTTTTGCTAGAGATTTCGATCGCGCAGCAGCAGCGGTTGCTGCAGTACGGCAGTTACCTCGTCCTGACCGACGGCGCGGCGATTGACCGCGAGCTGGCGCTGTCTGTACCTGCCGGAGTGGGCGACCACTACGCGTTTTCGGTAGCGTACCCGTCGGGCGATACGCGCCAGTTTGTCGCCGCGGCGACGCCGACTCTGACGGGGCGGATGAGTGGCGAACCGGCCTTAACTATCGACGAGCAGGGCAACCGCCTGCCGGCCGAGCTCTGGTAGATGGGCCGGACAGCGCAGCGCGGATTTACTCTACTCGAGTTGCTGGTCACCATGGCCGCTGCCGTGGTGCTGTTGGCCGTTGCGCTGCCAGCCTTTAATGATTTGATCGGCGATCGTCGCCTGCGGTTGGCCGCACAGTCGTTGGCCGACTCGTTGCAGTTGGTGCGCAGCGAGGCAGTCAACAGCGGTTACCCCTCGACACTGCTGATAGCTAGCAGTGGTGAGCTCGGCCAGCGCTGGTTAGCCAGAGGCGAGGGCGGCTGTGCAACGCTGCGCTGCCTGCACTGGCGAGCGGCGGCAGACATGGTGGTCAGTCGTGCTGACGCAGTCACACAGGCGGTGGAGTTTGACCGCGATGGACGGCCGCAGCAGGACAGTGACCGCGTGGTCTGCCTGACAGTTGGCGATCGGCTGCCAGCCAAACCGGCTTATACGGTCTGGTTGCGTCCCTCGGGCAGCGTCCAGCTCGCCGCTATCCCTCTCGGCGAGCTGGCCTGCCAGTGAATAGACGCAGCGCCGGCGGGTTTACGCTGATCGAGCTGCTGGTGGCGCTGCTGATCTTTAGCGTGGCGATCATCGGCTACGCTGCGCTCAATAACCGCCTGGCGCTCTCGCAGTGGTCGCAGCAGCAGCGCTCGCTAGCCCAGCAGGCGGTACAGATGATGGTCGAGCGGGTAAAAGCCAACCCGGCGGCGCGCGGCTGTTACCCGCTGTTAGCCGAGCAGCGCAGTGCCAGTGAGCGGCTCAGCTCGGCCGAGCCACTCGACTGCCAAGCCTTCGGCACGCGCAGTAGCCAAGCGGTCGCCGTGACCGACATGACCGACTGGCTGCAGTTACTCGCCGGGCGGCGTCAAAAAATAGCCGGCCAGCCGGTGGCGCTACTGCCCGGTGCAGTAGGTTGCATTGCCGAGCTGGCGGTAGAGCGCCGCTACCAGATCAGCGTAGTGTGGCCAACCATTAACGGCGGCGGGGCAGCGCCCGGCGACTGCGCACCGGCTGGCGACGATAGCCAGCGCTACCTGAGTGAGAGTGCGGTGATAGATTTCGCTGAGTTAGCGCAGTGAGCCGGCGCAGCTTGCCCGGCCAGGGCGGCTTTTCGCTGGTCGAGTTGATGGTGGCGATGACCCTCGGCTTGGGACTATCGTGGCTGGTGCTAGATGTCTATATCACCAGCAGCCAGGCGCAGCAGCGTTTGCTGCGCAATCAAGAGGTGCAAGAGAGCGGCCGCTACCTCAGCGAGCTGCTCCGTCGCGAGCTCGGCTCGACCGGGTTTTATGGGTTCAGTGGCAGCCAGCCGCCACCGGTGGCTTCGCCCGCCGCACCTTGTCAGCTACTCGATAGTAGTGAGGCCAACCAACAGCTCAGCTATCCGCTAATCGGTATTAATAACGCCACCGGCGAACTCGCCTGTAGTGATCAACGCACTGCAGCCAGTGCTAAAGACCTCAGTAATTGCACTGCCCAGTCGCCGCTCAGTCTAGATTTGCGGCCCGATAGCGATCTGCTTGCGCTGCGCCGGGCCGCCTACCAACCGGCGCTCGAGGCGGCGACCGGTGCGCGCAAAATTAATAGCTCACTGGAGAGCTGCCAGTACTACTTGGCGTCGCTCCCCAGTGGCCCGGTGGTTGTCAAATTTGTCAAAGGTGACGGCAGCAACCGCAGCCTGGTCGGCGGGGCCGTGTGGCGTTATTTGGAAGATATTTTTTATATCACCCCGGCCGGGGAGTTTCGCCGCATCTATTTAGACGAGGGACGTTTTAAGAGCTCGCGAACCATCGCTGAAGGGGTAGAGGACTTGCAGTTTGAGTACGGTGTTGATCTGGATGGCGACGGTGCGGTTGACGAGTGGCGTCAGCTGCCTATCGACGATGCCGAGTGGGCCGGAGTGGTGGCGGTAAACTACTACCTGTTGATGGTCGGCAGTAGTGTCCGCGGCGATGAACCGGTGAAAAGCTTCCACTACGCGGGTATAGAGCGTACGGCGCCCGATGATGGGCGACTACGGCAGTTGTTCACCGGCTCGGTGCGGGTGGCGTCGCCGGCGATGCGCAGGGCTGGCCAATGAGACGCAGCGA
>JAHEGD010000004.1:46181-145066 GCA_024639885.1 Porticoccaceae bacterium | reverse complement strand
TTGGCAGGTAACCGCTCTCGCAGCGGCGGCGCGGTGCTGGCGGTGACGCTGGTGTTATTGATGCTGCTGGCATTAACGGTTGCCGCGACCGTGCGCAGCAACTCGGTGCAGAGCCTGTTGCTGGCCAATCAGCAGCGCGGTGCAGAGCTCGAGCAGCTCGCTGGCCGCGCGCTAGAGGCGGTGGTCAGCGATGCTGACAATTTTATGGCCTGCCGCACGGCGCTAGTCGGCTGTGGTGAAATTGACGGCTTGGCAGCGGCCGCCGGCGCCGCGCTGCAGTGCACGGTCCGCTATATCGGCAAACAGAGTGGTTTGGGCTGCAGTATCAACCTCAACTCAACGGCCCCCTGCCACGCCGATTATTTATGGGATGTCAGCGTGGCTGTGCTGGATGAGCGCCGCAACAGCAGCGGTGATTTTACCCAGGCCGCTGTCGGTGCGCGGCAAGGGGTGGCATTTTTCCATCGGGCCGGGCTTGCGGGGTGCGATTAATGAGAGCGTTGCGTTATTGCGGTGCACTGCTGCTGGCGATACTACTACCGCCGGCGCAGGCGATCGACTTAGATATTTTCAGAATCGGCAGTGATCAGCCCAAGCCAACTCAGCTGCTTTTGTTAGTTGATAACTCGCCCAACTGGCAGTCAGAGCTGAACGGCACCAGCCGACGGGCGGTGCTCCACGAGGGGCTCTACAAGTTTCTCGACAGCCTCGATGAACGGCTGGCGACGGTCGTTGACAGTGAGCTGCAGTTGGCGGTCATGGTTTTCAATCAGCGCGGGCTTGTGGCTGGCGGCGAGCCGTTGCAAGCGTTTTTGCCGCTCGACAGCAGCGCCGAGCGGGCTATCGCCATCGCCCAGCTCAAGGCTCGGCTCTACTGTTTGGCCGGCGAGTTAACTGCCGGCGAGCGCGCCCAGTGCCGTGCTCAGCTGGCGCTGCCGTGGCCGGTGGGGGCGCTGCCGCTGGTCAGTTTTACCGACCCGGTCACCGGCGACAGCCGACAGCAGCCGTTTGACCTGTCGCTGTTTAGCCGCTCGATGAGTCTGCCGAAGGCGGATACTGCACCAACCACACTGGCGCTACACGAGGCGCGGCTCTGGTTTGCCGGCGACAGCCCGCGCGCCGGGCAGCTCAATACCGCTCACGATGGCGAAAGCAGTGGGGGGTACGATGCGGCGGCCTTCGTCGCCGGGCGCTACCGTGCGCCCAACCAAGCGAGTAGCTGCCCGCGCCACCAAATTACGCTGATCGCCAGCGGCGCGCCGGCGGTCAGTGAAAATAATCTGGCCGAGCAGCTGTTGCTGGCCAGCGCCGGCCGACGCAACCCCAGCTACCCATTTCAGCTACCTATTAACAGGTCGCAGGCCAACTGGCTCGATGAGTACGCACATTTTTTAGCTTGGCAAGATCTCGATGAGAGTAGCCCAGGGGTACAGAGCATCACCACCCGAGTGATCGACCTGTTTGATGCCCGCAATGAGGCGGGGCGGCGCTACGACCCGGGCAATGCCGCGCTCGACTACCGAGATTTTGGCGGGCTCGATCGCGCCGAGGCGGGCGCTCGGCAGTTGCTCTACAGTGCCGGCCGACGCGGCAACGGCGGTTACTGGCAAGCCGGCGATGCCGAGCAGCTGCGCCAACAGCTGTTGGCCAGCCTCGATTCGGTGATCGAGCGCAACTCCGTGTTTGCCGGGTTGGCTCTGCCGATCTCAGTCAACGCCCGCGGCACCAACGAGAACCAGGTCTATATGGGGCTGTTTAGGCCCGACAATAGCCAGCGCTGGCGCGGAAACTTAAAGCTCTACCAGATCGGTTTGAGCGGCGATGGCCGGCCGCGCTTAGAGGATGGCGACGGCAATGTCGCGGAGGACTTGGTCAGCGGCTTTGTCTACCCGCAGGCGCGCAGCTTCTGGAGCCGTGCGACCAGTTTTGACTACTGGCGCGAGCTGCCCGAGAAGAGTGACGGTCAGCCGCAGATAAGCGAGATACCGGATGGCCGAGAGGTTGAGCGCGGCGGTGTCGCCCAGGCGCTGCGCGAGTTTCAGCCGAGCCGCCGTCAACTCACCTGCAACAGCGCCTGCAGTGCGTTGGTCGATCTCGACAACAGCGCGCTGAGCCCGGCCGCAGTCGGCTTAACCAACGCGGCCGAGCGCGACCAGCTGCTGGCCTGGCTAGCAGGGGAAGATACTCAAGCGCTGCACAACCGCTCCGCTAAACGGCCCTATATTCACGGCGACATAGTGCACAGCCAGCCGGTAGCGCTCAATTACGGCAGTGCCGGCATCTACCTGTTTTATGGTGCCAACGATGGGCTGTTCCGGGCGGTGCGCGGTGGCAGTGACGAGCAGCCGGGCAGTGACAGCGGCTGGGAGGTGTGGAGCTTTACCGCCCCTGAGCAGTACGCCGCGCTCGGCGAGCTCTATGCCAATGGCAGTGTCGCAACTAGCGCCGGCTTCGCCGATAAACAGTTTTTCTTTGACGGTCCAGTCGGCAGTTACGTGGAGTACCGCACCGACGACGACGGCGCCGAGCAGATCGACAAGGCCTATATCTACCTGACTGCCCGGCGCGGTGGCCGATACATTTATGCGCTGGATGTCAGCGATCCACTCGATCCACAGCTATTGTGGCGGCGCAGCGCCGGCGATGGCCTCGCCGAGCTGGGCCAGAGCTGGTCACTGCCAACTGTCGTCAATGCCGCCGGCCAAGATGGCCCGGTGCTGTTTATGGGATTGGGTTACGATCCGGCGGTGGATGACCGGCGCGGCGGCTCTACAGCGCTCAGCCACACGATGGGGCGCGGTATTGTCGCGCTCGACGCGCTGACCGGTGCCACGCTCTGGCAGGCGGCGGCCAGCGGCGGCGATGCACCGGTCAGTTTTGTCGACAGTCGGCTCAAGTACAGCGTGCCGAGCGATTTGGCGGTTGTCGACCGCAACGGTGACGGCACTGCCGACCGCATTTACTTTGGCGACACCGGCGGCCAGCTGTGGCGGGTTGATATTGGCAATGCGCTGCGCTCACAGTGGCGCGCCAGCGTGCTGCTTGATGCCGGCAGAGCGAGTAAGTTTCTGTTTGCACCGGATGTCTCGGTCGGCCCCGACGGCGACTACGATGCGATCTTAATCGGCAGCGGCGACCGCGAGGATCCGCTCAATGAAACTAACCAGGATGCGCTCTACTTGCTGCGCGACTACCGCCAGACGGGGTTGATGGATACCAGCGCAGCGGCGCTGACCAGCGCCGACCTGCTCAGCTTGGCGACCAACAGCGACGGCTCGGCTTTTATTACCGTCACCGATGAACTGACCACCGCGGAGTCGGTGCGCTACGCCAACGGTTGGCGGTTTGCCCTGCAGCGCGGCGAAAAGACGGTCAGTCGGGTGCTGACCGCCAACGGCTTGAGCACCTTCGCGACCAATTTGCCGAGCAGCAGTGACAGCTGCAATGCGCTCGGTGAGGCGCGCGTCTACCTGTTTGATCCATTTAAATTAGAGGGGGCAGCGAACCTGCAGCGCAACTGGAACGCGGTGCCCGGTGGGGGGCTGCTGCCGCCGCCGGTCGGGTTTACCGTGGTGGTCGGCGATAAGACAGTCAGCGGCGTGATGTTTGGTGCCCACGCCGAGCAGGCAACCAGCCGGCCGCTGGCGACCCGCCGCAAGCTCTGGTGGCGCAGCAGCCGCGGCCGCGAGTAACGCTCAGTCGTAAATGGTTGGGATCGGCAGCCGCTTGTGCTGGGTGCGCTGGTAGATGGCGATGAGTTTGTCGGCGACCGCGCTGCTGACCGGGCGGCCCTCGAGAAAATCGTCAATCTCGTCGTAGCTCACCCCCAGCACCTGCTCATCGGCCTTTTGCGGGTCTAGGCACTCGAGATCGGCGGTCGGGGTTTTGTTGACCAGCTCGGCGGGGGCGCCAAGCGCCGCCGCCAGCTGGCGAACCTGCCGTTTGCTAAGCCCAAACAGCGGCGCCAGATCGCAGGCGCCGTCGCCAAACTTGGTATAAAACCCGGTGATATTTTCGGCCGAGTGGTCGGTGCCCAACACCAAGCCGTTGAGCAGCCCAGCCAGTTGGTACTGGATGGCCATGCGCGTGCGCGCCTTGGTGTTGCCCTTGGTAAAGTCAACGCGAGCGGGATCGAGTTGATCGACGACAGCGTGTTCGAGCAGCATGCCGACGGTCTCCTCGTGGATACCATCGGCGCCAAACTTAATATTGACGGTCAGCTGCTGGCTGGGCTGGATAAATGCCAGCGCGCGCTGGGCGTCGTGCTCGTCGGCCTGCACGCCGTAGGGCAGCCGCACCGCGACAAACTGGTAAGCCGGGCTGCTCAGCTCGGCGTTGAGCCCGTCGACGGCCAGCTGCGCTAGCCGTCCGCAAGTAGAGGAGTCGACACCACCGCTGATGCCCAGCACCAGCGCGGTGCAGTGGGCGCTGCGCAGCTGCTGCTGGATGAACGCGACGCGCCGGGCGATCTCCTCTGTGGCGTTGATCTCTGGCACGACTCGCATTTCGGCGATGATGGCGTCACGCAGCTCCACGGCGTTCTCCTCTATCACTGGCGGTTAGGGGTTGTCGAACAATCCAAAGCTGAGCCGATTCCAGAGCGAGCGCGGCGCCTCGGTAGCGTCGTCGGGGTCGATCAGCTCGGCCTCGCGGTAGGTTACGTTGTAGAGCGCGCGGGTGTCGTAGGCGGGCGGGCGCTCGCCGCTGAACAGCCCAAAGGTGATCCGGTCGAGCAGCGCGCGGTCGTCTTTAGCCAGCGCCATTTTGTAGTCGAACTCGCCGGCGCTGTTCAGCGCCGGGTAGTCGGGGTAGTTGGCGGCCAGGGTGCGCACTGCATTGTCGGCCAGCTCGGCCATCTCCAGGCGTTTATAGCCCTGCGCCATCACTGCCAGGCCATCGGGGACAGCCGGGGTGGTCTGGAAGTTTTCAACTACGTAGCGGCCGCGGTTGACGGCTGCCAAGTAGGCGCCGCGCTTAAAGTAGTAGTTGGCGACGTTGATTTCACTGCGCGCCAGCACATTGCGCAAGTTGATCAGCCGCTTGCGGGCATCGGCGGCGTAGCGGCTGTTCGGGAAGCGGTTGAGCAGCTCTGTCAGAGTGACAAAGGCATCGCGGGCAGTGCCGGGGTCGCGCAGTGACGGGTCGGTCGGCAAAAAGCTGTCAAAGAAACCTTGGGTCTGCGACAGCTCAGAGAGCCCTTTGAGGTAGAACGCGTAATCGACGCTGGCGTGTTGCGGGTGCAGGCGGATAAACCGTTCAGCGGCGGCGATGCTCTCTTCGTAGTCGCCGGTCCGGTAGAGCGCAAAGATCAGCTCGAGTTGGGCCTGGTCGGCGTATTTGCCAAACGGAAACTGCGACTCCAGCAGACGCAGGTTCTCAATCGCCATCCGCCAGTTGTTGCTGTCCAGGCTGCGCTCGATGCGCTCAAAAAACTCTTGCTCGGTTAGCCCCGCGGTCTCTTGTTCGGTATCGGATTCGTCGCCGCCGAGCCAGCTGCAGCCGCTCAGTGAGGTCAGGCCAGCGGTGAGCGCGAGCAGTAGGAGGGCCGATTTTACCGATCTATTCATGGTATATTCTCTGGGTTTTTGGCGGGCCGTTGGCGGCCGCCAGAAGAGTCTGCAAAAGCCTGATTTAGGCGCGGCAACATTTAACCACATAGGGTGGGCGTACAGCAATTGAGTGACCAACCAGCCAGCCTCGGCAACCAGCCCGAGCCGCACGACAACCGCGTGGCGCTAGCCGCCAACGTACCGCTCGAGGCGATCGGTCAGCGCTTGGACGCTGCCGCAGCGCAATTGTTCCCCGACTACTCGCGCGGCTGCCTGCAGCAGTGGATAAAAGCCGGCCAGCTGCGGGTTGATGGCGCCACCGGCCAACCCAAGCAGAAGCTGCGCGGCGGCGAACGGTTGACTATCGCCGCCGAGCTAGAGCAGCAGGGCGACTGGTTGCCCGAGCCGTTGGCGCTGGAGGTGGTCTACCAAGACGAGGCGATCATTGTCATTAACAAACCCGCTGGGTTGGTGGTCCACCCGGCGGCCGGCAACCGCACTGGCACGCTGCTCAACGGCCTGTTGTACCACTACCCAGAGCTGGCCCAAGTGCCGCGCGCCGGTATCGTCCACCGCCTAGATAAAGACACCACCGGGCTGATGGTGGTGGCGCGCACGCTGCCGGCCCAGGCCTCGCTGGTCGCGCAGCTGCAGGCGCGCACGGTGTCGCGCCAGTACGAGGCGGTGGTGGTTGGCGAGCCGACCGCCGGTGGCACGGTCGACCAGCCGATCGGCCGCCACCCCAAACAGCGCACGCTGATGGCGGTGGTCGCCAACGGCAAACAGGCGATCAGCCACTACTCGGTTATTAAGCGCTACGCCGGTTACAGCCATCTGGCCGTTAAGTTAGAGACCGGCCGCACCCACCAAATACGGGTCCACATGGCCTATAAGCGCTGGCCGCTGGTGGGCGACACCGCCTACGCCGGCCGGCCGCGGCCACCGAAGGGCTGCCCGCCGCCGCTGCGCGAGGTGATCGAGCAGTTTCCGCGCCAGGCGCTACACGCCCGCGCACTCGAGCTGATTCATCCGTCCAGCGGCGAACAGATAGGCTGGCAGGTGGCGCGCCCCGCCGACCTGCAGCAGCTGCTGGACGCGCTGGCGGCCGGCGGCTGAGCGTGGCGATCAAGCTGTTGGCACTGGAGTGGCCGTTGCCGGCCAACGTCGGTGCAGCGATTACGCTGCGCGGCGGCGGCGCGAGCGCGGCGCCGTACGCCAGCGCCAACATGGGCAGCCACGTCGGCGATAGCGAGGCGGCGGTAGCGGCCAACCGCGCTGCACTGGCGGCTCAGCTGCAGCTACCGGCCGAGCCACTCTGGCTCAACCAAGTACACAGCAGCCGGGTGGTGAGCGCCGACCACTGGCAGCCCGGGATCAGCGCCGATGGCAGCCACAGCGACCGCCCCGGCCAAGTCTGCACCGTGATGGGGGCGGACTGCCTGCCGCTGCTGCTCTGCAACCGCGACGGTAGCCAGGTGGCTGCGGTTCACGTTGGCTGGCGCGGCTTGGCGGCCGGGGTGGTCGAGCAAGCGCTGGCGGAATTTGCGCCCGGGCCGCTGCTCGCCTATCTGGGCCCAGCGATCGGTGCGGCCCACTTTGAGGTCGGCGAAGAGGTCTGTGCGGCACTGGCCAGCGGCCCAACCAGCGCCCTGGCAGCTGCCAGTTTTGTACCGCTGGGTAGCGGTAAGTATCTGATTGATATGGTTAAGCTGGTAACTATGCGGCTAACGCAAGGTGGCGATGTAGCGATCTACGGCGGTAGCTTGGAGACCTACGGCGAGCCGGCCCGGTGCTTCTCTTACCGCCGCGACGGCACCACCGGCCGCCACGCTGCGCTAATCTGGATCAAGCGCCCGGCGGCGCCGTGAGCCGGCCGGCTGGCAGTGCGTAAAAAGCGTGATTTTTGTTGCCCAAGCTATTGCCTAACCCCTTGCCCTGCTTTAGAATTGCCGCCCTCTCGCCGAGCCTCTCCTGGCCAATTAGCGCGAAAGCGACAGGCCGGGCAAAGCGGCCTCCCATAGACGGAGTAGAAAATGTACGCAGTAATTAAAAGTGGTGGCAAGCAGCACCGAGTGGTAGAAGGTGAGACCCTCAAGCTCGAGAAGCTCGACGCCGCCACTGGTGAAACCATTGATTTTGACCAAGTGCTGATGGTTGGCGAAGGCGCCGACGTAAAAATTGGCGCGCCGCTGGTAGCCGGTGGCAAAGTCACCGCAGAGGTCGTGTCTCACGGCCGCGCCGACAAGGTGATGATCATCAAGTTCCGCCGTCGCAAGCACTCTCGCAAGCAGCAGGGTCACCGACAGTGGTTTACCGAAGTTAAGATTACCGGCATTAACGCTGGCTAATATTGAGAGGAGATAACTCATGGCTCACAAGAAAGCTGGTGGTAGTACTCGTAACGGACGCGACTCAGAGAGTAAGCGTCTTGGTGTAAAAGTTTATGGTGGCCAAGTGATCAACGCCGGCGGCATTATCGTTCGTCAGCGCGGCACTAAGTTCCATGCAGGCAACAACGTTGGCATCGGTAAAGACCATACTCTGTTCGCCAAGTCGGACGGTGTTGTCACCTTTGTACAGCGCGGCCCACACAGCCGTAAGTTCGTTGATGTTGTCACCGCATAAGCGACAACCAACGAATGAAAAAAGGCCTGCGGGCCTTTTTTTGTGCCCATAAAAAATGTGCTGCCGCGCTGGTTTATAATGGCGTCCAGCCAGAGAGAAGACTATGAAATTTGTTGATGAAGCGACCATCACCGTGCAGGCCGGCAAAGGCGGCAACGGCTGCATGAGTTTCCGGCGCGAGAAGTATATCCCCAAGGGTGGCCCGGACGGCGGCGATGGCGGCGACGGCGGCAGCGTCTTTCTCGAGGCCGATGACGGTCTCAATACGCTGATTGATTTCCGCTACACGCGGCGCTTCAAAGCCGAGAATGGCGAACAGGGCAGCGGTGCTAACTGCACCGGCGCCAAGGGCGACGACCTGATACTCAAGGTGCCGGTCGGTACCACTGTGATCGATCTTGATAGCGACGAGCTGCTCGGCGACCTCACCGAGATTGGCCAGCAGCTCAAGATCGCCCAGGGCGGCTGGCATGGGCTTGGCAATACTCGCTACAAGTCGAGCACCAACCGCGCGCCGCGTCAGACTAGCAACGGCAGCGAAGGGGAGCTGCGCGAGCTCAAACTGGAGCTGAAAGTGCTCGCCGATGTCGGCCTGCTCGGTCTGCCCAATGCCGGCAAATCGACCTTTATCCGCGCCGTCTCGGCGGCCCGTCCGAAGGTCGCCAACTACCCGTTTACCACCTTGGTACCCAACTTGGGCGTGGTCGGCATGAGCGCAGACCAGAGCTTTGTGATCGCCGATATCCCGGGCTTGATCGAGGGTGCCTCGGAAGGGGCCGGGCTGGGTATCCGTTTTCTCAAACATCTGACCCGCACCCGGCTGCTGCTGCACCTGGTGGATATGCTGCCGTACGACGAGAAGAGCCCGGCCGAGCACGCCCAAGACATCGAGAACGAGCTGGCCAAATTCAGCCCGACCCTGGCCGAGGGCGACCGCTGGCTGGTCCTGAACAAGACCGACCTGCTGCCCGAGGATGAAGTAGAGCAGCGCTGCCGCGAGGTGGTCGACGCGTTGAACTGGCAGGGGCCGGTATTCAATATCTCGGCGATCAACGGCGTCGGCACCAAGGCGCTGTGTACCGCGATCATGGCTTACATCGATGAGCTGCGCGAGCGCGAAGCGGCCGATCCCGAAGTGGCTGTCGCGGTAGAGGAGCGCCGCCTGCAGGTGCAAGCCGAGGCGCGTGAACGCATCGAACAGCTGGCCGAGCAGCGCCGCCGCAACCGCAAGGCCGGCGAAGCCGCCGACCCGCTCGAAGAAGCGTTTGACGATGATGACGACGACCACGATGTCGAGATCGAGTACGCCCAGTAGTTAACCTGTAACGGAACAGCCCGATGGAACAGAACCGCGACAACGCACAGCGCTGGGTGGTAAAAATTGGCAGCGCACTGCTCACCGACGACGGTGCCGGTCTGGCGCGCGCCGCGATCGATGACTGGGTGACGCAGATCGCCGGGTTGTTAGAGCAGGGTATCGAGGTGGTGTTGGTCTCCTCAGGTGCGGTTGCCGAGGGTGTTGTTAGGCTCGGTTGGCGCCAGCGCCCCGAGGCGATCCACCAGCTGCAGGCCGCCGCCGCGGTCGGCCAGATGGGTTTGGTGCAGGCCTACGAGTCTAGCTTTCAGCGCTACAACCGCCACACCGCACAGATCCTGCTCGACCACGACGACATGGCCAATCGCCAACGCTACCTCAATGCGCGCAGCGCGATTATTACGCTGCTGGAGTTGGGCGTGGTGCCGGTCGTCAACGAGAACGACACCGTGGTGACCGACGAGATTCGTTTTGGCGACAACGACAGCCTGGCGGCACTGGTCGCCAACCTGGTGGATGCCGATCACCTGCTGATCCTCACCGACCAAGATGGGCTCTACACCGCCAACCCCGACAGCGACCCGAGCGCGACTGTCATCGCGCAGGCCGATGCCGGCGACCGCAGCCTCGACGCCATCGCCGGTGGCAGCCGCAGTGGGCTCGGTCGCGGCGGCATGACCACCAAGCTGCAGGCGGCGCGGTTGGCGGCCCGCTCCGGGTGCGATACGCGCATCGTCGGCGGCCGTATCGACACGGTACTGACCCGGCTGGCCGCCGGTGAGTCGCTCGGTACGCTGCTGTTGGCCGGCCAGAAACCGCTCGCTGCGCGCAAGCAGTGGCTGGCAGGGCAGTTACAGCTGCGTGGTGCGGTCAGCTTGGACGACGGTGCGGTGCGGGTGGTGCAGGGTTCTGGTCGGAGCCTGCTGCCGGTTGGCATCACCGCGGTAAGCGGCCACTTTAAGCGCGGTGATCTGGTGAGCTGTGTCGATGCCAGCGGCGCCGAGATCGCCCGCGGGCTGATCAACTACAGCAGCGACGAGAGCCGCAAGATCCAAGGGTTGGCCAGTGAGGCGATCGCTGCGGCGTTGGGCTACTGCGACCACCGCGAGCTGATTCACCGCGACAACCTCGTGCTGGTTTAACCGCTTAGACCAGCAGCCAGTAGCAGACCAGCGCGATCACGCTCGATACGGTTGCGCTGAGCAGCGCCCCTTCACGGGCCATCTCTGAGATAGTGAACTGGCCAGTGCCGTAGGCGATCGCATTCGGCGCGGTCGCCACCGGCAGCATAAACGCCGAGCTGGCGGCCAGTGCCGCGGGGATCATCAGCGCCTTCGGGTCGAGCTCGATCGCCACCGCGGCAGCGGCCAATATCGGCATTAGCAAGGTGGCGGTGGCGGTGTTACTGGTGATCTCGGTCAAGTAGGTGACCGCCAAGCAGAGCGTCAGCAGCATCAACCAAGTTGGCAGGTGGCTGAGCCCGCGCAGGCCGTCGCCAAGCATAGTGCTGAGCCCCGACGCATCAAAGCCGCTGGCCAGACAGATACCGCCGGCAAACAGCAGCAGCATTCCCCACGGTATCGCTACCGCACTCTCCCAGTCCAGCAGCCGCTCGCTGGCCCTACCTGCCGGGACGATAAACATGACTACCACAGCCGCCAGTGCGATGGTGCTGTCGCCGATGCCGCCGAGCCCGAGCTGGCCGCTCCAGCCGCCGAACGGTTGGCTGCGGGTCACCCAGGCCAGCACAGTGATGGCAAACACACCCAGCACGCGGCGCTCGTCTGCGCGCCATGGACCACACTCTGGCAGGGTGAACTCGGCGTGGTCGCCGATCTTGCGGCCCAGCCACAACGCCATCAGCGGGATGGCGATAGCCACCACTGGCAGGCCGATCGCCATCCAGTCTAAAAAGCCGACCTCGCGGCCGGTTTGCGCCTCATAGATTCCGGCAAAAATTACATTTGGCGGCGTACCGATTAAGGTGCCCATGCCGCCGACGCTGGCTGCGTAGGCGATACCCAAGATCAGCGCGACGGTCAGCCGGCGGTTGTTGGCTGCCGCGCTGATCGCCAGTGCCATCGGCATCATAATCAGCGCCGTGGCGGTGTTGGAGATCCACATTGACAGCAGTGCGGCGGTGATCATAAAACCAAACAACAGCCGGCGGCCGCTATGGGCACCGATCGCGCCGAGAAGATTCACCGCCAGCCGCTGGTGGACGACGCTCTTCTCGAGCGCCTTGGAGAGCATAAAGGCTGCCATCAGCAGCAAGATTACGTGGCTGCCGAGTGCCGCGGCGGCACTCTTGTGGTCGATCACCCCAGCTAATGGAAGCGCCGCAAACGGTATCAGTGACGTGGCCGGTATCGGCAGCGCCTCTGTCACCCAGTAGCCGACGGTGAGTACCGTGATCGCCGCGGTAACCGCCGGTAGGTAAGCGAGCCCCAGCGCAGTCAGGCCAAGATAGCTGAGCAGGGCAACGAGTGGAACGGCGACGAGGGCAGTGTGGTTGGGCATAGTGGCTCGCGGTGATCGTGGGCGACAGTTGCGTGGCAGTATACCGATAAATGGATGGGCCGCGATTTTACTGCAGGCATAAAAAACCCGCACAAGTGCGGGCTATAAGAGGGGGAGATAGAGCTAGAACTGCCAGCTGACATCGACACCAGCGGTGCGGGGGTTGCCGAAGTAGTTGAGGCCGACCTCTCCGAGCGGGATACCGTTGATGTAGTACTCCTCGTCGGTGAGGTTCTTGCCCCACGCTGAGAGGGTGACGATATTGCTGCCGGCGGGCAGCTCCCAGCTGATGCGCGCATTGAGTAGCGCGTAGTCGGCAACCGAGGTGGTGGCTGCCGAGCCTTGGTCGTAGTAGAGATCGTGGTCGTCGACAAAGCTGTAATCAAGCCGTGCCGACAGCGCCTGGTGGCTGTACTGGGCGCCGACACTCCAGGTGTTCTCCGGTGAGTAGGGGAACAGCGCGGTGTCCTTCACCTCGAAGCCGTAACTGATGAAGGTGTCGTACTCGGCATCGAG
Organism: Porticoccaceae bacterium; assembly: GCA_024639885.1. Lineage (GTDB taxonomy): Bacteria > Pseudomonadota > Gammaproteobacteria > Pseudomonadales > Porticoccaceae > LSUCC0057. The sequence continues at coordinate 132,541 of JAHEGD010000004.1, read as the reverse complement.
GTAGCCGTAGTTGGCAAACAGGGTCAGCTGGTCGCTGACCGCCGCTACCGCCTCGACTTCAAAGCCCGTTACAGTCGCCTCGCCGGCATTGTTGATCTGCGAGTAGCCGCTGGCGCCGAGAAATTCAGAGAGCTGCATGTCGGTGGTGTTGTTTTGGAACAGTGCTGCGTTTAGCTGTAGGCGGTTGTCGAGCAGCAGTGCTTTCACCCCGACCTCGTAAGAGGTGACCTTCTCTTCATTGTAGGGGGTCTCGGCAACGGTTAAGTTCTCAGACTCGCCGTTGAAGCCGCCGGCTTTCCAGCCGCGGGCAACCCGCAGGTAGCTGTTGAGCTGGTCGCTCCAAGCGTAGCTGACCGACAGCGAGGGTGAGAAGTTCTCCCAGCTATTGTTGGCGCTGGTGGTGAACGGCGCCATGAAGTCGTCCGGGTGGCTGATGTGGAAGTCTTTCTCTTCATCAGTCCAGCGCAGACCCACAGTGACGGTTAACTGGTCGTTCGCCGCCCAGTCGGCTTGGCCAAACAGGGCGACTGACTCGGAATCTACGCCGTAGAAGTTGCGCACTACAAACGGGCCGAATTCAGAGCCGAATTGGTAGGGGTTAACCGTATTGGCCGACTCGTTATAGTAAAACAGCCCAGCGATATAGCTGACGTCGCCAGCTTGGCCGGATAGCTGGAACTCCTGCGAGAGCTGGTCTTGCTCGACCATACGCAGGGTGTGGAAGCCGATCGCGGCGCTGTTATCCAGATCAACGGTGTCGTCGAAGCTCATCTCGCGGTAGGCGGTGATCGACTTTACCGTCACGCCGTCGAACTCGGCACTCACCTGCAGGCTGTGGCCGCTAGTTTTGGCGCGGTCATAAACGGCGCCATCTAAGCTGGCTGTTTTAGGGCGGTGGTAGTCTGGGGTGGCCACCATCTGGGCCAGCGCCGGGGTATTGTCGAGGTCACTCCAGTCATAGCTGTAGTCGATGGTAACCGTCTCACTGGCGTCGTAGCGGGCGCTCAGGCGGCCGGCCTGGCTATCGAGCGCTTTGAATTCGGTGTTGTTGGCGAGGTTGTCATCAAACCCGTCGCGGCGCTTTTTGAGGTAGGAGAGACTCAAGCTGAGCGCGTCGGCAATTTGCTCGGAGTCTACGTTCAGGCCAAAGGTCTGGTAGCCGTAGTTGCCCAGCCCTAGCGACACCTTGCCGCCAAACTCGCCACTCGGCTTGCGGGTGATCAGGTTGATAGCGCCGCCAACGGTGTTTTTGCCGTACAGCGAGCCCTGCGGACCGCGCAGTACTTCGAGCCGCTCGAGTTCGGCGACATCAAACAGGCCGCCGGCAGTTTTGCCAATGAACACACCGTCCAAGTAGACGCCAACCGTCTGTTCCCAGGTGACCGCGGGGTTGATCGTCACCGAACCGCGGATAGCGATCACCGCGCCGGTGCTGCCGGCGGGCGATTCGGCAATCTGTACATTGGGGATGTACTGGCTGGCATCTTCAATATCGGTAATGCCCTGCTCGCGCAGCGCTTCGGCACTGAACGCACTGATCGCGATTGGCGTCTCCTGCAGCGACTGTTCGCGCTTTTGCGCGGTAACGACGATCTCTTCAAGCGGCGCGGCAAATCCGCTGCTGGCGAGTGTGGCGGCGATAATCGTGGCCAGTGGGCGACGCCCAGCTCGGCCGGTAATGGATAGTTGTTGCATGGTATTGCTCCCAGTTTGTTGTACCGCAATATTAGGAGTGGGCGCGCAGACTGAGAATAGTCCGTCTGCGGGGGTGCAAAGAGGCGGGAGTTGTGATCCAGCTGGGTCAGTAGACCACCGCCGGATTGATCGGCCTTGGTGAGCCGAGCATCGCCCGGTGCGACGGCGGCTGGTGGCCGTTGCGGTCGCTGATACCATAGGTGAGAGCAATTTCGGCAGCAATCAGCGTTGCACCGCTGTGTCGGTCGCCGTCTGGGTCACTGGCGATAGCGTGAATGATGTTGGCGTTAAATTCGGGGCTCTCGGCCTGCGCTAAAAACTCCCGGTACTGCTCGGGGTTGACCTCGGCGGCGATCAGTGAGCGCTCAGTGATCAGCGGCCCCATCCACAACGAGAAGGCCCTGACATCGCTATCTTTAAAGTCGACCGCCATGTCGTGGGCGAGTTTGTCGAGCCCGGCTTTTTGCGCCCCATAAGCTGGCCCGTGCATGTAACAGGAGGCACCAAACGAAGAGGTGAAAGCGATCGTACCGGTACCTCGTTTTACCATCAGTTGAGCAGCGTGCCAGCTAGCGACATAGGCCGAGCGCAGCCCAACGTCGAGTATATTGCTAGCGGCCAGCTCCTTCTCCCAGAACGGATTCTGCTCGATCAGCTGGTGGTGTATGAAGGCGGCGTTGTTCACCAAGATGTCGAGTCGGCCCTGTTGCTCGCGGGCAACCTGCTCAAACAGCGCGGCGACCTGGTGATCGTCGGCGTGGTCACAGAGCACAGCGATGCCGTGGCCGCCGGCCTCGTCACAAGCCTTGGCGGTCTCGTGAATAGTGCCGGGTAGTGGCGTGCCGTCCCATCCCGAGGCCAAACTCTGTTGATTGCTGCGGCCGGTAACATAGACCGTCATACCCAATTTGGCCAAGCCAATGGCGATTCCTTTGCCGGCACCACGGCTGGCCCCAGTGACGATCGCAATGCGGGGAGTGTTCATGGGCTGATTCCTGTAGGTGAGATTGATGGCTAATTGCACCATATTGGCGGCCCGCTGGCAGCGGTAGGCGCCAACGCGCTGTAGGCCGTTTAGGCTATTGGTGGGGGAGCGGTTCAGCTGTCTATCCCCAGATGGCGACCCTACACTGGGGGCAAACCTAATTCACACAGGAGCGCGGGAAATGAATTCAATCAGCTTAAATGATGTGTTGCAGCGGCTCGCCAAGCTGGAGGCGATCGAGGCAATTAAGCAGCTAAAGGCGCGCTATTTGAACGGTTGCGACCGCCAAGACGCCGAGCTGGTGCGCAGTTGCTTTGCCGATGGCGAGATCAATATCGACATGGGCTACTTTGGCCGCTGCAGCCACCGCGACGAATTCGTCGATGGTATTTTTGTGCCGCGCGGCTGTCACGAGTACGTGCTGGATATGCACCACGCCGCCAACCCAGAGATAACACTACACAGCGCACAGGCCGCTAGCGCCATTTGGTCGCTCAACTATCGCAACATAAACACCCAACAACGGACTCTGACACTGCTCAGTGCGCTCTATCACGATGAGTACATGTGCAGCGGCGGCGAGTGGAAGATTGTCAGCTCGCGCACCGAGTACCGCACGGTGCTGTCGTGTAGTTACCAATCGGGTAGCCTGCAGCTCGGGGTGGCGGCGCGGTCGCTGGCCGCTGTCGACGGTTAAGCGAGCGGCTCACCCTGCAGTGGCGGCGGCTCTTCTAGACCATCGATTGTGGCGTCGCTCTCTTCTGGCCCGCGGGGGTCCATATCAAAGCTGGTCGGTGCCATCTCGGTGGCGGCCACGGCGAACTCGCTATGGTGTGCCTCACCGCTGGCAGTGGCTTCGAAACGTTGGGTCAGGAAGTACAACGCGCCGACAAAGCTGATCGCCGCCAAGCCGACCCAGAGTGCCGCCGGCCCGATCTGGCCCATCGCCGCGCCGAGTAGTGGCGGCGCAAGTACCGCGCCACAGGCATTCAGTAACAGCACCGATGAGCCGACCAGAATAAACTCGCCCGGCGCCGCGCGGTCAATCGCGGTGGCCAGCGCCAATGCGTAGAGCGGCATGGCCAGCGCACCAAATATAAATCCGCTGACCAAGAGTAAGCTGGCGCTGTTAACGCTGGCAATAAAGCCGCAGACCAGGGTGGTCAACAGGCCGAGGATGGTCAGCACCCGTTGCCGGCCGATGCGGTCGGAGAGCAGGCCAACCGGGTACTGCAGCAGTGCCCCGCCGACAATAGCGACACCGACAAACGCTGATGCGGCGCTCATCGAGCCGAGCGCTTGCTGTGCAAATATAGCCCCCAGCGACCAGAAGCTACCGGTAATTAAACCGGACAGCAGTGCTGCCACAAAGGCGGTTTTAGAGCGCTGATAGAGCAGCCCAAAACTGATCTGGGTCGGCACCATCGGTGCCGGCGCCAGCTGTCGAGTGAGCCCGACCGGTACAATCGCCAGCGCCAAAAAGATCGCCGCCAACATCAGCGGGGTGGCGGTGCCGATCACTAATTGGCCGATGATCAGCTGGCCGAGCGCCATGCCGGTTAGCGTAATAAATGTATAAGTAGCCAGTACCCGGCCGCGGTTGTCGGCGCTGGACTGGTCGTTTAGCCAGCTCTCAATAATGGTATAAAGCCCGCACATCATTAGCCCAATGGTGAACCGCACCAGCAGCCACGCCGGCCACCAATCGGTAAACGCCAGCGACAGTAGGGCGGTGATCGTGAGTGCCGTGAACACGCTAAAGCCGCGGATATGACCGACCCGCGCGATCAATTTAGGTAGCGTAAAACAACCGACAATAAACCCGGCAAAATAGGCAGACCCGGTAAGGCCAATAATGGTGTCGCTCAACCCGATCGCCGAGCCGCGCAGTGGCAGCAGCGTTAGCTGGATGCCGTGGCCAATCAGCAGCAGGGCGGTAGAGAAGAGTAGTGAGCTTAAAGTGATAACGGTGCGCATGGTGTTAGTGTGAAGAATAACCCCGACAAAGGCTAGCGGTGTGCGCTGGGTACGTCTAATCGGTTGCCCTCCCGGCTCTGAGCCGTGATCTTGTTTTATTGGGTTGGGCGCGGCTGGTTGACCGTCATCCCGGCCCTGAGCCGGGATCTTGTTTTGTGCCGCTGGGCGCGTCTGGTTGACCGTCATCCCGGCCCTGAGCCGGGATCTTGTTTTGTGCCGCTGGGCGCGTCTGGTTGATCGTCATCCCGGTCTTGAGTCGGAATCTTGTTTTCTGCCGCTGGGCGCAGTCTTATCGGCCGTCATCCCGGCCCTGAGCCGGGATCTTGTTTTGTGTCGCTGGGCGCGTCTGGTTGAGCGTCATCCCGGCCCTGAGCCGGGATCTTGTTTTGTGTCGCTGGGCGCGTCTGGTTGACCGTCATCCCGGCCCTGAGCCGGGATCTTGTTTTATTGCGCTGGGCCCGTCTCGACATGGCGATGGGCGAGCCCCACCGAGATTGATTGCCAGCGCCCTCTGGCGCTGACAACCCTGCGGGCTGCGTCGCTGCGCTCCTCATCCTCAATGCTGCGCATTGAGTCGAACTGAGGAGTTCTCACAAACCGGAGTGGCAAATAAAAAAAACCCAGCCAAAGGCTGAGGTTGTTTTGGTTTGAGAGTATTTGGCGCCCCCGTCGAGATTGATTGCCAGCGCCCGGTGGCGCTGACAACCCTGCGGGCTGCGTCGCTGCGCTCCTCGTCCTCAATGCTGCGCATTGAGTCGAACTGAGGAGTTCTCACAAACCGGAGTGGCAAATAAAAAAACCCCAGCCAAAGGCTGAGGTTTTCTTATTTGGCGCACCCGGAGAGATTCGAACTCCCGACCAAGTGGTTCGAAGCCACCTACTCTATCCAGCTGAGCTACGGGTGCATAAACTTTAAAAATTTTATAACCAAGCAGTCATCCATGAAGCATTGTCCGGCCGCGCCGTCCTTGGCGCCGCGTTTGCCGCTACGCGGCTCACCCAGCTGAGCTACGGGTGCATAAACTGTCTAAAACTTAACGTTCCAAATATTGCAATTTGTTCGGCTTGCCATCCCAATCGCCAGCATCGGCCAGCTGCTCTTTCTTTTCGGTGATGTTGTCCCACACTTCAGCCAACTCGGCATTCAGCTCAAGAAAAACCTCTTGGCCGGCGGGTATTTCATCTTCGGCAAAAATTGCGCCGGCGGGGCATTCAGGCTCACACAGGGCGCAGTCGATGCACTCGTCTGGGTGAATCACCAGAAAGTTGGGGCCTTCGTAAAAACAGTCGACTGGGCAGACTTCTACGCAGTCGGTGTACTTACATTTGATGCAGTTATCGCCAACGATAAAGGTCATCTTTTCAATCTCTTATTAGGTGAATCTGCTTGGCGCTGGACGCCTTGCATGTTTTTCAAGCCGCGCATTATAGCAGGATGGCGGTCGCTGTATATGCCGCTTGGCGGGTTTTTGGCGGCGTCTTGGCCGCACTTAGAGCAGGGCTTTTAGCTGGTAGATTAGCTCTAGCGCTTGACGCGGCGTTAGACCATCGGGCTCGCTCTGCTCCAGCAGTTTTACCAGTTGTGGGTTGCTCGGTTGGCTGAACAGCTCACTCTGCTGCGGTGCAGCTAGCGGTTGTTGGTTCAGCGCGGGGTCTAGTGCACTGGCGGCGACACCGCTGCTCTGCTGCTCTAAGTGGGCTAGCTCGCGGCGCGCTAGAGTCAACACCGGCTCTGGTATGCCGGCCAGTTTGGCAACTTGCAGCCCGTAACTTTGGTTGGCGGGACCAGCTTTAACACTGTGCAAAAAGACAATCGAGTCTTGGTATTCGCTGGCACCCAGATGCACATTGCCGACCGCAGCGAGCTGCTCGGGCAGCGCGGTCAGCTCAAAGTAGTGGGTGGCGAACAGGGTTAGCGCACCGACCTGTTCCGCTAAGTAATGGGCGCAGGCCCACGCCAGCGACAGCCCATCAAAGGTGCTGGTGCCGCGGCCGACCTCATCCATCAGCACCAAGCTTTGGTGGCTGGCGTTGTGGAGAATGTTAGCGGTCTCGGTCATCTCGACCATAAAGGTCGAGCGCCCACCAGCGAGATCGTCCGACGAGCCGATACGAGTGAAGATACGATCGACCACGCCGATAGTTGCCGCACTGGCTGGCACGTAGCTACCAATCTGGGCCATCAGCACAATCAGCGCGGTCTGCCGCATATAGGTCGACTTACCGCCCATGTTGGGGCCGGTGATAATCAGCATTCGCTGGCTGTCATCGAGCACCGTGTCGTTGGCGACAAACGGCTGGTCGGAGACGCTCTCAACTACCAAGTGGCGGCCGCCGTAGATGTGGATGCCGCTCTGTTCGTTGAGGGTAGGGCGGCACATCGCCAGTGTGGCGGCGCGCTCGGCCAGTGCGGCTAGTAGGTCGAGCTCGGCGAGCGCTGCGGCACAGCACTGCAGTGGCGTTAGGTGCTGGTTGAGTTCTTCCAGCAGCGCCTCGTACAGCAACTTTTCCCGGGCAAGGGCACGACTCTTGGCGCTCAGCGCTTTGTCCTCGAACTCCTTAAGCTCGGGGGTGATGTAGCGCTCGCCGTTTTTAAGCGTCTGGCGACGAATGTAGTCAGCCGGGGCTTGGTCGGCGCTACCGCGGGAGAGCTCAATAAAGTAGCCGTGCACGCGGTTATAGCCAACCTTGAGATTGCTGATGCCGGTGCGCTCGCGCTCGCGTAGCTCCATTGCCACCAAAAATTCGCCGGCATTGGTATTGAGTTGGCGCAGCTCATCTAGCTCGCTGTCATAACCATCGGCAATCACCCCGCCCTCGCGGGTCGTCACCGGTGGGTTTTCGGTGATGGCGCGCTGCAGCAGCTCAACCAGTTCTGGCCGCTCGGTCAGCTCTGCGGCCAGTGCGGTCAGCCTGCCGGCACTGCAGCCGCCAAGCGTCGGCGACAGTTCTGGCAGTACCGCCAGTGATTGACCGAGCCGAGTTAAATCGCGAGGCCGCGCCGAGCGCAACGCCAGCCGGGTGAGAATCCGTTCAAGGTCGCAAACCGGCTTTAACGCCTTGTGGAGTTGTTCGTAGCGGTACTCCAGCAGCAGTTCGCCGATCGCCTGTTGGCGCTGTTCTAAAGTGGCTAAATTGCGCAACGGCTGATTCAGCCAGCGCCGCAACAGGCGGCTGGCCATGGTGGTCTGGGTGGTGTCTAGCACACTAAACAGGGTGTTCAATTGGCCGCCCGAGAGGTTGATGTCGAGCTCAAGATTGCGCCGTGTCGCCGCATCCAAGGCCACAAAATCCTCGGCGGCCTCGGCAACAATGGGTTGAATATGCGGTAGCTCGCCGCGCTGGGTCTGCTGTACGTAGCCGAGCAAGGCGCCGGCTGCGGCAATTCCCAGCGGCAGGTGGTCGCAGCCAAACGCAGCCAGGTCACGGGTGCCGTACTGAGTGCAGAGCAGCGCTTGCGCGCTGTCGTGGTCAAACTCCCAAACCGGCAGCAACCGCTTGCCGGGCAGTTTTTGCAGGCTGCCCGGTAAACCGCTGTCGAGCTGGTCTGGCAGTAGTAACTCGGCCGGCCTCAGTCGCGCTAATTCAGCTTCCACCGCGACGCTGTCGGGCAGCTCGCGGAGCAAAAAGCGCCCACTGCTAACATCTAAGCTGGCCAAACCAAACCGGTTGTTGTCGGCGAGCAGGGCGACAATTAAGTTGTCACTGTGTTCATCAAGTAGCGCCTCGTCACTGACGGTGCCAGGGGTGATCACCCGCACTACCTTACGCTCTACCGGCCCTTTGCTGGTTGCCGGGTCGCCTATCTGTTCGCAGATCGCGATCGATTCGCCGAGCCGCACCAATTTCGCTAAATAGCCCTCGGCGGCGTGGTAGGGAACGCCGGCCATCGGGATTGGCTTACCGTTGGATTTACCGCGCGCGGTTAGGGTCAGGTCAAGCAGCTTGCTGGCGCGCTCGGCATCCTCAAAAAACAGCTCGTAAAAATCGCCCATGCGGTAAAACAGCAGCTGGTCTGGGTGGTCCGCCTTGAGCCGCAAAAACTGCTGCATCATCGGCGTGTGTTGGCTGTTACTAGTCATTGGCACTCGGTCTGTTGCGGCACATGGTGGGGGATAAATGTCGGGACGGCAGTATAAACGGGATCCTTGTGGGTCGAAAGTAACGCACGGGGCGGCTGCAAAAGTCGCGGTTGTTGGCTAGACTTTGCGACTATCGCATTACCAAAATCTATGCTGAGGTGAACGTGCAGACAGTGATTGCATCAACTATTGAAAGTTTGGCAGAGACACTGACCCTACAGCGTGGACGAATGGCCACTGCTGAGTCCTGCACCGGCGGTGCCATTGCCGCCGCCTGCGCGGCGCTGCCCGGCAGCTCGGCGTGGTTTGAGGGCGGCGTGGTGAGCTACTCGAATAGCGCTAAAGCCGTGCTGCTGGGTGTGTGCGACGCGACCCTAGCGATGCACGGCGCTGTCAGCGCTGAGGTGGTCAGCGAGATGGCCGCCGGTATCTGCCAGCGGCTGGGTGTCGGCTGTGGCATCGCCACCAGCGGCATCGCCGGCCCCGGCGGTGGCAGTGACGCCAAGCCGGTCGGCACGGTCTGGATAGCGACTAGTGTCGATGGCGTGGTCGAGACGCACTGCCATCGGTTTGCCGGCGATCGCGCGGCAGTACAGGCGGCGGCCACGCTAAAATCTCTGCAAAGCCTATTGCAACGGTTAACTGTTTAGACTACTGTACACCCATACAGTTATGCGGGTAGGTGAATGCTCGCGCCCAGACCACCCAGACACTATCGAGGAATATTATGGACGCCAATAAAGAGAAAGCACTGCAGGCCGCACTCGGCCAGATCGAGCGACAGTTCGGCAAGGGCACTGTGATGCGCATGGGCGATACGCCGCGCATCGCCGTGCCGGCGATCTCTACCGGCTCTATCGGGCTGGATATTGCGCTCGGCATTGGCGGCCTGCCAAAAGGCCGTGTCGTTGAGATCTACGGCCCAGAGTCGTCGGGTAAAACTACCCTCACCCTGCAGGTGATTGCCGAGGCGCAGAAAGCCGGCGGCACCTGTGCGTTCATCGATGCCGAGCACGCGCTCGACCCGATCTACGCCGAGAAGCTGGGCGTCAACGTTGAGGATTTGATTGTCTCGCAGCCTGATACCGGCGAGCAGGCGCTGGAGGTGACCGACATGCTGGTTCGCTCGGGTGCCTGTGATGTGTTGGTGGTCGACTCGGTGGCGGCGCTGACCCCGCGCGCCGAGATCGAGGGCGAGATGGGAGACACCCACGTTGGCCTGCAGGCGCGCTTGATGTCGCAGGCGCTGCGCAAGCTGACCGGCAACATTAAAAATGCCAACTGCTTGGTGATCTTCATCAACCAGATCCGCATGAAGATCGGTGTGATGTTTGGTAACCCAGAGACCACCACCGGCGGTAACGCACTCAAGTTTTACTCATCGGTGCGGCTCGATATCCGTCGTATCGGTGCGGTCAAAGAGGGCGACGAGGTGATTGGTAACGAGACCCGCGTCAAGGTGGTCAAAAACAAAGTGGCGCCGCCGTTCAAGCAGACCGAGTTCCAAATTTTGTACGGCCAGGGCATCAACCGCTACGGCGAGCTGATTGACATCGGAGTGAAGCACGGCATGGTGGATAAGTCGGGGGCATGGTATGCCTACAACGGCAACAAGATTGGCCAGGGCAAGACTAACTCGTGCAACTTTCTGCGCGAAAACCCCGAGATTGCCGCTGATCTTGAAGCAAAAATCCGCGCCAAAGAGCTTGGCAGCGACGCACCGGAACCGGCCGCTGAAGCGCCAGCCGCGGCCGACGCCGAGTAACTGCTAGGTTGCGGTGACCACCGCGTCGCCGTAGACGGTTTTAAACTGCGCGGGCATACGGCTGGGTTTGCCATTGGCTAAGTTGATGCAGACCAGCTGCATGTCGGCGCGGCATAGGGTAACGCCGCTGTCGCTGTTGAGTATTTGAAAGTGGCGGCGCAGCTGCAGTTTGTTATCGCAGCCAGTTAGCCAAGTGGCTACGCAGATAGGGTCGCTGAGGTAACTGGCCTGCAGGTAGTCGTAGCTGGCGTGACGGATCGCCATAGCGCGGCCGAGCTGCTGGTAATCGTCTAGGCCGATGCCAAGCTGTTGGCTGTGCGCCCACGCGATCTCTTGGCACCAGTGCACATACACTTGGTTATTGGTGTGCCCCAGCCCGTCTATCTGCGCTGTGCCGACACGGTGGCTCTGGGTAAACGGCATGGCTAAGTCAAAGGATAGTGCGGTCACGTTGCTGGCCCCGTTGTATGATTGGCGGCAAGGATAGCGGCAATCCACCGGCGCAGCCAGCCATCGACAAAGGGGGCTATCGTGTTTCAGCGTTCCGACCAACCGGTTACCGCCAGCCGTATCCGCGGCTACGCGATGGAGCTACTGGCGCGCCGTGAATACGCCGCCCAGGAGCTGTCGCAAAAACTCAACAGTAAATTTGACGCCGATCCGATGGTGGCCCAGGTGGTTGCCGAGCTGCAGGCCGATAACTTGCAGTGCGACACCCGCTTTGCCGAATCGTTTGTCCGCTCACGTATCAACCGCGGCCACGGGCCGATGCGTATCCGCCGTGAGATTGGCCAACGCGGCATCGGTTCCGAGCTGCTCGAGGCGGCCATCGCCCACTGTGAGCCCGATTGGTTTGAGTTGGCCCGCGAGCTGCGGCTACGGCGCTTTCCGGTGGTTGGCGACGACCAAAAGCTGCGCGCGCGGGTACAGCGCTTTTTAAGTTATCGCGGGTTTGGTTACGATCAGATCAACTACGCCATGCAAGAGCGCGACGCTGACTAGCCGGCAGCTTGGTTGAACAGCTCGACAATTCTGCCCTCTACCCAGCTCTCCCCGCGCCAGTTGGCAATAAACCCACAGTGGCCGCCGTAGCGGTGGCGCTCTACCGTTAGCTGTGGCTGCGCGGCCACCTGTGCCAAGTCGGCGACCGGTATCACCGGGTCGTCCTCGGTGGCGATTAGCTGCGCCGGCAATGCCAGCCCGGCCAGCCGCTGGCCGGTGATCTGGTAGCTGGCAAAATAGTCTGCCACCCGCTGGTAGCGGCTAAAGCGGGGAATAAACGTCTGGTTGAGGTCGTGTAGGTCGTGCGCCCCGGCCAGCAGCTCGCCGTAGCCCAGCTCTGGGAAGCAGGCCAGTTTCTTGGCCAGCGAGCGGCGCCACTTGCGGTAAAAGTACTGCCGGTAGATAACGCTGCCGTCAGCAATTGCGCGCATCGAGGCCGCCGGGTCGGTCGGCGGGCAGACCGCCACCGCACAGCTTAGGCCGAGCTGCTGACCAAAATCGGCGGCGATCCGCAGGGTAAAGTTCGCCCCCATCGAGTAGCCGGCAATAAATCGCTGCCGGTAGGGTTGGTCGCGCAAAAATACCGCAATCGCATCGGCCACCTCGTCGTGGCGGTCACTGCTGAAAAAGTCACGGTTGAGCCCGTGGCTGTCGCCGTGGTCGCGAAAGTTCATGCGCAGCACATCGTAGCCGGCGGCCAGCAGCGTTGCCGCGGTTGTGGTGGTGTAAGAGGATTGGCTGGAGCCCTCCCAGCCGTGCAGCAGAATGGCCAACTTGTCACCCGGAGCCGCCGGGTCGCCCGTGGCGCAGTCCCAATCGGCCAGCAGCCGCGTACCGTCGTCGGTCTGCAGGGTCAGCCGGGTGCTGTTCATGCTGCGAGCCAACCGCCGGGCGCGCAGCTCGCGGGGCCCTTTGCTGTTAAATATACTTTGCAGGTGGTGGTGGCGCAGCGATCGCGGCGGGATAAAAACGCTCATAACGGCCTTGTCTAGTCAGTGAGTATCGGCGGGCAGTTTTGTTAAACTAACAAGCTTGCAACGGTATCTCAAGGTGGATCACGTCTGATGGCTAAATTGATACAACGCGGCGCGCTGGCCGGCGTTCTGGGCGCAGTGGCTTGGGCCGCTGCGGCGCTGGCAGAGCCGGGTGGGTTGGCCGAGCGGCTGGCTCAGCTCGATCAGTTGGAGCCCAGCGACTGGGGGATTCGCAACGGTTGCTTGATGCTATCGCGAGTCCGCTCGATGCAGTTTACCGATGACCAGACTGCCATTCTAGAACTGCCAGCCGGAAAGCAGGCGGTGTTGCGGTTGGCCAAGCCGTGTGCCGGGGTTGCCCGCAACGGCTATCTGCTGATCAACCGCGATGGTCGGTTGTGCGCGCGCTTTGATGCGGTCGCCGCCATCGATAACGGCTTTGGCGGTATGCGCGGTGGTATGCGCTGTCAAATTGAGTCGATACAACCTCATCTAGGGCTGGAGCGAGAGTGATGGTTATCACCAGCTTTGGCGGCGCTGGCTTGCGCCGATGGTTGTTGACCGCGCTGCTGATAACACTGTCGGGTGGCTCGGCGCTGGCCGCCGATGAGCCGCCGCAGCTTAACTGGCGCGGCAGTTGGCAGGCCGGTGGCCTGCTAGTCGCCGAGCTGCCGGCCGGCTACCAGCTGCACTGGCAGGGGGCGTCGCTGGCCGTCGACAGCCAGCGGCGGGTGTTGTTTGGGCTGCCCCGCGACGCCACCGATACGGTGGTGCTCACCCTTCAGCGCAGCGCCGACGGCCGTCAGTGGCCGCTGAGTTACCCGCTGACCCCGCGCAGTTATGCCATTTCGCGCGTCGACGGGGTGCCGCAGCAGACCGTCACCCCACCCCCAGAGCGGCTGGCGCGGATCCGTCGCGAGGCGGCGCTGGTCGCGGCAGCGCGCGCCAGATCTATCAACCAGCCGTTTTATGCCAGTGGCTTTAGTGTGCCCGCCGCCGGGCGGATCAGCGGGGTGTACGGTAGCCAGCGGGTCTACAACGGTGTTGCCGGGCGGCCCCACTACGGGGTCGACTACGCCGCCGGCCACGGCGCTGCGGTGGTCGCACCGGCGGCCGGGGTGGTGGTGCTGGCCGAGCCAGACCTGTTCTACTCCGGCGGCACGGTTATCGTCGATCACGGCTACGGGCTGTTCTCAAGCTTCTTACACATGAGCGCACTGGCGGTCGTGGTCGGCGACCAGCTGGCGGCCGGTGACGCGATCGGCAAGGTGGGCGCCTCTGGTCGCGCGACCGGCCCCCACCTGGATTGGCGGATGAACTGGGGCGCGGTAAGAATCGACCCGCAGCTGGTGCTGCAAGCACTTCCGGCGCTGGCTAATTAATCGCCAATATGGCGCTGATGCGTAGCGAATGGGTGGTTTTTTGCGTAAACTTCGCGGCCCAGAATTTTAAATACCACCGCCGCCGTCAAGGCCGCCCCGGGAGTCGATTGTGGACAAAAAATTACTCAGCATACTGGTCTGCCCGGTCAGTAAAGCGCCGCTTGAATACCGTGCCGAGCAGCAAGAGCTGGTCTGCCGTGCCAGCGGCTTGGCCTACCCGGTCCGCGACGGTATCCCGGTGATGCTAGAGAGCGAAGCGCGCCAGCTGAGCGCCGACGAAAAATTGGCCAGCAACCCCGGCAACGCCGGCGGCGGGGTGTAGCGATGGCTGACAGTACCGACAAAACCCTGTTCAGCCGGATTGCCGATGGCGAGATCCCAGCCGACATCCTCCACCGCGATGACCACTGCCTAGTGATTAAAGATATCGCCCCGCAGGCGCCCACCCACCTGCTGGTGATACCGATCAAACCGATCCCGCGGCTGGTGGATGCCAGCGCTGAAGACCGCGAGCTGCTCGGCCACTTGTTGTTGGTAGCTGGCGATATCGCTCGCCAAGCGGGCTGCGACGAGGCGTTCCGGTTGGTCATTAACAACGGCGCCGGCGCCGGCCAAACCGTATTCCACCTGCATCTGCACATTTTGGGCAATGCCAAATTTAACGAGGCGAGCCTGCTCGGCTAGCCCCCGCCGGCCAGCGCGGTAACCGCGCCGGTCAGCCACAACCACGGAACCAACCACAGTGACCAGTGCAGTGACCAGCAACCCAGAATGGAGCAGCGCCAAGATACGCCAGGCGTTTTTAGATTACTTTGCCGCTCAGGGGCACACCCCCGTGGCGAGCAGCAGCCTGGTGCCGGGCAACGACCCGACTCTGCTGTTTACCAACGCCGGCATGGTGCAGTTTAAAGATTGCTTTCTGGGTGCCGAAAAGCGCGACTACCAGCGCGCGGTCAGCTCGCAGCGCTGTGTGCGCGCCGGCGGCAAGCACAACGATCTTGAAAATGTCGGCTACACCGCCCGCCACCACACCTTTTTTGAGATGCTCGGCAACTTCAGCTTTGGTGACTACTTCAAGCGCGAGGCGATTCGCTTCGCCTGGCAGTTTCTCACCGAGGTGCTGGCACTGCCGGCCGACCGGTTGTGGGTGACGGTGCACATTAGCGACGACGAAGCCGCTGACATCTGGGTCAATGAGATCGGCGTCGACCCGGCGCGGATGTCGCGGCTCGACGAGGACAACTTCTGGCAGATGGGCGACACCGGCCCGTGCGGCCCGTGTACCGAGATTTTCTGGGACCATGGCGAGGAAGTCGCTGGCGGCCCGCCCGGCAGTGAGAACGACGACCTCGACCGCTATATCGAGGTCTGGAACTTGGTGTTTATGCAGTACGAGCGCAACGCTGCCGGCGAGATGATTCCGCTGCCCAAGCCCTCGATCGACACCGGGATGGGGCTGGAGCGAATCGCCGCGGTGATGCAGGGCGTCCACAGCAACTACCAAATCGATCTGTTCCAGCAGCTGATCGGTTCCGCCGCCAAGGCGGTCGGCAGCGACCAGCTTAGCCACGACTCGCTGAAAGTGATCGCCGACCACATCCGCTCCTGCTCATTCTTGGTGATAGACGGTGTGCTGCCCGGCAACGAAGGGCGCGGCTACGTACTGCGGCGGATCATTCGCCGCGCGCTGCGCCACGGCCACAAACTCGGCCAGAGCCAGCCGTTCTTCCACACCTTGGTGGCAGCGCTGGCCGCCGCGATGGGCGAAGCCTACCCCGAGCTGCACAGCAAGCGCGAGCTAATTGAGAGCACACTGCTCAAAGAGGAGCAGCAGTTTGCCCGCACCCTCGACAACGGTATGGCGGTGCTAGAGAGCGCGCTGAACAGCGTAGAGGGCAGCGAAGTGCCCGGCGAGGTAGTTTTTCAGCTCTATGACACCTACGGCTTTCCGACTGATTTGACCGCCGATGTCGCCCGCGAGCGCGGCTTTTCAATTGATATGCCCGGCTATGAAGTGGCGATGGAGGCACAGCGCCAGCGCGCCCGCGCCGCCGGTAACTTTGGTGTCGACTACACCGAGACACTGCAGCTCGACGGTGCCACTAGCTTTGTCGGTTACCAGCAGCTCAGCGCCACAGCCACTGTACGAGCGCTGCTGGTCGATGGCGAGCGGGTCGAGCAGATCACCGCAGGCCAAGCCGGCGTGGTGATTTTAGACGCGACCCCGTTCTACGCCGAGTCGGGCGGGCAGGGCGGCGACAGCGGCCTGTTGACCGCTGCCGATGGCCAGTTTGAAGTGGCCGACTGCCGCAAAAGTGGCGGCCACCACCTGCATATCGGCCAGCTGTTGAGCGGCGTGCTGAGTGTCGGAGAGTCGTTGACCGCCGAAGTGACCGGCGATGTTCGCGCCGCTACCGCGCGCAACCACTCAGCGACCCACTTACTACACGCAGCGCTGCGTGAGGTGCTCGGCGAGCATGTCGCCCAGCAGGGCTCGGCGGTCGACTCAACCCGGCTGCGCTTCGATTTTTCACACAGCCAAGCGGTCACCCCAGCAGAGCTGCGCGCGGTAGAGCGGCGCGTCAATCGCGCCATCCGCAGCAACCTCGCCACCCACACCGAGGTGATGGACATGGAGAGCGCCAAACAGCGCGGCGCGGTCGCGCTGTTTGGTGAGAAGTATGGCGACGAGGTGCGTGTGCTGAGTATTGCCGGCGACTTTTCGGTCGAGCTGTGCGGCGGCACCCACGTCGAGCGCAGCGGTGACATTGGTCTGTTCAAAATCAGTGCAGAGACCAGTGTCGCTTCGGGTGTGCGGCGTATTGAGGCGGTCACTGGCAGCGCCGCTGAAGCGCTCTGCGACGACAACCAAGATCTGCTTCGCGAAGTGGCCGATATCGCCGGCAGCGACCGCAGCCGGCTAGCTGAAAAAGTAGCCAAGTTGGCTGGCGACAACCGCCAGCTGCAAAAAGAGTTGGCACAGCTCAAGGCGCAGTTGGCCGGTGGTGGCGGCGGTGACCTGCTGGCCGGTACGGTTGAGGTGAACGGCGTCAAGCTGCTCGCTGCGATCGTGCCGGGTGCCGATAACAAGTCGCTGCGCGCGGTCGCCGACCAGGTGCGTGACAAACTGGGCAACGGCCTGTTTGTGCTGGCCGCTGAGCAAGACGGCCGCGCCGCGCTGGTGGCCGGTGTCACTAAACAGCTCACCGACCGCTTCAAGGCCGGCGATCTGCTCGGCCAAGTGACCGCGGTCACCGGCGGCAAGGGCGGTGGCCGCCCCGACATGGCGCAGGGCTCGGCGGAAGATGCCAGCAAGCTGGCCGCCGGTTTCGAGGCGCTGCAGAGCTGGCTGGCAGCCCAGTAAATTTTTAGCCAATAACCAAAGAGCGAAATAGATCGATGACAGTGATTGTGCAGAAGTACGGCGGCACCTCGGTGGGCAGTGTAGAGCGGATCCAGGCAGTCGCCGACAAGGTGATCGGCCACTGCCAGCGCGGCGAAAAAGTAGTCGTGGTGGTATCGGCGATGAGCGGCGAAACTAACCGCCTGATCGGTCTTGCCAGCGAGATTAGCGAAGCACCCAGTGCACGCGAGATGGACGTACTGGTGTCGACCGGCGAGCAGGTGACCATCGCCCTGTTGAGTATGGCGCTGCAAGCCAAGGGCCAGTCGGCGCGCTCCTATACCGGCAGCCAGGTGCGGATCCTGACCGACACCGCGCACAGCAAGGCGCGTATTGAAGAGATCGACGCCCACCGTATGCAACAGGACCTCGACGCCGGCAGTGTCGTCGTCGTCGCCGGTTTTCAAGGGGTCGATGAGCACGGCAATATCACCACACTCGGCCGCGGCGGTTCAGATACCACGGCAGTCGCACTGGCGGCAGCGCTGAAGGCCGACGAGTGTCAGATCTACACCGACGTCGATGGCGTCTACACCACCGACCCGCGCGTGGTCGACAGCGCCCGACGGCTGACCAGCATCACCTTTGAAGAGATGCTCGAGATGGCCAGTCAAGGGTCAAAAGTACTGCAAATTCGCTCGGTCGAATTTGCCGGTAAATACAACGTACCGCTGCGGGTGCTGTCCAGTTTTCAAGAGGGCCCCGGCACACTGATTACACTAGAGGATGATGGAATGGAAAAGCCCGTAGTATCAGGTATCGCTTTTAACCGCGACGAGGCCAAATTAACGATCCGCGGTATTCCCGATCAGCCCGGTGTCGCCTTTAAGGTGTTGGGGCCGATCAGTGCAGCCAACATTGAGGTTGATGTGATCGTGCAAAATGTCGCGGTCGACAACTCGGCAAATATCACCTTTACTGTACACAAGAACGACGTCAAGCAAGCAGAGCAGATTCTTAACACGATAGCGGCAGAGCTGGGCGCAAAAGAGGTCACCACCGATTCGAGCATCGCTAAAGTGTCACTGGTGGGTGTCGGCATGCGCTCACACGCCGGTGTGGCGGCGAAGATGTTTGAGACGCTCGCCAATGAGGCGATCAACATTCAGCTGATCACCACCTCAGAGATCAAGGTGACGGTCGTGGTAGAGGAAAAATACCTAGAGTTAGCGGTTAGAGCTTTGCATTCTGGCTTCGAAATGGATAAAGAGCCGGCCCAAGAGCAGTAAAGGTTGGAATGTGGCGAGCGGTTGTTATAATCGCCACCGCTAACTAATACTAATGTACTACTACCCGGAGAGCATGATGCTAATTTTAACCCGACGAGTCGGCGAAACCTTGATTATCGGCGATGACGTCTCGGTCACCGTGCTGGGTGTACGTGGTAATCAGGTGCGTCTAGGTGTCGACGCGCCCAAGGATGTTGCGGTGCATCGCGAAGAGATCTACCAAAAAATCCAAAGCGAGAAAGGCAGCGCATCAAGCGACGAGTAATTTCACTCAAAGTCTATGATTCTCGATCCGTTACGGTATAATGCCGCCCCTGTTCAGAGGCGGCTTTTTACTGTCTCGATTCAGCTGCATCAGCGTCATTAGTTTAAAAAGTAATGGTTAGCTGCTGATTAAATGCGTAAGCATTTAAGGCGGCGCTAGCCGATTCTGCCGAAGGCAGAACAAGAAAGCCCATAAGGCTTTCGCAGCAACGCGCGACCCGGAGCGCCTTCCCTATAAAGAGAAGAAACACCGGACGGAATTGTTAGTTTTAAAGAATTGGTGAGGTGGCCGAGCGGCTGAAGGCGCTCCCCTGCTAAGGGAGTATACGTTAATCGCGTATCGAGGGTTCGAATCCCTCCCTCACCGCCAATACAAACGAGCCCAGCGTAAGCTGGGCTTTTTTGTATGGGGAGGGTGGGTGAGAAGCCTCGCCGGGTTCGACTGATTGCGCAGCAATCAGGCCCAGCCGCAATAAGATTCAGCTAAAGGCGAGGGCTCAATACTGGCATGACGGCACTCGTCGCGGTTATACCTTCGTTACGCAAAACCCCGGCACAGGGCCGGGGTTTTACGTGGCGGTGCAGGGCAATTAATTAGAGCGCAGCGGCCACTTCGGTGCCTTGTTTGATGGCGCGTTTGGCATCTAGCTCACTGGCAAAGTCGGCGCCGCCAATCAGTTGCACTGGTTTGTTGAGGCCCTCTACCAGCTCGCGCAGCGGCTCTTGGCCGGCGCAGATGACGACACTGTCCACTTCAAGCAGCTGGTCTTGGCCGCCGATGGTGACGTGCAGGCCACTGTCGTCGATCTTGCGGTAGTCACAGCCGGGGATCATCTCGACCCCTTTGGCGATCAGCTCGGCGCGGTGTGCCCAGCCGGTGGTCTTACCCAGCCCAGAACCGACTCGCTTGGCTTTGCGCTGCAGCAGGTAGATCTGTCGCGGTGAGGGGATGAATTGCGGTTCGACACCTTCGATACCACTGCGCGCTTGCAGAGTCATGTCGATGCCCCACTGGCGCATAAAAGTCGGGATATCTTGGCTGGCCGAGCCGCCGCTGTGGCTGAGCAGCTCGCTGACATCAAAGCCGATACCGCCGGCGCCGATCACTGCTACGCGCTGGCCGACCCGCTCGGGATGGTTGATGGCGTCGAGGTAGCTGATCACGCTGGGGTGGTCGATACCTTCAATCGCCGGTGTGCGCGGTGCAATACCAGTGGCCAGGATGACTTCGTCGAAGTCGCCGTCGTTGAGCTGCTCGGCGGTGACGCGGGTGTTGAGTTTGAGCTCTACACCGGTCTTCTCGATCTGTACGCCAAAATAGCGCAGTGTCTCGTAAAACTCCTCTTTGCCGGGAATCTGCTTGGCGATATTAAACTGGCCGCCAATTTCGCTGGCACTGTCAAACAGGGTTACGGTATGGCCGCGCCGCGCGGCGGTGGTGGCGGCGGCCAGCCCGGCGGGACCGGCACCGACCACGGCGATTTTTCGCGCTGCATTGGTCGGGTTGATAACCAGTTCAGTTTCGGCGCAGGCGAGCGGGTTGACCAGGCAGCTGGTCAGCTTGCCGCTGAAGATGTGGTCGAGACAGGCTTGGTTGCAGCCAATACAGGTGTTGATCTCATTGGCGCGGTTCTGCTCGGCTTTAATAACGAAGTCGGGGTCGGCCAAAAACGGCCGCGCCATCGACACCATGTCGGCATCGCCGCGCGCCAAGACTTGCTCGGCCACCTCGGGGGTGTTGATGCGGTTAGAGGTGATCACCGGCACGCTGAGATGTTTGCGAAAGTGTGCAGTGACCCAGCTGAAGGCCGCCCGCGGCACCTTGGTGGCGATGGTGGGGATACGGGCCTCGTGCCAGCCGATACCGGTGTTGATAATCGTTACGCCGGCCTTTTCAATCGCCTTGCCGAGCTCGACAATCTCTTCGGCGCTGCTGCCGCCTTCGACCAGGTCGAGCATCGACAGTCGATAAATGATGATGAAGTTTTCACCGACCGCCTCGCGGACCCGGCGCACCACCTCGATTGGCAGACGGATACGGTTTTGGTAGTCGCCGCCCCAGTCGTCGTCGCGCTGGTTGGTGCGCTTGGCAATAAACTGGTTTAAGAAGTAGCCCTCAGAACCCATGATCTCGACGCCGTCGTAGCCGGCCAGTTGCGCTTGGCGGGCAGTAAATACAAAGTCGTCAATCTGCTTGAGAATTCCGGCCTCGTCGAGCGGGTTGGGCTTGAACGGGTTGATCGGCGCCTGGATCGGTGAGGGTGCTACCAGCTTGGGTGAGCCACCGTAGCGACCGGTGTGCAAAATTTGCAGGCAGATCTTGCCGCCTTCGGCGTGCACGGCGTCGGTGATAACGCGCTGCTTGGCGATATCGTCATCGCTGACCATGCGCTTAGTGGTCTCGTGGGTATTGCCCTCTTCATTGGGGCCAAAGCCGCCGCTGACAATCAGGCCGACACCGCCGCGGGCGCGGGCGCCAAAGTAGGCGGCCATCCGCAGGTGGCCATCGGTCTCTTCCTCTAGGCCGGTGTGCATCGACCCCATCAAGACCCTGTTTCTGAGCTGGGTAAAGCCCAAGTCTAATGGTTGGAACAGATTGGGGTAGTAGGGGTTGGGGGCTGCAGCGTTCATAGCGATCCTTTAACTCAGTTGGCCTGCCGGCGGTTTGCTAAACGTGTGCTTAATTGTATGTAAGCCCGCCGCGGTGGTCGACCCGGTTTTAGGACTCCGCGGTCGCTGTTTCGCCGCCCAATCGTCGGCTAGCATGCAGATTCATCGCTGGGGCGATTCTTTAGTTGCCGCGCTTGGGGGGCTGTGGCAAAATTCACGGCCTTTTTCGGGGCAAGCTCTTTACCAGCGCCGGGCGATAGTTGATCGCCGGTGTAGAGCGGCCCAAGAATGCTGCGCGATGGCTCAATTAATCCGCTGTGAAAACGAAAAAGCTGGCCGTTAGCGGCTGGCAATGGCCCCAATTTGCGAATGTGGCGGAACTGGTAGACGCGCTAGATTTAGGTTCTAGTAGGGTAACCTGTGAGAGTTCGAGTCTCTCCATTCGCACCAATACACCGACAGATGACAGTGATCACGAGGAATTACCATGCAGGTTTCCGTTACCTCTCGCTCAAACCTTGAGCGCGAATTAAAAGTAGGCATCCCCGCCGAGCGCGTTGAAAAAGAAGTGGCCGAGCGCCTCGAAAAAGCCGCCAAGACAGTCCGTATCAAGGGCTTTCGCAAAGGCAAGGTGCCTCTTAAAGTGGTCCGTCAGCAGTACGGCAAAGGCGTCCGCCAAGAGGTAGTTGGCGAGTTGGTCAACAAAACCTTTTTTGAAGCAGTAGCCAAAGAGAACTTGCAGCCAGTTGGCCAGCCGACCATCGAGAACGTCGACGACGCCGAAGGCAAAGACCTCGAGTTTACGGCCTCATTTGAAGTCTACCCCGAAGTGGCGCTCGCCGACTTGAGCAAGGTCGCCATCGAGCGGCCGATTGCCGAGGTCAATGACGCCGACGTCGAGAAAATGATCAGCGTGCTGCGCGAGCAGCAGGCCAAGTTTGAAACCGTTGAGCGCGCCGCCGCCGATGGCGACCAGGTGACTATCGACTTTGTCGGCCGTCGCGATGGCGAAGAGTTCCCCGGTGGCTCAGGCAACGATCAGCCGCTGGTGCTTGGTTCTGGCAGCATGATTCCCGGTTTTGAAGACGGCCTGGTCGGCGCCGCCGCTGGCGACGAAAAATTGCTGGCACTCTCCTTCCCAGACGACTATCACGCCGAAGAGCTCAAGGGCGCTGCGGTAGAGTTCACCGTCACAGTTAAAGCGGTAGCCGAGCGCAACCTGCCCGAGCTCAATGACGAGTTCTTCAAGCTTTACGGCGTCAATGACGGCGGTGAGGCTAAGTTTCTTGAAGAGGTTCGCAACAACATGGAGCGCGAGCTGCGCAATGCGGTCCGCAACAAAGTAAAAACCCGCGTCATGAACCAGCTGTTTGACATGAACAGCGTCGAGCTGCCAAGCGCATTGGTCAAAGCAGAGATCAACCAGCTCAAGCAGCAGATGCTACAGCAGTTTGGCGGTGGCCAGCAGTTTGACCTCAACATGCTGCCCGAAGAGATGTTCACCCCGCAGGCCGAGCGCCGTGCATCACTGGGCGTGATTGTCAGCCAAATCGTCAAGCAGGAAGAGCTCAAGGCCGATGCCGATGCGGTGCGCGCGCGCATCGACGAAATTGCCTCCACCTACGAGTCGCCCAACGAAGTGGTCGACTACTACTACAGCCAGCAGCAGCTGCTCGGCTCAGTAGAAGCAGCCGTGCTGGAAGACCAAGTGACCGAGCTGGTATTGGGCAAAGGCAGTGTCAAAGATGTCAATGAGAGCTACGAGGACGCGGTTAAGCCCGACCCAGAGCCCCAAGCAGACGCTGAGTGATTGCTCTAACAACGGCGGCACTGGCCGCCGTTGTTGTCTCTGCTAGACTTAGCAGAAATTAACCTTCAACCGGAGAGTGAAAAATGTTGGATATCAACAGTGTTGGCTTAGTACCGATGGTGATCGAGCAGACTTCGCGCGGCGAGCGCTCGTTCGATATTTACTCGCGGCTGCTCAAAGAGCGAGTCATCTTTATGGTCGGCCAAGTGGAAGATTACATGGCCAACTTGATTGTCGCCCAGATGCTGTTTCTTGAGTCGGAGAACCCCGACAAAGATATCCACCTCTATATCAACTCGCCAGGCGGTTCGGTCACTGCCGGCCTGTCGATCTACGACACCATGCAGTTTATCAAGCCAGACGTCAGCACCATGTGTATCGGTCAAGCGGCCAGCATGGGCGCTTTCCTGCTTGGCGCCGGTGCCGCCGGCAAGCGCTTTGCGCTGCCCAACGCGCGCACCATGATCCACCAGCCAAGTGGCGGTGCGCAGGGCCAGGCTTCGGATATACATATTCAGGCTCAAGAGATCCTCAAGATCCGTGAGCGGCTCAACCGTCTGATGGCACAGCACACCGGCCAAGAGTTGGCCACCATCGAGCGCGACACCGAGCGCGACACCTTTATGAGCGCCGACGAGTCAAAGGCCTACGGTCTGATCGACGAGGTTCTAGACAAGCGCGGCTAGCTTAGTTAGGCTCAAAATTAATGCGGCGCGCGGTGTAGAGTGCCCGGCGCCACGGCTCAAGCCACTCTAGTGGGAGAGAGATATGTCTAAAAGTGGGTCATCTGACGAGAGCGGCAAGCTGCTGTTCTGTTCTTTTTGTGGCAAAAACCAAAATGAAGTGCGCCGTCTGATCGCCGGGCCGTCGGTCTACATCTGCGACGAGTGTGTCGACCTGTGTAACGACATCATCACCGAAGAGGTCGATGTTGCCAGCGACAGCGAGGCCGACCGCAAGCTGCCGGCGCCGACCGAGATCCGCGCGCGGCTCGACGACTACGTGATCGGCCAAGAGCGCGCCAAGAAGATTCTCTCGGTGGCGGTCTACAACCACTACAAGCGCCTTCAGGTGCAGGACAAGGGCGCCAGCGGTGACGTCGAGCTGGGCAAGTCGAACATTCTGCTGATCGGCCCGACCGGCAGCGGTAAGACGCTGCTCGCCGAGACCCTGGCGCGGATGCTGGATGTGCCGTTCACCATGGCCGATGCGACCACCCTGACCGAGGCCGGTTATGTCGGTGAGGACGTTGAAAACATCATCCAAAAGCTGCTGCAAAAGTGCGATTACGACGTCGACAAGGCGCAGCGCGGTATCGTCTACATCGACGAGATCGACAAAATTTCTCGCAAGTCAGATAACCCCTCGATCACTCGCGATGTCTCTGGTGAGGGCGTACAGCAGGCGCTGCTCAAGTTGATCGAAGGTACGGTCGCCTCGGTGCCGCCGCAGGGCGGACGCAAACACCCGCAGCAGGAGTTTTTGCAGGTCGACACCTCCAACATACTATTCATCTGTGGCGGCGCATTTGCCGGCCTAGAAAAGGTCATCCGCGACCGCTCAGAGAAGGGCGGTATCGGCTTTGGCGCTGAGGTAAAAAGCAAAGAGAGCCAGAAGTCGGTCGGCGAGACGCTGCTTGATGTCGAGCCAGAAGACCTGATCGGTTACGGCTTAATCCCCGAGTTTATCGGCCGCCTGCCGGTGGTAGCGACCCTGCTGGAGCTCGACCGCGAGGCGCTGGTCAGTATTCTGGTCACCCCCAAGAATGCGCTGGTCAAGCAGTACCAGTCGCTGTTCGAGATGGAAGGGGTCGAGCTCGATCTGCGCGCCGATGCGCTCGAGGCGATTGCCGAAAAAGCGATTGCTCGCAAAACCGGTGCGCGCGGGCTGCGCTCGATCGTCGAGACGGTGCTGATAGACACCATGTACGAGATCCCCTCGACCGACGATGTGGTTAAAGTGGTGGTCGACGCCGCGGTGATCAATGGCGAGAACGACCCGCTACTGGTCTACCAGCAGCACGATAAAAAAGCCGCCAGCGACGAGTAGTCTTGCCGCTGTCGGTTAAATCGGGCGGCTTTTTAGCCGCCCTTTTTTTTGCTTTGCAACTAGCCGAGTGCGCCGTTTTGCTGCTTAAATTGGCTAAACAGCGGTTGTAATCCGCTAGCGTGGCCCAATATGTTTAGTATCCAAGACAAGTGAGGTGGCTATGGCTACGCAACAGCAACAGGCGCAAACCCAATTTCCCCTACTGCCACTGCGCGATGTGGTGGTCTTCCCCAAAATGGTGGTGCCGCTGTTCGTCGGCCGCGAGATGTCGGTACGGGCGCTCGAGAGCGCCATGGAGGCCGACAAGCAGGTAGTGTTGGTGGCCCAGCGCGACCCGGCTGACGACAACCCGGGTGTCGAAGCGGTCTACGAGGTCGGTACACTGGCTACCGTGCTGCAGCTGTTAAAACTGCCCGACGGCACCCTTAAAGTTCTCGTCGAGGGCCAGCAGCGGGTCAGCTTGATCAACCCCCACCAGGGCGACAGCTACCTACAGACCGCACTTGAATCACTTGAGGGCGGCGAAGTCAGCGAGCGCCAAGCCGACGCGCTGGCGCGCACCGCGGTGTCCCTGTTCGAGCAGTACGTCAACCTCAATAAAAAGATCCCCGCCGAGGTAATCGCCACCGTGTCGGGCATTGAAGAGTTAGAGCGGATGGCCGACACCATCGCCACCCACCTCACCCTGAGTCTTAAGCAGAAGCAGGAGATTCTAGAGCTGGCGGACTGCTCAGAGCGTCTCGAGCTGCTGATGAGTTTGATGGAGAGCGAGATCGATCTCGCCCAAGTTGAGCGCAAGATTCGCGGTCGGGTCAAAAAGCAGATGGAGAAAAGCCAGCGCGAGTACTACCTGAACGAGCAGATGAAGGCGATCCAAAAAGAGCTCGGCGATGACGACGGCGCCAACGAGCTCGACCAGCTCGAGCAAAAGATCGACGGAGCCGGCATGCCGGCCGCGGCACTGGAAAAGGCCAAAGGTGAGCTCGGCAAGTTGAAGATGACCTCGCCGATGTCGGCCGAGGCGTCGGTCTTGCGCAACTACATCGATTGGATGGTGGGTGTGCCGTGGAAGAAGCGCAGCCGCGTCAAACACGATCTGCTGGCGGCCGCCAAGGTGCTCGACAGCGACCACTTTGGTCTCGACGAGGTTAAAGAGCGAATTCTTGAGTATCTGGCAGTCCAGCAGCGCGTCAAAAAGTTAAAAGGCCCGGTGCTCTGCCTGGTGGGGCCGCCGGGAGTGGGCAAGACCTCACTGGGCGAGTCGATTGCCAAGGCGACCGGCCGCAAGTTTGCCCGCATGAGCCTCGGCGGGGTGCGCGACGAAGCCGAGATCCGCGGCCACCGGCGCACCTACATTGGCTCGCTGCCCGGCAAGCCGATCCAAAAGCTGGCTAAGGTGGGGGTTAAGAACCCGCTATTTTTGCTCGATGAGATCGACAAAATGGGTATGGACCACCGCGGCGACCCCGCTTCGGCGCTGCTCGAAGTGCTTGACCCCGAGCAGAACCACACCTTTGGCGACCACTACCTAGAGGTTGATTACGACCTCTCGGATGTGATGTTTATCTGTACCGCCAACTCGATGAATATCCCCGGCCCGCTGCTCGACCGCATGGAGGTCATCCGTATCCCCGGCTACACCGAGGATGAAAAAATCGCCATCGCCGAGCGTTACCTGCTGCCCAAGCAGATTAAAGCAAACGGCCTAAAAGAGTCCGAGATAAAAGTGAGTGGCGCGGCGCTGCGCGACATCGTCCGCTACTACACCCGCGAGGCGGGCGTGCGCGGCTTGGAGCGCCAGCTGGCAAAAATCTGCCGCAAGGTGGTCACCGCCCACGTTAAAGAGCGCACCACCGCGGTCGACAAGATCGGCGTCAAGCAGTTAGAGGCGCTGCTGGGGGTGCGCAAACACGACTATGGCCGCGCCGAGCAAGACAGCCAAGTCGGCCAGGTGACCGGGCTGGCCTGGACCTCGGTGGGCGGCGAGCTACTGACCATTGAGACCTCGGCCACCCACGGCAAAGGGGCGGTGGTTAAAACCGGCCAGCTCGGCGATGTGATGCAGGAGTCTATCCAAGCTGCACTGACCGTGGTGCGCAGCCGCTCGCAGCGGCTCGGCATCGCCAAAGAGTTCTACCAACAGCACGACCTACACATTCACGTGCCGGAGGGGGCGACCCCCAAAGATGGCCCGTCGGCTGGTATCGGCATGTGCACCGCGCTGGTCTCCGCACTCACCGGTATCCCGGTGCGCGCAGAGGTAGCGATGACAGGCGAAATCACCCTACGCGGGCAGGTGCTCAAGATTGGCGGTCTCAAAGAGAAGTTGCTGGCGGCCCACCGCGGCGGGATCAAGTTGGTGGTGATCCCCCACGACAATGCTGCCGATCTCAAAGAGATCCCCGATAACATCAAAGCGGACCTAGATATCAGGCCGGTCAAATGGATCGACGAGGTGTTGGAGATCGCCCTCGAGCGGGCTCCACAGGCGCTTAGTGAAGAGGAGTTCAATCGTATTAGCGCAACCGAATTAGCAAAAACTGCCGGCGATCGCGTCGCTCATTGAGGCGCGATTGTTTATAAATTAACCAATCACGCCAAGAATCTAGGAAAAACGGCCGTTGCAGCTTGATTCGGGCACGGCCAGTTGGTATAAAGTTCATCGCTACGGCCCATCGTTAAGGCGCGGGCTAGCGAAAGGAATCCGTTAGGCTGCACTTAAACACTACTTAAAATAAGGAATAACCCATGAACAAATCTGAACTCATCGACGCAATCGCTGCTGGCGCAGACATCTCTAAAGCTTCTGCTGGCCGCGCTCTGGAATCAGCACTTGACGCTGTCACTGGCGCCCTGCAAAAAGGCGATTCAGTTTCGCTGGTAGGCTTCGGTACTTTCGCTGTTAAGCACCGCGCTGCGCGCACTGGCCGCAACCCCAAGACTGGCGCCGAGATCCAAATCGCCGCCGCCACCGTGCCTAGCTTCAAAGCTGGCAAAGGCCTGAAAGACTCAGTCAACAAGTAATTGTCTGACCGATACCAGCCGCGCCCGCGCGGCTGGCAACAAAAAGGCGCATCAATGGGTGCGCCTTTTTGTTGCCAGTCGGTTTATTATTAGTGCCGTTGAAACTGCCCACCCCACCGCCAATAAGAGTTAGCCATGCTGCAGAGTTTTCGTGACAACATCAAAGGGTTTACCGCCGTCTTTCTGATCGGTCTGCTGACCATCCCGTTCGCCTTCGTCGGCGTCGATTCACTGCTGTTGAGCGGCTCTGCCGCTGAGTCGGCACTGGTCGTCAACGGCGAGAAGATCACCGAGCTGCAGGTTCAGCGCGCCATCGCCAGCGAGCGTAACAGCATCGTTCAGGCCAACCCCGGTCTGGATGCCGAGTTGCTCAGCGATGAACTGCTGCGCCCGCGAGCGGAGCAGCAGCTGATAGCAGCGGCGCTGCTCAGCCAGGCCGCCCGCGAGGCCGGTATGGCGATCGGGCCGCGCCCGGTTGCCCAGCAGCTGGCCGAGATCGGTGCCTTTCAAAGTGGCGGCCGGTTCGACCCCGATCGCTACCGCTATGTATTGCAGAGCCAGGGTTACACCAGTGCCGAATTCAAAGCGACCGTGGCCGACGAACTACTGACCCAGCAGTTCAGCAGTGGCGTGCTCAACAGCAGCTTTGTGACCGCCAGTGAGATCGACCAGCTCGCCGAGATTATTGAACAGACCCGCAACTACTACTACTTGACCCTGTCAGCAGAGGCGGCGGCCGCGCAGGTGGTGGTTGAGCCAGCAGCGGTCGAGGCCTTCTACGCGGCCAACAGCGCGCGCTTTAGCACCCCCGAGCAGCTGGTAGTCGATACTATTGAGCTCTCTTTGGCGACCGCCGCGGCAGCGGTAGAGCTATCCCCGCAGCAGGTCGAGCAGCGTTTGGCACAGTTGGCCGAAAGCGCGGCCCCCAGCGAGCTGCGCAGCGCCGCACACATCCTTCTCGAACAGCCCGACCAGGCCCAACTTGATGAGATCGCGGCCAAGTTGGCGGCGGGTGAGTCATTTGCAGCACTGGCCAGTGAATACTCTGTCGATATCGTCTCGGCTGCGGCCGGTGGCGAGCTCGGCTTTACCGATGGCAGCGCCTTCCCCGAGCCCTTTGAGGCGGCACTGGCCGATTTGGCAGTCGGCGAGGTCTCTGGCCCGGTAGAGACCGATGCCGGTATCCACTTTATCAAGTTGCTGGCAGTTGAATCGGCAGCAGTAGACGCGCAACTTCAGCGTGCCGATGTCGAGCGGGCGCTGCGCGCCGAACTCGCCCAGAGCAATTTGGCAGCCCAGCTGGCTGCGCTCAAAGAGTTGAGCTTCAACGCCGAGTCATTGACCGCGGTGGCCGATCAACTCGGTGTCGTCGTCCAGCGCAGTGCGCCGTTCGCGCGCAGCGGTGGCAGCGGCATTGCTGCAGAGCCAGCACTGGTTGCGGCGGCGTTTAGTGACGATGTGCGTGTCGACGGCTTTGCCAGTGAGGTGATCGAGCTGGGCGATGATCGCTACGCGGTAGTCAAGGTAGTCGAGCAGCTGCCAGCCAGCCCGATCGCACTTGATGAGGTGCGCGCAGAGATCGAGGCAGAGCTACGCCAGCAGCAGGTGGCAGAGCAGCTCAGCGCGCGCGCGATGGCCTATATAGCCGAGCTGGAGCAGGGTGCCCGGGTTGAGCAGCTCGCCAAGCGCGACCAGCTCAGCTGGCAGGTAGTGGCTGACGCGACGATGGCCGAGCCACAAGTACAGCGCGAGATCCTGCAGCGCGCCTTCGCCATGGCCAGCCCTCAAGCGGGCGGCAGCTATGCCCAACAGCAGCTGGCCTCTGGCGATGTTGCGGTGATTGCGCTGCGCGAAGTGGCGCTGGGCAGCGCCAGCCAGCTGTCAGCGGCGCGGCGGGCGGCGCTGCGCGGCGGGCTTACCCAGAGCGCAGTGCTGGCCGAGTTGAGCGGCTATCAGGGTGCGCTCTCTGCCGGCGCTGAGGTGAAGCGCTAAATTTCTAGCGGGTTAACGTAGATCGTTAAGCGCTGGCCGGGTTGTAGGTAGCGGCTAGCATCGAGCTGGTTCCAGCTGACAATCTGAGCGGTGCGGACCGCAAAATGAGCGGCGATGCGCGACAGCGAATCGCCGCTTTTTACTTGGTAGCTCACTTTGCGCACGCTCGGCTGAGCGGGGCCGCTGGGTGCGCTCGGCGCGGCGTTGGCCGGCACCATTAAGCGGCGGCCTGGGCGCAGTGTATCGCCGCTAAGACGGTTGAGTTTGCGCAGCAGGGCCACGCTGGTCGAAAAACGCTGAGCAAGCTCCCAGAGCGAATCGCCGGGTTGAATCAGGTAGCTGTGGTGGCCGCGCGGCAGCTCTGCGGCGGCGCCGGTCAACTCGCCGCGCGGGGGGATCACCAGCCGTTGACCAACCCGCAACCGGTTGGAGCTGAGCCGGTTGGCGGCTTTCAGCTCGGCAACGGTAGAGTTGTGGCGCTCGGCCAGCTCAGACAGTGTGTCGCCCCACGCTACCAATACCTCCCGATAGGGCGCCCATAGGGTTGGCGGGGTGGTCGCTAGAAACGCTTTCAGTGCAGCGGCGTTGGCGGCGGGCAGCAGTATCGTCGCGCCATCGGCGGGGGTGACCGAACGCCGGAAAGCGGCATTTAGCCGGGTAAATAGCTCGGGGTCGGTGTTGCTGACCCGCTGGGCTATGGCGAGATCGATCGGTGAGTTCACCGCAACGGCGGTAAAAAAGGGCCGATTAGGCAGCTCTGGAAGCTCGACAGCGTAGCGCTCGGGGGTGGCCACCAGCTCCGACAGCGCGAGCAGTTGGGGTACGTAGTTGCGTGTTTCACGGGGCAGCTGTAGCGCCCAAAACTGGCCGTCGCCACCCGCCGCTAGGTTGTTGGCAACCGCGCGCCGGACATTGCCCTCGCCGCTGTTGTAGGCGGCCAGAGCGAGCAGCCACGCGCCGTCAAATTGGCCGTGCAAGTAGGTTAAAAAACGCACTGCCGCGGCGGTTGCGGCGACGCTGTCGCGACGCCCTTCGTAGCGGTCATTGCGCTCCAGACCAAACGCGCGGGCGGTGCTCGGGATAAACTGCCAAAGTCCCACCGCGTGGCTGTTGGAATAGGCGAGCGGGTCGTAGGTGCTCTCTAGCACCGGTAGCAGGGCGAGCTCGAGGGGCAGCCCAGCACTCTCTAGCTGTTCAACCACGTCAAAGATAAACGGCTCGGCGCGCTCAAACACGGTCGCCAAGTAGCTTGGATTGTTCTGGTACCAGCGCAGTTGCTTGGCAACCGCCGCCGCCAGCTCGCCATTGGCCAGCCGGTCGCCGCCGTTGGGGACAATTTGCATGCCGTTGCGAATACGCTGCCATAGATCGTCGGTGACCACGGCGGCCGGCACCACAGTGGCAGACGTCGGCGGCGCGCTGGGCGGCGCAGCCGGTGGGCTTAGCAATGCGCTGCAGCCAGTCAGCCAGAGGCAGGCGGTAATGGCGGTGATACGGCTGGTAGCAGAGCGGGTTAGGCGCAAAATACTCTCTCTTTAGGGGCAGTTACAGCGGCGTATTATAGTCGCAGAGCCTCTAAAAACTATCCTTCCAGCTGCGCAGTGCGGCAAACCGTTCGGCCGTGCTAGCGGTTTGCCTGGCAGCACCGCTGGCGCTCAGTGTCGCGGCGATGGCCGGCTGGTCACAGCGCAGAAATGGGTTGGTAGCCAACTCCAAGCCAATCGTCGACGGCACCGTTGGCAGCGCTTGGCTGCGGCGCTGCTGGGCATCGGCAAGGCGCTGCAACAGCGCGCTGTTGTCGGGCTCAGCGGCAACCGCAAAGGCGAGATTGGCTAACGTATATTCATGGGCGCAGTAAACCGCCGTGCTAGCCGGCAGCGCGGCGAGCTGCTGCAGCGACTCATGCATCTGCGGATAAGTGCCCTCAAAGACCCGCCCACAGCCGCCGGCAAACAGGGTGTCGCCACAAAATAGCTGGCCGCTGGCGGCCGCGTAGTAAGCGATATGGTCGAGGGTGTGGCCGGGTATCGCCAGCACGCTAAAACCGACGCCGCCCAGCTCGAGCTGGTCGCCGGCGCTCAACGTATGGCTAAACTGGGCCTCGGCTGGGCTGCCGGCCGGGCCATAGACCGGTAGCTGCCAGCGCTCACAGAGCTGGGCGATACCGCCGACATGGTCGGCATGGTGGTGGGTGATCCAGATCGCGGTCAGGGTGATCGCGCGCGCATCAAGATAGTCGAGTACCGCTTGGCCGTCGCCCGGGTCGACCACTACCGCCTCGCGGCGATCGGCGCTCTGCAGCAGCCAGATGTAGTTGTCGTTAAAGGCGGCGATTGGCTCGACATTGATCGCTGCGTTAGTTGGGCTCTGCATAGTCTGCTCTCATCGGTGGCCAGCTGTCTCGACATGATAAACGGCAACGGTCAAAATGACACGGTAGGGCAGTGGCCGTCTGCCGCGGCCAACTGCCACTTAGCCCAGTTAAACTGAGAGAACCTATGGCCATCGCCACCTTGCTCGACAGCCAGATGCCGCCGTTCAGCCAGCGCGCCAGCGCGCTGGCAGCTTGGTGGCAGGGGCCGAGTGGGCGTTATTTGGCCGCCGAGCAGGCCGACCTGTTGGCCCAGCTGGAGAGCCGCGCCGGCTACCACTCGCTGCAGCTGAGTAGCTTTGGTGCCCAGTTTGAGCTCGCCGGCCACGCCGACTGCCACCGCTTTGCGTTGCACCCGGTCGCGCTTGCCGGCGGCGCCGGGCAGCCGCGCAGCACCGGCGCATTGGCCGATTTTGCCGAACTGCCGCTGCCCAGCGGGGTGGTCGATAGCGTCTTACTGCACCACGCGCTGGAGTACTCGCGGCGCCCGCGCGAGGTGCTGGCCGAGAGCTGCCGGGTGCTCAGCGACGGCGGTCAGCTGACCATTGTCGCATTTAATCCGCTCAGTCCGTGGGGTGCGGTGGCGCCGTGGCTGGGCCGGCTCGGCCATCTCGGCCGCTGCCAATTTGAGCCGCTGGCGCGCTTTCATCAGCTGCGCGCAGCGCGGTTGGCGGATTGGCTGGCACTGTTGCAGTTACAGGTGGCCACTGTCAGTTATGGCGCTTACAATCCCCCTTTGCCGTGGCCGTGGGCACAGCGCCGCGGCCGCCGCTGGCAGCGCTGGCTGGCGGCCCGCCAGCTGCCGCTGGGCAGCTGTATGGTGATTCACGCGGTCAAGCGCAGTGTCGCCCGGCTGCCGCCCAAGCCGGCGCGCTGGCGCAATCCGTTAGCGGCCCCGGCCGCGCGGCCGCAGCACGCGGCACAGCCGAGCCGACAGACAGAGAGAAACGACAGATGAGCAGTGCCGACAGCAACCCATTCGACGTCGAGTTATTTACTGATGGCGCCTGCCGCGGCAACCCCGGGCCGGGCGGCTGGGGGGTGCTGATGCGCGCCGGCAGCCACAGTAAAGAGCTCTGTGGTGGCGAGCCGGAGACGACCAATAACCGCATGGAGATGACCGCCGTCATCGAGGGACTGCGCGCCCTGCAGCGGCCCTGTACGGTGCGGGTTACCAGCGACTCCACCTATGTGCTGAAGGGGGTTCAAGAGTGGCTGCCAAACTGGAAAAAACGGGGCTGGAAAACCGCCAGCAAACAGCCGGTTAAAAATGTTGATCTATGGCAGCAGCTCGACCAGCTGATTGCCGGTCATACTATCGACTGGCAGTGGGTGAAGGGTCACAGCGGCCACCCCGAAAACGAGCTGGCCGACCAGCTTGCCAACCGCGGTATCGACGAGTTGGGGAGCTGACCGATGCGGCAAATTGTCCTCGACACCGAAACCACCGGGCTTGAAACCTCACAAGACCACCGCATCATCGAGATCGGCTGCGTCGAGGTGGTCAACCGCAAGCTGACCGGCCGCCACTACCACCAGTACATCAATCCGCAGCGCGCAGTCGATGCCGGCGCCTTCGAAGTGCACGGCATCAGCGATGAGTTCCTCGCCGACAAGCCACTGTTCAACCACGTGGTCGAGGAGTTTATGGCCTTTGTCGACGGTGCCGAGCTGGTTATCCACAACGCCCCGTTTGATGTCGGATTTATCAACCACGAACTGGCTAAACTCAAACCGCAGCGCGCCCAGCTAGAAAACCACTGCGCGATCACCGACACGCTGGTGATGGCCCGCCAGAAGCACCCCGGCCAGCGCAATAGTTTGGATGCACTCTGCAAGCGCTACTTTGTCGACAACTCGCAGCGCGACCTGCACGGCGCACTGCTCGATGCCGAGATACTCGCCGATGTCTACCTGGCGATGACCGGTGGCCAGGTGTCGCTGATGATGGGTGACTCACAGAGCGAGCAGGGCAGTGGCGGGGTCGGCGCTATTCGGCGGCTGGCCAGCGACCGCCCGGCGCTGGCGATCAGTCAGCTCAGTAGCGAAGAGTTGGCCGCTCACAACGCCTACCTAGACGAGCTGGAAAAGGGCGGCGCCGGCTGTTTGTGGCGCAGTGGCCAGTGATGCCAGCAGCCCGCTAGCCAGCGGCGACACCAGCCCTAGCGCGCCGCTCTCGATGCAGAGCTGCAGCGATGCGCTGGCCGGCTTGGCTGGCGCTGGCGCTGCACCGCATTGGCAGCTGCCCGAGCAGCCGCCGCGGGGCGGTGAACTGGCTGCGCTGGCCGACTGGATAGCACCGGCACTGCAGAGCCGCGACCGCCACCGCCTGCTCAATGCACTGCGCCGCGGCGCGCGCCGGCCGATCGAGCCGGGCCAGTGGCAGCGCTGGTGCCGCCAAGCTGAACAGTCGCTGGCGCTCACCGCGCTGCGCCACGCCAGCCTGCCGCGCTGGAGTTACCCAGAGCTGGCGGTCAGCGAGCGCGCCGACGAAATCGCCGAGCTGCTGCAGCGCCACCAGGTGATTATTGTCGCCGGCGCTACCGGCTCGGGTAAGACCACCCAGCTGCCGAAAATCTGTCTCGCCGCCGGGCGCGGCATCAACGGCCAGATCGGCCACACCCAGCCGCGCCGGATCGCCGCCCGCTCGGTAGCCGAGCGGATCGCCAGCGAGTTGCATAGCCCGCTCGGTGAGCAGGTTGGCTACCAGGTGCGCTTCAACGACCAGAGCTCTGAGCGCAGCCTGATCAAGTTGATGACCGACGGCATACTGCTTGCCGAGATTCAGCGCGACCGCTTCTTGAGCCGCTACGACACGCTGATTATCGATGAGGCGCACGAGCGCAGCCTCAACATCGACTTTCTGCTCGGCTACCTGCGCCAGCTACTGCCCAAGCGTCCCGATCTCAAGGTGATCATCACCTCGGCAACGATCGATATGGCCAAGTTCTCCAGCCATTTTGACGACGCGCCGATTATCGAAGTGGAGGGTCGCACCTACCCGGTGGCGATCGAATACCGCGACCCGGCCGACGACGAGGGCGATCTCGATCAGCAGATTGTCGACAGCGTCGAGGAGCTCAACAGCCGCCCGGGTGGGGGCGATATCCTGGTGTTTCTTGCCGGCGAGCGAGAGATCCGCGAAGCGACCAATGCACTGCGTCGCCGCCAGCTACGCGATCTCGAGGTGGTGCCGCTCTACGCCCGGCTGACCAGTGCCGAGCAGCAGAAGATTTTTGCCCCGCACCGCGGCCGCCGGGTGGTGCTCAGTACCAACGTCGCCGAAACCTCGCTGACTGTGCCGGGAATCCGCTATGTGATCGACAGCGGCCGCGCCCGGGTATCCCGCTACAGCTACCGAAGCAAAGTGCAGCGGTTGCCGATTGAACCGATCTCCCAAGCCAGCGCCAACCAGCGCGCTGGCCGCTGTGGACGGGTCTCGGCCGGGGTCTGTGTGCGGCTCTACAGCGAGGAGGACTTCAACAACCGCCCAGAGTTTAGCGAGCCGGAGATTCTGCGCACCAACTTGGCGGCGGTGATCTTGCGTATGCTGCAGTTGGAGATGGGCGACATCGGCGCCTTCCCGTTTGTCGACCCGCCAGACAGTCGGCTGATCCGCGATGGTTACCAGCTGCTCGAAGAGCTGCAGGCGGTCGACGGCCGCGGCAGCCTGACTGCGTTCGGCAAACAGTTGGCGCTGCTGCCGGTAGACCCGCGCTTTGCGGCGATGCTGATCCACGCCAGCCGCTTTGGTGCGCTCGCCGACACCATGGTGGTGGTCGCCGCGCTGAGTATCCAAGACCCGCGCGACCGCCCGGCCGACAAGCGCGCCGCCGCCGATCAGGCGCACGCCCGCTGGCGCGACCCAGAGTCGGATTTCGCCGGGCTGGTGCTGCTCTGGAACCACTTTGAAGAGCAGCGCCAGGCGCTGTCGCGCAACCAGTTTGCCAAGTACTGCCGACAAAATTTTGTCAGCTATTTGCGGGTCCGCGAGTGGCGCGACCTTCACCACCAGATCCACTTGGCCTGCCGCCAGCTCAAGCTCGCCGAAAATCGCCAGCCGGCCAGCTACGAGGCACTGCACCGCTCGATCCTCGCCGGGCTGCTCAGCCAGGTCGCCAAGCGCGCCGAGGGCCGCGAATACGACGCCACCCGCAACCGCAAGTTTGCGCTGTTTCCGGGCAGCGGCCCGCACAAGAAGCCGCCGCCGTGGATCATGGCCGCCGAGCTGCTGGAGACCAGCCGCCAGTTTGCCGTGGGGGTCGCCAAGATTGAGCCGCAGTGGCTCTCTGAGCAGGCCAGCCACCTGATTAAACGCAGCTACAGCGAGCCCTTCTACCACCGCAACAGCGGTCAGGTGATGGCCTCTGAGCGGCAGACGCTGTTTGGCCTGACCGTAGTCGAGAGCCGCCGGGTTAGCTACGGCGCCACCGACCCGGTGGTCGCCCGCGAGGTGTTTATTCGCCAGGCACTGGTCGAGGGCGGCTACACTGGCGACCGCCAGCGCGCAGCGCCGTTTGTCGCCCACAATCGCGCCCTGATCGAAGAGCTCGAAGCGCTCGAAGCGCGCACCCGGCGCCGCGATATCCTCTGCGACGACGAGGTGATCTACCAGTTCTACGCCGAGCGGTTGCCGCTTGAGTTAGTCAACCGGGCCGGCTTTGAGGCGTGGCGCAAAAAGGCCGAGGCGGCCAACCCAGCGCT
This sequence comes from Porticoccaceae bacterium, assembly GCA_024639885.1. Lineage (GTDB taxonomy): Bacteria > Pseudomonadota > Gammaproteobacteria > Pseudomonadales > Porticoccaceae > LSUCC0057. The sequence continues at coordinate 95,223 of JAHEGD010000004.1, read as the reverse complement.
GCTGTTTCTCGACCGCGAGCAGCTGTTGCGCCGCGATGTCGACGCCGACGAGCTGGCCGAGTTTCCCGACTCGCTGAGCGAGGCGGATATCTGCTACCCACTCAGCTACCACTTTGAGCCGTGCAGCAGCAATGATGGGGTGACCGTCTCGATCGCTATCGAGCAGCTTCACCAAGCGCCGCGCTACCGGTTTGAGTGGCTGGTGCCGGGGATGCTCAAAGAGAAGTGCCTGCTGCTGCTCAAGGCGCTGCCCAAACAGCAGCGCAAGGCGCTGGTGCCACTGCCGCTGTTTGCCGACAAGTTGTTGGCGCGGCTGCGACCGGCCGACCGGCCACTCTGCGAGGCGCTCGCCGAACAGCTCAAGCAGCTGACCGGGCTCAATGTCGATTGGCAGCGCTGGCAGCGCGATACCCAGATCGATCCATGGTACCTAATGAACATCGAGCTGCTCGACAGCGCCGGCGAGCAGCTCGCCTGCCGCCGCGACCTCGCCTCTCTGCAGTCGGAGTTTAGCCGCCAGGTCAGCGAGCAGATCGCCACCGCCGACGGCGCCCAATGGCAGCGCGAGGGGGTGGCGAGCTGGGATTTTGGCGACCTGCCCGAGCAGGTAGAGCTGCGCGCCGGCAAGCGCACCGTCAAGGCGTGGCCGGCGCTGCGGGCGAGCGAGGGGCGGGTCGACTTGGTGCTCTGCGACAACCCGCAGCGCGCGGCTGCCGACCACCTGCGCGGCCAGATTGCACTGGCCAAGCAGCTCGCCAGTAAAGAGGTTAAATACCTTGCCAAGCAGCTGCTGCGCGGCAGCGAGCTGGCGCTGCGCGGCGCCGGCCTGCCCGAGCGCGAACTGCTGGCCGACCGGCTGATTGATGCCGCCCTCGGCGAGCAGCTGTTCCCGGGTAGTGGCGAGGCGCGCTGCGTGCGCAGCCAGCAGGTATTTAACGAACGGCTGCAAAAGCTCAACCAGGTGGTGGCCAGCGCCCAGGCGATGGCCCAATTGGTCGGCAACTGCCTGGCGCCGCTGCACGAGGCGCGCCAGCTCTACAGCAGTTGGCCGGCGACCGACCGCGCCGCCCAACAAGATATCGCCACCCAGCTCGACTGGCTGTTTGGCAAGCCGCTGGCGCGGGTCAGCGAGGCGACCCTGCGCCACTATCCGCGCTACGCCCGAGCGATCGCCGTCCGCTGTGAGAAGCGGCCGCTGCAGCGGTTGCGCGACGACCAAGCACTGGCCGAGGTGGCCGACTACCAGCTGCCCATTGCGCTGATCCCCAACCACCACCGCTGGCTGCCGATCAACCTCCGCGAGCAGCTCGACGAGCTGTTGGTGGTGCTCCAAGAGTACCGGGTATCGCTGTTTGCCCAGCAGCTTAAAACTGCTCAGCCGGTATCGGCAGTGCGTCTGCAAAAGCGCTGGGCGAGCATCGACGATGCGCTGCGGCGGCTTTAGCCGCCTGGCCACAATGCAGTACTCGGCGGCCGTATTGAGGGGCGGTTTTTCTATACAGTGGTTGAACAACGGCAGTAAAATGGCGGCTAATGGATCTAGCAATGAGTAGGTGGGACGGATGAAAGGCAGCGGACAGAGTTTACGAGCAATCGCGATGGCGGCGCTGTTGGCCGCCGGCGGGGCTGTGTGGGGCGAGTCTAGCGACAGTGCCGCACCGCTGGACGGCTTTAATATGACCGTATTCCGCTTCAATGAAGCGCTCGACAAAGCGGTCGCCAAGCCGATCGCCACCGGTTACAAAGCCGTGGTGCCCGACCGCGCACAGCTGGGTGTGGGTAATTTCTTCGGCAATATCGGCGAGCTACAGAACGTGCTCAACGACCTTTTACAGGGCAAGTTTGGCCAGGCACTCAACGACAGCAGCCGCTTTCTGATCAACACGACGGTGGGTGTCGGCGGCCTGTTTGATGTCGCTGCGCGGATGGGGCTGGCCGAGAGCGACGGTGAGGATTTTGGCCAGACGCTGGCGGTCTGGGGTGTGCCCGAGGGCCCCTACCTGGTGCTGCCGCTGTTTGGCCCGTCGACGCTGCGCGACGCGCCGTCGCGGTTTGTCGACCGCTTTGCCGGCCTGAGCTACCACCTAGACGATGTGGCCGCCCGCAACGCTCTGCTTGGGCTGAGCTTGGTGGACACCCGCGCTGGGCTACTCGGCGCCGATGCGGCATTCAGCGGTGACCGCTACATCCTGTTTAAAGAGGTTTACCTACAGCGTCGCGATTATCTGATCAACGACGGGGTTATTGAGGACGACTTTGGTGATTTTGGCGACTTCGACGAGTTCTAACGCCCGGGTAGCGCCACTGTGAGTGGGGCTACCGCCGCGCCGCTGTTAGTGGGTGGCTGGACCGCCAGCCAAGCCGAGCTGGTCGGCTGGTTGCGGGCCGGGTTGGGGGCAGTGGAGTTGAGCAGCGGGCCGCTGCCGGCGGTGAGCGACGCCAACAGCGCCGGCCGCACCGTGGTCGTGGCAGCCAGCCAGTTAGATTTGAACAGCGAGAGCGGCCGCGCCAGTGTCGCCGAACTGGCCGCCCACTACCTGTTGGTGGTGGCGGTCAGCCAAGCCGAGCAGGCCGGTAGTGTCGAGTTTTTTCGGCTCGGTGCGGTCGATGTGCTGCCGCTGGCCGCCGCCGCCGACGAGGTCGCGACGCTGCTCGCGCGGCTGCAGCAGTCGGCCCAGCAGCGCGCCCAAGCCTCGGCCTACAGCGTTCAGCTTGAAGAGGCCAACCAGCAGCTGCAAGAGAGTTTGCAGCTGCTCAAGCAGGATCAGTTGGCCGGGCTCGAAGTACAGAAGAGCCTGATGCCAGACAGCCCGCTGCAGTTTGGCCACTACCAGATCTCGCACTCGGTGCGGCCGTCGCTCTACCTCAGTGGCGACTTTGTCGGCTACAACTTTGTGCTCGACCGCTACCTGCTATTTTACTTTGCCGATGTCTCTGGCCACGGGGCCTCGTCGGCGTTTGTCACCGTGCTGCTGCGCTTTATGATCGGCCGGGTGATTCGCCGCCACACCTACGAGCGCGATTACGAGTCGCTGGCGCGTGCCCCAGAGGGGCTGGTCGAGCACATTAACACCCAGTTGCTGGCGACCGGGCTCGGCAAGCACCTCACCCTGTTTGCCGGCTCTTTGGATCTGCACAGCAACCAGCTGCGCTACGTGGTCGGCGCCCAGCTACCGGCGCCGGTGCTGATCAGCGCCGGCAAGGCCAGCTACCTGCCGGGCAAGGGGCGCCCGGCCGGGTTGTTTGAAGAGGCGAGCTGGACGGTCGAAGAGCTAACTCTGCCGGAAGACGCCGCGCTGCTGCTGGTATCGGACGGTGTGCTCGACTTTATTGATGGCGCCAATGTGGTCGCCAAAGAGGCGCAGCTGCTGGCCGCCCTGCAGGGCGGGGTTAGCTCGCTGGATGAGCTGCAAGACCGGCTTGGGGTGAGCTTTGTCGACGAGCTGCAAGACGATGTTTCGATGCTGTTGCTGCAGCGCCAACGCCAGCAGAGCCCGCTATGAGCCAAGGCAAAATACTGGTGGCAGAGCAGGGCGGCGACTACCTGCTGAAGTTTAACGGCGACCTGCGGGTGACCCTGTGCGGCTCGCTCAACCGCTACTTAGAGACTATTTTTGCCAGCGACGAAGTCGGCTCGGTGGTGGTCGACCTGCTCGACACCGAAGGGCTCGACAGCACCACGCTGGGGCTGTTGGCCAAGTTGGCGCTGCACTGTCAGCGCCGCTATGCGATAGAGCCACAGCTGTTTTGTGCCGACCCAGGGCTGCTGCGGCTACTCGAGTGTATGAGCCTCGATGAGCTGTTCGCGGTACACAGTAAGCTGCCCGACAGCGACCAGCCACTGACCGAACTGGCCGCCGTTGATGCGCCGGTCGACGAGCTGCGCCAGCAGGTACTCGATGCGCACCGCACACTGGTTGAGCTCAACCCAGACAAACACGGCGAGTTTACCGACCTGATCGCCGCGCTAGAGCGCGAACAGGCCGAGGCCAACTAGCCGAGCTCGGCCAACCACTGCTCCAGCTTCTGCTGGTCGGCGACAAACGCCCTAATCCCCTCCGCCAACTTGGCGTGCGCCATCGCATCATCGTTCAATTGGTAGGCAAACTCGGCACTGCTAGGTGGCTGGTAGCCGATGCTGGCACCGGTCTGGCTCGGGTCGAGCTTGCGCGGCAGCGGCGCATGGGTGGTGGCCAGCTCTTCAAGCAGTGCCGGGCTAATGGTCAGCCGGTCGCAGCCGGCCAGTTCGGTGATCTCACCGAGGTTGCGAAAGCTGGCGCCCATCACCACGGTTGGGTAGCCGCGCTGCTTAAAGTAGTTGTAGATCTGGGTGACCGATAGCACACCGGGGTCTTCGCTAGGCGAGTAGTGGTCGCGGCCGCTCTGAGCTTTGTGCCAATCTAGGATGCGGCCGACAAACGGTGAGATTAAGTGTGCCCCGGCGTCGGCGGCGGCGGCCGCTTGGATGAGGTTAAACAGCAGCGTCAGGTTGCAGTTGATCCCTTCGCGCTCCAGCTGCTCGGCGGCGCGAACCCCCTCCCACGTAGTCGCCATTTTGATCAACACCCGCTCGCGGCTAATGCCAAGCGCCTGGTAGCGCTCAATCAGCTGGCGCGCTTTGGCGACTGAGCCGGCGGTATCAAAAGACAACCGCGCATCGACTTCGGTCGACACTCGGCCGGGGATCACTTCAAGCACTTTGTGGCCGATCGCGACCGCTAAGGCATCCATGCAGAGGCTCATCTGCGCGCTGCTATCGGCACTGCTAGCGGCGGCTTCGCGGCGCGCGGCATCGACCAGCGGCCGGTAGCTGGGCAGCTGTGCAGCCTTGAGCACCAGCGATGGGTTGGTGGTGGCGTCCTGCGGCTGGTACTGCTCGATAGCTGCAAAGTCGCCGGTGTCGGCGACCACCGTGGTCATGGTTTTTAACTGCTCAAGTAGAGAGGGCTGGTCCATTAGAGGTCTCCGGGGACAAATTCTAGGGCGTGCCGCAGCACGTCGAGGTTGGCGCTGGCAGTGTAGCTGTTTTCGCTGAGGTGGCGACGAAACTGCCGGGCACCGGGCAGCTGCCGATAGAGCCCGAGCATATGTCGGGTGATGTGGTGGAGCCGGTTGCCGGCCGCCAGCTCCTGCTCGATATAACCGCTCATCGCCTCGACAACCTGGCGGCGGGTCGGTAGCGGCTGGCCGTAGAGCGGCGCTGCCAGCTGTGCCAGCAGGTAGGGGTTGGCGTAGGCCTCGCGACCGATCATCACCCCGGCAAACTGCTCCAACGCGCTGTTAGCTGCCGCTACGCTGTCGATACCGCCGTTGAGAGTAAACCCAACTGCCGGGAAGTCGGCGACCAGCGCCGCCACCATCGGGTAGTCGAGTGGCGGTATCTCGCGGTTCTGTTTGGGGCTCAATCCTTGCAGCCACGCTTTGCGGGCGTGGACAATAAAGTGCTGGCAGCCGGCCGCGGCGACGGTGCTGACAAAGGCGGCCAGCTCTGCGTAGGAGTCGCAGTCGTCGACGCCAATGCGGTGCTTGACGGTAACCGCCAGCGGGGTTGCCGCGCACATCGCCGCCACGCAGTCGGCGACCAGCTGCGGTTCTTTCATCAGGCAGGCACCAAACGCGCCATTTTGGACTCGCTCGCTCGGGCAGCCCACGTTTAGGTTGACCTCGCTGTAGCCGTAGTCGGCCGCCATCTTGGCGCACTCGGCCAGCGCCACCGGGTCGGAGCCGCCCAGCTGCAGTGCCACCGGGCCCTGCTCGGGGTGGCCGCGCAGGTGCGAGCCGCGGTCGCCGTGCAGCAGGGCGCCAGTGGTCACCATCTCGGTGTAGAGCAGTGCGTTGGGCGCCAGCTGGCGATGAAAGTAGCGACAGTGGCGGTCGGTCCAGTCGAGCATCGGGGCAACGCTGAGCCGGCGGTCTAGCGCGGGAGCGGGTGAGTGTTGGGTAGTGGGCACGGGCAGGGTATCTTGTCGTCGCGGAACAGGCTGCAATTATAGCCAGTTCAGGCCCAGCGCGTATAATAGCCGGCCACCGCACCGCCACCTTAAAAGAGAGCCGCGCCAATGACCGTTAGAACCCGCATCGCCCCATCGCCGACCGGCGACCCCCACGTTGGCACAGCCTATGTGGCGCTGTTCAACATGGTGTTTGCCAAGCAGCACGGCGGCGAGTTCTTGTTGCGGATTGAAGACACCGATCAGCAGCGCTCCACTCCTGAGTCAGAGCAGCAGATTCTCAAGGCGCTCAACTGGCTCGGCCTGCAGTGGGACGAGGGCCCGGACGTCCGTGGCGCCAAGGGCCCCTACCGGCAGAGCGAGCGCAGCGCGCTCTACACCGAGCGCGCCGCCCAGCTGGTTGAGGATGGCCACGCCTTCCACTGTTTCTGTTCGGCCGAGCGGCTCGACGCGGTGCGCGCCGAGCAGATGGCAGCCAAGCGCTCTACCGGTTACGACGGCCACTGTCTGGCACTCTCCAGCGACGAGGTCAACGCCAAACTGACCGCAGGGGAGAGCCACGTTGTCCGTATGAAAGTGCCCAGCGAGGGCGAATGCCGGTTTCAGGACATGCTGCGCGGCGAGATCATCATCGACTGGTCGCAGGTGGATATGCAGGTGCTGATGAAGGCCGACGGCCTGCCCACCTACCATCTCGCCAATGTGGTCGACGACCACGAGATGGAGATTAGCCACGTGATCCGCGGCGAAGAGTGGATCAACTCGGCGCCCAAACATATTTTGCTTTATCAGTACTTTGGCTGGCAGCAGCCGGAGTTTTGCCACCTGCCGCTGCTGCGCAACCCGGATAAGAGCAAGCTCTCCAAGCGCAAAAACCCGACCAGTATTCTCTACTACCAGCGGATGGGCTACCTGCCCGAAGCGCTGCTCAACTACCTCGGCCGGATGGGCTGGTCGATGCCCGACGAGAGCGAGAAGTTCTCGCTGGCCGAGATGATCGCTTCGTTCGACATCAATCGTATCTCGCTCGGCGGGCCGATCTTTGATGTGGAGAAACTGAGCTGGCTCAACGGCCTCTGGATCCGAGAAGAGCTCAGTGACGAGCAGCTCGCCGACCAGCTGATTAACTGGGCGCTCAACCGCGAGCAGTTGATGGCGTTTATTCCCCACGCCCGCGCGCGCATGGAGACGCTGTCAGATATCGCCCCGCTCGGCGCCTATCTAATCTCAGGCAACCTCGCCATCACTGCCGAGCAGCTGCAGCAGAGCGGGCTCGATGACGAGCAGCTGACGGCGGTATTGCAGTTTTCACTGTGGCGACTAGAGGCGCTGCAAGCGTGGCAGCGCGACGCGATTTTTGCCGAGCTAAAAGGGTTGGCCGACCAGCTTGGCATCAAACTGAAAGCGTTTTTGGCGCCGCTGTTTATTGCTATCGCCGGCACTGCTGCCTCGATCTCAGTGATGGATTCTATGCAGCTGCTCGGCCCCGATATGACCCGCGCCAGGTTGCGCCATGCGATTGATCTGCTCGGCGGGCTGGGCAATAAAAAGCTCAAAAAGCTCCAGAAGCAGTACGACGGATTGGGTAGCGATTTAGCGCAATAACTGGCCCGGTACGCTTGACACGGCCGCAGCTCGCCCCTAATATGCGCCTTCCTTTTTCGGGGCCTTAGCTCAGCTGGGAGAGCGCAACACTGGCAGTGTTGAGGTCAGCGGTTCGATCCCGCTAGGCTCCACCAAACAAACAACCCTCACGCGAAGCGTGGGGTTTTTTTGTTTGGGCGAACGCAGTGAGCAGAACCGCTGAAAGCGCGTTCGATGAAGTGCATGGATGCACAAATGTCCCGGAGGCCATGGATGGCCGAGAGGGACCAAGCTAGGCTCCGCCCGTTCCCTAAGCAAAAAATAACAACCCTCACGCGAAGCGTGGGGTTTTTTTGTTTGGGCGAACGCAGTGAGCAGAACCGCTGAAAGCGCGTTCGATGAAGTGCATGGATGCACAAATGTCCCGGAGGCCATGGATGGCCGAGAGGGACGAAGTGCATGGAAGCACAAATGTCCGGGAGGCCATGGATGGCCGAGAGGGACCAAGCGAGGCCCCGCCCGTTCCCTAAACAAAAAGTAACAACCCTCACGCGAAGCGTGGGGTTTTTTTGTTTGGGCGAACGCAGTGAGCAGAACCGCTGAAAGCGGTTTCACAAAACAACGAAGTTGTTTTGAGCGCGAAGCGCCCCCGAAGGGGGGAGTTTGCCGCACAAGGCAAACGAATAATCCCGCTAGGCTCTACCCAATTTTTTATGAAGAGTAACAATCCTCACGGGCAAACATCCAATGCACCGTCATCCAAGACCGTGCGCAGGGCTAGATCTGGGGCTTCGTCTGCATTGCCGCACTCTAGTATCGCTTTGCTCGATCACCCGCCCGCCCGCCTGCCGCTGGGTGCTGCGATACGCCGTGAATCCGTCCCTAGAAGCTCGGCTCCCACTGTCCCTGCGGGAGACGGTCGCAGACCTCCAGTGCCAGCCGGGCTGGATACGCTGGGAGTGCTGCCATCGTTTCGAAAAGACACCAGCTTTCGTTGGTGTGAGGAGAATGGAGAGTGCCCACTGACCTTTTTATGCAGTGCTGGACGGGCGAATACAGGCTAATAGTACTAATGTAGTGAGGTTGACAACGAAAAAACGGCTCCCATAATGGGAGCGTGAGGGCGCGAGATGCGTATAGTATCGAAAAAGACGTTGCGCGAGTTCTGGGAGCAGTCTCAATATTCCGCTTCCCAGGGACAGCTAGAGGCATGGCATGAAGAGGTACTTAAAGCCGATTGGTCAACGCCTCAAGAGCTCAAGGCTCAATTTGGCAGTGCCAGTATTATTCAAGATAGCCGGGTAGTATTTAACATCAAGGGTAATGACTATCGGCTTATCGTAAAGATTAATTACCCTTACAGAATGGTGTATGTGCGCTTTGTTGGAAGCCACAAAATGTACGATGAAATAGACGCGGTGACGGTATGAACATTAAGCCAATTAAAACAGAAGCCGATTATGAGGCTGCTTTAGAGCGCACTATGATGCTGATGGATGCAGCGCTAGACACGCCAGAGGGTGATGAGTTAGACATTCTGGGCACCCTTATTGAAGCGTACGAAGTTAAGCGCCACCCCATCGAAACCCCAAATCCCATCGAGGCTATTCGTTTTCGTATGGAGCAATTTGGATTAAGAGATAAGGATTTAGTGCCTTATATTGGCGGTACTGGGCGTGTGTCCGAAGTGATGAATTACCGAAGAAAGCTAACACTGACCATGATTCGTAAGTTACACGATGGCTTAAATATTCCCACCGAAAGCCTGGTGCAAGATTATCCGTTGCACAGTACCGGCGAGTAAATTCCTCGCTTATCTATTGATTTTGGATAGTACTGTTGTTGGAGCTTAACCCCCGTATCCCCCAGAATCGGTACGCTCGACAACCAGCCCTCCAGTGCCAGCCGGGCTTGAAAAACTGGGTGTGCTTCAGTCGTTTCAAAAAGAGACCAGCTCTTGCTGCTGTGCCAGGGCGCCAGTTTCGCTACACTGCGAGCTTTCTTACTCTGAGAATCCCGATGAGCCGCTACGCAGTAATCGATTTTGAAACCACCGGTATGTCGCCGGCACTCGGTGCGCGGGCAACCGAGATCGGTATCTGTCTTGTTGAGCGCGGTCGCATCGTCGACAGTTACCAGAGTTTGATCAACCCCGGCCAGCCGATCCCCTACGATATTCAGCAATTGACCGGCATCACCAACGCCATGGTGCGCAGTGCGCCACCGACCAGCGAGGTGATGGCGGCGGCGCTAGCATTTGTCGACGGCCGGCCGCTTTTGGCCCACAACGCCTCGTTTGACGCCAAGTTTTGGCAAGCCGGCTTAGCCGAGCTGGATCGTCGCTCCGGCGGCGAGTGGCTCTGTTCGCTCAAGCTGGCGCGGCGGGTGTTCCCCAATCTGGCCAGCTACCGGCTGTCGGCACTGGTGTCTAGCCTTCGGCTGCCGGCGGCGGGGCAGTACCACCGTGCCCTGGCCGACGCCGAGTGTACCGCCCACTTGGCGGTCGCGGCGCAGCGCCAGCTGTGCAGCGATTACCAGCTGGCCGAGGCGCCAACGGCGCTGCTGCTGGCGGTACAGGCGGCGAGTAAACAATGGGTGAAGTCTACAGTGCAAAGCTTTCACGGGTTATAGACCTGTTTATGGTTGGTCGTGATGAGCAAAAAGTCGTGTGTTAGACCTTAGCTAAGAAATATCTAGATAATCACTCTGCATCTGCACCTGCACCTGCACCTGCACCTGCACCTGCACCTGCACCTGCACATGCACCTGTACATGCACCTGTACCTGCACCTGCATCTGCATCTGTCCCCGGGGCGGTCGGTGGCTGCGGTTTCAGTTAGAAAAAATGACGAAATGTACTCATATAATTTCATGCTCAGTTCGCTTAGCCTTTGCTTGCGGCATTAGATTGCTGTAGACGCCAGTTAGACTTTAATGACAGGTCATCGAAGTGGATAATTTTGCAAAGGGGCAAAGCTGGCTGCAAAAATAATTAATAGGAGAGGGTAATGCGAACTAGTACTTATGTAGTCAAGGCACTGTCAATCGGTATTGCTGTGGCAATGCCCTTGGCGGCTAATGCCGCGTTAGAAGAAATTATTGTGACGGCTCAAAAGCGATCAGAGTCGCTGCAAGACGTACCTATTGCTATCGCCGCTTATTCCAGTGAGTCTCTCAAGGCACTGGGAATCGTTGAAGCAAGCCAGTTAGCCAATGTGACGCCGGGCCTGAATTCAGGTTCGCAAGCAGGTTCTAATCGCAATTATTATCTGCGTGGTGTGGGTACGGCAGACTTGCACTTAACAGCCGCGTCGGCGGTTGGCCAGTATTACGACGGCGTTAGCCTAACAAGCGGGTTTCAGGCACGGGCAGCGCTGTTTGACATGGAGCGTGTAGAAATTTTGAAAGGACCGCAAAATACGCTTTACGGTCTTAACACTACCGGGGGTGCGATTAATTATATTAGTAACAAGCCAGAAGTTGGGGTAGGAACTAACGGTAGTGTCTCGATAAAGTTTGGTTCAGACTCGCAAATTGGTTCTGAAGCTGCCGTGGGTTTTGACGTTAGCGACACCGTAGCTGCGCGCTTAGCGATGCAGACCAATAAAAATGATGGGCCATTCGTCTCGACCACGGATGGTCGCGACTATGGTGGTGACGACATGGGTGCCTATCGGGCATCGTTGGTTTGGGTGCCGAATGATCGTGCGCAGTTGAACGTCAATATTCACGGTATGCAAAACGAAAACAATGGTTCTGCTGTTAAGGCGCTCGGGACTCGTGATCCAGACGGACTTGGTGGCGTTTGTGTTGATTTTGGCCCCGGCGAGCTGGATTTTGAGCGTGATACCGACTGTCTGAGTAGGAATGGCGGCGGCACGGGTGAGGTCGCTACCGATCCATCTACGGGTGATTGGGAAAGCATCACTAGCAACATTGGTCATGAAGACATTGAATCATCAGGCTATTACTTCGATTTTAGCTATGATCTCTCTTGGGCAACGCTCAATGTGATTACCGCGTTTGACAATTTAGATGTGAAAGTGGCATTTGACTCTGACGGTACTGGCATTCAACTACTTCATCAGTTCCAAGAAGATGATCGCGACATCTCTCAGCACGAGGTGCGGCTAACTTCATCCGCGGACGGCGCTTTTCGCTGGATAGCTGGAGCCTACATGTTGGATGAGGACGCGCAGTCTTATACTGCGGTACGGTCGCCCAAATTTGCTAACGGCACCAGAAATCCTAACGTCCAGCTTGACCATAGCAAGGAAAATCTAGGTATCTACCTGCAAGGCGAATACGACATCAACGATGTGGTAACTGTCACGGCAGGTGTGCGTTGGTCTGATGAGGAGATTAGGGCTAACTATCTGCCCTCAAGCCCATTGGCCACATCGTACGACTCGGCTACTCCACTGTTTTCAGCCGACGTTGCTGCTCTAGTGTTGGCGCAAGCTAATCCTGATGATGCCAACCAAGACGCCGGTGGCTACGATACTCGCCGACAAGTTAGTCAGGCGCTGCCAAACGAAGATGTTGGCTATACGCTTAAATTGGATTGGAAACTGACCGAAGACTCGCTGCTCTACGCGAGCTATTCAAAGGGTTTCAAAGGCAGCGCTGCAGATACCCGTGCCGTATTTGCCTTGGTACCTGTGCCTAATTTGCAAACTGGATTAGAGGCATCGCGTCTAGAGCCGGAGTCACTCAAGGCTGTAGAGTTAGGGTATAAAGCGTCATATATGAATAATGCTGTTCAGATCGACGGTGCAGTATTTTCCTATGTTTACGAAAATCTACAGCAGTTTTCCACCGTTGCCGGCGTGCCGACTCTGGTGAATGCACCGGAGTCTGAAATCTCTGGCTTTGATGGCAGTGTGAAATATGCTAGTGATAACGGCCTTTACATCGACTTGGGAGTCTCGCTGCTAGATACCGAGGTCACGGTTGTAGCCGGCAGTCAGTTCGTGGAGGGCGGCGAGTTAGCCAACAGCCCTGAGTTCTCGATGGCGGCGACGGTCTCGCAGGAGTTGACACTGAGTAACGGCGCGTTGCTTACGCTGATGGGCAACATTAGTCACACTGGCGATACGCTCCGCAATACGATCGTTAGCAGCTCCAGTGAAACTGTGGCGGCGCGTACACAGCCTGCTTACACGCTATTGAATGCTAATGTTACTTATAACTTTGGTGATCAACAGCAATACTCGGTAGCTCTATTCGGTAATAATTTGACAGATGAGCACTACTGCGGATTCCGCGGCCTTAACGAGGGCAACACTACTTATGAAAGTGGTTTAAATGGCTTCAGCTATGCGGTGAGTTGTCGAGTTGATCGTGGTTCAACTCGTACCTTTGGGGCATCATTTAGCTACGATTTTTAATCTCTAGCTCATGGTGTTTGGTGGCTGAGACCACATTTCCCATGTAGGCGGCTCATCGTCACGCCGTTGGCGATGAGCCGTTTTTTTGTCAGCATATAAAATTTAAATGTCTGGAGGTGGTATGGGCTTGCCGAGGAGTAACCGAGGTTGGCTAAGTATATTTGGCAGTTTATTAGTATTGGTCAGTTACACTACAGCGGCTGCTTCGGATTGTGACAAGCGCTGCCTCTCTGACGCGGCTACTTCTTACCTCGAGGCTTTGACTAATAATAAAACCAGTCGACTGTCGCTCGCGCCTGAACTCAGGGTGACCAGTAACGGCCAGGAAGTCGAGTTAGGTGCCGGAATAGTCTGGGGGCCAGCGGTTACAGTGGTCAATCGCGATTCATTCTTCGACTCGGCAACAGGGATTGCCATTGTGTTCGCTACCATCGCCGGCCAACCACAGCCCAATAGGCGGTGGTGGCATTACGCGCTGCGACTGAAAGTTGACGCGAAAGGTCGTATTGTTGAGGTAGAAGAGCATGCTACGGAGAGCGGTTTTCAGTCCGCTAGCCGAGTCGAAGTGCCATTTAAGGAGTCAGATCTTTTCGACGCCATCTTACCTGAGGATGAGCGTGTCGGGATCACAGAGCTAATCGCTATTGCCGATGATTACTGGAGTGCGGTAAATAGCGGCCAATGGGATAAGCCACTATTCTCGCCAGACTGTCAGCGTAGCGAGTTTGGCGTGTACACCACCAACAATGCTTATAGTCATGACCAGCGCCCTTTAGATTACGTGCGGGTCGAAAAGCGCGGCAAGAGTTGTAGCTGGTTTCTTGATTTTGCCCCACGGTTTAGGTGGCGTGTCGACAACCGTCGCTACTACATCGCCGATGAAGCACGGGGTGTTGTTGTGGCACTGGCACAATTTCACCAGTTTGGCGATGGCGGTATTCCAGGATTGACGCTGTTTGAGGCATTTAAGATAGTTAATGGCCGTGTCCAGTTTTTATGGGCGCCGGCGTTTACTTGGGGTGCGGAGAGTTCGGGTTGGCCCGACTGGAAGAGATTGTAAACGCTCGCGTAGCGGATAGCCTAGAGGTGAGAAGTGAGTACAGTGAGATACCAGATTAACTGGTTAGCCCTGTTGGGTTATGCAGCACTGGCCAGCTGTGCATGGTTACCACAGGCGAATGATTCCTCGCAGCGCGAAATCTTCGCACGACAAGATGCCTTGCCGCGAGTTGAGCCCATTGCGCTGGAAATGCTCAGTCAACGTCAGCGAGAGGTGCTGGGCATTATCGACGGCGAGCCAATCCCTCGGCGCGCAATGGTTAACCTACACCGTATTCTCATCTACAATCCTGAGCTCATGGCGGCTTACTATCCACTAGGCGACAGGTTGCTCCGCAATTCAGAGCTTTCTGTGCGAGACAAGGAACTTTTGATACTGCGCGCGGTGTGGCTCTATCAAGACCGTTGGGAGTGGGTTAGGCACTATCCAAAAGCGCTCGCCGCGGGTTGGAGCGAGCAGGCAGTTGATCAGATAAAACGTGGTGGACATTCGGCTTATTGGAGCGGTAGCGAGGCAGCGTTACTTAAGGCTGTTGATGCGATTGTTATAGACGCAGTCATTGGCGATGACCAGTGGCAAGAACTCTCGACTTTTTACTCGGTGCCCGAGATTTTGACCATTGTCACTACGGTGACCCATTTCCATTGGGTGGCAACCATGACCAAAAGTTTTAGGTTAGATCCGGGCAGTGAGCCAATTCAATTTGATTAATGTCGACTAGATTGAACTAGAAAAGTTATGGTGAAATTTTTTTTAAGAGAATTTGATGTTTCAAAACGCCTTCGAAAATTGGTTGGCATTATTGTAATAGGTGGTCTTGCGGTGTTCGGCTGGCAGCTGCTGAGCGTGCCAGGAGCGCATGATGAGACACCCAGGGTCAGCTTTAATGAGCAGATCCGGCCGATCTTCAACAGCAAATGTGTGGGCTGTCACGGTGGTGTTACCAAGCAGGGCGGTATCTCGTATATTTTCCGCGAAGAGGCCATTAAACGAGGTAATTCTGGGCGATTGAATGTTGTGCCCGGCAAGCCTGGCCGTTCTGAGTTGGTGGCTAGAATCAAGACTGATGACCCGCTGCACGGTATGCCACTGGGCAAACCAAAGTTGAGCAACAACGAGATCGCGACTATAGAACGGTGGATTTCTGAGGGAGCAAATTGGGAAGACCATTGGTCATTTTTGCCGCCGGTTGCCATCGATATCCCTGCGCGCAGCCTGGCAGACTGGGGTGATAATCCTATTGATCGATTCCTTGGCGACAAGATAGCCGCGGCGGGACTCGTCAATTCACCGCGAGCGACAATTGCGCAACAGTTACGCAGACTGACATTGGATTTAACTGGCCTGCCGCCTACAGTTGACGAGCTTAAGTTTATAAGCGATGAAAATTATTTAGAGGCTGTTGATCGGTTGCTCGCGTCACCGCGGTTCGGAGAGAAATGGGCGACGCTGTGGCTTGATGCCGCGCGCTACACCGACAGCATGGGTTATGTTAGAGACTTTCCTCGTGACAGCTGGCCTTATCGAGACTGGGTTATCAATGCCTATAACAATAATCTGCCTTATGACCAGTTTGTTACCCTGCAGCTCGCAGGTGATCTGGTTGAGGGGGCAGGGCTCGACGGCCTCATCGCAACATCGTTTCATCGCCAAACGCCCACAAATTTGGAGGGCGGCTCTGATAACGAGGAGTATCGGATGGTGGCGGTGATGGATCGTGTAGCAACCACTTGGTCGGTGCTCAATGGGGTCACTATGGCTTGTGTTCAATGTCATTCGCACCCCTACGATCCCATTGATCACAGCGATTACTATCAGTCATTATCATTCTTCAACGGTACTGCGGATTACGATACTGTCACTGACAGCCCGACTATAAAAATTCCCTTCGAGAGCGGACTGCGTAATGTCGCTTACCAATATTTTATCGAGAAAAAAACCTTAATCAAACAATATCTCAATGACGTAAGCAACGATACATTGGCCAGCGTATGGAGCGATGTCGAGCTATTATCGGCCACGGTCGATAGAGCGGCTGGGTGGCGACGACGCTATCAACTGGCCAGTGCGGCGGTTGAAGCAGTGGCGTTAGATATCAGCGACGCCGACAGAAAAAAATACCAGCGGTTCGCTGATGAGGCCCTAGATCAAGTCGGACTCAGTAGTGATAGTGTAACTGTAGCTGGGAGAGTAAGCCGAGCCAGTGTCGTTTTTCCCGATGAGACCCCAGCTGTTGCGGTGTACCAGTTAAAAATGAGCCCCGTTTCAGCTGTCACCGCGATACGTATTTTGGTGGAGCCATTGAATCGCGATAAAGCGGCGCATACACCCGAAGCGGGCTTCGCTGTTGAGGAATTCACGCTGCACAGCTTTGCTAGCGATGGCACTAGGGCGGAGATCCCACTGGCGGCCATCTTGGTTGACAATGACGATAACGTCGAACAGCAACTAACCAATGTCTTCGCGCGAGCGGCACATGAGGGAGACATTGTTAGTGGTTTTTCAGCAGAAAAAATTCATAGCTCTCGGTCGGTAGTGTTGATTCCAGCCACCCCAATCACTGTTGAGAAGGGAGGCAGCCTGTTTGTTAATTTAACACAAGCACAGCTTATGCGGCCGCGTCAGCCCGCGCCTGTATTGCGCTCCCTATCTGTGCAAACCAGCGTAAATTCCCAATGGCAAAACTGGGTGAAAAGCAACAAGCAACTTGTGGTGGTTGAGCAATTGCTGGGGTTGAACAATCAGCTCAAAGCGCTCGACGGCGCGAATCTTCCTATTATGCAAGAGCTTTCGGCCCCTCAAAAGCTGGCCACACTACTTTTTGAGCGCGGCGATATGCTGGCAAAAACCGGCCAACGCCTCGTAGGTGGCGTGCCCAATATTTTCCAGCAGAGCGGCCTGGCAGCCCCTAACAACCGCTTGGAGTTTGCCGAATGGTTCTTCTCGGATCAGCAACCACTAACAGCACGTGTTGAAGTTAACCGGATTTGGCAGTCCTTGTTCGGGCGTGGCTTGGTAGAGACCCAGGAAGACTTCGGCAGTTCCGGGACTGCTCCTAGCCACCCAGCGCTGCTCGACTGGCTTGCAGTAGAGTTCCAGCAACGGCTAAATTGGGATCGCAAAGCACTGATCAAATTAATTGTCAGTAGCGACGCTTATCGCCAGTCATCTGTCTGTGCCGAGAAAAGCAGGAATTATGACGCGCAGAATCTTTTGCTTTCGTGTATGCCGCGTAAGCGCCTCAGTGCAGAGATGGTTCGCGACCAGGCGTTGCAAGCGAGTGGCTTGCTCAACCATAAACTGGGCGGTAAACCGGTGATGCCTTGGCAGCCCGAAGGGATTTGGAACGCTAAAAATAGTACCGGGGTTTGGGAGTTGTCAGAGCGGGGTGACCAGTTTCGCCGTGCTATTTATACCCATTTTAAACAATCAGCACCTTACCCGAGTTTTCTCATTTTTGATCACGTCAACCGCGATGTCAGTAGTGTTCGTAGGTTGCCTACCAACACACCACTGCAAGCACTGGTAATGCTCAATGACCCTGTCTATGTTGAGGCCGGTAGTGGCCTGGCGGATAAGATGAGGGCGTCAGTCGAGGCTGGCGCGCCACTGCTTCAAGCCTTTGACAATGCGGCCCTAAGAACATTTTCACGGCGCTTGGGAGAGGAAGAGCAAGCAAGTTTGCGGCGACTCTATGATGGCGTGGTTGAAACCACAGGTAACAGTCAGCAAGCGTTGCAAGCAGTAGCGATGACATTACTCAATAGTGATGAAGCGATAAACAGGTGACTACTATGACAAAGGCGGATCTCGACCAGCTTAAATTAGAACGGTTAATGCTCAACTCGCGGCGGACATTCTTAACTGGGAGCAGTGCGGCATTAGCGGCAGCGTTTTTTGGATCGACCGAAGTCGCTGCAGCCGCTGCTGGTAGCAAGAAATTTTCGCGCCCTACAGATCAACCGCTGGCGACCTTGCCGCCACAGTTTCCGGCCCGAGCGAAGCGGGTCATTTATTTACACATGGCTGGAGCGCCGAGCCAGCTTGACCTGTTTGATTACAAGCCAGAGCTTGCCAAGCGTGATGGTCAAGACACACCGCTCTCATTCTTGGAGGGCAAGAATTTTGCATTTCTAACAGGCATTCCCAAGTTGATGGGGCCACAGTATCCGTTTAAACAATACGGTTCAAGTGGGGCCTGGTTCTCTGACCGTTTGCCTCATCTTGCCGAGCATGCCGATAAGATTTGTTTTATTAAATCGATGCATACCGACCAGTTTAACCACGCACCGGCACAAATGTTGGCGTTAACCGGCCAGTCGCGTTTTGGTTATCCATCAATGGGTTCATGGATATCGTATGGTTTAGGGACCGAAAATCAGAACCTGCCGGGCTACGTAGTGATGTTGTCCGGAGCCTCAGCCCCGCGAGGTGGCAAGCAATTGTGGGGCTCGGGTTTTTTGCCGAGTGTTTATCAAGGCGTGCAATGTCGTTCACAAGGTGAACCAGTACTTTTCTTGGACAACCCTGACAATGTATCCAGCGCTATACGCCGACAGGTATTAGATACGCTTAATGAAATCAACCAAAGCTCTTACCGTGAATTTATGGATCAGGAAACACTGACGCGAATAGCGCAGTACGAGATGAGTTTCCGGATGCAAGCAGAGGCCAGCGATGTTTTCGATATTTCGCAAGAGAGCGAGAAGACTCGTGTTGCTTACGGGGCGGACCCCCAATCGGAAAGTTTTGGCAAAAACTGTCTGATAGCTAGAAGATTAGTCGAACGAGGTGTTCGCTTCGTTCAGTTGTTTGATATGGATTGGGACTCGCATGGCCAAGATGAGGCGTCGTCGCTAAAGCATAATTTCAAGAATCTCTGTCACGGCATTGATCGTCCGATCGCGGCGCTGCTCTCCGACTTGGAGGAGCGCGGTTTACTGGAAGATACCCTAGTGGTGTGGGGTAGTGAGTTTGGTCGTACGCCTATGAAGGAAGAGGCAAATGGACAAAAAACTCCATGGATTGGGCGTGACCACAACCCATCAGCGTTTACTGTATGGATGGCAGGCGCAGGAGTTAAAGGCGGCTATACACACGGCTCTACCGACGAAATGGGCTATGAAGTTGCCGATGACCCGGTGTCATTGGCCGATTTTCATGCCACTATATTGTATTTACTGGGCTACAACCATCACGACCTTAGTGTGCATTTTCAGGGCCTAGACCAGCGGCTAACTGGTGTCCACCATCCTCGCATCATCTCCCAAATACTGGCCTAGCCGTGAAAATAAAATTTACGAGGCAACAGTACGGTTTAACAGCATTAGTTCTTTCGCTTGTGCTGGCGGTGTGGTGGGCGGCTAGCCATCAGGCCAAACTTATGTCAGTCGCAGCAGGTAATGGCTGGGTGACTCTTGCCCCCGCAGATCGGGCTAGTTTTTATGGTGCGCGGGTGGCGCCAATCTTCGAAAAATACTGCGTTGCCTGCCATGGCGCTAAGAAAGCCAAGGATGGCCTACGTATGGATTATCACCGGCTGCTCGAAATTGGTGGAGAGGAAGGCTCTGCCTTGGCTGCGGGTGGCGACCCACAGCGCAATATTATTCAGTATCGATTAGGTCTCAGTCAGAATAATATTCTCGCAATGCCGCCTCTGGGCTATCGCCGACCGACTGCCAAGGAAATTGCGGTGGTGGAACTTTGGTTGGCAGCAGGGGCGCCTGTTGGTGCGCCCGAATCAGACTTTCCATCAGCCCCAGCTGCCATTGTGGAGGTACAGATTCCGGCGGTCGACCAGAGCCTAGTGGCCGCTTTGCGTTTGCCGCAGAGCGATCAGTACACAATATTGAAAAAACGCTATCCGAGTGCGGTGAGCTATGCATCTGATAGTGGAAATAGTATCGTAATCACCGGAGCTTCACTCGGAGAGCAACTCAATGACATAGTGCTCGCGGAGTTAGCACAACTTGCTGCAGTAATTGAGTGGGCAGACTTAAACTACACGGCGATAACTGATCAAGCTATATCGTTGTTAGTAGCGATGCCCGCTCTTGAACACATTGGCATAGCCGGAACCAATATAACCCAGCAAGGCCTAGCAGTACTGGTTACGCACTCAAGCGCTAAGGCAATAGTGACTGAAGCTGGACTGGCCTCGACCGCAATTAAGTACATGGCAAAGAGCAGGGGAGTTGTGCTTTATGAGCGGTGAACAACGCAGTGAGGATGTAGCGTCGAGCGAGCCCTACTCTATTCTTTGGGACCTGTCGGTACGGTGTTTTCACTGGTCTCTGGTCACGGCGGTCTGTGGGGCTTGGCTAACAATTGAGTTGGGAATGACGACGGCACACTTAGTGTGTGGCGTTGTAGTACTTGTTTTAGTAGCATTCCGTGTTACTTGGGGGATAGTGGGTTCTTCTACGGCAAGGTTCGTGAGTTTTGTGGTGGGGCCGGCTAAAACAATTAGTTACCTACGGGTGTCGCTCGGAGAGAGCCATCAATATCACGGTGGTCATAACCCCGCGGGGGCGTATATGGTGGTCTTTATGTTAAGTATATTGGCACTTCAGGGGCTACTTGGGTTGTTTAGCAACAATGACCTCGGTTTCGCTGGGCCACTTTCAGATTTGGTGGCTAAAGCCGATTCGGACCGCGCTGCGATTGCTCACTCTTGGCTTTTTGATATTGTTCAGGCAATGGTTTGGCTTCATCTACTGGCTGTCTTTTACTATGTTTTGGTAAAGCGAGATAATCTTCTAGTGGCAATGATATCTGGCGTTAAGCATCGGAATACGCTTCCCGAAAATTACCAGTTTGTTCCTGCACGGCGGTACCTAGCTATTTTTGTTTGGCTGCTATGCACTGTCATAGTGATTTATTTAATATTTTTTAGCGGAGATTTTTGATGACGCCATTGACAAGATGTAATCGCTATTTTTCAATTATTTTGATTGGATTAGTGGCCGTAACAAATCAGCTAATGGCAGGTAACACAGCGTACAAAGATTGGGATCTAGATTTCCCATATGATGAAACTATAGGTGAAACTCACGGTGATATTGAGCTGAGTGCTGATGCCACACTTTATGTTAGTGTTCGTGCTGGGCCCAGGCCCGGCATTCAGAAATATAATAATGAAGGCCATTATCTTGGCAACATTCCTAATGTCAGTAGCGGCTTCCACGATTTCTTGTTGATTGAACCGGTAGCGGCACCGGCATATATTATTGGAGTCCTCCCGACTCAGGTAGTGTTTGTTGATCTGCACGGCAACCGATTGAAAACTCTCGACGTGGCCGAGATCGTCGAGCGATCGGCGGTCGCGACACGCCAGCCGCGAAACAAGCCGCTTAGATTGTCGGGCCTCGCGCTAGCTTCCGATGGTAGCTTATTTGTGATTGATGGTTACGGTGATGATGATATTTATCGGTTCTCAGCTGAGGGTGAACTGATAGCCATTCTCGCTGGTAAGATTGCGCCACTGAACTTACAAAATGCCCATAAAATTATGATCGATCAGCGCGCGCTTCCAGAGCGTCTATTGATAACTGACCGCGAGCACTTTCGTATCCTCAGCGTCAGTCTTGACGGCAGTGAGGTTGAAGAAGTTGCTGCTGAGCTTGGCTTGCCGAGCGCTATGGCGCAATGTGGAGAGGCCTTTATCGTTGCTGAATTGGAGGGTAGGGTAGTGGTGCTAGACGACAAGGGCGGCGTTGCTAAAGTGCTCTCCGAAAGCAGTGACTATGGTAGTTTGCCACGTGGTCAGCGGCCTTCGAAGATGACTCATCCCTCAGACTGGGTGGCGGGGTTAGCCAATCGGCCGCATGGCTTGGCGTGTGGCGAAGATGATTCCATCTACGTTAGCGACTGGAGCAGTAGTGGTCGAGTTTTAAAATTAGCGCTGCACTAGTCGGGGCTGCACATTGAATGGATGACTTAAACAAAAGTAATATACGCCGCTTCCGCTGGTCCATGTCGCCTGCACGATTAGCTGGATTAGCTGGATTAGCTGGGTTGACCGCATGGCTTTTACTAACCGCTACCGTCAGTCGCTCACAAGAGCCACCGCGAACGGACTTGGTGACTATCGAGGCGATGTCTCCAAAGCAGCGCGCGCTGCTCGGTGTGGTTGATGGTCAGCCAATCCCTAAGCGCGCAACCCTGAATTTATTACGGGCGGCAGTAATCAATGCGGATCTATTTGAAAAATATGATCACGTAGGTCAGTTTGTTGTTCGTTCAAGCCGCCCTGCGGCACGACAAAAAGAGTTAGTGATTCTGCGAGTCTCATGGTTGTACCACAGTCCATATGAGTGGTCTCAGCACTATCCCAAAGCGTTGGAATTGGGGTTGTCTCCTGCCGATATTAACAATATCAAAATAGGTTCCAGCCACCCGAGTTGGCGAGCACAGGACAAAGTAATTTTGTCGGCGGTCGATCAATTGGTAATAGATGGTGGGTTATCAAAAGACC
Organism: Porticoccaceae bacterium; assembly: GCA_024639885.1. Classification (GTDB taxonomy): domain Bacteria; phylum Pseudomonadota; class Gammaproteobacteria; order Pseudomonadales; family Porticoccaceae; genus LSUCC0057. The sequence continues at coordinate 72,762 of JAHEGD010000004.1, read as the reverse complement.
AATGGGAGAATCTACAAGAGTATTACTCGACTAGTGAAGTAATGACCTTGATCACGACCGTAATGCACTACCACTGGGCTGCGATGGTCTCAAAAAGTTTCCATGTTGGCCTTAATCAAGAACTCATCGGTTTTGATTGAACGAAGCTTGTTTGCGAGACCTAGTGAAGCCACCCTTAATTTAATCGAGCGGAGAGCGGTGTGAAATCAAAAAAAATGTGGGTATTGGCCGTAATTGCGGTCTTGTCGCAGTCGGTGGCAGGACAAGTGCTAGCGAAAACGCGGGTAGTGATGCTTGGTACTGGTACTCCCGTTCCATACCCCGATCGCGCAGGGCCTGCTGTGGCGATTGTCGTTGATGAAAAGGCTTATCTTTTTGATTTAGGCTTTGGTCTTATGCGCCGCGCCGCCTATTTTGCCCCCCGCTGGGGCGGCGAAATTTCGGCGCTCGGGCCGGAGCAGCTAGATATCGCTTTTATTACCCACTTGCACTCAGATCACACAGGTGGGTTTGCAGATTTTCTATTGACAGGATGGACTAATCAGCGCGACAACTCGGTAGATTTATACGGTCCCGATGGCGTTCAAGATTTAGTCGAGGGAACACTGATAGCATTTCGGGATGACATTAAATATCGGCTTTACGGAAAAGAGCCAACTAATGATGCCGGATGGCGCGTAAACACCCACATAGTCAGCGAAGGCATGGTATATAAAGATGACCGGGTCAGTGTAATTGCTTTCCCTGTTCACCACGGTAGCTGGCCCAACGCGTTTGGCTACCGTATAGAGACGGCCGACAAAGTCATCGTTTATTCGGGTGATTTGAAGCCGAGTGAAAAGCTCATTGAATACGGAAAAAATGCTGATTTATTAATTCACGAGGTAATTTGTGACGCGGGCTATAAAAAACGCTCGCAGGCGAGGCAGGACTATCAGATGGACAACCATACCTCAGCAGTTGACCTTGGCGTCATTGCTAATTTGCTGCAGCCAAAAATGCTGATTTTAAACCATGTGCTCTGGTTTGGCTGTAGCGAGGCCGAAATCCTTGCCGAGGTTCAGCAAAGTTTTGATGGGCCAGCTGTCATAGCCAACGACTTAGATATTTATTGAAAATCACCGACTGAGCTAGGACGCTTAGTCTAATTTTAAAGTCCATATTGCCGCACCGGCAGTGATGAACAGTGTCTTACCATCAGCGCCGCCGAAGGTCAAATTGGTAACGGGATCTGCGGGAACCGCAATAAAGTCGAGAAGTGCACCGTCGGGCGATATTTTATACACGCCGGCTTTGTAGACCTTTGAGAGCTGCTTGCGATGCGGGTAGTTGCGGCCTGCCGCAACGTAGATGTTACCACTGTGGTCGACAGTTATACCGTCAGGACCGCGGTCGTTTCCCCAGTTGAATAGTTGTTTTTTACTGGAACTGTCAATGTTCCCTTCGGCATCCAAGGCGAAGCGCCATAAAACTCGGACACCATTCTCACGTTTGCCATCGTTATCGGCGATGTAGATAAATTCCTCATTCGGCGAGATCGCTATGCCGTTGGGCATATTGACTTGGTGATCTAGTAGACGAGTCACGTGGCCATTGGGGTCGCGACGGTAAACGCCATCGACTACGGCTCCGTCTTCATCACGCTGTGGTGCAGATTCGCGGTTATTGTAGGCCGGATCCGTAAAGAATATACGATCCTTGGAATCTATAAACAGATCATTCAATGCGTTATAGTGCCGGCCTTGGTATTTATCGCTAAGCACGCTCATGCGACCATCCAGCTCCTCGCGCATTAGCCGTCCATCGTCCTCGGCGATCACCAAGCGCCCAGCACTATCGAAGGCGAGTCCATTGGCATGGCCGGCTGGCGAGCGGTGAACAGTTACGGGTCCGCTGCCATCCCAGCGCATAATTCTACTGTTGGGGATATCGGAAAAAAATAGCACACCATCAGTGCGCCACGCTGGTCCCTCCAAAAACACCACAGATGGTCCCTGCTGCAATTGGCCGGCTAGTGCGGATGTGGTGACAAGGGTTAGTGCGAGAGTTTTTAGCAGTGCATTCATCGTCTGATAATCCAGTGAGGGTATAGTTGCGCTATTCGAGTTGCACACGCATTGATTGGGTCATCATAGTGACCCAATGATAATGTGCAACCAAGCCGATCATAGCGAGAATGTCTGCCTCCGAGTAATGACGGCGCAACATGTTCCATACGGGCTGTTCGATGTAAGCATTATTGGCCAGCTGATCAGTTGCCATGATGAGGGCAGTCTCCAGTTCCGACCAACCATCCGAATGTGGCCATTGCTCTATTCTCGCCAAATCGGCGGTACTCCAGCCGACTTGAAGTGCTTTTTTACGGTGGCGCTGAGTCTCATATTCGCCCTGGTAGTTCGAGGCGACTCGTAGGATGATCAACTCGCGTAATCTTGGTGTAAAACTTGCTGTTCGGTTGATACTGTCACCAAACGGCGTGTAGGCGGTCATTAGCTCTGTGTTGTGAAGCAGCGTTCGAAAAAGATTTGAATAGGCCCGAGGAGGCATTGGCTGCCCCTCGGTAATGCCAATCAGTGCACGTTGCTGCTCGGTTAGCGCTTCAAGCGGAATGGGCTCTACCCTCGCCCCCGCTTGAGCTAACACCTGAATACTCGCAAACACCATGACGATCGCCACGGCGGCTAAGAGCGGCGAGTGGCTAAGCACTTTTTTTATTGGCAAAGCGAGCATAGCGTGTCTCAGTGTCGATAAAATGTATCCATTCAATTATCTTAGTGCAAATCGGCTCGCGTGGGCGTAACGTAAATTACTCAATCTAAGTGTCGAGCTTGATCGTCGTCTTACGTGCGCTTGCGGTGGCTAGCGGGCGATGTTCATAAATTAAGCATATTACGTCATGAATGGGTACTCAATCTCGGGCTAAAATTGCCGCTGTCGTGTCCGAGCGGCTAGTGCGATGGGCTGAGATTGCTAGCAGAGAAAAGATAGTTTGACGGAAGTGGAAAAGAGATGATGATAGGATTTTTTGCGCGCAAGCTCTTACGACTCCCAATCGCAGCATTACTTGTTGTGTCGTCGCTAAGTATCGCTGAGCAGGGCCCCGATAAATTGCTGTGGGGCGACGTTCACCTCCATACAAATATGTCCTGGGATGCCTATTATAACGCTAACCAAACAGGTGATTTAGATGTTGCCTACCGATTTGCCAAGGGCTTGCCTGTGGTGCACCCTTTCCACCGGGCTCGAGTGCGTATAGATCGTCCATTAGATTTCTTGGCGGTCACCGATCATGCGGAATTCCTAGGGCTTCCTTACAGTCTCCTCGCCGACAAAGACCCGCGTCTAACGGCCACACGTCTAGGCAAGTACATTACCGCAGTCTATGAGCGCGGCGGAGAACATCCGGGTGTCGAAGCGTTAATTTCAATGATCTTAGCATTTCAGACCAGTATGCTACCGCCGCCCGGCTCGAACGAAGAAAACGCGGCAACCCGTTTCCCGCCGCCACCACCGCAGGTCAGCCCAGACCTGGTTGGCTGGCTCTTGGATAATCGTGACATTTGGGCGGAATTTAATAATGCCGGCGTAAGAACGAGCAACTGGAAAAAAATCGTTGACGCAGCCGATCGGTATAACCAACCGGGGCAGTTTACGGCGTTGGTCGGATGGGAGTATTCGCCACAGGCCAACGGAGGTAACTTACACCGAGTAGTGTTGACACCGGCGGATGGCGTAGTGGCAAAAACATTCTCGCCTTTCTCATTTCTTGATAGCGATAATCCTGCTGACCTCTGGGATTGGCTCGACGCAACAAAAAAACAAACCGGCGCCGACTTTGTAGCGATACCACATAACTCCAATATTTCGATGGGAGCGATGTTTTCACGAGTAGACTTTAATGGCGAGCCATTAAGCCGCGCTTACGCTGAGCAGCGTAGCCACTGGGAGACTGTAGCTGAGGTTACCCAGGTGAAAGGTAGCTCTGAAACTCATCCGCTACTGGCACCAACTGACGAATTCGCCGGCTTCGAGGTTTTTAACCACCAATTGGCATCATTTAAAGATGCGCCAAAGCACCCGTCGGTAAGCGAGGCAGATTTTATTCGCTCGGCACTTAAAACGGGTCTTGAGCTAGAAGCCAGTCTTGGCGTTAATCCATTTAAACTTGGAATGATTGGCTCGACCGACTCCCACACTGGGCTATCCTCCACCGAAGAGGATAATTTTCTTGGCAAGTACGGCGAGGGTTCAACTCCCGAAGAAGGAGGCAAGCCGATCGCTGATTTCAATGGCTATACCAACTGGGATCTCTCTAGCTCGGGCTTGGCAGCGGTATGGGCGAAAGAAAATACTCGCGAAGAAATTGTAGCTGCATTCAAGCGACGAGAGGTTTACGGGACCTCAGGGCCACGTATCTCCGTGCGCTTCTTCGCTGGATACCATTTTTCAGAAGAGGATGTTGATGCCGAGAATTTGGTGGCTGCTGGGTATGCGAAGGGAGTGCCGATGGGAGGCGATTTATTCGGTAGCGCGAACGCGACGCCTCCGCACTTTTTGGTTCGGGCAGTCAAAGACCCAGATGGGGCAGGCCTCGACCGCGTACAAGTGATCAAGGGCTGGACTGATCGCACCGGCGAAGCTCAAGAAAAAATATTCGAGGTGGTTTGGGCGGGCGATCGCCAGCTGAATTCCGCAGGTAAACTTCCACCCATCGACAGCAGCGTGGATATTGCAACGGCCAGCTATAGCAACACACAGGGTAGCAATATACTATCTACGCTGTGGATTGACCCAGAGTTTAATCCGGCACAGCGCGCATTTTATTACCTTCGCGTTCTCGAGATACCGACCCCACGACACTCCCTTTACGACGCCATAGCCCTCGGTGCAGAGAATTACACGCAGCATCCGGTAACCCTTCAAGAGCGTGCCTATTCCTCACCGATATGGTATTCGCCTGCGTCACAGACAATTGAATAGGGCTCACTGAAATTGAAAAAACTAACGCGATTTAGGGCGCAGCAGCGTTGCTTATGGTTATTGCTAGTGCTAGTGCTATTCTTTTCCACAGGTGGAGTGGCAGAACCACTAACCAATGAGCGGCCTAATATTATTGTTATTTTAATCGATGATCAGGGTTGGACAGACTTAACTACGGCAATGGACAATCGAGTGGTCGGATCCGCGAGTGATTATTACGAGACTCCAAATATCGACAATCTTGCTCGCCAGAGCCTAGTATTTTCCCAAGCTTATTCGGCATCGCCGATTTGCACCCCATCACGGGCGAGCTTGCTCACAGGTAAGAGTCCAGAGAGTATGGGCTTCACCGATATCGGCGAATCACAGCCCGGCTCAAGGCGGTTTATCGACCTCTATACTGGAAAGCGTTTGATCGCGCCGCAGCCGATGATTGGTCTTCCGGATAGCGCGTTAACCATTGCGGAATTTATCCGCGACAATGTTGACGCTGACTACGCGACGGGGCATTTTGGAAAATGGCATCTCGGCGCTGGCGGACCGGGACAACATGGGTTTGAAGCTCACGACGGAAGCACGGGTAATCATAATTTGGCCGCCCACTCCGCCGATCCTAATCCCAAAGATGTGTTTGGTGTGACCGGCAGAGCGATTGCCTTCATGCGTTCGCAGGTCAATTCAAAGCGACCGTTCTTTTTACAAGTATCACACTACGCGAACCATGTGCCACTGACCGCGCTAGAGTCTACTATCGACAAGTACCGAAATAAGTTGCCCGGTATTCGGCATGACAACCCTATTTACGCCGCTTTAAATGAAAACCTTGACAGCTCAATAGGCAGCCTAATGGCAGAGCTGGGTGCATTGGGTATCGCTGATAATACATTTGTCATTTATACATCTGACAATGGAGGGAGTAAAAATATAAAGAATCCATCGACCAATAACGCACCTTTGCGCGAGGGGAAAACCTGGGTGTACGAAGGTGGGATACGTGTCCCATTTATGCTGTCGGGGCCAGGTATTGAGCCCGGACAGAGTGACCAGCTGGTGATTGGCTGGGATGTTTTCCCTACCGTTTGCGCTATGGCTGGGTGCCAGGGACCGCTTCCTGACGGTTTGGAAGGGGGGTCTTTGCTCGACTTGGCGGTGGGCGCAGTAGACCACATTCAACGACCAAATGGCGACGCACTGTTTTGGCATTTCCCGCATTATCTATCCGCCAAGGGGACCACCCCGCAGTCGGCGGTACGAGCTGGAAAATATAAATTGATACGTTTCGATCACGACCAACATAGTGAGCTTTATGATCTAAGTAATGATATTGGTGAGCAGCGTGACATCGCCCAGGAGTTCCCCGAGATTGTGGTAGATTTAGAGGAGAAGCTAGACGCGCATCTCGCTATGGTCAGTGCCAAGCTTGCCGGTGTAAATAAGTGGGCAGGAGGTTATTCTGCAGCGCCTGGCAGCGATTACCCACGGTTGAGTGTGGCGAATTTCGCGCCACTGCCCCAGTTGAAAAGCCAGCATACCAGTGTATTTAATAAAATTAGCTATCGAATCCCACAAGCTTGGTCTGTCACGGACGGCGAAACCGACTGGATCGCGGAGAGTGACGACAAACAATTTTGGCAGAAAAATTTTGATCCCACAGTAGATAGCTATTTTATGGTGTCGAAACTTCCGCCATTCTTGGCGCTTACGGACAGAGAACTGCCACTCCGTCGTACTTTATTAGAAATGGTGGCTGCGACGGTGCAGTCTATGGCTGCAACGGCAGCAGTCCTAGATTACGGTCCCATTAAAATTAGTTTGGATGCTGGGCGCGAGGCCCTACTGCTCGGCTTCGAACTAGAAGGTGGCAGGCGACTTGAACAACTATTTTTTGCCGATGAAAGTGGCGACATGATTAGTGTGGCTGGCAACGTTCCCGAGCATCATGCAGACAAAGTACGAAGCCAGCTAGTAGCAATAGGGCTAAGTGTCAATTCACAGGTGCAACAATAGCGGCTGGTTGCTGTTAAAAATCCGGCCGTTGCGCAGCGCCGCAATATCTACTTCCATAAGCATAGTTTGGATATTTTTATGCAATACAACACTGACGATTTAAAAATCCGTCAAATAAGAGAGCTTTTGCCGCCGATTGCGCTGCTCGAGCGATTCCCACTCTCCGCGCAAGTATCGACCGTAGTCGCGGAAAGTCGAGCATCCATTGAAAAAATTCTCGCCGGTCAAGACGACCGACTTTTTGTTGTAGTAGGGCCGTGCTCGATTCATGATGTAGAGGCTGCTATGGAGTATGCGACAAAGTTAAATGGCGCGCGCAAGCAGTACATAGATAGCTTGGAAATTGTAATGCGAGTCTATTTCGAAAAGCCGCGAACGACGGTTGGTTGGAAAGGCTTGATTAATGACCCCAGACTTGATGGCAGTTGCGATATTAATCATGGCTTGCGTTTGGCGAGAAAATTGTTATTGGAAATTAATTGCTTGGGGCTGCCCACTGCCGGAGAGTTCTTGGATACGATTACTCCCCAATATACTGCCGATCTGATGAGTTGGGGAGCAATTGGTGCGCGTACTACCGAAAGTAATTGTCATCGGCAGCTGGCGTCAGGTCTTTCTTGTCCGGTAGGTTTTAAAAATGGTACTGACGGGAATGTTAAGATCGCAATCGACGCGATCAGTGCTGCGGCCAGCCGTCACAGCTTTTTATCGGTGACGAAATTTGGCCATGCAGCCATCGTTGAGACTCAAGGAAACAGCGAATGCCATATTATTTTACGAGGCGGCCAAAAACCAAATTACACTCGTGAGCATATTGAATTGGCGTTGGATCAGCTACAGCGAGCTGGCGCGCCAGCTAAGTTGATGGTCGACTTCAGTCACGCTAATAGCAACAAAGAACCGTTGCGACAGCTGCAAGTATGTGGTGATATCTGCCAGCAGCTAGAGGATGGGAGTCAAGCGATTTTTGGTGTTATGGTTGAGAGTAATTTAGTGGGTGGCGCACAAAGTTTGACGGCCGGACAAACGCTAAATTACGGCCAAAGTATAACTGACGGTTGTATTGACTGGGAGCAGACAGAGGCAGTCTTGGCGGGGCTAGCTCAAGCGGTCGTCAGGCGCAGGTCGGCGGTTCAACGCAGTTGAACGATATCGTTACCCGCACGGCGTACGTGCGGCAATTTCTATAAGCAGGTTGCCAAACTTCTGTTGTTCGAAGTAGGCTGCAATCAAATCGTGATCGGGAGTTGCCATGCCCTGCGCGAAGACTTGGCACCTTACGTTCATGAGTACGTTAAATCCGGCAGATTCCAACAGGTCTGCGTAGGGCTGATAGCTATGTACATTATAGCCGATGTGTTGAAGGCCGCCGCCGAACTTGTCTAGAAACCACTGGTGTGGCCCGTCACTTAGAGGCTTTATTAGCTCATATTCCGTTCCATCTACAACACCGTGAAAAATATCTAGCTTGATTGGGAAGTGTTTGCCACGAACCCAATGCTGCTCAGCCTCAAAATCAAACCTTCGCGTTTCGGTAAATTTGTAAAGTCCAGAGAATAACTCAATTGCGCTCTCCAAGTCGGAAAAGACATAGCCTAGCTGATCGGGTTTTCCTAAGGCTGCGGTGATAGCGTTCATAGTGAGACCTTTTAGAAACTGTCTTCGATGCTTAATTGGGCATCAGGTTCTTGGGCGGATATCTTGCGATTCATGCCACGTAGTGCCTCGTATAAATGGCGGTAGATATTGTTGTAATAGATTTTGTACCGGCGGTGGTTTATGGCGTTAGGCATCACCACTCGCTCAGTCAAGACCATGTGTTGGTGTGCGTCACGGTAGTTTTGGTAAACTCCGACACCGATGCCAGCTGCTATGGCAGCACCTAAGCAAGTAGCCTCGTCAACGCTAGGTATAGAGACTGGCAGCCCCGAGACATCAGCTTTTACTTGCATGAGCAACGCATTGCGCGTACCACCACCTGTTGCTACCAGCCGCCGGCTCTCAAAATCGAAACGAGTAGTGACCTCATCGAGAATTATCTGGTATTCGTAGGCAAGACCCTCTATGACAGCGCGTGCTATATGCCCGCTTTCCGTCTGACTGGATAAGCCAATAAAAGCACCACGCGATAGTGGGTCCATCGTCGGGGGGTTAGCCTGGCGGAGGTGGGCTAAAAAGAAAACTCCGCCGCTCCCCAGTGGTGCGTCAGTCGCCCGGCGTATAACCTCGTTAAAGTTATCGATATCCTGTGCCGCTGCCAATGAGCACAGCAGTTGCGTCACCCATTCGAAACTTCCACCACCGTACACATTTCCGCTAATAACGTAGTGCTGGTCTGGCAGTATATGGATTCCCTGTGCTATGCCGGCTTCTGCATTTGTCGGGTCGACTGGGCCGGGAGGCACGGCTGCAATTAGGGCCTCTGCTGTGCCAATGGAATCAAAGAGATCCCCGTAATTGACGACGCCCAAGGCCGCCGCAGCACAGAGATGGTCGTGCCCGCCTGCGCAAACAGGTATCCCAGCCGGTAACCCTGTCTGTGCCGCGCCTTCGGCGGTTACTAGTCCAATCACAGAGCCGCTTTCAGCCAGCGGTGCAAGGATCTCTGCTGGCAAATCGAGTTCACTAAGAAGTTCTTCGGACCAGCTGCGCTGATTGATGTCCAGCAACATCATTCGCGATGCGAGTGAGAATTCGGTGGCTTGCTCAGAACAGAGACGGTAAGCCGCGTAGTCGGGCAGATTGAGCCAGCGGGCTGTGCGATTGAAAAGTTCAGGGTGGTTGTCGCGGAACCATAATAATCGCAACACTCCAGCGGCCGGAGCTGTTGGTAAGCCGGTAATGAGAGCTGTGCGCTCGACACCGATGGTCGCAATCCAATGGTCAAGCTGTTTTAGCGCGCGCCGATCGAACCAGCTGATTGCGGGGAACAGCGGAGTACCCTGTTTGTCTAGTGGGACGCCGGCTTCCGCCATGCCAGTAAACGCCACTGCAGCCACGGGTGATCCATCGCCCAGGGTTTTAACCACCTTGCCAATAATCTCACATAGCACCGTCCAGAGTTCTTCAGGGTCATATTCGGCCCAGTCGGTACGGGGGTGGTGCGTTGGCGTCGATTGGCTTGCCGTCGCCAGCGCCTCGCCTTGTGGAGAGAAGGCGACTGCCTTAAGGTTGGTTGTGCCAATGTCGACACCTAGGAGTACACTAGTCATCATAGGTCACGGTTTAAGCACGACTTTGAGCGCTTTTGAGCCGCCACGAGCAAGATTGATACCTTGCTGGTACTCGGCTAAAGGCAGTGTGTGGGAGAGAATCATGTCCATAGGCAAAAAGCCTTTGGCGAGCATATCTATCGCTACGGGGTAACAGTGTGGTCCAAGGTGCGCGCCGTAAATATTGAGCTCTTTGCGGTCACCAATAATACTCCAGTCGACAGTGACTGGCTTTTTGAAAACGCCAAATACAACCAAGTTGCCCAAGTTGCGGATCATTTCTAGCCCTTGCTCTATGGCGCTATGATGACCGCTAGCTTCGATAAAAACATCGCAGCCGTAGCCATCTGTCAGTGCTTTCACTTCGGCTATAGCGTCACAGGTTGCCGGATTGAAAACCTGGTCGGCACCGGCTATTTTTGCCATTTCTAGGCGATCTTCGTTGACGTCTGTGACAATTAAAAGTTTAGGATTTTTCAATTTAGCTGCGGCGATCATTCCCATGCCAATAGGACCTGCACCAGCAATTACGACAACATCTTCAAACTGGATATCACCACGCTGAACAGCGTGAATGGCGCAAGCGAGTGGCTCTATGTAGACAGCATGCTCAATTGGTACGGTGTCGGGAATTTTATGATTTATAGCGTTGGCTGGCAGTAGGATATATTCTGCCATAGCGCCTTGTGCGGCGGCGCGGAAGCCATAAGTATCACCGCTAGCACACATCCAATACTGGCCGCGGTGGCAAAATCTGCATTCTCGACAGGGTACTACTTGCTCAGAGATCGCGGTATCACCGACGTTTAAGTGGTACTTTTGCGCGGCACCCTCACCCAGTGCAGCTACAGTGCCTACGAATTCGTGGCCAGGCGTCACTGGCGGCTGAACATAGCCGGGCGTGCCCTCTAGCGGCCAATACCCAGGCGTGCCGAGATAGCAGGCAATGTCGCTGGCACAAATGCCCACGCTGTGAACTTTGAGCAGTACTTCGCCTGGTCCCGGCGTCGGTGTCGGTACGTGCTCGAACCGATAGTCCGCCGGGCCGTGACAGACAACGGCAGGCATGGTCTGTGGTAGGGCATCTAATCGCAGGCTAGTCATAATGATTCCCTTGTTGGGTACGAAAATGGTTACAGTAATTCTGGGGTGACAATAACCATGTCATCTTGGAGTGTGCGATTTGCTTGTATTCCGAGCGACTGAAGTCGACCGTGGTATTGCTTGACCGCTTCTTCTGCGTTGATGTTGCCATTGGCAATTTCGCGTAGCAGAGTTATAAAAGTAGCGGGGTGCTCGCTCACTTTGATCCGGCGACCGAACAGTGCCAGCCGCGCTCCGTTGGCCTGGGCGACTTCTAGTAGTTTGAATGCATCATAGGTGGTGCTTGGCGGGCCGCCGAGAATACCGACCACGGCGTTTGTGTAGGCAATTAGATCATGCATAGCGCGCGCGCCGTTATATTGCATTTTGATGAATGCAGGCTGTGACGATCGCGAAATACCCGCTAGCATTCTACATACGCAGTCGTTCACAAAATCGGGAATCTGTTCAGGGCTCAAGCCAGTCGGCTTGTTGGGGTTGAATACCTCTAAGAAGTAGCGAAATCCTTTACTGGTTGCTTCTTGTCGGAATTCCTTGAAGGTTTCGAGTGATTTTAAATCGCTCTCTGTGTCATTGTTGAAGGTCACAGAGTAGAGGCCGAGATCCACTTCGGGAGTACTACTAATGCTCGGTGAAAGTGTGCCATACATGGCTTCGTTTAGCGTAGTCGACGAAAATCCGCGACTCAGTTGTGTTTCGTACTGGCTCCCACGTACATGCCAGTTATCAGTGGCATCGTTGGCGCGTATGGCGGGAGTGACGGGCGAATTTACAAATAAATTACGGCTGCGGGCTAGTTCATCCATGGTGTGATTAGAGGTCAGCAGGATATCGAGCTGCGCTTGTACCACAAGCTCTTCTAGGTGCCTATAGTAAGCCTTTAATGACGAAAATGATTCGCTGATCGGAATGATACCTGCGGCAATATCCGGATCTGCCGCGTAGCATAGGATAAATTCGTTAGCAGCGCGGTCGTTATTAAGTATCGCCAGCTTCTGATCAAGTGTTTTGCTCATGTCTAGTCCTGTTGCGGTCAAGTTAGTTATCTAGGGTAAGGCCGCCATCGATGGGGATGGCGGCGCCGATTAAAAATGGTGCTTCTTCAGAGCAGAGAAATAAAACAGTGCTAGCGATCTCCTCAGGTCGGCCAATACGACCGATGGGGTGGCGATCAATGAGGGACTGATTGCCAGCAGCTTGGCCAAACGACTGTTCGGCCATCGGTGTGCCGATGACTCCAGGGCAGATCGCGTTAATGCGAATGCCACTCTTGGCATATTCCGCCGCCGCGGCCTTGGTGAGCCCAACCACCCCATGTTTGCTCGCGCAGTAGGCGACCCCAGTAGCTGGCCCACCATTGAGTCCCGCAGCCGAAGAGTTGTTCACAATTGCGCCGCCACCCGTTTTTAACATGGCGCGAATCTGGTACTTCATGCACAGCCAGACGCCTTTTAAATTGACATCGATAGTGGCGTCCCAAACGCTTTCGAGGAAGTCTGCACAGGGCACAGTCATGCCGCCGTAGCCAGCGTTATTAAAGGCGATATCTAGCCGGTCGTAATGCTCAACGACTGTGTTTATCAGTTGTTCGACTTGCGAGGCGTCAGTGATGTCTGTCTGAACAAACAATGCTTCGCCGCCATAGGATTTTAGCGCGGCGATTAATTCGTCGCTGCCCTCACTTCTACGTGCGGCGAGCACCACCGTTGAACCTTGGCTCGCAAATGCCAGTGCAGTGGCCCAGCCCATTCCGGAAGTGCCACCGGTAATTAGTACAACTTTGGACTCAAAGCGTCTCTTCATACAGCCCTCTCCAATCAACCTTCATTCGGCTAGGATTGCAGGATATGGCTGGGCACCAGTTGTCTCAATAGCGCAAAAGACTCATTTGCCGGGTTAGGCTAGAGCTGTTCTCGGTGTGTTAGCTGACAGATAAGACTTTGTTGGTCAAGCTGGTGCGGTTGTGTACGTCGCATTTTGTAAAGATCGAGCGTAAATGATTTTGTACTGTACGAACGCTGATAAATAATTCGTCAGCTATCTCTGGATTGGTCTTGCCCTCTGCCACGCAACGCACCACGGCTAGTTCGCGGGCAGTTATGCCAAACTCGTCGCACACTTTTGGGTTAACCACGCCATATTCATCGGAGTTAAAAAAAGCTAAAAATAGCATCGGTTGTTGTTGGTGATGATTGGCGCGCACATAGCCATTTATGGTTTGTGCATCAATATTTAACGTGAAGTTGGCGCTACTGGTAACATTGAGGTTTTCTCCTAGCGCAAGCAGCGATTGACAAGCCTGCGCAATCACATCAGGAAACCGGCGCGTATCACTGTCGAAGTCATCGCAATCGGCCATCGCTAGGCCGGCGTATTCGTTAGCATAGATAAGCCTCATGGATGGATCGAGAATCAGTACGCCCTTGTTCATTAACCCGTACGAAAGTGTCTCTACGGTGCGTTTATACAGCGCTAATTCATCGGCCATGTGGACACGGTCGGCTACCGAGGACAGGTACGGGCCCAGTTGATTGGCGAGCTCTACCTCGTCAGCGCTGAACGCTGGCTGGTCAATACCTCGATGGATGCCCAAAAACGCAAAAGGCTTGTCGTCGCGGGCTATGACCACGATCAACATATGGTAAATCCCCTGCGGCTTCAAAAAACTGCGGTAGAAATCAGTTCCTGAGAATTCTTCCATATTGATCAATGCTGCAGACGAAAAAGCGTGCCCCGCGCCCTCTTGATAGCCGCGCAAGGCGGCGGGGGGAAAGGGGTCGATATTGGCGAAGCTGTCCCGGAATTTGTCAATATATGAGGGGTCGATATTGACATAAACAGGATCATGAAACGTACCGTAGTCACTGCTGCCAGTGTAGTAATGCATCACAGCCGTAGAGGCAGAAAAAAATTCACAGATTAGAGGTAAAAAGTAGTTTTTAAATTGGGTGGTTGAGTGACAGCGTGGCAGAGCGTCGAGTAAAGCAGAGAAGGGTAGCGGTCGGTATGTCATGGGAGCACTCCGGTAGATATGCTGGAGTCTAGCACAGCCGCATGCGGGTAAAAAAGCGAGTAGGCTCTGGAAGGTATAACGTAGTCTCTAATAGAGTACATTACGCTATTGGCTGAATTCGAGACTGATCGATAGAATCTACACAACTCAAAACAACACGGTCGGTAAGGGGTGAGTATGGTTCAAATAAAGCGGTTGGTCGACGTCAACAGCGTTAGCTGTATCTTCGCAGTGGCAATGATCGCAGCGGTGGTGCCAGCCACAGTTGTTCTGGGGCCAATTATTGTTGGAGCCTATGTCACTGACCTCCGTTTTTCTGTGCAGCAGGCGGGGTATCTTATTTCCGCTGAGTTGCTAGGTGCTGGTCTTGCCACTTTTATCGCTTATTTCGCGGTGAGTCGGTTTAACTGGCATAGTATTTTGCGTTTGGCGCTGCTGTTAGGCACGCTGACTAACATCGCCTCAGCGCTGCTTAGCGAGTTCGCACTGCTGGTCCCGGTACGGTTTGCCACCGGACTTGCGGTAGGTACGATTATGACCATGACCATTGTGATAGTCGGCATGACAGAAGCTCAAGAGCGAAATTTCGGCGCTTGGTCGATGGGGCAAGTGGTCTTTGCAGTAATTGGTTTCGCGGTGTTTCCACAGTTAGTTCCAGTAGTTGGTGTGAGTGGCTTTTTCTTAGGCATGGCCGCGGTAATGGCTTTACTCCAAATGGTGGTAGGCCGTGTTCCAGCTGCAGGTAACTATGCCCATCAAAATGGTGTGGCGGGGCTGTCACCTCAGGCGAGGCGATTGGCACCGGTAGCGTTATTAGCGTTGTTATTCTTCTACATCGGCATCGGTAGCGTCTGGGCGTATGTTGAGAGAATTGGCGATCAGGCCGGCCTGGAAGCTGAATTTGTTGGCTACGTATTATCTGCGTCCTCGGTGATAGGGGTGATTGGTGCTGGCGTCGCCACCTGGCTGAGTACGCGGATGGGACGATTATTGCCAGTATTAGGGGGCTATCTCCTGATTGGCCTATCCGTAGCATTGTATGCTGGTTATGTTGGCGGCCTGTTGTTTCTGGCCGCATCGCTGCTGTTTAAGTTCGCTTGGTGGTTCTTGTCGCCCTACTTGCTAGCTAACATGACGCGATTGGACCCTTCTGGTCGTGTCGCGATTTTAACCAATTTTGTCATCGGTGTAGGGCTGGGTGGCGGACCAGCTATTGCGGCTTGGCTACTCGGCAGTGGTGAGGCGGATGGTGCTGTAACCGATTTCAGCAGTGTCATTTACTTAGGTCTTAGCTGTCTTGCCGTGTCCATAGCGTTACTTGTACCGATCATCAGGCTAAACAATGAACAAGGTGACGAGAATATACCGGCATCGTAGGCTGCTATGGCGGATAGAGTGATCACATTTAGAGAGAGGACATGTTGGAGCTGCTTAATAAACTCGAGTCAATAGTCGGCAAAAATGGCATAGTAAAAGGCGCTGACTTACGTCAACGAGCGGCGTCACTAACTGATGCTAGCTCGCACGCGGCGCTTTGCTTGGTGCGTCCGGTAAGCGTTCTTGAGCTTTCGGCGGTGCTAGCATGCTGTAATGTGAACGGGCAAAAAGTCGTCGTCCAAGGTGGGATGTCTGGCCTGGTGGACGGCGCAACGGCGGCTGTAGACGAAGTGGCAGTTTCGCTGGAAAGGCTGGTCAGTCCAGTGGTAATCGACACCGTCAACCGCACGGCCCTGGTCAGCGCCGGCACCACCATTCAGGAATTACAGGAAGCGGCAGCTAAAGAGGAATTGCTGTTTGCAGTTGATTGGGGTGCACGAGGATCGGCCACCATCGGCGGCGCCATAGCCACTAACGCTGGGGGTAATAGCGTATTGCGCTACGGTATGATGCGTGAACAGGTTTTGGGTCTTGAAGCGGTGTTAATGGATGGCACAGTGGTATCTTCAATGAACCACATGTTAAAGAACAACAGCGGCTTTGACCTCAAGCAGCTGTTTATTGGCAGCGAGGGCACGCTCGGCGTGGTCGCCACGGCGGTCGTGCGATTGCGGCCCGCGCCGACGACTAGTCAAACGGCGCTGCTTGCAGTGGCTGATTTTGCTAGCGTAGTTTCAATTTTGTGGGAGTTGGATAGGGGTTTCGGCGGCGCACTGAGCGCTTTCGAGGTGATGTGGCAGGACCATTACGAGGGAGTCGTAGCCGCGGGCAATCACGCCAAGGTTTTGCCGTTCGGCCATGCATTCTATGTTCTCGTCGAGATGATTAGTGGGACGTCAGCCGGTGATGACGAGTTTACCGAGGTGCTAGGTCGAACGATAGATACCGGCCTGGCGATCGATGCGGCGGTCTCAACCTCGCTCGCGCAGCGCGAGGCAATGTGGGCTATTAGAGAAGATATAGACACACTCTTCGAAATATTAAACCCGCCAATTCCATTCGATGTGAGCCTGCCGATAGGTGACATGGAGGCCTATGTTGCAGCGGCGACTAGAGATGTCATGGCTGAGTTTCCAGCTGCCCGTCGCGCTGTGTTCGGCCATATCGGCGACGGTAATTTACACTTTTGTTGGTCGCTTGGTGGCGGTTGCGCTGCTGATAAAAACCGGCTTTGTGAGCTAGTTTATCTGCGCCTGGAAGAGTTCCAAGGGGCAGTGTCGGCAGAGCACGGTATTGGTGTTAGCAAGCGGAGTTTCTTGCCGCTGGCTCGCAATCGCACAGAAATTTTGTGGATGGAGCGTCTGAAACGACTCTTCGATCCTAACAATTTGCTAAATGCAGGTCGAGTCATAGATCTAGACAACCGATAACTAATCCTAGACGAAGAGGTGAGCGTGGATAATTTTCAGCAGTTTTACATTGGTGGTAGATGGGTGGCGCCCCAGTCAACTTTGCGCAAGTCAATCATCAATCCAGCGACAGGCACACAAGTGGCAACAATTGCGCTTGGCACCGCGGCAGACGCACAGCAAGCAATTGCCGCTGCTAGGCAAGCTTTCCCGAGTTACAGTGCCACGTCTAAAACAGAGCGTATTGAACTGCTTAGTTCACTGATAGTGGTTTATGAGCGACGCATCGAAGAAGTAGCGCATGCTATTTCCCTGGAAATGGGTGCACCATACTCCTCGCTAGCGCTACCACTACAAGCGGGTGCTATGTTGGGACACTTGCAAGTTGCACTGCAAATTCTTCGAGATTATTCGTTCGACTCCGACCAAAATGGAACGCGTATACAGCGGGAACCGATAGGAGTTTGCAGTATGATCACTCCGTGGAACTGGCCGGTCCATCAATTAGGCTGCAAGGTTGCGCCGGCATTAGCGGCCGGCTGTACCATGGTACTAAAACCGAGTGAGTTGGCGCCTCTTGCGGCACATATTTTCGCGGATATCATTCATGAATCAGGGTTCCCGTCGGGTGTGTTCAACCTTGTCGACGGCGACGGCCCAACGGTTGGCGCAGAGCTATCATCACATCCCGATGTCGATTTCGTCTCGTTTACTGGCTCGACCCGCGCTGGAATAGCGGTTTCTACTGCTGCGGCGCCAACTATAAAAAAAGTAGCCCTTGAGCTCGGCGGCAAGTCAGCCAATATCATTCTCGATGACGCCGATTTGCAAGCAGCTGTGAGTGGTGGAGTTGCCGCGATGATGCATAACAGTGGGCAGAGTTGTAATGCGCCGTCGCGGATGTTGGTGCCAGCCGATAGGCTGCTGGAAGCCGAGACGATCGCCGCAGCGGCAGCTAACAATATTGTGGTCGGTATGCCAGACGATCCAGCAACGACCATGGGGCCTATCGCTAATGAACAACAGTTTGAGAAAGTGCAGCGATACATTCAACTTGGCATCGACGAGGGTGCCAAGTTAGTTGCGGGAGGAGTGGGTAGGCCGGTTAATCTGGCTGATGGGTATTTCGCTCGCCCAACAGTATTTAGCGAGGTTAACAACCAAATGACTATAGCCCGTGAGGAAATCTTTGGTCCAGTGTTGGTTCTTATTCCCTACGACGATGAGCAGCAGGCGGTTGACATTGCAAACGATAGTAACTACGGCCTTTCAGGCTATGTCGCGAGTGCCGACTCGGCTCGTGCGAATCGGATAGCATCACAGCTACGCACTGGTAATGTACATATCAATGGTGCCGCACCAGACTTTACCGCGACCTTTGGTGGCTACAAACAGTCGGGGCTAGGTCGTGAATGGGGTCAACATGGCTTCGAGGAATACCTGGAAATCAAGTCAATGTTTGGCTACCAATAACGACTGCTATGTTTCCGGGCAGGCTGGAGTAAATTACTTGCAGCCTGTCGGGTTAACTTCAGCTATTCAGGTCTAGATCGGCCATTCACTGCGATAAAAAAATTGACCTTGGCGTAGTGTTCGCGAAGTTTTTTCACTTCTTGGTAGTCGTTGGAGTACCAAAATGCTTTGAGCTGTGCCATCGACACGTATTCTTCGATTAGCAGCAGCCCGGAGTGGTCCCAGCTGCCTTCCATTACTTGGATTTGGTCTGGGTTGGCAAATGCAAGAAGTTCTATTCCCCCAAATTTTTTCGCGACCGGGCCAACTGCTTGCTTGTATGGGGTCATTTTTTCGGGCGCTAACTCTTCGACACTGATAATCATGTAGGCTGGAATTGGTGGTTCAGTTGATGGCGTAGCATGTGTCGAGCTAAATATCCAAGGCGCGAGCAGTGATAATAATTTATGTGATAATTTCATGGTTACCCTTAGCTGTGATTAGTGTGCGCGATTGACGATAGGCGTATCAATTCATGACATTATCGGGTTGCTCATTTAAATGCTATAGCGTAAACCGCTTATATAGAATATTTTGTTGGCGAGTACTGTTTAATTGCGACCGACGGGCAAAATGCTTCGCTCTTTTATAACTTGAAGGCTGAACTGAGATTCTATGTTGGTGACCCCGGAAAATTTAAGTATCTTGTTCATACACAGATCGGAAAAATGATCCATGCTAGTGGCGACTACCTTCATAAGATAGTCATAGGGACCGGTCATTGCGTGGCATTCGACGATGTACTCCTGATTATTAACCTGCTCGATAAACGCCATTCTTTCGCTGTCGTGCTGCTTGTCGAGGGAGACCAAGACAATAGCCATTACCTGTAATCCGATTAGTCGTCGATTCAGGTTCGCTGTGTAGGATTCGATCACACCGTCGGCTTCGAGTGCTTTGACGCGTCGCAAACACGGCGATTCCGAAAGGCCGAGCTTATGTGAAAGCTCTACATTGGAGAGACGTCCGTTGGTTTGTAAATGAAAGAGAATCCTGCGTTCGGCATCGTCAAGTGTCATAAGGCGTAATCCATCTATTTTTTGTAAGTTTAGCCTGGTTCGTGCCAAATTTAACACATTTATCATTAAAAATAGACGAATAATTGCTATTTGTAGGAGTTAAAATTTAGCCGTTTTATGGTGGCTACAGCCGTTTTCTAGAAAATACCAGGAGAAAGTAATGAGCGACTTGTTTGATAATCCAATGGGTTTGGATGGTTTTGAATTTATCGAGTTTTCCGCAAAAAAGCATGGCGTGATCGAGCCTATTTTTACTGCGATGGGCTTTTCACTGATAGCTAAACACCGCTCTAAAGATGTCGATTTGTGGCGCCAAGGAGGTATTAACCTCATTATAAATTATCAAGCTGGCGCGCCAGCCGCTTACTATGCCGACGAACACGGACCATCCGCTTGTGGAATGGGGTTTAGGGTGAGAGATGCAGGTGCCGCACTGCGTCGCGCCACCGATCTCGGCGCACAAGTTATTGATATTCCGTGTGGTCCCATGGAGCTTAAAATGCCTGCGATCCGTGGCATTGGCGGCGCTATCATTTACTTTATTGATCGCTACGATGAGGGGCGGTCAATCTACGATATTGACTTTGAATACCTTCCTGAGGTCAATAGAAATCCAGTTGGCTGTGGATTCAATTTGATTGATCACCTCACTCATAATGTCTATAAGGGCCGGATGCAGTACTGGGCTGATTACTACGAAAAACTCTTTAACTTCAGGGAGCTGAAGTACTTCGATATCAAGGGCGAGTACACCGGGCTTACATCCAAGGCAATGACGGCTCCAGATGGAAAAATTCGTATTCCACTCAACGAGGAGTCAGGGAGCAACGGTCAGATCGAGGAGTTTCTTATGGCCTATAATGGTGAGGGGATACAGCATATCGCCTTTATCTGTGATGACTTGCCGGCCTGTTGGGACCGCTTGAGGGAGTCTGGTACGAAGTTTATGACTGCGCCGCCAAAAGCCTACTACGAAATGCTCGCTGAGCGTCTGCCCAGCCACGGTCAGTCGGTCGATGAGCTTCAGTCGCGCGGTATTCTTCTTGATGGTGATACAAGCGGCGAGCAGCCACGCTTGTTGTTACAGATCTTCTCAGAGAATGCAATTGGGCCAATTTTCTTTGAATTTATACAGCGTAAGGGTGACGAGGGATTTGGCGAGGGTAATTTTAAAGCGTTGTTTGAGTCGATGGAGCGTGACCAGGTCCGCCGCGGTGTATTAAATGTAGCCGATCAAGAGTCCATAGAAAACGGATAGGGTATATGTGCACCCGTTTTCGAACATGGCCGTCGTTGACGGCTGTTATGCTAATTAACACCCACAGTTTACCGGTTGATGCCGCCTGCCGGACTGCCTATGCTAGCCGCTCAATTTTTCCTATTGAGGCAAAACCATGAGACAAGCAGCACTGGTGACCGGCGGCGCGATTCGGTTGGGGCGACACTTTGCCCTGACACTGGCCAGAGCGGGCTACGACATTGCCATCCACTATGCCAACTCCGCCGATGCCGCGCTGCAGACCGCAGACGAGGTGCGCGCCCACGGCGTAGAGTGCGAGATTTTTCAGTGTGATTTCTTGCACGGCGGCGACCCCGCGCCGCTGGTCGATGCGGTCGCTGAACGCTTCCCTAAGCTTGCTGTGCTGGTCAACTGCGCCTCTATCTACAACGCGGCACCGATTGCCGAGACCTCGTTGAAGATGCTCCAGGACGAGTTTCAGGTGAACTTCTTTGCCCCGTTTATGCTCTGTGGCGCGTTTGCCGACCACGTTGAGCGCGGCAACATCGTCAATATTCTCGACAATAAAATCCAGTTCCAGCAGTACCAGTATGGCGCCTATCTGTCGGCCAAAAAGGCACTGGGCGAGCTGACTAAAATGGCGGCGATGGAGTTTGCCCCGCGGATTCGCGTCAACGGCATAGCACCGGGGGTGATCATGCCCGGCGTGACCCGCTCTGACGCCTACATCGAGTGGCGCAACCAGGGTATTCCGCTGGCCCGCAAAGGCGAAGCCGAAGAGCTTGGCAAGGCGCTGCTCTACCTGCTCGACAACGAGTACGTGACCGGCCAGCAGCTGTTTGTCGACGGTGGCGAGACTGTCCAGCATATCGGCTTAAATGCCGAGGATTACCAGGGTGACTAATACGCCGCTGCAGGCGCCGCAGAGCGGCCGCCGCTACCAGTATTACGACCTAATCATGGTCGGCTTTGTGGTGGTGCTGATCTGCTCTAACCTGATCGGCCCAGCCAAGGTGGCGCTGCTGTCGATCCCCGGCTTGGACCAGCCGTTCAGTTTTGGCGCCGGCAACCTGTTCTTCCCGATCGGCTATATCTTTGCCGATATTCTCACCGAGGTGTACGGCTACGCGCGCGCGCGGCGGGTGATCTGGGCCGGCCTGTTCGGGTTGGTGTTTGCGACAATTATGTCGGCGGTGGTGATCGCGCTGCCAGCCGACCCCAACGAGCCGTTCAACAGCGCGCTGCAGCCGGCGCTAGAGCTGGTGTTTGGCAATACCTACCGGATTGTGCTCGGCTCAATGGTCGCCTACTGGGCGGGCGATTTCGTCAACTCGTACGTGATGGCGAAGATGAAGGTGTGGACGCAGGGCCGCCATCTGTGGATGCGCACCATCGGCTCCACCATCGCAGGGCAGGGGGTCGACAGCCTAATTTTCTACCCGATTGCGTTCGCCGGTATCTGGTCCACTGAAAGCCTACTGATGGTGATCGCCTTCAACTTCATCTTTAAAGTCTCGGTCGAGGTGCTGATGACGCCGGTCACCTACAAGGTGGTAGGCTTCTTGAAAGCCCGCGAGCAGGTCGATATCTACGACACCGACACCAACTTCACGCCGTTTAGGCTGCGCGACTGATCACTGCGCCGGCCGCTTCTCTATCCACAGAGTAAGGTCAGCGACGCGGATGCCAAACTTTTTCATGGCGGTGCGGTTGATCAGCCCGCGTTCGTTGATCAGGTACATCCAATCGTCGAGCTGGAACTCCCAGAGCTCACCATCCATCGGCACCTGCAGGGTGTAGCGCCAGTTCAGTGCAAAGCCCTCGGGGGTGCCGCGCGCTTCCCCGATCACATCACTGGCGGTGCCGCTGTAGCTGCCATCGGCGTGTTTGGTTAGGTACCAGGTGCGCTCTTGGCGCTCGCCGTCGTCGTAGACAAACCACTCGGCCAAGACGCCGCTGTTGCCCTCCCAGCTGCCCTCTAGGGTCGCTTCAAAGCGACGCAGCACGGTGCCCGAGCGGTCTTGAATCATGCCGTAGGCGACCAGCTCGCCATCAAAGAACTCTTCCAACGCAAACGCTGGGCCCTGTTCGCGGTAGCTGTCGGTGGTGGGTGTGCAGGCGGTAAGCAATAGGCTGGCGGCCAGCGCCAGCAGGGCGATTCTCAACATCGGTTAGGCTCCTATCAGGGCGGCGCGCAGGCGCGCGTCGCGGGTCTCTGGTGACAGCCAGATAGTCAAAAAGGCGGCGGCAAAGCGTTCGCCTTGAATGCTGCCCAGTGGCTGTTGGTTAAAAAAGAACTCGCCGCGGTCAGCGCTGTGGGCAATAAAGGTGAGGTTGTCGTCAGGGCCGACATCCGGCCAAAGCACCGTAAGCTCGCTCACCCACTCTTGGCGGTGGCCAACCGCTAGCCGCTGCCACTCCTGCTCGGTGGCATCGACCAGCCGCTGGCCGGCAATGTTGCGCTGGTAGGTGATACTCAGCGCCAGCGGGTAGTCGCTCTGCTCTAATGCGGTAAAGGCGCCAGTCGGCGAATAGAGCTCGGCGCGGTAGAGGGTAAAGGTGAGCCAGCGCGCGTTGCCGCTGCCGACCAGCTGCAGCTGGTCGGGTACCGCGGCACTGGCCGGTCCAGCTGCCAGTAGCAGTGCGGTTAGGTAGGCGAGGACGTCGCGGGGTCGGCTCATAATCTGTCTACCTGCTGAGGACTGATGGTAGTTAGATGGGGGCGCCGCAGCGCCAGATCAAGCCGCACCAGCAGCGGCAGCAGCACCGCCCAGCAGAGAGCGATGATCGCCACCGAGTGCAGCAGCGGGGTGGCGATGACCACCGCGCCGAGCCGCTCGCCAGCCAGGTACGAGCTGGTACCCCCGACCACGCCAAACCCGGCCAGTGCCGCCAGCGGCAACTTACGCAGCCAGACCATGCTTGCATCCAGCGTGTAAACAAACCCCAGCCACAGCGCCAGTAGCCAGAACGGCGTGTGGTCAAACTGGTAGATGCCAGCGGCGGTCAGGCCTACGTCGACCGCCAGGCCGACGACCGCCAACGGTGCGATCGCCAGCTCTTGACGCCACTGGCTGCGGTGCAGGTAGAGGTGGCCGGCAATCAGCAGTAGCGGTAGCCACAGCCAGCGGTTGCCACCCAGCACACAGCTGAGCCAGAGCAGCTGAAAGCCGGCAACCTGCTGTACCGGGTAGCGACGGAGTAACTCGGCAAGCTTGCTCACGATTGGCGCTTGCCGCCCTGCAGGCGATTGTTGAGCGCGCTCGGCAGCCACGCCACCAGGCGCAGAAAAGCTACAAAGGGCCGGGTAAAGTTGATCTCGTCGCGGCCGCGCGCTAACTGTTTGATAATGATACGGCTCGCGCGCGCCGGGCTGATGATGCCCGGCATGGCAAAGGTGTTGCGGGCGGTCAGCGGGGTGTCGACAAAACAGGGACGGATCAACGAGACGCCAATCGCGTGGCGGCGCAGATCGATACGCAGCGAGTTGGCGAGGTAGTCGAGCCCAGCCTTGCTGGCGCCGTAGGCCTCGGCGCGGCTGAACGGCAGCAGCGTCGAGGTGCTGCTCATTATCGCCACCCGGCCGCCGCGGCGCAGCTGCGGCAGCAGTGCCTCCAGTGCGTAGGCGGTGCCGTTGAGGTTGGTATCGATAACCCGCCGGAACAGCGCACTGTCAAACTGCAGGGCGTCGTCTATGTACTCGCAGCCACCGGCGTTTAGTATCGCCAGATCGATCTCGCCAAGTCCCGCCATCGCCGCCAGGGTGGCGTCGCGGTCGGCGTTGTCGGCCACCACCAGCTGGCTGGCGATGTCGCCACAGCTGCTGGTCAGTTTGTCGCGGTCGCGGCCACAGGCGATCAGTTGGTGGCCGGCAGCGGCGTAGTCGCGGGCCAGTTGTAGGCCGATACCCGACGAGGCGCCGGTAATTAACACTCGCATAAAAAGTCTCCGCTTGGTCGGTTACTGGCCCAGTTTACTGCGTATGCGCCGCACCACAGCACCGAGTAGCGGCAGCCGCTCGTAGAGCATTGCGCCGAGATCAAAGTGGTCGCGGTGGTGGACGATGGTGGCAGCGCTGTCGCTGCCGCTAAACAGCAGGCTGGTGGCGCCGGCCATCTCAAAGCGTTGGCCGCCGTTAAGGCGCGGGTGGCCGAGTGTCATCGTCCAGTCGGCAAAGCCAACCGGCTGTGCTGCGGTGAGGTCGGTCGCGCAGTGGTGGACCACAAACTGGCAGTGGCTAACTGTACCCAGCATGGTTTGGAAGTAGCGCTCAAAGGCGTCGAACCCCTCTACCCGGTGGGCCGGGTCGATAAAGACGATGCTGGGGTGGTAGAGCTCGCCGAGCTGGCTGAGTGTGGCGACCGTCACCGGCTGTTGGTAGAAGTCGATAAAACGCTGCAGCGGTACAAAAGAGGTGGTCACGGTATGGCTCCTGGTATGTACAAAATTAGAGTGGCTAGGTTAGCCGCTTTGACCGCCTTAGGGGAATAAATTCCAGCTACTGGCCGCCTGTAGTAAGGCTATTAGCGAGGCTATTAGCGAGTGGATTAAAGGGGGCAATAGCGCCGCTAACTTGTTAGCATAACCGCTCTAAAAACAGTCAATCATCAGGAGTGAGTATGGATATTGTCGGTAAAGTGGCGATCGTCACCGGCGGCGCCTCGGGGCTTGGCCGGGCGACCGTTGAGCATTTTGTTGCGGCCGGTGCCAAAGTGGCCATTTTCGATCTCAACGAGGCGGCGGGCAACGCCTTGGTCGCTGAGCTTGGCGCCGACCGCTGCACGTTTTACGCGGTCGATGTCACCAGCGAAGAGTCGGTCGCCAGCGCGATCGATGCGCTGGTTGCCAACTGGGGTGGGCTGCACATTGCCTGTAACTACGCCGGTATCGCCATCGGTAGCAAGACGCTCGGCAAGCAGGGGCCGCACCTGCTGGCCGACTTTAAGAAGGTGATCGATATTAATTTGGTCGGCACGTTTAATGTTTGCCGGCTGGCGGCCGAGCAGATGGCTAACAATGAGCCGCTCAACGACGACGGCGGCCGCGGCGTGCTGATCAACACCGCCTCCGTGGCAGCCTACGAGGGCCAGATCGGCCAAGTGGCCTACAGCGCGAGTAAGGGCGGCGTGGTCGGCATGACCCTGCCGATGGCGCGCGAGCTGGCCGGTTACGGTATCCGCGTCAACACCATTGTGCCGGGGTTGATCCACACGCCGCTGTTTGAAGCGCTCGGCGAAGAGGTCTACCAGTCGCTAGAGGCGACCGTGGTCTACCCGCAGCGGCTCGGCAAAACCAGCGAGATCGCCAAGCTGGCGGCCTACCTGGTCGACAACGATTACATGAACGGCGAGTGCGTGCGGATGGATGGCGCGATCCGTATGCAGCCGCGCTAACCGCAACCGGGAGAACAACATGAGTGAACCAGTCCTATTAATCGAACGTCTCGACGCGGTCGGCGTTATTACCCTCAACCGCCCAGCGCGTATGAACGCGCTCAACAACGAGTTGGTGGTGGCGCTGCGCGAGGCGCTTGAAGAGCTCGGCGGCGACAGCGCGGTGCGGGCGGTACTGATCCAAGGTGCCGGCAGCGGCTTCTGCGCCGGCGCTGATCTCAGCCCAGAGCAGAATCTGAATGGCTCCGGGGCGGAGCTGGCCGCCAATATGCGCACCAACTTGAACCCGCTGATCACCGCACTCTGCTCTATCGC
>JAHEGD010000004.1:0-46171 GCA_024639885.1 Porticoccaceae bacterium | reverse complement strand
CTCTATCGCTGTGCCGGTGGTCGCCGCCGTGCACGGTTCGGCAGCCGGCGCCGGCACCGGCATTGCGCAGGCCGCCGACCATCTGGTGATGGCCGACGACGCCCGCCTAGTGGTGCCGTTCGCGCAACTGGGGATCGCCCTAGACGGCGGCACCAGCTGGTTTTTAGCCCGTCAGCTCGGCCCGCGCCACGCCTGGCAGGTGGCGGTAAGCGGCCGGCCGATCAAGGCGCAGCAGGCGCTAGAGTGGAAGTTGGCGGCCGAGCTCTGCCCAGCTGAGAGCGTGCAACAGCGCGGCCTGGCCGTTGCCCAGCAGTATGCGGCCAGTGCCAGCCTGGCGCTGGCGGCTATCAAGCAGCAGCTCAATGCGGTGCACGGCCAGTCGCTGGCCGAGGCGCTGGACGCCGAGGCGGGCTATCAGGGCGAGTTGATCGAGTCGGCAGACACCGCCGAAGCGCTGCTGGCGTTCCGCGAAAAACGCCAGCCGGTCTACCGCGGCTGCTAGCGGTTAAACGTGGCAGATAAAAAAGGGGGCAGCCACTGGCTGCCCCCTTTTTTTTGCTGGCGGTTTAATCGAGTCGGCTGACCGGCTCGCTGCCAAGCTGGGTCTCTACCCCGGCGTTAAAGCGCTCCTCAATCTGGTGGCGCTTAATTTTTAGGGTCGGCGTCAGCAGGGCGTTGTCGATAGTCCACTCGGGGGTGACAAAGATCTGCTCGACCCGCTCATGGTTGGGCAAGTCTTGGTTGATCTCGGCGAGCAGCGCCGCCAGTTCGGTTTTCAGCTGCGGTTCACTCTGTTCGCGGCCGAGCTCGCTCAGCGTGGCCATCAGCAGCGGCTGATTGCGGCCGTGGCCAAACACGCAGAACTGCGCCAGCAGCGGGCTGCGCGCGAACAAGTTCTCCACCTTGGCGGGGACGATAAACTTGCCCTTGGTGGTTTTGAACACCTCGCTGATACGGCCGGTGACGTAGAGATTACCGTCCTCGTCAAAGCGGCCGCTGTCGCCGGTGCAGTACCAGCCGTCGACCAGTACTTCGGCGGTCTTCTCTAGGTTGAGGTAGTAGCCGGCCATCACCCCGGCCGATCTGAACTGGATCTCGCCGGCATCGCTGACCCGGACATCGACACCGTCGGTCATCGGCTTGCCGACCGAGCCCAAGATCGGTTCATCGGTGTGCAGCCAAGCGCAGCCCTGAATAAAGTTCTCGGTCATGCCGTAGCCGTCGCGCAGGATAATGTTCATATCAAAGAACCACTGCTGGACATCGCGCGGGCAGGGTGCCGAGCCGGTGATGATGCGCCGCGCCGAACCAAAGCCGAGCATAGTGGCGATCTCGAGTTTCTGCGCGTCGTCAAAACCGGCTTGCACGGCGGCCGGCACTTTGGCGTCGATCGCCTCTTTAAACTTGATCCAGAGCCGCGGTACGGCGAAGAAGAAGGTCGGCTGTACTTCGCGTATCTCGGCGGCGAAGGTCTCTTGGCCGGCCGAGAACGAGACGCTGCTGCCGGTGTAGATCGAGCACATATCAACCACAATGCGCTCGGCGGCGTGGGCCAGTGGCAGGAACGAGAACAGCCGCGAGTCGGGTTCGTTCATCAAAAAGTTTTCGGCCATCTCGGGCACTACGTAGCCGGGGGTGCCGTGGAGGTGCATTACCCCTTTCGGGCGGCCGGTGGTGCCAGAGGTGTAGATAATGGTGAACAGCGCGTCCAGATCGGGCAGCGGCGACTCGTCAAAGCGCGCTTGGTTGGTGCAGATATCAGCCAGCGAGGTGGCGGTGGCAATGCTGCAGCCGTGCAGCGCGACTCGCTCGATGTGGCTGGGGATAGCGGCATCGGCGTGGGCCGACTGGTCGAATTGGCCGCACAGGATCAGTTGGCAGTCGCTGTGCTCCAGTACGTAGCGGGCCGAGTCGGGGTCTTGGCCCGGGTAGAGCGGCACGCTGACATGGCCGGCGAGCATGATCGCCAGGTCGCTGATGATCCAGTCTCTGCTGTTGGCCGACCAGATCGACACCCGGCTGCCGGCCGGCCACGGTTTGCTGCGCAGGTAGTGGGCGAGACGGCGCACGCGATCGGCGGTGTCGGCCCAAGTCAGCTCGTCCCAGCCGCCATTGACCGCTTGGCGAAGATAGATTTTATCGGGGGTGGTCTGCTCCCAGTGGTAGAACATCTCCAGTGGCGTTTTTACGGCTCTTTGCATGGTGTTACCCTCTCTGTGTAGTCGCTGCCAGCGGCTCTTGTGGCCGCTTTAAGGCGATGATGCTGATGATGGTGGTTAAATTAGTTACTGGCGTGTAGCGCCTCGTTGAGCTGGACGGCGGTTTTGTTGGTCAAGCATTCAACGGCGCCGTTGTTGGAGTTGCGACGGAACAGCAGGTCGCTGCCACCGGCCAAGTCGCGCGCTTTAACCCGCTCGACCGGCCGGCGGTTTTCGTCCAACAGCTGTACTTGGGTGCCGGCGGTAATATACAGCCCGGCCTCCACGGTGCAGCGGTCGCCGAGCGGTATGCCGACGCCGGCGTTGGCGCCGAGCAGGCACTGCTCGCCAAGCGAGATAATGATGTTGCCACCGCCCGACAGGGTGCCCATGGTCGACGCACCGCCGCCAATATCGGAGCCGGCGCCGACAAACACGCCGGCCGAAATCCGCCCTTCGACCATGTTGGGCCCCTGCGCACCGGCGTTAAAATTGATAAAGCCCTCGTGCATTACCGTGGTGCCCTCGCCGACATAAGCGCCGAGCCGGACCCGCGCGGTATCGGCGATCCGTACCCCGCTGGGCACCACGTAGTCGACCATCTTGGGGAACTTGTCGACGCAGTCGACCAGCAGCGTCTTGCCGGCTAGCCGCGCCTGCAGTTGGCGCTCGACCAGCTCGTCGAGATCGATCGCGCCCTGGTTGGTCCACGCCAAGTTTTTAAGTGTGCCGAACACTCCGCTCAGGTCGGTCTGGTGGGGTTTAACCAGGCGGTGAGAGAGCAGTTGCAGCTTGAGGTAGGCGGTCGGCACATCGCCCGGCGGCTGGTCGGCGGCCAGCGCGACGATCGCCACCGGCGCGCTGGCGTCGGCCAGGCGCAGGCAGAGCGCGGCCAGCTCGGCGTCGATCTCGGGCAGCGCCGTGGCCAACAGCTGCAGCTGCTCGGCACTCGGCTCGCTGACCGCGCCGTCTGGGCAGACCGCCAAGATGGCGTCGCTCAGCGCTGCCGAAGGGTTGAGCCGCGGCGCCGGGTAGAGCACCTCTAGCCATTCGCCCTTGCTGTTTTTAGTGCCGATGCCAATACCCAGTGCGTAGAGTGAACTCATAGTGGTAGTGCCTTGTAGGTCAAAGTGAAATAGGGGGTTAGCCGAGCAGCTCGCTGTAGCGCTGCGCCGAAAAGCCGACCAGCGCCGGCTTGCCCGGCGCGATCAGCAGTGGCCGCTTGATCATCGCCGGCTGCTCAGTGAGCAGGGCGGCCAGCTCCGCGCCAGTGGCGCGCTGCTGTTGCTCGGGGGTTAGCTTGCGCCAGGTGGTGCCGCGTTTGTTAAGCAGGCTGTCGGCGCCCAGCTCGGCGAGCCACTGCTCGACCTGCTCAACGGTTAGGCCATCTTTGCGGTAGTCGTGAAAGCGGTAATCGACAGCGTGTTCGCTGAGCCAGTGGCGGGCCTTCTTGATGGTGTCGCAGTTGGAGATGCCGTAAACCGTGATCATTGTCGCCAGAGCCTTAATTTTGTTGGGGTTTTGTCTGCTATTAAGGGCTAGAGAATAGCAAACAATTAGCGCCGGCAGTATAGCTGCCGAGCCACCCGCAGCGGCAGTTAAGCCTTGCTTGTGACCACTGGGTTTTTGCGCCGCGGGTAGCAGTGCCGGCAGATCTCGCAGACCGTGCCATCGCAGCTGCGCGCCGAGCAGAACTCGCGGCCGTAGAAGATGATCTGCAGGTGCAGCCGGTTCCACGCCTCGCGCGGGAACAGCTTGGTGAGGTCGCGCTCGGTCTGGGTGACGCTGTTGCCGCGGGTCAGCCCCCAGCGTTGCGCCAGCCGGTGGATGTGGGTGTCGACCGGAAACGCCGGTATCCCAAACGCCTGTGCCACCACCACGCTGGCGGTCTTGTGGCCGACCCCGGGCAGCTGCTCCAGTGCCGCCAGATCGGCCGGCACCAGCCCGTCGTGCTCGGCCACCAGTATCTCGCTGAGCCGGCGGATCGCCTTGGACTTTTGCGGGGCCAAGCCGCACGGGCGGACGATCTGATAGATCGCATCGACCTCGACGCCGGCCATATCGAACGGGTTGTCGGCCAGCGCAAACAGCGCCGGAGTCACCTGGTTGACGCGCTCATCGGTGCACTGGGCGCTCAACAGCACCGCCACCAGCAAGGTAAACGGGTCGCTGTGGTCGAGCGGCACCGGCGTCTCGGGGTAGAGCTCGTCGAGCCGCTTGGCGATGTAGTCGGCGCGCTGCTGTTTTAACATCGCGCTAGCCCAGCGAACGGCAGAGTGCGGCGATCCGCTCGGCCGCGCGCACGCAGTCATCTAGCTCGGCGACCAGCGCCAGCCGCACACGGTTGCGGCCGGGGTTGCCGGTGGCGGTGTCGCGCGACAGATACTGGCCGGGCAGCACCGTGACATGCTGCTCGGCAAACAGCCGCTGGGCAAACTCGCGGTCGTCGATCGGGGTCTGCGGCCACAAATAAAAGCCGGCACTGGGCAGATTAAAGTCGAGCAGCGGGGCGAGGATCTCACCGACCGCAGCAAACTTGGCGTTGTAGAGCTGGCGGTTGGCGACCACGTGCTGCTCGTCGCCCCAGGCCGCTGTCGACAGTGCTTGCACCAGCCCGCTCATGGCGCAGCCGTGGTAGGTGCGGTAGAGCAAAAATTGCTCGAGCAGGGCGGCGTCGCCGGCCACAAAGCCGGAGCGCAGGCCGGGTAAGTTAGAGCGCTTGGAGAGGCTGTGAAACACCAGGCAGCGGCTGAAGTCGTCGCGGCCGAGCTGGCGGCATGCATCGAGCAGACCGAGCGGTGGGTTCTGTTCGTCGCGGTAGAGCTCCGAGTAGCACTCATCGGCGGCGATCACAAAGTCGTAGCGGTCGGCCAGCTCTAGCGCCAACTGGTAGTCGGCCAGCGACATCACCGCGCCGGTCGGGTTGCCCGGGCTGCACAGGTGAAGCAGCTGGCAGCGCTGCCAGACCGCCGCCGGCAGCGACTGCAGCTGCGGGATAAAGCCGTGCTCGGCGCTGGCATCGACGAACACCAGCTCGGCGCCGGCGAGCAGCGCCGCGCCCTCGTAGATCTGGTAGAACGGGTTGGGGCTGACCACCACCGGGTCGCGCTGCGGGTCGACAATCGCCTGGCTAAACGCAAACAGCGCCTCGCGGGTGCCGTTGACCGGCAGCAGCTGGCGCTCGCTGTCCAGCTGGCCGGGGCGCAGCCCAAAGCGGCGGCAGAGCCAGTCGGCGATCGCTTCGCGCAGCGCCGGGCTGCCCTTGGTGGTCGGGTACTTGCCGAGCAGGGCGGCGTGGTCGCCCAGCGCTGCGGCAATAAAGTCTGGCACCGGGTGTTGCGGCTCGCCTATCGACAGCGCGATGTGGTCGAGCGCAGCCGGCGGGGTCACCGCGGCGTTGAGTTCGCGGAGCTTTTCGAAGGGGTAGGGGTGTAGCCGGTCGAGCAGTGGGTTCACGACAACTCCTGGCCGTTGAGATTGATCTGGGTCACTTCGCTGCCGCCGGCCGATTCGGCGCGGTTGCGCTGATCGAGCTCGCTACAGAGCACCTCGCGCAGCTGCTGGCACTGGTCGAGATTGACCAGCGGCTGGTGGTCGGCGTCGGTGACATGAAAGATATCCTCGACCCGTTCGCCGAGCGTGGCGATCCGCGCGGTCAGTACGCGCAGCCCAAACCGCAAGAAAATCTGCGCGATATGCGCCAGCAGGCCGGGCCGGTCGAGAGTAATCACCTCGATAATCGTGGCGTTGTGCTCGATGTCGTTGCTCAGGGTGACGCTGGTGCGCAGGGTAAACTGCTTGAGCTGGCGTGAGGTGCGCCGATGGATATCAAACTTGACGCTGTCTGGCGACAGGATCGAGCGGGTCAGCTCGGCGACCACTTTGTCACAGAGCTTTTGGTTGCTGCCAAACGGCCGGCCCTGCTCGTCGAGCAGGTAGAAGACGTCGAAGGCGCGGTCGTCGTTAGAGGTCTGCAGGCGGGCGTCTTGGATGGTGATCGCCAGCCGCTCAAAGGTGGCCGCAGCGAGCGCGAAGATATTGCGCCGGTCGCGGCTGTGGATAAACACCTGGGTCGCCACCGGCACCTCGTCGCCGACGTCGCGCAGCAAGATGATCGGCTGATCAGGCTGCTGGTGGGCGAGAATCGCGGCGGTGAAGTCGGCGACGTGGCTGGCCTTCTCGCGCAGGAAAAACTCATCGCCGATATCGCGCCACAGCTCGGCGGCGGCATCGCTGGAGATGCCGCGCTCAACCAGAATATTGCGCACCGCCGCCTTGCTGTCGGCCACCCATTCGCTGCGGTCGGCGCGCTGCTCGAGCCCGCGGCGCAGTGCCCACTTGGTCTCGAAGTAGAGGTTGCGCATCAGCGACCCTTTCCAGTCGGTCCACAGCTTGGGGTTGGTGGCGTTGATATCGGCCACTGTCAGCACATAGAGAAACTCAAGCCGGCGGCGGTTGCCAACTTGGCTGGCAAACTTGTGGATCACATCCGGGTCCGATATATCCTCGCGCTGCGAGACCGTCGACATCAGCAGGTGGTGCTCAACCAGCCAGCAGGTCAGTGCGATCTCCTGCTCGGTGAGCCCGTGGCGGCGACCGAACGCCTCGGTGTCGACCATCCCCAGCTTGCTGTGGTCGCCGCCGCGGCCCTTGGCGATGTCGTGGTAGAGGGCGGCAATAATCAGCAGCTCGGGCTTGGGCAGGCTTTTGTAGATGTGCGAGCTAATCGGGAATTTTTCGGCCACTTCGGGGCGGGTTAGCCGACGGATGTTGCGGATTAGCTGCAGGGTGTGCACGTCGACCGGGTAGATGTGGAACAGGTCGTGTTGGGTCTGGCCCATGATCCGGCCAAACTCCGGCAGGTAGCTGCCGAGAATGCCGTAGCGGCTCATCCGTTGTAGCTGCAGCGAGAGCATCCACGGGCTGCGCAGTATCCGCAAAAACAGCGCCTTGTTGACCGGATTGTTGCGAAAGCTCTCGTCGATCAGGCCGCGGTGTAGGCGCAGCTGACGGATGGTCGCGGCGCGGATCCCCTCGATCTGTTCGTTTTCGCCGAGCAGTGCAAACAGCTCCAGCAGTGCCGGTGGGTTGCGGCCAAACAGGTAGTCGTCGACGGTGTCGATCAGCCCGTCGCGGACCACAAAGCGCTCGTTGAGCACGATCTCTTGGCGGACCCGGTCCTTCTTGTAGATCATCTCGTCGAGATACTGCAGCAGCACGTCGTTGAGCTCGCGGATCGACAGCACCGCCTGGTAGTAGCGCTGCATAAATTTCTCGACACCGAGCCGGTCGTCGCTGTCAAAAAAGCCAAACTGCTCGGCGAGCGCCCGCTGGTAGTCAAACAGCAGCCGCTCTTCGGCGCGGCCGGCGAGCAGGTGCAGCCCGTAGCGCACCTTCCAGAGGAACTCCTCGTCGCGGCGCAGGGTGATGTACTCTTCTTCAGTGAGAAAACCGGCGCCAATCAACTGCGAGCGACGGGTGACGTTGAAGTGGCGCTTGGCAACCCAGTTGAGCAGCTGGATATCGCGCAGCCCGCCGGGTGCCTCTTTGACGTTGGGCTCCAGGTTGTATTCGGTATTGCCGTGTTTTTTGTGGCGCTCTTGCTGCTCGGCGAGCTTGCCGGTGTAGAACAGCGCCGACGGCCAGATCTTCTTGGCGGCGGTCTTGGCGCGCAGTTTGTCGAGCAGTTTTGGGTCGCCGGTAATCAGCCGGGTCTCCATCAGGTTGGTCGCCACGGTGATGTCGTTGCGCGCCTCGCTGACACACTGGGCCAGCGAGCGGACGCTCTGGCCGACCTTGAGCTGAATGTCCCAGAGAAACGCCAAAAACTTCTCGATGCTATCGCGGTAGCGCTCCGGACGGCTGTGGCGGACCAGAATCAGCAGGTCGATGTCCGAGTGCGGGTGCAGCTCGCCGCGGCCGTAGCCACCGACTGCCACCAGGCAGACATGGCGGTCCCAGCTGAACTGCTGCCAGGCCTGCTGCAGCACGGTGTCCATAAACACCGCCTGTTCGTTGACCAGCGTGTGCACATACTCGCCCTGGTGAAAGCGCTGGTTGAAGTGGTCGGCAGCGTGGTTGAGCGCCTGCCGGAAGACCTCGGTGGGCGGCTGGCTGGCCAGCTCGCTGGCAAAACGGGGTGCGTCGTAGAGCTCGGCCGGTGCGCTGTGTTCAATCACTGTCGTTAGAGCCTCTCGTCACTGCGCAGGGTGAATACTTCGACGCCGTTGGCAGTTACCGCCATGGTGTGCTCCCACTGCGCCGACAGCCGGCCATCGCGGGTCTCTACCGTCCAGTCGTCGCTCTTTAATTTGGTCTCGCTGCGGCCGGCGTTGACCATCGGCTCGATGGTGAAGGTCATCCCCTCGCGCAGCTCCATGCCGGTGCCGGGTTTGCCGTAGTGAAGAATCTGCGGGTCTTCGTGGAAGACATCGCCGATGCCGTGGCCGCAGTAATCGCGCACCACCGAGTAGTAGTTGGCTTCGGCGTGCTGCTGGATAATGTGGCCGATATCGCCGAGCCGGGTGCCCGGGCCGACCAGTTCAATGCCCTTGTAGAGGCACTCTTGGGCGACGTTAACCAGCCGCTCGGCGTGGCCGGCGACCTTGCCGACCAGAAACATCTTGCTGGTATCGCCATACCAGCCGTCTTTTATCACGGTGACATCAATGTTGATGATGTCGCCGCTCTTGAGGATTTTCTTCGGCGACGGGATACCGTGGCAGATCACCTGATTGACCGACGTGCAGACCGATTTTGGGAAGCCGCGGTAGCCCAAGCAGGCCGGGATCGCTTTCTGTACATCGACAATGTGATTGTGGCAGAGCGTGTCGAGCGCCTCGGTAGAGACGCCGGGGACGACATACTCGCCAATCATATCCAACACCTCGGCGGCCAACCGGCCGGCGACGCGCATTTTTTCTAGCTGCTCGGTGGTGCGAATATTGACGCTCATCTGATCTCCTTGGGCGGCCCAGTGGCTGCTCAGCAGTGGCCGCTGGGGCTACAATTTACCTACAGCCGCGCATTGTAGAGTATTGGCCGCAGCGGCGACACTGCCGGCAATCAGCGGGCCAATTTGGTTTCTTTGCGGCGGTGGTTATGGTATAAAGCTCGCCGAGATTTGGGTGCTAACCCAGCTCGCCGTGGCCGCCGCTGTTGGGGCGGCCATTAAAGTAGTAAAAATAAGGCTCGGCAATGGTGCCGCAGCCGTAAATCACACACGTTCCGACACAGCTGTCTGGGTGCCGGTTAAACCTCGGTTTAACGGGTTGATAGTTGGGGATCGTGGAGGCTTAACCCCCTGGAGAAATCTATGCCTACAGTAAGCATGCGCGATATGTTGCAAGCCGGTGTCCACTTTGGCCACCAAACCCGTTTTTGGAACCCAAAAATGGCCCAGTACATCTTTGGTTCACGCAACAAAGTCCACGTTATCAACCTTGAGCAAACCGTTCCCGCGTTCAACGACGCGCTGGCACTGCTGCGCAGCCACGCTGCCAAGGGCAACCAAGTGATGTTTGTCGGCACCAAACGCGCCGCACAAAAAATTGTTAAAGAGCAGGCCGAGCGCGCTGGCCAGCCTTTTGTCAGCCACCGCTGGTTGGGCGGTATGTTGACCAACTACAAAACTATCCGCGATTCGATCCGCCGCCTGCGCGAGCTGGAAGGCCAATCGGCCGACGGCACTTTCGAGAAGCTGACCAAGAAAGAAGCCCTGATGCGATCGCGCACCATGGTCAAGCTAGAGACCTCGATCGGCGGTATTAAAGACATGAACGGCCTGCCCGACGTGCTGTTCGTGATCGACGTCGACCACGAGCGTATCGCCATCAACGAAGCCAACAAGCTCGGTATCCCGGTCATCGGTATTGTTGATACCAACAGCGACCCGGACGGCGTCGACCACGTTATCCCGGGTAACGATGACTCGATCCGCGCCATTCGTCTCTACGCCGCAGCGGCAGCTGACGCTGTGCTGGAAGGCAAGGCCGCTGCCGGTAAAGGCGGCGCTAAAGACGAGTTCGTAGAAGAAGTTGCAGTCGAAGCTGCGCCGGCTGCTGAAGAAGCTGCCCCGGCCGCCGCTGAAGAAGCTGCGCCGGTACCTGCGGCCGAGTAAGCCGAGCGCTTGCGGTCGTTTGAAGAAGGGGGCCTGGCCCCCTTTTTCTCAACTTTGTAATGACTTTTATTGATCTGGCGCCCGAGCGCCCCCTAACTTGGAGAGAGAATCCATGACCCAAATTACTGCTTCACTGGTAAAAGATCTGCGCGAGCGCACTGGCCTTGGCATGATGGAGTGCAAAAAAGCACTGGTTGACGCCGGCGGTGATATCGACAAAGCGATCGACGACCTGCGCAAATCAAGCGGCCTGAAAGCGGCCAAAAAAGCTAGCCGCACCGCCGCTGACGGCGTCGTTGTAGTGCGCATCGAAGGCGGTTACGGCCTGCTCGCAGAGGTCAACAGCGAGACCGATTTTGTCGCCCGCGACGATAACTTCCTCGGTTTTGTCAACACCGTTGCCGACGCCGCAGCTGCCGCGCGCAGCACCGACCTGGCCGCACTGATGGCCGGCGATCTGGAAGCCAAGCGCGAAGCACTGGTGCAAAAGATCGGTGAGAACATCGCGCCGCGTCGTCTCGACGCTATCGAAGCTGAAGTGGCCGGTGGTTACGTCCACAGCAACAACCGTATCGCCGTCGTGGTCGGCCTCAACGGCGGCAGCGAAGAGCTGGCCCGCGACGTCGCCATGCACGTAGCAGCAGTCAACCCAGCGGTGGTCAGCTCTGACCAGATGCCCGCCGAATTGATCGCCAAAGAGAAAGAGATCTTCTCTGCACAGGCGCGCGAGAGCGGCAAGCCCGAAGCGATTATCGAGAAGATGATTGAAGGCCGCGTCAGCAAGTTCCTCAAAGAGGCGAGCCTGCTCGACCAGCCGTTTGTTAAAGACCCCGACACCACCGTCGGCAAACTGGTTGCCGCTGCCGGCGCCAGCGTTACCGGCTTCATCCGCTATGAAGTGGGTGAGGGCATCGAAAAAGAAGAAGTCGACTTTGCTGCCGAAGTAGCCGCACAGGTCGCTGCCTCCTCTTAATTAGGGGCTGACAGTGCCGCGGTGGCCCAGCTGCCGCGGCGCTACCGGCAGCTGGGCTGCCAAATTGTTGTAAGCTTGTGGCCGTGATAACCAACAGCGGAGGGCGCATGTCGAGCCAAGCCAAGGAAAAGAAGTACAAACGTATTCTTCTTAAACTCAGTGGTGAAGAGTTGATGGGCGCAGAGGGCTTTGGGATAGACCCCAAAGTGCTCGATCAGATGGCGTTAGAGATCGGCCAGTTGGTCGGTATCGGTGTGCAAGTTGGCCTGGTGATCGGCGGTGGCAACCTGTTCCGCGGCGCCGCGCTGCACGCCGCCGGCATGGACCGGGTCACCGGCGACCATATGGGTATGCTCGCCACCGTCATGAACGCGCTGGCGATGCGCGACGCGCTCGAGCGCTCCAATATCTCCTCGCACGTCATGTCGGCCATTCCGATGAGTGGCGTGGTGGAACACTACGACCGCCGCCGCGCGATGCGCTATCTCAAACACGGCGACGTGGTGATCTTCTCGGCCGGTACTGGCAACCCATTTTTTACCACCGACTCGGCCGCCTGTCTGCGCGGTATCGAGATCGAAGCCGACGTGGTGCTGAAGGCGACCAAAGTCGACGGCGTCTACTCGGCCGACCCGATGCTCGACCCCAGTGCAGAACTCTACAGCCACCTCAGCTATGATCAGGTGCTGGACAAAAAACTCGGCGTGATGGACCTGACCGCGATCGTCCTGTGCCGCGAGCACACCATGCCGCTGCGGGTGTTCCGCATGTCCAAGCCTGGTGCGCTGTTAAAATTAATCGTGGGTGGCGATGAAGGCACCCTAATCGAGGAGAAGTAACCATGCTCGACGAACTGAAAAAAGACGCCGAACAGCGTATGGAAAAGGCGCTCGAGGCGCTGGCGATGGCGTTCAATAAAATCCGCACCGGCCGCGCCCACCCGTCGCTGCTGGACGGCATTAACGTCTCTTACTACGGCGTCGACACGCCGCTGGCGCAGGTCGCCTCGATCGTGATCGAAGATGCCCGCACGCTGTCGGTCACGCCGTGGGAGAAAAACATTGTCCCCGATGTCGAGAAGGCGATCATGAAGTCGGATCTCGGCCTCAACCCGGCCACCGCCGGTGTGGTCATCCGTATCCCGCTGCCGTCACTGACCGAAGAGACCCGCAAGACCTACGGTCGCCAGGCGCGCAACGAGGCCGAAGGAGGCCGTATTGCGATCCGCAACGTGCGCCGCAATGTGCTCGGCGACATTAAAGATCTGCTCAAAGATAAGATGATCTCTGAAGACGAAGAGCGCCGCGCCCAAGATGAGGTGCAGAAAATCACCGACGGCTACATCGCCAAGGTTGACCAAGCGCTGGCCGCCAAAGAAAAGGACCTGATGGAGATCTAGCTCCGTCGGGTCAATCTGATTACTGTGCCAACTTCCGCAGTCGCTCTGCCGCCGACCACCGAACAGCTGCAGGCGCTAGCCGCTGCTGCCGACCACCCGCTGCGCCACGTCGCGGTGATCATGGACGGCAACAACCGCTGGGCGCAGCAGCGCGGCCTGCGCGGTGCCGCCGGCCACGAGGCGGGCGCCGAACGGATCCGCGATCTACTCAAAGCAGCGCGCCTGCACGGTGTCGAAGTGATTACCCTGTTCGCCTTTAGCAGCGAGAACTGGAACCGCTCGGCGGTCGAGGTGCGCGCGTTGATGGCGCTATTCTCGAGCTATCTCAAGCGCGAGTCGCGTAAGCTGGCCGCAGACGATGTGCGCTTGCGGGTGATCGGCAACCGCGAAAATTTCAGTAAGCGGCTCTGCGAGCAGATCGACCAAGCCGAGCAGCTGACCGCCGCCGGTAGCTTCGAGCTAGTCTTGGCGGTCGACTACGGCGGCCGCTGGGAGATCGCCGACGCTGCGCGCCAGCTCGCCGAAAAAGTCCAGCGCGGCGAGCTGGCCAGCGACGCCATCGACGAGACGCTGCTCGGCGAGCACCTGCAGCTAACCGGTTTAAGCGACCCAGATCTCTGTATTCGCACCGCCGGCGAGCAGCGCATCAGCAACTTCTTGCTCTGGCAGCTCGCTTACAGTGAACTCTACTTCGCCCCCTGTTACTGGCCGGACTTTGGCCAGCAGATGTTTGAGCAAGCGGTTGCCGAGTACTACTCGCGGCAGCGCCGCTTTGGCGGTCGCAACAGCACTGAACTCTACAGTGACGCCACCAGCGTCGCCGACCAATAAGCGGGGCCACTGATGTTACTGCCAAGAATTATCACCGCGCTGGCGCTCGCCGCCGCGCTGCTGGCGGGTTTGTTCTTGCTCAGCGCAGAGCAATTTGCCCTAGCACTACTGCCGATGGTATTGATCGCCGCGGACGAGTGGTGCCGGCTGGCCGGCTGGCAGCGGCCGCTGCTGCGGGTGGCGTTTGCGCTGGCGCTGGTGGCGCTGCTGGTGGCGGCCAGCCACTGGTTGGGCGGCGGCTGGTTGCTGCTCGACTACCGCTCGGTAGACCCAGCGCGAGTGGCGTGGGTGGTGCAAGCCGCGGCACTGCTTTGGGCGGTTATCTTACTGTGGATACAAGGCTACCCGAGTAGCGCCCTGCTGTGGGCGCGCTGGCCGGTGATGGCGCTGCTCGGGCTGGCACTGCTGGCGGCGACCTGGCTCTCTATTGTATTTATTATCCAGCTGCCCAGCGGCCGCTGGTGGCTGCTGCTGGCGATCGCCGCGGTCGCGTTCGCCGATGTCGGCGGTTATGTGTTTGGTCGCTGGCTCGGCGTCCACAAGTTGGCACCGGTGATCAGCCCGGGCAAAACTTGGCAGGGCTATGGCGGCGGTCTGTTGGCCAATGCGCTGTTAGCGCTGGTGGTTTCGGCGGCGGTGGGGCTGCCGCTGGGGCCGTTGGCGGCACTGCTGTTGGTGGTCGCCGCCGCGGCGCCGGTCGGCGATCTGTTCGAGAGTATGCTCAAGCGCCACCACGGGGTTAAAGACAGCGGCGCGATACTGCCCGGCCACGGTGGTGTGCTCGACCGCATCGATGCGCAGATGATCGGCCTGCCGCTCTTCTACCTGCTGGTCAGCCAGCTCGGTCTGGTGGTGTGAAACGCCACCTCACGGTACTCGGCGCAACCGGCTCGATCGGGGTCAGCACCCTCGATGTGGTCGCCCGCCACCCCGACCGCTACAGCGTACACGCGCTGACCGGCCACACCCGGCTGGCCGAGCTGGCCGCCCAAGCGGCGCAGTTTTTGCCCCGCTACCTGGTGGTTGGCGACGAGCGTTCCGCCGAGCAGTTGGCACTGCTGGTCGCCGACGGCCCGTTCGAGGGCGATATTCTCTATGGCGCGCAAGCGCTCTGCACGGTCGCCGCCGACCCGGCGGCAGATACCGTGATGGCGGCGATCGTCGGCGCCGCCGGGCTGGCGCCGACGCTGGCGGCCGTCGAGGCCGGCAAGCGGGTGCTGCTGGCCAATAAAGAGGCACTGGTGATGGCCGGGCCGCTGTTTATGGCCTCGGTAGAGCGCTCTGCGGCGCTGCTGCTGCCGATTGACAGCGAGCACAACGCAATCTTTCAGTCGCTGCCCAGCCACTACACGAGTGAGGCCTACCGCGGTGGCCCGCGCGGTGCCGTAGCCGCCGCGCAGGGGGTCGACAAACTGCTGCTGTCGGCTTCGGGCGGCCCGTTTCGGGAGTGGAGTCGCGCGCAGATGGCCGCCGCGACACCGGCTGAGGCGGTCGCCCACCCCAACTGGAGCATGGGCGCCAAAATTTCTGTCGACTCGGCGACGCTGATGAACAAGGGGCTAGAGCTAATAGAAGCGGCGCACCTGTTTGCGGTTGGCGCCGATCAGATCGAGGTGGTGGTGCACCCGCAGAGCGTCATCCACTCGCTGGTCCAGTACCGCGACGGCTCAGTGTTGGCCCAGCTCGGTAACCCCGATATGCGCACCCCGATCGCCCACGCACTGGCTTGGCCAGAGCGTATCGACAGCGGCGTCGGCCATCTCGATCTGCTGGCGGTGGCGCGGCTCGACTTTGCCGCCCCCGATTTAGAGCGTTTTCCGGCGCTGGCGCTCGCCTACCGCGCCGCCGCGCAGGGCGGTTCTGCGCCGGCGGTACTCAACGCCGCCAACGAGGTGGCAGTCGCCGCATTTCTGGCCGGCCATATCGGTTTCTTGCAGATCGCCGAGCTGGTCGCTGCGGTGCTAGAAACTTGTCAGCCGCGGGAACCGGATACCCTGGCCGCGGTCCAAGCCTGCGATCGCGACGCCCGGCTGCAAGCGCAGGCGCTGGTGTCGCAACTGACCAAGAAGGGGTAGGGCGTGGTTGAGTGGTTGTCTGGCTTGGCACTGTTTGATGTGGCGGTAATGATCGGCTCGGTGCTGCTGGCGCTGGGCGTGTTGATCGCCTTCCACGAGTACGGCCACTTCTATGTGGCGCGCCACTGCGGGGTGTTTGTCGAGCAGTTTTCGATCGGCTTTGGGCCGGCGCTGTGGAGCGGCCGCGACCGCCACGGCACCGAGTACCGGCTGGCGCTGCTGCCGCTTGGCGGGTTTGTCAAAATGCGCGGCGACGGTGTTGGCGCCGCCGGCAGTGACAGTTATCAGAGCAAAACCGTCTGGCAGCGGATGGCGATTGTGGTCGCCGGGCCGGTCGCCAACTTTATTCTTGCAGTGTTTTTCTTCTGGGTGGTGCTGCTTGGCGGTGAGCGCGATTTGGCGCCCCAGCTCGGTGCTATCGGCGCAGAGTCGCCGGCCGCCGCGGCGGGGCTGGAAGAGGGCATGTTGGTCGAATCGGTCGGCGGGGTGGCGGTGGCGACGCTGGGCGACCTCAACCGCGAGCTGTTTCACTATTTGGGCAACTCCGGCGCGATTGAGTTGGGTATACGCCGCAGCGACGGCAGCGCCGGCCAGTACCGGTTGCCAATCAGCGACTGGCTGAGCGAGCGCGAGGCGCCGCAGCCGCTGCAGGCGCTCGGCATTAGCCCGCCCTACCAGCTGGATGCGCTGCTGGTGCGCGGCGTC
The DNA here is from genome assembly GCA_024639885.1 of Porticoccaceae bacterium. Lineage (GTDB taxonomy): Bacteria > Pseudomonadota > Gammaproteobacteria > Pseudomonadales > Porticoccaceae > LSUCC0057. The sequence goes on along the minus strand of JAHEGD010000004.1, from coordinate 29,871 downwards.
GCGGCCGGCACACCGGCCGCTGCCGCTGGGCTGCGCGAAGGTGACAAGATTGTCGCCCTCGACGGCCGCCCGCTGGTATCGGCGGCGGCGTTCTCGGCGGCGCTGGCGGCCGCTGCCGGCGAGCCGGTCTGGCTCACAGTTGAGCGCGGTAGCGCGGCTGACGTGGAGCGCAACGAGCTGTCGGTCGCCGCTGCGCCGGTACTGCGCGACGGTGTCAGCCGCTGGCAGATCGGTATCGAATTCGGCCAGCTGGGCAGCTACCCCGAGGCGCTGTGGCGCGATGTGAGTTACAACCCGGCCAGCGCACTGGCCCGCGCGGTCGGCCAGACTGCCGAAATGTCGCAGCTGGTGCTGGCCTCGGTCGGCAAATTGGTCAGCGGCCAGCTGTCGCCGAAAAACTTGAGCGGCCCGGTCACCATTGCTAAAGTGGCCGGCGACTCGGCGCAGGCCGGCTGGGATAATTTCCTCCGGTTTGTGGCCTTTCTCAGTATAATGCTCGGCGTGATGAACCTGCTGCCAATCCCGATTTTAGACGGCGGCCGGTTGATGTTTTACGCCTTTGAGGCGGTGCGCGGCAGGCCTATCTCCGACCGCATCCAGCAGGTCGCTATGCAGTGGGGTCTAGCGGTGATGTTGGGGCTGATGGGGTTGGCTCTTTTCAACGACCTAACCTGAGCCGGCAGACCCAGACCAATAAACAGCGGCGGACAGCGCCTTCGACAATAAGGTTAAAGACTTTCAATGACTTCACTTTTGGTATCGATAAAGCGATTTAACAGCGCGCTGTTAGTCGCCGCTAGCCTATTTTTTGCCAGCCTCGCCGCGCCGGCCATGGCTGAGCTGTTTGAGGTGCAAGATATCCGCATCGAGGGGCTGCAGCGGGTCTCGGCTGGCACCGTGTTTGGTGCACTGCCGATCAACGTCGGCGACCGCGTCGATGACGCCGGCCTACAAGAGGCGACCCGCTCGCTGTTTCGCAGCGGGTACTTCTCAGATGTGGTGATCGCCCGCGACGGCGGCGTACTGGTGCTGGGCTTGGTTGAGCGGCCGGCAGTCGCCGAGATCGTGATCGAGGGCAACAAGGCAATTGAGACAGAACAGTTGATCTCTGCGCTGCGCGACAACGGCCTCGCCGAGGGTCAAATCTTCCGCCAAGTGGTGCTCGATGGTATGGGCCAAGAGCTGCAACGCCAGTATGTCTCCCAGGGCCGCTACGGGGCGATGGTCGAGACTGAAGTTGAGCAGCTGCCGCGCAATCGGATCAAAATCAATGTCACCATCGACGAGGGTGACGTTGCGGTGATTCGCCACATCAACATTGTTGGCAACCGCGCCTTTGACCAGAGCCAGTTGCTGGAGCTATTTGAACAGCAGCCGAGCGGCGGCTGGTTTGGCTGGTTTGGCAGCGACGACAAGTACGCCCGCGAGAAGCTCTCGACCGATATCGATACGCTCGAGTCGTGGTATCTGGACCGCGGTTACCTACAGTTTAACGTGCGCTCCACCCAGGTGGCGGTGAGCCCCGACAAAGAGTCGGTGTTTATCACCATCAATATCGACGAGGGCGAGATTTTTAAAGTCAGTGCGGTTGAGCTGGCCGGTGAGATGGTGATCCCGGAAGAGCAGATCCGCCAGCTGATTATGGTCCGTGAGGGGATGACCTTTTCGCAGGCGCTGATGACTAGCAGCAGCGAGTTCATTACCCGCCGGCTGGGTAACGACGGCTACACCTTTGCTGAGGTGCAGGGCTACCCCGAAGTCGACGACGAAACCGGCACCGCCAAGGTCACCTTCTTGGTCACCCCGGGTATGCGCGCCTATGTGCGCCGCATTGAGTTCCGCGGCAACAGCAAGACCGCCGATGAGGTGCTACGCCGCGAAATGCGTCAGATGGAGGGCGGCTCGGCCAACACTGCGCTGATTGAGCACTCTAAGTTGCGCTTGGAGCGACTCGGCTTCTTTAAAGAGGTCACCAGTGAGACTATTCCGGTGCCCGGTACCAGCGACCAGATCGACGTAGTTTACAGTGTAGAGGAGCAGCCCTCTGGCTCGGTCGGTGCCAGCCTCGGTTACGCACAGGGCACCGGTATGATCATCGGCGCCAACCTCAGCGAGAACAACTTTCTCGGCAGCGGTAAACAGGTCGGGATCGGACTCAACCGCAGCCGCTACCAGACCTCGATCAATCTCAGCTACACCGAGCCTTACTACACGGTGGACGGCATTAGCCTCGGCTTTAATATCTTCGCCCGTGAGACCGACTACGGCGACTATCAGCTGTCGGATTACTCTACCTCCAGCTACGGCGCTGGGCTCAACTGGGGCTACCCGCTCTCAGAAATTTCGCGAGTCGGTTTTGGGGTCGGTTACGAACATCTCGATATGAGCTCGTCGCGGTTCTCATCAACTCAAGAGGTAGTTGAGTTCATCACTGCCAATGGCGATACCTACGACACCGCCAGCATCAATCTCAGCTACGTGCGCTCCACCCTCAACCGCGGTGTGTTTGCCACCCGTGGGTCGCAGGCGCGGGTCGGTTTTGAAGCCACCGTGCCCGGCAGCGACCTGGAGTACTGGCGCTTTAACGCCAGCGGCCAGTACCTGATCGCGATGCCGATTTTTAACCGCTTGACGCTGAAGTTCCGCGCCGAGCTCGGCGTCGCTGACGGCTACGGCGACACCGGGTCGCTGCCATTCTTTAAAAACTACTACGGTGGCGGTCTGGGCTCGATCCGCGGCTTCGAGAAGAACGATCTCGGCCCGCGCGGCACCAGCAGTTACACATCGGACCCCAAAGACTGGCGCGCGCTGGGCGGCAACATTAAGGCGATCGGCGGTCTTGATATCATCTTCCCGCTGCCGTTCCTTAAAGACCAGCGTTCGGTGCAGTCGTCGCTGTTCTTTGATGGTGGTAACATCTTTAACAGTAGCTGTAACGGGGTTCAGTTGAACTGTTACGAGCCGAGCTTTAGTGATATGCGCTTTGCCGCCGGTGTCGGCGTCACCTGGCTGAGCGGCTTTGGTCCGCTCACCTTCAGCTTGGCTAAGCCGTTCAACGCCTCAGAGTACGAGAACAGAGAGGTCTTCCAGTTCTCGATGGGCAACACCTTCTAGCCGAGACGGCTGGCCTAAAAGCCAGTAAACTCTGCAGCAGATCAACACCGAATCCACCCATAACAGACACTATTTTGGAGTTTTATCGTGGTTACCATTAAAAAACTGTTCATTGCCGCCACCCTACTGGCCGCTAGCACTCTCTCTTTTGCCGCCGACAAGATCGCTGTGGTCGACATTCAGCGCGCTATCTTTGGCTCTGAGCTGGCCCAGCAGCGCGCCCAGGCCGCCGAGTCGGGTGCCGACTTCGTCGCCCTGCGCGCCAAGTATGAAAGCGCTGTGGCTGACCTGCAGGCGATGGCCAAAGAGGCCGAGGCCAACCGTATGACCTGGTCGCAAGAGCAGGCCGCCAGCTACCAGAAGAAAGCCGAGTACACCAAGGCCGATGCCGATCTGGCCATGCGCAAACTGCAGGCGGAAAGCCAAGCACTGCAGCAGAGCATCTTTGAAGAGCTGCGCCCCAAAGCGAGCGAAGCGCTCGAAGAGATTGTCAAGGAAGAGGGCATCACGCTGCTGTTGAAAGCCGAGTCGGTGATGGTTGCCGGCCCCGAGCACAACATTACCGCCAAGGTCGCCGAGCGGCTCAACCAGAAGACTCAGTAACCGACGGCCGCCTACCTCATGGCTACTGTCGCGCTCGGCGAGATAGCGGCGCAGCTCGACGGCGAGCTGCGCGGTGACCCAGCGGCGATCATTACCGGTATCGCCCCGCTGGCCACAGCGCAAGCCGGTCAGCTGAGCTTTCTCGCCAACCGCAAGTACCGCCCGCAGCTGGCCGCCTGTCGCGCCGCTGCGGTGCTGCTCGACGCCGCCAGTGCGGCGCACTACCCGGGCGACGCGATCGTTGTCGCCGATCCTTATCTCGCCTTCGCTCGCGTTAGCGGTCTGTTCGCCAACGCACCGGAGCCGGCCGGCACCATTCACCCGCGCGCCTGCGTCGACCCCAGTGCCAGCCTCGGCGAGGGGGTGACGGTCGGGGCCGGCGCGGTGATTGAGGCCGGTGCGGTGGTTGGCGCCGGCAGCGTGATCGGTGCCAACAGCGTGATCGGCGTCAACAGCGTGGTCGGCCAGCAGTGCCGGCTGGCCGCCAATGTCACCCTCTACTACGGCGTGTTGCTCGGCGACCGGGTGACCCTGCACGCCGGCGTAGTGATCGGTGCCGACGGCTTCGGGTTTGCCCCCAACGGCCAGGGCGGCTGGCAGAAGATTCACCAGCTCGGTGGCGTACAGATCGGCGACGACGTCGAGATCGGCGCCAACTCGACGGTCGATCGGGGTGCACTGGCCGACACCGTGCTCGGCAACCAGGTGATACTCGACAACCACGTCCAGATCGGCCACAACGCCAGCGTCGGCGACGGCACCGCGATGGTGGCTTTCTCGGCGATCGCCGGCAGTGCCTCGGTCGGCAAAAACTGTATTTTGGCGGGTGCCGCCGGGGTGATCGGCCATATCAGTGTCTGCGACGGAGTGCAGGTCACCGCGAAAAGTTTAGTGACCAATAACATCACCACCCCCGGCAGCTACTCGGCCGGTACGCCGCTGCTGCCCAGCGCCCAGTGGCGGCGCAGCGCAGTGCGCTTTGGCCAGCTCGACGAGATGGCGCGACAGATTAAAGAGTTACAAAAACGTCAGCCGGAATAGCTGGTGGCAAGCCATTAAGGAGTTTGTGTGGACCTGAATCAAATTAAAAAGTTGTTGCCTCACCGCTACCCGTTTCTGTTGGTCGACCGGGTCGAGGAGCTGGTGGAGAACGACTACATTCTCGCCTACAAAAATATCACCGCCAATGAAGAGGTATTCAACGGCCACTTCCCCGGCGCGCCGATCTTTCCCGGTGTACTGATTGTTGAAGCGATGGCCCAAGCGGCCGGTATTCTCGGCTTTGCCACCACCAAAACCACCGCCGAAGACGGCAAGCTCTATCTGTTTGCCGGTATCGACAACTGCCGTTTCAAGCGTCAAGTGGTGCCTGGCGACAAGCTGGTGCTGCGCGCCGAGGTGGCCGGGGTAAAGCGCGGTATCTGGCGCTTCCAAGTGTCGGCCACCGTCGACGGTCAGACCGCCGCTGAGGCGACCCTGCTGTGTGCCTACCGCGACCGAGATTGAGCCGATGATTCACCCGCAAGCGATTGTTGACCCCGCTGCCGAGCTCCACCCCAGTGTGCAAGTGGGGCCATTCACCACCATCGGCCCCGGCGTTAAAATCGGTGCCGACAGTGTGGTCGGCTCCCACGTGGTGCTCAAGGGGCCGACCGAGATCGGCGCCAACAACAAGATTTTCCAGTTCGCCAGCGTTGGCGAGGACACCCCCGATCTCAAATACCGCGGCGAGCCGACCCGGCTGCTGATCGGCGATAATAACGTCATCCGCGAAGGGGTCACCATCCACCGCGGTACCGTCCAAGACCGCGGTGAGACGGTGATCGGCAGCGACAACTTACTGATGGCCTATGTCCATATCGGCCACGACTGTGTGGTCGGCAACCACACCATTTTTGTCAACAACGCCTCAATCTCTGGCCATGTAGTGGTCGACGACTGGGCGATTCTGTCCGGGTATTCACTGGTCCACCAGTATGTGCAGATTGGCGGCCACGCCTTTGTCGGCCCCGGCTCGTTTCTCTACCACGACGTGCCGGCGTTCGTCACCGCCACCGGCAGCCCGGCCGAGCCGCGCACTATCAACCGCGAGGGGATGAAGCGGCGCGGCTTCACTGCCGAGCAGGTGGCGCTGGTCAACAAGGCCTACAAAATTGTCTACCGCCGTGGACTCACCATGGACGAGGCCCAGCAGCAGATCGGCGCGCTCGGCGACGACCCCGCCACCGCACAGTTTTTGGCGTCACTGGTGCGTTCTAGCCGCGGCATCATTCGCTAGATGGACGCTGCGCCGCTGTTTGTACTGGTGGCTGGCGAGGCCTCTGGCGACACCCTCGGTGCCGATCTGATCGGTGCACTGCGCAGCCACTTTCCAGCCGCCCACTTTACCGGTATCGGCGGCCCCAAGATGATCGCCGCTGGGCTGGTCAGCCGCCACCCGCTCGAGCGGCTGGCGGTGATGGGCTTTGTCGAGCCGCTCAAAAGGCTGCCAGAGCTGCTGCGCATTCGCCGCGACATCGTCAACTATTGCCGTCAGCAGCGTCCCGCAGCATTCATTGGCATCGACGCCCCCGACTTCAACTTAGGGATCGAGAAACGGCTCAAGCCACTCGGTATTAAAACTGTCCACTACGTCAGTCCGTCGGTCTGGGCGTGGCGGCAGGGGCGTATCAAAGGGATCAAAAAATCGGTCGACCTGATGTTGACGCTGTTGCCGTTTGAGCAGCAGTTCTATCAACAGCACCAGGTGCCGAGCCTGTTTGTCGGCCACCCGCTGGCCAGCCAGCTGCGCCCGGGCGACGCCGCCGCGGCGCGCCGCCAGCTCGGTATTGGCGGCGCGCCGGTGGTGGCGCTGCTGCCCGGCAGCCGCAGTGGCGAGGTGGCGCTGATGGCACCGCTCTATCTGCAGGTGGCGGCCAAATTGGCGGCCAGTCTGGCCGGAATCAGCTTTGTGCTGCCGGCCGCCAACCCGGCGCGGCGCGCCCAGCTCGATGCGCTGCTAGCCAGCTGCCCGGCGCTGCCGATCACGGTGATCGACGGTGGTGCCGAGACGGCGATGACCGCTGCCGATGCAGTACTGTTGACCTCCGGTACCACCGCGCTCGAGGCGATGCTGCTGGAGCGGCCGATGGTGGTCAGCTACAAGCTCGGCGAGTGGAGCTACCGGCTGGTCCGTTGGCTGGTTAAGACCCCCTATGTGGCGCTGCCCAACCTGCTGGCCGGCCGGCCACTGGTCGCCGAGCTGCTGCAGCACGACGCCACTGTCGAGCAGCTCAGCGGCGCACTGTTAGAGCTGCTCGAGCCGGCCCGCGGCGCCGCGTTGGTGGCCGAGTTGCGCGCCCTGCGCAGCCAGATCGAGCTGCCTTCCAGCGCCCGCGCGGCGGTGGCGATCGCCGACCTGATCGCCGAGCCGGCAGCGTGACCGACAGCAGCTGGCAGCCGCCGGTCGGGGTCCGCTGGCTGGCCGGTGTCGACGAAGTCGGGCGCGGGCCACTGGCCGGTGACGTGGTCACGGCGGCGGTGATTCTGCCAGCCGGCCACACCATTGAGGGGCTCGCCGACTCGAAAAAACTCTCCGAGAAACGCCGCGAGGCGCTCTACAGCCAGATTGTCGAGCAGGCGCTCTGCTGGTCGGTAGGGCGCTGCAGTGTCGCCGAGATCGACCAGCTGAATATTCTTCAGGCGACTCTGCTGGCGATGACCCGCGCGGTCGACGAGCTCGCCCAGCGGCCAGACTTTGTCGCCGTGGATGGCAACCGGCTGCCCGACTGGGGCTACCGCAGCGAGGCGGTGACCCGCGGCGACGGCCGCGTCGAGGTGATCAGCGCCGCCTCGATCATCGCCAAGGTCACCCGCGATCGCGAGATGGTCGCACTCGACGCCCGCTACCCCGGTTACGGGTTTGCCGGCCACAAGGGCTACGGCAGTGCCAGCCACCTGGCGGCGCTGCGCCAGCTCGGCGCTACGCCGATTCACCGCCGCTCGTTTGCACCGGTGGCGGCGGTGGTCGCCCAGCCACCGGCCGGCCGCCAATAAAACCGACCGCCGCGCGCTGTTGCGGGTTGTCTCGCCGCAGTAATCCTTTTATATTCGCAGACTAGCCCAAATTTGCTGGGCCACCACAATAACAACAGAGACCGAGGTCACCATGAGATACGCCGCAATCACCGGATGGGGAAAATACGTGCCGCCAGTGGTGATGAGCAACGACGATCTAGCTAGGGTGGTCGACACCTCGGATGAGTGGATCCGCTCGCGCTCCGGCATTGAGCGCCGCCACTACAGCCACCTAACCAGCGGCGAAATGGCCTGGCAGGCGGCCGAGCAGGCGCTGGCGGCGTCCGGTACCGCCCCCGAATCGATCGATATGTTAATCGTCGGCACCACCACCGGCAGCGATCTCTGCCCCAATACGGCCAGCTATGTGCTCGACAAACTCGGCGCCGGCAATGCCGGCTGTATGGACCTCAACAGCGCCTGCACCAGCTGGTTTTACGCGCTCACCAACGCCACCGCGATGGTCCGCAGCGGCCAGATCGAGCGCGCTCTGGTGATCGGCTCAGAGCACCTATCGCAGGTGATGAACTGGCACGAGCGCAGCACCGCGGTGCTGTTTGGCGACGGCGCCGGCGCGGTGGTGATCGAGGCCAGCGAACAGCCCAGTGGGCTGCTGCACAGCGCCTGGAGCACCGTCCGCGACAGCCGCGAGTCGCTCGAGATGCACGGCCTTGGCATCAACCCGACCAACCTCTTTCACCCGGCCCAGCGCCACCTCGCTTTCGACGGCCAGGCGATCTTTAAGAATGCCGTGAAGGGGATGGGCGACGCCTGCGCGCGGGTGCTCGAGCAGGCCAATTTGACGGTGGCCGACATCGATCTGTTTGTCCCCCACCAGGCCAATATCCGGATCATCGAGGCGCTCGCCAAGCGGCTCGATTTCCCGATTGAAAAGATTATTGTGCGCATCCAAGAGTACGCCAACACCTCGGCGGCCTCTATTCCGCTGGCGCTGACCGATGCGCTCGAGGCCGGCCGCATTGAGCCCGGCATGAATATTCTAATGGCCACCTTTGGTGGCGGGCTCACCTGCGGGGCCGGTCTGGTCAAGTGGGGCGAGCGCTGTCAGCCGCTGGCCACCCGGCCGGTCACTGCGCCCGGCTACACTGGCAACGTCTACGACCTGATGCGCGACAGCTTCGACTACTATGGTGTCGATGTCAGCACACTGCTCAGCCAACCGTGATCGCGACGCCGCAGTTATGAGCCAATTTGTCCACCTGCGGCTGCACTCAGAGTACAGCCTGATCGATGGCTTGGTGCGCATCAAGCCGCTGGTGTCGCGCGCCGCCGAGCTCGGCATGCCGGCACTGGCGCTGACCGACTTCAGCAACTTTTTTGGCCTGATCAAATTCTACAAGGCGGCCCGTGGCGCCGGTATCAAGCCGATTATTGGCGCCGATTTGGCGGTGGTCGAAGAGGCCGATGGCGATCCCTATAACCTGCTTTTTTTGGTCGCCAGCCAAGCCGGCTACCACAACCTCACGGCACTGATTTCGCGCGCCTGGCGCGACGGCCAGCGGCACGGTTCACCTCAGCTGCAGCGCGCCTGGTTGGCCGACCACAGCGAGGGGCTGATTGTGCTCTCTGGGGGGCGCAACGGGCCGCTCGGCAGCGCGCTGGGCAACCAGCAAGATGAGCGCGCCGACAGCGAGCTGGCCAGCTGGCAGGCGCTCTACCCGGGGCGCTTCTATCTCGAGGTGCAGCGCACCGGTCGCACCGGCGACGAAGACCATCTACACGCCGCGGTGGCGCTCGCGGCGCGCTCCGGCTGTCCTCTGGTGGCGACCAATGATGTGCGGTTTTTAACCGCCGACGAGTTCGACGCCCACGAGGCGCGGGTCTGTATCACCGAGGGGCGCACCCTCGACGACCCGCGCCGCGAGCGCCGCTACTCAGAGCAGCAGTACCTGCGCAGTGGCGACGAGATGGCCGAGCTGTTCAGCGACCTGCCCGAGGCGCTCGCCAATTCACTGCTGATCGCGCAGCGCTGCTCGGTGACGCTGCGTCTTGGCGAGTATTTCCTGCCCGACTACCCGGTCCCCGACGGTCTGACCATGGGCGAGTATTTTATCCAGCTCTCCGAGCGCGGATTAGATGAGCGGTTAGCTTTTCTATTCGACACACAGCGCGCCGATTTTGCGCAGATCCGCCAGCGCTACCACGCGCGGCTCAAGTTCGAGCTGGATATCATCATCCAGATGGGCTTCCCCGGCTATTTTTTGATCGTGATGGACTTTATCCAGTGGGCCAAGGACAACGGTATTCCAGTCGGTCCCGGGCGCGGCTCAGGGGCCGGTTCGCTGGTCGCCTACGCACTGAAGATTACCGATCTCGACCCGATCGAATACGACCTACTGTTTGAGCGTTTCCTCAACCCCGAGCGGGTCTCGATGCCCGACTTTGATATCGACTTCTGCATGGAGGGGCGCGACCGGGTCATCAACTATGTCGCCGAGCGCTACGGCCGCGACGCGGTATCGCAGATCGTCACCTTCGGCACCATGGCCGCCAAGGCGGTGGTCCGCGATGTGGCGCGGGTGCAGGGCAAGTCTTACGGGCTGGCCGACAAGCTCTCCAAGATGATCCCGTTTGAGGTCGGCATGACCCTCGCCAAGGCGCTAGAGCAAGAGGAGAGCTTGCGCGAGTTTTTGGCCGACGACGAAGAGGCGGCCGAGATCTGGGCGATGGCCGAACAGCTCGAAGGGGTCGCCCGCAACTGCGGCAAGCACGCCGGTGGGGTGGTGATCGCTCCGACCACGATCACCGACTTTTCGGCGATCTACTGCGACGACGGTGGCGCCAACATGGTCACCCAGTTCGACAAGAACGACGTCGAAGAGGCCGGCCTAGTGAAGTTCGACTTTCTCGGTCTGCGCACTCTCACCATCGTCGATTGGGCGGTGGCGATGGTCAACCAGCGTCGCGCCGAGAGCGGCGAAGCGGCGCTGCAGATCGAGTCGATCCCGCTCGACGACAGCCGCTCTTACGAGCTGATGCAGCGCGGCGACACCACCGCGGTGTTCCAGCTAGAGTCGCGCGGTATGAAAGAGCTGATCCGCAAGCTCGGCCCCGACCGCTTTGAAGATATCGTTGCACTGGTGGCGCTGTTTCGGCCCGGGCCGCTGCAGTCGGGCATGGTCGACGATTTTATCAACCGCAAGAAGGGCCGCGCCGAAGTTAGCTACCCGCACCCGCAATACCAACACGACTGTCTCAAGGCGGCGTTGGAGCCGACCTACGGGATTATCCTCTACCAAGAGCAGGTGATGCAGATCGCCCAAGAGATGGGCGGCTTCACCCTCGGTGGCGCCGACCTGTTGCGCCGCGCGATGGGTAAAAAGAAGCCCGAAGAGATGGCCAAGCAGCGCGAGTTGTTTCTCGCCGGCAGCAGTGAAAAGGGTTTCGACCACGAGCTCGCCTCGAACATCTTTGACTTGATGGAGAAGTTTGCCGGCTACGGCTTTAACAAGTCGCACTCGGCCGCCTATGCGCTGGTCGCCTACCAGACCGCCTGGCTTAAGACCCACTACCCGGCGCAGTTTATGGCCGCCACCATCTCCTCGGACATGGACAAGACCGACAAAGTGGTCACCTTTATCGACGAGTGCCGGACCATGGGGGTGGCACTGCTGCCGCCCGACGTCAACGGCGGGCTGTTTAAATTCAGTGTCAACGCCGACGATCAGATCATCTACGGGCTCGGTGCTATCAAGGGGCTCGGCGAGGGGCCGATCGAGAATATTATCGCAGTCCGCGAGACCGGTGGGCGGTTTACCGACCTGTTTAACTTCTGCTCGCGGATCGATATCCGCAAGGTCAACAAGCGCGCCCTCGAGGCGCTGATCCGCAGCGGCGCACTCGATCAGATCGGCCCGCCCGGCGAGATCGGCTACAGCCGCGCAGTGATGCTGGCGGCGCTCGAGGAGGCGGTCAAACTGGCCGACCAGAGCGAGCGCAACGCCAGCGCTGGGATGACCGATCTGTTTGGCGATAGCATTGTCGAGAGCTCGCCAGAGTTTAACTACGACAGCTACCGCACTGCCAAACCGCTGACCGCCAAAGAGCGCCTCAACGGCGAGAAAGAGACCCTCGGGCTGTTCCTGACCGGCCACCCGATCGACGAGTACGAGGCCGAGCTGGCCAATATGGTACCGCGCCGGATTGTTGATCTGCGCCCCAGCAAAGAGCGCGGCGTAGTCGCCGGTATGATCGTGGCTATGCGCACGATGAAGAACAAGCGCGGTGAGACCTTTGCGTTTGTCACGCTCGACGACAAGAGCGGCCGCATCGAGCTGTCGATCTTTGCCGAGAAGTACCAGGCCTACCGCGATATCTTGGTCAAAGATGCGCTGCTGGTGGTCGACGGCTCGGTTCAAGAGGACGACTACAGCGGTGGTCTCAAGGTGGTGGTCGAGTCTATCCAGTCGATCGTCGACGCCCGCGCGGCCAAGCTGTCGCACCTAGCGGTAGCGGTCGACCAGCAGCGGCCGTGGGCCGAACCGATCGCCGAGCTGTTGGCACCCTACCAGGCCGGCAACTGCGCGGTTTACCTCGATTACCGCGCCGCAGTCGGCCGCGCCCAACTGCTGTTGGGCAGCGACTGGCGGGTGCGCCCAACCGACGAGCTGCTACAGAGCCTGCGCGACCAGTTTGGCCGCGACGCCGTGCAGCTGCACTACCGCTAAATCGCCGCCGGCAGAGCCAACCGCGGCGGTCGGTGTTAGAATGGCGGCCAGAGTTGACCAACAAGAGAATGGATCACGATGAATCTCAACTACCTCGCTTTTGAACAGCCGATCGCCGACCTCGAAGCCAAAATCGAAGAGCTGCAGCTGGTCGGGAGCGACAACAAGCTCAATATCGCCGAAGAGGTCGCCAGGCTCCGTGAGAAATCGACTAAATTAACCGGATCGATCTACGCCAAGCTGTCGGCCTGGCAGGTGGTACAGGTTGCCCGTCACCCGCAGCGCCCCTATGCGCTCGACTACATTACCCGGGTCTTTGACGACTGGGACGAGCTGCACGGCGACCGCCACTTTGGCGACGACCAGGCGATTGTCGGTGGTGTGGCGCGGCTGAACGGCCGCCCGGTGGTGGTGATCGGCGAAGAGAAGGGCCGCGGCGTCACCGAGAAGGTCAAACGCAACTTCGGTATGCCCAAGCCCGAAGGCTACCGCAAAGCGCTGCGGCTGATGGAGATGGCCGAGCGCTTTAATATGCCGGTGTTCACCCTGATCGACACCCCCGGTGCTTACCCGGGCATCGACTCTGAAGAGCGCAACATCTCCGAGGCGATCGCCCGCAACTTGGCGGTGATGTCGCGGCTCAAGACACCGATTATCTGCACCGTGATCGGCGAGGGCAGCTCCGGCGGCGCGCTGGCGATCGGGGTCGGCGACCGCATCAATATGCTGCAGTACGCCACCTACTTTGTGATCTCGCCCGAGGGCTGCGCCAACATTATCTGGAAGACTAGCGACAAAGCCCCGGATGCCGCCGAGGCGATGGGGGTCACCTCAGACAACCTCGAAAAACTCGGTATTGTCGACCAGACCATCGCCGAGCCGCTCGGCGGCGCCCACCGCGACATCGAGACGATGGCGGCGACGCTCAAAGCGACCCTCTCAGAGCAGCTCGACCAGCTCTCTGCGCTACCGCTGGAGACGCTGCTACAGAACCGCTTTGAGCGGCTGATGAACTACGGCCGGCCCGCTTAATCGGCGCAGGGCCGGGCGCGCCGTGGATGACAGTCGCCAGTTGGCGATCATCGAGCAGACCTTCGCGGCGCTGTTCGGCGACGCCTACCAGACCCGCCTGATCGGCGGCGTTGACGAGCCGTTCTATCGCGCCGCCAGCGCCGCCCAACCGCACCACCAGCTCTACTACCGCGCCGACTACCCGGCCAGCGCACTCCACGAGATCGCCCACTGGACTATCGCCGGCACGGCGCGCCGGCGCCGCGACGATTTTGGTTACTGGTACCAGCCCGGCGAGCGCAGTGCCGAGCTGCAGCGCCAGTTCGAGTCGGTCGAGGTCGCTCCGCAGGCGCTCGAGTGGCTGTTCTCGCGGGCCTGCGGCCGCGACTTTCAGCTCAGTGTCGACAACTTCGCGGTCGACAACCGGCCGCCACAGCCGTTTGCCGAAGCGGTGCTGGCGCGCCTGCAGGGCTGGCTGGCAAGCGACACCCTGCCGACCCGCGCCGCCCAATTTGCCGCGGCGCTCAACGCGGCGGCGGCCAAGCTTGATCCCGCACTGCTGTTTAGCCCGGCCAGCTACTCGCTGGCCGCGTTGTTGGCCGGTGGCGAGCGGAGCGCCGCGTGAGCCGGCCGCTCTCTATCGTCGCCGACGAGAACATGCCCAATTTGCAGCGGCTGTTTGGCGGCTGCGGCAACATCACCGCGCTACCCGGCCGCGCTATTAGCGCCGACCACCTGCGCGACTGCGACATCCTGCTGGTGCGCTCGGTGACCAGCGTCGACGCCGCGCTGCTGGCGGCCAGCCCGGTGCAGTTTGTCGGCTCGGCCACTATCGGCACCGACCACATCGACCGCGACTACTTGGCCAGCCGCCAGATCGCTTTCGCCCATGCGCCCGGCTGCAATGCCGCCAGTGTGGTGCAGTACGATCTGGCCGCGCTGGCGGTGCTGCGGCCGGGCTGGCGCAGCGCGCGCATCGGCGTGCTCGGCGGTGGCAACGTCGGCTCGCGGGTTGCCGCCCAACTGGCCGCACTGGGGGCGGCGGTGGTGGTCTGTGACCCGTTCTTGGACCAGGCCGACTGCGGCCAGCCACTGGTCGGGCTCGAGGCGCTGCTCGGCTGCGACATTGTGCTGCTGCACGCGCCGCTGACCACCGGCGGCTGCCACCCAACCCACCACCTGATCGGCGCCGCCGAGCTGGCTGCGCTGCCCAGTGGCGCGCTGCTGCTCAACGCCGGCCGCGGCGGGGTGGTCGACAACCGCGCACTGCTCGCTTGGCTCAGCAGCGGTGCGGCGCTGACCACTGCGCTGGACGTCTGGGAGGGCGAGCCGCAGATCGATAGCGAGCTGCTGGCGCGGGTGGCGCTGGCCACCCCGCACATCGCCGGTTACAGCGATCAGGGGCGCAGCAACGGCAGTGCGATGGTGGCGAAGGCGCTCTACCGCCATCTCGGTCTGGCGGTTGGCAGGCACAACGAGCAGCGCCCAGCGCCGCTGGCGCTCGGCGAGGTTGACGATTTAAATGCGGCGATTATCGCCAGTTACGATCCGCGCCGAGACGACCGCCGGTTGCGCGCGGCGCTGGCCAGTTGCCGCGGCCCAGCGGAGCGCGCGGCGGCCTTTGACCGGCTGCGCCGCGACTACCCGGCGCGGTTAGAGTTTGACCACTACGCGGTAACCAGCCGCCAGCCGGCGCTGCGCACGGCACTGGCAGCGGTCGGCTTTACGGTCACAGAGGGTTAGCGGCCGCGCAGCCGGCCGAGAAAATCGCCGAGCCGGCCGATTGCGGTACGCAGGTGCTCTTCGTCGGGTAGAAAGACAATCCGCAGGTGCTGGGTGTCCGGCCAGTTAAATGCCGAGCCCTGTACCAACAGCATGCGCTCCTGCTTGAGTAGGTCGAGCACAAACTGCTGGTCGTCGGCGATCGGGTAGACCTCGGGGTCGAGTTTGGGAAACAGGTACATCGCCGCTTGCGGCTTGACGCAGCTGACCCCGGGGATCTCGGTGATCAACCGGTGGGCGAGCTCGCGCTGCTGATAGAGCCGTCCGCCGGGGGTGATCAGGTCTTTAATGCTCTGGTAGCCGCCCAGTGCTGTCTGCACCGCCAGCATCGCCGGCACGTTGGCACAGAGCCGCATCGAGGCGAGCATCTCGAGCCCTTCGATATAGCTTTTGGCGTACTCTTTGTTACCGCTCATGATCATCCAGCCAGAGCGAAAGCCGGCCAACCGGTAGGTTTTAGAGAGTCCGTTAAAAGTGATGCAGAGCACCTTTTTTACCAGGCTGGCGAGCGGCACGTGGATGGCGTCGTCGTAGAGAATGCGGTCGTAAATCTCATCGGCCAACACCACCAGGTTGTGCTGCTCGGCGAGCGCAACAATCGCCTCAAGGTTCTGGCGAGTGTAGACCGCACCGGTCGGGTTGTTCGGGTTGATCACCACGATGGCGCGGGTGCGCGGGGTGATCTTCGCCTCGATATCGGCGATATCGGGCTGCCAGCCGCTCTGCTCGTCGCACAGGTAGTGGACCGGCTGGCCGCCAGCCAGAGACGAGGCGGCAGTCCACAGGGGGTAGTCGGGGGCCGGCACCAAGACTTCGTCGCCGGCGTTGAGCAGCGCCTGCATCGCCATCACGATCAGCTCGCTGACGCCGTTGCCCATAATCACATCATTGATGTCGGTGTTGAGCAGGCCGTCTGACTGACAGCGGTGCACGACCGCCTTGCGGGCCGCAAACAGCCCTTTACTGTGCGAGTAGCCCTCGGCATCGCGCAAGTTGTAGATGACGTCGCGGATAATCTCGTCGGGGGCGTGAAAGCCAAACGGCGCCGGGTTGCCGATGTTCAGCTTGAGGATCTTTTGACCTTCGTCTTCAAGCTTGTTGGCGTAGTCGAGAACCGGCCCGCGGATGTCGTAACAGACCCCGCGCAACTTGTCGGACTTGCGCAGCTCTTGGCTCGATGGACTGCTCATGGTGTTCCTCTTGAAACTGGCTGCGGTGCGACAGTGCACCGCAATGGGTGTGCATTGTAGCGAAATCGCCGAGCGGGGTGGTAATCGTTATCGGCGCGGCGGCTGCGCGCTGGCCAAATCGTCAATAAGTGAAAAAAACCCCGCCGCGCGCTTGACAGCGGTGGGGTGCCTTCCTAAAATGCGCGCCACTTAGCCAGACACGTCCCGTTCGTCTAGAGGCCTAGGACACCGCCCTTTCACGGCGGTAACAGGGGTTCGACTCCCCTACGGGACGCCATTTTAAATCGGTGTTGTTTGCTCTCTTAAACAGCGCTGCTCGCGGGAATAGCTCAGTTGGTAGAGCGCAACCTTGCCAAGGTTGAGGTCGCCGGTTCGAACCCGGTTTCCCGCTCCAAATAAAAAACGCAGCCCAGTCGGCTGCGTTTTTTTATGGCCGCTAGTTAGCTAACTGGCGCTCGGCAGCCGAAAAAAGTCCTGCACCGCGGCCCGCTTGGCCAGCGCATCGCGCTCGCCCAGAGCGATCAGCGCCCGGCAGAAGTTGGGCTCAAACAGCAGGTAGCTGGTGGCACTGGTGCCACCGCCGCGGCCGGTCGCGCCGGTCACGCTCAAGAACGCGCGGATACTGCGCGGCAGTTCGCCAATGTGGCGCTCGGCGATCGCATCGATATCGGCACTGGGAGTGATCGCCAGCGTCTCAATGGCGCGCAGGTGGCCGATGTTCTGCTCGCGGCGCTGGCGGTCTGTGAGCGCGCCGACCAGCTGGTTAATGGTGCGCATAGTCTCCAGGTCGCTCTCCATCGAGTCTAAAAACGCACTGTTGAGCATATGGCCGACAATTTTCGCCACCGACGGCGAGTGCACCTCGCCGGGCTCGGGCAGTTCAATCATCGGCGGGTTGCTGACGCCGATAATCAACAGCCGGTTGGCCCCCAAGTGCAGCGCCGGGCTGATCGGTTTGTGTTGGCGCAGCGCGCCGTCGCCGTAAAAACGGCCATCGACACGCACCGCAGGAAATAGGCTGGGGATCGCTGCCGAGGCCATTAGGTGGTCGACGCCGAGTTCGGCGCGGACCCCGTGGCGGCGCGCCCGCTGCCACGGCTGGACACTCTCATCGGCCTGGAAGAACGCGATCGACTTGCCGCTCTCGTAGCTCATCGCGGTCAGCGCGACCGCCTTCAGGTCGCCGGCGTCAATCGCCGCCTGCAGGTGGTCAAAGCGAATCAGCCGGCTGAGCATGTCGCGCAGCGGGCTATTGTCGAGCAGCGAGACCGGTTTGCCGACACCGTAACCGCTGTGAAACAGCGACAGCGCCACCTTAAGGCTGTTTTTAACCACCCCGAGCGCATCGGTGCGGTAAACCTGCTCGGCGGTCAGGTTGGACCAAATTGTCTCTAGCTTGCGGGTGCGCAGCCGCAGCGGGCCGGCCCGGCCGGCTAGGGTCAGGGCGTTGATCGCCCCCGCTGAGGTGCCGCAGATGACCGGGAAAGGATTGTAGACGGTGCGCGGCAGAATGCTGGCGATGCCCTTTAACACACCGACTTGGTAGGCGGCGCGGGCGCCGCCGCCGGTCAGGATCAAGCCTGTCGTGCTGGGCTCTTCTTTATTAAACAAATGCGACAACTCCGTGACGGTAAGCGCGGCCGGCGGCCATTAAAAGATCCCTAGCTCGACACCACAGGCGACGGCCCCGCCGAGCTCGCGGGCCTGTTCGATGGCCCGCTCGGTGATCTCCCCGCGCACTATAACCGCCTCGGCGACTTTGCGCAGCGGGTAACCCGTGGCGATCCGCTCGACATCGCGCACTGCACCGCGGCCGTCATTGCCGGCCGACACCAGCAGCCCGTAGGGCTTGTTCAGTTTGAGTGGCTCGGCGGGGTAATAGGTGCGGTCAAAAAAGTCCTTGAGCCCACCGCTGATGGTGCCGAAGTTCTCCGGGGTGGCAAAGATCACTGCGGCGCTGTCGACCAGCGCCTCTAGACCGCTCTGCAGCGCC
Organism: Porticoccaceae bacterium; assembly: GCA_024639885.1. Classification (GTDB taxonomy): domain Bacteria; phylum Pseudomonadota; class Gammaproteobacteria; order Pseudomonadales; family Porticoccaceae; genus LSUCC0057. Next base: position 11,434 of record JAHEGD010000004.1, on the reverse strand, counting down.
GGATAGAGCTGCACCGAGAGTGCACTGTTGGCGCTCACCCCGTCGGCAGCGGCGCGCGCCAGTGCCAGTGCATGGCCGCTCTGCGAGTGATAGATGATGCCAATCTGCTGCACTGCCCCTCCGTTGACCGGCGCTTTTTTTGCCGCCAGCTATGCTACCTACAGGTCGCCAGTTTAGCCGATTCACGGCGGCGGTGGGGCGAGTGGGCGATGGTTGGGGGCGACGGTAGAGTGGTGAGCAAGTTGGACAGTTCAGCAGCGCGGGCGTTGGCCAGCACAGCCGGGATCTTCTCGCTGGCGCTGTGGCCGAGCCTGCCGGCCAACGGCTGGCTGGCGGTGGCGGCACTGCTAGCGCTCGGTCTGACGCGCTGGGCGGGCGGCAATGGGCGCTGGTTGGCGGCGCTAATCGTCGGTGTCTGCTGGGGGGTGTGGGTGGCCAACAGTGTCGAGCGCGCACTGCTACCGGCGCAGTGGGACCGCGATAAGCTGCAGCTGGTGGGTATGATTGTCTCGCCGGTGGCGGCCAGCGACGACTACTGGCAATTTGACCTGCTCGCCGAGCGCACCGCGCGCCACCCGCCCGACCCGCAGGCGGCGCAACTGCCGGCGGTGCCGCGCAAGGTGCGGCTGCGGCTCTACCGCCGCGACAGCGCTCAGTGGGTAGCCGCGGTAGGCGCCGACGCACTGCGCGCCGGCCAGCCGCTGGCGGTGGTGGCGACGCTGCGCAGCCCGCGTGGGCTGGCCAACCCCGGGCTGTTTAACTACCGCGGCTGGCTGCTTAGCCAGGGCTATGCCGCGACTGGCTATATCCGCGCCGAGCTGCCGATGGTGCCGCCGCAGCGCTCATCGCTGAGTCTGGCTAGCCGCTTGGCCGGCGCGCTCGCAGCACAGCGCGAAGCGGTCATCGCCGCTATCGATGGCGCCGGCCTACCGGCACTGCCGGCGGCGCTGTTGCAGGCACTGGCGGTTGGCGACAAGGCCAGCCTGGCGCCCTGGCGGGAGCGGCTAGTGAGCTTGGGGATTATTCATCTGGTAGTGATCTCCGGGTTGCATGTCGGCATTGTCGGTGCGATCGGCTGGTGGTTGGGGCGTTGGCTGGCTGCGGTGCTGGCTGGCTGGAGCGCCTACCGCGGCCGCGAGCAGTCTACAGTGGTTGCGATTACTGGCCTGGCGCCGGCGGTGGCGGTCGGGTGTGGGCTGCTCTATACGCTGCTGTCGGGCGCACAGCTGCCGGCGCAACGGGCGCTGGTCGCACTGCTATGGGTGAGCTGGGCGGCTTGGCGGCGGCGCAGCTGGGCACCGCTGGCACTGCTGGTGCGGGTGGTGTTGACGATCGCTATTGTCGATCCGCTGGCGGTGATCAGTGGCAGTTTCTGGCTCTCGATCGGCGCCGTCACGCTGCTGCTCGTGGCGCTGGTGCCGCGCACCGCGATCGCCGCCGCCCCGTTCGAGTCGGCGCCAGCAGCGCGCGGCCGGCGCTGGTTTGGCGAGCTGCTGCGTGTGCAGGGCTACCTGACGCTGGGTATGGCGCCGCTGCTGCTGGCGGTAGTTGGCAAGCTGTCGTGGCTGGGGGTGGTGGTAAATTTGGTCGCGGTACCGTGGGTGACGCTGCTGTTGGTGCCGGTCTGCCTGTTAGCGGTGGCGGCAACGCTGCTGCTGGGGGCGCTGGCACAGCCGCTCTGGCAGCTGCCCGGCAGTATCGCCACGCCGCTCAGCTGGCTGATCGAACGGCTCCAAGCCGAGCCGTTACTGCTACCGCTAGAGCAGATCGACAGCCCGGCGTGGCTGGCGCTAGTGCTGGCTTGGCTGGCGCTGATCGCACCGCGGGCACTGCTGACCAGAGCGCTGCGGGTGCTGTTAGTGGCACCCTTGATAGTGTTGCTGGCGCTCGGCCCGCAGCGGCCGGCGCTGCGTTTAACGGTGTTGGATGTCGGCCAAGGGCTGGCCGCGGTAGTTGAGGCGGGCGGCCGGGTGCTGGTCTACGACAGCGGTGCCCGCTACAGCGATCTGTTCGATATGGGCAGGGCGGTGGTACTGCCCTATCTGCAGCGGCGGGGCTATACAGCGCTGGACCGGCTGCTGATCAGCCACGCCGACAACGACCACTCCGGCGGCTACGCGAGCTTGCTTGCCGCCTTTCCAGAGACCCAGCCGATGCTGCCCGACGAGCTGGCAGCCGGCAGCCCGGCCACGCGCTGTCAGACCGCCCAGCGCTGGCGGTGGGGCGAGGTAGTGCTGGCGACCCTAGCCAGCCGCGGCGCCGGCAGCCGCAACGATAACTCCTGCCTGCTGTGGGTTAGCTGGCGCGGCTTACGGCTGCTGCTGCCGGGCGATATCGAGCGCGCCGGCGAGCGGCGCCTGCTCGCCAGTGGCCAGCTCGACGCGCCCGCGACGGTGCTGGTGGCGCCCCATCACGGCAGTAAGAGCTCCTCCAGCGAGCCGCTAGTCGCGGCGCTGAAACCGCGCTACACCGTGTTTTCGGCGGGCTGGAATCATCATTTTGGCCACCCCCACCCGACGGTTGTGGCCCGCTACCAGCACCACGCCAGCACCCTGTTAAATAGCGCCGAACAGGGTGCGGTAATATTCGCGTGGGACCAGCACGGCCAACTCAGCGTGGCCACCGGGCGCGGTGGCTGGGCGCCGTGGTGGCGCTACTGACAGGGCTAGCGCTGGCCGCTAAGCCTGATAAACTGGCGTACTTGTAGTAGAGCCAGACAGCGCCCCCAACCCGATACGCCGACTAGAAGCGAGCACGATGTCTACACAGCAACCCCAACCGGCTGAAGGATCAGCAGAGAGCAGTGCGCGCGGTGGCGCGCAAACTTACCTGCGCCTACTGCGCTATACCGGCCGCTACTGGGTGATCTTTCTGATCGGCACGCTCGGCTGGCTACTGCACAGCGCCGCCGAGATCGCTTTTGTCGATTTGATGGGCTACATCACCGATGTGATCGCTCAGAATAGCGCCGACGGCAGCGCCAGCGGCGGCCTGCCCGAGGGTGGCTTTGTCGCTTCGATCGGCCAGAGCCTGTTCCCGGCGGCGATGGCCGACCGGTACTGGCTGGTAATACCCGCGTCGCTGCTGGTGATCGCGGTGGTGCGCGGCATCGGCTACCTGATCGGCTCGTACGGGTTGGCCTATGTCTCCAACCACCTGGTGCACTCGCTGCGGGTTGATCTGCTGACTAAGTTTCTCTATCTGCCGTTTCGCTTCTTCGATGCCGCAATGGGTGGCCATCTGGTCTCCACCGTCACCTACAACGTCACCCAGGTCACCGCAGCCGGCACCAAGGCGGTAAAAACCATCTTGCAGCAGGGCAGTATGGTGGTCGGGTTTATGGCCTACCTGTTCTACCTCAACTGGAAGCTGACGCTGATCTTTCTCGCTGTGATCCCCTTTATCGCCTGGCTGGTCTCGGTGGTCAGCAAACGCTTTCGGCTGCTCAGCCACCGCATTCAGGCCTCGATGGGCGACTTGACCCACGTCACCCACGAGGTGGTCAACGGTTACGAAGAGGTGCGGATGTTTGGCGGCAGCGGCAGCGAAACTGCCCGGATGCAGAAAACCAGCATCGCCAATACCCGGCAAAACATGAAGATGGCGCTCGCCGAAGGGGTCAGCAACCCGACCGTGATGCTGCTGGTATCGACCGCGTTTGGCGCGATTATCGCCATCATGCTGCACCCCTCGATGCTGCGGGAGATGAGCGCCGGCAACTTCTTCTCGTTCTTGATCGCGTCGGGTATGTTGATCAAGCCAATCCGCGCGCTGACCGAGGTCAACAGCGTGGTGCAGCGCGGTATCGCCGCCGCCGACTCTATTTTTGATGTGCTCGACAGCGAGCAGGAGCTCGATGAGGGCGATGTCACCAAGGACGCGATCGAGGGGCGCTTTGTCTTTGACGGCGTCTCGTTCCACTACTGCAATAGCGACCGCGACGTGCTCAAGCAGATCAATTTCGCCGTTGAGCCCGGCGAGAGCATCGCCTTGGTCGGCTCGTCGGGTGCCGGCAAGACCACGCTGGTCAACCTAATCCCCCGTTTTTACAACCACACCGGCGGCTCGATCACGCTCGATGGCGTGCCGATCGAGCAGTTCACCCTTGAAAACCTGCGCAGCCATATCGCCTTGGTCAGCCAGCGGGTCACGCTGTTCAACGACACCATCTACAACAACATCGCCTACGGCGAGCTGGCTGGCACCCCGCTCGAGAAAGTCCGCGAAGCGGCCCGCTTTGCGCATGCCGATGAGTTTATTCAGCAGCTAGAGCACGGCTACGAAACGCTGGTTGGCGACGATGGCGTGATGCTGTCGGGCGGCCAGCGCCAGCGCATCGCAATCGCACGCGCGCTGCTCAAAGACGCCCCGATCCTGATTCTCGACGAGGCCACCTCGGCGCTCGACACCGAGTCGGAGCGACACATCCAAGCGGCCCTAGAGCAGCTGATGAAGGGCCGCACCAGTTTCGTCATCGCCCACCGACTCAGCACCATCGAAAACGCCGACCGGATTTTGGTCGTCGAGGAGGGCATGCTGGTCGAGTCGGGCAGCCACAGCGAGCTGTTGGCGGCCGGCGGCCGCTATGCGCAGCTCCACCAGACACAGTTTAGTGGCGCGGCCAGTGGCTGACCGGCCGGGCCTGGCTTGATGCGCGCCGCACTCGAGCGCTGGCTGCTGGCCGCCTGGCAGCGCGACAGTGGCTGGCTGTTGCCGCTGCGCCCGTTGGCGGCGCTCTACGCGGTCGCCGCAGCGCGCCGCCGGCGCACCGCCTGCGCAGGTGCGGCTGCGCTACCGGTACTGGTGGTGGGCAATATCACGGTTGGCGGTAGCGGTAAGACACCACTGTTAATCGCTATCGCCGAGCGGCTGGTGGCCGACGGCTGGCGGCCGGGGGTGGTCAGCCGCGGTTATGGTGGCCGGGCGCGTCGCTATCCGCTGGCGGTAGACGAGAGCACAGCGCCGGCCGAGTGTGGCGACGAGCCGCGCTTGATCGCCGAGCGCACCGGCCTGCCGGTGGTGGTCGACCCCAACCGCAGTGCCGCGGTAGCGGCGCTGGCAGCGCGCGGCGATGTCGATATTGTGCTCAGCGACGACGGTCTACAGCACTACGCGATGGCGCGCACTGTTGAGCTCGCGGTGGTCGATGGCGAGCGCCAGTTTGGCAACGCCCGGTTGCTACCGGCCGGCCCGCTGCGCGAGCCGCTCAGCCGACTCGACGAGGTCGATTGGGTGGTCATCAATGGCGGCCAGCCCTGCCCGGCAGCGCCGCAAGCGGTGGCGATGAAGCTGGCGGCGGGGGCGCTGCGGCCACTCAACAGTGCCGCCCGCAATCGCCCACTGGCGGCGGGTAGTGCGGTCCACGCAGTGGCCGCAATCGGCAACCCGCAGCGGTTTGCCGACACCCTTGCTGATTGTGGCTACCAAGTGGCGCTGCACAGCGCCGCCGACCACGCCGAGTTGACCTTGGCGCAGTTGCGCTTCAACGACCGTCTGCCGGTGGTCATCACCGAAAAAGACGCAGTTAAATTGAGCGAGCAGACTGTCGCCGCACTGATCGCTCCACTCTGGGTGCTGCCGGTCTCGGCAGAGCTGACAGAGCACTTTTGGCAGCAGCTGAGTGAACGGCTCGGCGCGCCACCGCAACCACCACTGAGGATTAACCCGTGAGCTACCGCATTGTTATCCCAGCCCGATTTTCCTCTGCTCGGCTGCCCGGTAAGCCGCTGTTGGATATCGCCGGCCAGACCATGATCGAGCGGGTCTGGCGCCAGGCCAGCCGCAGCACCGCCGAGCAGGTGGTGGTAGCGACCGACGACGCGCGTATAGCCGATACCGTCGCAGGCTTTGGCGGCAGTGTGGTGATGACCCGCGCCGACCACCCGTCGGGCACCGATCGGCTCTGCGAAGTGGCCGAGCAGCTCGGCTGGGATGAGCAGACGATTGTAGTTAATGTGCAGGGGGACGAGCCGTTGATCCCGCCGGCGGTGATCGACCAAGTGGCCGCCAATCTCGCCGCCGCCAGCGGCGCTGGGGTGGCGACGCTGTGCGAGCCCATCACCGCACTAGAGGTGTTTACCAACCCCAATGTGGTCAAGGTGGTTAGCGCTGCCAGCGGCTTGGCCCACTACTTTAGCCGCGCGCCGATGCCGTGGCCGCGCGATGCCTTTGCCGGGGGCGCCACGGCGCTGCCAGCCGGCCACCCGGCGGCGCGCCATATCGGTATCTACGCCTATCGAGTAGCGGCGCTGCGCGCCTATGTCGGCTGGCCGCCGGCCCCGCTCGAGCTGACCGAGTCGCTCGAGCAGCTGCGGTTTTTAGCCAACGGTGTGGCGATCCATGTCGCCCACGCCTGCGCGGCGGTACCCGGTGGCGTCGACACCCGCGCTGATCTGGACGCGGTGGTCGCTCATATCGCCGCCCACCCCACTAACTGACAGCCCCTTTGCGAGTGGGGCTTGAGCCACAACAGCAGGTCGACCTAACCGCTGCCAACAGCTTGGCACTGCCGTGCCGCGCCGCCCAGTTGGCGCGCTGCAGTACGCTTAGCGAGCTGCGCAGTGCGCGCCACTACGCGGTGCAGCAGCGGCTGCCGCTCACCTTGCTGGGCGGAGCAACTAACACCCTCTGCCCACCGGCTATCGACGGTCTAGTGGTTAAAATCGAAGCGCCTGCCGGCGATAGCTTTAGTGTCGTCGAGGAACACAGCAGTACGGTGGTGATCGAGGTGGCGGCCGGAGTCAGCTGGGCGCAGCTGGTTACCGATACGGTGGCGACCGGGCTGGCCGGGTTAGAGAACTTGGCGCTAATCCCCGGCACGGTTGGCGCCGCGCCGGTGCAAAATATTGGCGCCTACGGGGTCGAGCTGGCCGAGCGGCTGGTCGAGCTGAGCTTTTACCACTGGCAGAGGGACAGTGTGACCACCATGAGCGCCGCCGACTGCCAGTTTGGCTACCGCGACAGTATCTTTAAGCAGAGTTTAGCCGGGCGCGGCGCGATCGTTGCGCTGCGCCTGCGGCTGTGGCGCGAGCCGGCCGCCCACTACCGCAGCGACTACCCGCCACTGGCTGCGGCGCTGGCCGGCAGCGAGTTGAGCGCCGCCGCAATCGCGGCCGCGGTTACCGCTATCCGCCAAAGCAAGCTGCCCGACCCGGCGCAGCTGCCCAACGCCGGCAGCTTTTTTAAAAACCCGCTGCTGCCCAGCAGCCAGTTCAATGCGCTGTTGGCCGCCTACCCGGTACTGCCGCACTACCCGGCCGGGCGCCCCGGCTGGCACAAACTGCCAGCCGCTTGGCTGATAGAGCAGTGTGGCCTCAAGGGTTGGCAGCGCGGCGCGCTGGCCACCCACCACCGGCAGCCGCTGGTAATCGTCAACCGTGGCGGCGCCAGCCTGGCCGAGTTGCTGGCCTTTGCCGACGATATCCGCGCCGCGGTGGCGGCTAAATTTGCGGTCGATCTGGAGATAGAGCCGCAGCCGTGCCGCGCGGCCGCGCTGGGGGGGATTGGCGATGCTGTTTGACCACCATCGGATCGCGCTGGCCGGCGCAGAGCCGGGCCAGCTGCAGGTGGACTATTACCCGCGCTTTCTGGACAGTGCGCGCGCCGACCAGCTGCTGGCAGCGAGCGCCGAGCTGCCGTGGCGGCAGGACCAGCTGCGCATGTTTGGCAAGCGTATCAATGTGCCGCGGCTGCACTGCTGGCTGCGCAGCGACGGTGTCGCCAGCGGCGCTATCGACTACCGCTGGAGCGGGGTCGAGATGGTTGCCAGCGCCGCGCCCGGCTGGCTCTGCGAGCTGACCGCAGAGATCGCCGCAGCGACCGACCAGCCATTTAACCGCTGCTTGGCCAACCACTACCGCGACGGCCGCGACAGTGTCGATTGGCACGCCGACGACGAGCCAGAACTGGGCGCCGCGCCGGTGATCGCCTCGCTGTCGCTGGGCAGCCAGCGCCGCTTTCAGCTGCGCCACCGCGCCAGCCGCGAGCTGCACAGCTTTGAGTTAGAGCACGGCTCACTGTTGGTGATGGGTGCCGGTGTACAGCGCCACTGGCAGCACCGGCTGCCGAAAACCGCCAAGCCGGTTGAGCCGCGGGTCAACCTAACGCTGCGCCATATCGCTGCGGGTGCGCCATGAGCTTTGACCACAAAGCCTTTTTAGCACCGCTTACCGAGCGCCCGGGCGTCTACCAGATGTACGACAGCGACGGCGTGGTGATCTATGTCGGCAAGGCCAAAAACCTTAAACGCCGGGTTGCCAGCTACTTTCGCAGCAGCGGCCTAGCGCCAAAAACCGTCGCGCTAGTCAGCAAGATCGCCGCCATGGAGGTGACGGTAACCGAGACAGAGACCGAAGCGCTGCTGCTGGAAAACAACCTGATCAAGCAGCACCAGCCCAACTACAACGTGCTGCTGCGCGACGACAAATCGTACCCGTATATCTTTTTGTCCGACCGCGACGCCACCCCGCGGCTGGCCCTGCACCGCGGCCCCAAGCGGCTTAAAGGGGCGTATTTTGGCCCGTTCCCGAGTAAGTACGCGGTGCGCGAGAGCCTCAGCTTTTTGCAGAAGGTGTTTAAAGTGCGCCAGTGCGACGACAGCTTTTTTCGCAACCGCTCGCGGCCCTGCCTACAGCACCAGATAAAGCGCTGTAGCGCGCCGTGCGTGGGGCTGGTCAGCGCCGAGCAGTACGCCCAAGATGTCGAGAAGACCCAGCTCTACCTGCAGGGCAAAAGCTCGCAGCTGATGCGCGAGCTAGAGCGCGAGATGGACAGCGCCGCCGCCGCGCTGCAGTTTGAGCAGGCCGCCGAGTACCGCGACCAGATCGGCGCGCTGCGCCAGATCCAAGCCGAGCAGGTGATCGAGCAGGGCAGCGCCACCATCGACGTGATCAGCGCCGCCTACGAAGGTGGCAGCGCCTGCGTGCACATTCTTTATGTGCGCCAGGGCAAGGTGCTCGGTAGCCGCAGCCACTACCCCAAGGTGCCGCTGGCCAACTCGCCGGCCGAGGTGCTAGAGCAGTTTTTGCCGCCGCTCTACCTCTCTGGCGACGGCCGCCCCGACCTGCCGCGGGAGCTCATTGTTAGCGACGAGTTTGAAGGCCAGCAGGCGCTCGCCGACGCGCTCGCCCAGCTGGCCGGCCGCCAGCTGACCGTGCGCCACCAGGTGCGCGCGGCGCGCAGCAAGTGGCTGGCGCTGGCCGAGCGCACCGCCGAGCACAACCTGGCCGCCAAGCTGGCCAGCAAAGAGAATATGCAGCAGCGACTCGAGGCGCTCAGCCAAGAGCTCGGCCTAGACGAGCTGCCAACCCGCATGGAGTGCTTTGACATCAGCCACAGCAGCGGCGAAGCGGTGGTCGCCAGCTGCGTGGTGTTCGACGCCAACGGCCCGCTAAAAAGCGACTACCGACGCTTCAACATCGAAGGCATTACCGGTGGCGACGACTACGCCGCGATGGAGCAAGCGCTGCGGCGGCGCTACGCGCGGCTGGTCAACGGCGAGGGCAGGGTGCCCGACATTCTGTTTATCGACGGAGGCAAGGGTCAGCTCGGCATCGCCGAAAAAGTGCTGGCCGAGCTCGGGGTCGTCGATGTCTGCCTGGTCGGTGTTGCCAAAGGGGTGACCCGCAAGCCGGGGTTAGAGACGCTGATCCTAGCCGACAGCGGCCGCGAGATCGTCAAGGCGGCGCCGGCCGCACTGCACCTGATCCAGCAGATCCGCGACGAGGCCCACCGCTTTGCGATCACCGGCCACAAACAGCGCCGCGATAAAAAGCGCCGCAGTTCGGGGCTAGAGGATATCGCCGGGGTTGGCCCGCAGCGGCGCCGCGATCTGCTCAAACACTTTGGCGGCCTGCAAGAGGTCAAGCGCGCCAGCGTCGCCGACCTGATGAAAGTAGCCAATATCAACAAAAAGGTCGCCGAGGCTATTTACAGTGCCTTCCACAACCAGTAGCTTGTAGCGCAAAGCATGGCAACAAAAAGGACGCTAACCAATGTGGAACCTACCCAATCTGTTAACCGCCATGCGGATCGCTCTGATCCCGGTATTTGTGGTGGTCTACTACCTACCTTGGGAGTGGCACCACATCGCCTCGGCGGCTATTTTTACCTTCGCCGCGCTAACCGACTGGGTAGACGGCTATCTGGCCCGCAAGATGGACCTGATGACCCCGTTTGGCGCTTTTCTCGACCCGGTCGCCGACAAACTGATCGTCGCCACAGCCCTAATCCTACTGCTAGAGGTCCACTCCGAGCCGTGGTTTGCGCTGCCGGTGGTAATTATTATCGGCCGTGAGATCGTTATCTCGGCACTGCGTGAATGGATGGCCGAGATCGGCTCGCGCGGCGATGTCAAAGTCTCCATGATCGGTAAGGTCAAAACCTGGGTGCAGATGGCCGCCGTGGTGGTGCTGCTGGTCGCCAAGCCCGACCAACCGCTGCTGGTGTGGCTGGGCTATGTGGCCATCGCCGCCGCTGCCGTGCTCACGCTGTGGTCAATGGTGTTGTACCTGAAGATGGCCTGGCCGCAGCTTAAAGCCAGCCGCTAACAGTATTAAAGGTTGATTTATTGGTGCTGATCACTAGAATAGCGACCTTCTTTGAAGGCTTGCGCAAGGCGCGCTAACAGGCCCAGAGAACAGAGTTAGGTTAGCCTTTTTGGATATGCAGGCGCGGTGGCAGAGTGGTCATGCCGACGACTGCAACTCGTCTTACGCCGGTTCGATTCCGACCCGCGCCTCCATATCCAAGAGGGCTGCCCAGCCCGCATCAGCACTCCCGGGCGTTGTTCTACGCTACGGTCAGCCGCACATGCCTCGGTGGCGAAATTGGTAGACGATGGGCAGGATGCCCAAGTGTCGCGTGAGGCAGGATGCCGGAAGCGACCGCAAGGGAACCCCGCAGGGGCTCTCGCAGACAAAGCCTATATTTAGGCTAGCCGCACATGCCTCGGTGGCGAAATTGGTAGACGCAAGGGACTTAAAATCCCTCGACTTAACGGTCGTGCCGGTTCGAGTCCGGCCCGAGGCACCACTATCCCAGCCCCTTTAAAACCCCATGGCCTGTTGGGTAACCGGCATGTTAGTCCGTTGCTGATCGGGTCGCTGTGTCTCAGCTGGCTAATGGGGGGCTTTTATAAAGCATCGCAACGGTTACAGGCCTCGCGCTAACCCCACTACCGTCATCCCGGCCTTGAGCCGGGATCTTTCTTAACAGTGTGCCAACCCGCAAAAGATCCCGGATCGCGCGCTGCGCGCGGTCCGGGATGACGTTCTGTTAGGGTGGTCCGGGATGACGCTCTGTTAGGGTGTGCTGCACGCGGCCCGGGATGTGACTTAGGCAACAGCCGCGCGCTAACCCCACTGCCGTCATCCCGGCCTTGAGCCGGGATCTTTCTTAACAGTGTGCCAACCCCAACAAGATCCTGGATCACGCG
>JAHEGD010000038.1 GCA_024639885.1 Porticoccaceae bacterium | reverse complement strand
CCTCGCGATGGAGTTGAGCCTGCAGGGGTCACCAGAGGGTGACCTACCTCTGGGCCTGCTACCGGAGGAGGCACGGGCAGTGGGCGCCTCTGCGGCCGACTGGGTGCGTACAAGGGCCACTCGCCTGGTCGCTGTCGAGCAGCCGATTATTGGCTCGCTCTACGCTGGCACGCCCGACGTGGTCTACTGCGACGAGCACGGTCTCGTCGTCGCCGACCTCAAGACGGGGTCGCGTATCGACTGGCACACGCCAGTGCAGATAGCAGCGTACCTCTGTCTCGCCGTCGAGGCGTACCCCGAGCTGCGGGGCCTCTCGCTCCGTGGCGAGGTGCTGTGGGCACCACGTGGCGCCACCGAGGTCACCGTAGTGCCAATATCTACCGAAGAGATACTGCACGGCTTCCGCCTGTTTGCCGCCTGCTGTGAGGTGCAGCGAGGCAAACAGGCTCTGCAGTGGAAGACACGAGTCAAACAAAAACCAGTGCAGCCTGTCGATGACGACGTGTTGCCATTCTAAAGGAGACTGTATGCAAAATAGAGACTTGTTCGAAGATTTTGTGACTGGCTGCTTGCTGCTGCTCGCTGGCGCATGCGTGCTGGTTGGCCTCGTGGGACTCGCCAGCATTGTGATTGAGGCAGTGTCAAATATGATTGGGGAGGTATTATGAGCCTACAGCTTGCCAAGGATATTATTGCCTCGCTGCCTAGTCCGGTGACTGGGCTTAGCCGAGGTGGCGCTTCAAAGGACCTCACGTGCAGGCAGCTCGCTGCTATCCTCGCCGTCGAGGCTGGCTGCCGTACCGCAGAGTCACTCGACGAGGTGGTGGGCAGGCTCCCGTCTACCTGGCAGCGCACTCTGAGCCAGCTCGCTGACCGTGGGCTCATTGAGCTGACCTCGAAGGGGTACTGTATCACAAAGGTGGGCACTGCAGTGCTAGGTAGTGCGCCAGCGCGAAAGCCGACAAGGCCTGCACCGCTCTCGCTGGTAGAGCGCCACGCTGTGCTCGACCGTGATATCGCCGTGGTTGGACCAGAGCCTGACGACGACACTGAAGAGGACGACGCCGAGGATAGCACCGCCCACGCGCCAGTGGTGGTGCAGGCGCCCGCAATGGGGAAAATCATACCTGTGCGCAGTCAGCGGAGCCTATCTGCAGCGGCCACCCAGCTCCGTGGTAGCGCACTACTAGTGGCGGATGCCGAGCTCGACGTGGCACGTGCTGCAGACCGCCTGCGGCTGTACCGCACCGTCGACAACGCGGCTGCACTGTCAGCAGCGTACGAGCGGCTCGACGAGTGCCGCGACGCTGCAAAATCAGAGAAAATGCAACGCCTGAGAAAGGGTCAGTTATGAAAAAAGACTACCAGATACACTACTACGACGAGACCGGTGGGCCGCGGTTCACCGAGGTCTTTGCTCTGCGCACCGAGCGCTCGGAGGTGCCTCTTGTGCAGCGCGCTGCCAATCTCGAAATCTGTCACAGGGAGCGAGAGAGTACGCCCGAGGGAGATAGCTGCACCTACGTCGTCACGGTGTGTGACGGCAGCCGAGAACTGAGCAAATACCTACTCACCGTCACGGCAGAGATCCTGCTGACGTGCTCGCAAAGCCCTTGGGAGGCCACGTGAAGAAAGTATATCGCATTGAGTACTACGCATTGAAAATGCGAGGTGCTACGTGATAATGACTGACAGAGAAATACTACAAGCGCTCGACGCCGGGGATATTGAGATATCGGGCTTCGACCGCCTCCGTCTGCAGGGTGTGTCCTACGACTGCGAGCTCGGCGACTACGTGTGGCGCAAAAGCACCGGGATAGTCGCACCGAGACAGCAGCTAAAGGCACCAATCACACTACAACGTGGCAAGCTCCTGCTAGCTCATACGCACGAGTTTATTAGGTGCGGCTCGTCGGTGACCTTTACGGTGCACACCACGTCGACAGCACGTCGCCACGGGATTGACGTGTGCGGTAGCGCAGGCTGGGGTGACTCAGGCTTTT
>JAHEGD010000037.1 GCA_024639885.1 Porticoccaceae bacterium | reverse complement strand
CACCGATTTGACGGCACTGAGGAGGGCCTTCTTCGCGGCCAGCGAAGGCTGTGCCGCATAGAGTGCTTTGACTGGCTCGGGCAGTCCGTCGACCTCTTTGTCGAGGTCAGCGAGCAGCGCTGAGGTGAGCTCGTCGTACTCCGCCTTGACAGCGCGCAGAGCTTCTGCCTCGGCGGCTTGCGCCTTGTAGTGTTCGAGGGCCTTGGCGAGTTCACCTTGCTCTTCTGCGGCTTTCGCTGCCTGAGCTTTGGCTTCCTTGGCCTTCTTGACGTCGTCGCTGGCGCGTGCCTTGAGCTGAACAAGCTCAGCCTGAGCGGCACGTAATGCGATAATTTCCTCGGGTGACACTGTAGCAGGAATCTCTTGCTGCACAGGGACTACCGGAGTGTCAAGGGCCTTTGTTTCGCTATCAGACGCCATAGTGTCTATCCTATCACTCTCATACATGGTTGGCAAGTGTATCACTTTCTTTTGCTGTCGTAAAGATCGTGCCACAGCTGTTCGAGCACTTTGACTGGCAGTCCAAGCCAGGGCCTCGCAGGCAAATCGCCAGTGCCGTGGTGCAGGTAGTACCCGAGACGATTGAGCGATAGCGAGGTCGAACCCTTGCGCTGTAGGCGACCCTCGGCGAGCGAGGTCTTGCCTGCTGCACCGGTGCCCGCAAATACCTCTACCGACGAGACGGTGGGGCTGACTGTGACGACGCGAGTGCGCAGCGAGCCCATCAGCCTGCCTGTGAGCTGCAGGTCTACGCTCAATTGCTGCGACGCACGTTGCAGAGCCTTGAGATATTTGAGGCTGTAAGGTGCAAAGCGGACGTCGTTGGCACCGATAGACCGGCCTGTCCTGTACTGTATCTCGCCGAGCGCAGCCTGGCCTATCGACGCCGTCAAACTCTTGTCGGGCAGCTGTGGTTTAGGGCCTGATTTCTGGATTTGTGTCGGCATTACTCCACCACCTCGATATTGCGTCGACGTGCTGTGCCGACGGTTATTGGACTCAGCAAATGCCTGCAGTTGTATCCTCCGGCGAAGGTCTGCACGGGGCTTAGCTGCCCGTTGTCAAGGCGTTGCAGTGCTTGCAGGGTATAGGCCTTGCCAAGGTGCTGAGCGCAGAATGGCCTCGTGGTGGCGTCGAGAGGGCCGCTGTAGAGGTACACAAAATCCACGCCCTCCTCATCTGCTGCTGCCTGTGTGGCGACCACTGTGGCGAGTCTGCCTGCACCCATCACCGCAGCGTCGACAGCAGGCCTCACACGCGCCAGTGTCGTCTCCATTGTCGCTGCGATTCGCGCCTCTAGGTCGACGATAGAGACCTGTGCACTCGTCGTGGTTGCCACCGCCAGCAGTTGGCGGATATCCGAGGCCGCAGCACCGAAAGATTTGGCGACCTCTGCAGTCTGCCCGTCGACGATAGCCTGCAGTTCACGACGGGCAGATGCAGGTATCTCGGTGGGGCCCATCACCGAGGTGAGAGCCTGCACTGCCGTGCTGTCGACCAGCTCCTGCACTGAGCGGACACCGAGCTCACGCAAGAGGCGATCGAGGTCCCTCGCAACTGCCACCACGGTCTGTGCTGCCTCGCGGTCAGTGGCCAGCACGGCAGAGCCACGCTGAGTGTCAAGGCGCGCCACAAGGCGTTTGGCTTCGCCTAGCAGCGCACTCCGGACCCTTTCGAGGTCGAGCAAAGCCTTGTCGGCCAGTTGCGAGCTCACGGCGTCACCGCAGTGCTACCCAGCGGCAGCAGCGCATCTAGCGCTGACGTCGGCGAGAGAGCAGAGGATAGACCGGCAGCCTGAGCAGCCTCGATATTTGGGTGCACGCCAAGCTGCACAGCGACGTCGGCAGGCGACAGCAGCTTCCGGTCTAGCAGGGTCAGCAACCTGTTCTGCTTCTCGGAGGGCAGCTCGTATGATTCGCTTCGGTAGCTCACGTCGACAGTGGTGCCCTCGGTAAAGGGGACGTCGCCAAACACACGCGCCACCTCAAGGAGCAGCGGTAGCAGATAGCGCTCCTCGAAGAGCTCGTACGTCGGGC
>JAHEGD010000011.1 GCA_024639885.1 Porticoccaceae bacterium | reverse complement strand
GGTTCGACAAACGCGCAGCGTTTGGACCGGAGCGGCCGCAGGCCGGGCTAGCGGCGCAGGCGCCGCTAGCAGTCAATCCTCCCGAGTGCGCCACATTTAAAAGCCCCGCAATGCGGGGCTTCTTTGTGGCTGCACAAGGGAGGTGAGAACCTCCTCAGGTTCGACAAACGCGCAGCGTTTGGACCGGAGCGGCCGCAGGCCGGGCTAGCGGCGCAGGCGCCGCTAGCAGTCAATCCTCCCGAGTGCGCCACATTTAAAAGCCCCGCAATGCGGGGCTTTTTTGTGGCTGCACAAGGGAGGTGAGAACCTCCCCAGGTTCGACAAACGCGCAGCGTTTGGACCGGAGCGGCCGCAGGCCGGGCTAGCGGCGCAGGCGCCGCTAGCAGTCAATCCTCCCGATGATCACTTCGTAGTGAGTTGTATCGGCGCCGGCAGAGTGCGAAGCACTCAATAAGTCACTCCGAAGCACGCAACGCGTTTGGACCAGAGCGGCCGCAGGCCGGGCTAGCGGCGCAGGCGCCGCTAGCAGTCAATCCTCCCGAGATATCACTTTGTCAGCGCCTCAACCCCCTCAGCGTGCGGCTCGATCAGTGTCGGCGCGGTAAAGCTTTCGAGTAGATCGAAACCGTAGTCGAGCAGCTTCAAGCCGGTGGCGAGGTCGCCAACTTCAAAGGCGACCCACTGTGTAGGTTGGTGCTCTGTAGCGTGGCTAACGCTGGCGTCTATCAGCAGCTGGTCGATAAAGTAATATTCGGCTTGGAGCGCCAATATGGCCGGCTCTAGTGCATCGCTTAAAGCGTGGAGCACCACGCCGCAGCGTGGCCAGTTGCGCTGACGCGCAGTGGCAATCACCGCAGTGCTGTAACTGATAAACACCACCTGCTGGCGATGCTCGGCGAATAGATCGCAGAGCTGCGTGACAAGGCTGTCGAGGGAAAAGCCCTGCAATGTCTGCTCTTTGACTTCGACGAAGCAGGTGGCGGCAGGATAGTCATCAAGTATCGCTAGCAGCGCCAATAGCGGTTCTATGGTGACGTCGGCAAAGCGATCGCCGAACCGCGCAGGCTCGCCCGCAGGCAACTTCACCAGCTCTGCTGCATCATAGTCGAGCAGCGTACCGTCAATCCCACTTACGCGGTCTAGGCTGAGGTCGTGATAGAGCATAGCCACGCCATCGCGACTAAACTGCACATCGCATTCAACGTGGTGGATGCCAGCGGCGAGCGCGGCATGGATCCCCACCACGCTGTTTTCAGGGTAAGCCGCCCGATAGCCGCGGTGAGCGACCAACCGGTGTGCGGGCAGCGAAGTGGCGGGCATGGCTTGGGTGTATTACTGGGCGGCGCTTTCAGCGGCCAACAGCGACTGTTGGATCAGGGTGTTGATGGTCATTGGTCCGACGCCGCCAGGCACCGGCGTATAGGCAGCGACTCGGTCGACTAAGGGGGCCAGTTCGATGTCGCCAACTCCGCCGGGGTGGTAGCCGGCGTCTACTACGACAGCGCCGTCTTTGATCCAGTCTGCTTGGATAAACTCTGGCTTGCCAACTGCACCGACTACGATATCGGCCTGCTTAATATGTTCGGCCAAGTTTTGGGTTCGCGAATGGCAGATGGTGACAGTGGCATTGGCGTTAAGCAGCATCGCAGCCATTGGTTTGCCAAGAATAGGGCTGCGACCGACTACCACGGCGTGCTTGCCGGCCAGCTCGATATTGTAGGCGGCCAGTAAACGCATGATGCCTTGCGGAGTGGCCGATCCGTAGGCGGGTTCATCCATCGCCATACGGCCAAACCCCAGACAGGTGACTCCGTCGACATCTTTCTTAAGCGCAATGGCGTCAAAGCAGGCGCGTTCATCAATCTGGCTGGGCACGGGGTGTTGCAGCAATATACCGTGGCAGTTGGGGTTGTCGTTAAGCTCAGCTATTTTCTCAAGCAGCTCGGCAGTGGTGGTGGTATCGGCCATCTCAACGGCGATGGACTCCATACCGACCCGGCGACAGGCCGACTGCTTCATTTTTACATAGGTGGCAGAAGCCGGATCAGCGCCGACCAGTATGGTCGCCAGGATTGGGGTAAGACCGTTGTTGTGCGCTTTGAGCTTCTCAACGCGGGCGCTGAATTCAGCTTCAAAAGTGGCAGCGGTGGCTTTTCCGTCGAGCAGTAGGGCGGGCATGGGGGCGTTTTCCTGACAATAAATTAATCGTTGATTTTGCCCGAACTGAACCCGTGTGGCTAGTGTAAAGGTGGCGGTGTGACGCCGGTTGTCGGCATCGATAACCCCATACTGGCCATAAGCTTGGGTCTTTTCGAGAGTGCTGGTTGTGTCGCGCAGTCAACGGTGGCTGCGCTGAAACGCAAACGGAGTGCCAGCGATGACAAGATCCCGGATCACGCGCTGCGCGCTGTCCGGGATGACATTTTTTGTAAGGCTGCGCGCTGTCCGGGATGACAGTTTTTTATGGGGCTGCGCGCTTTCCGGGGTGAGGTTTCAGTGATCGCGGCTCGGCTTAGTTGCTGGCGCAACTAATGAAACCGGCGTCGCGGTCGATCCGCTCGGGTTTAACGCAAGTAATAAAAGAGGAGGAAAAATGGGGTGGACGACGGGGACTACCCACTGCGGCCTGGTGGCCGCACTGGCCCCTGCGGGGCTTGCGCCGCTGCGCGGCTCGGCTTAGTTGCTGGCGCAACTAATGAAACCCGCGTCGCGGTCGATCCGCTCGGGTTTAGCGCAAGAGTCTGGGGTGTAGTAAAAAATGGGGTGGACGACGGGGGTTGCCCACTGCGGCCTGGTGGCCGCACTGGCCCCTGCGGGGCTTGCGCCGCTGCGCGGCTCGGCTTAGTTGCTGGCGCAACTAATGAAACCCGCGTCGCGGTCGATCCGCCCGGGTTTAGCGCAAGAGTCTGGGGTGTAGTAAAAAATGGGGTGGACGACGGGGATTGAACCCGCGACCACCGGAATCACAATCCGGGGCTCTACCAACTGAGCTACGTCCACCATTTGATCTTGGTTTGGCCGTCGCGACACACTGCGCGGCTGGCCTGAATTGGCACGCCCGAGAGGATTCGAACCCCTGACCCACGGCTTAGAAGGCCGTTGCTCTATCCAACTGAGCTACGGGCGCTTAACAGAGTGGAGGCGGAAATGGTCGGGGATGAGGGATTCGAACCCCCGACATCCTGCTCCCAAAGCAGGCGCGCTACCAGACTGCGCTAATCCCCGACATCCGTACCAAAGCTCTCTCTGTGAGAGAGCGCGCATCATACTGACCGCACCGGTGTGCGTCAATCGCCAATCGGGCGGATATTGTCGCTAGTTCAGCGTTTTTGCTTATCTGCCGCCGCCTTAAACAGCGCCGCCATCGTGCCCTGCGGGGCGCTATTGGCGGTGTTGGCGCGGGCCGGCTTGTTGCGCTCACTGCGGCCGCGGCCGCGCTCGGCGGCGGGGGTGTTGCTGTGCTCGTCATCGAGCCGCATCGACAGCGCAATACGCTGGCGCTGCAGGTCGACCTCGATCACCTTGACCGTGACAATATCGCCCGTTTTTACCACCTGATGGGGGTCTTTGACGAAACTGTTGGCCAGCGCCGAGATATGCACCAAGCCATCTTGGTGGACGCCGACATCGACAAATGCGCCAAAGTTGGTGACGTTGGTGATCACCCCCTCAAGCAGCATGCCGGCGCTGAGATCGGCCGGCTTGTCGATACCGTCTTTAAATTGCGCCTGCTTAAACTGTGGGCGCGGGTCGCGGCCCGGTTTGGCTAGCTCGGCAGCGATATCTTGCAGGGTCGGCAGGCCAAATTTATCGTCGACAAAGTCATTCAAGTTCAGCGATTTCACCAAGCTGGCATTGCCGATTAACTGCTCGACGGTGACAGTGCTGGCGGCGGCCATGCGCTCGACAACCCCGTACGCCTCGGGGTGAACGGCAGAGCGGTCGAGCGGGTTACTGCCGCTGTTGATACGCAGAAAGCCGGCCGCCTGCTCGTAGGTTTTGGCCCCCAGTCGCGGCACCTCCATCAGCTGCTGGCGCGAGCTGAAGCCACCCAGACTGTCGCGCATCACCACAATGTTCTCGGCGAGGCTGGCATTGAGTCCCGAGACGCGCTTGAGCAGCGCCGGCGAAGCGGTATTGAGCTCGACGCCGACACCGTTTACACAGTCCTCGATGACATTGTCGAGGGTGGCGGCCAACTGAAGCTGGCTGACATCGTGCTGGTACTGGCCGACACCAATCGCCTTGGGGTCAATTTTTACCAGCTCGGCAAGCGGGTCTTGCAGCCGTCGGGCGATAGAGATCGCGCCGCGGATAGTCACATCCAAGTCGGGGAACTCGCGGGCGGCATACTCGCTGGCCGAGTAGACCGAAGCGCCGGCCTCATTGACCATCACCGACTGTACCGAGGGCAGGGCGCCGGCTTTGATCTGCTCCTTGATAAACAGCTCGGTCTCGCGGCCGGCGGTGCCGTTGCCGATCGCCAGTAGCTCAACGCCGTGGCGTTCGCAGAGCTGGCGCAGCGTGGCGGCGGCATCGCGCTGCTGTTTTTGCGGCGGGTGGGGGAAAATAGTCGCCTTGTCCAGGTAGCGACCGGTGGCATCGACCACCGCAATTTTGACCCCGGTGCGCAGGCCGGGGTCGAGCCCCAGTGTCACCTTGCCACCCGCTGGCGCGGCCAGTAGCAGGTCGCGCAGGTTGATCGAGAACACTTTGATCGCCTCTAGCTCGGCGCGCTCGCGCAGCTGGCCGACCAGCTCGCTCTCAAAATGTAACTGCAATTTAATTTTCCAGCACCAGCGCACCACTTCGGCGAGCCACGGGTCGGCGGCGCGGCCCTGCTGGCTGATGCCGGCGTGGCGGGCGATGATGCCCTCGCAGGGGTGGCTGTCACCCTCGTCTACCGGCAGGTCGACTGCCAACCGCAGATAGCCCTCGCGGCGGCCGCGCAACATCGCCAGCGCCCGGTGTGAGGGGGTGGTAGCGATCGCTTCACTGTGGGCGAAGTAGTCGCGAAACTTGGCCGCTTCGGCGCTCTTATCATCTTCTTTACCGTAGGCGATCTGGCTGCTGAGCAGTGCCTTGTCGGCGAGCAGCGCGCGCAGCTCGTTGAGCAGGTCGGCGCGCTCGGCAAACCGCTCCATCAATATATATTTGGCGCCATCCAGCGCGGTTTTGCTGTCGTCGATAGCGTGCTCGGCGTTGAGATAGTCTGCGGCCAGCAGCTCGGGTTGCTGGCTTGGGTCGCCCAGCAGCGCATCGGCCAGTGGCTCTAGCCCCGCCTCGATAGCGGCCTGGCCCTTGCTGCGGCGGCGCGGCTTGTAGGGTAGGTAGAGATCTTCGACGCGCTGTTTGTTGTCGGCCGCAAGCAGGCTCTGGTAGAGATCATCAGTCAGCTTGCCCTGCTCGGCAATCGATGCGATTACCGCATCGCGGCGCTCCTCTAGCTCGCGCAGGTAGCGCAGCCGCTCCTCGAGCAGCCGCATCTGGGTGTCGTCGAGCCCACCGGTCACCTCTTTGCGGTAGCGCGAGATAAACGGCACCGTGGCACCTTCGTCGAGCAGGCCGACAGCCGCATCAACCTGGTGGCGCTGGCAGCCCAACTCGGTTGCCAGCGCGGTGTGGACAATGGTGCGGATAGCGCTGTCGCTGCGTGGCGGCGGGGTGGGGAAGTCGCTGGCGGGGCTGCTGGGTGCGGCGGTATACTGCGCGGGTTCGGTCACTGGGCGGTCTTAGCTAGTCTAGCGGTTGTCAATTTAGCGCGCATTATGGCGCCGCCAGCGCCGCTAGGCCACTGTTCTCTTGAAGGGAAAGTTATGGATACAAGCCAGCGCTGCCCGCTCTGTGCGGCGGCCGATTCCACGCCGTTTTACCGCGACAGCCGGCGCCGATACTGGCGCTGCGGCCACTGCCAGCTGGTCTTTGTGCCGGCGCTCTATCAGCTCGGCCGAGCGGCCGAACTGGCGGTCTACCAGCAGCACCAAAACCATCTGGATGACAGCGGTTACCGGCAGTTTTTAAGCCGTGCCGCGCAGCCGCTGTTGGCGCGCCTGCCGGCCAGCGGCGGCGCGCGCGGTATCGATATTGGCTGCGGGCCGGCGCCACTGCTCGCCAAAATCATCAATGAGAGCGGCCACCACTGCGCATACAGCGATCCATTTTTTTACCCGCAACACGCGGTTGGCAGCGGCTATGACTTTATCACCCTAACCGAGGTGGCCGAGCACATGGCCGACCCGCGCCGGGACCTGCTGCCGCTGGATGCAAGGCTCAAGACTGGCGGCTGGCTGGTGGTGATGACCAAGCGGGTGGCCGATGCCGAGCGGTTTGCCGGCTGGCACTATAAAAACGACCCCACTCACATCAGTTTTTTTAGCGATACAACCTTCGATTGGTTGGCCGCACAGTGGGGCGTAGCGTGGGCTAGTGAGGGCAGTGATGTGGCGGTATTCGGCCCGTTCTTATGACCTGCCCGCCCAGCTACTGACGGCTCTCTTTAACGTCCTCTACCAGCCAGGCTTTGATAAGCGACTGGTAGGGCATGTCGCGTTTGTTGGCTTCCACTTTAATGCTGTCAAGCAACCCCTCTGGCAGGCGTAGAGAAATGGTTTTTGTCGAGGGCTTTAGGTTGGGAAAGATTGCGCTCTGGGCTTGAGACCAGTCGAGATAGTCACTGGAGTCGTGGCTCTGCCAGAACTCGCGCTGCTCTTGTTCGCTTTTAAAGTCTGGTGTTTTCTTCAACTTTTTCATAATGGGCTCGCTCCTTACGGTGCATGTCTCGCGCTGAAATGACTCGAATTAACTTTCCTGCGCCGCGTAACGTGTAGGTCACGTGTAAATACCGTTTTGAGTCAGTTTTGCCAAGCGCATGGACTCTTGACTCTTGCGCACTGTGCTTGGTGTCTTCGAGCAGCAATAGGGGTGCATTGAAAAAAACCTGCTCTGCTTCGGCTTGGCTAACATCATGTTTGAGCACGCTTTTTCGGCTGTTGCCAAAATCCCACTCGAAGCCCGTCACATTAGATAAGTTAGCCATTGCTTGTATATTACCATCATATACATGTTTGGCAATCTACCTTGCTTGGGCTAAAGCAGATAGCGGCTAATCTTCGATGTGCTGTCGGCACTGCTTTGGGCGAGGAACAGCTCGGCGGTGGCGAGTGCATCGGTCAGCGCATTGTGGCCGGTGTAGTCGGGCAGACCGTAGCGCTGCCGGCAGGCCGTCAAGCGCAGCGCGCCGCTGGCCAGTGCGTCGCTGTGGCGCTGCAGCCGCTTGCGTTCGATCGCCATGGTGTCGGCGAGCGCCGGTTTAAAGCCGCTGTTAAAGGCGATCCGGCAGGCGCGGTCAATAAACGCTATATCCAGCGGGGCGTGGTGAAAGAGCAGCAGGCGGCCGCGGCAGGCGTTCAAAAAACGGCCCATCACCTGCTGCTTGAGCGAGCCAGTTTGGCGCTGGCTGTCGGTAATGCCGTGAATGGTGGCGCTGTCGCCGACCTCGCGCTGGCCGCTGATCAGCCAGTGCTCAGCGCCCTCGGTGGCGATCGCACCGCGGTTAATCGGCACCCAGCCGATGCTGAGAATATGGTCGCTGCTGGCGTCCAGCCCGGTCATCTCCAGATCGATCGCCAGCAGCGGGGCGTCGGCTACCGCTAGGTTGAGCAGCGGCAGTTGCGAGCGGTAGAGCTTGGCGATCGGCTTGGCCTTACAGATCCGCGCGCGGTTCCACAGGGTCAGCCGTTTAGAGCTAAACATCGGTCGCCCCACTCATCCGCCGGCACCGGGGAAGTTGCGCGCAATCAGCTCCTGCGAGCGCTTGATGACGTGGAATGCGTCCTTGAGATGGCTGCGCTGCAGGCTGCTCAGCTCACTCGGTGAGACATAGTTGTCGGGCTGCTCGCCGCGCGCCAGCTCTTGGGCTTGGTGCTGCAGGCGGATGGTATTGATGAACTCGTTGGCGTCGAGCAGGTTGCGGACATCTTTGCGGTTGAGCACACCCAAGTCGGCCAGGTCGCGCAGCCGTTCAACGGTATTAATGGTGCCGACACGGTTGGCCAGCGCGTAGAGCCGGGCGAGGTCGGTGATGGTGATAGAGCCCTTGTGCTTGAGATCGAGCTGGTCTTTGTGATCGCCGCGCCCCTCAACCACCAAGTTGCGGAAGAAGCCGAGCGGCGGGGTGTGCTTGAGGCAGTTGGCGGCGAGGTGGGCGAGAAAGATCCGGTTGTCGCTGGCGTAGCGGTTGATAGTGTCGTGCAGTGGCGCTATCAGGCTGGAGTCGCCGGCGATGCTGCGCAGGTCAAAAAAGATACTGGTGTGCATTACCGCCATCGGCTCTGGCTCGTTGATCCAGCGCCGGAACTGGTGCTGCCAACCAGTGACCGTCATTCGCCACTGGCTGTTCATCGCCATGATGCCGCCCGGGCAGTAGACGTAGCCGCAGCCGTTGAGACCGTCGCAGACAAACGTCGTCAAAGCAGCAAAGTAGTCGCCGTGGTCGCCGCTGCGGTAGTCGTCGGCTAGCAGCAGCGCATTGTCTTGGTCGGAGCTGATGTTCTGATCCTCGCGGCCCTGCGAGCCAAAGCCGAGCCAAGCGTAGCCAACCGGGGCCGTGCCGAGCGTCGCCTCGCCAAGCTGTAGCAGGCGCTGGGTGATGGCGTCCGAGACCACGGTCAACAGCCGCGAGATATCCCCGGCGCGGCCGTCGGCTTCGACCAGCCGCGAGAACAGATCGGGGATGGCGGCTGCGATCTCGACCAATTTTTCGACACTGCCGGCCTTAAAAATCTCGCCGACCAGAAAGACCGGCTGCGAGCGCTGGGCGCGGATCAGGTCGGTGGTGGTCAGCAGCCCGGCGACCGCGCCACTGTCGTCGAGCACCGGAATGTGGTGGATGTTGTGCTGGCTCATCGCCACGGTCGCCTCAAAGGCAAAACTGCTGGTGTTAACCGTGATCGGCTGCTCGCTCATCACCGCGGCGACCGGCTGCTCGGTGTCGATACCCGCCGCCACTAACCGGCGGCGCAGGTCGCTATCGGTAAACATGCCAACCAGCTGGCCACCGTCGCAGACCAGCAGTGAAGAGATCCGCTGCTCGGTCATCAACTGCGCGGCGGCGCGGATACTGGCGTGGCGCTCGACGGTAACCGGGCTGCGCTGCAGCAGTGAGCCGACAGTGGCGGTCAGCGACAGGGTGTCGCCGCGGTTGGCGACCGCCAGCCGGATACGCGACTGGTGGGGGACGGTAAAGAATCGCCGGAACGGTTTGTTGAGCTCGCAGAGCTTCTCAAACAACCCATCGGCGAGCAGGTAGAGCAGGGTATCTTCGCTGCAGTGGGCGCTGTCGCAGCCGTTGTGGTCGATCAATTGGCGCGGGCCAAAGCCGTCGCCGGGGCCGATCTGGTCGATCAGGGTGCCGTCTTGGTTGCGCAGTTCAACCGCCCCAGAGCGGACCAGATAGAGCCGCTGGTCGAGCTCGATTGGGCTGCCGCGGCGGCGGTAGATAATCGCGAGGTTGGCGCTGGCCATCGCCACCAGCTCGCCGCCGAGCTCGGCAAACGGACTGGTGTCGGCGAGAAAGCGCTGAATATCGGTAAGCTCACTGCTGGCCATGGTAGCTCCATCGGGTGTGGGTGGCAGGCTTAGGGCACTAGTGTAGCGCGCACGGTTGCCGCTGGGTTGCGTTGGGTCAAGGGTGTCGCCGTGCGGCGGTTTTGTGGCAGCCAAAAAAAAGCGCAGCTGGCGGGCCAGTTGCGCAAAGTCTCACAGGGTTATAGGGCCCTGCCAGCGCTGAGCTGGCAGGGCTTGATGGTTAAAACGCGTACTTGGCCGACAGCTGCAAGCGGTCGAGATCGACTTTTACGCCGGCTTCGCTCTCACGTTCAGCGGTCATGTACTCAGCGCCGAAGGTCACCTTGGCGGTTGGCGAGTAGAGCAGGTTGGCGTGGATGCTGTTAGCTTCTTTGGCTACCCCGGTGCCGGTGAGCGCGACATCGTTGTCTACATTGAGTACTGAGTAAGTGAGGTTAGAGCGCCATTTGTCGTTCCAGAGGTGGCGGTAGCTAACAAAGCCGCCGGTGGAATCGATCGCCTCAATGTCGTTGCTGTCTGGGTTAAATACCGCCCCTTTGGCCATCGAAATCCCGATGTAACGGCCGACGCCGCTGCCGCTGGTTAGCATAAAGCGGAGGTCATCACCGCTGCCGCCAACCTTGAGCTTGCCAGAGACACTGACGCCGATACCGGTGTCGCTGTACTCATCGTCGCCATCGTTCCAGGTCAAGTCGCGGTACATGCCAGCGACCGCAACGTGGCCGTAGTCACCTTTGAAGGTGTATTTGGCGACGATGTCTGGGATGGCGCCGTCATCTGAGAATGAGGTGCCGGCCTCAACGCGGGTATTGGGGTTCTCAACCGCCAGCTGCAGGCCACCGTTGGTGTAGCGAACCTGGGTTTGACGAACGAAGGTGGTGCCTTCGGCGGGGCCGATAAAGTCGAGATTTTCAGCCAGTGCCGACACATCTTGGAAGGTCGACCAGGTCTGGCCGACCAGCCAGTTGTCGTACTTCAAGAAAGCGTGGCGCAGACGCGGGTGGATACTGTTGGTAACGGCTTCATTACCGCCGCCGCCGTAAAAGTCCATCTCGGTAAAGAAGGTGACGGTGTGGCCGTCGAGGTCGCGGGTGGCACTAAAGTTGATGCGCGATTCGGCAACGCTCATATCCAAATCATTTGATTCGCCGACACCACCCGATGGGATTTGCGATGGGTAGTAAAAGCCGATGTTGTTGGGGTCGCCGTCGCTGGCTTTGGTCCAGGTCATGTCGGCCTTGATATAGCCGCCGATTTTAACGTCGTAGCCGGGACCGCTTTTGGCGGTTTTGCTAACCGTTTCAACACGGCTGGCGAGTACTTGTTGCTCTTGGATCTGGCCAGACATCATCCCCTTCAGCTCGGCAATTTGCGCCTCTAGTGCGGCGATGCGGGCGTCGTTGTCGGCGCTGCCGCCGGCCAGGGCGATGCTCGGCGCCAGCAGTGCGGTGGCGATTGATGCCGATAGAAAAGTCTTCATTGTTTTCATTGTTCCCTCCCAAGGGTGTTTTAAATTGCCCAGTGATCATTGACCAATTAACCCAGCGGCCCAATTGGCAATAGGTCTGTAAGACTTTGGTCTTAACGGCCAAACCGGTTTTGGTCTATACTCGCCAACAGCCCCAGCAGGCAGCGGGCAACTTAAAAAAACAAAAAAGAGTCAGCGGTGGCGAGCGCTGCCACCGGCAAGGAACGAGGGCGCTATGACACAGAAAATTCTTATTGCAGACGACCACCCGCTGTTTCGCGACGCGGTAAAGCTGGCGGTTGCCAAGGCTGCGCCGGCCGCCGAGGTGGTCGACTGCGGTAACTTGAGTGAGGCGCTCGCGGCGCTGCGCAGTGGCGCTGCCGTCGACCTGATTCTGCTAGACCTCTATCTGCCCGATGTCGATGGCTTTAGCGGCCTGCTGCAGCTGCGCAGCGAGTACAGCCAGCTGCCGGTGGCGGTGGTGTCGGCCTGTGACGAGCCAGAGATTATCGGCAAGGCGATCGGCTTTGGTGCGCGCGGCTATATCCCTAAAACGTCGTCGCTGGACGATATCTGCGCGGCATTGAAGGTGCTGCTGGCCGGTGGCGCCAGCCACCCGGAGCTGCCGGCAGAGCCGTTGGATGCGCCGCTGGATGGATTTTCTAGCCTGACCCCGGCCCAGCTCAAGGTGCTTGGCTACCTTAAAAATGGCCAGCTCAACAAGCAGATCGCCTACGACATGGAGATCTCAGAGGCGACTGTCAAAGCGCACATGACGGCGATCTTTCGCAAGCTCAACGTGCGCAGCCGCACCCAAGCGGTGATTGCCGCCGGTGCGCTGGCGCTGCCAGAGCAGCGCGCTTAACCGGTTTTACGCATTCGCTGCAGCGCCTCAAGCAGGGCGCGCAGCTCGGCCGGATCAACCGGCTTGGCGATAAAGTAGAAACCCGCCTCCTCGGTCGCCTCGGCGATTTCGTCGGCCTGCTCGGCAGAGATAATCACCCCGCCCGGCCGGCCGTGCTCGGCCATCGGTCCGCAGTAGTCGCGCAGTAGCGCCAGCCCGGTGTGGCTGGTGTCTAGCCGGTAGTCGGCCAGCACCAAGTCAAACGGCTCGCCGCTGGCCAGTAGCTGCTCGGCGGCGCGGTAGCTGGTGGCGCCGCGCACCTCGGCTCCCCAGCTGCCCAGCAGCGCCTCGCTGGCCTCGACAATGGCCGGCTGGTCATCCACGCAGAGCACCCGCAGGCCGCGCAGCCAACCGTGCTGGGTTGGCGCGGTGGTGGTTGCCGGGCTGGCAGTGCCGCTGCCGAGCGGTATCGCCACACTAAACGTAGAGCCGCGGCCGGGTGCCGAGCGCACTGTCACACAGTGGCCGAGCAGGTTGGCGATGCGCTCGGTAATCGCCAAGCCAAGGCCGAGCCCCTGGCTGTCGCCGGCACTGCCTTCAACGCGGTGGAACTCATCAAAAATGACCCGCTGCTGGTCTTGGGCAATGCCCGGGCCGCTGTCGCGGACCTGCACCAGCAGGTAGTTGGCGCGCGGCCGGCAGGCGATCAGCACGCGGCCTGCCTGGGTGTAGCGGACCGCGTTAGCGATAAAGTTTTGCAGGATACTGCGCAGCAGTTGCGGGTCGCTGCGCACCATCAGGGGGCTGCTGTTGATCTTTAGCTGCAGCCCCTTGTCGCTGGCGATAGCGCTAAACTCGGAGCCGAGCGGGGCGAGCAGCTGCTCAATATTAAAGTCGCTGATGGTCGGCTGCAGCGCCCCGGCGTCCAGCTTAGAGATATCGAGCAGCGCTTTGAGCAGCGCTTCGGCGCTCTGTAGGGAGGCCATGGCGCGGTTGGCCAGCTGGGCGCGGTGCGGCGTTAGCGGGTCGTCACCGGGCTCTTGCAGTGCACCGATAAATAGCTTGCCGGCGTTGAGCGGCTGCAGCAGGTCGTGGCTGGCGGCGGCCAAGAAACGGGTTTTACTCAGTGTGGCGCTCTCCGCCTCGCGGGTGGCGGCACGCAGCGCAGTATTGGCGGCAGAGAGCGACTCGGTGCGCTCGGCGACCTGAACCTCTAGGGTCTGGTTGCTCTGCTCTAGCTCGCGCTGGGCGTCGACTAGGTCGGTGATGTCGGTAAAGGTGGTCACATAGCCGCCATCCGGCATCGGGTTGCCCTCGAAACGCAACACCCGGCCACCCCAGATTCGCTCGGCGGCGTATGAGGTGCCATTGCGCATATGCACCAGCCGGCGCTCGACCTCGCGGTTGAGGTCGCCGTCGCCGATCATGCCGCGCTCTAAATTGAGCGAGATCACTTCAGAGATCGGCATGCCGACCTTAATAAAGCCATTCGGGTAGGCGAACATATCGAGGTAGGGGCGGTTCCATGCGACCAAGTTGAGCTCGCTGTCGATCGCGCTGACCCCCTGGCTGATATTGTCCAGCGTCGCCTGCAACAGCCCGCGGTTGAACTGGATGGCCGCCGAGGTCTGGTCGAGTACGTCGAGCAGGTCAGCCTTGGGGTCAGCACCGGTCAGCTGCAGTGCGGT
The DNA here is from genome assembly GCA_024639885.1 of Porticoccaceae bacterium. GTDB lineage: Bacteria > Pseudomonadota > Gammaproteobacteria > Pseudomonadales > Porticoccaceae > LSUCC0057. The sequence continues at coordinate 31,399 of JAHEGD010000011.1, read as the reverse complement.
GTCGAGGATGTTGCGCGCCGCTGCGGAGCCAATGGTTGAGGCGATCAGCCGTTCGGCCTGCTTGAGCAGTGCTGGCGAGGCCGGCTGGGTGAGCTTATAGCGGCCGCCATCGGCTTGTAGCTGGGTGATAAACCGCTCGGTGCGGTCGTTGCCGACAAACCGGCGGCAGAGTTCGCGGATGTCCCCAACCGAGATGGTATAGCCGTCGTGAAGGGTGCGGCCACTGGTCTGCTCGTGGCCTTCGATGAAGGCTGCGGACTGCAGGCGGTCGGTGAGATTGGGTTTGGCGCGCAGTGAAAATATCCAGTAGAACAGCGCATTGGCAGTCAAACTCCAGAACGCGCCGTGGCTCAGGGTATCCCCGAACGACAGCCCAAACAGCTGGGTAGGGCGCAGCCAATGGAGGCCGAATGGACCGTGCTCGACCAGCTCGGTGGCGACCCAGCCGGCGCTGGCCAATACTGGCAGCATCAGGGTGTAGAGCCACAGTAGCGCGCCGATGCCGATACCGGCGAGCGCACCATGACGGTGGCCACCACGCCAGTAGAGCCCGCCAATCATCGCCGGGGCGATTTGTGCGGCGGCGGCAAACGACAACAGGCCGATACTGGCCAGTGCGCCAACCCCAGCTGTAGAGCGGTAGTAGGTGAACGCCAGCAGCATAATGGCGACGATGGCGGTGCGCCGCAGTACCAGCAGTAGCGGGTAGAAATCGTCGCGCTGACGCGTGCTGTAGCGCAACACCAGCGGCAGCGCGAGGTCGTTAGAGATCATGGTGGCGAGCGCTACGGTGGCGACAATCACCATGCCGGTGGCGGCGGATAGCCCGCCGATGTAGACAAAGGTAGCCAGCGCGGTTGAGCCGTTAGCCATCGGTACCGTCAGTACAAACAGGTCACCGCCCGCGGCGCTACCAAAGCTGCTGAGACCGAGCAGGGTAATGGGTATCACCGCCAGGCTGATCAGTAGCAGGTAGAGCGGAAACCCCCAGCGGGCAGTTTTCAATTCGTCGCCGCGGCTCTCGACTGCCAGCACATGAAACTGGCGCGGCAGGCAGAGCATGGCACAGGCGGCGAGCAGGGTAGAGGTGGCGAACTTGCTGTCGATGGTTAAGCTGCTAAAAATGTCGCTGCTCATGGCCATTTTGGCCAGCGGCTGGCTCTGTTCGGCTTGCAGTAGTGCCCAGGCGTAGAGGCCGGCGCCGCAAAGTGCAATGAATTTGACCAGCGATTCAAAACCCACCGCGTGGATCATGCCGCGGTGGTGCTCGGTGGCATCGATGCGCCGCGCCCCAAATAGAATGGCGAACAGTGCCAGTACCAAGGCCACGTAGAGTGCGGTATCGCCAATAAACAGCGGTGCGTAGGTGGTTGGGATCGCCGCTAACTGGTTGAAGGTGGCTGAGACGGCGCGCAGCTGCAGGGCGATATAGGGGATGGTGCCGATCAGCGCCAGCAGCGTGACCAGCGCCGCGACCGCTTGGCTGTTGCCGTGGCGGGTGGCGAGAAAATCGGCGATTGAGGTGGTTTTTTTGCGTTTGGCTATCCGCACCACTTTGCCGAGCAGCCGCTGGCCGAATAGAAACAGTGCCATCGGCCCGAGATAGATAGCAAAAAATGCCCAGCCCTGGTGGGCGGCGGTGCCGACTGCGCCGTAAAAGGTCCAGCTTGAGCAGTAGACCGCCAGCGACAGCGAGAACAGCAGCGGCTGGTGGCGCGAGTACTGGCCGACCGGTTTGCGGTCGCCCTGCCAGGCAATAAAAAACAGCAGGCCTAGGTAGACGGCCGAGAGCAGCGCCAGCAGCGGGGCAGACACGGCGGTTTAGCCGAGAAAGATCTGGTTGACGTAGCGGATCATCACGCCCATCGCCAGCAGGTAGAGACCGACCCGGTTGAACAGAAACTCGCGGCCGTCGAGCTCCAGTTTGCCGCGCACTAGCTGGCCGAGTTGAACGCGGTCGCCGGTGCGACGGTAGTAGTAAAACAGTGAGGTAACAATGGTGATGATACCGCTGAGAACCAGCGCTATCTCGATAATAAGCATCATAGGGGTGTCTCGTTATTGTTATGGCTTGCGAGGGTTACTTTACCCAATAAAAAAGGGGGAGGCTACCGCAGTAGCGCTCCCCCTGGTTGAGCGGGTGAGGGGTTGCCTCAGTGCTCTACAGCGTCTGCCGCGCCGCGCGGGGTGCGCACGTCGAGAACCAGTTGCTGGATGTGTTGCGGCGGTTCCGGGGTGACTTTGTCGACCGCGAAGGCGACCGCAAAGTTAACAATGGCACCAACAAAACCGAACGCGTTGGGCTCAATGCCGAAGAACCAGTTGCTGCCCCAAGACTCGAGGTATTTCCAGTCGGCGATGAAGAAGATGCCTTTGTGCTGGAATACGTAGAACAGGGTGACCGCGATACCGGCAACCATACCGGCGATAGCGCCTTCCTTGTTCATCTTGGTTGAGAAGATACCCATCATCAGCGCCGGGAAGATTGACGATGCCGCCAAACCGAACGCCAGTGCCACGGTACCTGCGGCAAACCCGGGAGGATTGAGGCCGAGGTAACCGGCCACAGCGATGGCACCTGCCATAGCAACGCGGCTGGCCATCAGTTCATTCTTCTCAGAGATGTCGGGCATGATGATGCCTTTGAGCAGGTCGTGCGAGATCGACGAGGCGATGGCCAATAGCAGGCCAGCTGCAGTAGACAGTGCCGCCGCCAGACCACCGGCTACCACCAGGGCGATTACCCAGTTTGGCAATTTGGCGATCTCTGGGTTGGCCAGTACGATGATATCGCGGTCGACTTTGACCATCTCGTCACCAGCCCAGCCGAAGGTGGCTGCTTTGGCGGCCATTTCGGGGTTTTTGTCGTTGTAGTGCTGGATGCGACCGTCGCCGTTTTTGTCCTCAAACTGTAACAGACCAGTCTGCTCCCAGTTTTTGAACCACTGCGGGCGATCTTCGTAGGCGAGGTTACCTTCAGGGCTGCCCACTTCACCGATCTGGATGGTGTCCATCAGATTCAAGCGCGCCATGGCGCCAACTGCCGGGGCAGTGGTGTAGAGGATAGCGATGAAGACTAGCGCCCAACCGGCTGAAGTGCGCGCGTCGCGGACTTTAGGTACGGTGAAGAAGCGGATAATCACGTGCGGCAGGCCAGCGGTACCGATCATCAGCGACATGGTGTAGGCAAACATGTTCAGTGTGCTCAACCGTTTCGCTTCTGAGTACTCGCCAAAACCGAGGTCTTGAATGACCAGGTCGAGCTTGTCGAGCATAAAGGTGCCACTGCCGTCAGCCATCGCCGAGCCGAGGCCCAGCTGTGGGATCGGGTTGCCGGTCAGCTGCAGTGAGATAAACACAGCGGGAACGGTGTAGGCGAAGATCAGTACGCAGTACTGGGCGATCTGGGTGTAGGTGATACCCTTCATGCCGCCGAGAACAGCGTAGATGAACACGATCGTCATGCCGATGTAGAGGCCGGTGTCGTAATCGGTTTCAAGGAAACGCGAAAACGCGACGCCAACGCCTTTCATCTGGCCGATGACGTAGGTGACCGAGGCGATGATCAGACAGATCACGGCAACGATACGCGCCGAGTTACCGTAGTAGCGATCGCCGATGAACTCGGGCACGGTGAACTTGCCAAACTTGCGCAAGTAAGGTGCCAGCAGCAGTGCCAGTAGCACGTAGCCGCCAGTCCAGCCCATCAGGAACACCGAGCCGCCGTAACCCATGTAGGCGATCAAGCCCGCCATCGAGATGAACGACGCTGCAGACATCCAGTCCGCCGCGGTGGCCATGCCGTTTTGAATAGGGCCGATGCCCTTGCCGGCAACGTAAAATTCCCCGGTGGTTCCCGCCCGGGCCCAAATGGCAATACCGATGTAGAGCAAGAATGTTGCTCCCACCACGGTATAGGTCAAGGTTTGTAGATCCATAGTGCTACCCCTTCTTGTTATCGATGATCAATCTTCGTGGACGTCGTATTTTTCGTCGAGCTGCTCAATCTTCTTGGCGTAGTAGAAGATTAGAACGACGAAGACGTAAATTGACCCTTGCTGGGCGAACCAGAAGCCCAACTTGTAACCACCCAGAGTGATTGCGTTGAGCTCATCGACCAAGAGGATCCCGAAGCCAAATGAAACGACAAACCAGACGACCATAATCTTGATGATGATCGCGAGGTTCTCCTTCCAATAGGCACTTGCTTGCGTGTTGCTATCAGACATAGTTGCCACCTTCCTTTTGTTGTAATCCTGTTATAGGAGTTGAGGGACGCTGAGAATTTACCAACCGGCGGCGGGGGGTGATACTCGACATTGGTATTAGAAGGTTAAAATAACCGGTGCCGGCCAATTGAGAACTGCCAAGCCACACAAACCGCGTCGCGACGATTGCCAGCGCGGCGCGGTGGTGGAATGATGTTCAGGTAGCCGTGCGGCGTGCCGATTGCGCGCCGCGATTATCGATACTGTTAATAGCTTACCTACCAGCCAACCACCCAAGGAGCCTTTATGTACACGGGTAACACGCTTTCACTGACCCAGCACGATAGCGGCATTGCCGAAATCTGCTTCGACAATAAAAATGAATCGGTTAACAAATTTGATGCCGCCACCGTCACCGAGCTGAGCGCCGCGCTCGATGCGCTCGATTCCGCCAGCGGCGTGACTGGGCTGCTGCTCTCCAGCGCCAAGCCGGTATTTGTGGTCGGCGCCGACATCACCGAGTTTGTCGGTCTGTTTGGCAGTGGCAAAGAGGAGTTTTTGGGCTGGGCTGGCAAGAACAACGGCAATCTCAACCGCATCGAGGAGCTGCCCTACCCAACCGCGGTAGCGATCAACGGCTTCGCCCTGGGCGGTGGTTTTGAGGTCTGTCTGGCCGCCGACCTGCGGGTGATGAGCAGCGCTGCCCAAGTCGGCCTGCCCGAGATCAACCTCGGCATTATGCCGGGCTGGGGTGGCACCGTGCGGCTGCCCCGTCTGATCGGCTTTGATACCGCCGCACAGTGGATCGCCGGCGCTGCCCAGCAGCGCCCCGACGCAGCCCTGGCAGCCGGTGCAGTAGACGCAGTAGTCGCCCCCGACGCGCTGCGCGATGTTACCCTGGCGATGCTGGGTGAAGCGATTGCCGGCAAGCTGGAGTACCGCAGCCGCCGCGCCGCTAAAAACGCCGCGCTGCAGCTCAACGATATCGAGCTGGGCATGTCGACCACCACGGTGCGGGCGATGATCGCCGGCAAAGCAGGCCGCAACTTCCCGGCGCCGATTGCCGCGGTAGATGCGATGGCCAAAGCGGCGCGGATGGGCCGCGACGAGGCGCTGATGGTCGAGGCCGAAGGGTTCTTTAAACTCAGCCAGACCCCGCAGGCGCGCGCCATGGTCGGTATGTTCCTGGCCGACCAGTACCTGGGTAAAACCGCCAAAGACAAGACCAAGCTGCTCAAGAGCGGCGGTAAAAAAGTTAAATCTGCCGCGGTGATCGGTGCCGGCATCATGGGTGGCGGTATCGCCTACCAAAATGCCATTAAGGGCTACCCGGCGCTGATGAAAGACATCAACAACCCGGCGCTTGAGCTGGGCATGAACGAGGCCAGTGGGCTGCTTGCCAAGCGCGTCGACAAAGGCCGCATGGCACCGCTTAAATCACTGCAGACGCTCTCCAAGATTCGCCCGACGCTCTCCTATGAGGGGATCGACCAGTGCGATATCGCGGTTGAGGCGGTGGTCGAGTTGGAAAAAGTTAAAAAAGTGGTGCTGGCCGACGTTGAGAGCCAGATGAGCGACGACGCGGTGATCACATCGAATACCTCGACGATCTCTATCACCAGCTTGGCGACGGCGCTCAAGCGGCCGCAAAACTTCGCCGGTATGCACTTCTTTAACCCCGTCCACGCGATGCCGCTGGTCGAGATTATCCGCGGCGAGAAGACCTCTGACGAGACCATCGCCAGTGTTGTCGACTATGCGCTCGGCCTTGGCAAAAAGCCGGTCGTAGTCAACGACTGCCCCGGCTTCCTAGTCAATCGGGTGCTGTTCGCCTACATGTTTGGCTTTGAGATGCTGCTGCGCGAAGGCGCGGACTTCCGCCAAGTGGATAAAGTGATGGAGAAGTGGGGCTGGCCGATGGGCCCCGGCTACCTGATGGACGTGGTCGGTATCGACACCCTGGCGCACTGCTACGACGTGATGATTGAAGGGCTCAGCGAGCGCTTCATCAAGCCTGAGAGCGAAGCCGCCGCGGTGATGATGTACAACGCCGGCCGGCTCGGCCAGAAAAGTGGCCAGGGCTTCTACAAGTACGAGCAAGACAAGCGCGGCCGTCGCGTTAAGGTAGTGGATGAAGTGGCTGTCGGTATGCTTGAGAGCGCCTTCGGCGCAGCCAAGCAGTTCGACGAGCAGGAGATCATCGACCGTATGATGGTCGCCATGGCCACTGAGCTAGTTCACTGTCTGGACGAGGGCATTGTCGCCTCACCGGCCGAGGCCGATATGGCATTCATCTACGGCGTTGGCTTCCCGGTATTCCGCGGCGGTCTGTGCCGCTGGATGGACGAGACCGGCTTGGACAACATCTGCGCCGCCGGTGACAAGTACGCCCACATCAGCCCGCTCTACGCGCCGACCCAGTCGATGCGCGACAAAGCAGCCAACGGCGGCAGCTGGTATTAATTGCCAGCGCCGCCCATTGCCCAATTTTTAGGAGAGAGATAACGTGACTATTCAACCAAGAGACGTGGTAATCGTCGACTTTGTACGCACCCCCATGGCCCGCTCTAAGAACGGCGCCTTCCGCTACTCGCGCGCCGAGGAGCTGTCGGCACACCTGATGAACGCGCTGCTCGACCGCTCTAGCGCGCTCAACCCAGCAGAGATCGATGACGTAATCTGGGGTTGTGTCATGCAGACCCGCGAGCAGGCGTTCAACATTGCCCGCAACGCGCTGCTGCTGTCCAACATCCCACACAGTGTGCCGGCGCAAACCGTCAACCGCCTGTGTGGCTCGTCGATGAGTGCACTGCACACCGCGACGGCCAATGTGATGGCCGGTCTCGGCTATGTCTATGTCGTCGGCGGGGTAGAGCACCTCGGCCATATTCCGATGACCCACGATCTGGATATCGGCTCTAAGTCGACGCTGTCGGTCGCATCGGCCTCTATGCAGATGGGCATGACCGCCGAATACCTCGGCCGTCTGCACGGCTTTACTCGCGAGCCACAAGACGCGATGGGCGAGCGCTCGCACCGGCTCGCTGCGGCCGCTACCGCCGCCGGCAAGTTCGCCAACGAGATTGTCGGCTTTGAAGGCCACGACGCCAGCGGCGCCAAGTTCCTGATGGAGCACGACGAAACCATCCGCCCCGAGACCACTGTAGAGGGGCTCGCCCAGCTGCGCCCGGTGTTCGACCCGGTCAACGGCACGGTAACCGCCGGCACCGCCTCACAGATTAGTGATGGCGCCTCGGCGATGCTGATCATGTCTGCCGAGCGCGCCGCCGCGCTCGGTCTCAAGCCGCGCGCAGTGATCCGTTCACTCGGCGTCGCCGGTGTCGATCCGTCGATCATGGGGTACGGTCCGGTACCGTCGACCAAGAAAGCGCTCAAGCGACTGGGTATGACCAGCGCCGATGTCGACTTTGTCGAGCTCAACGAAGCATTTGCCGCCCAGGCGCTGCCGGTGTTGAAAGACCTCGACTTCCTCGACAACATGGACGAGAAAGTTAACGTCAACGGCGGCGCGATTGCGCTCGGCCACCCGTTCGGCTGTTCAGGTACGCGCATCACCGGCACGCTGCTCAATGTGTTGGAGCAGAACGACGCCAACGTCGGTGTCGCGACCATGTGTATCGGCCTCGGCCAAGGTATTACTACCGTGATCGAGCGCGTCTAAGCGCCCGGTTCGGTTAGACCCAAAAAACCGGCGCAGGTGACTGCGCCGGTTTTTTTGGTCTTAGCCTGTTAGCTAGGGCGGTTTGTGGCGCGACAGAACCGGTGGGCTTGGCGCTGCCGCCAGCTAGGGGTAGACCGCCGGGCGACGATCGAGGAACGGGCCGTCGACACAGAGCCGGCGACCATCGGGGGCGGCGCAGGCGCCGCAGAGGCCGACGCCACACTTAGTCTGGTAGTCGATGGCGCTGAAGATCTGCTCGTCCTGGCAGTATTCGCGCTGGACCGCTTCGGCGGCGTGGACCATCGGCTCGGGGCCGCAGTTGTAAAACACCAGCGTGGCCAGCTCGACGGCGCTCATCGACGCTAACCGCTCGCGCAGCATCTCGCTGACATAACCCTGATAGCCTTCGCTGCCGTCATCAGTGGCGACATGGACGGTGGCAATCTTGCGGCTCTCTTCTAAAAAGTAGAGCCGCTCTGCGGTGCGCGCGCCGATAAACAGTTCAGCATCGCCAAAGTCGCGGGCCAGCTGGTAGACCGCCGCCAAGCCGGTGCCGCCGGCAACGGCCATAATTTTGCTGTTCTCGGGCGGCGCAGCGGGGATACCGTGCGGGCCGCGCACATAGGCCTCGGTGCCGGGCTCAAGTTCAAGCAGTTTGCCAGTGAACTCGCCAACATTAATCACCACCAGCGCAAACGGATCATCGGTGAGCGCCGAGAATGGCTTTTCGCCCAGCCCAGGCAGCCACAAAAAGATGAATTCACCGGCCTGTACATTGACTGGCCGATCAAAAGTGAGCACCGCGATATCGTCGCAGACGCGCTGGTTGGAGACCAAGGTGACGGGGCTAAACTGCATATCGATGTCGTAGCGGATACGCTGTTCAGCGTTGTTGGTGCTGAGTATCAAGTCGCGGCCGAGCGCCGTGAAGTAGTGCTCGATCTCATCGGTGGTCAGCCCGACCAAGCTGGAGCCGACACCGATGATGGTTGCGCCGGCATCTCGGAAGGCGTGTGCATCGGCGGCCGAGCTGGCACCACCGCAGCCGATGATCGGCAGGTCGACGGCAGCGGCAATCTCGCGAACGCACTTGAGTGCAATCGGCAGCACCGCCTTGCCCGACATGCCGCCGCTGCCATTGCTCAGTACCGGTTGGCCATGGGCGCTGGTGTAGCCAGGGCCGAGCGTATTGATCGCACAGATGGCGTCGGCGCCACCGGCAGCTGCCGCTTTGGCAATCTCGCCAATGTTGGGGGTGTTGGGGGTCAGTTTGGGGATAACCGGGATGTCGACCACCGCTTTAACCGCGGCGGTAATTTCACGCACCAGTTCAGGGTCTTGTCCCATCGCCATACCGTAGCCGGTGGCGTGGGGGCAGCTGAGGTTGAGCTCAAGCCCGTCTGAGACCGGGGCGAGGATCTTGGCGACCTCGACAAATTCCTCGACGCTACCGCCGAAGATGGAGGTGAGCAGGAATTTGTCTTTAGGTACCCGCAGCTGGCCGAGTAGCTCCAGAGAGCGGTGCGCACCGGGGTTGGTAAGCCCGACGGCGTTGACGAAACAGCCCGGCGCGTACTGGCTGAGTACTGGCTCGCGGTTGCCCAGGCGCGGCTCTAAGCCAATGCTTTTGGTGGTGATCACCCCGACTTCAGGGATATTGTCGAAGAAGTACTGAATGATTGACGGCATCGTCGTGACTACCCCAGAGGGTATCGTAAACGGGCCTGAAAGGGTCTTGCCGAAGAAGGTTGGCTGGCTGTCAAAAGGGTTGGCTGCAGTCAAAATGGGCATCACTCTAGGGTAGCGGACGGTAGACCGAGATTATACGCCAGCGCGCTCAGTGAGGCGACTGCACGGTGGGGTCTGGCGGATAAGTCTATACAATCCACCACCTCATTATTCAGCAATACAGTGCCAACGCTTATGAATCATGCTGTAGTCATCGGTGGCGCCGGGTTTATCGGCTTCCACCTCTGCCGCGCACTGCGCAGCCAGTACGCAGTGACAGTCGTCGACAACTATTTTACCGGCAGCGAAGCCAACCACGTCGAGGGGGTGACCTATATCCGCGGCGAGGCTGCCGATATCGCCAGCCTAGTGGCTGGCAGAGTATCTGACGGCCGCCCGGCAGGCCGGCCGCTAAACAGCGGGCAAGCACGCGGCCACAAAAAAGGCGCCTCACAGAGTGGGCGCCTTTTTTGTGGCCTGTTCGCTGGAGGTTAGAGGAACAGGATGATCGCGGCGAGGCCGACAGTGGTCAGTACGATGGTGTAGGGCAGGGCCATAATCACCATGCGCATGTACGACAGCCGGATCAGTGGTGCCAGCGCTGAAGTGAGCAGGAACAGGAACGCGGCCTGGCCGTTGGGGGTGGCGACGCTGGGCAGGTTGGTGCCGGTGTTGATGGCGACGGTGAGGTGGTCGAAGTGCTCGCGGTCAATGACGCCGGCATCGAGGGCCGCCTTGACTTCATTGATGTAGACGGTGGCGACAAAGACGTTGTCACTGATCGCCGAGAGCACACCGTTGGCGGCAAAGAACAGGGCCGGCTGGATAGAGCGCTCTTGGTCGAGCACCCAGTGGATAACCGGCGAGAACAGGTGCTGCTCGTGGATCACTGCAACGATGGCGAAAAATACCACCAGTAGGGCAGTGAACGGCAGCGCCTCCTCAAAGGCGTGGCCGATACGGTGCTCCTCGACGATGCCGTTGAAGGCAGTCAGCAGGACAATGACGGTCAGGCCGATCAAGCCAACTGGGGCCAGATGGAAGGCCAGCGCCACCACCAAAAACAGCGCCACCGCTACTTGCACGAGTATCGCGGCACGGTCTTGCGGGGTACGCTTGGCCTCTTGAGCGCGGTTAAAATCCTCGAGTACGCTGCGTACTTCTGGGGGCAGCTTGGTGCCGTAGCCAAACCAACCGGTCGCCTCCAGCAGCAGGCAGGTCAGCAGGCCGGCGGCCAGGGTCGGCATGGTGACCGGCGCCATACGCAGGAAGAACTCGACAAACGTCCAGCCGGCTTTCTCGGCGATCAGCAGGTTTTGCGGCTCGCCAACCAGCGTACAGACCCCGCCCAGCGCGGTACCGACGGCGCCGTGCATGATCAGGCTGCGCAAGAAGGCGCGGAACTGCTCGAGGTCTTCGCGGTGGTATTCGTGCAGGTGGGTGTCGTGGCTGTGGTCGTGACCGTCGTCGATCACCTGCTTGCCCGAGGCGACCTTGTGGTAGACCGAATAAAATCCAACCGAGACAGTGATCAGTACCGCGGTCACGGTCAGGGCGTCGAGAAACGCCGACAGCACCGCGCCGGCCAAGGCAAACAGCAGCGACAACAGCATTTTAGATTTTACTGAGATCAGCAATTTACTGAATGTGGCGAGCAACATGTCGCGCATGAAATAGATGCCGGCGACCATAAACATCAGCAGCATGATCACTTCAAAATTGCCGACCGCCTCGTGGTAGACCGCCTCGGGGCTGGCCATACCAATGACGATCGCCTCGAGCGCCAACAGCCCGCCGGGCTGAAGTGGGTAGCACTTGAGCGCCATCGCCAGTGTGAAGATGAATTCAGCGATCAGCAGCCAGCCGGTGGCGAACGGGCCAATCAGGTAAAGCATAATGGGGTTGATGACGAGAAACAGCAAAATAGCGTTCTGGTACCAGCTCGGCGAGTTGCCGAGAAAGTTTTTGCGCAGCGCTTGGGTGGCGGTCATCTGCATGGGGAGTCCTCTTCGGGTCGTGGCTCTTTTGTCGGCCAGTTGCTGCGAGCTTGTGGTAGCATTGGCGGCTTAATTTAAACGCGCTCAACCTTAGTCCGCACAACCCATTTTTGCAATACCTGAGCGTGCTACAAGGACAAATTATGGAACAGTTGGCTGGGCAATTGGGTGGTTTCTACCCACACGCCAATTTGCAACCTGAGCGGCCCGCGTTCGTGGTGGTGATGGTCGAAGGCCAAGTGGCCGTAGCGGAGGCAGAGCACGCCCCGTGGTGGCCCGTTGAGCGCCTTGCAGCGCTGGCCGGCGATGAGTTGGCGCGGGTGGCGGTTGGTTATCTGTCCGGCAGCGGCTACGGCGAGGCGTGGCAGCTCAGCTCCACGCAGTTTGCGACGTTGGCCGGTCGCGCGGAGTTGCTCGGCTTGCGCGAGCTGGTTGGACGGGTTGGTGAACGCGACTTTGCAATTGTCAGTCGCGCGGCACAGCTGCTGGCCTGGCAGCGCCAGCACCGTTTTTGTGGTGGCTGCGGTGCCCCGACGGCACCTTCGGATAGCGACCACGGGCTGGTCTGTCGCCCCTGTAAACTCACCTTCTACCCGCGTATTTCGCCGTGCATTATCACCTTGGTGCACGACGGCGACCACTGCCTGCTCGGCCGCCAAGCGGCCTGGCCGGCAGGGCTGTTTAGCACTCTGGCGGGATTTATCGAGCCTGGCGAGAGCGCCGAGCAGGCGCTCTGCCGCGAGGTGTTAGAAGAGAGCGGGGTGGCGGTGGCAGCCAGCCGCTACTACGCCAGCCAGGCGTGGCCGTTCCCGAGCCAGCTGATGCTGGGTTACTTTGCCCGCTACGGCGGCGGCGAAATCGCCGTCGACAGCATCGAGCTGCAGGCGGCGGAGTGGTTTCACTACCTCGAGCTGCCGCGCATACCACCGGCGACCAGTATCTCTGGCCAGCTGATTCGGGCGTTTGTCGACGCCCGCCACGCCGGCCAGTCGCTCGACTAGCGGCTACCACCACGGATTAGGAGCAGTAACTTTGGAATTTTTGACTGACTACGGACTGTTTTTTGCCAAGCTGGCGACGGCATTGGTCGCGGTGCTGGTGTTGCTGTTGGCGGCCGCTGGGCTGGCCGGCCGGCGACCGCGCGGCGGCGAGCAGCCGCCCGAGTTTGAGATCACCAAGCTCAACGAGCTGTTCGACGACTTCAAGCAGCAGCTGACCGAGGCGACCATCGCCGAGGGGGCGCTCAAGGCGCACCGCAAGCAGCGCGCCAAAGCCGACAAACAGGCGGCCAAAAAAGCTGCCAAGAGCGATCCGGCAGAGAGCCCGCCGCGCACCTTTGTGCTCGACTTCGATGGCGACGTCAAAGCGTCGGCGGTGGATGCACTGCGCCATGAGATCACCGCGCTGTTGAGCCTGCTCGGCGAGCGCGACGAGGTGGTGGTGCGGCTCGAGAGCGGCGGCGGCATGGTCCACAGCTACGGGCTGGCGGCGTCGCAGTTGGCGCGCATCACCGAGGTGAAAATACCGCTGACTGTCTGTGTCGACAAAGTCGCCGCCAGTGGTGGCTACATGATGGCGGCGGTCGCCAACAAGATTGTCGCCGCGCCGTTTGCGTTGATCGGCTCGATCGGAGTGGTCGCCCAGCTGCCCAACTTCAACCGCCTGCTGCGCGACAATAAAGTCGACTTTGAGCTCTACACCGCCGGCGAGTACAAGCGCACGGTCACCATGTTTGGCGAGAACAGCGAGCAGGGCAGGGCTAAGTTTCAGCAGGAGCTAGAGGAGACCCACCAGCTGTTCCAGTCGTTTGTCGGCCGCTTGCGCCCGCAGCTGGACATCGCTGCAGTCGCCACCGGCGAGGTCTGGTACGGCCAACAGGCGCTGGCGCTGCAGCTGGTCGACCAGCTCGCCACCAGCGACGACTACCTGGTTGGCGCCGCAACCCAGCGCGATGTCTACCGGCTGACTACCGCCCATAAACGCAGTTGGCAAGAGAAGCTCGGCTTTGCCGCCGAGAGCAGTGTCGAGCGGTTAGCTACCCGTTGGCTGGGGCGCGCCAGCCAGCGGCTGCCACACTGAGCCGGCGGCTTGCTCAGTCGCGGCGCAGCCGGTCGCTGACCGCCATCGGGTTGGGGAAGTTGAACACCACGATATAGCTGGAGAGCAGAAAGGTGATGATCGCCGCCGCTTGAATGTAGTGCGAGGCGAGCTCGCCTATCAGCTGTGAGCTGGCCGCCACGTAGGCGATTAGCAGCGCAAACTCGCTGCTCTGGCCGAGCCGAAAGCCGAGATCCCAAGCCAGCCCGCTGCTCTCGCTCTGGTGGCCGAGCAGGTAGCGGAATGCCAGTGGTTTGACGACCAGTACCGCCACGGCCAGGCCGAGCGCCGGCAGCGCCACCGCCGGCAGCAGCGCTGGGTTGAAGCCGCCGCCGAGCGAGAAGAAAAACAGAATCAAAAAGAAGTCGCGCAGCGGTTTAAGGTTGAGCGCGATGTACTGGGCGATCGGACTGGTGGCGATTGCGATGCCGGCTAAAAATGCGCCGATCTCGCGCGACAGGCCGAGTAGCTCGGCGACCTCGGCGACCCCAAAACACCAGCCAATGGCCAGCAAAAAGACGTATTCGCCAATCCGGTCAAAGCGCGCCAACAGCGGCAGCAGCAGCCATTTGACGGCCGCCAGAGTGCCGCCGAGCAGCACCGGCAGGCCGAGCAAGCTGACCCCGATCCGCGACCACTCGACCGCCCCGGCGCTGCTCGAGAACAGCACAATCAGCACAAAGATGGCGACAAAGTCCTGCAATAGCAGCAGCCCGACCATCATCTCGCCGCTGCGCTTGTGGTGTAGGGCAGTGGTGGGCAGCAGTTTGATGCCGATAATCGTCGACGAGAACATCATCGCGGCACCGGTCACTGCCGCCTCGACGGGGCTAAAGCCGGCCGCTAGCGCGGCGCCGGCACCGAGCAGGGCAAATAGTAGGGAGCTGACTAAGGTGACGACCGAGGCCTCTCTGAGCACCCGCAGCAGTGCCTGCGGCTGCATATCGAGACCGATCAAAAACAGCAGCAGGACAATGCCGATACTGGAGATCTGGGCGAGCAGCGCGACATCGCCGACCCAGCCGAGCCCGTGCGGGCCGAGCAGGGCGCCGAGCAAAATGTAGGCGACCAACAGCGGCTGGCGGGTAAACATGGCCGCGGTGGCGAGCAGCGCGGCGCCGGTAAAAATTAGAAAGAAAGACTCGAGCAGTGAGCCGCCCATAAGTTAGCGGGCGGCGGCCTGGTAGCTCTGGGTGAAATCACCGAGCGACTCCAGCCAGCTGGCATCGGCGCTGTCGGGCAGTTCAAAACTGTCAAACCCGCAGCGGCTGAGAAACTGCAGCTGGTCGCGAAAGATATCGCCGCGCGCGCACAGCTCGCCGCGGTAGCCGTGGCGGCCGCGCAGCAGCCGCGCGGTTGAAAAGCCGCGGCCGTCGGTAAACTTGGGAAAATTGATTGCGATCAGCGGCAGCTCAGCGAGACTGTCGGCGAGCGCGTCGAGCGGCTGGTCACCGTCGATGACCACCCCAAAGGGGGCGCCGTCGGCGGCCACTTCGCGGTTGGCCAGCCAGCGTTCAAGCGGTAGCAGGTAGTGGCTGGTCGGCGCCGGTTGCTCGGCGTCAAGCACCACCCACGGGCTGTCGATGAGCTGCTGTTGGCTAATTAACTTTGGCATAGACGCTCTCCTTAAATGGATCCAGGCCGACCCTGCGGTAGGTCTCAAGGAAGCTCTCGCCGTCGTGGCGAAGCGTGGTGTAGACCGTCAGCAGGGTGGCGACGGTGTCGGCGACTTGGTCGCGAGAAAAGGCCGGACCGAGCACTTTGGCTAGCGCGGCATCTTTGCCGGGGCTGCCGCCAATCTGAATCTGGTACCACTCTTCGCCTTTTTTATCGACGCCGAGAATACCGATCTGGCCGACGTGGTGGTGGCCGCAGGCGTTCATACAGCCGCTGATGTTGAGCTCTAAGTCACCGAGATCATAGAGGTAGTCGATGTCGTCAAAGCGACGCTGCAGCGATTCGGCGACCGGGATCGACTTGGCGTTGGCGAGCGAGCAGAAGTCGCCGCCAGGGCAGCAGATCATATCGGTCAGGGTGCCCACTGTCGGGGTGGCGAAACCGGCCGCTTTGGCCGCCTGCCAGAGCGCGTGAAGCTGGTCGACGCGGACATCGGCGAGCACCACGTTCTGGTTGTGGGTGGCGCGCACTTCACCAAATGAGTAGTCGTCGGCCAGCTGGGCGATGGTCTCGAGCTGGCGGTCGGTGACATCGCCGGGCGCGACCCCGGTCGGCTTTAGCGATAGGGTGACAGCGCGGTAGCCGGGCTGCTTGTGGCCGTGGCTGTT
This sequence comes from Porticoccaceae bacterium, assembly GCA_024639885.1. Classification (GTDB taxonomy): domain Bacteria; phylum Pseudomonadota; class Gammaproteobacteria; order Pseudomonadales; family Porticoccaceae; genus LSUCC0057. The sequence goes on along the minus strand of JAHEGD010000011.1, from coordinate 15,402 downwards.
GCGGCTCAACCAGCGGCTGAAGGCGAGCTCGCCGTCGGCAAGCTGCTGCAGCTGTTGCTCGGCGTCGGCGCTAGGCGGTTGGTAGACGGGAAGAGTGAAGTGCTGCTTCATCGCCTCGATAGCATCGTCGGCGAGGGTATTGGCGCCGTCCTTATCGATAAGCCACTCGTCTTCGACCGCCTTGGCGAAGCGTTCAACGCCCCACGCTTTAACCAAAATTTTGATACGCGCCTTGTACTTGTTGGCGCGGTTGCCGTGGCTGTTGTAGACCCGCAGCAGGGCATCTAGATAGGTGAGTAGGTGTTTGGGTTCTAGGTCGCTGCGCACCAGCTCGCCGATAACCGGGGTGCGGCCGAGACCACCGCCGGCATAGATGTTAAAGCGGGTCTGGCCGGCCGCATTGCGGACGAGCTCGACGCCGACATCGTGGAACAGGAAGGCGGCGCGATCGGCCTGCGAGCCGTTGACGGCGATTTTAAATTTGCGCGGCAGGTAGGCAAATTCGGGGTGCAGCGTCGACCACTGGCGGAGTAGCTCACACCACGGCCGCGGGTCTTCAATCTCGTCTGGCGCCACGCCGGCAAACTGGTCGCTGGTGACGTTGCGGATACAGTTGCCGCTGGTCTGTACCGCGTGCATCTCGACGCTGGCGAGCTCGGCGAGGATCTCCGGCACGTGCTCTAGTTGCGGCCAGTTGAGCTGTAGGTTCTGACGGGTAGTAAAGTGCGCGTAGCCCTTGTCGTAGGTGCGGGTGACCTCGGCGAGCTTGCGCAGCTGGCGGCTCGACAGCAAACCGTAGGGGATAGCGATGCGCAGCATCGGTGCCAAGCGCTGAATATAGAGGCCGTTTTGCAGCCTCAGCGGCAGGAACTGTTCGTCGCTGAGCTGGCCGGCGAGGTAGCGCTCGGTCTGGCCGCGGAACTGCTTGACGCGCTCACTGACCATTTGGTGGTCGCGCGGGTTGTATTGGTACATAAAATGACTCTTGAATGGCTCTGCGTTGACGCGCAGCCCTCGGCCACGCTCGGTTAGGGGCGCTATCTTACAGGCTCGCCATATGCATTAAAATTAATTTTACTCGATAAGTTAATAACTATAAGCAATATGTCGCCATCGTTGGCGTGGTTTTCTGCCGGCCGGTCGGCAGAGCAGATGATTTAGTCGCCGGCTGTTGCTAGAATGCCCGCCACTCGGAGCGATCACCGCGTTCGAGACCACCGCCAAGGAGCACATTATGAGCGAACAGAACCCAGTCTCAACCGGCTGTTCAGACGGTAAAGCCGACGCCATCGCCGCCATCGCGCTGGTGACTATCGCCATCGTTACTGTGGTGTACTGGCTCGCTAGCCAATAACTTGCAAGCAGCCCCGATGACCGCTGACCAGAGCCACCTGCGCGCCGTTGTTGCCGACCACCTCGACCGGGTCGGCAACCGCGAGTTACTCAGCGGTGGCCGCCGCGCGGAGCTGATCGCCGCGATCAAGCAGCAGCTGGTCGCCAACAATGCGGTGATCGTCGCTCATTACTACACCGACCCGCTGATCCAGGCGCTCGCCGAGGAGACCGGTGGGGTTGTCGCCGACTCGTTGGAGATGGCCCGTTTTGGCAGCCGCCACCCGGCCGATACGCTGATTGTCGCCGGGGTTAAATTTATGGGCGAGACGGCGAAGATACTGACCCCCCACAAGCGGGTGTTGATGCCGACCCTTGAGGCGACCTGCTCGCTCGATATCGGCTGCCCCAGCGACGAGTTCAACCAGTTTTGCGACCAGCACCCCGACCGCACCGTGGTGGTCTACGCCAATACTTCCGCGGCGGTTAAGGCGCGCGCCGATTGGGTGGTGACCTCGAGTATCGCGGTCGATGTGGTCGACCATCTCGATGCACTCGGTGAGAAGATTCTCTGGGCGCCAGACAAATACCTCGGCAGCTATGTCGCCAAACAGACCGGCGCCGATATGCTGCTCTGGGACGGCAGCTGTATCGTCCACGAGGAGTTTAAGTCGCGCGGTATCGAAGAGATGCAGGCGCTCTACCCGGACGCCGCTGTGCTGGTCCACCCCGAGTCGCCAGAGGCGGTGGTGGCGCTTGCCGATGTCGCCGGCTCGACCTCGCAGTTGATCGCCGCGGCGCGTTCGCTGCCGCACCGCCAGCTGATCGTCGCCACCGACCAGGGGATCTTTTTTAAGATGCAGCAAGCGGTGCCCGACAAACAACTGATCATCGCCCCGACCGGCGGCAGCGGCGCCACCTGCCGCAGCTGTGCCAACTGCCCGTGGATGGGTATGAACGGGCTCGATAACCTGCTCGGCGCGCTACAAAACGGCAGCGGTGAGATTCAGGTCGATGCCGATATCGCCGAACTGGCGCGTCGCTCGCTCGGCCGGATGCTCGACTTTAACGCCGCTTAGTTACGTTCAATAGCGCTACAGCGCCTCTGCGCGGCGCTCCAGTTCGGCCAGCTCAATCAGCCGCTGCTTGAGCACCGCGCTGCGCTTGAAGTCGCTGTCGAGCAGCGCCAGCGCCAGGCCAATCTGGTCGCGGGCGCGGTCAAATACCCCAATCAAAATAAAGTACTCGGCGCGCGCGGCGTGGACGCCGGCGATGTCGCCGGCCAGCCCGCGCAGCTCGGCCAGTTGGTACCAGACCGCCGGGTCCTCGGGGCGCTGGCGGGCGAGTAGCTCAAGTTGGTCGACCGCGGTGGTTAGGTGGCCGGCTTGCCAGTGTGCCTTTGCGAGCAGCATCTGCGCCGGGTAGTTGCCGGGCTGGTAGCTGAGCTGGCGCTCCAGTGCGGTGATCACGGCACCGCTAGCGCCGGCGTCGAGCGCCACCTGCAGCGCCGTGTGGCGCAGTGCCGGCGAGTCGGGCGCGGCACTCAGCAGCGCGTTGAGCAGGCTCTGGGCTGCGTCAAAGTTGGCCAGTTGCGCCTCCATCAGCGACATCCCGTAGCGGGCCGCGCGGGCTGCCGGCGAGCCGGGCAGGGCGGCTTGGTATTCGGCTTTAAACACCTCGAGCCCCTGCTGAGGGGTTCGCCAGCTAGCGGCGCGGGCGCGGCTGCGCATTAATAAGTAGTCGCTCTGCGCGGCGGCGGCCATCGCCGTCGGCGGCGCCTGCCGGGTGCGGCTGCGGGCGTCGCTGATGCGCCGTTCGGTGACCGGGTGGGTGAGCAGGTACTCGGGTGAGCGGCTGCCGGTGTAGCGGGTCGCCTTGAGTAGGTTCTCAAAAATCTCGGCGGTCTGGCTGGCGTCGCGGCCGGCGCGCTGCAGTGTTTTGATGCCCTCGCGGTCGGCTTCTTGCTCGTTGCTGCGGCTGTAGGCGAGCTGGCCCTGCAGGGTGGCGGCCTGGCTGGTGACCAGCGCGGCGGTGGCGGCATCGCCGCCGGCGGTAGCGGCCAGTACCACCGCAGCGAGCAGCCCGGCCATACTCAGCTTGGAGCGATTTTGCGCCGCCTCAACGCTGCGCGCGTAGTGGCGCAGGCTGAGGTGGGCGAGCTCATGGGCGAGCACCGAGACCAGCTGGTCCTCGTTGTCGGCGTAGTTGAACACGCCGGTGTGAAAGCCGACCACGCCGCCGGGCACCGCAAAGGCGTTCATGGTCGGGTTGTTGATCAACACCAGGGTCAGCTCGGCGCTGCTCAGCTCGCTGTGGGTGGCGAGGTTGTAGAGGAGCCGCTCTAGGTAGTCTTGCAGCAGCGGGTCGCTGTGGCTCTCAACCCGGCTGCGGAACATTTTTAACCAGAGCGAGCCGAGCAGTTTTTCCTGCTGAAGAGAGATCGTCGATGAGCTGGCGTCGCCGAGCAGCGGCAGGTCGTTGCGGGCCTGGCCAGGCAGTGCCAGCGCGAGCAGCAGAATGAGGTAGAGCGGTCTGGGCATTGTCTCTCTCGGTGGCTGGGAGCGGGGCGCGATGCGCGCTATTATGTCACGGCGGCGCACAGCGCGCCCGCCCAGTGGGTAGACCAGCAGATCGCTGAGATGTTCAATACCGCCTACGGCAGGAGCCGCGGCAACGGGGAGTAGCAGCATGCAGTTAGTGGTGAAGCGGTGGATCAACCGCTACCTTGGGTCTGAGCAGGCAGTCTTGATGATACTGCTGTTAGGCGGCGCTGGACTGGTGCTGTGGGTGCTCGGCGCAGTGTTGGCGCCGGTGCTGGCAGCGCTGGTGGTAGCGTTTATGCTGCAGGGTTTAATCAACCGTTTGATGGCGTTCGGGCTGGGTTGGCGGCTCGGCTTTATGGTCACTTACTCGCTGTTTATTGCCCTGTTTGTGGCGGCTATTTTTGGATTGGTGCCGCTGCTGATTAAGCAGGCCTCGCTGCTGGCTGGTGAGCTACCGCAGATGCTGGTAAAAATTCGCGCGCTGATCAACGAGCTGCCCGACCGCTACGCAGAGTATATTTCGCCGGCGCAGCTACAAGCTTTTTGGGCGCAGCTCTCAGGGCAGCTCGGTGACCTCGGTCAGCAGCTTCTAACATTCTCTATCAACAGTGTATTCGACCTGGTGGCGCTGCTGGTCTATCTGGTATTGGTGCCACTGCTGGTATTTTTTATGCTCAAAGACCGCGAGCCGCTGACCGAGCTGTTGAGCAGCTTGCTGCCGAATGAGCGCGGTGTGCTGACCCGGGTCGGCAGCGAGATGAACACCCAACTGGGCAACTACGTGCGCGGCAAAGCGATCGAGATCTTGCTAGTTGGCGGCGCTTCGTACATCGCCTTTTTGGTGCTCGGTCTCAACTACGCCGCACTGCTGGCGTTGGCGGTCGGGCTGTCGGTGCTAATCCCCTATGTCGGCGCATTGGTCGTCACCGCGCCGGTGCTGTTTGTCGGCTACGTGCAGTGGGGCAGCGGCAGTGAATTTTTCTGGCTGTTTGGCGTCTATGCGGTGATCCAGTTTTTAGATGGCAACGTGCTGGTGCCGCTGCTGTTCTCTGAGGTGGTCGATCTGCACCCGGTGGCGATCATTGTCGCGGTACTGGTATTTGGTGGGCTGTGGGGTTTTTGGGGGGTGTTTTTCGCCATCCCACTCGCCACGCTGGTGAAAGCCCTCTACAGCGCTTGGCCGCGCCAACAGCGCGGTGAGTTAACGGAACAAAAAACCATGGAGTTAAAATGATGCAGGCAATGAGTCAGTTGGGTCGCCTCACGGCGCTGGCAGTTATCGCGACACTGCTGCTGGCCGGTTGCAGTGGCGATCACATCGGCGCAGCCATCGAACTGGACCCGAGCCCGACCGACAGCCGCAGCTACCGCGCCTTTACCCTCGACAACGGCCTGACTGCGCTGGTGATCTCCGACCCGAGCGCCGACAAAGCCGCCGCGTCGCTGGATGTTGCGGTCGGCAACTACGCCAGCCCGCGCGGCCGCGAGGGGCTGCCCCATTTTCTGGAGCACATGCTGTTTTTGGGTACCGACCGCTACCCAGAGGTAAACTCCTACGGCGAGTTTATCGACCAGCGCGGCGGCAGTAAAAATGCCTACACCTCGCACCGCAACACCAACTACTACTTCGACATCAACGCCGACCACCTCGAGCCGGCGCTCGACCGCTTCTCGCGGTTCTTTGTCGCGCCGCTGTTCACCGACGAGTACGTCGAGCGCGAGCGCAACGCGGTCTACTCCGAGTACCAGCTGCACCTAAAAAATGACCCGTGGCGGCAGCGCTATGTACTGCGCGAGCTGGCCAACCCGGCTCACCCGTACAGCCTGTTTATGGTCGGCGACCTCGACACCCTGCGCGAGGAGCCGCTGCAGGAGGGCGGACTGACGCTGCGTGAAGAGCTGCTGGCGTTCTACCAGCGCTACTATATAGCCGAGCAGATGAAGCTGGTCGTCGGTGGCCGCGAGAGCCTCGATGAGCTCGAGGCGATGGTGCGCGCCAAATTTTCCGAGGTACCGGCCGGGCCACGGGTCGCCAACAGCGAGCAGTCGCCACTGTTCTTGCCGGGCGCGCTGCCGGCCGAGGTCCACTTCCGCCCCGAGGCCGATCTGCGCGAGCTGTCGGTGATCTACCCGCTGCCGACCAGCGAGGCCTACTGGCAGCAGAAACCGATTAATTTTTTGGCCGGCCTAGTCGGCTCCGAGGCGTCTGGTTCGCTGCTCGACGTACTGCGCCGCGCCGGCTGGGCGAATGGCTTGAGCGCCGGCAGCGCGCTCAGCGATGCCTCGGCGACGCTGTTTGTAGTGACTGTCGAGTTGACCCCGGCCGGGCTTGAGAACCGCGCGGTGATCGCCGAGCTGGTTCAGCACTGGCTGGAGTTGGTGGCCGGCGATGACAACTTGGCGCGCCGCTACCAGGAGCAGGCCGATCTTCTCCAGCTCGCCTTCCAGTTTGAGGAGCAGGGCGCGATGGTCGACCGCGTCTCGCGGCTGGCCGATACCCTGCAGCGGCTGCCGGTAGAGCGGGTGCTGGATGGCCCCTACCAGATGAGCGGCTGGGACGCCGAGCTATTCGAGCGCTTCAGCAGCGCCTTGACTCCGGCCAACCGGTTGCTGATGGTAACCAGCCAGAGCCTGCCGGTAGACCGCACGGCGGCCTACTTTGGCTCGCAGTACCGGCTCATCGAGCAGCCGCCAGTGGCGGCGCTTGGCGCCGGTGGCCAGCGCTTGGCGGAGTCGCTGCGGCTGCCGCCGGCCAACCCCTACATACCCAGCCAGCTGGCGCTGCTCGACAGCGGGCAGGTCGACAACAGCGACAGCGCAGTGCCCGAGCGGCTCAGCGCTGCGCCGATCGAGGCGTGGCACCTGGCGACCACCCGCTACGACGTACCGCGCGGCCATATTATTGTTCAGCTGCAACACCAGCGCGCGCAGTCGCTGCAGGCGGCTCTCTACGGAGAGCTGTTAATGCGCATGGTTCGCGATCGGGTCAACGATTCGCTCTACCCAGCGGTCGAGGCGGGGCTCAATTTCTCGCTGGCCAGCGAGGGGCGCGGTTGGCGGTTAATTGTCGGCGGCTTCTCACAGAAGCAGCCGTTGGTGCTGGCTGCGCTGCTGGATGCCCTGGAGTCCAACGACTTTGACCGCGCCCGCTTTGAGCGGGTCCGCCAGAGCTATATTGAGGATCTCGACAACGCCAAGCGCGCCTTTCCGTTCCGGCAGTTGCTGGCGGTGCTGTCGCTGAGCGTTGAGGGCGGCTGGCTGGCCGCCGAGCAGCGCCAGCTATTAGAGGAGGCTAGCTTAGAGAAGCTCGCCGACTGGGCGGGCGAGTTTCGCGCGGCACTGGTGCCGCGGCTGCTGGTGAGCGGCAACTTTAGTCGCGCCGAGGCCGAGCAGTTCGCCATCCAAGTGGCGGCACGCTACCCGAACCGGGCCGAGCCCGGCAGCTTTGAGATCGCCCGGCTCGCCGAGCGACCGCAAACTAGCCAATACTGGGCGCCCGGCAACAACCAGGCGGCGCTGCTCTACTTGCCCGCGGCCGACGACAGCTTGGCGACCCGCGCCACTACGCTGCTGGCCTCCGAGTGGCTGGCCAACCCGTTCTACACCGAGCTGCGCACCGAGCGCCAGCTGGGTTATGTGGTGGCGGCAGTGCCGCGCAACTTCTACCGGCTGGCCGGTATCGCGATGGTGGTGCAGTCGCCAGATTACTCGCTGGAAGCGATTCAGGCTGCGGTCGACGAGTTTATCGCCGCCCAGCCGGCCCGCGCAGCGGCGCTCGACGAGGCGCAGCTAGCCCAGCTTAAAGCATCGGTGGTCGGCCGCATCACCGAGCAGCCGAAAAACCTTGCCGAGCTCAATGGGCGCTTTTTTGAGTCGTTGATGTTTGCCGAGCCGGGCTTCGATTTTCGCCAGCAGGTGGCTGCCGCGGTGACGGCGGTGAGCCTAGATGAGCTGCGCGCAGCGCTACTGTTAGTTAGTAACCAGCAGCGCCGCTGGTGGTTGTTGTCGGCCCCCGATCTCGACCCAGAGGCCAACTTGTCGGTTCGCCCAGAGCGCACGGAGCCCTATCGCTACCCACTTTAGGGAGCCCTGGGCAGGGCTAGATAAAAACAGGTGATATATTGTATCAATTTGTTAAAGGTTGATAATAAACAATAACTTGCGATTCGATGTCGCCCTTGATTTAGTGTCGCTCCGCCTTCCTGGCGGCCAAAAATGTTTGCGCTTTTGCGTGGCGGGTACTAATGTTGCGCACAAAATAAGTGCAGCATCACCACACACCGCAGCAGCGAGGGCGCCATGAGCAACGAACCCAATATTGATATCGACCAGATTGAAACCGATGAGTGGATGGCGGCGTTTGCCGACACCTACCGCACCCACGGCCCAGAGCGGGCCGCCTACCTGTTGCGCGCGCTGCAGCAGAAAGCGGTCGACGACGGCGTGGCGCTGCCGGCCTCGGTAACCACCCCTTACCGCAATACCATTCCGGTCTCGCGCGAGCTAAAAATGCCCGGCGATCTGTTTATGGAGCGCCGCATCCGCTCGCTGATCCGCTGGAACGCGATGGCAATGGTGGCGCGCGCCAACAAAGCCAGCGAGGGGATCGGTGGCCACATTGCCAGCTTCTCCTCGGCGGCCACCCTCTACGATGTGGGCTTCAACTACTTTTTCCGCGGCCAAGAGGGCGATCAGCCCGGCGACCTGGTGTTCTTCCAGGGCCACAGCGCGCCCGGTATGTACGCCCGCTCGTTCCTTGAGGGGCGGCTCAGCGAGGACCAGCTCAACAACTTCCGCCGCGAGGTCGATGGCAAAGGGCTGAGCTCTTACCCCCACCCGTGGCTGATGCCCGATTACTGGCAGTTCCCGACCGTGTCGATGGGGCTCGGTCCGATTCAGGCGATCTACCAGGCCCACGTGATGCGCTACCTGTCGGCGCGCGATATGGTCGCCCGCGGCGACCGCAAGGTGTGGGCGTTCTTGGGCGACGGCGAGACCGACGAGCCAGAGAGCTTGGGCGCGATCGCTCTGGCCGGCCGCGAGAACCTCGAGAACCTGATCTTTGTCGTCAACTGCAACCTGCAGCGGCTCGACGGCCCGGTGCGCGGCAACGGTAAGATTATCCAAGAGCTGGAAGGGGTGTTCCGCGGTGCCGGCTGGAATGTGATCAAAGTGATCTGGGGTCGCCACTGGGACGCGCTATTAGAGAAAGACAAGACCGGCCTGCTCGCCAAGCGGATGGACGAGGTCTGCGACGGCGAGCTGCAAAACTACAAGTTTAACGGCGGCGCCTACACCCGCGAGCACTTCTTCGGCAAATACCCGGAGCTGCTCGAGCTGGTGGCCGATATGACCGACGATCAGATTATGTACCTCAACCGCGGCGGCCACGACCCCTACAAGGTTTACGCGGCGTACGCCGAGGCGGCCGCCCACAAGGGCCAGCCGACCGTGATCCTCGCCCAGACTGTGAAGGGCTATGGGCTCGGTGCCTCTGGCGAGGCGGCCAACGACACCCACTCGATCAAAAAGCTCGACATCGAGGGCCTGCGCAGCTTCCGCGACCGCTTTGGCATCCCGGTCGCCGACGACCAGCTAGAGAGCCTGCCGCTCTACCGGCCGCCCGAAGACAGCCCAGAGATGGCCTATATGCGCCGCCGTCGCGAGGCGCTCGGCGGCCCGCTGCCGGCCCGCAATAACACCCTGCAGCCGCTACCGGCACCGCCGATTGAGGCCTTTGCCAAGCAGCTAGAGAGCAGTGGCGAGCGCGAGATCTCGACCACTATGGCGTTTGTACGGGTGCTCGCCAACCTGATTAAAGATAAGCAGATTGGCTCGCGGGTGGTGCCGATTGTGCCCGATGAGGCGCGCACCTTCGGTATGGAGGGGATGTTCCGCCAGCTCGGCATCTACTCCTCGGCCGGCCAGCAGTATGTGCCGCACGATCGCGACCAGATCATGTACTACAAAGAGGATAAGAAAGGCGTCATCCTCGAAGAGGGCATCAACGAGGCCGGCGCGATGTCGGCGTGGATTGCGCTGGCGACCGCCTACAGCACCAGCAGCTGCCCGATGATTCCGTTCTACATCTTCTACTCGATGTTTGGCTTCCAGCGGATTGGCGACCTGGCCTGGGCGGCCGGCGACAGCCAGGCGCGCGGCTTCCTGATCGGCGCTACCGCCGGGCGCACCACGCTCAACGGTGAGGGGCTACAGCACCAGGATGGCCACAGCCATATGCTCGCCAACACCATTCCCAACTGCCGCAGCTACGACCCGTCGTACAGCTACGAGCTGGCAGTGATTGTCCGCGACGGTGTCGAGCGGATGTTTGAAAACGGTGAGAACTGCTTCTACTACATCACCACCATGAACGAGAACTACACCCACCCGGCACTGCCGGAGGGCGACCGCAGCGCGGTCGAAGAGGGCATCATTCGCGGTGGTTACCTGTTCGAGCAGGGCGGCAAAGGCAAGTTGCGCGTGCAGCTGATGGGCTCGGGGACGATCCTTAACGAAGTCCGCGAAGCGGCCAAAATCCTCAAGCGCGACTACTCGGTGCACGCCGATATCTGGAGTTTGACCAGTGTCAACCAGCTGACCCGCGACGGCCAAGCGGCTGCCCGTTGGAACCTGCTTCACCCCGGTGAGCCGGCCAAGCGCAGCTACCTTGCCGAACAGCTCGACGGCCACGACGGCCCGGTAGTGATCGCCACCGACTACATGAAGAACCACGGCGAACAGCTGCGCGCCTTCATCGACCGGCCGCTGCATGTGTTGGGCACCGACGGCTATGGGCGCAGCGACAGCCGCGAGGCGCTGCGCAGCTTCTTTGAAGTCGACCGCCGTTACATTGTGGTTGCCGCCCTGCGCCAGCTCGCCGACAGTGGTGAAATTGAGATGGCGGTGGTGACCAAAGCGCTCAAAAAGCTGGCGATTGACGCCGACAAAATTGACCCACTGCAGGCCTAAGGAGAGCGTTATGACTATTACAACTCTGACTGTGCCAGACCTTGGCGGTGTTGACGAAGTTGAAGTGATTGAGCTCTCGGCTAGCGCAGGGCAGGCCATCGCGGTCGATGACGCCTTAGCGGTAGTGGAGTCTGACAAGGCGAGCATGGACATTCCCGCTACCCAGGCCGGTGTACTGGTCCGCTACCTGATTAAAGAAGGTGATCGCATTGCCGCCGGCGCACCGCTGGCCGAGATCGAAGTTGCCGCGGCCGATGAGGACGCCGCATCCGCTGCTGAGCCTGAAGCAGCGCCGGCAGCTGAACAAGCGGTTGCTGAGCCGCAAGCCGAGCCGCCGGCAGCTGCGCAGAGCAGCGAGATCGAAGTCGCTATCCCCGATATTGGCAGCGACGGCTTGGTTGAGGTGATTGAGCTCTCTGCCAAGGTTGGCGATCAGGTTGAAGAGGGCGATACGCTGCTGGTGTTGGAGTCCGACAAAGCGACCATGGACGTGCCGGCCCCATTCAGTGGCGAAGTGGTCGCGCTGCGCGTCGCCGAGGGCGATAAAGTTGCCACCGGCGCACCGATGGCGGTACTGCGTGGTAGCGGTGCGGCAGAGCAGCCGGCCGTGTCAGCGCCGCCTGCAGCGCCTGCCGCGCCAGCTAGCCCGGCGGTTGCGCCGGCGGTGCCAGCCACCGCAGCGGCAGCCGCGCCAATTGATCAAGACGCCAGCGATGTCTACGCCGGCCCAGCGGTGCGCAAACTCGCCCGCGAGCTGGGTGTGGCGCTGGGCAAAGTGGCCGGTAGCGGCCCGCGTGGGCGTATTTTAAAAGACGATGTCAGCGCCTTTGTTAAGCAGAGCCTGGCCGCCCCGGCGGCGCCGGCGGGCGCGGCAGCGGGCAGTGGCCTGCCGGCGCTGCCAGAGATCGACTACAGCCAGTTTGGCGCTATCGAAACCCGAGCGGCTAGCAACATTGCCAAAGCGACGGCGCGCAATATGGTCCGCAGCTGGCTCAATGTGCCGCACGTTACCCACTTTGATAAAGCCGACATCACCGAGCTGGAGTCGTTCCGCGCCAGCCTGCGCAGCGCTGCCGAGGCGCGCAATACGCGAATTAGCGCGGTAGCATTTGCCGTTAAGGCGGTGGCCGTGGCGCTGCGCGAGCAGCCGATATTCCGCACCGCGCTGTCTGCGGATGGCGAGCAGCTGATCGAGAAGCAGTACTGCCATATCGGTATTGCGGTGGATACCGAGCGCGGCCTGATGGTACCGGTACTGCGCGATGCCGATCAAAAAGGTATCTGGCAGATCGCCGCCGAGGTTGCCGAGCTGGCCGGCTTGGCGCGCAGCGGCAAGCTCAAACCGGCCCAGATGCAGGGCGGCTGCTTTACCATCAGCAGCCTGGGTGCGATTGGCGGCACCGGCTTTACGCCGATCGTCAACGCGCCGGAGGTGGGTATCCTCGGGCTGTCGAAAACCACGGTTGAGCCGGTCTGGGACGGCAGCGAGTTTAAACCGCGCCAGCTGTTGCCGATGGCGCTCTCCTACGACCACCGCACCGTCAACGGCGGCGACGCCGGTCGCTTTATGGTGCGCGTTGTCGAGCTGCTTGGCGATGTTCGCTGGTTGGCGATGTAGCCTGCGGTCGGCTACTATCGCCGGCCGGTTAACTGCGAGAGAGGACGGGCAATGAACTACCTGCACAGTATGGTCCGCGTCAGCGACTTAGACGCAGCGCTGGCGTTTTTCTGCGACGCGCTTGGGCTAGTTGAGGTGCGCCGCGACGACTACCCGCAGGGGCGCTTTACGCTGGTGTTTTTGGCGGCCCCCGGCGATCTGCCGCAAGCCGCTGAGCGGGCAGCGCCACTGGTTGAGCTCACCTACAACTGGGATAAAGAAGCGTACGTCGGCGGCCGCAACTTTGGCCATCTCGCCTACCGGGTCGACGACATCTATGCCACCTGCGCGCAGTTGCAAGCGCACGGGGTGACCATCAACCGCCCGCCGCGCGACGGCCACATGGCGTTTGTGCGCTCGCCCGATGGTATCTCGGTGGAGCTGCTGCAAGCTGGCGAGCGGCTCGCTCCGGCCGAGCCGTGGCTGTCGATGGAGAACAGCGGCAGCTGGTAACCGGTCAGTCCGGCTGCTTATAGGGCAGCATGTCGGCGGCCGCCGCTAGGTGGTCGTCGATCATATCGCCTTCGCGGCGCAGAAAATCTGCCACCGCCTGTCTAAAGTTGGGCTCGCCCAGCCAGTGCAGTGAGTGGGTCTCGACCGGCTCAAAGCCGCGCACAATTTTGTGTTCGCCCTGCGCGCCGGCATCAAAGCGATCCAGCCCGCGCGCTATCGCCAGCTCAATGCCGCGGTAGTAGCAGAGCTCAAAGTGCAAAAAATCGTACTCCTCCATACAGCCCCAGTAGCGGCCGTAAAGGGTGCTGTCGTCATAAAAGAACAGCGACGCGGCAATCAGTCGGCCGCTGCCGTCGCGGGCACAGGCCAGCGCCAGTTGATCGGCCATGCTGGCTCCCAGCTGGGCAAAAAAGGCCTCATTCAGGTAGCCGCGGCCACCGCTGCGCTTGAGGTAGGTCAGCTGGTAGAGGGTGTGAAACTGCTGCCACAGCGCCGCATCGATCTGCTCGCCAAACAGCACGCTAATCTCCAGCCCGGAATCGGCCACCATGCGCCGCTCGCGGTTGACCATCTTGCGCTTGCGCGAGTTCATCTGCGCGGTAAAGTCGCCAAACTCGGCGTAGCTGCGGTTGTGCCAGTGGTACTGCACTCCGCGCCGCAGCAGCCAGTCGTCGCCCTCAAAGAGCGCCAGCTGAGCGGGCTGCGGAAACAGAATGTGCCAGCTCGATAGCTGCAGCTCGGTCGCCTCTTCGAGTGCCTCACCGATCAGTGCCAGCGCACGCCGCTCGTCGCCCAGCCAGCGCGGGCCCCCGCACGGCGTAAACGGTATCGCGGTCAGCCATTTTGGGTAGTAGGGCAAGCCGGCGCGCTGGTAGGCGTCAGCCCAACTGTAGTCAAACACATACTCGCCGCGCGAATGGCTCTTGGCGTAACGCGGCACAAAGGTGTCGCCATCGGCCAGGTGCTGCGGCTGCCAACCGGTCTCTGCGCTAGTTGCGCCGGACTGCTCCAGTGCGGCAAAAAACTCGCCGCGCAAAAACGGGTAGGGCAGCCGGGTAGTGTTGCCGGTGTCGGCCATGGGGGCTCTCTTGTCGGTGCGTTGAGTTGGCGTGATTGTACAAAAAAATAGCTTCAGCGCGCTGGTTGCTGAGCTCAAGCACCCGACAAAATCGCTCTAATCCGCTATCATGGCGCCATTCTGCCGTCCGCATGCTGGGCGGCCTGTTGCCCCCTAAGGAGAGAGAGATGATTGTTAAGCCTCGCGTTCGCGGATTTATGTGTACCACCGCCCACCCAGCCGGCTGTGCCGCTAACGTTGCCGAGCAGATCGCGCACATTGTCGCCAACCCGGTGCCGGCCACGCCCAAGCGGGTGTTAGTGATCGGTGCCTCAACTGGCTACGGCCTGGCGGCGCGTATCACCGCGGCATTTGGCAGCGGCGCCAGCACTCTGGGGGTATTTTTTGAGAAGCCCGGCACCGCCGAGAAAACCGGTACCGCTGGCTGGTATAACTCAGTCGCCTTCCACGAGGCGGCCGAGCGGCAGGGGCTCTACGCGAAGAGCATCAACGGCGACGCCTTCTCAGATGAGATTAAGCAGCGCGCGCTAGAGACTATCCGCGCCGATCTCGGCCAAGTTGACCTGGTCATCTACAGTTTGGCAGCACCCGCTCGCCAGCACCCTAAAACTGGTGTGCTGCACCGTTCGACACTCAAACCGGTTGGCAAGCCGGTGACCCTGCGCGGCGTGAATACCGACAAAGAGGTGGTGCAGACGTTCAGCTTGGACGCGGCCAACCAAGAGGAGATCGACAACACCGTGGCGGTGATGGGCGGCGAAGATTGGCAGATGTGGATGGAGGCGCTCGCCGAGCAGGGGCTGCTTGCCGAAGGTGCCAAGACCGCCGCGTTTACCTACATTGGCGAAAAAATTACTTGGGACCTCTACTGGCATGGCACCATCGGCCGCGCCAAGCAGGATCTGGACAAGCGGGTTATTGCGATCCGCGAGTTGCTCGCGCCGCTCGGTGGCGACGCCCGCGTGGCAGTGCTCAAGGCGGTGGTGACCCAGGCGAGCTCGGCGATCCCGATCATGCCGCTCTACTTGGCGCTGCTGTTCAAGGAGATGAAAGCAGATGGCTCGCACGAGGGCTGCATTGAGCAGCTGCAGCGGCTGTTTGCCGAGTGCCTCTACACCGACAGCCCGCGGCTGGATGATGAGGGCCGGCTGCGCGTGGACGAGCTGGAGCTGCGCCCGGAGATTCAAGACGCGGTGGCCGCCTCTTGGGCATCGATCAGCGATGAAAACCTCGCCGAGCGGACTGATTTTGCCGGCTACAAGAGCGAATTTTTACGGCTGTTTGGGTTTGGTCTTGAGGGCGTCGATTACGGCGCCGATGTCGCCACCGATGCTGCCATCGCGGCACTGGTCTAACCGCGCCGGTGG
>JAHEGD010000032.1 GCA_024639885.1 Porticoccaceae bacterium | reverse complement strand
GATGTCTTTAACATTTGTGGCGCCCAGTCGCTCGATATCATTGGCGCTCAGTGCAGTGATGGCGATAGGTACATCTTGTTGGCTCTGTGAGCGCTTTTGGGCAGTTACGATGACTTCCTCGAGCACATCGCTCTGGGCGTACAACGGAGTGGTGGCAATCGCGACAAACAGTACCGATTGAACAAAGGTATTTTTATTTACTACATTCATGGTCTTTTCCCTCGTGGATATAATGTTGTTAGTTTTTCTAGCGATAATTTTCTTACTACACAACCTCCCAATTATTGTATTTAAATTATTCCTTCACCGAATTTGCCGACTTTTCCTCTGCGACTAGCCGCTTCACATCCCTCAAAAGCAGGCTGACATCAAAAACAATACCGTCCTTAATCGTGTACACAATCCCTTTTGAGCGACCCATTTTCTTAGTGGCCCAGTCCATCTGGTAGTGCCCGTTACCGTATAGGACCTTAAAATTGGCCAGTGGGTTTTCCTCAACCACCACCAGATCCGCTATTTTGCCAACTTGAATACTCCCCAACTGGTCGCCTAAGCCCAGCAGCTCAGCGCCTTTAATCGTGGCCGACTGCAGCACCTCTAGTGGATGAAAACCGGCCTCTTGGAGAAGCTCTAGCTCTCTGATGTAGCCAAAACCATAGACTCCATAAATAAAACCAGAGTCGGCTCCGGCGGCAACACGGCCACCGTGGTTTTTGTAATCGTTAACAAACGACATCCAGAGCTTGTAGTTATTTTTCCAGCTGATTTCGTCTGAACTGGTCCAGTCAAAATGGTAGGAGCCATGCACCGCAGGATTAGGCTCGAAAGCTTTGAGCATGTAAGGCATCACATACTCTTCGTTCCACTCTTTGGTACGCGCACGCATCACGTCACGGTTGGCCTCGTAGATGGTAAATGTGGGCACCCAAGTAAAATCTAGCGCGATCAGCTCATCCCGTGTTTTTTGCCAGCTGTCAGAGTCTAGAGAGGCCGTTTGGCCCCATAGCTGCCCCGCGGCGCGAAACCGGTCTTGCTCATCTGCGTAGTTATACTCGAGTGGATAGTGTTGAACCGTCTGTCCTTCAAACATCGCCTCTGGCAAGCCGTACCAATGCTCCATGCTGTCGGCGCCTAACCTCGCGCTGTCGATCACATTTATATTGGACACACTCAGCTGGGAGTGGTGGTAGGCACTACCCATACCCAGCTCTTCGACTATCTCGAGAGCGGCTTTGATCAACTCGGGCGCGGCACCTAAGAACTTCACTCCATCGGCACCGGCTTTGTATACAGCGCGCACCCATTTCTCTGCCGCCTGTTCGGACTCCATCATTTCGGGGAATAACGCATAGGCCTTGATCCGCGGCGCGGCTATTCGGCCTTGATCACTGAGTTTTTTGTGCTCCAACAGCCAATCCAAGCCCATTAGCGAGCCCACCTCACGCACTGTGGTGATACCGTGGGCGAGTAGTAATTTGCCAACATACTCCGAGCTAGTTAAGGCACCGCCAAAGATATGCGAGGGCGTACCAAAGTGAGTATGCGCATCGATAAACCCAGGCAAAATATACTTGCCAGTAACATCGATCACCTTGGTGTTGGCATCATACCCGGCATCGCCCAAGTGTAAGGAACCGGTGCCGCCACCATTAATTTCCGTGATGCGGTTATTGGTGATAATGATATCAACCGGCCCCATTGCCGGCGCGCCGGTACCAGTAACTACCGTACCGCCTTTCAATACCAGCCGCTGATAGGGGCCAGCAGCCTCATCAGCAATGGCTGGGGCGATGGCCGGTGCCCCCACTCCCATGGCCATAATAGTCTCGATAATCTCGTTACCCGGCTTGTACGAGGCGCCTGACTTGGCTGCGACTTGAACTGCAAAGAGCAGTGAGACCAGACTTATTAACATCTTCATATTAGGTCCTATTTTTCCAGTTTTCATCGCACTAGTCAGATGAATATACCGGACCAGAAAAAACTGCAGATACCACTTTATGACAGCGCTAAACACCAAGCAGACCGGCTGTCCCAACGCCACTCTTAGCAAACCCGCAAAGTCGGCATACCCTAATCGACTTGACTACTGACGAGGTTGTTTTGAGCAGCCTCGAAGCGAATCGACTGCCCACCAACTACATCACGCACTACACGACCACCATCAACCGTGACTTGACCGTTCACCAACACATAATCAATGCCAGTAGTCGGCAGTGTGCCCCGCTCATAGGTAGCGTTATCTGTAACGGTCTCTGGATCGAAGATAACGATGTCTGCGATCATATTTTCCTGCATGCGCCCCCGTACTTTCATTGCCTGAAGACCAGTGTCACCAAGGTGCTTAGCTGGACGGTAGCTCATAGCGGCCAATACGTGCATAAGTGGAATACCCTCCTCCCGTGCTATCCGTAACGTGCGACCACGTGCGCCAGCGGAGCGCGGATGCAAATTAGGCAGCGCCTCGTAGGGCGTATCCCAATTGTGTTCAGCTGCTATCGGCATACCATCCGACCCCATAGTGATACCGTCCAACCTCAACCACTCGGGAACAACTTTAGCTGGCATTTTATAGACTACGACGCCGCGACCCGGATCTTTGTTGAGCATCTCGTGATAGCTACTTTCAGTGTAAAACGTCTTAGTAAGCGGATCGAACAAGGTCTCCTCATAACGGTACCCAAGCTCTTTCAACCAGATTTCAGGCTGTAAAAAGACTGCGTTTAAAGTAGTCGAACCCGCTGCGTAGGGATAAATCTCTCCCCAAACGTTGAACCCCTGAGAGCGCATACCAACGATCAAATCCTGCACCAACTCCCAACCAGGATTATTGAAATGCATTACCATCAGTGGAGCTCCCAGAGCTACGGCATTTGCCATCACCTCTTGAATGCCATTAGATACTTTTGTTTCTGTCCCCGGTGTGTGCCGAGTGTGAACGCCGCTTACGCGACCTCTTGCAGCTGCTACTTTTTGCGCCTCATAGAGCTCTCGTGAACTCACACCTGGCATATACCCGGCAGTGGAGCCCAGCCCAATTGCGCCAGCTGCTAGACCTCTATCAATTTCAGCCAAGATTGCAGCCAGCTGGGCCTCGTCTGGGACCGCTACAGACCAACCCTTGCCAGCTGTACGACTGAGCGCTCCTTGACTGACATCGATAGCGCGAAACTGATCTAAAACCAAAGAACGTGCCAGCTCGTGACTAGAAGCTGTGCCGAAGTTTAACTGTGTTTTACCCGCACGCATGGCGTACCACTCATCCACCGCACTACCAAGGGTGCCGAATTCTAGATCCATTGCAGTCGTTAACCCATCACGCAACGCTAGCTTATAAGCGATCGGAGAGTTACCGTGGAGGTGCGTATCAATAAACCCAGCGGTGACCACCTTGCCACTGGCATCGATGACTCGTTCAGCTAGCAACGACTTATTAGTGATAACAACTATGCGATCCCCACTTACACCCACGTTCGCGAGTTGGTCAAACCCGGTCTCGGGGTCCATTACTCGACCATTTTGAATCACTACGTCGTAGCTATCTGCCCACAATTGAGTTACAAGCAGTGAAGCCGCGATTCCCGCGATTAGCCTTTTTTTCATTCTTATTAAAGTCATATTTTTTGCCCCTTCAAGTATTTCTTATTGCACTATTGCTTGTCTTCAGAAAAAGCTTATTAGTAAAGAGCTCCGCTCAGTGCTTCTGCACTAGCGCATCTTGAACCGCAAAGTAATCCGCGCAACCTCGGCAAGCGCGCTCCCAGCCCGCAACTGGCGTGTTGCTACTCTTTGAAAAAATGACGATTGCAAATTGATCCCCTTTGGCAAACCGATATACCCCACCCCGTTGGCAACACCGCCGATAGTGTCCGTCTTGCGGCTAACAGAGGTACCTTTGGGCAAAAGCAATCCCAACCGCTCTGGCTTAGTCACTGTGCGAGACATCGCTCCGAGCAAGAAATCAGTAGTCTGAGGACCTAACGCCTGGCCGCCAGCAGGTTTTCTTAGCAACAATAATATAGGGCGGGGGGTGGCTTTATCTAACGGGTCTGTCTCGAAATCTAAGCGCGGTGCGTTGACCTTTTCCGAATCTGACCTGGCCAGTGCCATGGCATCGCCCAACGCACATCTACCACTCTCAGTGCCATAAAATTCTTTCAAAATCTCAGCGGTCGAGCAGTCTACCGACATACTAACAACACCCAACTCTCCCATTGCCTGGTTCACAGCCATTGGCCGACCGGCTAGCGAAAGCGCCGCATCACTGTAGGGAAATGCACTGGCGACGACTTGGCGAATAACAACATCTTGATCTCGTATTTCGATCATTTCCTCAAGGCTAACCTCGCCGTTATCCACTCGACGCAAGAGTGTAATAGCGATCGGTATTTTGTAGGTGCTGGCCATTGGAAACGGTATGTCACCGTCAACGACGACCGCCTCTCGACCATCGAAGCGCTGCGCAGCAATGCCTATCGTGCCAACAAGCTGATCAGTCAACATCATCAGCAATTCCTGCAGCCGCTCGTCGCTGCGATTTGCGGCACTCGACTCAGTAACATTGAGCACCAACATAAACGTCAAACCAGCGAAGTATCGTTTACTACAACACATCAACTGAGACCACCTCATAACTTGATGCGATTTTCAACAAAATAACCGATGGTTATCAACGGCAGCACATAGACAACTGCGAATCCCATTGCGAGCAAAGAGTAACCGGTGGCTATCAGCGAGACGATACCGAGCGCGGCAAGACAGTAACTGATAACCATGGCGACTACCGCGATACCTAGGCGCCGCCGTTTACTTGTTTTTTCGTCATTATTGACGAGTACCGACTCGATTCGCTCAATTACACCTTGCACGAGACCGGCCCCAGTTTGTGCCAGCGTACCCAGCAACACTACTAGAAATATTGTCAACACCCATGCGGGCGCGTATTGCTCAATCATCCAGTAAACGGGCACTGGCTCATTAGTCAGAGTTGCTAGATCGGCGGAAAAGCTGATATGAAAAAGAGCAGCCGGCAACATCACCGCGAAGGCTGTGATGAAGGCACTCAGTACCGCCTCTTTACGCGACCGAATAGCACGCACAGCAAACAGCAATGATGGTGCAAGTGCCACGTTGTAAAGGGCATATAGCGTTCCACCGGTTATTGCGCTTGTAGTGATATCACCCCACGACAAACCATTAATAACGCCGCTCTCAGTATGTTTCAGCATCAAATAAAAATACAGGACAAAAACACCATACATCAGCACTACCCAGCCGATAAATATTTTCTCAAGCACCTCTCGGCCATAAGAGACTATTCCTAGGACAACGCTGAGCATTATCAATAGCCCTAACTGTTCCGGCACATCGAACCGAGAGACCAGGATATTACTCGCGGCAGAGCCCAGAACACCCAGCACTAGAAGAAACAGTAAAAGATAAAGCAATTCGTAAGCCCACCAGAATTTGCCTATCAAATTCTGAAAAAAACTTCGATACTCGTAACTGCTCGTACGGCGCGCCAAATCGAAGGTCAAACCAAGCACCACAGCGAACAGTAATGCCGCCGTGGCGATACCCACCAACCCTTCGCCACCACCATGGCGGGAGAAAAATTCGACAACCTCGCGACCGGTGCCGTATCCGCCCCCCATGATCACAGAAACGAACACCGCCGGAGGTACGAGATAAACTTGCAGTAGCCTTGTCACTGTGCAACGCCACTTTCAAAACGGGCAGGACTCACCCATTCACGTCTGAAGCCCAAACTCGAAAGAGCTTTGGGTACGCGATCATCAACCAGCAGCTGCGCCGCCAATTCAGCCATCGCCGGCGCCGTCTGAATGCCGTGCCCACCCTGCCCCACCAACCAAAAAAACCGGCTTTCATGAGAGTCAAATCCAACAACGGGAACTCGATCAGGAGCAAACGTTCTCAAACCAGCCCAACTAGCGGCAACTTTGCTGACTGAAAAGCCTAGTGTTTGCTCAAGATAATGGACCGCGTAAGCAATATCTATCTCTTCCGGCTGTGAATCACACGCTTCTGATTTATGCTCATCTGCTGGGGAGACTAGCATTAAGCCTGCATCCGGTTTCAAATAGAAACTACCGTCGGCGGCCATCACCAGCGGCCAACTCCCTGCATTAACCTCTTCTGGCAAATCAACCAGAGCCACCGTGCGACGCAACGGTTGCAAACCTAACGGTGTAATGCCGGCAAGACTGGCAACCTCGTCCGCCCATGCTCCAGCAGCATTAACAATAGTATGAGCAGCAAATACTCCTTGCCCAGTGATAATGTCCCAGCCCTCTCCGTTGCGATCGATAGAATCAGCTTTCGCACTTATCAGCCGAAACGCTGGCTGTTTTCGACATTGTTTAAGGTAACCCTGCAATAACGTCTCGACCTCAATATCAAATACGTCTTGCTCATAAACGCCACCAGCCCACTCGTCACCTAATAGCGGTATCTTCACGCGCATCTGATCGGTTGAACACTCCTGAACTAGCTTGCCCGTGACACTGGCGATCTCTTCGGCGAGCTGTTGCGCGGTGGTCTCAGCCTGGGCACTCACCAGAGCGAGCATACCTCGACGCTTCAGTAGTGGTACGCTCGCAAACCCCTCAGGGGCTTGCGAGAAAAACTCAAAGCTCGCTTTGGTCAGCAAATTAAGTGCGGGCACATTACACCCATAGCTGGGTATGAACGACGCGGCCGAACGCCCTGTGGCATGAAAGCCCGGCTGCGATTCCTTGTCGAGCAATAGGACTTTTTTATCAGAATCGCACAGTCGCGCACACAGAGATACACCAGCAATCCCTGCTCCTATAACGACCACATCGAATGTATCTGAGACGCTCAATAGACTTACCCCTGACCTTTGAAACTTACCTTATCATAGAATTATCGATATCGAAAATTATTTTACATGAAGAAACTACGTGGAATTTTTCAACGATGCAGAGGCATTTTCGTAGCCATCGAGCGACATCGTAATAAGAACCTCAGCCAGACCCCGCCCGCGAGAGGTGTAAAAATGCCCCATGGAAGCATCGAAAAGCATGCTATCACCGGCTTTGAGCACCTCGGGCTCGTAAAGCTCGCTATACAGCACCAAGGTCCCTTTCAGCACATAAATGAATTCTTGCCCCTTGTGACGGTGCCAATGAGCATCCGGATCAAATGCGCGAGCTTTAATAGTCGCCCGCAAATAAGCTTCTCGTGAATCAGATATCTCGCTGCAGAGGACTTCAAAATCCACGTCGCCAGTGCTGAATACACTACCACTGCTTCCTCTAGTGAGCGCCCGCTTGCCAGTGGTATTTGGCTCGAGACTAGTCAGATCGATGATCCGCAGCCCCAAACCTGACGCCAACTTATTAACACTAGTGAAGT
This sequence comes from Porticoccaceae bacterium, assembly GCA_024639885.1. Lineage (GTDB taxonomy): Bacteria > Pseudomonadota > Gammaproteobacteria > Pseudomonadales > Porticoccaceae > LSUCC0057. The sequence continues at coordinate 3,323 of JAHEGD010000032.1, read as the reverse complement.
TAAGTTCGGTACGCTCGTTTTCAAGCTTAGAAAGCGTACCTATCGATACACCGGTGCGCCTAGCCACATCACTTAACGTCCAACCATTGGCGCGCCGAATCTCCCTAAGGCGCTTACCAATCAAACTTGCAGTGCCAGACATCCCTACAAGCGAGCTATCCACTCAGCACTGTCCAAATGCAGCAATGACTTCAATTTCAACTTTCGCACCAGGCAATATTAAATCGGCTCGAGTGGTCGACCGTGCTGGTCTGTGTGTGCCAAAAAACTCTACATAGGCTTGATTAAAACCAGCAAAGTCATCTACGTCGGTAAGCCATATAGTGGCTTTTACAACATGCTCTTTGGCCATGCCGGCCTCTTTTAATAGCGCGTTAATGTTCTGCAAACAGACAGTAGTCTGCTCGCCAATACTACCAGAGCAGAGAACACCGTCTGAGCCAAATGGCAACTGTCCCGATAGAAAAAGGTAGGATTCTGTTGCATACCCAGCCGATAAGGGCGCAATCGAACCATTAGGTAGAACAATAGGATTGCCCACTGGCCCAGATTTTTTTGACATTAAGCGAACCTCTTTTATAAAAGTGTATATGGAACCTACCTGCGGCGACCAAAGGCCTCAACTACCAAAGGTTCGCCAACATGGCACTCACACGCTGCCGCATTGTATTTTGGTCAGCTATTTGCTGTCTAGCAACGCACATTATACAAAAACGGCTCATCCTATTAGTTTGGTATATAAATTTTAGTGAAGGCAACTTAGGCAAAGTTAACGCATCGCAAAAAAGATAAATTATGGCGCAACGCTACGGTGGCGAAAGAAACACCAACTGAATTAAAGGCCTCAACCGCCCTCCTGGTAAATGAAGTAGTCGCAGCACTGCATACCCAGCGCTGCGTAGGTCTGCTGGGCGGCGCGGTTGTCGTTCTCAACATAGAGCCGGTAGCCGCAGACCGGCTCGGGCGACTGTCCGGCGAGCCGCTTTACCTCGTCGTAGAGGGTGCGGTAGAGCCCGCTGCGGCGATGCTGGGCGCTGACATAGACAGACTGTATCCACCAGAACAAACCATTGCGCCAATCCGACCACTCGTAGGTGACCATCAGCGTCGCCGCCGGCTGGCCGGCCCGCTCGGCTATTAGATAAAAGCCAAACTGCGGCCGCGCCAGCAGCCCGTTAACCCCGGCTAACAGCAGCTCACGGTCAATCGTTTTGCCCTCGGTCTCGTGGGCCATCGCCACGTTGCAGTCGGCGATAAAGCCGGCATCGGCGCTGTTGGCGATGCGCACCGCAATGGTTTGGATTTCGTTAATCGTCGTCATTATTGGCTCTTCTCACTTTTAATTTCACGCCCCGGCGCAAGCGCGAAAAATTAATTGATCGCTAACGATCTTTCGATTGAAGCTTGGGCTCATCCAGCGGGCCAAGATCGCTATCGATGTCTGGAAAAGGCTCATCGATCGGCTGCAGCCGCGCCAGCACAGCCAACAAATGCTGTTGGGCGACGGGCTCCACGGCTTCAACATCGGGCTCTGCTGGCAACTCTTTTTTACCCATAACGGCCCACCTTTTAGAGACACACAGGCTAGATGATGTTCCGGTCACGCATCAAGGTCAACTCAACTTGCGTTTTGGCGCACAACCCATTGCACCGCAAGCTGCTCTAGCCTACAGTCTGCCGCCATGAGCAGCCACTCCACTACCGCTAACCAGGCCGACTACACCCTGCGTGAGATCGCCTACTGCAGCGACCCCGCCGCACAGGTGGCGGCGCTGCGCGAGCTCGGCGAGGCGGTCTGGCTGGACAGCGCCGGCTCGCCGCGCGGCCGCTGGCAGATTGTTAGCGCTGCGCCGGATGTGGTTGTCGAGCAGTACAGCAGCGTCGAGCCGTGCCTGTTTGAGCGGGCCGGCCAGCTGCTGGCGGAGCTAACACCACTGGCGCTGCCCGAGCTGCCGTTTACCGGCGGGGTGATCGGCCTGTTTGGCTACGCCGCCAACCACCAGTCGCTGCGCATTGCGCCGCCGGCGGCGAGCCCGGCCGGCAGCGCCACACTGCCACTGGCGCGGATTGGCCGCTACCGCTGGGCGGCGCTGAGCGATGACCTCGAGCAGCGCAGCTGGCTGCTGTTTGACGCCAGCTGCAGCGCTGAGTTTATCGCCGACATTGAGCGCCGGCTGGGGGCCGACTGCCAGCCCAACCCGTTTGCATTGAGCGGCCCGTTCACCGCCACCAGCAGTGCCGAGCAGTATATGGCTGGGGTCGCTGCCGTTAAGGAGTACATCGGCGCTGGCGACTGCTACCAGGCCAACCTGGCCCAGCACTTTAGCGCCCCCTACCGCGGCGACCCGCTGGCTGCCTACCGGGCGCTGCGCGCGGCGCTGCCGTCACCACACAGCTGCTACTGGCAGTGGCGCAGTGGCGAGCGCAATGCGGCGCTGTTGTCGCTGTCGCCGGAGCGGTTCTTAAAACTGGCGGAGCGGCGGGTAGAGACCAAGCCGATCAAGGGCACCATCGGCCGCGCCGACGACCGCCAGACCGACCGCGACAACGCCGCCTGGCTGGCCGCCAGCGAGAAAAACCGCGCCGAGAACTTAATGATTGTCGATTTGATGCGCAACGACATCGGCCGCAGCTGCCAACCGGGCTCGATCGCTGTCGACAAGCTGTTTGCATTGGAGAGTTACGCCAACGTCCACCACCTGGTCAGCACCGTAAGCGGCCAGCTGCGCGATGACTGCAGTGGCGCCGAGCTGTTGGCCAGCTGCTTTCCGGGCGGCTCGATTACCGGCGCGCCGAAGCGCCGCGCCATGCAGGTCATCGATGAACTGGAGCCGGTCGGGCGCAGTTACTACTGCGGCAGCGTGGTCTACTTAAGCAGCAACGGCAACCTGGACAGCAGCATTGCGATTCGCACCGCGATTGCCGATGGCGAGCAGGTTCACCTGTGGGGTGGTGGCGGTATCGTCGCCGACTCTGACCCGGCGACCGAATACCAAGAGAGCCTGACTAAAATCCGCCTGCTGATGGAGCAGCTAGCCGCCCTGTAGCGCTGCTACTGGCCGCCGCACTGGCCGCGGTGGCGCAGCAGGTGGTCGACCAGTGTCAGCGCCAGCATCGCCTCGGCGATCGGCACCGCACGGATACCCACGCAGGGGTCGTGGCGGCCGGTGGTGATCACCTCGATCTCGTTGCCGTCCATATCCACCGAACGGCCGGGAATGCGCAGGCTAGAGGTCGGCTTAAGGGCGATACTGGCGGTTATCGGTTGGCCCGATGAGATACCGCCCAACACACCACCAGCGTGGTTAGAGAGAAACCCGGCC
>JAHEGD010000010.1 GCA_024639885.1 Porticoccaceae bacterium | reverse complement strand
GCCGGTGGTCACCAACTTTAGCGCCTGGCAGCGCGCCGAGGGCGACATCGCCGCCGCCAACGAGCTGCTCAAAGAGAGCGATCCCGAGCTGCGCGAGCTGGCCAGTGAGGAGCTCGCCAGCGCCGAGGCGAGCCGCGCCGAACTGGAGGTGGAGCTGCAGCGGCTGCTGCTGCCGCGCGACCCGCGCGACGCCAAAAATGTCTTTTTGGAGATTCGCGCCGGCACCGGCGGCGACGAGGCGGCGATCTTTGCCGGCGACCTGTTTCGGATGTACAGCAAGTTTGCTGAGCGCCGTCGCTGGCAGATTGAGATCATCAGCGAGAACGGCGGCGAGCACGGTGGCTACAAAGAGGTGATCACCCGGGTCAGCGGAGCCGGGGTCTATTCGCAGCTCAAGTTTGAGTCGGGCGCCCACCGCGTTCAGCGCGTCCCCGAGACCGAGTCGCAGGGGCGGGTTCACACCTCGGCCTGTACCGTGGCGGTGATGGCCGAGCCCGACGAGAGCGATGCGATTGAGATCAACAAGGGCGATCTGCGTGTCGACACCTACCGCGCCTCCGGTGCCGGTGGCCAGCACATCAACAAAACTGATTCGGCGATCCGCCTCACCCACCTGCCGACCGGCATGGTGGTGGAGTGCCAGGAGGAGCGCTCGCAACACAAAAACCGCGCCAAGGCGATGGCGCTGCTGCAGGCGCGGTTGAACAGCGCCCAGGATGAGCTCAACGCCGCCGAGCAGGCCCAAGAGCGCCGCTCGCTGGTCGGCTCCGGCGACCGCTCCGAGCGCATCCGCACCTACAACTACCCGCAGGGGCGGGTCACCGACCACCGCATCAATCTCACCCTCTACAAGTTGGGCGAGGTGATGGAGGGGGCGCTCGACGAGGTGGTCGGGCCGCTGGTTCAAGAGCATCAGGCCGAGCAGTTGGCGGCCTTGGGCGGCGAGTGAGCGAGGCCGCTATTGCAGCGCAGTTGGCGGCTGCCGAGCTGGCCGGCGACAGCCCCGAGCTGGACGCCGAGCTGCTGCTCGCCGACCTGCTCGGGGTCAGCCGCACCTACCTCGCCACCTGGCCGGAGCGCGAGCTCAGTGCCGCCGAGCAGGCCGCCTACCGCGAGCGGCTGGCGCGCCGCCGCAGCGGCGAGCCGGTCGCTTACATCCTCGGCGAGCAGGGCTTTTGGACGCTGCAGCTGGGCTGTGACGCGAGCACACTGATCCCGCGGCCCGAGACCGAGCTGCTGGTTGAGCAGGCGCTCGGCCTGGCGCTGCCGGCGCGGGCCGCGGTCGTCGACTTGGGCACCGGCAGCGGTGCTATCGCGCTGGCGCTGGCCAGCGAGCGGCCGGCCTGGCAGCTGCTGGCGGTCGATGCGCAGCCCGCCGCGGTAGCGCTTGCCGAGCGCAACCGGGCGCGCTGTCAGCTCGACAACGTGACCCTGCTGGTCAGCGATTGGTTTGCTGAGCTGGGCGGCCGCCAGTTTGATCTGATTGTCAGCAACCCGCCCTACATCGACAGCGGCGACCCGCATTTAAGCCGGGGCGATCTCCGTTTTGAGCCGCACTCGGCGCTGGTCGCCGGGCCGGACGGGCTCGCTGGCTTGCGCCAGATTATCGGCGCCGCGCCGCGCCACCTGAACGCCGGCGGCTGGCTACTGGTCGAGCACGGCTACCACCAGGCCGAGCCGGTCGCGGCGCTGTTCACAGCGGCTGGGTTTGGCGGCGTACAGGGCTGCCGCGACCTCAATGGGGTGCCGCGGACGACGCTTGGGCAGTGGCGATAAACCGCTTTGAGAGCAGATTCCAGCGGCTCAGCAGCAGCACCCCGGCGATCGACACCGCCACCAGCATCCCGATCCAGAAACCGTAGACGCCGAGCGGCTCGCCCCACAGGTCGGTGAGCCCGAGCGTGTAGGAGATCGGAAAGGCGATCACCCAGAACGCGGTGACCTGCATGAGCAGCGGTATCTGGGTGTCTTTGTAGCCGCGCAGGGCGCCGCTGGCGGCAATCTGCAGGCAGTCGATGGCGCCGAGCACGGCGGCAAACAGAAACAGGTTGGCGGCGATCTGCTGGGTGGCGCTGTCGTCGCTAAACCAGCCGGGGATGGTGTCGCTGAGCAGCAACTTGCCGACCGAGATGGTCGCGGCGAGCAGCCAGACCAGCTTAAAGCCGGTGATGGCGATCTCCCGCGCCTGCTTGGGGCGGCCGCCGCCGATCGCGTGGGCGACCTTGATCGACAGCGCGTGGGAGAGCCCGAGTGGCACCATAAAGGCCAGCGAGTCGACGTTGAGGGCGATCGCGTGGGCGCCGACCACCGCCGCGCCGAGGTGGGCGATGAACAGCGGGATCAGTGAAAAAAAGCTGTATTCGACGGTGATGTAGAGCGCGATCGGGATGCCGAGCCGCAGGGTGTCGCCGATCATCGACCAGTCGGGGCGGCTAAATTGGCTGTAGAGTTTTAGGTAGCGCAGCTTCACCGAGTAGCGGGCGTAGAGCAGCATCGCGCTGAACAGAAAGACCATCACCACCAGTGTGCCCCAGCCTGCGCCGGGGCCGCCGAGCGCCGGCAGGCCGAGCCCGCCGTGGATGAACAGGTAGTTGATCGGGATGTTTAAGAAGAATGCGCAGAAGTTGAACACCATTACCGGCCGCGGGTCGCCGAGCCCTTCGAAGGTGGTGCGCAGCGCAAAGAAGGTCGCCAGCAGCACGGCGGTCGCCATAAACGGGGTCAGGTAGGCCTGGGTCTGGCCGGCCACCTCGGCGCTGATATCGAGCCCCGGCAGCAGCACAATGCCAGCCGCGACCACCGCGCTGGCGAGCAGCCCGAGCGGCAGCGAAATCCACATCACCTGCTGAAACTGCTTGCGCACCTGACCGCTGCGGCCGGCGCCGTAGAGCTGGCCGATGATCGGGCTGTTGCCGGTCATAATGCCGAGGATGATAAAGACCGCGATAGACCACAGGCTGCCACCGAGCTGGACGGCGGCGAGCGCGTCGGTGCTGACTTGGCCGACCATGTAGATGTCGGTGACCGTCATGCCGATCACCGCCACTTGGCCGGCCGCAATCGGCACGGCTAGGCGCAGCAGCTCGGCAGAGGAGCGGCGAAAGCTTCGCTGCAAAGGGCTGGTCTCTATCATGGTGGTGGGTCGCACAGAACGGGTGTGGCGGCTATTGTCGATGATCTGCGCGGCTAAAGAAAGCGCCGCCCGGGCGGCCGTTGGCGGGCGCCGCGGCTGGTTAAAAAATCGCCAGTTGGGCGCGAAATTGGGCGCGGTATCTGCTATCATGCCGGCCAATTTTGTGGTGCAGCGCGCCGCAGACCGCTCGGCTGGCCCACCCCGATGGCCACCACTCTCTTTAACGCTAACTTGTGAACCTGTTTTGACTGACTCTACTGATACCCCTACCGGCCACCCGGACAGCACCGAAAATTCATCAGCCAACAGTGCCGGCGGCCAGCGCCGCCGTCGCTCGCGCGGCCGCCGCCGCGGTGGCAGTGGCCGCAGCGCGGCTGGTGGCGGTTGGCGTCTGGATCAATTCCAGGTAGCCGAGGTCGAGGGCAAACTGCGCTTCCACGACTTCTCGCTGCCCGACAGCCTGATGCAGGGAATTCAGGCGACCGGCTTTGAGTACTGCACGCCGATTCAGGCCGCCTCGCTGCCGCATACCCTGCACGGCCACGACATCGTCGGCAAGGCGCAGACCGGCACCGGCAAGACCGCCGCGTTTCTGCTCAGCATTATTACCGACCTGATCAACCACAAAGTCGACGAGCCGCGCTACGCCGGTGAGGCGCGCTCACTGATTTTGGCGCCGACCCGTGAGCTGGCGGTACAGATCGCCGACGACGCCGAAAAACTGGTCAAGTTTACCGATCTCAAAGTGCACTGCTTGGTCGGCGGTATGGACTACCAGAAACAGCTCCGCAAGGTTCAGGCCGAGCACGCCGATATTGTCGTCGGTACCCCCGGCCGGCTGATCGACTTTGCCACCAACCGCGATCTCTACCTCGACCAGGTCGAGGCGCTGGTGATCGACGAGGCCGACCGCATGCTCGATATGGGCTTTATCCCGCAGGTGCGACGGCTGGTGCGGATGACCCCCAAGCGCGAAGACCGCCAGACCATGCTGTTTTCGGCGACCTTTACCAGCGATGTGTTGCGCCTCGCCGAACAGTGGACCGACAAGCCGGCCAAGGTTGAGATGGAGCCCGAGCGGGTCGCCACCGACAGCGTCGAGCAGAAGATCTACATCACCACCAAGCAGGAGAAGTACACCCTGCTGCAGAACATCCTCAGCGGCGACGATGTCGATAGCGTGATGGTGTTTGCCAACCGCCGCGACATCTGCCGCCGGCTCCACGAGAAGCTGGTTAAGCAGGGCTTCCGAGTCGGCATACTGTCCGGCGATATCCCGCAGAACAAGCGCAGCCGCACCTTAGAAGATTTCAAATCGGGCAAGGTTAAGGTGATGGTCGCCACCGATGTCGCCGGCCGCGGCATTCACGTCAACGGTGTCAGCCACGTGATTAACTTCACCCTGCCGGAAGAGCCGGAGGACTACGTCCACCGCATCGGCCGCACCGGCCGCGCCGGCAAGACCGGCACCTCGATCAGTTTCGCCTGTGAGGACGACGCGATGCTGCTCGAGCCGATCGAGGCGCTGCTGGCGATGAAACTGCCCTGCAGCATGCCCGAAGAAGAGCTGCTGGCCGCGCCGACCAACCGCGCTCGCACCAGCAAAGGCAACAACCCCGACGCACCGCGCGCAGTTGAGCCGCCGGCTGAAGTGACTGCCGAAGTGACTACCGATGCCACTCCCGAAGTGACGGCTGACGCAGTCGCTGATGTAGCGGCTGAGGCGACTGTCGAGCCGGTCGCCGAACTGGCCGCCGAGCAGCCTGCGGCAGAGCCCAGCCGCTAACCGACCAGCGGGTAGCGCCGGCACCAGTAGAGCGAGCCGGCCGCTACACAGAGCGGCAGCAGCACCAGGTTGAGCAGCGGCAGCGCCGCGCAGCCGAGCGCTGCGGCGCCAAACAGCAGGGTCGACCAGCGCTGCTGGCCGGCCCGGTAGCGCAGCGTGGCAAAGCTGGCGCCGTCGCCATCGGCGGCGTAGTCGAGGTACTGCAGGGCGGTCGCCCAACTCATCCAGCCGATCAATAGCAGCGGCGCCACTATCCCCACCAGCGGCAGCAGGCTCAGTAGCAATGTCAGCAGCAGGATGCCCAGCGCCCGCGGCAGCAGATAGAGCAGCTTGCCGAGCTCGCGCCACAGCGCCGCTCCGATAAAGGCCAGCCAGTGGCGGTCGGCGTGAGCGGCGGTGCCGCGCTCGCGGTCGACGATTCGCTCGGCGAGCAACGCGTAAAACGGCGCACCGATCAGCTGCGCCAACAGTGTGAAGCTAAACGCGTAGAGGGTGGTGACAATCAGAACAAACAGCAGCCACGCCGCGCCGAGTAAGAAGTCGAGCAGCCCGTCGACCCAGCCGGTTGGCAGCAGCCCGCCGGAGAAGCTCTGCAGGGTGATGGTGGTGTTGGCGGCGAGCGCCATCAGCGCCTCGACCAGCCACTGCCAGAGCAGGTAACTGAGCCCGCCGAACACGGCGATGTTGAGCAGCAGTGGGGCGATCAGCAGCCAGCGCAGCTGCGGCTCGGCCAGGTAGCCAAGCGCATCGCGCCAGACCTGCCGGTGGCCGTCGAGGGCGCGCTGGGCGGTGGCCACTGGCACCGCCTAGCGGCCGCGCATGATGCGCTGTTTCTGCCGCTCCCAGTCGCGCTGTTTGGCGTCCTGGCGTTTGTCGTGGTCGTCTTTGCCCTTGGCCAGCGCGATCTCGGCCTTGATCAGGTGGGCCTTCCAGTAGAGCGCCATACAGATTGCGGTGTGGCCCTTCTGGCCGACCGCGACCTCGATGTTGTCGAGCTCTTTGCGATTGAGCAGCAGCTTGCGGGTGCGGGTCGGCTCGGCGACGTAGTGGGTCGAGACGGTCGGCAGCGGGGTGATGTTGCAGCCGATCAGCCACGCTTCGCCGTCGCGCACGTGCACATAGCTGTCGGTGAGGTTGACGCGGCCCTCGCGCAGCGCCTTGACCTCCCAACCCATTAACGCGACACCCGCCTCATAGCGCTGCTCGACGAAATATTCGTGGCGGGCGCGGCGGTTCTCGATGATCTGGCCGGGGCTGGCCTTGTGCTTCTTTTTGCTCATGGCGGCGATTATACGCACCGCCGGTCAGGATGGCGTAACTATCTTTGCACAGAGGCCGCGCCGGCGCAGTGACTAAAAGTAGATGTGGAGCACGGTGCTGATGAAGACGCCGAGCAGCACCGCCGGGATGACCGTGCCCAGCGCAAAGTTCATGTAGCGTTGCAGCAGCGAGCCTTGGTAGCGGTCGTCACCGATCACCAGCTCGTCACTGAGTCCGCTCATTTTCCATCGGTAGGCGGTAAACAGGCAGACGCTAAAGCCGACCAGCGGCAGAATGGTCTCGTAGAACAAATCGTAGATGAGATCGAAGAACGACTTGTCGGCCCCCCCGTAGTGGCCGAACTGGGTCAGCGCGTCAACCATGCCGAACGACATCGTCGCCGGCACCGCGAACACAGCCAGCAGCCCCGCCTGAAGCGCGACGGCGCGGTAACGCGAGAGCTTAAACTCGTCGATGAAGTAAGAGATGGGAATCTCGATGATCGAGACCAGCGACGTGAGCGCAGCGAAAAATACCAGCAGAAAAAAGGCGATGGCGACCGTGCTGGCGCCGATATAACCGACCGTGACTTGCATCGACAGGAAAATCTTTGGCAAGAAAGAGAAGATCAACCCGACGCTGCTGGTCGAGAGATCGTCGGTGTTGGTGTTTGGGTCGAAGACAAAAATCGCCGGCAAGATCAGCAGGCCGGCGAAAAAAGCGACACTGGTATCCATCAGCGCTACGCTGCGCGCCGAGCCGGGAATACTGTCGTGGCGGCTGAAATAAGAGCCGTAGGTGATCAAAATACCCATGCCCAGCGACAGCGAGAAAAAGGCTTGGCTGAGTGCCCCGTTGACGGTGGCGAAGGTCATCTTGTCAAAGTCGGGCACCAGATAATAGGTGATGCCCGCCGTGGCGCCGTCGAGCGTCAAGACAAACGCGGTGAGTGCCACTAACATCACCGCCAGGGTCGGCATCAGCACCCGCGCCAAGCGCTCGATACCGCCCTGAACGCCGCCCGCCAAGATGACAAAGACCCCGGCCAGCAGCAGTACCGCGTAGCCAAACAGCGACGGTGCCGCGACCATCTCGCCGAAGGTTGCCGGCTCTGCTAGGCGCGCGAGACCACCGCCGGCCAACTCTTTTAAGTAGACCACCAGCCAGACGGTGATGACACTGTAGAACACCGCAATCATGAACGGGGTGACAATCGCCAACAGCCCGGTCAGCCGCCAGCGCCGCTGACCACCAGAGATCATCCCGAAGGCACCGACTGGGTTGCGCTTACTGCGCCGCCCCATAGCGATTTCGGCGATCATGACGGGGTAGCAGATAAAGGCGACAAACAGCAGATAGACAAACAAAAACGCGGCGCCGCCATTTTTTGACGCCATCACCGGGAAGGCGACAAGATTGCCAAGGCCTACCGCGGAGCCGGCGGCGGCGAGAATGAAACCGAGTCTGGAGCTGAACTGACCGCGCGCTGTTGCCATGTAAACCTCTAGCTGTCTCGCTGTGAGTGGGTTGAAAGCGCCGTGTTGCGACCACATTTGAGCCAGCACTAAAGAGCGGAATCTTAGCAGTGAAGCGCTGCTCCGACAACGCAGCGCTGAAGAATCGCCGGCCAAGCTGGTATACTCTGCCGATGCTAATTAGTACGACATTGATCTGGCCGCCGTGCCGCGCTGCGTTGCTAAACGGGGTGGTCTGGTGAGCGCAACTCGTGTGGCGCGCACTGCGCTGGTCGCGCACTCCGCCGAGCGGATGTTTGCGCTGGTCAACGATGTGCGTCGCTACCCGGAGTTTGTCGCCGGCTGCACTGCCACCGAGGTGATCGAGGAGAGCGGGCAGCTGCTGGTGGCGACCCTGCAGTTAAAGCAGGCCGGTATCGGCCTGGCGCTGACCACCCGCAACCAACTGCAGCCGCCGACCGCAATGCAGTTGAGCTTGCAAGATGGGCCGTTTAAGCGGCTCGGTGGCAGCTGGACATTTCAGCCGCTCGGCGACGGCGCCTGCAAGGTGTCGCTGACCCTTGAGTTTGAGTTGAGCGGCTCGCTGGCCAGCTTTGCCGCCGGCAAGCTGTTGGCGGCGGTGGCCAATAACTTGGTCGACGGCTTTGCCCGCCGCGCCGATAAAATTTACCCGGCCGCTAGCGCCGGCGACTGAGCGAGAGAGAGCCATGAGTGAGACCCCAGCCGGCGATCCGGCAGCGACCATCGAGGTGGAGGTGGCCTACGCGCTGCCAGAGCGCCAACAGTTGATCGCCCTGCAGGTGCCAGCTGGCACCACGGCCTTACAGGCGGTCGAGCTGAGTGGTATTTGCAGCCAGTTTGCGGAGCTGGGCGAGCGCCCGGTGAGTGAGTTGGCGATGGGTATCTTCTCGCAGCCGCTCGGCGCCAAGGGGCTGCCGACCGCGGCCGACTACACGCTGCAGCGGCACGACCGGGTCGAGATCTACCGGCCGCTGATCGCCGACCCGAAAGCCGTACGCGCGCAGCGCGCCGCCAAGGCGCGCGGTTAGCCCGGCCGGTGACTGCGAGAGGTGGTGCGCGCTGCCGCGGCTAGCGGCAACTTGTGATTACTGCGGCTGGAAGTCGCCAGACAGCTCGAGCAGCTTGTCCTGCTCGTCAAAGCGCACCGTCAGCTGCTCTTGGGTGATCTTGCCGCGGCTGTCTTTGCGGCTGTAGTAGTAGTCCCAGCGCTGTTGGTTGAAGCTGTCGGCGATCAGTGGGGTGCCGAGCAGGTAGCGGACTTGCGCCTTGCTCATGCCCGGCAGCAGCTGGTCGACTTTCGCTTGGTCGACGATATTGCCCTGCTGTATGGTGACGTCGTGAACGCTCAGCGACGGCAGCCAGCTGCAACCGGCCAAGATCAACAGGGCGGTGAACGGTGCGGCGAGCCGGGCGGAGGTGAAGCGGGCAAATCTTGCTAACATGGAGGGTTCCCGTTGATCGATCGAGTGTGGATAATAACCAAAGCCAAAACGGTAGAGAAGGAAAAACTATGCCATCCGAAGATAAAGAGTTAAAGAAAGCCGGGTTGCGTGTCACTCTGCCGCGGCTGAAAATCTTGCAAATTCTCGAGGCGCGGCTAGAGGATCACCTGTCGGCCGAGGATATCTACCAAGAGCTGCGCGACGCCGGTGAAGATGTCGGTATCGCCACCGTCTACCGGGTGTTGACTCAGTTTGAGGCGGCCGGGATGATCATTCGCCACAACTTTGCCAGCGGCGCGGCGGTCTATGAGCTCGACCGCGGCGGCCACCACGACCACATGGTCTGTACAGACAGCGGTACTGTCACCGAGTTCCACAGCGCCGAGATTGAGCGCCTTCAAGAGCAGATCGCGGCCGACGCCGGCTACCAGCTAGTCGGCCATAACTTGGTGCTCTACGTTAAGCCGCTCGATTAGTCGGCGCAGCGTCAGCCGTCGAGCGCCTGCTCGATCGCATCGGCGAGTTTGGCCGGCTTGGTGAGCGGCGCATAGCGGTCGATCACCTGGCCGTCGCGGCCGATTAAAAACTTGGTGAAATTCCACTTGATGTTGCTGCCGAGCAGCCCGCCGCGCTGGCCCTTCAGCCACTGGTAGAGCGGGTGGCTGGCGGCGCCGTTGACCTCTAGCTTGGCCATAACCGGAAAGCTCAGCCCGTAGTTGAGCTGGCAGAACTCCTGCACCGCGGCGTTGTCGCCTGGCTCTTGGCCGCCAAACTGGTTACAGGGCAGCGCCAGCACAGTCAGGCCGCGCTCGCTGTATTTGTCGTGGAGCGCCTGTAGGCCTTGGTACTGCGGGGTAAAGCCGCACTTGCTGGCGGTGTTGACGATCAGCAGCACACGGCCGCGGTAGGCCTCAAGTGGCTGCGGTTGGCCGGCGGCGTTGTCGATCGAGAATTGGTAGATGTCGCTCATGCTCTGCCTCTGGGTGGGTTGCGGTGGGGTTAGGCGAAACTCTCGGCGGCGCTTGGAAACTGGCCGCTGCGGACCGCCTCGCCATAGCCGCGCAGCGCCTCGAGGATCGAGCCGTGCTGGTCGAGAAAATTGCGCGAAAACGACGGCAGCCGCTGCGAGATGCCGAGCATGTCATGCAGCACCAGCACCTGTGCGTCGGTATCGGGGCCGGCGCCGATGCCGATCAGCGGCACCGCCAGCGCGTCGCGCAGCTGCTTGCCGAGCGCGCTGGGGATACATTCAACCAGCATCAGATCGGCGCCGGCCTGCTGTAGCGCCAGCGCGTCGGCGACCATCGTCGCGGCGCCGTCATCGTCGCGGCCCTGGACCTTATAGCCGCCGAGTTTGTGGACCGACTGTGGGGTCAAGCCGATGTGGCCGCAGACCGGAATGCCGCGCTCGGTGAGCGCGTGGACGGTGTCGGCCAGCCAGGCGCCACCCTCGAGCTTGACCATCTGGGCGCCGGCCTGCATCAGCGCCGCGGCGTTGAACAGCGCGTCATCAACACTGGCATAGGACATAAAGGGCAGGTCGCTGACCAGCAGCGCCTTATCGTTGCCGCGTTTGACCGCGGCGGTGTGATAGACCATCTCGGCGACGGTCACCGGCAGGGTCGAGTCGCGCCCCTGAATGACATTGCCGAGCGAGTCGCCAACCAGCACGACCTCGATCTCAGCCTGCTCACAGAGCCGCGAGAAGGTGAAGTCATAGGCGGTCAAGACCGCGAATTTTTCGCCGTCGTGACGTTTTTGGTGGAGCACCGGGACGGTGATCTTTTGCATAGCAAGGGCCTCTAGCTAAAACTGCGCGCCACAGTAGGCGCTTTTTGTCGAGCTGGCAAGAGCGCTCAGAGCGGCGTGGGGTTGTAGTAGTGACGACCGCTGGTGTGGCTGAGCAGGTAGCTTAGCAGGTTATCGTAGTCGGCATCGCCATCGGCGAGATTGATCTGCTCGGCGTTGACGATCAGCAGCGGGGTGGCGTCGTAGTAATAGAAAAACTGCGTGTAGGCGTCGTTGAGCTCGGCCAGGTAACTGCGCTCTAGCGGCCGTTCCAGCGCCAGCCCGCGGCGGCCGATGCGCTCCATCAGAGTGTCGGTGGAGGCCTGTAGGTAGACCACTAGGTCGGGCTTGGGCAGCTCGTCGATGACCTTCTCGTAGACCGCTTGATAGAGCCGCAGCTCGTCGCTGGCCAGTGTCAGCTGGGCAAACAGCGGGTCTTTGTCGATTAAAAAGTCGGCGATCCGAACCTGTTCGAAGATGTCGCCCTGGCGCAGCGCCTGAAGCTTTTTAACGCGGTCAAAGAGAAAGTGCAGCTGGGTCGGTAGCGCGTGCTGGCTGGGGTTTTGATAGAAGCGTTCGAGAAACGGGTTTTGCTCCGCCTCTTCGAGCAGCGTCTGGTAGTTGAAGCTGGCCGCCAGGCGGTGGGTGAGGGTGGTCTTGCCAACCCCGATCGGCCCCTCGATGGCGATAAACGGCGGTGGCTTGAGGTGGCCGCTGACGGTGGTGTCGGCGGCCGGGGCGATCACAGCAGAGGCGGAGACAGTCATAGCGAAACAATCTTGCGTGGGGGTCGGTGGGGTGCTCGCGGCACTGACCCTACCTTACCGCGCTAGTCCAGTTTTGCCAACAGTTGGGCGGCGCTGCCGCGTTCGGGCAGCGCCAGCTGGGGGGCAATTTCGAGCAGCGGCTCTAGTACAAAGCGGCGCTCGTGCAGGCGCGGGTGGGGCAGTGTCAAACGGGCCGAGTCGAGGCTCAGTTGGCCGTACAGCAGCAGGTCGAGATCGAGGGTGCGAGCGCCCCAGCGGACGCTGCGCTGGCGCCCCTGGCTCTGCTCTATGCGCTGCAGTTGGTCGAGCAGCTCGAGCGGGCTGAGTGCGCTGGTCAACTCGGCGACCGCGTTCTGGTAGTCGGGCTGGCAACCGGGACCGATCGCCTTGGTGGTGTAGTAGCTCGAGCAGCGGATCAGCTGGCTGGCTGGCAGTTGGCCGAGCGCGCGGCAGGCGCGGTCGAGTTGTTGGCGGGGCTCGTCGAGGTTGCTGCCCAAGCCAATGTAACAGGTGGTCGGCGCCGCCATCGCCTGGCTAGTCGCCGCTGCGCGCCGGGCGCTTGCGGCGGCGGCGCTTCTTGGGGCCGCCACTGCCGAGCAGGTTGACCATCTGGCGGCGCTGTTCGGTGTCGCACTGCTGGTAGTCGGTCCACCATTGGCCGAGCCCGTCGAGCTGCTCGCCACTCTCCTCGCGGAGCAGTAAAAAGTCGTAGGCGGCGCGGAACCGCTGGCGCTCAACGAGCCGCTCGGCGCGGCTGCCAAAGCGCTGCGGCAGACGGCCCTGCAACTCCCAGATCTCGCGCATCGGCTGGCTGAAGCGGCGCGGGATCGAGGTGCGCGCCAACTGCAGCCCCATTACCCGGTTGGCCGCCTCTTCAAAGGCGATCGCCGGGCTCTGTCCGCTCGCCTCTAGCTTGGCGGCGTTGCGCGCCACCTGCGGCCACAGCAGCGCCGCCCAGATGAACGCCGGGGTGATGCTCTTGCCGTCGGCGAGGCGCTGGTCGGTATTGTTAAAGGCGAGTTCAAAGAGCCGGTAGCCGGTTGGGTCCTGGTCGGCCTTGGCGACGCCGGGAACCAGCTCAGCGAGCAGCGCGTAGTCGCGCAGCAGCTGGTAGGTGGCGAGCCCGTCGCCGCTGAGAAACAGCTTGAGCGACTCGTCGAACAGCCGCGACGACGAGATCTGGCCGAGCATCGGCGCCAGCTTGGCGATCGGCGCGGCAGTTTTTTTGTCGATGGTAAAGCCGAGCTTGGCGGCAAACCGCACCGCCCGCAACATCCGCACCGGGTCTTCGCGGTAGCGGGTGGCGGGGTCGCCGATCATACGGATGGTGCGCCGTTCGATGTCGTCGAGCCCGTCGGCAAAGTCGTAGAGGGTGTCGCTGCTCGGGTCGTAGTAGAGCGCGTTGACGGTCAGGTCGCGGCGCAGCGCGTCCTCCTCGAGGGTGCCAAATACATTGTCGCGGGTCAGCATACCGCTGTCAGACTGTTTGAGGTGGCGGCTGGCGCCGCTCTGCTCGCTGTCGGCGGGCGCGCGGAAGGTGGTGATTTCGATTATCTCGCGGCCGAACTGGGCGTGGACAATTTGGAACCGACGGCCGATCACGCGGGCGCGTCGAAACAGCGGTTTGACCTCCCACGGCGCGGCGTTGGTGGCGACATCAAAGTCTTTCGGTTTGAGGCCGAGCAGCAGGTCGCGCACACAGCCGCCGACCACATAGGCTTCAAAGCCGGCTTTTTGTAGGGTCTTGACCACCTCGCGGGCGTTGCGGTCGATCATGTCGGGGCCGATCGCGGCGATACCGCTACGGCGGCGCCGCTTGGCGCTCAGGAGATTGGAGATAAATTGCAGCATGCGGTGGGCCGTTGGGTAGCGCGGTGGCTAGTTAATTTGCCGCGCAGTGTAGCAGAGCCGCGCCAGCGGTGGGAGGCCATGAAAAAAGGGGAGCAGTGGCTGCTCCCCTTCTAGCGGCTCTGGCCACGCGCTCTGCGGCGGTTGGCAAGGCCCGATCCTTCCAGTTGTTGTTATTGGCTTTTTATTATTATTTATTGTTATTGGTCTGTTCACTTGTTGAAGCCTTCCCGCTTCGATAGCCAATTTATGCTGTTGGCGGGCGGTTGCAACAGTGGCCGGCAGGATCGCCGCAAAAAATGGCCTAAAACGGCTCGCCGGCTGAAAAACTGTTACTTTTCGACACAGGTGTGGCGCCGGTTAGTCGCTGCCGGGCCGTTTGATAGCGAGTTTTTGGCGCCGCTCCCAGAGGCTCTTGCGACTGATGCCGAGCCCCTTAGCCAGCTCGGTCTCGCTCATCGAGGCCTGGTTGGCGAGCACAAACTCGCGGAAATACTGCTCCAGCGACAGGGTGAGCGGCACTCCGCTGGCGCTCGCCGGGTCGCTCGCCGACTCGGTATCGAACTGCTCGGCAAGGCTGTGCAGTGGCTCTGGCAGTGCCGCGGCGGTCAGCTCGCGGGCGGTCGGCTGCGCGGCCAGCAGCTGCTCAAGCAGGTTGCGCAGCTCGCGGATATTGCCGGGCCAGTGGTAGTGATGCAGGGCATGGGCGAGCGGCGGCGCCAGCGCGATGTCGTCGCGGCCGGCCAGTGCGGCGAGCAGAAAATGGCAGAGCTCATCGATATCTTCGCTGCGCTCGCGCAGCGGCGGGATAACTAAACGGCGCGCAGCGAGCCTAAACAGCAGCGGCTGGCTGAGCTGGTCTAGCGCTTCGATCGGCCGATCGCTGAGCGCGATCAGCTGTATCTGGTTGCCGCTCAGCGCGTTGTGCAGCTGCTCTTGCCGCGCAGGACCGAGCTGGCCGATATGGTCGAGCACCAGGCTGCTGGTATCGTCGGCGTGTTCGAGTAGCGCGGCGAGCTGTTCGCCATTGTCGACCGCGCAGTTAAAGCGCAGCAGCTGC
This sequence comes from Porticoccaceae bacterium, assembly GCA_024639885.1. Taxonomy (GTDB): domain Bacteria; phylum Pseudomonadota; class Gammaproteobacteria; order Pseudomonadales; family Porticoccaceae; genus LSUCC0057. The sequence goes on along the minus strand of JAHEGD010000010.1, from coordinate 31,881 downwards.
TTGGCCCCGGAGAGCTTGTGCAGTAGGCGCGCCGCCAGCGACTTGCCCACCCCCGACTCGCCACTGATCAAAATCGGCTTGTTGGCGCGGCTCAGCGCGGCGATCTGCTCGCGCAGGCCGGCCGCCGCCGCGCTGCTGCCGATCACCTCCAGCGAGGTGATCTTGGGCTCTCTCACCCGACGGTGGTTGAGCGCACGGGCCACTGCGGCGAGCATGTCGGTCTGCTCAAACGGTTTGCTGATGTAGTCGATAGCGCCGCTGCGCATGATGTCGACCGCCGAGCGCAGGCTGGCGTAGCTGGTCATGATCAGTACCGGCAGCGCCGGCTGGTGGTTGAGCAGCTCGCTGCCGGGCTCGCCGGGCAGCCGCAGATCGCTGATGATCAAGTCGTATTGAGTCAGCTCGCCGAGCTCGGCGGCGGCCTTCAGGCTGGCCGCACTGGCCACTTGGTAGCCGTTGCGCTGCAGCAATTTACAGAGCGATTGGCGGGTGATCTGTTCGTCTTCAATAACCAGTAGCGCACTCATGGTTGACTCGCAGGCTTGGGGAACAGCAGCCGCGCGGTGGCGCCGGCTGTCGGGTTGTTGAACAGTTTAATCTCGCCGCCGATGTTGCGCATCAACTGGTAGACCACCCAGAGTCCGAGCCCGGTGCCCTGGTCGGGGGCTTTGCTGGTCACAAACGGCTCGTAGATACGCGGCAGCAGCGGTTCGGCGATGCCGCTGCCGGCGTCGATGATGTCGAGCTGGCAGCCGTTGTTGGCGTCGAGCACCCCGCGCAGCGTGATCGGTGCGCCGCTCGTTGAAGCCTGGTCGGCGTTGCGCAGCAGGTTGATCAGCACCTGCAACAGCTGGTGGCGGTCGGCTCGGACGGCGAGCGCTGGGTCGATCTGGCTGTCGACCGGGCGCGGCTGGCCGCCGGCGTCGAGCGGGCTGAGCCGCACCGCCTCGGCGGCCAGTTCGGCCACATTGAGCAGCTCGAGCTGCTCGCCGCCGCTGTCGCCGCGGGTAAAGCGCAGCAGCGATTGGACGATGGCGGTAATCCGTTGGGTCTGGCCGAGAAGCTGCTCGGTGGCCGTGTCGACCTCGGCGCACGGCAGCTCGCTGCGCAGATCTTGGGCGAGCAGCGAGATATTGGTCACCGGGTTGCCGATCTCGTGGGCGACACCGGCGGCAAACCGACCGATCGAGGCGAGCCGGTCGCGGTCGATGTGCTGCTGGGCGAGCAGCACCGCCTCGGTGACCTCCTCGACGACCAGCAGCTGTTCGCTGGCGTCGTCGTCACCGAGTACTTCGGTCGATTTTTGCAGATTAAACCAGCGCTTGCTGGCTGCGCTGGCGAGTGGGTGGCTATTGATTGTCAGCTGCTGGCTGGCGACCAGCTGCTCGAACAGGGCGCGCCAGTCGGCCGGCAGGTCGGCCAGTGAGGCGCCGACCATGCGCTCGCGGGGCAGGCCGCTGAGCTCAGCCATCTTGCGGTTCCAGAGCAGAATCTCGCCGTGGTTGTCGAGCGACACCACCCCGACCGGCAGCGCCTCGAGCAGCTCGAGGTGGTGGATGCGCAGCCGATTGAGCTCGCTGGCGATACCGGTCAGCTCGCGGCTGCCAACCGCCAGTACCGACTCGATCCGGTTGAGATCCTCGCGCTGTTCGGCGCCGTTGGCCAGACTCTGCTCACTGATCGGCAGTGCCCGCTCTAGCATCCGCGACGCCGCATAGTGGCCGAGCCGCAGCGACAGCTCGCGGGCCAACCGCTCGCGCAGCTGGCGCAATTTGGCCGGGCGCTGCTCGTTGCGATCGAGACCAAGCTGAGCCAATGCGGCGCTGAGCTCCTCCTCGGCGGCTCTGCCGAGCGCGCCGTGCAGGGCCGTCTGCATCTCGGCCACGCTGCGCTGGCTGAGCTCGACGCGGGCCGGCACATAGACGTTGTCGACCATGCAGAGATGGGCGAAGAAGCGCTCTTCGCGGCTGCGCAGTGAGAGCGCGCTGGCGATGGCGGCGGCACTGACATTGACCACCGCGGCGAGCAGCGCCCAGAGCGGCCAGTTGGCCAAGCTGGCCGCCAGACCGCCGCCGGCGAGGCCGGTGAGCAGCACCGTTTCGCCGACCATCAGCGGGATAAATAGCCCAACCAGCCAGACCAGCAAGCCGAGCACTAATCCGATCAGAAAGCCGTTGCGACCGATATTGGGAAAGTAGCTGGCCGCTACCAAGCCGGGAACAAACTGCGCCAGGCCGACAAAACTGACCAAGTAGTGATCGGTTAGGCTGGCGTTGTTGCCGGCACTGGCGAGCGCCGCTGCGGCGACCGAGATGACAATGGCGAGGTTGACGATGCGTCGCGAGATCCAGCCGTTGAGGTTGGCGATGGTGGCAAAATTGATCGTCGGCAGCACCGCGCTGTTGATCACCATACGCGCTAGCAGCGCGCTCAGCGAGCAGCTGCAGAGCAGCGCTGTGGCGATAATGGCGAGCGCGGCAAACGCCGACAGCGGCCCGTTGCCGGCTGCCGCGGGCAGCGCGAACAGGTAGCCCTGCAGCGGCGAGTCGAGCTGGCTGGCCAGCCCGCTCCAGAGGATTGGCAGGGTTGCCATGGTCACCAGTAGCACCAGCAGCGGGTAGCTCCAGGCAATTTGGCGAACCTGGGCGGGCTTGATGCGGTCCGACAGCGCCACCAAAAAATTGCCCGGCAGCACAATACTGGCGGCAATAAACAGAATAAACAGCGGGTAGGCGTCCTCGGTGCGGTGGATCACCTGCTGCTGGCCGCTGCTGATCACCCAGTCGTTGAGCGCGGCCAACCCGCCGAAGCTGGGCAGCGCCACCTGGGTGGCGACCAGCGCGGTGACGGTGATCAGTGCGGCGCCGCAAATCGCCATCAGTGCGAAGCGCACCTCTCGGCGCCGGCGCGGCAGCAGCAGCCAGCAGGTGATCGCGATCAGCAGCACGGCGCTGCTGGTGGCGAGCCGGGCGTAGTCGCCGAGCAGCTGCTCGAGCAGATCGGTGAGAGCGATAAACTGGGCTTGCAGTAGGGGTAGCGAGACCACCACCAGGCCGGCGCTAGCTATTAGCGATACCGCCCGGCCGCGGTAGCGGAAGGTCAAAAAGTCGACTGTAGTGGCAAACCGCACCAGCCGTTGCAGGCGCCGGATCGGCTCTAGCAGAATTGGCGACAGGGCAAAGATCAGGGTAAAGCCGAACAGTGCGATGACACCGCCGTAGCCGTAGCGGCCGGCCATCTCGATGACCCCGCCGCTGAGCAGCACGCCGTGGCTGGCGACCAGCGTCAGTGGCAACAGCAGATTGAGCAGCCGCTCGCGGCGTGGCTGCAGCAGCCAGCGCAGCAGTGCGGCGACGGCGACCAATGCCGCAGCGGCGTAGAGTGCGACGGTGAGGCTACTCATCGCCGCTGCCGGCGCGCCGGCGCTGTTGCAGAAAGACCCCGTAAATCAGTAGCGACCAGACCACAAACGGGCGCCACCAGTGGCCGTCGGCAGCGGTCGCCCACTGAAACGAGAGCGGCAGCACCACCACGCAGAGCAGCAGCAGGCCGCTGACGGTCCGGTAGTTAAGCACTGTCAGCTTGCCCGGTGTGGTGGGGGGGTGGTTGGCATAGCGGTTGGCGTCCTAGTGGTGGTGGGCGAGCCCGATCGGCGGTCGCCAGTTCTGTTGCGCCCAGTCGAGCAGCGCAGCGGGGCGCGCGCCGGTCAGCTCGGCGGGCGGCTGCAGGCCGAGCTGGCGCAGCGCAAACAGCAGAGATTGTGATTCACTGCCGGCCACTAGGCAAGCCGCGTGGTTCTGTTTGCTGAGTTTGTTGCCGCGCTCATCAACGACCAGTGGCAGATGGCCGTAGCGTGGTGTTGGGTAGTTGAGCTGTCGCTGCAGGGCGATCTGGCGGCCGCTGTTATCGAGTAGATCGGCGCCGCGCACGACCAGGTTGACCCCCTGCTCAAAATCGTCGACCACCACCGCCAGCTGGTAGCTGACCAGCCCGTCGCGGCGCCAGATGACGAAGTCACCACACTGCTCGGCGACGTCTTGCCGTTGGCGACCGAGGTAGAGATCGTCGAACTCACAGCGGCTGTCGGGACCAACCCGCAATCGCAGCGCCGCGGCCGCTGCGTCGGGTGGCGGCTGGCGCAGGCAGTGGCCGTCGTAGCTGACGCTAGGCAGCTGTTTGAGCCGCGCCCGGGTGCAGCTGCAGCGGTAGGCGCAGCACTGCGCAGAGAGCTGGTCGGCGATCTCGCGGTAGCGTTCGAGTCGGCTGCTCTGGTAGCGGACTGGGCCGTCCCAGTCCAGCCCGTGCTGCTCGAGCTGACGCATAATCAGGGTATCGGCGCCGGCTACTTCGCGGGGTGGGTCGATATCTTCAATGCGCAGCAGCCAGCGGCCGCCGCGGCTGCGCGCTTCGAGGTAGCTACCGACGGCGGCGGTCAGCGAACCGAGATGCAGTGGGCCAGTTGGCGAGGGGGCGAAGCGCCCCACCGCGGCCGTTGCTGGGGGGGTGCGATCAGCCGCCAGAGATCTGCTTTTCACGGATCTCGTCGAGCGTTTTGCAGTCGACGCAGAGCTCTGCAGTGGGTCGCGCCTCAAGCCGGCGGATACCGATCTCGATGCCGCACTGGTCGCAGAAGCCGTAGTCGTCGTCCTCTACCCGCAGTAGGGTCTTATCAATTTTTTTGATTAGCTTGCGCTCGCGGTCGCGGGTGCGCAGCTCAAGGCTGAACTCCTCTTCCTGGGTGGCGCGGTCGGCTGGGTCGGGGAAGTTAGCCGCCTCATCTTTCATGTGCGATACGGTGCGGTCGACCTCTTCCATCAGCTCGTGCTTCCAAGCGAGCAGAATCTGCTTGAAGTGGGCGCGCTGCGGCTCGCCCATGTACTCTTCATTTTTTTTCTCGGTGTAAGGTTGTATGCCGTGCAGGCTCGCCGCCGTTGCCGAGGAGGGTGGCGTCGCTTTTGCGGTTGCGCGCTTTTTGGCGGGTGCTTTGTTGGGGGTAGAGGGTTTGGTCACAGGGGTACGCTTTGTTGGGGTAGAGGTTTGGGGTCGCTTGGCCGCTGCTTTCTTAACTGGTGCTTTCTTAACTGGTGCTTTCTTCACTGGTGCTTTCTTCACTGGCGCTTTCTTAGCGGGCGCTTTTTTCACCGGCGCTTTCTTCACTGGCGCTTTCTTCACTGGCGCCTTCTTCACTGGCGCCTTCTTCACTGGCGCCTTCTTCACTGGTGCTTTCTTCACTGGTGCCTTCTTCACTGGCGCCTTCTTCACTGGCGCCTTCTTCACTGGTGCTTTCTTCACTGGCGCCTTCTTCACTGGCGCCTTCTTCACTGGCGCTTTCTTCACTGGCGCCTTCTTCACTGGCGCCTTCTTCACTGGCGATTTCTTAGCGGGCGCTTTTTTCACCGGCGCCTTCTTGACTGGTGCTTTCTTAGCGGGTGCTTTCTTCACTGGCGCTTTTTTCGCAGGGGGCTGCTTGGCAGCTGCCTTTTTGGCGGGCGCGCGCTTAGCTGCCGCCGGTTTGGCGGTGGCTTTCTTCTTATTGTTGGCAGTTTTGCTGGTGGCCATAGCTAAATCCTTTTTATCTGGTGCACTCAACGCTCAGGGCTAAACCGGCGTTTATAGAGCGATTTCCGTGCTTTTTCAAGCAATTTCCACTTTTACTGTCCGCTTATTGCCGAGCGATTTCGTCGAGCGCCTCGCGGCGCAGGTTGCTCGGCTGCTCTGGCAGCGGTTGCCCGGCGACTACGTAGTGGTGGTCGCCGTCGCGCTCGAGAATGAGCCTGGCTAGCTGATCGTCCTGGCATGGGCCGGAGATACAGCGCCCGTCGCCGAGCTCAAACAGCGCGCCGTGGGTGGCGCACTGGAGATACTGTTTAGAGGGGTCGAGGAACCGGTTGGGGCCCCAATTGAGTGGTACCGACAGGTGCGGGCAGCTGTTCCAGTAGGCGTGCAGTTCGCCGTTGTGGCGGAGCGCGATCACTGAAGCGCCGTGGCACTCCAGCTCCAAGGTGGCACCTTCGGCGAGTTGGTCGTCGCGACACAGCAGGGTCCGCTCGGTAACACTCATCGCTGCTGCAGCCGGGCGATGCGCTCTTCAAGCGGCGGGTGGGTGGTAAACCACTTGCGGGCGTTCTGCTTCCAGCCGGGCGAGATACCGAACGCGGTCATGGTGTCGGGCATCTGGTTGGGTACGTGTGCGGCCACTTCGCGCTGCAGCGCTTGCAGTGCCGAGACCATCGCTGCCGGCGAGCTCAACCGCGCACCCGCCTCATCGGCGCGGTATTCGCGCTGCCGCGAGAACCACATGACAATCGTCGAGGCGAGAATGCCGAGCACAATCTCGGCGACGATGGTGGTGACCCAGTAGCCGATACCCAAGCCGCGTTCATTCTTGAGCAGTACCCGGTCGACAAAAAAACCGGCCAGCCGGGCCAGGAACATAACGAAGGTGTTGATCACCCCTTGGATCAACGCCAGTGTCACCATATCGCCATTGGCGACGTGGCCGATCTCGTGGGCCATCACCGCGCGCACCTGTTCGCGATCAAACCGTTGCAGCAGCCCCTGGCTGACGGCGACTAGCGCTTTGTTGCGGTTCCAACCGGTGGCGAAGGCGTTGGCCTGCTGGGCGGGGAATATTGCCACCTGCGGCATGCCGATACCGGCCGCCTTGGCGAGGTCGGCCACGGTCTCCATCAGCCAGCGCTGTTCGGCGTCGGCGGGCCGGTCAATGACCTTGGCGCGGGTTGAGAACTTGGCCATCGGTTTGGAGATCAGCAGCGACACCAGAGCGCCGGCAAAGCCAAACACGGCGCAGAATGCCAGCAGCCCCTGCAGATTGAGGTCGACGCCGTTGTCGGCCAAAATGCCGCCGACGCCGAGTAGGCGCAGGGTGATGCTGGCAAGTAAAATGATCGCCAAGTTAGTGGCTAAAAACAGTCCGATGCGAAACATTGTGGTCTCCAATACGGTAGAGTGAGCGGCGATAGATAACCGATAGCGATATTATGTGGGCGAAACAAGAAAATTCAATGACATCGGCGCCGCTGTTCAGTGCCCGCCAGCGCTGGGTTTTGGGCGACGCGGCGGAGTTAATGGTGGCTGGCGACGGCGCGCTTGCCGAGCCGGCAGTCAAATTGCACCGCGACTGCTGGCCGGCGGTCTACCAGCTTGCTGCGGCTGCCCGCGAGGCCGGTTTTCAGCTGCGCATCGCCAGTGGCTTTCGCTCTTTCGGTCGCCAGCTGTCGATCTGGAACGGCAAGCTCGACGGCAGTCGCGGGCTGTTTGATGATGGCGGTCTGGCGCTTGACTGCCGGCAGCTGTCGGTCGCCGAACAGGTGGCGGCGGTGCTGCGCTTTTCAGCGCTGCCGGGCGCCTCTCGTCACCACTGGGGCAGCGATTTCGATGTCTACGATGCGGCCAGTTTGCCGGACGGCTACCGGCTGCAGTTGGCACCGCACGAGTACCGCGAGGGCGGCGTAATGGCGGCGTTTGGCGGTTGGTTGGAATCGCAGTTGGCGGCCCCGGCAGAGTCCCCGCTGGCCAAGCTGTTTGCCAGGCCCTACAGTGTCGACTGCGGCGGCGTTGCGGTTGAGCCGTGGCACCTTTCACAGCGCGCGCTGGCCGCTGAGTTAGAGCCGCATTGCAGCGAGCGGTTGCTGGCCGATCGGCTCGGCCGCTGCGAGATTACGCACGCCGCTTATCTGGCCGCAGAGTTGCCGGCGCTGTGGCGCCGCTATTTGCAGCCACACTTTTTAGGGGGCCACTGATGGCTTTACAAACCCACTCGGTCGACGACTACTTGGCGGCACTGGCCGTTGAGCTGGTCGAACTCGACGATCCGTTAACCGCCCCGCTGGTCGCTCACTATCGGGCAGCGGCGACGCCGCTGGATGGTTTGGCAGGCTACTTGGCCGGCTTGATTGCCAGTGCGGAGCTGCCCCGCCCGGCGCTGGCCACCCTGCTGCTTGAACAGTACGCCGGCCAGCCGGAACTGCTCGAGTTGCTGGTCGCCGACAGTGCCGCCTACATTGATCGCGACCCAGCTTGCCAGCGCTGGCTGGAGCCGCTGCTGTTTTTTAAAGGGTTTCAGGCGCTGCAGTGGCACCGTGTCGCCCACTCATTGCACGGCGTTGGCCGCTGCGAGCTGGCGGCGCTGCTGCAGAGCCGCTGCAGCGAGGTGTTCGCGGTCGACATCCACCCGGCCGCCAAGATCGGACGCGGCATCATGCTCGACCACGCCACTGGGCTGGTGATCGGTGAGACGGCGGTGGTCGGTGACAACGTGTCGATGCTGCATGCGGTCACCTTGGGAGGCAGTGGTCGCAGCAGCGGTGATCGCCACCCGAAAGTCGGTTGCGGGGTGATGATTGCGGCAGGCGCCCAGTTGTTGGGCAACATCAAGATTGGCGAAGGGGCCAAAATTGGCGCCGGCAGCTTGGTGCTCAATGATGTCGCGGCGCACGTCACGGTCGCCGGTGTGCCCGCTCTGGTGGTCGGCCGGCCGGCCGACGCAGAGCCGGCGCTGGCAATGAACCAAGCGCTAGAGGGGCAGTCATGACTGCCCGCCGCCACTGGCGGGCCAAGTTGCTGGGGCTGATCCGTCGGCGCACGCTGGGCTCGCTCGGCCATTCGCTGCGCGGCCTGCGCTATGTAGCGCGCCACGAGGAGGCGGTGCGGGTTGAGCTGGCGCTGCTGGCGGTGTTGATTCCGGCGGCGGTGTGGTGGGGCGACGGCGCCATCGAACAGCTGCTGCTGATCGGTAGCGCGGTGCTGGTGGTGCTGGTCGAACTGCTCAACACCGCCATCGAGCTGACCCTAGACCGCTACAGTCGCAGCCACCACCCGCTGGCCGGCGCCGCCAAAGATGTCGGCTCGGCGGCGGTATTGGTGGCGATGCTGTTGTTTCTGCTGGTCTGGGCGGTCGTGCTGGGTCGCTAGTCGCGCTCGCGCTCACCCAGACAGATCCGGCAGAGGTGCTGGAACTGGGTCTTGAGCAGTTCGGTGCGCTGCTCCGAAAAGCCCTGCAGCAACCTGCCGCCGTGCTCGTGGCGCTCAAAATGGCCGAGTGCAGCGAGTTGTTCGCCATCCATCTCTTCGCTGACGATAAGAATGTCGCCGCCGGTCAGCTGGCGGGCGCTCTGTTCGGCCTGGGCTTTTAATAGGCCGAGCTGCTGCTCTTGTAGAGTGCGGCCGCCGGCGCGGGTGGCGCGGCTGTGAATAGTGAAGCTGACCGCCAGCTCGACCCCGGCGAGCTGCGAGAGCCGCTGCAGTAGCTCGCGCAGCGACCAGCTCGCCATCAGGCAGAGCATCAGGTGCTGTTTCGAAAAGCTGGCGGCGTGAAACAGACAGCGCAGCTGCTGGCTGCTGCCCTCGCTGCGGCTGCCACCGTACAGCTCGAGTGTTCTCAGCAGGCAGTAGTCGAGCTTTTCGAGCAGCTGCTCGCGGTTCTCGCGGCTCAGCTGGCGGGCCAGCTCGGCGTCGTTGTGCAGCGTGATGGTCACCAAACTGGTAAACCGCCCTTGGCTGCTGTCGTCGCGGTGATCGTGGTGGGTGGTGAGCAGCGGCTGCAGGCGCGCTTCGAGCGCCGCCAGCGGGTCGTTGCCCGTCGCCCCCGGCGGCCCCGGCAGCTTGCTGCCAAGCAGGGCCAGGCGGCGCTGTAAGTCGGTGCCGCGACGGTACTCTAGCAGCGTTGATGTCGCCGCAAACAGCAGCCACAGCGTCGCCCAGACCCAGGCGGGCTGGTACTGACGGCGCTCAATGCGCGACTTGTCGACGCCGATAGTGAGCCGGCCGGCGTCGCTGTCGGCGAGCGTGATGACGGTTTGAAACAGCGCCTCGCGGCGCTCGCCATCCGCCGCGGGCGCGGTGATAACACTGAGCGGAACACCGTTGGCGTCGTGCAGCGACGCCGAGGCGATATCGGCATCGGCAACCAGATCGAGCAGGATCGCCTGGATGCTGATCAGGTCGCGGTTGAAGAGGGGCGTCTGCAGCAACTTGGCGCTGCTCTGCAGCAGCGCGCCGCCGCGCTGGTCGACAAGACTCTGGCTGTTTTGCGCCGCAAAATAATTCAGGGTCAAGCCGCTGCAGGCACCAAAGGCGAGCCACAGTGCGGCACAGCGCAGCGCGCGGCGCTGGCCATCGGCGAGCTGGTTGAAGCGGCTGGCCAGCGAAAAACGCACTGGCTGGTTGGATACTGATTGGCGCATGACCGGTCCCTGTTGCGGTGGCCGACAGTTTACCCGTTTTGCCGGCGCGGCTAAATAATTACTCTCAGCCGCTGTGCGCGGCGCGGTGCTTTACTATAATGCGGCTCCACTCCCGAGGACTCCCAGGTGAATCAAGTACTCCTAATCACGGTTAGCGGTCGCGACCGTCCCGGCATCACCAGCGCGCTGTCGCAGGTGCTCAGCGATTTTGACGCCACGGTATTGGATATCGGTCAGGCGGTGATACACGACCAGCTGTCGCTCGGTTTGATGATTGCGCTGCCCGACCAGCGCGCCGCGCTCGAGGCGGCGGTCGCCGCCCAGCTGGCGCCGCTGGAGATGGCGGTTGAGTTCGTCGCAGTGGCCGACGCCGACTATCAGCGCTGGGTCGACCAGCAGGGCAAACCGCGCTACATCATCACCCTGCTAGCGCGCCGGGTCGACGCCGAACAGATCGCTGCAGTGACCGAGGTGACCCGTCAGGCGGGTCTCAATATCGACAAGATTTCTCGCCTATCCGGGCGGTTGGCGCTGCATCAGCTGAGCGAGCCGGGCCGCGCCAGTATTGAGTTTTCGGCGCGCGGTGAGCCCGCTCAAGAGCGCGAGTTTCGCTCCGCCTTGATGGAGCTGGCCGGGCGCTTCGATGTCGATATCGCCCTGCAGCGCGATACCATCTATCGCCGCAACCGCCGCTTGGTGGTGTTTGATATGGATTCGACGCTGATCGATGCCGAGGTGATCGACGAGCTGGCGATAGAGGCCGGGGTCGGCGCTCAAGTGGCGGCGATCACCGAGCGGGCGATGCGCGGCGAGCTCGACTTTAACGAGAGCTTCCGCGAGCGGCTCGGCTTGCTCGCCGGCCTCGACGCCGCGGTGCTGCCGAAAGTGGCGGCGCGGCTGCGGCTCAACGAGGGCGCCGAGCACCTGTTGGCGACACTGCGCCGGCTCGGTTACAAAACGGCGATCGTCTCGGGTGGGTTTGACTACTTCGCCCGCCACCTGCAAGAGATTTTGGCGGTCGATTATATCTACGCCAATCAGCTTGAGATCGCCGATGGCCGCGTCACCGGCCAGGTCGCCGGCACGATCATCGATGGCCGAGGCAAAGCCGATCTGCTGCGCGAATTGGCGGCTCGTGAAGGGGTCGCGTTAGAGCAGGTGATTGCGGTCGGTGACGGCGCCAATGACCTGCCGATGTTGGCGATTGCCGGATTGGGGATTGCCTTTCGTGCCAAGCCGCTGGTGGCCGCCTCAGCCCAGCAGTCGATCTCTCAGCTCGGCCTCGACGCGATTCTCTACCTGCTCGGTTACAGCGACAGAGATACCGAGGCGTTATCCGCCGAGGCTAGCTGACGGCTCGCCGACATAGGCGCCGCTGATATAACCCACCCCAGCGCGCCAAAATAGCGGCAGCAGCTGGGCGCTGTCGATCCCTTCAACGACAGTGGGTATGTTCAATTCGTTGCTCGCTTCGACCAGTGCCAGCGCGTCGCTGGCGTTATCGCCGGCCAGCGCGGCACTAATTTGGCGGTCGAGTATCAGCAGCGAGGGGTGCACGACGGCGAGGGTTTCGAGCGGGTTGAGAGCGACGCCAAAGTGGCTGATGGCGAGTGAGATCTTCAGCTCGGCCAGTTGGCCCGCGGCGGCGGTCATCAGCTCGATGTGGCGAATAATATCGGACTCGCGCAGCACAATAGTGAGCCTATCGCGGTTCAGCGGATGGCTGCGAAGCTGCGCTTTCAACCACGGGATAAAGCGGCTGTCGGTCACCGAGGCGGCGCTCAGTGGCAACAGCAGTGTGGTGGCGGTGTCGCCGGCGCGCTGCAGCTCGGCCAGCGCTGAGATGATTAACCAGTGATCCAGGCGCTGCTTCTCACTGCCGGCTTGAATGCCATCAATTAGCACCGCTAAATCGCGGCCGTTGGCGCTGGCGGACAGCTCGCTGCTGAACAGCTGGCGCGCCGCGCCGGTGAGCGCACTGATCGGCCGGTATTGGATAGTCAGTTGGCGCTGCTCGATCAGCTGCTCGAGGCGGGTGTCGCTTGTGCTGGGCGGCACCTCTAGGGCTGGCAGTATCGCCGCCGCGGCCCTGTCGGCAGAGAGCAGCAGTGCCTCATTGCAGAGTGCGATCGCCTCATCGGCGGTGTGGCTGCGACCATCGAGTAGTGTCGCGCCGACCTGCACAGTCAGCGGCTGTGCGCCGAACTGCTCGCCGTTGGCCACCGCCCAGAGCGCGTTGGCGCGCAGAAGTGCGTAGTCCTGTTCGCAGTCGACCAGGGTCAGGGTGACACTGCCTGGGCCGCAGATAATTAGCTCCGCGGCATCGGCCGCTGAGTCGCCGATGCGCTTGATGAACTGCTCGATAAGTTGCGCGGTAGCGTGGCTGCCGAGCCGTTCGAGCAGTTGCGGGTATTCGACGATTTGCAGTTTGATGATCGCCCCGCAGCGGCCGCGCTCGACGCTCTGCCGCAAACCACGCTCCACCGCCGCGATCATTTGAGCGGGCCGCTCCGACAGTTCTGGGCGCCGTTGCGCGCTGCTGCCGGCGTCGCGGCGCAGGCGTGCTTCGACAGTAATCTGCAAGCCGCGTTCGCCACCAAACCAAACCGATGCGACGGTGACGCGCCGTGTCACTACGCTGCCGCTGGCGGTGACAAAGTTGAGGTGTTCGATATCGAGCGGCTCGGCAGGATCGTCGGCGGCCAGCAATCGGCCGCGCAGTGCATTGCGCGAACGGGCGTCGAGCCGGTCGAGAATGGGCAGCTCAAGCAGCGCGCTCGGCTCGCTGTCGAGCATCCGCGCCGCGGCGCCGTTGCAGAGCCGAACGATGCCCTCGACGACCACCAGCAGCGGCGACGGCCAGCTGTTGAGCAGGGCGTGGTGTTGGCGCTGGAGCTGTTGCAGCTGGCTCTTGGCGCTGGCTAAGTGGCGCAGCGCAAGCGCCTGCTGCTGGCTGCGTTCTACCTCGAGCAGCAGTTGCTGGTCGTGGTCGCGGGCGACCACCGCGGCGGCGCCGAGCCGCAACCCGTCGATCACACTGGGCTGGTTGTCGAGCTCGCTGACCACGATCAGTGGGGTCTGGCACTCGGCGCGCAACAGGTTTTGACGGACCAGCTTGGGCGTCAGCAGGGTGTGGCTCTCCAGTGCCAGTATCAGATCCCAGTCGCGCGCCAGCAGCGCCTGCAGCTCGTGCTCTTGGGTCGCCAGTTTGGCGTCGACGGTGTAGTTGGCGCTGCGCAGGATGCTGACAAATTGGTTCGCCTCATCGGCCGAGGGGGCGGTCAGTAGCAGGCGGAAAATATCGGCGCTGGGCATCGGGCGTCTCGGCTGTGGGAAGCGTAATCGGTGGCTAACAAGGCAGTCGACGATGCAAAAATTATCGCGCAGTGCCAACTAACGGTTGTATTATAGTCGCACTTTTTACTAGGAAACCGGATAACCCATGGCGACTTTTTCTACTAACGACTTCCGCTCTGGCATGAAAGTGATGCTCGACGGCGATCCGTGCAACATCATCGATAACGAATTTGTAAAGCCCGGCAAGGGTCAAGCCTTTAACCGGGTTAAATTGCGCAACCTCAAATCGGGCCGGGTGCTGGAAAAAACCTTCAAGTCTGGCGAGAGCCTCGAGGCCGCCGACGTGATGGACACCGATATGCAGTACCTCTATGAAGACGGTGAGTTCTGGTACTTCATGGAGCCGGAGTCGTTTGAACAGCACCAAGCCGATGCCACCGTGGTCGCCGACGCCAAGCTCTGGCTGCGCGAGCAAGATGTCTGCGTGGTAACGCTCTACAACGGCGCGCCACTGTCGGTCACCCCGCCCAACCACGTCGAGCTGGAAATTGTTGAGACCGATCCGGGCGTGCGCGGCGACACCGCCACCGGCGGTACCAAGCCGGCCGAGCTGAGCACCGGCGCGGTGGTCAAAGTGCCGCTGTTCCTCGACCGCGGCGACGTCGTGCGCGTCGATACCCGCACCGGCGAATACCTCAGTCGCGCCCGCGACTGATCCCGCGGTGGCTACCGGCGCTGACTGCTGGCGGCCGGGCGCTGCCATCGCGGCGCTGCGCGCCCGCGCTGAGCTACTGGCGCAGCTGCGCGCATTTTTTGCCGAGCGCGACTGTCTGGAGGTCGATGTGCCGCTGCTCGGCGGTGCGTTTGGCAGCGACCTCTGTATCGAGCCGATTGTCGCTGGCGTCAATGGCGCGACCGGCTACCTGCAGTCCTCCCCAGAGTTTTTTCTCAAGCGGTTGTTGGCGGCCGGCAGTGGCGACGTCTATGCGCTCGGCAAGGCGTTTCGCAACCACGAGCGCGGTGCCCGTCACAACCCCGAGTTCACCCTGTTGGAGTGGTACCGCTGCGGCTGGGACGAGCAGCGTCTGATCGCCGAGCTGGAGACGCTTGTCCTCGCGGTGCTCGGGCCACTGCCGAGCCGCCAGCTGAGCTACGCCGAGCTATTCATCGCGGCCGTCGGGCTCTGTCCGCACACCGCCAGTGTCGAGCAGCTGCATCAGCGCGCGACGCAGTACGGCAGCTGGGTGGCGGCCAGTCGCGCGGCGGCACTCGATCTGCTGTTCAGTGAGCTGGTCGAGCCGGCGCTGCCGGCTGGGCTGGTGTTTGTCTACGACTACCCGGCCTGTCACGGCGCGCTGGCGGTGGTCGAGCCAGTGTCGGCTGGTTACCCGGTGGCACGGCGCTTTGAGCTCTACTGCGACGGCGTCGAGCTGGCCAACGGCTACCGCGAGTTGACCGACAGCGCCGCACAGCGGCAGCGCTTTGAGGCGGAACTGGCCGAGCGGCGGCGCGCCGGCCAACCGCTGGCGCCTGCTGATGAACGGCTGTTGGCCGCCCTAGAGAGCGGCCTGCCGGCCTGCGCCGGGGTTGCGTTGGGCGTTGACCGGCTGCTGATGCGCCGGCTCGGCGCTGACACGATCGATGCCGTGATGCCGTTTAGCTGGCCGCGCTGTAACTAACCGCGCCGCCGCTGGCCAGCCTGTTTGGCGACTTGGAAGAAGTGATCCATCAGCTCGGCGGGGTTGTCGCAGCAGGTGCTGCCGACCACCTGCGCCGGCACCCCAGCCACTACCGCGTTGGCGGCGACCGGTTTGAGTACCACGGAGGCAGCCGCGACCATGGCGCCGCTGCCGATAGTGATATTACCGAGGACCTTGGCACCCGGCCCAAGCAGCACACCGCGGTCCACTTTGGGATGGCGGTCGCCCGACTCTTTACCGGTACCGCCAAGCGTAACCCCCTGCATAATCGAGACATTGTCCTCGACCCGAGCGGTCTCGCCGATCACCACGCCGGTGGCGTGGTCGAGCATGACGCCACCACCGATCACAGCGGCCGGGTGGATATCGACGGCCAATTTGCAGCTGATGGCGTGCTGAATGAGCAGTGCGGCGTTGCGCTGACCGGCGCCCCAGAGCTGGTGGGCGACCCGATAGCCCTGCACAGCGACGAACCCTTTGCTGAACAGCAGCGCGTCTAGTGGCGATCGGCAGGCGCTGTCGCGCTGGTCAATGGCGGCCAGATCGGCGCTGGCTGCGGCCGCCGCCGCAGCGCCACTAAAGCACTCAAGCGCGGCATGGTAGAGCGCCTGGCGGTCGAGGGTGGGGCCGGCCAGGCGCTGGCTGATCAGCTGCGCGAGCATTGCGGCGGGGTCGGGATCGGCGGCGATAGCACCGATGAATGGTGCGAGCAGCGGCTCGCGGGCGGCCAATGCGGCGGCCTGCTCGGCGAGTTGGGCGCCGTCAATCGGCTGCCCCGGCGCTAGCGGTTGGTGTGTTGAAGTCGACATGGCGCCATTGTCGACGATAGTCGCCCTGCCCGCCAGCCCCGCGGGCAAGGCGGCGCGGTTTAGTGGCGCGAGTTGGGGGTCCGCGCAGCGGCGATCAGTGTCACGCTGGCCGCGCCGGCCGCTAGCAGTGCGGCGCTGGCCGCGCGCGCGGTAGCGGTGGTGGTCACGACATCATCGACCAGCCCGATATGGCGGCCGACGACCCCGGCGGCGCTGAAGCAGCCGGCCAAATTGGCGAGCCGCTGGCGGCGGCTCTGGCCGCGCTGGGGTGGCTGGTGGACGCGGCGCTGCAATTGAACCGACGGGGCGGGCGGCGGGTAACTGAGCCGGTCGGCGATCAGCTGGGCGAGCAGTGCGGCTTGGCTGTAACCGCGCTGCAGGGCCCGCTTCGGGTGGAGCGGTATGCCAACCAGCAGCAGTTCACCACCGTCCCGGTCAGCGGCGATCAACGCGGCCATCAGGTTGGCCAGCAGGGCTGCCGCCGGTGTGTGTTGGCTCTGTTTCAGCGGCTCAATCAGTCGACCGACCGGTGGCTGGTAGCAGAGCGGGATATAGGCGCGGCCGAATGGCGGCGGGTCGTCACTGCAGTCGCGGCAGAGAGTCGCCACCGGCAGTGGCAGCGCGCAGCGCGGGCATTGGCCTGGCCCCGGTCGCGGCAGTTGCGCCGTGCAGTCGGCGCACAGCGGTGCGCCGTCAACTTCGACGCGGCTGGCGCAAAACCAGCAGCGCGCAAGATTTTCGCTGAGGGTGGTGTTCATTGCGGCTCCAGAGGGACTCTACTCTGGAGCATAGACGAATTTTTTTGCGAGCCGGTTAGCGGTGTGCCATCTCGGTGGGGTCGTCCTCTTCGCCGAGATCGGGCTGCTCTTGGTCTGGCTCTTTGGGGTCGAGTCCGTAGCCCTCGCTGAGCACGCCACCGGGCACTTTGGGGGCGTAGTCGCGCGGCGGCTCGATATCATCTATTGATAGCAGCGGGTTGCCGTGGCTGTCGTGCAGCTGTACCGCGCCGTCGCCGGAGTTGAGCAGCTTTTGCGCCACCTCGGGGCCCGCTAAGCGCACCGCGCTGGCGGCCAAGTGCTCGTGCACCTCGCGGTAGCTCTGAGCCATATTGGCGTTGAGCTGGGAGAGCTGGACAAAGTGGCTGGCCACTTCGTGCTGGTACTCCTGGTAGCGGCGCTCACTGTCGGCGAGGCGCTGTTTAAGCTCGCGCGCTGAGGCCGAGTTGGCGCGTGCACCGCGGCTGGTGAAGTGGCCGATGGCGCCGCCGATCAGCAGGGCGATGGCAGCGATGAGCAGGCTGGTGGTGGTGAACACAGGATCTCCTTAATAGCCAAAGTTGGCGCTGTAACAGGCGCTTATGGTAACCCGATTGCGCTGTCGTGTCGCCGTTTCTGGTAGCTGACAGAGTCGCTTGGGTGCTTGCCTGTGCGGCGCGCGCTGGGTACAGTTCCGCCCGGACTCGGTACGCCGCGCGGCGTTGTACCGGCAATCCACCCACAAACAGGACAAAGGCTGTCGCCATGACCCCTATCGAGCGCTATCGGCGCGATCTACAGCGCGAGGACTTTCTGCCCGACAGCGCTCAGGCCCACGCGGTCGAGCTGCTTGAGGCGCTCTACCAGCAGCTAGTGGCGGCGCCGGCGCGGCGCGGCCTGTTGCAGCGGTTGCGGCTTTCGCAAGCCAGCCGTCCGCCGCAGGGGCTCTATTTTTGGGGCGGGGTGGGGCGCGGCAAAACCTATTTAATGGATAACTTCTTTGAGAGCCTGCCGTTTACCCAGAAGCGCCGCTACCACTTTCATCGCTTTATGCGCCGCGTGCACGCCGAGTTAAAGGCGCTGGCCGGCACCAAGAACCCGCTCCGCGGGGTGGCCGACCGGCTCGCCGGGGAGACGCGGGTGATCTGCTTCGATGAGTTTTTTGTCACAGACATCACCGATGCGATGCTGCTTGGCGGACTGATGACCGAGCTGTTTGAGCGCGGCGTGACGCTGGTTGCGACCTCTAACATTGTCCCCGATGGGCTCTATAGGAACGGCTTGCAGCGGCAGCGGTTTTTGCCGGCGATCGCGCTGATTAAAGAGCGCTGCCAGGTGGTTAATGTCGACGGTGGCACCGACTACCGGCTGCGCACCCTTGAGCAGGCGCCGCTCTACCACACGCCGCTCGGCGCTGCGGCCGACGCTGCCATGGCGGCGATGTTTGCCAACTTAGTGCCGGCCGAGGGCGAGATCCGCGAGGCGGTGCGGCTGGAGGTCGAGAACCGGCCGATCCGCTGCCTGCGGGTGGCTGAGGATATCGCCTGGTTTGACTTCGCCGCGCTCTGCGACGGCCCGCGCAGCCAAAACGACTATATAGAGTTGGCGCGCGAGTTCCACGCCGTGCTGGTCGGCAACATTCCCCAGATGGGCCGCAGCAACGACGATGCGGCGCGCCGCTTCGTCAATATGATCGACGAGTTCTACGACCGCCAGGTCAAAGTCGTGGTCTCGGCGGCGGTGCCGCTGCTAGACCTTTACAGTGGCGGTCGGTTAGAATTCGAGTTCCAGCGCACCGCCAGCCGGCTGCTGGAAATGCAGAGCCACGAATACTTGGCGCGCCCACACCGGCCGTAAATAGTGGGCGGGCAAAAAACTTATAAAACTCCACAAAACCCCCTTGTAATGCGCCGCAGTGCTCATTACAATTCGCGTCCTTTTTTGGGAACCCCCAAAAGCCAGGCAGGAATAAGATGAAAACATATAGCGCAAATGCAGAAACCGCCCAGCACGACTGGTACATCGTAGACGCCGAAGGCAAAACGCTCGGCCGTATGGCCAGCGAGATCGCCTCGCGACTGCGCGGCAAACACAAGCCCGAATACACTCCGCATGTCGACACCGGTGATTTCATCGTCGTCGTCAACGCCGAGAAAGTCGCTGTCACTGGCAACAAAGCCAAAGACAAGATCTACTACTCGCACACCGAGTACCCGGGCGGCATCAAAGATATCTCTTTCGAAAAGCTGATTGCCAAAGCGCCCGAGCGCGTTATCCAGTCAGCCGTTAAAGGAATGTTGCCGCGTGGCCCGCTCGGCCGTGCAATGTTCAAAAAGTTGAAAGTTTACGCTGGTAATGAGCATCCGCACCAAGCTCAACAGCCCGTCGCCCTCGAAGTTTAACGGAACCCATCATGGCCGAAAATCAATATTACGGAACCGGACGTCGCAAGACCTCATCTGCGCGCGTCTTCCTCAAGTCTGGCGGTGGCAACATCACTGTCAACTCACGCTCACTGGATGTCTACTTCGGCCGTGAAGTGGCGCGGATGATCGTCCGTCAGCCGCTCGAGCTGGTCGACGCTGTCGAGAAGTTCGACCTGCACATCACCGTCGCTGGCGGCGGTAGCTTTGGCCAGGCCGGTGCAATCCGCCACGGCATTGCCCGGGCGCTGCTCGAGTACGATGAGACGCTGCGCCCGACACTGCGCAAAGCCGGTTTCTTGACCCGCGACGCGCGTCAAGTGGAGCGCAAGAAAGTGGGCCTGCACAAAGCGCGCAAGCGTCCGCAGTTCTCCAAGCGTTAATCGCTGGCGCACTGCCAACAAAACCCGGCCTCGGCCGGGTTTTGTGTTTTTGGGGCACTAAAAATGGTGAGATAAATAGTAGTTTAGGCACAACCTGCGGCTGCGCCGTATTGCCAAAAAATTGCTGTTCCGTTAAGATGCAGCGCCTTTTTTGTTCGTGCACCCGTGGTGCACTGTCTACTATCGCTGTAATAGGGAGAACGTCATGAGTAGTGACGGAGTCAACCAGAGCCGCCGCCGTTTCTTGACCGGCGCCACCTGTGTCGTTGGTGGTGCGGGCGTTGTCGGAGCCGCTGTGCCTTTCGTGTCATCTTGGAATCCGAGTGCTAAGGCGAAAGCCGCCGGCGCGCCGGTCAAAGTCAATATCGCCAATCTGGAGCCGGGTGCTCGGATTGTTGTCGAGTGGCGCGGCAAGCCGATCTACGTCGTGCGCCGCAGCGCTGAGACACTGGCTAACTTGAGCAAGGTTGAGAGCGTACTGCGCGATCCCAATTCTCAGCAGTCTAACCAGCCGAGCTATGTTGATCCGGTCAACCGCGCCGCGCGCCCCGAGATCTTGGTGCTGGTTGGGCTCTGTACCCACCTCGGCTGCGCGCCGATGTACCGTCCCGACGTCGGCGCCGCTGACCTCGGTGGCGACGCTTGGGTTGGTGGCTTCTTCTGCCCCTGTCACGGCTCTAAGTTCGACCTCGCTGGGCGAGTCTACCAAGGTGTTCCGGCGCCGACTAACCTAGAAGTGCCACCCTACCTGTTTGAAGAGGGCGGCGATGTACTGGTGGTCGGTCTCGACCAGGAGGTGGCGTGATGAGTAAGTTAGCAGCATTTGGGAACTGGATAGACTCGCGCATGCCGACCCTCAAGCGCGAGTGGAACAACCACATGGCGGAGTACTTCGCGCCGAAAAACTTTAACTTCTGGTACTTCTTCGGCGTCTTGTCGATGGTGGTGCTAGTCATTCAGCTGATCACCGGCATCTGGCTGCTGATGAGCTTTCAGGGCTCGTCAGAGATGGCGTTTGCCTCGGTTGAGTACATCATGCGCGACGTCGACTTCGGCTGGCTGATCCGCTATGCCCACTCGACCGGCGCGTCGATGTTTTTTATCGTCGTCTACCTGCACATGTTCCGCGGCCTGCTCTACGGCTCCTACAAAGCTCCGCGCGAACTGGTCTGGATCTTCGGTATGACCATCTACGTGGCGCTGATGGCCGAGGCGTTCCTCGGCTACGTACTGCCGTGGGGACAGATGTCCTACTGGGGTGCGCAGGTGATCATCTCGCTGTTCGGTGCGATTCCGGTGGTTGGCGACGACCTAGTGCAGTGGATTCGCGGCGACTACCTGATCTCAGGGATTACCCTCAACCGCTTTATGTCGCTGCACGTGGTTGCGGTGCCGATTATTCTGCTGGCGCTGGTGGTCATGCACATCATCGCGCTGCACGATGTCGGCTCGAACAACCCCGACGGCGTTGAGATCAAGAAATACAAAGACGAGAACGGCAAGCCGCTGGATGGCATCAACTTCCACCCCTACTTTGTCATTCACGATCTGGTGCCGATCACCGTGTTCCTGATTGTGTTCTGTGCGATCCTGTTCTTTATGCCAGAGATGGGCGGCTACTTCCTCGAGCACGCCAACTTTGAGATCGCCAACTCGCTGAAGACCCCCGAGCACATTGCGCCGGTCTGGTACTTCACCCCCTACTACTCGATGCTGCGCGCGGTGCCCGATAAGCTCGGCGGCTTCATCTGTATGGCGGCCGCGATCGCTATTCTGTTTGTACTGCCTTGGCTCGACCGCAGCCCAGTGCGCTCAATCCGCTACAAGGGGATCGTCTCGCGCATTGCCATCTTGGTGTTCGCGGCGGTGTTTGTGATTCTCGGCTACCTCGGTGTGAAAGCGCCGACGCCCGAGCGCACCTTCCTCGCCCAGATCTGCACCGTGTTGTACTTTGGTTACTTCATTGGCATCTACTTCTGGACCCGCTGGGAGACCTGTAAGCCCGAGCCCGATCGCATCACGATGGATGGCGGCATGGGTTTCTGGCGCTCGATGGGTGCGCTGGCAATCGTCCTGGTGCTGATCGTGCTGCCGCTCAAGGCGGTTGGTGCAGAGTCCGCCTACGACTGTGGCAGCATGCCGTGCGACAGTTTCGAGGCCGACTTGAGCGACAAAGCGTCGCTGCAAAACGGTGCTGCGATAGCGGTCAACTACTGCATGGGCTGCCACGCGTTTCAATATTCGCGCTGGGAGCGCGTCGCCAATGACATCGGCATTCCGCACGACTTGATGCTCGAGAATCTGGTGCTCGGTGAGCAGAAAATTGGCCAGCTGATGAAGATCTCGATGCCTGCCGACAAAGCCAAGCAGTGGTTTGGCGCCGCGCCGCCGGATTTGACCATGGTCACCCGCGCCCGTTCGCCGGAGTGGGTCTACACCTACTTGCGCAACTTCCATACTGACAGCACTCGTCCCTATGGCGTTAACAACAAAGTCTTTAAAGACGTCGGCATGCCGCACGCTTTGATCGGCCTGCAGGGCTTGCCCGAGTGTGCGCCCGGCCCGGTGCGCGCCTACAACGGCGGCGTTAAGCGCGATGTGCTGTCTGGCGCCGACATTCTTGAGGACCCGTGTGGCAGCTTCAACTACGTCGAAGAGGGGTCGTTGAGCCCGGCCGAATTTGATGCGGCCGTTTACGACTTGGTCAACTTTATGGCCTACACCGCCGAGCCGATGGCCGAGCAGCGCAAGCAGATCGGCCGCTATGTGCTGTTGTTCCTCTGTGTGCTACTGGTCTTTGTGGTGCTGTTGAACCGCGAATACTGGAAAGGTATTCACTAAGTAGCTCCCCGGTGCGGGTGGCGCGAGCCGCCCGCACCCCGCTTTATCTTCTAATAATGAGAGGTTTGCCGTGCGTCGCTCTTCGATGACTCTTTTTTCTGACCCCGCCTGCCAGTACAGCCACCGGGTGCGTATCGTATTGGCCGAGAAAGGGGTCACTGTCGATATTGAAGATGTCGAAGGTGGCAAGGTCACCGAAGAGATTTTCGAGGCCAACCCGTACGGTACCCTGCCGACACTGGTCGATCGCGATCTGGCACTCTACGAGTCGACCGTGGTGATGGAGTACCTCGACGAGCGCTTCCCGCACCCGCCGCTGCTGCCGGTCTACCCGGTTACCCGCGCCCAAAGCCGGCTCTGGGTGCACCGTATTCAAAACGACTGGTGTCGCCTGTCGGACGATATTCTGCGCAGCCCCGAGAGCAAAAAAGCCGAGGCGGCCCGCAAAGAGCTACGCGATTCACTGGTCACCACCGCGCCGATCTTCTCTGGCCTGCCGTTCTTCATGAACGAAGAGTTTACGCTGGTCGACTGCTGCTTAGGACCGCTGTTGTGGCGCCTGCCGCAGCTGGGCATTACCCTGCCCA
The DNA here is from genome assembly GCA_024639885.1 of Porticoccaceae bacterium. Taxonomy (GTDB): domain Bacteria; phylum Pseudomonadota; class Gammaproteobacteria; order Pseudomonadales; family Porticoccaceae; genus LSUCC0057. The sequence goes on along the minus strand of JAHEGD010000010.1, from coordinate 8,881 downwards.
ATACCAAACAGGTCAAGCCGCTGCACGACTACATGCTGCGTCTATTTAGCCGCCCGGCATTCAAGTTGAGCCTGACCGACCAAGAGATGGAGATCCGCGCGTAAGCGCCGATAACTCGCCGATGGTGCTGTTGCGATGAACTCAAATCAGCCCTACCTGCTGCAGGCCTTCTACGACTGGATCGTCGACAACGACTGCACCCCCTATGTGCTAGTCGATGCCGGCCACCCCGAGGCGTCGGTTCCGCAGCAGCATGTCAGCGACGGCCAGATCGTTCTCAACATCGCCCCGCGGGCTGTCTCTGCGTTTCATATTGACCTTGACGGTATCGCCTTCCACGCCCGCTTTGGTGGCGTGCCGACCGACATCTACCTGCCGGCCGCCGCTATCCTCAGCATCTACGCGCAGGAGAATGGCCAAGGCATCGTCTTTGAGCGCCCCACCGAACCGACTCCGCCGCCACCGCCGCGGCCGACTGCGGTCAAACGCTCACCCACCAGCAGCCCCAAGAAGGGCGGGGATCGCCCGGCGCTGCGGATTATTAAGTAACCCCGCCGGCCGGCTCTGGCTGGCTGGCGCATCGACCATTACAGGAGCAGACCATGAGCCAACCTATCGCCGTCCTCGCCGCCGCCCGCACCCCGATGGGGGGCATGCTCGGTGACCTCAGCAGTGTCGCCACCCCCCAACTTGGCGCGGTCGCGATTGCCGCCGCCCTGCAGGGCTCCGGGTTGGCCGCCGACCAGATCGACGAAGTGCTGATGGGCTGTGTGCTGCAGGCTGGGCTCGGCCAAGCGCCGGCGCGCCAGGCGGCGCTGGCTGCCGGTCTCTCTAAAGCGACGCCGTGTACCACCGTCCACAAGGTCTGCGGCTCGGCGATGCAGACCGTGATGATGGCCGGCAATGCTCTGCGCGCTGGCCAAGCTGGAGCGATTATCGCCGGCGGCATGGAGAGCATGAGCGGCGCCCCGCACCTGCTGCCCAAAGCGCGCCAAGGTTACCGGTTTGGTGGTACGACGGTGCTCGACCACATGCAATACGACGGTCTGCAAGATGCCTACCAGGGCACTGCGATGGGTGTCTTTGCGGAAAAGTGTGCCGACAAGTACGGCTTCACCCGCGAGATGCAAGACGCCTATGCGATAGAGTCACTGGCGCGCGCCAATGCCGCTATAGCCAACGGCTGGTTTAAAGATGAGATCGCCCCAGTCACGGTCGCCGGTCGCGGTGGCGACACTGTCGTCGATACCGATGAACAGCCCGGCAAAGCGCGTCCGGACAAAATTCCCCAGCTGCGCCCGGCGTTCGCCAAAGATGGAACGGTCACAGCGGCTAACGCCAGCTCGATCTCTGACGGCGCCGCAGCATTGACACTGATGATGGCCGACGAGGCTGAGCGCCGCGGCCTGACGCCGATCGCGCTGATTCACGGCTACGATCAAGCCGCCCACGAGCCGGAGTGGTTTACCACCGCGCCGGTACCGGCCATGCAAAAAGTCCTCAAGCGCGTTGGCTGGCAGGCCGCTGATGTCGACCTCTGGGAGGTCAACGAAGCGTTCGCGGTGGTGGCGATGGCTGCGATGCACGAGCTGCAGATCGACCACGCTAAGCTCAATGTTCACGGTGGCGCCTGTGCGCTCGGCCACCCGATCGGCACCTCCGGGGCGCGGATCATGGTCACTTTGATCCACGCACTGAAAACCCACGGTCTCAAGAGGGGCGTTGCCAGTCTCTGTATCGGTGGCGGTGAGGGCAGTGCGGTAGCGCTCGAGCTGGTCTGAGCAGCGCCGATTAAAAAAGGCCGACCCAGTTAACTGGGTCGGCCTTTTTTGTCTCTGTCGAATCTAGTCGGCGAGCTCGAAGGCGCGTACTACCCGTTCGACACCGCGAGTGTTGGCCGCCACGGTGGCGGCCAGATCCGCAGTCTGTCGCTTTACCAGCCCCATCAGAAAGACCGCGTTGTCCTCGACGACTACATCAATTTTGGATGACTCAATCTGCTCGTGAAAGAGCAGCTTGGTGCGTACCTGGCTGGCGATCAAGCTATCGTTGGCGCGCGACACCACCGAGCTATTGGCGGCGACTACGAGCTCGTTGTAGACCTGGCGTACGCCGCTGTAACTTTTTGCCACCTCGCCGGCCTTGCGGCGCAGCTCGGGGCTCTGCACTTCGCCGGTGAGGAGGATGACGCCGTTATAGGCGTGCACATCGATGTGCGCCTCGTTGAGAATCGGGTCGGCTTTGTTGATGTTGACGCCAATGTAGGTGGCGATTTTGAGGTCGTTGAGAGCGGTGCCGATCGGTGGCTCAGTGGGGTCGGATTGGATCGGCTCATCCACTACGGTGGTCAGTACTGCGGTGCAGCCAAGCAGGCCAGTCAGGGCGATAAGCGGCAGCAATTGAGACAGTTTTGGCATGGTAATTAGGCTCCAAAGACCTGGTGATCGACAAGGTGACAGAGACATTGTAGCGCCTCGAGTTGGCGGTTGACGAGCGGCGTCGACGACGGCTCTGCCGCTGCCAATGAGACCGCAACCGTGGGCGAGGGTTCAGCGCCATTCGCTGTGCCGCCGATCGTCACAATCGCGACGCTGCGGCTCAGCGCCTCGCTAAGCAGCTGCTCGCGCAGTGCCGGCGCTAGACTGTCGCCAAACAGCAGCAGCAGATCGGCGCTGTTGGCGAGCTGGCCGAACAGTGTCAACCAGCTCGCCGGCGGGTGTCCAGTCAGCGCCAGCACCGGAAACGGCGGCCGCTCAAAGCCGCTGCCAAACAGCAGGTAGTGTTCGGCGAGCTCACCTAGCAGCCGCTCGTCGGGGCCGGCGCAGACAACCATCTTGCCGCCGCCGACCAGCCGCTCGGCGATCAGCGCCGCCGCCGCCGGCAGCTGCTGCTGGCACTGCTCGGCGAGCGTCATGGTCGCCTCAATGCGCTGCTGAAAATGGTCAAATATCCGTTGGTCCATAACTTATCCTGGTGGCCGCGCTGCGGTTCAATAGCAATCGTCGATGATACTTTTAATCCACTCAATTTGCAGTGCCGGGTGGTCGAGGTTGGGCCCGTCGAGAACCACTGCGTCGATGCGCTGCTCACTGTTAGCGGCGTGGTGTTGCTGTAGATAGTGCAGGGCGGTGGCGCGGATACGCTGCAATTTGGCGCGGCTAATCGAGCTAGCGGCGCCACCGTAGGCCGCCGAGCGGCGGTAGCGAACCTCGACAAACACCCAGCTTTGGCGCTCGCGCATGATCAGATCGATCTCGCCGCGCGGGCCGCTGTAGTTGCTCTCAACCCAGGTTAAACCGCGCGCCTCTAGCCACCGGGCGGCGAGCTGTTCGGCGCGACCGCCGCACTGTTGGCTGCCGCTGCTATTGATAGCTGCCCCCGCTGAGGCGGTTGCGGGCCGCCTGCTGGTCGCGGTCAGCGGCGGCGATGGCGACCGTGCCGCGCTCGGTGATCTGCTGCCAGAGGCCGAGCCGGCGGTAATTGCCGCCGTTCGCTAGCAATACGCCGCTACTGCCGTAGAGCGGCGCATCGACGCGGCCGAGTTGCGCTTCGCGCAGTGCCGCCACCAGTGCATCGCCGCCGAGCGCATTGAGCTGACGGCTGACGGTCGCCGATAGCTGCTCGTCACTGTTCATCTCGCCTGATGGTTCCAGCTGCCAGGGCGAGGCGGGAAACTCGATACCGGCCAGATCGCGGTTATAGCGGTCGTCACCCGGGTAGATATGCGAGGTGGCCAGCACCGGTAGATCAGCGGCAAAGTTAAAGTCGAGCGCTGGCCGAATCTGGCGACCCTGCTCGGGTTGGGCGAGCAGAATGATGAGATCGATATCTTGGCGACGGCGCGGCCGGCTATCCAGGTCGAGACCGGTCAACCGCTCGATATCGCGGCTGCGCTGGCGGCTGGCGTCGAGCGCCAGCGGCGCTTGCAGCAGAGGCGTGTAATCGCGTTCACTGCCGCTGTAGTAGCTGATTGAGATCTCGCCGCCACTCTGCAGCCAGCGCTGTTGCAACCAGCGCGCGCCGCGCGCCCCCCAGCCGGCACCCGGTGCCAGCACCAGGATGCGCTCGGCCGAGCGCGCCAAGGCCCGCTCCAGTAGTTGCTCTAGCTCGTGTTCAACGGCCAGTGGCAGTTGACCCAGCAGTGCGGCGGCGCTGGCCGGTAGCGCCGCCGGGTCAGAGAGCTCGTTGAGCGCGAGTGTCGGCAGCAAGTTGTTGAAAGCGATCGCGGCGGGGCGGGCCGCTACCGGGCTGTCGCCATCAACCGCCAGCGAGCTAGCCGGCTGGGCGGCCGGCGCTGCGAACAGCTCAGAGGCCAGCCGGTCTAGCTGCGAGCGGCGCAGCGGGCCGATGACCCGGCCAACCCCGGCGCTGCGCAGCTGCCGGTAGAGGTCGCGGTAAGAGCTGTCAGCGCCGACCCGGTAAAATTGCAGCGGCGGTAGTGGCTGGCGGGCAGCGAGCTGATAGTAGCGCGTCAGCAGACCGTCGCTGAGCGCCGTGCTGGCCGCCAGCGACTCGTCGTCGCTACCCAGTACCACCGCGATCGGTGCGCGCGCCGCGCGCTGCTCGGCGAGCGCAATAAAGTAGTCGGGACGGCTGCGCGCCAGTGGCTGGCGCGGGTAGTCTGCCAGCCAGTGCTCGAGCTGGCCGAGCTGGGCCGGGTAATCGCCCTCGCTGGCACGCAACTGCAGCGCCAAGTTGGCTAGCTGGCGAACCGCCAGCGCCGCGTCGCGGGCCAGCGCGGACAAGCTCTGGCTCGGCTGGCTGGTGAGCAGTGCCCAGACCCGGTTGGCGCCGTCGCGGCCGCCGTCCTCAACGCTCTCTAACAGTAGCGCCAAGCCGTCGGCCGTGTTGCCGATGGCGATCAGGTAGTCGGCCTCGAGGGTGTCGAGCCGGCGCTGGTCGGCGCCGCCAAGCTCGCCGCGCCACTGCCACCAGTTGGGGTGCTGGCGCAGCGCCATCGCGCCAGCCAGCCGCTGTTGGCTGAGACCGACGCTAAAGGTGAGTAGAATTAACTGGCTGCGCTGGTCGCGGTTGAGCAGCGTGGGGTCGAGTGCGGCGAGCTGGGCAATTAATTGGCGACCGGCACTGCTCGGGGCCAACGCAACACGGGGTTGGCTGTTAAACTGCGCTACCAGCTGCACTAGCAGCGCGGCGCTCTGCTCGGCGTCGAGCTGCGGCAGAGCGGGGTCGCGCTCCAGCGCTGGGCCGGCCGGCTGGACCGGGCCGGTTATCGTCGGCGCGCAGCCGGCAACCATCGCTAGCGCTGCGAGCACCATGAAGGCTTTGGTGATAGTGGCAACATTGACTGACAACAGAGGTACCCCATTTTGGTCACGGAACGCGCAACGCTCTACATTGTAGCGACACCGATCGGCAATCTCGCCGATATTACCCAGCGCGCGGCGGCGGTATTGGCCGGTGTTGATGCCATCGCCTGCGAAGACACCCGCCACAGCCAGCGGCTGCTCGACCATCTGCAGATAAAAAAACCGCTGCGCGCCTACCATGAACACAGCGACGGCAGCGCCGACAACAAGCTGGTGGAAAGTTTAGCAGCTGGCCAGTCAATTGCACTGATTTCTGATGCCGGCACGCCGCTGATTGCCGACCCCGGCTACCGCTTAGTGGCGGCGGCGCGCGCCGCCGGTATCAAGGTGGTGGCGATCCCCGGCCCGTGCGCGGCGGTGGCGGCGCTGTCGATCGCCGGGCTGCCGAGTGATCAGTTCCGCTTTTGTGGGTTTCTGCCGGCCCGCGCCAGCGCCCGCAACAAGGCGCTCGAACAGCTCGCCGACGACCGCGCAACGCTAATATTTTACGAGGCCCCGCACCGCATCGTCGAGTCGCTGGCGGCGATGGTGGCGGCTTGGGGCGGTCAGCGCCGCGCTGCGATCGGCCGCGAATTGACCAAGACCTTTGAGACCCTGTTGGACGGCAGCCTGACCGAACTGGCCGAGCGGGTCGCCGCCGACCGCGACCAGCAGCGCGGCGAGATGGTGGTGATCGTAGCCGGTGACAGTGCCGAGCAGAGCAGTACGGTAGAGCAGCGCCGGGTGTTGAGTGTGCTGCTCCGCGAGCTGCCGCTCAAGCGCGCCGCGGCGGTCGCCGCGGAGCTGCTCGGCGGCGATAAACGCAGTTTCTACCAGTTGGGTCTGGCGCTGCAGGGCCGCGACAGCTAGCCCTGCCAGTGGTCGGCGCGCTCAATACCGTGGGCGCTGGCATTGAATTTGATCGCGCTGTCGGCGCGGCGTTGCGCCTCGTAGTCGCGCAGCGCGATCAGGGCTGGTTTTTGCAGCAGCAGAATGGCGACAATGTTGAGCCACGCCATCATCCCCAGACCGATATCGCCGAGTGCCCAGGCCGAGGTCGAGCTCTTCACGCCGCCCCAGTAGACCGCCGCCAGAATCAGTAGCTTGAGGGCACTGACCAGCCACGGTCGGTGGACCTTGCGGTTGATGAAGGTGACATTGGTCTCGGCGATATAGTAGTAGGCGACAATGGTAGTGAAGGCAAAGAACAGCAGCGCCAGTGCAGTGATGCTGCTGCCGAAGCCGGGCAGGGCGCTCTCTAGCGCTGCCTGCACATAGCCGGGCCCGGCGGCTACACCGGCCAGCCCGCTGTAGAGTGTGGCGTTGCCGTCGAACACCTCGTAGAGGCCGGAGACCAAAATCATCAGCGCGGTGGCGGTACAGATCAGCAGCGTGTCGATGTAGACCGAGAACGCCTGCACCAGCCCCTGTTGGGCGGGGTGGGCGACCTCGGCGGCGGCGGCGTGGTGGGGGCCGGTGCCTTGGCCGGCCTCGTTGGAGTAGACGCCGCGTTTGACCCCCCACTGCACGGCGGCGCCGGCGATCGCGCCAAAGCCGGCATCCAGCCCGAACGCGCTGTTAAAGATCAGCGCAAACGCGGCGGGGATTCTTTCGGCATTGATCGCCAGTACAAACACGGCCATGGCGATATACAAGATCGCCATGACCGGCACGACCAGCTGGGCAAAGTGGGCGATCCGGCGCACCCCGCCGACGACGATGGTGGCGAGTGCCGCGGTCAGCAGCAGCGAGGTGATCGGCTTGTTGACCCCCCAGGCGTTGTTGAGCCCCTCGACAATCGCATTGGCTTGCAGGCCGGGCATAAAAAAGCCCATCGCGACGATGGTGGCGATTGCGAATAGCCAGGCAAACCAGCTCACCCCGAGCGCCTTGTCGATAAAATAGGCCGGCCCGCCGCGGTAGAGCCCGCGCTCGTCGGTCTCTTTGTAAATTTGCGCCAGGGTCGCCTCGATAAATGCGGTCGCCGCACCGAGGAAGGCGACCACCCACATCCAGAAGATGGCGCCCGGCCCGCCAAACGCAATGGCGGTGGCGACGCCGGCGATGTTGCCGGTGCCGACCCGCCCGGAGAGCGACATGGCCAGCGCCTGAAATGACGAGACGCCGGAGGCCGAGCTGCCGCCGCTGCGCAGCAGCCGGACCATCTCGCCGAGGTGGCGAACCTGCAAAAACCGGCTGCGCAGTGAGAACCAGAGGCCAGCGCCGAGGCACAGATAGACCAGTGCGGGGCTCCAAATAACGGCGTTGATGGAGTTGATGGCGGTGTCGAGAGAGGTTGCGGCGGCCATTGGCTGTGCTCTTTTAATAAGGTGGTGCCATTGTTCCGGCCGCGCCTGCGGATTTCAACCTTTACCGCGTTATTGTCGCGGTAAAGATTTTTACCGGCACTGTCGGTAGAATACCCGACCATTTACCGCCACCCCCATTAATAGCAGCGAGAGAGCAAACGATGAGCGACTCCTTCAAGGAAGCAGCACTGCGATACCACACCGACCCGCGCCCGGGTAAGCTGGAGATTCGCCCGACCAAGCCGCTGGCCAACAAGCGCGACCTGTCGCTCGCCTACTCGCCGGGTGTGGCGTTCGCCTGCGAACTGATCGAGGAGAACCCCAACGCCGCCGCCGATGTCACCGCGCGCGGCAACCTCGTCGCGGTAATCAGCAACGGCACCGCCGTGCTCGGGCTCGGCAATATCGGCCCGCTCGCCTCCAAGCCGGTGATGGAGGGCAAGGCGGTCCTGTTTAAAAAGTTTGCCAACATCGACGTGTTTGATATCGAGGTCGACGAGACCGATGTCGACAAACTGGTCGATATCATCGCCGCGCTGGAGCCAACGTTTGGCGGTGTTAACCTCGAAGATATCAAAGCACCGGAGTGTTTTCAGGTTGAGCAAAAACTTCGTGAGCGGATGCAGATCCCAGTCTTTCACGACGACCAACACGGCACCGCGATTGTCGCCGCGGCGGCCGTCTACAACGGCTTGATCGTTGTCGAGAAAAAGATCGAAGAGATTAAGTTGGTGGTCTCCGGTGCCGGCGCCGCCAGTATCGCCTGTGTCGACCTGCTGATTGCGATGGGCCTGCGCCGCGAGAATGTGCGGATGCTCGACCGCAACGGGGTGATCTACGCCGGCCGCGAGGCGGGCATGAACCCGTGGAAAGCGGCCTTTGCCGTTGAGACGGATGACCGCGACTTGAACGACGCGATCGTCGACGCCGATCTCTTTCTTGGCCTCTCTGGCCCCGGTGTACTGACCGCCGAGATGGTCGCCAAGATGGCGCCCAAGCCGATGATTTTGGCGATGTCCAACCCGGTTCCAGAGATCATGCCCGAGGAGGCGATTGCCGTGCGCCCCGACGCGATCATCGCCACCGGCCGCTCGGACTATCCCAACCAAGTTAACAATGTGCTCTGCTTCCCGTTTATCTTCCGCGGCGCACTCGACTGCGGCGCCTCGACCATCAACGAAGAGATGAAGATGGCAGCTGTGCGGGCGATTGCCGGGCTGGCGATGAAAGAGACCTCTGACGTGGTCGCCGCTGCTTACGCCGATG
>JAHEGD010000030.1 GCA_024639885.1 Porticoccaceae bacterium | reverse complement strand
CCACCTGCGGTGGCAGCGGCGATGCCTCAAAGCCGAGCCAGCCACGCACCACCCGGCCGTGGCTAATCAGCTCACTCATCACCTGCTCGGGGGTGTCGGCGGGGATCGCGAAGCTGATACCGTTGGTGCCGTTCTGGTTGAGGTTGGCGGTCGAGATACCCAGCAGCCGCCCCTCGGCGTCGACCACCGCACCACCCGAGTTGCCGGGGTTGATGTCGGCGTCGGTCTGGATAAAGTTCTCAAAGGTGTTTAGCCCCAAGCCGTTGCGGCCGGTAGCGCTAATAATGCCCTGCGTCACCGCTTGGCCAAAGCCGAGCGGGTTGCCAATCGCCAGTACCACATCGCCAATCCGCGCCCGGCTCGGCTCGCCAACCACAATCGGCGCCAGCCCGGCCAGCTGTATGTGCAGCACCGCCAGGTCGCTTTCCGGGTCGCTGCCGATCAGCTCGGCGGCGGCTTGGCGGCCGTCGTGGGTAAGGATGACGATCTCCTCGGCGCCCTGGACCACGTGGTGGTTGGTCAATATGTAGCCGCTGCGGCGCATAATCACCCCCGAACCGAGGGTAAGCTGCGGCTGCTGGCGCTGCGCTAGGCGGCGCTGCAGTAGCGGGTGGCGGCTGCGACTCGCATCGCTGTCGGCCATTTTGGTGGTGTAAATATTGACTACCGACGGTGCCGCCCGCTCTACCGCGGTGGCGTAAGAGACCGGCCCGTTCCAGCCGCCGCGGCTACTCTGTGCCGCACTGCTGACAAACGGGTTGCTCAGCTCGGCGAGCGGCAGGCCGCTGCGCAACGACGGGAACAGCAGCATCAACAGCGCCGCCACAATCAGCCCAATGGCGATTGGGCCGGCGAGAAAACGGGCAGTTGAGCGCAGGCCCACAGCGGCAGTTACTGCGGACGCAGCAGGTTGGACAGCTTGGGGTTGGGCTGGCGCGCGGCCCGGTAGAGCAAGATGACGTGGCCGATAGACTGCACCAGCTCGGCATTGGTCTGCGCGCAGATCTCGCTGATCAGCGCTTTTTTAGCGTCGCGGTCGCCGACCACAATTTTGACCTTAATCAGCTCGTGGTCGTCTAGCGCGCGGCCCAGCTCAGCGATGACATTGTCGGTTAGCCCTTTGCCGGCGACGGTGACCAGTGGGTTGAGACCGTGGCCAATGCGGCGTAAATGTTTCTTATCTTGTGCAGAAGTTGTCATAATAATCGCTTGCCGGTTAGGCTCAGGTGGCGCGGCCAAAGGAGTTGCCGCGCTAATAATCGTGCCGACACCGCATTGCGCGGGCCGGCCAGTGGTAAATTGTAGCGAAAACCCCCTCATGGCGAAATCAAAAAATCGCGACTGGATTAAACGCCACGTCAACGACCCGTTTGTAAAGCAGAGCCAGCGCGACGGCTACCGCTCGCGGGCCAGCTATAAACTGCTTGAGCTACTCGGCCCGAAAAGCCCGATCAAGCCCGGCATGGCGGTGGTCGACTTGGGAGCCGCGCCGGGCGGCTGGTCGCAGGTGGCGGCCGAGCAGGTGGGCGACAACGGCCGCGTGTTCGCGCTCGATCTGTTGGCGATGGACGCCATTGCCGGGGTCGATTTTATCTGCGGCGACTTTACCGAGCAGGCGGTCTACGACCAGCTGCTGGCGCTGATCGGCGACACCCACATAGACCTTGTAATCTCAGATATGGCCCCCAACTTAACAGGAGTGAAAGCCATCGACCAACCGGCCAGCCTCTACCTGATTGAGCTGGCGCTGGAGATGGCTGCCAAAGTACTGGCCCCGGGTGGTATCTTTATTGCCAAAGTGTTCCAGGGTGAAGGGTTTGACCAACTGGTGCGGGAAGCGCGCCAGCAGTTTGACCAAGTGCAGATGCGCAAGCCTGAAGCATCGCGCTCGGCGTCTCGAGAAGTTTATTTAGTCGGCCAGGGTTACCGCGCCAGCGCGGCAACAGCAACGTGAGGACAACACAGTGAGCGATATGGCAAAGAATCTTATTTTGTGGCTGATCATCGGCGGTGTGATGTTCTCGGTCTACAACAATATGGCACCGACCGCGCCGACCAACGAGCTGGGTTATTCGCAGTTTGTTACCGATGTGCAGAGCGAGCGAGTCGCCTCGGTCGAGATCGATGGGCTGATTATTGACGGCACCCGCCGCGACGGCAGCACCTTTCGCGTGGTGCGGCCCAACGTGACCGACCCCGGTCTAATGGGTGACCTGCTAGACCACAATGTTGAGGTGATCGGCAAAGAGCCCGAACAGCCGAGCCTGCTCTCGCAGCTACTGGTGGCGGCTTTCCCGATCCTGCTGATTGTTGGTATCTTCTACTTCTTTATGCGCCAGATGCAGGGCGGTGCCGGCGGCAAGGGCAACCCGATGGGGTTTGGCAAGAGCAAGGCCAAGCTGCTGAGTGAAGACCAGATCAACACCACCTTTGCCGATGTCGCCGGTGTCGACGAGGCCAAAGAGGACGTTGGCGAGCTGGTCGAGTTCCTCAGCGACCCGACCAAATTCCAGCGGCTTGGCGGCCGTATCCCCAAGGGTGTACTGATGATCGGCCCGCCCGGTACCGGCAAGACCCTGCTCGCCAAGGCGATCGCCGGTGAGGCGCGGGTACCGTTTTTCTCAATCTCGGGCTCAGATTTTGTCGAGATGTTTGTCGGCGTGGGTGCATCGCGGGTGCGCGATATGTTCGAGCAGGCCAAGAAGCAAGCGCCCTGTATTATCTTTATCGACGAGATCGACGCAGTCGGCCGCCACCGCGGTGGCGGCTGGGGCGGCGGCAACGACGAGCGCGAGCAGACTCTCAACCAGCTGCTGGTAGAGATGGACGGCTTTGAAGGCAGCGAAGGGGTGATCGTGATCTCAGCGACCAACCGCCCCGACGTGCTCGACAAGGCGCTGCTGCGCCCCGGCCGCTTCGACCGCCAGGTCTATGTGGGGCTGCCCGATATTCGCGGCCGCGAACAGATCCTTAAAGTACACTCGCGCAAGGTGCCGCTCTCCGACCAGATCGATCTTGGTGTGCTGGCGCGCGGTACCCCGGGCTTCTCGGGTGCCGACCTGGCCAACTTGGTCAACGAAGCGGCGCTGTTCTCGGCGCGCGACAACCGCCGCACGGTCAGCATGGAAGAGTTTGAAAAGGCCCGCGATAAAATCATGATGGGCGCCGAGCGCCGCTCGCTGGTGATGAGCGAGAAAGAGAAGATCAACACCGCCTACCACGAGGCCGGCCACGCCATCATCGGCCGGCTAGTGCCAGAGCACGACCCGGTTCACAAAGTGACCATTATTCCGCGCGGCCGTGCGCTGGGGGTCACCCAGTACCTGCCCGAGGAAGATAAATACAGCATGAGCCGCCGCCAGCTGTTCAGCCAGCTGTGCAGCCTGTTTGGTGGCCGTATTGCCGAAGAGATGATCGGCGGCCTAGACGGTGTGACCACCGGTGCCCAGAACGATATCGAGCGCGCCACCCAGATGGCCCGCAACATGGTGACCAAGTGGGGCCTGACCGAGAAACTTGGCCCGGTGCTCTACGGCGAGGACGAGTCGCAGGCGCCCGGCGGCAACAAAAACCACTACTCGGAAGACACCTCACGTGAGATCGACCAAGAGGTGCGGCGTATTCTCGACGAGGCCTACAGCAAAGCCAAAGCACTGCTAGAGTCGCACCGCGATGTGCTCGAGGCAATGAAAGACGCACTGATGGAGTTTGAGACCATCGACGCCGAGCAGGTCGACGACCTGATGCAGCGCCGCCCGGTGCGGCCGCCGCACCAGTGGCACGACAACGACCCCGAGCCACCGCAACCGCCGCCGGCCGCCGAGGCCAGCGCCGAACCAGCCGACAGCGTCGGCAAGCCCCTGGAAGAGGGCTGATGACCGCGCTGCCGTCGCTTAACTGCGGCGGCCGACTGCTGCCGCTGGCTGAGCCAGCGGTAATGGGTATTCTCAACGTCACCCCAGATTCGTTCTCGGACGGTGGCCTGCACTATGCCGGCGACAGCCGCGATGTCGACCGCGCTGTAGACGCCGCCGCGGCGATGGTGGCGGCCGGCGCCGCAGTTATCGATGTCGGCGGCGAGTCGACTCGCCCAGGTGCCGCGCCGGTCTCAGTAGAGCAAGAGCTGGCACGGGTTGTCCCGGTCATTGAGGCGCTCTGCGCACGGCTCGATGTAGTGGTATCGGTCGATACCAGCTCAGCGGCAGTGATCACCGCCGCTGCCGGCGCCGGCGCCGGGCTGATCAATGACGTGCGCGCGCTGCGCCGCGAAGGGGCGCTGGCCGCAGCCGCAGCCACCGAATTGCCGGTCTGCTTGATGCATATGCAAGCGACCCCGGCGACCATGCAAGAGGCCCCGCACTACACCGACGTTGTCGCCGAGGTAGAACAGTTTTTTCAAGATCGAATAGACGCCTGCGCCGAAGTGGGTATTCACACAGGGCGATTGTTGCTAGACCCCGGGTTTGGCTTTGGCAAGCAGTTGGCGCACAATGTTGCCCTGTTTAAAGCGCTCGGCCAGTTCGCCCAGCGCGGCCTGCCACTGATGGTGGGGGTGTCGCGCAAAACCATGATCGGCCAGCTGCTAGACTGCGAGGTAGATCAGCGCGTTAATGGCAGCGTGGCGTTGGCGCTGCTGGCGGCACAGGCGCTGTACGGCAGCGGCGGCTGTCTGCTGCGCGTTCACGATGTCAAACAGACCGTCGAGGCGGTGCAGCTCTGGCAGGCAATGCGCACAACGGAAGCGCACAACAATAATTAGGAAGACAGCTATGTCCCGCAACTATTTTGGTACCGACGGCATTCGCGGCCGGGTAGGTGACCACCCGATTACCGTCGACTTTGTCCTCAAGCTCGGCTGGGCCGCCGGCAAGGTGCTAACCCGCCACGCCACCGGTAAAAAGCGCGTGTTGATCGGCAAAGATACCCGCGTCTCTGGCTATATGTTTGAGTCGGCACTAGAGGCCGGCCTGATCGCCGCCGGCGTCAACGTGTTTATGCTGGGGCCGATGCCGACCCCGGCGATCGCCTACCTTACCCGCGCCTTCCGCGCCAATGCCGGCATTGTCATCAGCGCCTCGCACAACGCCTTCGAAGACAACGGCATTAAATTTTTTGGCGGTGACGGCTACAAGCTAAACGACGAGATCGAGGCCGAGATTGAGGCGCTGCTCGACCAGCCGCTGGTGACCAACGACTCTAGTCAGCTGGGTAAAGCGCAGCGGGTGAGCGATGCCGGTGGCCGTTACATTGAGTTCTGCAAAGGCACCCTGCCGGCCGGGTTTGGGCTTAGCGGTTTAAAAATTGTTCTCGATTGCGCCAACGGCGCCACCTACGACGTCGCCCCCAAGGTATTCCGCGAGCTGGGTGCCGAGGTGCAGGTAATTGGCAACCGCCCCGACGGCATGAACATCAACCACGGCTGTGGTTCAACGCACCTGCAGCCGCTCTCGAGCGCGGTTCAAGAGCAGTCGGCAGACCTGGGTATCGCCTTCGATGGCGATGGCGACCGGGTGATGTTTGTCGATGCCGCCGGCACCACTATCGATGGCGATCAGCTGCTGTTTATCATCGCCCGCCACCGCCATCAAAACGGCGGTTGCAGTGGTGTGGCCGGTACGCTGATGAGCAACCTTGGCTTAGAGCTGGCGCTAGAGGAGCTCGGCATACCATTCCAGCGCACCAAAGTGGGCGACCGCTATGTGGTTGAGGCGATGCGCGACAACGGTTGGACTCTCGGTGGCGAGAGCTCGGGCCATGTGCTGTGCGCAGAGCTCAACACCACCGGCGACGGTATTGTCGCCGCGCTACAGGTACTGCGCGCCGTGGTCGACAGCGGCGCCAGCCTAGCTGAGCTAGCCGGCGGTATGGCGCTGTTGCCGCAAACCATGATCAACGTGCGGCTCGCCGCCAAGGGCGCGCTGCCGGCCAACGCCGCTATCGACGCAGCCGTGGTAGCGGCAGAGACGCAGTTGGCTGGCCGCGGCCGGGTGCTGTTGCGCCCATCCGGTACCGAGCCACTGGTGCGTGTAATGGTAGAGGGCCAGCAGGCCGACGAAGTCGCCGCCCTGGCCGAGCAGATTGCAGCCGTAGTAAAGACCGAGGTGGGCGAAAAATAATTGCACAAATAGGCCGGCGCTTCGCTTGTAAACCGGCAGGCCATCGGGTAGGATTTGCGCCCCTCGAACTGGGCTGCAGCGGCCTTGCCGCCACACCGTGACGAGAGAGAACAACATGAGTAATTTGCGACGGCCACTAGTGGCCGGCAACTGGAAGATGCACGGCAACCGCGCGATGGCGCAGCAACTGGTTACAGCGTTGCGGGCCGCGTGTCAGGGCAGTGCGGTTGAGGTAGCTGTGTTTCCTCCCGCGCTGTTGGTTGAGACGGCAGTCAGTGCCGCCGCACAAGCACTCACGGTTGGCATACAGAATATAAGCCAGCATCCACAGGGTGCGTTCACCGGCGAATTATCGGTGGCGATGGCGCAAGAAGCAGGCTGCCACTGGTGCCTGGTTGGCCACTCAGAGCGACGCGCTCTGTACGGCGAGAGTAACCAAGATGTAGCGGCAAAGTTTGCCGCTGCACAGGCTGGCGGGGTCACCCCGGTACTGTGTCTAGGCGAGACGCTCGAGCAGCGCGAAGCCGGTCAGACCGAAGCGGTGGTTGCCGCGCAGCTTAAAGCAGTAACAGATAACGTAGGCGTAGCGGCGGTTGCCGCAGCAGTTATCGCCTACGAACCGGTCTGGGCAATTGGCACCGGCAAGACCGCCAGCCCAGAGCAGGCCCAAGCAGTGCATGCGTTTATCCGCGCACAGCTCGGTGTCGAAGGAGAGGTAACGCGCATCCTCTACGGGGGTAGCGTAAATGCTGGCAACGCCCGCGCGCTGTTCAGCCAGCCCGACATTGATGGCGGGCTAGTAGGTGGAGCGTCGTTAGACGCACAAGAGTTTATAAACGTCGTGCAAGCGGCAGAGCAGTAACTATGGAAAACGCAATTTTAGTGTTCCACTTTGTGGTCGCAGTAGCGCTGGTAGGCCTGATCTTGCTTCAGCAAGGTAAAGGCGCAGAGGCAGGTGCCTCGTTTGGTGCCGGCGCATCGCAAACCATATTTGGCAGTGGCGGCAGCTGGAACTTCTTCAGCCGCAGCACCGCTATTTTGGCGACGATCTTTTTTGTCACCAGTATCACCCTCGCTGTCATTGCAAAAAACCGCAACGTCATCGATGACGAGTTTCTGCCGGAGCTGATGTCAGTGCCGGCCGCGGACAGCGACCTACCCACCGTTGGCGACGCGCCAGCACCCGGTAGCGACCTTCCGTAGTAAATAGTAAGGCCGGCCTCGGCTGGTAGTAGTAAAGAATACGAGATCTTCGGGTCTCACCCCTTATGCCCATATGGCGAAAGGGACCCCTTATGCCCAAGTGGTGGAATTGGTAGACACGCTATCTTGAGGGGGTAGTGGCGCAAGCCGTGCCGGTTCAAGTCCGGCCTTGGGCACCATACAAGCGTCTCAGAAAATCTTCTGGCGTTCATAGAACCCCGCTATTGCGGGGTTTTTTTGGTTTTGAAGTCCAGCAATGTCCAATGAAATCCGTTGAAAACCATGCGCAATATGTGTAACTTCATGTGTAACTTATAGAGGGTACTGCTGAGGTGGCGTATGGACAAAGCCAACAAAAAAATCACTCACACTAGACAGATTGATGCCGCAAAGCCAAAGGATGCCCGCTACGCACTGACAGTTGGTGATGGGTTATCTCTATATGTCATGCCCAAAGGTACAAAGAAGTGGGTTTTCCGGTATTCGATGTTTGGTAAGCCGAAGAGCCTTTCCCTAGGTCTCTATCCTGCCGTTGGGTTGTCAGAGGCTAAGGAATTGCGCGATCAACAAAGAAAGCTGGTAGCTCAAGGTGTTGATCCTAGTTCTTGGCGGAAAGAAAGGAAATTGGAAAAACAACTGTCGGGTAAAAACAGCTTTGAGGTGATAGCTAACGAATGGCTTGAGCGACAAACTGACAAAGAGGAATCAACACGCAGTAAGGCAAAATGGCTCCTTAGCACACCAATCGCAGATTTCGGGAGTACCCCAATCAAAGAGATTACTCCGATCATGGTTCTGCAGACATGTCGGAGATATGAAGCTAAAGGAAACCATGAGACAGCTAAGCGTATCCTCTCAAAATGCAGTCAGGTCTTTCGCTATGCAGTTTCGACAGTCCGTTTAGACAGTGATCCAACAAGAGATTTGAGGGGTGCGCTTAGGTCTCCCCAAGTAAAACATCGATCTGCAATTACTGATCCTGAAAAAGTAGGGGCATTCCTTAATGCTATGGATGCATATTCAGGCACAGCTATAGTTAGGGCCGCGTTAAGACTAGCTCCGCTGGTTTTTGTTCGGCCTGGTGAGCTAAGGTCAGCAAGATGGGAAGACATTGATCTAGAGCAGAGAGAATGGCGCTTTACGCCACCTAAGACTCGTAATCAGACAAGGGTTGATTTAATTGTTCCTCTGGCTACGCAGTCTGTCGAGATCCTTCGTAAATTATACGAACAAACAGGCCGATACGAGTTTGTCTTTCATAGCTACGGTAAAGATCGACATCTATCCGAAAGTGCACTCTTAAACGCCATGAGAAGGATGGGTTATTCTGGAGATGATATGACAGGCCATGGTTACCGCGCTATGGCAAAAACAATTATGCTGGAGCGATTAAAAATGGAAGAGTCATACATTGAGCTGCAATTAGGGCATGTAGTCAGAGATCCAAATGGGGGCGCTTACCACAGAGCAAAATTTTTAGATGATAGGCGGCTTATGATGCAGAAATGGGCGGATTATCTTGATGAATTAAAGTTGATAACCTGAGGGATATGTTAGCTTGATACGCACTTAAATTGTGAGGTGGAAGTGAATCACGGTGGAGGAAGGAAAAATGCGGGTAGGAAGCCGATTTTGGACCAACTGGCTCGGTTAAAAGTCGGTGCCAAGTGTGAAGCCATGATGCGCGAAAAGGCCGAAATCATTAAGAAGAAAACTATTAGTGAGGCTTTATCAGAACTGCAGGAACTACATGAAAAAGCCAACCAATTGCCTATAGAAAAGAGATCGACATGGCTTGCAACTGAAGCAGGCGAGGATCATATCGATGATGCCTATTTCACGTTGCAGTCTATACAGGAATTAGATGACGATGTTGACCCAGCTAAGACTATGCAAATTAAAATCAAAAGACCGTGGCGTGTGCGACAGGAAATAATTAAGAAAGTAGCTGCGGAGCGGTCTTTATCGGAAAGACTTGTGACTTCATGTTGGAACGAGTACAAAAAATTTCAAAGCCAATCGAAAAGAGGGTTAACTTGAATATTGTATAGAAGTTACTTCTGATTTTTCCGTATTGATATATTTCAGACATGTTTAACAGAGCCTGAAGGAGGCTAAGCATGTCTACACGAGTCTTAAGATTACCTGATGTCGTTAAGCGCACAGGGCTGCCGCGTTCCACAATTTACGCAAGAATCTCGTCTTTAGACTTCCCAAGGCAAGTCTCGCTTGGTGGTCGTACAGTTGGATGGATAGAGTCAGAAGTTGAAGCATGGCTTAAAGCTAAGATCGATGTATCTGGGTTTGGAGATGAGTCATGAAGCCTAATAAGCAGGAAATACATAGCTGTGTCGTACCCAAAAAAAAGGCGTTATTGAACAGGATTTTGAGGGCGAGTCCTAGCTTGGCACAGATGCCAACTTTTTCAATACTCGGATGTGGGGAGGCAAGAGTTTCCAGGTTAGAAAAAAACAATAATTTTTTGTCAGATTCTACACATGATAGTAAAAAGCTTCATTGTTTGCGAGGACATCGATATCGCAGGATTTCAAGAAGAATTTGTTCGATTTCCCACCCCGGTTTTCAGAATAAAAAATTCTCTAATCTATTGAAAATGCTTAACTTGGGAGCCGATAGAATAGATTCTTTGTATCGGATATTCATAATATCTTATAGGTCATATATCACCTCAAGGAATAGTTTTCTTGAGGTGCTGGGATGAAGATTATAGTGGATGATAAGATTATAGTTATGAATACAGATACATTATATATTCATAATAGGAAAAGATATCGCTACTTTTGGGAAATACTTTGCGCGATAGAAAAACAGCTTAATGCAATGGTGTCTCGACATTCGAAAGTAATGATGCTTAGGTTAGACTTCCACTTAAACTCATATACGGAAAATAATTTAGAGTTTTCGAAGATCATTGAAAAGTTAAGAAAGCACCTTTCGAGAAAATATAAGATGAAAAGGTTCGGTTATATATGGGCGCGCGAAATTGAAACGTCTACGATACAGCATTACCATCTAACATTGCTCTTAAATGGAAATAAAATCTCTTATCCCAGTAAGCTCATTGATTGGATAGAAAAAATTTGGACTAATAGAGGGCATAGCAAGCCTTTCACGCCAAGAAACTGCTTTAAGCTTATAAAGCGTGGAGACGAAAATGAAATTAGAAGCGTTTTTGAAAGAACTGCATATTTAGCAAAGGTCAGGGGTAAGAAAAATAGGGCTGCAGGTGTTAATGATTACTCTGCAAGTAGATTAAAGTGTCATTCTGAATCGCCTCGGGATTGTCGGAGGCAGTTTAATTTGAGCGCTGCGGCACTGCTTGACTCAGCTTGTTGATAGTACAGCGTTTCATATTCCACTGGTGGCAGATCGACGGTTGGCCGCAGCAGTCGCCGGTTGTTAAACCACTCCACCCATATCAGCGTTGACCGTTGTAGTGGTTGAATTGGTTCAATAAAGAGAGACACTCAACTAGGTGGTAACGTGCCCTGCGAATGGAGTGATCATTAGGAGAAAACGACGAACGTTTAGCCGGGAATTCAAGCGCGAAGCAGCGACAATGGTGCTTGATC
>JAHEGD010000015.1 GCA_024639885.1 Porticoccaceae bacterium | reverse complement strand
TGCCGCGTATGTACGGCGTTACTGTAAGCAAGGCCTTTGGTTCAAACTAACAGGCAGCAACGTATAAAAAACCCAGCTTCGGCTGGGTTTTTTTGTCTGTGGTGACCATTACTCCAGGTTACTGCACTGCGTCGTACGAAGCTGAGCCCTGCCAAAGCTTTAATTGCTGTTATAAATGATGGGATTGCTATAGGTCTTTCTGAATAACTGAAGCCGCGGCAAATGGCACAAAGCTCAGCCTTTAAGCGTTACCAGATCGACCCCGATCAAGGTATCGCGCTCGCTACTGGTTACGCTCACCTGGCCGTCGTCGATCACGCATTGCAAACTCATGTTGCTGCTCGCTAGGCTTGCCAGTGCCTCCATTGAGCTGTCCGAGACTTGTAGCACGGTGAGGTTTTTAAACCGCTCTAGCGCACTAGCGTGCTTGGGCCACCACACTTGTGCCGATTTTTCGCCATAAACAAGCAGTACGACACGCCCCGCGCGGCCGCAGGCTTTGCGGATACGGCTTTCGTCTGGGATGCCCAGATCAATCCATAGCTCGATCTCGCCAGTTAACGACTTTTGCCACAAATCTGGCTCGTCGTCGGTGCTAATGCCCCGGCCAAATACCAGCCGGTCATCGGCGTACAAGGCGAACGCCAACAGCCGCAGCAGCATCCTGGCCTCGGTTTCTGATGGGTGGCAAGCTAGCGTCAGCGGGTACTCTTGGTAGTGGTGCCGATCCATGTCGGTGACGTTGAGCGTGGCTTTGTAGATGGTGGCTTTTAGCGCCATAGTGGCTTCTCTTAATATTGACAAACAGAGCCGATTTTAATAGCCCTTGATTAACTGCAAGCTAACTGCAGGGCGGCATCAGGCCGCCGCAGACTTGTTTTTAGAGTTGGATTTGTTAACCGCCACCAACCCTTGCGATGTGAGTTGCCAGCTGGGCTGCCAGGTTGCCAGCTCGGCCTTGTCACGCGCTAAAGTATGGCTGGCCTGCATCGCCAGCCAGCTCTCTGCACTGCGGCCAAGTACTTTGCTGAGCTTAACGGCTAACGCGGCTGAGAGATCAATTTTCTCATGCAAAAACCGACTAAGAGTGGATTAGGATATCTCGAGCGCTGCAGCAAGCTCGGTCGCCTTGATATCCAACTCATCAAGGTAGTTGCGCTTGATAAACCCGCCGGGATGAACGGTGATTTTGTCCATTAGTGATCATCCTCGTAATCTGCAGCGCACTCTCTTCATTGCAACTTGCACAAGACGCAAGGCTAGCCGTCAAAAAAGCCCACTTGCCCCTACAAACAATAGCCCAAACGTTAAGGCCGCGCTGTACCGCTACTGCCTCACCTGCCGGCAGTTCAGCGAAATTGGGCTGCCAACACTGCGCTGCGGGTTGATGTCGAGCCCGCCACGGCGGGTGTAGCGGCCGGTTACAGTCAGCTGCTGTGGGCGGCAGTGGTTGATCAGATCGACGGTGATCGCCTCGATGCACTGCTCGTGAAAATCTTGGTGGCTGCGGTACGACACCAAGTAGCGCAGCAGCGCCTCGCGGTCGAGCTTGGGACCGGTGTAGGCGATATAAATACTCGCCCAGTCCGGCTGGTCGGTCACCGGGCAGTTGGTGCGCAGCAGGTGCGAGTAGAGCAGCTCGGTCACCAGCTCGCCGGCGGCGGCTTGCGGGGCCAGTTGGCCGCGCTGGTAGCTGTCGATAGTGATCGCCTGATGGTCGATACAGAACCCGTGCGGCTCGCCGATCGGGCGCAGTGCAGCGTACTCTTCCAGCGGGTAAACCGTCACGGCTACCGGCGCGCCAGCGGCACGGCTAAGGTCGGCGGCCAACAGCTGCTGCAGTTCAAACTGCCCCGCCACCACCTGCTGGTTGAGCGAGTTGAGGTAGAGCTTAAAGCTTTTAGATTCGATGATATTGGGCGAGTCAGCCGGCACGCTGATCTCGGCGATTGCCACCTGCGGCAGGCCGCCGGGCTGCAGCCAAGAGAGCTCATAGGCGGTCCACAGGTCGTGGCCGCTAAACGATAGTGCACCCGCTAGGCCGATCTCGCTGCGCCCTTTACTGCGCGCTATCGGGTAGAGCAGCGCCGGGTCGTAGGCGGTTGGGTAGACCGTCTGCTGGCCCAGCTCGGTGTCGCGGTAATCCGCCACTAGCTGCGCAACCGCGAGCCGCGCTGCAGCAGGTAGAGCGCCCAGCCAAACAGCGCGCTGGAGAACAGCGCCAACATCGCAAACGCCCAGACGATATCGATGTCAGTGATACCAGTCAGCCCGTAGCGGAACGCGTTAACCATGTACAAGATCGGGTTGGCGAGCGAGACGCTGCCCCAGAAGCTGCCGAGCAGGCCGATCGAGTAAAACACCCCGCCAAGGTAGGTGAGCGGGGTCAGTACAAAGGTTGGGATGATCGAGATGTCGTCAAAGCTACCGGCAAACAGCGCATTGATCAGCCCGGCTAGCGAGAAGGTCAGCGAGGTCATCAGTACAATCGCGATGGTCACTGGCAGGCTGTGCAGCGACAAATCGGCAAACACAATCGCCACACAGGTGACGATCAGCCCTACCCCCAGCCCACGGCACATACCGCCGACCACATAGCCGGCCAGAATCAGCGCATTGGGGGTTGGCGATACCAGCAGCTCTTCGATGTTCTTTTGGAACTTGCTGCTAAAAAACGACGACACCACATTGGAGTAGGAGTTGGTGATCACCGACATCATAATCAGCCCGGGCGCGACAAACTGAATGTACGGCAGCCCGGCCATCTCGCCTATACGCCCGCCAATCAACTTACCGAAGATGACAAAGTAGAGCACCATGGTGATCACTGGTGGCAGCAGAGTCTGCGGCCAGATGCGCAAAAAGCGCCGGATCTCGCGGCGCACGATAGTAATAAAGGCAATCCACAACTGTTGGCTGGTCATGCTGATGCCTCCGCTTTGCTCTCTAGGCTGGCGTCCACCAGCGACAGGAACAGCTCCTCTAGGCGATTAGATTTATTGCGCATACTCACCACGTCCACGCCGTGCGCACTAAGTTGGGTAAACAGCTGGTTGAGCGAGCGGCTCTTCTCCACCTCTACCTCTAGGCTGTGCTCGTCGCGCAGGGTCATTGGGTAGCCGTCGATCTGCGGCGCGGCGCTCAGTGGCTGGCTGACATCTAGCACCAGGTGCTCTTTGTTGAGCTGCTTGAGCAGCGCCTTCATCGAGGTGTTCTCAACAATCCGGCCCTGGTCGATGATGGCGATATTGCGGCACAGCGACTCGGCCTCTTCCAGGTAGTGGGTGGTCAGAATAATGGTGGTGCCCTGGCGGTTGATCTCTTGCAAAAACTCCCACATCGAGCGGCGCAGCTCAATGTCTACCCCGGCGGTCGGCTCGTCTAAAATAAGCAGCTTGGGGCTGTGCATCAGCGCGCGGGCGATCATCAGTCGGCGTTTCATCCCGCCAGAGAGCGTGCGCGACTGCTGGTTGCGACGTTCCCACAGGCCGAGCTGCTTGAGGTAGCGCTCGGCCAGCTGCAGTGCCTGGCGCTGCGGGATACCGTAGTAACCGGCCTGGTGGATCAGAATGTCGATCAGCTTCTCAAACTGGCTGAAGTTAAACTCTTGCGGCACGACGCCAATCAGCTGCTTGGCGGCAGAAAAATCGCTGTCGATATCAACCCCGAATACTTTAACTGTGCCGGCGCTCTTGCGCACCAGCGAGCTGATAATACCGATGGTGGTCGACTTGCCGGCGCCGTTGGGGCCAAGCAGCGCAAAAAAATCGCCTTGGGCAACATTAAAGCTGACCCCATTGAGCGCCTTAAAGCCGTTCGCATACTCTTTGTGAAGCTGTTCAACTGCCAGTGCTGGCTGCATAATCGTTCCTGTTAACAGGCGCAGTGCGCGCGGATAAGGCGCGTATTCTAACTGGCCGGCGGCGATTGCTCTAGCGCCGCGGGCAAATACCGGAGCGGCCGCCATGCCCAACTACAGCCAAGTGATTGACAGCCCGATCGGCCAGCTGACCATTGTCGCCAGCAACAGCGCCATTACCGCGGTGCAAACCACCCGCGCCAGTGGCCGCCCAAACGCCCTCACCGCGCTCGCCGCGCAGCAGCTAACCGCCTATTTTGCCGGCCAGCTGCGCCACTTTGAGCTGCCACTGGCCGCCGCCGGCAGCGCCTTTCAGCAGCGCTGCTGGGCGCAGCTGCAAACCATCGGCTACGGCCAAACCCGCAGCTACAGCTGGCTCGCCGAGCAGCTGGGCAACCGCGCCGCCGCGCGCGCGGTCGGCACCGCCAACGCAGCTAACCCGCTGCCGCTGCTAATCCCCTGCCACCGGGTGATCACCGCGGCCGGCGCGGCCGGCGGCTACAATTTAGGGGCGGCCAACAAAGCTTGGCTGCTCGCCCACGAGGCGGCCAATAACTGCTAGCCGCATCGCCGCGGCGGCGGCATAATAGCGCCCTTTCAAGACGTGTGACGGTGTCCAGATGCCCCGCAAACTAGTGCGCAAGCTGTTACCCGACCTGCCAACCCTGCTGGCTCGCCCGTCGCTGCGCTGGCTGCGCGGGCTGTTGCGCGACCCCAACCTACTCCATATCAACCGCCAATCGGTATCGCAGGCGGTCTTTATCGGTGTTTTCTGCGCCTTCTTACCGGTACCCATACAGAGCCCGATTGCTGCGCTGGTCGCCTTCTGGTGGCGCGCCAACCTGGCCATCTCGGTGGTATTGGTGTGGATCAGCAACCCGGTTACCATCGGCCCGATTTTCTATCTCAACTACAAACTCGGCGCGCGGC
Organism: Porticoccaceae bacterium; assembly: GCA_024639885.1. Taxonomy (GTDB): domain Bacteria; phylum Pseudomonadota; class Gammaproteobacteria; order Pseudomonadales; family Porticoccaceae; genus LSUCC0057. The sequence continues at coordinate 45,330 of JAHEGD010000015.1, read as the reverse complement.
TGCTCGGCCAGAGCCCAGACCAGCAATCGATAGCGTTAACCTGGGAGTGGTTTAGCGGCGTCGGCAGCCAAATTTTGCTACCGCTTGGGGTCGGCAGCTTGGTAGTCGCGACAGTCTCGGCCACCCTCTGCTACTTCGCGGTGTTCTGGGCGTGGCGCTGGCGGGTGATCGTCAACTGGCAGCGCCGCCAAGCCGCACGCAGCCAACACCACCGCTAAGCTTATTCGCTGCGCAGCTCGGCGGCCGGCAGCAGTGCGCTGGCGCGCCGCGCCGGGTAGATAGCCGCCAGCGCGGTCAATAGCAGCGTGACGCTGCCGATCAGCAGCAGGTCGGCGGCGCGCCAATCAACCGGCAGGTAGTCGATTGGGTAGACCTCGGTCGACAGCAGCCGCCAACCCAGCGCAGCCTGCAGCGCGCCAAATAGCGGCCCAACCGCGGCGCACAGCGCCAGCCCCAGCACCACCCCAGCAGTGACACCTACACAGCCGATAACCAGCGCCAGCTGGCCAAACAGCGCTACCAACTGGTCGCGCGGCAGCCCCATAGTCTGCAGTATGGCGATGTCGCCGCGGCGGCGCTCAACGCTCATCACCAACATCGCCACCACGTTAAACGCGGCGATGGCCACAGTCAGTAAAATCAGTAGCACCACCAGCTGCCGAGAGAGTTTGATCGCCTGGTAGAGGTTGCCGTGGCTCTGCCGCCAGTCGCGCAGCTGCCCGCCGGCCGACAGCTGCGCGCGCGCAACGGCGGCCCAGTCGCGGCTGGCCAGCGGGTCGGTCAGCTGCAGTTGCCAACCGTGTTGGCTGGCGCCCTGATGGCGCAGGGCGACCAGCGCCAGCTGCTGGTCTAGCTCGGTGTGGGTGGCAAACAGCCCGGCCACCGTCGCCACCTGCAGCGCCGTGGCGCGGTCGCTGTCACTGCTCAACACGGTTACCCGGTCGCCAACCGCCACCTGCAGCTGCGCGGCCAGCGCCACCGACAGCCGCAGCTGGTCCGGCGCCAGCGGCGGCTGGTCGGCCAACAGCGCCGCCCAGCCAAGCGGCAGCTGGCTAGGGTCAAGCCCCAACAGCTCGACGGCGCGGCTCCTGCCGGCTACATAAAGCAGCCCTTGGCTGCGCGTAAATGGCGCCACGCTGACGACCGCCGGGTCGCTGCGCAGCCGGCTGGCATCGTCCGCTTGCGGTGCGCCGTACGGGTAGTCGATCTCTACGTGCGGCACCAAGCCGAGGATACGCTCGCGCAGCTCGCGCTCAAAGCCGTTCATCACCGCCAGCACCACCACCAGCAGCGCCACGCTAACCATCAGCCCAACCACCGCCAAGCGGGCCAAGCCGCTGCCCAGCAGCTGGTTGCCGGCGCCGCTGTAGTAGCGCCAAGCCAGCCGCCAGCTCAGCCGGCTGCCAAGCAGTGCACTCACCGCGCGCCCTGCCACGCCACTAATTGGCCATCGACCAGCTCTAGCTGGCGGTCCATGCGCGCCGCCAGCTGGTGGTCGTGGGTAACGATAACAAAGGCGGTGTTGTGGTCGCGGCTTAGTGCCAGCAGAAGCGACTCCAACGCCGCGGCGGTGGCTGGGTCGAGGTTGCCGGTCGGCTCGTCCATCAACACCACGCTGGGCCGGTTGGCCAGTGCCCGGCAGACCGCCACCCGTTGGCGCTCGCCGCCCGACAGTGCCAGCGGCCGGTGGCAGGCGCGCGCTGCTAGCCCCACTTGGCCGAGCAGTTCGCTGGCGCGGCTGCGCGCCAGTGAGGGGCTGGCGCCGCCAATTAGCAGCGGCAGCTCGATATTCTCTTGGGCGGTAAATTCGGCCAGCAGGTGGTGAAACTGGTAGACCATACCGATGTGGCGGTTGCGCCACTGGGCCCGCGCCGAGCTGTCTTGACCGGCCCAGCTGCGCCCAGCGACAACTACCTCGCCGCTGTCGGCGTCATCGAGCCCGGCCAACAGGCTCAACAGCGTGCTCTTGCCAGAGCCAGAGACGCCGACAATCGCCACGGTCTCGCCGGCGGCGACAGTCAGTTCCAGCTGCTTGAGCACCGTCAAGCTGCTGCCGCTATCGCCACCGTCGGTAAAACTGCGGCAGAGTTGGTGGGCTTGTAAAATGGGGTCAGCGGTCATAGCGCAGCGCCTCCGCGGGCAGTATGGTACCGGCCCGCCAGGCCGGCAGTAGGGTCGCTAAGCTGATCAGCAGCAGCGCGCCGCTGGCGGTGGCGGCGACGTCTTGCCACTCTAGCTGGGAGGGCAGCGCGTTAATCATATAGACAGTGGGGTCGAGCAGCGCGCCGTCGCCCAGCCGCTCGATAAAAGCGGCTATCTCTGGCAGCGTGGCCGCCACCGGCACGCCGACCAGCAGCCCCAACAGCAGGCCGAGCCCGCCAAGCGCCCCACCCTGCACCATCAGCGCCGCCACCACCTGACCGCGCCGCAAGCCGGCGGTGCGCAGCACGGCAATCTCTTTGCGCTTGGCGGTAACCGTCATCGACAGGGTGGCGACAATATTAAAGCCGGCGACCACCACAATCATCGACAGCAGCACCGCGACCACCCGCTTCTCTAGCGCGACGGCGGCAAAAAAACTGGCGAACGAGGCGTACCACGGCTGCCAGCTGGCACCGTGCAGCTCGCTCTGCGCGGCAGCCGGGTGGCTGGCGATAAACTGTTCTAACTTGACCGTGGGCTCTAGATCCACCGCCACCAGCCGCTCTGGCGCTGTACCGCCAAACAGCTTGTCGGCACTCTGCAGCGAGACCAGCAGCGCGCTGCTGTCGAGCTGGGCGCCGAGTGCAAAGCTGCCGACCACGATCAAACGCCGGCTGCGCGGAAACACCCCAAACGGTGTGGTAGCGACCCGCGGCAACGTCACCGTTAGGCTGTCGCCGTAGCGCAGGCCGAGCTGACGCGCCAACTGGCTGCCAACCAACACGCTGTAGGGGCGGCTTAACAGTGCGCGCTGGCGCTCGTCTAGCAGGCTTTCGTGGCGGCTGTCGTAAGAGCGCAGCAGCGCGCCGCGCTGGCGGTCGGCGGCGGCCACCATGACCGGCGCAACCAGCTGTGGGTAGGCGGCGCGGACGCCGTCCAGCCCGCTCAGCTGCGCCGCTGTGCGGCCAGCACTGGCGCTGTCGATACCGTCGTGATGGTGCAGGGTCAGCTCTGGCAGTAGCCGCAACAGGCGGCCCTGCAGCTCGCGTTCAAAGCCGTTCATCACCGACAGCACAATAACCAGCGAAGCGACCCCGAGCGCCATGGCGATGATCGCCGACAGCGACAGAAAAGAGCCGTAGCCACCGCCGCGCACCGCGGCGGCGTAGCGCAGCCCCAGCTTGGCGGCAACCGCCAAGCCGCTCATCGCCGCTGCCTAGCGCTGATGGAGCTGGCGGTGTTCACGGCTGATGCGGTTGAGCCCGTTGATCGCGGCGATCCGGTAGGCCTCGGCCATGGTCGGGTAGTTAAAGGTGGTGCGCACAAAATATTTTATCGAGTTGGCCTCACCCTGCTGGCTCATGATCGCCTGGCCGATGTGGACAATCTCGGCCGCTTCGGCGCCAAAGCAGTGTACGCCAAGAATCTCCAGCGTCTCTTGGTGGAAGAGTATCTTGAGGATACCGACCTCTTCGCCAGAGATCTGCGCGCGGGCGATATTTTTAAAGTAGGCGCGGCCGATCTCGTAGGGTACTTGGGCGGCGGTCAGCTCGGCCTCGGTCTTACCCACGTAGCTGATCTCGGGGATGGTGTAGATACCGGTGGCGACATCGTCGACCCGGTACTGGTCGGCCATGCCACACATGTGCGAGGCGGCAAAGCGGCCCTGGTCGTAGGCGGCGCCAGCCAGCGACGGCCAGCCGATCACATCGCCGGCGGCGTAGATATTCTCCACCTCGGTCTGGTAGTCGGCGTTGACCTTGAGCAGCCCGCGCAAGTCGGGCTCTAGCCCGAGTGCCTCTAGCCCCATGTCGTTGGTGTTGCCGGTGCGGCCATTGCAAAACAGTAGCGCCTCGGCATGGATGCGCTTGCCAGACTTGAGCTCCATGGTGACGCCGTTGTCGCGGGTAATGACCTTGTCGTACTCCTCGTTGTGGCGAACCATCACGTTGAGGTCACGCAGGTGGTAGCTGAGCGCGTCGGAGATCTCGTCGTCGAGAAAATTCATCAGCCACTCGCGGGTGTTGATCAAGTCGACCCGGGTATCAAACCCAGAGAAGATTGAAGCGTACTCGCAGCCGATCACCCCGGCGCCGTAGATAATGATATTGCGCGGGGTATTTTTAAGGCCAAGAATGCTGTCGCTGTCGAAGATATGCGGGTCGCTAAAGTCGATATCGGTCGGCCGGTAGGGGCGCGAGCCGGTCGCGATCAAGAAGTTTTTGGCGGCGATGCGGGTCACTTTGCCGCTCTTGGCGGTCACCGCTATCAGGTTGCTGTCGAGAAACTTGGCGCGCCCAACTTTGATCGCGACGCGGTTGCGGGCGTACTCTTTGGTGCGCCCGGCCACCTGTTTCTTGATGACGCCGTCGGCGGTTTTCATCACCTCTGGAAATGAGAACCAGCGCGGCTCGCCGATTGCGCGGAACATTGGCAGGGTGTTGTACTGCACCATCCGCCGCACCGAGTGGCGCAGCGCTTTGGAGGGGATGGTACCCCAGTGGGTGCAGTTGCCACCCGGCTCTTCGTGGTCGTCGACCACACAGACCGTGCGGCCCTGTTTGATTGCTGTCAGCGCTGCCCCTTCGCCGGCGGGGCCGCTGCCGATGACACACAAGTCGTAACTAAAATCTGCCATACCGCGTCTGATTACCTCGTTTTGTTCACCTGCCGGCTAGCGCCCGCTGGCGTCGTAACCCAGTGCCGGCGCGCTGCTCAGCTCGTCGCACTTGTTGGGGTCGTCGCCACAAATCTCGCAGGTGTAGTCGCTCTCGCCAAGCGCCTTACCGACCCCGCCGCAACTGCCGGTGATCGGTGGGCGGCCCATTAATACGCCAACTGCCATACCGGCAATCAGCAACCCGACGACAATAATGGCCAACAAAATCTCCATCGACAATTCCTCTTTAGTCTTGTACCGGCGACAAATACTGCGCCATCGCGGCACTCTGTTGGGCTACCAGCTCGCCCTCTTGCAAGCTGATCAGATAAACCGCCAAGCCGTGCTGCTCGGCCAGTGCCAAGCTCTGCTCGGCACCGACCACCGACAGCGCGGTAGCGAGCGCATCGGCGCGCGCCGAGCTGTCGCTAACCACCGTCACCGACACCAGGCCGCGCGGCACCGGCCAGCCGGTGCGCGGATCGATGGTATGCGAGTAGCGCACGCCGTCGACCTCAAAGTAGTTGTGGTAATCGCCCGAGGTCGCCACCGCCACATCGCTGACGGCCAGCAGCCGCTCTACCTCGCCGATAACCAGCGGCGACTCGATGGCAATGCGCCACGGCTCGCCGCGGCTGTTGCGGCCACCCAAGCGCAGCTCGCCGCCGACCTCTACCATATAGTCGTTGAGCGCGTTGCGCTCAAGCAGCTCGGCTACCCGGTCGACCGCATAACCCTTGGCTATCGCCGACAGGTCGAGTGTCACCGGCGCGCTGCGCTGGGCGCGCTGGCCATCGAGCAGCTCTAGCCGGGCAAACCCGACCTCTGCCTGCGCTGTGGCAATGGCGGCGGCAGCCGGCACCGTATCGGTCGCCTGGCGGCGACCAAAGCCCCACAGCTCGACCAGCGGGCCGACACTGGGGTCGAAGCCGCCGTCGCTGAGCTGATGCACCGCCTTGGCCTCGCCGAGCAGGGCGTAGAGCTCGGTGGAGAGCGCCAGCGGCTGGTTGAGCGGCTGGCGGTTGAGCACCATCAGCTCGGAGTCGTCGCTGTAGGTGGTGAAGCGCGCGTCCAGCCCAGCCAGCAGCTCGGCGACCTCGGCCTGCAAGCCGGGCGGTACCGGTTGGTCCGAAGCGATGGTGATGTGGTAGCGGGTGCCCATCACCCCACCCTGCCAGCGGGTGCTCTCTGGCGCGCCCGAGCAGCCGCCCAGCAGCACCGCCAAGACAAACAAAAACGAGGCTTTGAAGAGCCCCGTTGTTGTCACTACTGTGCGGCTATTATCCACCGAAGTCATCGAGCAGAATGTTCTCTTTCTCGACGCCCAGGTCGAGCAGCATCTTGACCACCGCGGCGTTCATCATCGGCGGCCCACACATGTAGAACTCGCAATCTTCCGGCGCTTCGTGGTCTTTGAGGTACTGCTCAAACAGCACGTTGTGGATAAAGCCAGTCAGGCCGTTCCAGTCGTCTTCGGGCTGCGGGTCAGAGAGCGCCAGGTGCCAGTCGAAGTTGTCGTTCTCGGCGGCCAGTTGGTCGTACTCTTCGTTGTAGAAGCACTCGCGCAGTGAGCGCGCACCGTACCAGAACGAGATTTTGCGCTGGCTTTTAAGGCGACGTAGCTGGTCAAACAGGTGCGAGCGCATCGGCGCCATACCGGCACCACCACCGATAAAGACCATCTCGGCTTCGGTCTCTTTGGCAAAGAACTCGCCAAACGGCCCGTACACGGTAATCTTGTCGCCGGGCTTGAGGCCAAACACATAGGAGGACATCACCCCGCAAGGAATGCCTTCGCTGCCGGGCGGCGGCGTGGCAATGCGGATGTTGAACTTAACGACGCCCCGCTCTTCTGGGTAGTTGGCCATCGAGTAGGCACGAATCACCGGCTCGTCTACTTTAGAGACCAGGTTGAAGAAGCCAAACCGCTCCCAGTCGCCGCGGTACTCTGGGTCGATGTCAAAGTCGGCGTAGTTGACTACGTGCGGCGGGCACTCCAGCTGCACATAACCACCGGCGCGGAAGTCGACGTTCTCACCTTCGGGCAAGCGCAAGGTCAGCTCTTTAATAAAGGTGGCAACGTTGGGGTTGGACTCGACGGTGCACTCCCAGCGCTTGACGCCGAACACCTCTTCGGGCACCTCTACTTTCATATCTTGCTTAACCGGAGCCTGGCACGACAGCCGCCAGCCTTCGACCGCTTCACGCTTGGTAAAGTGGCCCTCTTCGGTGGGCAGCATGGCGCCGCCGCCCTCAGAGACGATACATTTACACTGTGCACAGCTGCCGCCACCGCCACACGCCGAAGGCAGAAACAGCCCGGCACCAGAGAGGGTTTGCAACAGCTTGTCGCCAGCTGGAACGGTAATGGTTTTTTCGCCATTGATGACGATATTGACGTCGCCAGATGAGACCAGCTTGCTGCGGGCGGCCAAGATAAACGCCACCAGCGCGAGAATCACCGCGGTAAACATAACTACGCCAAGAACAATTTCCAAACTCATGGTTACTCTCCTGGGTTGTTAGATGTCGATGCCACCGAAAGACAAGAAGCCGAGCGATATCAATCCCACCGAGATGAAGACGATACCCAGCCCCTGCAGCCCTTCGGGGATATCACTGTATTTAAGCTTTTCACGGATGCCCGCCAGTACCACGATCGCCAGCGCCCAAGAGGTGCCCGAGCCAAAGCCGTAGACGACACTCTCGGTGAAGTTGTAGCCGCGCTCTGCCATCAGCAGCGAGCCACCGAGAATCGCACAGTTGACTGTGATCAACGGCAGGAACACACCCAGCGCGCTGTAGAGCGCCGGCACGTACTTGTCGAGGAACATTTCGAGGATCTGTACGATCGCAGCGATAACACCGATAAAGCAGAGGTAGACCAAGAAGCTTAGGTCGACATCGGGCAGCCCTGCCCAAGCCAGCGCGCCGTCGCCAAGCAGATAACCGAGCAGCAGATTGTTGACCGGCACGGTGATGGTTTGCACGACGATAACCGCGATGCCCAGACCGAATGCGGCGCCGATTTTTTTCGACAGCGCGATGTAGGTACACATCCCCAAGAACATGCTCAGGGCGATGTTGTCGATAAAAATCGAGCGAACTAACAGGCTAAGATAATGTTCCATCAGGCCACCTCACCAGCTTGTTTGGTGTTGGGCGCGATCTTGAACTCTTCGTGCTCAACTTGTGATTTTTTCCATACCCGCAGCGCCCAGATCAGCAGGCCGATCAGGAAGAATGCACTTGGCGGCATCAGCATCATGCCGTTGGCGATGTACCAGCCGCCTTCGGTGCTAACCGACAGCACCTCGATACCCCACAACTTGCCCGTGCCAAACAGCTCGCGGACAAACGCTACTGCCATCAGGATCACCGAGTAGCCGAGACCGTTGCCGATACCGTCGAGAAAGCTTGGCAGCGGTGGATTTTTCATCGCAAACGCTTCGGCGCGGCCCATCACAATGCAGTTGGTGATGATCAGGCCGACAAATACCGACAGCTGTTTACTGATGTCGTAGGCGACCGCTTTGAGCACCTGGTCGACCATGATCACCAGCGAGGCGATGATGGTCATCTGCACGATGATGCGGATATTGCTGGGGATCTGGTGGCGAATCAGCGACACAAATAGGTTGGCAAACGCCGTTACCGTGGTCAGTGCGATACACATCACAAAGGCCACTTTCATGCTTGAGGTAACCGCCAGCGCCGAACAGATACCGAGGATCTGCAGGGCGATCGGGTTGTTGTTAAAGATCGGCTCTAATAGCGTCTGTTTAACTTTAGACATGTCACGCCTCCCCTTGTTTGAGGTGGTTGATGAAGCCGGCAAAGCCGCTCTCGCCCAGCCAGTAGCGGATCAGGTTGTCGACGCCGCGGGTGGTTAGGGTGGCACCGGCGAGACCGTCAATCTGGTACTCGGCACCGGCTCGCTCGGTGTCAACGCGGCCCTTGATGACGCTCAAGCCGAGCTGGCCGTCGCTGTCGTAGGCGCTTTTGCCCTGCCAGCTGGCTTTCCATTTCGGGTTGTCGATCTCGCCGCCAAGCCCGGGGGTTTCGGCGTGCTCATAAAAGCCGATACCGGCCACGGTAGAGAGGTCTGACTCCAGTGCGATAAAGCCGTACATGGTCGACCACAGGCCGTAACCTTTGATCGGCAGGATCACCTTGTCGATACCGGTGTCGCTCTCAATCAGGTAGACGGTGGCGTAGTTGGCGCGGCGTTTGATTTTGGCGAGGTCTTCATCGCCACTCAAAGCCACCGACTGGGCCGGGTCTTTAGATGCTTTGCGCTGATTGTAGGTGGCGCTGTCTACCGCGTCGGTAAAGCGACCACTCTGCATATCGACCACTTTGACGGTGACCGCCTCAAACTGCTCGTCGATCGGGATACCGGCCTGCAGCAGGCCCGCAGAGGCGAGGATGTTGCTTTTCAGGTCCAGCTCTTTGTTGATCTGTTGTTGCGGCCGCAGCGAAACTGCAGCGGTCGACACAACGACCGCGCAGACGATACACAGTACCGCTGCAACGATGAAGGTTCTTGCTACGCTGTCTTTAGACACGGGCGAGTCTCCTCTTAATGTTGCTCTGTACCACGACATGGTCGATAAGCGGTGCGAACAAGTTGGCGAATAGGATCGCCAGCATCATCCCCTCTGGGTAGGCCGGGTTGACCACCCGGATCAAGATCACCATGATCCCGATCAGGAAGCCGTACCAGAACTTGCCCGCTTCGGTCATCGACGCCGAGACCGGGTCGGTGGCCATAAACACTGCACCAAACGCGAAACCACCGATCACCCAGTGCCAGTAGAATGGCAGGGCAAACATCGGGTTGGTCGACTCAATGGCGTTAAACAGCGTGGTCAGCAGCGCCGAACCGACCAGCGTGCCGAGAATGATCCGCCACGAGGCGATGCGGGTCAGCAGCAGCAGCGCCGCGCCCATCAAGATGCCCAGCGTTGAGGTTTCGCCGATCGAGCCGGGTATGCGGCCGAGGAACGCGTCCCACCAGCTGCCCACTTGCGCCAGCGCAGCGGCGCCTTCGGTGGCGGCGACCGACAGCATGGTGGCACCGGTGTAACCGTCAACCGCCGTCCATACCGCATCACCGCTCATGTAGGCCGGGTAGGCAAAGAACAGGAACGCGCGGCCAGTCAGCGCCGGGTTTAAGAAGTTTTTGCCGGTACCGCCAAACACCTCTTTGCCGATCACAATGCCGAAGCTGATACCCACAGCCACCATCCACAGCGGCAGGTCGGGCGGGCAGCAGAGTGCAAACAGGATAGAGGTGACAAAGAACCCTTCGTTGACCTCGTGGCCGCGCACCGAGGCAAACAACACCTCCCAGAAGCCACCGGCGATAAACGTCACCATATAGATCGGCACAAAGTAAACCGCGCCGTGGACCATGTTGTCCCAAATGCTGGTGGCGTCGTAGCCGCCCAACATGGCGATGATGGCACCGCGCCAGCCCTCTTGGCCGGCCATGCCCATCTCGGAGATGATGGTGTTGGCTTGGAAGCCGACGTTCCACATGCCAAAGAACATTGCCGGAAAAGCAGCGACCCAGACGGTGATCATCACCCGCTTGAGGTCGATATTGTCGCGTACGTGGGCGGCACTCTTAGTGACCGAGGCTGGCTTGTAGAGGCCGGTATCGACCGCCTCAAACAGCGAGAACCACTTCTGCCATTTGCCACCGGGGTGAAAGTGGGGCTCAATTTTATCTAAAGCGTTTCGCAACATCGGCTCAACCCTCCACTTCAATTTTGGTTAAGTTGTCGCGCAGGATCGGGCCGTACTCGTATTTGCCCACACAGGCATAGGTACAAAGCGCCAGATCCTCTTCGTCCAGCTCCAGGCAGCCGAGCGCCTGCGCCATCGCGGTGTCGCCAACAATCAGCGAGCGCAGTAGCTGCACCGGCAGAATGTCCAGCGGCATCACCCGCTCGTAGGAGCCAGTTGGCACCATTGCGCGCTCACTGCCGTTGGTGCTGCTGGTCATGGCAAACAGTTTGTTGCCCAGCGCCGAGGCAAACGCCGGCAGTACCGAGTGCTTATCGCCACCCAATCGCATGTAGTGCAGGAATGGGCGGTCGCGGTCTTCGCGGATCACCGACACTTGCGTGTGGTAGCGGCCGAGGAACGAGAAACAGCCCGCGGCATTGCGCCCAGCCAGTACCGAGCCTGCGATGACCCGGTTGTCGTCGTTGGCCAGCTCGCCGATCACCAATTGATTGGTGTTGGCGCCCAGCACGGTGCGCAGCAGCCGCGGCGCAGTCACTTGCGGGCCGCCCAGGGCGATCACGCGGGCGGTGTCGATCTGACCACTGGTAAACAGTGCGCCGTAGGCGATCACCTCTTGATAGCCGATCGTCCAGACACTTTTACTGGCGCTGACCGGGTCGACAAAGTGAATGTGGGTGCCAGCCAGTCCGGCCGGGTGCGGGCCGGCAAACTGGTGCAGGGTGACGCCATCGACATCACCGCCGGCCAGGCTCCACTCCGGGTCGACACAGAGGTTGACGGCACCTTCGGTCAAGCGGGTCAACACCCGCAGGCCGTTGACAAAGTCATCGTTGCGCTCAGCGATAACCACTTTCGGGTCGGCCGCTAGCGGACTGGTGTCCATCGCGGTGACAAAGATGCTCGCCGGCACGGCGTCAATGGCCGGCACTTTTGAGTACGGGCGGGTGCGCAGCGCCACCCACTGGCCAGAGTTGACCAGGTTATCGACCACCGCTTGGCGGTCTAAATCGGCCAGCTGTTCGGCGCTGTAGCTGGTGAAGGTCTCTGCGTCGCTGCCGTCAATGTCAATAACCAGCGACTGGAAAACACGCCGTTCGCCGCGGTTGACCGCGGTAACGGTGCCCGCCGCAGGCGCGGTGTAGCGCACGCCGGGGGTTTTCTTATCGGTGAATAACAGCTGGCCCAGTTTGACCCGATCTCCTTCGCGGACTTCCATAGTGGGCTTCATACCGTGGTAATCTGCTCCGACTACAGCGACCTGACGGATCGCGGGCCCATCGTGAATCACCTGCTCCGGAGCCCCGGTAATCGGTAGATTCAATCCTCGACGGACGTTAATCATAGGTAGTGCCTATAGGTTGTGGAAACTGTTGGCGCGGGGCGCGACCGCCGCGATTCAACCGAGCTTGGCGGCGCATGCCAAGCCGTCGATAATTCGGGCGGCATTATAAGGCCCAAGACGGCCATAATCCACCCCAAAACACTCAGACCAAGGTCGCCATACCCCTCAGAACTCCGTGTGTTTGGGGCCGACCGGGGCTGTACCGCCCCAGCACCTAAAACCGCCCCCAGCGCAGCGCGCGAACCGGGATCTTATTGGCAATGACACACTAATGAGGTCGTAGCGCACCAGTCCTTAACAGTGCCATCCCGGACCTCGCCAGGCCTCCAAAAAACGTCATCCCGGACAGCGCGTAGCTCTCCCTACAGCGTCATCCCGGACAGCGCGCAGCCCTCCAACAAACGTCATCCCGGACAGCGCGCAGCGCGTGATCCGGGATCTTGTTGGCAGTGGCACACTGTTCAAGCTCTGGCTCGCCCGCCGTTGGGTGCTGGGACACGCCGTGAATCCATCCCTGGAGGCTCGGCTCCCGCTATCCCTGCGGGAGACGGTCCCAGCCCGCCAAACGCCGGCCGTGCTTATACCCTGCAACGGTTGCGACAGGTCAGAAAAAAAGATCCCGGCTCAAGGCCGGGATGACGGTGTATAGGTGGCCGCGATGACGGTATAGATAATGAGCACCATGACCCGCGAGACCGCCATCTCGGACCGCACACAGCCCCCTCCAATAAACGTCATCCCGGACCGCGCTAGGCCTCCAACAAACGTCAGCCCGGAGAGCGCGCAGCCCTCCAACAAACGTCATCCCGGACAGCGCGCAGCGCGTGATCCGGGATCTTATTTGGATTGGCACCCTGTTTAAACGTGTGGCGCAACTACCGTTGCTGGCTGAGACACGCCGTGAATCCGTCCCTGCTCCCGCTCTCCCTGCGGGAGACTGTCCCAGCCCGCCAAACGCCCGCCGCGCTTGATTACCTGCTAGTGATGCGGTCCTTTGCTTAAGATCCCGGCTCAAGGCCGGGATGACGGTATAGAGGTGGCCGGGATGACGGTGTAGAGCGTGGCCGGGATGACAGTATTGAGCGTGATCGGAATGACGGCATTGAGCGTGGCCGGGGTGACGGTATCGAGAGTAGCGTAGATGACCGTGTGGAGGTGGCCGGAATGACGGTATCGAGAGTAGCGTAGATGACCGTGTGGAGATGGCCGGGATGACGAGACTGATACGAGTGCGCCACCACCAAAAAAGCCGCACCCTCTCAGGTGCGGCTTTCGGTATAACAGCGGTGCAGTTAGGCGACCGGCTGCGGGTAGAGCGGCCAGGTAACGCCGGCCATTTTCTCTAGGCAGCGCACCACTTGGCAGCTGTAGCCAAACTCGTTGTCGTACCAGCAGTAGAGCACGGCGCTCTTGCCTTCAACGATTGTGGCGCGCGAATCCAACACCGACGCCTGCCGCGAGCCGACAAAGTCAGTCGATACCGCCTCGCTAGAGATGGTGTAGCCGATCTGCTGCATCAGTGCCGAGTGCAGTGCTTTTTCGCGGATAAACTCGTTGAGCTCTTCAACCGTGGTCTCGCGACCCAGCTGCAAGTTGAGGATCGCCATCGAGACATTCGGGGTTGGCACCCGGATCGCGTTGCCAGTCAGCTTGCCGGCCAGCTCTGGGATCGCCTTGGCAACCGCTTTGGCGGCACCGGTTGAGGTCAGCACCATGTTCAACGCTGCGCTGCGGCCGCGGCGATCGCCTGTGTGGTAGTTGTCGATCAGGTTTTGGTCGTTGGTGTAAGCGTGTACCGTCTCGACGTGGCCGTGCTCTACGCCGTACTCGTCGAGTAGACACTTGAGCACCGGCACAATCGCGTTAGTGGTACACGATGCTGCTGAGACAACCTCTTTATCGGGGGTGATCTCGTGGTCGTTGACACCGTAGACGATGTTGGGGATATCGCCTTTACCGGGAGCGGTCAAAATCACTTTGCTGGCACCCGGGCGCAGGTGGCCGCGCAGGCCGTCCTCGTCGCGCCAGACGCCGGTGTTGTCGACCACGATGGCGTTGTTGATGCCGTATTCGGCGTAGTCGACCTCGGCCGGCGAGTTGGCGTAGATCACTTTGACCGGGTTGCCGTTGATGACCAGAATGTTCTCATCTTCTAGCACCCGAATGGTGCCGAGGAACGAGCCGTGTACCGAGTCGCGGCGCAGCAGCGCGGCGCGCTTCTCAAGGTCGTTGGCCGCCTTGCTCTTGCGGATGACGATCGCTTTCAGGCGCAGCACATCGCCGCCGCCGGCTTTTTCTACCAACAGCCGCGCCACCAGCCGACCGATACGGCCAAATCCATAGAGCACCACGTCTTGCGCTTGCGGCAGCGGTTTGATGTCTGACTGGATGATGTCGGCGAGCTCTTCGCGGACAAACTCTTCGACGGTGCGGTCGTCGCCCTGGCGCTGGCGCTTGAGCACCATCTTGCCAACATCGATATGGGCCGGGCCAAGACTGAGGCTGGCCATCGACTCGATGATCGGGTGCGATTCAAACTCGGAGAGCTCGTTCTGCTCAACCTGGCGGACAAAACGGTGCGCCTTCATCAAATCGGTGACCGATTTGTTAACCATGCTTTTGCCGTACATGTAGCAGGAGACGTTGCGCTCGCGGTAGAGCTTGCCGATCAGTGGGATCATTGATTCGGCGAGGGCTTCGCGCTCTTTCCAGTCCTTGAAAAAGTCTGACGGCAGCGGTCGTTGTAGTTCGGTCACGGCGGTACTCCTAGCGGTAAGTCACGGGTTGGGCTAGCAATGGCATCAGCGTATTCATCTGCTGAATGGGCCCATTATCCGAACAACCGCCACTACCGGCAACCGCAAACGGACCAGTTGGCCGGCAAATAGCCCATAGACATTATTGATCTGGCGAATAAGGCGGTATCATGGCCGGCCGCTAAACTAGCCCAAAAATGCCGACCAGGAGCCAGCCATCACTACAGCGACTCTCTCCACCCTGCTGCCCGCCACCCTACCCGAAGCGGGCGCCAAGCGCCGCTGGGCGCAGCTGGCCGGCTCGGCCGCGGCGCTGGCTATCTGCGCCGCCGCACAGCGCCACCACGGGCTGTTAGTGGTGGTCACCGCCACCGCCCGCGAAGCCGCCGCACTGCGCGAGGCGATCGCGTTCTACAGCGCCCCGGCGCCGCTCACCGTAGTCGAGCTGCCCGACTGGGAGACCCTGCCCTACGATATCTTTTCGCCGCACCAAGATATTGTCTCGCAGCGGATCGCCACCCTCGCCGCACTGCCGACTATCCAGCAGGGAATCTTGATCGCCCCGCTGACCACCCTGCTGCACCGACTGCCGCCGACCGACTATGTCGCCGGGCAGAGCTTCAGCTACCAGCTGGGCGCCACCATCGACCGCGACGCGCTGGTCAACCAGCTCAGCCGCGCCGGCTACCAGCGGGTAGAGACGGTCTTTGAGCACGGCGAGTTTGCCCTGCGCGGGGCGATCATCGATATCTTCCCGATGGGCCGCGAGCTGCCGCTGCGGCTCGACCTGCTCGACGATGAGCTGGACACGCTGCGCACCTTCGACCCCGAGAGCCAGCGCACCATCGACAACATCGACGCCGTCGAGCTGCTGCCGGCCCGCGAGTTTCCGCTCGACCGCGAAGGGATCAACCGCTTTCTCAACAACTGGCACCTGCAGTTTGACGGTGCCGGCGACCGCTCGACTCTCTACAAAGATGTCCAAGACGGTATCGCCCCGCAGGGTATTGAGTATTACCTGCCGCTGTTTTTTGACCAGACCGCCACCCTGTTTGATTACCTGCCAGACTCGGCACTGCTGTTTAGCTGTGGCGAGCTAGAGGCCAAGGCCGGCGAGTTTTGGCAGGACGTCAACGAGCGCTACAGCGAGTACGGGGTAGACCCGCAGCGGCCGATACTGCCGCCGGCCAGCCTGTTCCTGTCGGTCGACCAGCTGTTCGGTGGCTTTAAACGCTGGCCGATGGTGATTCTTGAGCGCGCCGCCAGCAGTGCCGCACACAGCGACAACCTCGCCGCTGCGCCGCTGCCGGCCGTGGCGATCGACGCCAAACTGGCCGCGCCACTGACCGCCCTACAACAGTTTATCGGCGACCACCCCAATTACCGGGTACTGCTCTGCAGCGAGTCGGCCGGGCGCCGCGAGGCACTCTTGGAGCTGCTACACAAAGCCCAACTGAGACCAACCGAGGTGGCCAACTGGGGCGAATTTATCGCCAGCGATGCGCCGCTGGCGATCACTGTCGGCGAGCTCGACGAGAGCCTGCTGCTGCCGGCCGAGGGGATCGCGGTGATCACCGAGTCGGCGCTGTTTGGCCAGCAAGTGCTGCAGCGCCGGCGGCGCAGCAAGGCCAGCGAAAACAGCGAGAACATCTTTAAAAGCTTGGCCGAGCTGCAAATTGGCGCGCCGGTAGTCCACCTCGACCACGGCATCGGCCGCTACCACGGGCTGGTTACACTGGAGGTCGACAAAGCGACCCAAGAGTTTTTGCAGCTGCGCTATGCCGATGACGCCAACATTTATGTGCCGGTGGCCTCGCTGCACCTGATCAGCCGCTACGGCGGCAGCGATCCCGAGCTGGCGCCACTGCACAAACTGGGCAGCGACAAATGGGGCCGCGCGCGCGCCAAGGCCGCCGAACAGGTTCGCGACAGCGCCGCCGAGCTGCTCGAAATTTACGCCAAGCGCGCCGCCCGCAAGGGCTTTAGCTGCAGCGACGACGAGCGCGACTACCAGGCGTTTTGTGCCGACTTCCCGTTTGAGACCACCGCCGACCAGCAGCAGGCGATTGACGCGGTGCGCGCCGACCAGCTCGCCGAGCAGCCGATGGACCGACTGATCTGTGGCGATGTCGGCTTTGGTAAAACCGAAGTGGCGATGCGCGCCGCCTTTACCGCGGTGACCAGCGGCCGCCAGGTGATCGTGCTGGTGCCGACCACCCTGCTCGCCCACCAGCATTTGGAGAACTTTCGCGACCGCTTCGCCAACTGGCCGGTCCGTATCGAGGAGCTGTCGCGGTTTCGCAGTGACAAAGAGCAGCGCACCGTGCTCGACGGGCTCAACGCCGGTGGCGTCGACATTCTTATCAGCACCCACAAACTGCTCCACAGCCAGCTCGACACCAGCCGTTTAGGGCTGCTGATTATCGATGAGGAGCACCGCTTCGGGGTCCACCAGAAAGAGCAGATCAAGGCGCTGCGCGCCGAGGTCGATATTCTGGCAATGACCGCTACGCCGATCCCGCGCACCCTCAATATGGCGATGCACAGCATCCGCGATCTGTCGATCATCGCCACCCCACCGGCGCGGCGGCTGTCGGTAAAGACCTTTATCCGCCAACACGAGACCCGCGTTGTCCGCGAAGCGGTGCTGCGCGAAGTGCTGCGCGGCGGCCAGGTCTACTACCTGCACAACAACGTTAAGTCGATCCGCCGCTGCGCCGACGAGCTGGCCGCGCTGCTGCCCGAGGCGCGCATCGAGATCGCCCACGGCCAGATGCGCGAGCGCGAGCTGGAGAAGGTGATGTCCGACTTCTACCACCAGCGCTTCAATGTGCTGGTCTGCACCACCATCATCGAGACCGGCATCGATATCCCCAGTGCCAATACCATCGTCATGGACCGCGCCGACAAGCTCGGGCTGGCTCAGCTCCACCAGCTGCGCGGGCGGGTTGGCCGCTCGCACCACCAAGCCTATGCCTACCTGCTGACCCCAGACAAACGCTCGCTAACCCGCGACGCTGAAAAGCGTCTCGAGGCGATCGCTGCCGCCGACCACCTCGGCTCTGGGTTTACCCTGGCCACCAACGATCTGGAGATACGCGGCGCCGGCGAGCTGCTCGGCGAAGACCAGAGCGGCCACATTCAGGCGGTTGGCTTTACCCTCTACATGGAGATGCTCGACCGCGCGGTGCGCGCCCTGCGCAGCGGCAAGCTGCCCGAGCTGTCGCTGGACGGCCCCGCTGTCACCGAGATCGACCTGCACTGCCCGGCGCTGATACCGGACGACTACCTGCCCGATGTCAACGCACGGCTGACGCTCTACAAACGCATCGCCAGCGTTGAGCAGGCCGAGCAGCTGCGCGAGCTGCAGGTAGAGATGATCGACCGGTTTGGGCTGCTGCCCGAGCCGGCTAAGATGCTGATCGCGGTGACCGGCCTAAAACTGCAGGCCGCCACACTGGGGATAGACAAACTCGAGATGGGGCCAACCGGTGGCCGCGTGCTGTTTAACCACACCACTCCGATCGAGCCGATCGCCATTATCCAGCTGATGCAGAGCAACCCACAGCGCTACCGGCTGCGCGGCGGCGATCAGCTGATTCTGCACGCCGAGCAGCCGAGCGCCGCCGATCGGCTTAGCGGTGCCGAGCAGATCATTGATATACTGCAGCAGTTGGTCACCCCCTCGTCATGATTAGCCAAAGGGCCACTGCCGTGCCGATGTTACGCACCCTACAGGACACTGTTGCGCGAACTTATTCTGCCGATTGGCGGGGCGCGCTCGCCGCCGTGGCGCTGCTGGCCAGCGCCGCCAGCGCCGCCCAGCAAGCCGCGACCGTGATCGTCGACGGCACCCTCTACCCACTGGCCAGCGGCGAGCAGCTGCCCGACTGGCTGCAGGTGGAGATCGTGCTGTTTCGCCACACCGCGGCAGTCGACGAGCGGCCGCGCCGCGATCGCCAGCTGGGATACCCCGCGCCACTGGTTGAGCTAGCCGACCCGACGGCACTGGCGGAGCAGCAGGCCGCAGTGGCGGGCGAGCGCGGTATTGCACTGCTTGGCGAGCGGCTGCCGGCGCAGCGCCACAACCGCTGGCAGCAGGCACTGATCGACGACCTGACCACGCTCTACAACCCGTTTTACAGCGAGCCACTCGCACCGCCTGCGCCACCGCCGGCTGAAGAGAGCGAAGTCGAGCAAGCCGAACAGCCCGAGCAGATTGGCGCAGCGACCGTGAGCCTAGCCGACCTGCAGATAGAACCCAGCTACTGGCAGCTGCGCCCAGACCAACTGACCCTGCGCGACAGCGCCCGCGCCATCGGCCGGCGCGGCGACTACCAGTTACTGAACCACTTTGGCTGGCGGCAACCGGCCGACCAGAGCTCGCCGTGGCTGGCGGTCGCCGGCGGCCAGCCACAGCTGGGCCGCCACCCGCTCGAGGGGGCGGTACGGCTGGTAAAAAGCCGCTTTAACCACATTGAGGCCAAACTCTGGTGGGCCGAGCTAGAGGTTATCGAGCGGGTTGAACCGCTGCCGGCAGAGCCCGGCCAGCCCGCTGCGCTGTTGGCCGAGCTTGGCAAAACCCCGCTGGCACTGCCGCCACTGCCGGAGCTGCTCGGTTACCGGTTGACCGCACCGAGCGAGCCCGCGCCACTGCCGGCTTGGTCTATCGCTGCCGAGCTGCTGCAGCCCAACGATGCGCTGCAGTGGCGCACTACCGCCTCGATTACCGCCGACTGGATCGTCGCCGCCGAACCGTTTCGGCTGACCGCGCGGATCGTCACCGACCGCCCCGGCGGGCCATCGGCCCAGCCAGCGATCGCCACCCCGCTGGCACTAGACAACGCCTACCGGCGGATTAGCGCGGCCACCGCGCCACCGCCAGTGAGCGCCGGGCCGGCCATAGCGCAGCCTATCGAGCTGGTGAGTTTTGAGCTGCCCAGCTGGCAAGCGGCACCGGCTGCCAACCACGAGAGCGATACGGCCAGCAGCGCTGTAGCCGACCAGCCGCTACCAACCCTGCAGCTGCAGGCAGACGAGCAACCACTTGCCGAGCAGCAGCCCGCCGGCCCAGAGCTGCGCGTAAACCAGCTGTGGAGTATCACCCAGCGGCGCCGTGTTGACGCCGGCAGTGACTACTACTTAGACCACCCGGTGGTCAGCATGATTGTGCGGGTAAGCGGGGTAGACCCTGAATATACCCCGCAGGCCGGGGTTGAGCTGCCGGCGCCGGCAGAGCTTGCCGACAGCGAATAACAGCTGGCTGAATAAATACTAGGGGATACTGGTAACCGCTACTGGCCGAGCCCGGCTAAGAATACGCTGCGGGTCGCTTCCATCTGTTCGGCAAGCTGCTCGCGGCTCCAGCTGGCGGTGTCGATTGCCGGCAGAAAGCGCACGGTGACTTCACCGCCATAGACCAACAGACCGCGCATGGCGCGCTGGTTGCCGATCATCAGCAGCGGCACAATCGGCACCTGCAGGTCGCAGGCCAGATGAAACGGGCCGCTCTTGAACGGGCCGAGCTGGCCACTGTTGCTGCGGGTGCCCTCGGGGGCGATCAACAGCGACTTCTGCTCGCGGCGCACCAGATCGGCCGCAGAGGCCAGCGTGCGCACGGCCGCCTCGCGGTTGCGGCGGTCGATCGGGATCAACCCCAAAAACATCATGGTGCGTCCGATCAGCGGGATAGCGTTAAACTCCTGCTTGTAGACCGCGCTCCAGCCGTTGCGCCACAGCGAGGCGAGCACAATCAAGTCGACCATATTGACGTGGTTAAAGGCGATGATCCGGCCGCCCTCGCCGTCTAGCTGTTCAATCCCCTCGACGGTGATTTTAACCCCCAACAGCCAGCAGCTAACTACCCCCAGCGAGCGCACCCAGCGCTGCTGGTGGCGGCCGACAAACGCCGGCGCCAGCACCGCCAGCAGCATGGCGACAGCCGCGGCAAAAAATACCCACGCAAACGCCAGCGGCAGCAGCAGTGTGCGCAGCACCACCATCAGCTGGTGCTGCCCGGGGCCATGTGCAGGGTACGGGTTGGGAAAGCGATCTCGGCGCCGTGGCCGGCGATAATGTCGGCAATCTTCAGCAGCACGTCCTGCTTAATCTTGTGGAACTCGGTCCAGACCGTGGTTTTAGTGAAGGTGTAGATAAAGAAGTCGAGCGAGCTGGCGCCAAACTCGTTGAAGTTGACCATCAGTGTCTGGTTGGTATCAATCGCCTCGTGGCCGCGCAGCATCGCCTCGACATCGGCGAGGATCGCCGGCAGCTGGGCAACGTCGTCGTAGCGAATGCCAATCGTCTCTCTAATCCGGCGGTTGGTCATCCGCGACGGGTTCTCCAGCGAGATGCTGGCAAAGATAGAGTTGGGCACATAGAGCGGGCGCTTATCAAAGGTGCGAATGCGGGTCAACCGCCAGCCGATATCCTCGACCGTGCCTTCGATCTCTTGGTCGGGCGAGCGCACCCAGTCGCCCACTTTAAAGGGCCGGTCGAGGTAAATCATCAGCCCGCCGAAAAAGTTAGAGAGCAGGTCTTGGGCGGCAAAGCCGATCGCCAGGCCACCGACCCCGCCGAACGCCAACAATCCTGAGATACTGAACCCGAACAGCTGCATCGCGATCAGCACCGCTGTCACTAATACCGATGCGCGCAGCAGCTTAGCCACCGCTTTAACCGTCATCGGGTCGCGCGGCGGCTGACCTGGCTCCGGCTTAATTAGGTTCTCTTCTGCCAGGTTAATAAAGTTAACCAGAAACATCGCAAACAGCGCGACCACAGCGATCTTGTTGATGTGGCCGAGCAGCGGTGTCCAACCACTGTCGAGCTGCTCACTGGCGATGATCGCGGCGAAGTTAAGCCCTACTATCCAGATCAGCCAGACCACTGGCCGCCGCGCTGCCTCAAGCAAAGTATCGTCCCAGACATTCGCGCTGTTGGTCGCCTTGGCCTCCAACTTATCAATCAGCTTGCTGGCCAACTTGGCGGCAACCAGCACACCAAGCACCAATATAAACATCTCCAACATCCAGCCGTAGGTCTCACCGGCAAGTAACTTCATCCATTGTTCAAAGGTTACACGGTCCACAGTTTCTGTATCCTTATTGCCTTATTGCCTTATTGCCTTATTGCCTTATTGCCTTAATGCCTTAATGCCTTATGGCGTTATTGCGGCAGAGCTAGATCACCTCATCCGCGATGATAGATTAATTTAGAAGAGTCGCACTGATCGCCACCGCGCTAGCCCAGCGCGGCGATGCCTGCAGGCTCTGCCAGTCCGGCATCTGACGCCGGCGCATCGTCGGTAACCGCGCCGTATCTGGCAACGGTTGCGTCCCCAGCCACTTGACCACCTGCTCGGCACCATCGCGGTGGTTGCAGACCAGCACCATGTCACAGCCGGCGGCCAGTGCCGCCTGCGCCCGCTCGGGGTAGCTGCCCATCGCGGCGGCACCCTCCATGGTCAGGTCGTCGCTAAAAATAACCCCGCCAAAGCCGAGCTCGCCGCGCAGTTTATCTTGCAACCAGCGCCGCGAAAAGCCGACCGGCCACTTTTCATCGATCTGCGCAAAGACAATATGCGCCGGCATCACCGCGCCGAGCTGGCCGGCCAGTGCCGCGAAGGGTTGCAGGTCGCGCTCGGCCAACTGCTGCCAGCTGCGCTGGTCTACCGGTAGCTCCAAATGGCTGTCGCCGCGCACCCCGCCGTGGCCGGGAAAGTGCTTGCCGGTGGCGGCCATACCGGCCTCATTCATACCGTCGATAAACGCCGCTGCCAGTGCAGTGACGGCGGCGCCGCTGTCGGCAAACGCGCGGTCGCCAATCACCGAGCAAAAATCACTGTCGACATCCAGTACCGGGGCGAAACTAAAATCAAAGCCGCTGGCCAACACCTCGCTGGCCATCAGCCAGCCGATCTCGGTGGCGGTGGTCAATGCCGTCTCGCGGTCGCGCAGCCAGAGCTCGCCCAGCCGCGCCATCGCCGGCAGTGCGGTGTAGCCGCTGCGCAGCCGCGCCACCCGGCCGCCCTCTTGGTCGACAGCGATCAACAGCCCCGGCGCCACCGCGCGGATCGCCGCGGTCAGCTCGCCAACCTGCTGGCGCGAGACGATGTTGCGGGCGAACAAGATCACCCCGCCAACCAGTGGCGAGCCGAGCAGCTCGCGGTCGGCGACGGTCAGCTCAACGCCGGCGATGTCGATCATCAGCGGGCCGGGCACGGCTAGCGGTTGGGTCATAACGGCTCCAGTGGTCACTGCGGGGCAGCCCGCAGTCGCGGTGGTTTAGACAATGTTGGCCTTTGCAGGGTGCTGTTTATTCCAGCCGGCTATTTTAGCCACTCTCACCGTCGGCTGGCGACCTTTTATAGGCCGTTGTTACTGCACACTATTTTAGCCAACAGCGGGCGGTGACCGCTGTTGCCGTAGCGGTCGAGAACCCGATAGCGCCCCGCGTCCGCCGTTTGCCGCCAGCCGTCGCCACTGCGGTGCTACGGTAACTGTCACTGTTAGCAGTGGTCACCCACCGCGCCAACCCGTTACCGAACCGCGCGCAAGAGGAGAGCAACATGGCAAAAATGGCGGCCGTCATCGGCCAGTGGTATCACGATGTCGCCTTGGAGCGACTGTTTGAGGTGGTCGCTTTTGACGACTACAGCGGCGCCATCGAGGTGCAGTATGAAGACGGCACCCTCGACGAGTTCGACAGTGAAGGCTGGCGCGATTTGGTCCTGCTCAGCGCGGCGCAGCCCGACGACTGGCGGGCATCGCTGGCGCTCAGCGACGAGGACCGCTTTCTGGCCGACGATGTGCTGGTGCCGTCATTGCACGGCGACCTACTGTCGGCATTAGAGATGAGCGACAGCGGCGACTGGGACGACTTTTAACCGGCCGGCGCGCTCAGCCGCGCGCGCTGTGCATATTAATGTGTCGCAACACCACCAGCGCCGCCTCTTCGGGGCTGTCGACCAGCTCGATCAGGCTTAGATCCGCCCTGC
This sequence comes from Porticoccaceae bacterium, assembly GCA_024639885.1. GTDB lineage: Bacteria > Pseudomonadota > Gammaproteobacteria > Pseudomonadales > Porticoccaceae > LSUCC0057. The sequence continues at coordinate 21,676 of JAHEGD010000015.1, read as the reverse complement.
CGATACAGCCGTTGGCGAGTAGCTGCTGCTCTAGCCACGCCAGCAGCCCCTGCCAGAACTGCCGGCCGACCAACACAATCGGGAACGGCTCGACCTTACCGGTCTGCACCAGGGTAAGCGCTTCAAATAGCTCATCAAGGGTGCCAAACCCGCCGGGAAAGATCACAAAACCGACCGCCTGTTTGACGAATAGATACTTGCGGACAAAAAAGTACCTAAAGGTCAGCTCTAAGTCCTGATAGCGGTTGGGCTGCTGCTCGTGCGGGAGCTGGATGTTTAACCCCACGCTGGTCGCCGGGGTCGCCGCGCAGCCCTTGTTGGCCGCCTCCATCACCCCCGGCCCGCCACCGGTGATCACCGCAATGCCTTCGCGGCCGAGCCGGCCAGCCAGCTCTTGCGCCTGCTGGTAGGTGGCGCTGTCGGCCGCCCAGCGGGCGCCGCCAAACACCGTTACCGCGGCGCCGAGCCTGCGCATTTTCTCCGTGCCATCGACCAGCTCCGCCTGTATGCGCAGCGCCCGCCACGCCTCTCCGTCTAACCGTTTGTCCATCCCTGTCTGCCTCTTCTAGGTTGTGATCTGTCTCTGTGGTGTTGGTTTGCGCTGTGGGTCTGGCGTGTGCGTCTGCTGGCTTAGCTAGCTTGAAGGCTCGCCGTGTCGCTTGGCAGCACCAGCCACCCTACCCCTATTAAAGCGACAAAAACGCGCGGCCGTCGACCACTTGCACAAATTAAAATACTGTATACAATCACAGTTACTGTTAATTTAACCAGCACCTCGTCTACCCAGGAGCACCGCCATGTCTCAGCTTACATCGCGCCAACAGCAGATTTTTGAGCTAATTCGCCAACACGTCGACGACACCGGCTACCCGCCCACCCGCGCCGAGATCGCTACGGCGCTCGGCTTTCGCTCTGCCAATGCCGCCGAGGACCACCTGCGCGCACTGGCCCGCAAAGGGGTGATAGAGATGATTCCCGGCGCCTCGCGGGGGATAAAAATTGTCGAGCAGCAGCAGTATCTAGGTATCCCGATCATCGGCCGGGTCGCCGCTGGCGAGCCGATCTTGGCCGAGCAGCACATCGACGCCTACCAGGAGATGGCCGGCGAGTCGTTTCACCCGCACGCCGACTACTTCTTGCGGGTACAGGGGCAGAGCATGGTCGACGCCGGCATCATGGATGGCGACCTGCTTGCCGTGCACCAGCAGCCGACCGCCGAGACCCACCAGATTATCGTCGCCCGGGTCGATGGCGAGGTCACCGTTAAGCGTTACAAGCCGGGGCGCAACCGCCACGAGCTACAGCTACTGCCAGAAAACCGCGACTACCAGCCGATCAAGGTAGACTTGCGCCACCAGCTGTTTGCGATTGAGGGGCTGGCGGTGGGCGTGGTGCGGTTGGCGCTATAAACGCTATTTGGCCCGCCAGTTAAGCGGTAGCTAAGGCCGCTTTTTGCGCGGCTGCTAATCGGCCATCGGGCTGGCCGCAAACTGGTAGTCGGCGACCGGCTGGCCGCCGATGATGTGCTGCTGCAAAATCTGCTCAACCACCTCCGGCGTGCAGCTGTGGTACCAGATACCCTCTGGGTAGACCAACATAATCGGCCCCTGCCGACAGATCCGCAGGCAGTCGACCGGCGAGCGGTAGACCCCCTGCTCAACATCCATTAAGCCGAGCTCGCGTATCCGTTTTTTAAGGTAATCCCAAGAGCGCGCGCCATCGCCGTCGCTGGCGCACTTGCCGCGCGTACAGAGCAGCAGGTGGTAGCGGTAGCTGGCCAGCTGGCGGCGCTCGGCCAGTGGCCCCAGCGTCTCGCTGGCAGCGCTGTTTAGGTTACTGTCGGCAACCGTCACGGCGCTGGGCTCAGTGTAGGGTGTGCGGTTTTTCGAACAGCTCGTCGGCGATCGGTGCGGCCTCGTTCTGCAGCTCGGTGACCCGGGCGATACCGGCGTCGATCATCACCTTGGCGATATCGAGCTGGTCTTCAACGATAAAGTCGAGCAGCTCTTCGGCAAACTTAATCTCTACCAGCGCGGCCTCGTCATCACTGCGGCGCAGGGCAATTTCACCACTGTCGAGCATTACCAGTTCTAATCGGGTGAGAGGCATAGACCGTCCTTACTTGGCTGGGGTGAGATCATTCTAGAACAAAACGGGCCGCTCAACACTCCACCGCTTGCTCGCGGTGGCGGCCGACCAACTCTGTGGCGTTATCGTACCATTTTTGCACTGCAGCCACACTCCAGTCAACCGGCTGCTGCCAGCGCTGGCCGCTCAAATCGACCACCGCCAACCGGTCTGGCGCCAGTGCCGAATGAAACTCTGCCGCCGGCAGCGCATAGGCCTGGCCGACGGCATTGGCGAGCGCCACCAACCAGCTCTGGTCGCGGCCGGCCAAGCCGTGCAGCTCTACCACCACGGCGTGGTGGCCGTGCTCGCCGTCCAGCCAGTTCGGCTCGGCAAACTGGTCGCACAGCGCCTGTAGGCTGCTCTGGCGGCTGAGCTTGAGCGACTCTGGCAGCCCGGCCAGCAGGTGCCAGCAACACGCCCAGCTGAGCTCGGTGGCCGCCGCCTGCAGCAGTGGCTGGACGGCGTCGCGCCGGCAGCTGCCGGCGAGCAGCAACAGCTGCTGGGCAAAGCCGAGCCGCTGGCCGGCGGCGCGCGCCAGTTGCTCGCTGTCAGCGCTCACTCGCTCAACTGCGCTTGGCCGCGGCTTTCTTGGCTGCCGGTTTGCGTTTAGCCGGGGCTTTCTTAGCCGCCACCTTGCGCTTGGCGGCCGGTTTGCTGGCCGCCGCGGCACCGTTGCTGCTCCACAGCCCTTTGCTAAAGTAGGCAGCCCAGCCGGTCGGCTTGCCTTCGCTTTCGCTGCGCACATAGTGCTCGCGAGTCTTGCGGTCAAAGCGCACCACGGCGGGGTTGCCGTCCCCATCGCTAACCGGCGCATCGAGCAGGTATTGGAACTTCTTATCGATCTGCGCCCTGTAGGGCAGCAGCTCGCTGACCAGCGGTGCGCGGGTCTCGCGGTGTTTGGGAAACTGGCTGGCCGCCAAGAAGATACCCGAGGCGCCATCGCGCAGCAGGTAGAAGTCGTCGACTTTCTCGCAGCGCAGCTCGGGCATCGGCACCGGGTCGACCTTCGGTGGCGCGGCCTCGCCACTGCGCAGCAGTTTGCGGGTATTTTTACACTCGGTGCAGCCAAAGTACTTGCCAAAGCGGCCGGTTTTTAGCTGCATTTCGGCGCCGCATTTGTCGCAATCCAGGCGTGGGCCGTCGTAGCCTTTAATCACAAAACTGCCCTGCTCAACGACAAAGCCGCTGCAGTCGGGGTTGTTGCCGCAGACGTGCAGCTTGCGGCGTTCGTCGACCAGGTAGCTGTCCATCGAGGTATTGCACTGCGGACAGCGTTTGCGAGCCAGCAGCGCCTTCGATTCGGCCTCGTCGTCCTCGTCGATATTGACCGCCTCGTCACCGGAGGTGAGGTTAATAGTCTGCTTGCAGCGCTCTTTGGGCGGCAGTGCGTAACCAGAGCAGCCGAGGAATACCCCGGTCGCTGCGGTGCGGATCATCATCGGCCGACCGCAAACCGAGCCGTCCTCGTTTTTGTGGGTGCAGCTGATGTCGGTCTCGGTCGGCGCATTGGGCCTCATACCGCCCTCGGCCAGTTTGGCCTTTTCAAGGGTGGCGACAAAGTCGGCATAAAACTCGTTAAGCAGCTCCTTCCACGGCTTGCCGCCTTTTGCGACTTTATCCAAGCTCTCTTCAAGGGCGGCGGTAAAGCCGTAGTCCATCAACTCGACAAAGCTCTCAGAGAGACGCTCGGCAACCACATCGCCGATCTTCTCGGCGTAGAAGCGGCGGTTCTCGACCCGTACGTAGCCGCGGTCCTGAATCGTCGAGATAATCGCCGCATAGGTCGACGGCCGGCCGATACCGCGTTTCTCAAGCTCTTTGACCAGCGACGCCTCAGAGTAGCGCGGCGGTGGCTTGGTAAAGTGCTGCTGCGGCAGCAGTGTCACCAGCCCGAGCGAATCGCCCGGCTGCAGGTCGGGTAGCTCGCGGTCGTCGTCGCCCTTGCGGTTGGGCGGCATCACCGCCAAGAAGCCGGGAAACAGCGTCACCCTGCCCTTCACGGCGAGCTCAAACTCACCCGCCGCCACGGTAATGGTGGTCGAGGTAAATTTGGCGTTGCTCATCTGGCAGGCGACAAACTGCTGCCAGATCAGCTGGTAGAGTTTTTTCGCATCGGGGTCGACATCGCCAACATCGCCCGGTTTGATGTCCACATTGGAGGGCCGAATCGCTTCGTGGGCCTCTTGGGCGCCCGCTTTGCTGCCGTATTGAATCGGGCTGGCGGGCAGGTAGTCGCCACCAAAACGGCCCTTGATAAACTCCCGACAGCCGGCCACCGCGTCGTCGCTAAGGTTGGTCGAGTCGGTACGCATATAAGTGATGTAGCCCGCCTCGTAGAGGCGCTGGGCGAGCATCATGGTTTTTTTAACGCCAAAGCTGAGCCGGGTGCTGGCCGCCTGCTGCAGCGTCGAGGTGATAAACGGCGCCGATGGCTTCGACGAGGTCGGCTTGTCCTCGCGCTTGCTGACCACAAAATCGGCCTGCTTGAGCAGCGCCATCAGCGCATCGGTCTGCTCTTTAGAGACCGGCCGGAACGGCTGGCCGGCGTGTTTGCGAACCTCAAAACGGAGCAGCTCGGCGGCTGCTTCAGCGGCGCTGGCAATCTCTAGGTCAGCCTGGGCAGTCCAGTACTCGTCGGGGATAAAGGCGTGGATCTCGCGCTCGCGCTCGACAATCATCTTCAGCGCCACCGACTGCACACGGCCGGCCGAAAGGCCGCGGCCGACCTTCTCCCAGAGCAGCGGCGAGACCATGTAGCCGACCACTCGGTCTAAGAATCGACGGGTCTGCTGGGCATCGACGCGGGCCATGTTCAGCTGGCCGGGCTCTTCAAATGCTTCGCGGATCGCCTTCTTGGTAATTTCGTTAAACACCACCCGCTGGTAGCGGCTCGGGTCGCCACCGATCGCCTCTTGCAGGTGCCAGGCGATCGCCTCCCCCTCGCGGTCCAAATCCGTCGCCAAGTAGATGGTGTCAGCGTTTTTGGCGAGCTTTTGCAGCTCCGCCACCACCTTCTCTTTGCCGGGCAGTATCTGGTAGTTGGCCTGCCAATCTTTGTCTGGGTTGATGCCCATGCTGCGGACCAGCTGCTCTTTGGCCTTCTTCACCTTGTGGCGCTCTTTTTGCGCCGGGGTCAGCTTGCGGGTGGCAGCGGCCTGCTTGGCGCGCTCGGCGGGTGTGATCGGCTTGCCGCCGCCGGTAGCCAGATCGCGGATGTGGCCGACACTCGACTTGACGACAAAGTCGTCGCCCAGATAGCGGTTAATGGTCTTGGCTTTGGCCGGTGACTCTACAATTACCAGGGCTTTTCCCATGAGAGCGGTTCAGATCCTTTGTCGACACTGCAGCAGCGCATTGGAGCTATAAAAGTACTACCCGATCGCGATCAACTGTGAAACGGGCAGCCAGAGGGGGGCAAAAATACGCCGCCAGTAGCGGTGAGGTCAAGTTTTCGCCGAAATTAGTCGCTCGCGCCACGCTTTTAGGGCTGTTAGCCGGTCGCAGAGCGCACCGATATCGTCTAACTCGCCGCGCTCGTCCCAGATCGCGCCGACACTGCCGCCATCCCAGCTCAGCGCCAATACACCGACCGGCAGTTGCGCTATCAACTCGGCGAGCACCGGGTCGCGGCGGCGGTCGCTGGCCTTGTCACGCCACACCCAGCCCGGGTAGGCCGACTCCCAACCGTTGTCGTCGATGCGGTGCAGCACCGCGCCGGCGGCTTGCTGCGGTTTCTCAAGCGCCAGCCAGTAGCGGGCGTACTGCTGACCGCCGTGACCGCGGCTGCCACTGGCGCGGCCGTCCGGGCGGGCCACCAGGCTGACCTTGACGCCGCGCCCCAACGCCGCGCTGCGCAGCGCGCTATGCCGTCGCTGGCGCGGGCTCTGGCGCATCATCATCAGCGGCGATATCGCCACCACCAGTAAAAAAAACATTAACAACCAGAGCATTGTTCGCTAATCTCATCAGATATAAAAAAATAAATGTTTAGGGCACAGTGTCGCAACACTAACCGAAGCAGGAGCATACCGTATGTCCGCCTACCAACACATCATGATTGGGCTCGACCTCTCTGAAGAGTCGCAGCAAATTATCGACCGGGTCAAAGCGCTGTTTGCCGACAGCACCGCCAAACTGTCGCTCTGCCACGTACTGGAGCCGATCTCCTACACCTACGGCGGCGATGTGCCGATCGACCTGACCGGCATTCAAAACGAGATCGAGGCGCAGGCCGAGCGCCGCCTCGCCGAGGTCTGCGTCGAGCTCGGTATCGAGCCGGCCAACCAGCACATTGTGGTTGGCCAGCCGGCCCACGAGATGCACAAGCTGGCCAAACAGCTCAGTGTCGATCTGCTTGCCGTCGGCAGCCACGGCCGCCACGGCTTGGCGCTGATCTTTGGCTCAACCTCTAACAGCGTGCTGCACGGCGCTAACTGCGATGTACTGGCGATCCGTGTTAAAGAGCCCGACGAGGAGTGACCGCCGGTCTGATCGATATCGGCGTCAACCTAACCAGCCACCGCTTTAACGACGACCGCGAGGCGGTGCTGGCGGCCGCGCTGGGCGGCAGCGAGCCAGCGCTGGCGGCGATGGTTATCACCGGCACCTCGGTTGCCGACAGCCGCGCCGCGGTCGCGCTCTGCGAGCAGTACGCCGACCGCTACCCGCAGCAGCTGTTTGCCACCGCCGGCATCCACCCACACAGCGCCAGCGACTACAGCACCGCCTGCCACGCCGAGCTGGCCGAGCAGGCGCGCCACCCCCGTGTTGTCGCCATCGGCGAGACCGGGCTCGACTACAACCGCAACTTCAGCCCGCCGGCCGCCCAGGAGCGGGCCTTCATCGGCCACCTAGAGCTGGCCGCCGACAGCGGTCTGCCGCTGTTTCTGCACGAGCGCGACGCCAGCGCGCGCCAGCTAGACATACTCAGCCAGCACCGCGACCACTACCGCGGCGGTGTGCTGCACTGTTTTACTGGCGAAAAAAAGGCGCTCTACGGCTATTTGGACCTCGACCTTTATATCGGCATTACCGGCTGGGTCTGCGACGAACGGCGCGGGCTGGGGCTGCAGCGGCTGGTTGCAGAGATTCCTGCCGAACGGCTGCTGCTGGAGAGCGATGCCCCCTACCTGCTGCCGCGCACATTGCGCCCCAAGCCCAAAGATGGCCGCAACCAACCCTGCTACCTGCCCGAGGTACTGGCTACCGTCGCCGCCCTGCGCGGCGCCAGCGCCGAGCAGCTGGCAGCCACCACCGCCGCCAACAGCCGCCGGCTGTTCGGGCTGCCGGCCGCCGTTTAAGCGGGAATATCGGCCATCAGGCTGCGCACCACCTCGGCGCGCTCGCGCGGGCCCAAGCCGCGCAGCTGCGCCACCATCGCGGCGGTCTCTTTGGGAAAGATAATTTCATCCTCGCCAGCGGCCAGGCCGTCAAGAATAATGGTCGCCGCCTCTTCGGGGCTGTTGGTCTGCTCAACCGCAAAGGCGTTTTTCTCAAGCAGCTCGGTGGTGATAAAGCCCGGGTAGATGCCGGTGATCTCGACACTGGTCTCGAGCAGCTCGGCGCGCACCCCATCCAGCATCATCCGGGTACCCGCCTTGCTGGCGTTGTAGACGTGCTCGTAGGGACAGCCGGCGTAGCTACCCAGACTCGACACCAAGGCGATACGGCCGCCGCCGCGGGCCAGTAGATAGGGCACCAGCGCCGCCAAGAAGACGTAGTTGGCGGTCAGGTTGGTATCGATCTGACTGCGCGCCGCGCGCCAGTCGAACTCGGTAATGCGCTGCGGCTGGTCGAGCCCGGCATTGAGGATAATCAAGTCGATATCGTCGTGCTCATTGAGCAGTGCCGCTAAGCGCTGCTCCAGCTGCTCAAACTCGCTGACATCGGCCAGCACCGCCGAGACCCGCTCCGGCTGGTTGAGCTCGGTCAGCAGCGCATCGAGCGGCGCCGCCGAGCGGTTGAGCGCAATCAGATCGCTACCGCGCGCCAACAGCTCGCGCGATAACGCCGCACCCACACCGCGGGCGGCACCGGTGACCAAGGTCTTTTTGTAGGGGAACCTGCTCATATCGCCTTCCTTATAAGGTTAACCAATTATGGCCGCAAGCGCGGTCACAGCTTGCCAAATATCGGCGGTTCGGGAGTCTCACCCCGGCGCACCAAAAAGTCAAAATCACAGCCCTGGTCGGCTTGGTTGACGTGCTCGATGTAGAGCGCCCCCCAGCCGCGCAGGTAGTGTGGCTTGGGCGGCTGCCAGCGCGCTCTGCGGCGCGCCAGCTCGGCGTCGTCAACCAGCATATCGATGCGCCGTGCGGCGACATCCAGAACGATGGTATCGCCGCTCTCTACCAGCGCCAGCGGCCCGCCCACCCACGATTCTGGGCTGACATGCAACAGGCAGGTGCCAAAGCTGGTGCCGCTCATCCGCGCGTCACTGATCCGCACCATATCGCGCACTCCCTGCTCTACCATCTTTTTGGGAATCGGCAGCATGCCGTTCTCGGCCATGCCGGGGCCGCCCTGCGGGCCGCAGTTGCGCAGTATCAGCACGCTATCTGCGGTGACGGCGAGCTCGTCGCTGTGGATCCGCGCGGCCATGTCGGCGGCGTCCTCAAAGACCAGCGCCGGGCCGCGGTGGCTGAGCAGCTCGGCAGTGGCGGCACTGGGTTTTATCACCGCGCCGTTGGGCGCTAGGTTGCCGTTGACCACCGCCAGCGCCTCGCGCGCGACCGGGTTGTCCAAACTGCGGATCACATCGCTGTCCACCACCGTCGCGCCGGCCACCTGCTCGGCCAAGCTGAGGCCGGCGACGGTGCGCTGGCTCATATCCAGCTGGCTGGCCAGCTCGGTGAGCAGTGCCGGCAGCCCACCGGCATCGGCAAACTCGGTCATGATGTACTCACCCGACGGCTGCACATTGGCCAGCACGGGTACCTGCTGGGCGACCGCATCAAAGTCGGCCAAGCTAAAATCAAAGCCGGCGCGGCGCGCCAGCGCTATCAGATGGATAGTGGCGTTAGTCGAGCCACCCAGCGCCACCGCCAACTTGGCGGCGTTGGCAAACGAGGCCGCGGTCAGCATATCGCTCGGCTTATAGTCATCCCAGACCAAATCGACAATCCGCCGCCCCGCCGCCGCCGCAAGTTGGTGGCCCTTAGAGGCGGTGGCCGGCACCGACGACGCGCCGCCCAGCGAAAAGCCGAGCACCTCGGCCAGCGCGGTCATGGTCGAGGCGGTACCCATTACATTACAGGTGCCCGGCGAGCTCCAGATCTTCTCTTCAATGGTCTGCCACTCGCTGACCGGCAAACGCCCGGCTATCAGCTCCGGCGCCCACTTAAAGGGCCCGGTGCCACTGCCAAACCGCTCGCCGCGGTAGCTGGCCCCGTTGGCAAACCCGGCCGGACAGAAGATCACCGGCAGGTCCATGCTGATCGCGCCGAGCAGCAACCCCGGGGTGGTCTTGTCGCAACCGCCAAGCAAAATGACGCCATCGATCGGCTGGCCGCGCAGCAGCTCTTCGGTCTGCATCGCCAACATGTTGCGGTAGAGCATCGCCGAGGGTTTCATGTAGCCCTCGCCAAGCGCCATCGCCGGCAGCTCGACCGGGTAGCCGCCGGCCTGCCAGACGCCGCGCTTGACCGCCTCGGCGCGCTCGCGCAGATGGGCGTGGCACGGATTGAGGTCGCTCCAGGTGTTGATGATGCCGATCACCGGCTTGCCCTCAAACTCCTCGCGGGCCAACCCCGCCTGCAGGGCGTGGCCAGTGTGTTCGGCGTCAAACGGGGTGCCGCCAAACCAGCGCGCGCTGCGCAGTTTGCGTTTGGGTTGGTTGTCACTGCTCATCACGTGGCCTCAACTGCTAAGTTAACTGTGGGGAAACAACTCAGCAGACAAAATCGCACAAACCCCGCCCAACAAATAGCCACAAATTGACAATTGGCCGGCGGCCGACTGCCGGCACCGGCAAAAAGCCGCTACACTGCCGCGATGACCAGACCCGACACCGCCACAGCCCCTGCCAACACCCAGACACTGCACGGCGTGCATGCGCTGCGCACCAGCCACGCCGGGGTGCGCCGGCTCAAACGCCAGCTCGGCGGCCACAGCGCCCACGGCAATAAAGTGTGGCGATCCAGTCTGGTGATGATGGACTACCTCAACGACAACCCGCTGCCGGACGCTAGCCGAGTGATGGATCTCGGCTGCGGCTGGGGGTTTGGCGGCATCTTTCTGGCCAAGCGCCAGCGCGCTATGGTCACCGCGGTAGATATCGACCCCAGCGTCGAGCCGTTCCTGCAGCTGCAAGCGGCCAGCAACGGCATCGATACCGTCACCGCACTCACCGCCCCCGGCCAGCTCTGCTTTCAGCCCGGCCGTTTTGAGAAGCTCAGCAAACAGCAGCTCGGCAGCCAGCACACCCTGATCGGTGCCGACATCTGCTTCTGGGACGAGCTCGCCGAGCTGCTGTTCAAGCTGATCCGCCGCGCCCTGCAGGGCGGCTGCCAACAAGTGATCATCGCCGACCCCGGCCGGCCGCCGTTTTGGGCACTGGCCGACCACTGCATGGCGGCGCTCGATGGACGCCGCGGCATCGAGGTGGAGGTGCTGACAAGGCGGATCTATGCGCCACTCAAGACCGAAAAGTACCTGCTCAGGGTCGCTCGCTCAGCGCCATCAACAGGCAGCGATCGGCCAGCCCATCCAGGCTGAGCGCACCGCTGGGCTTGTACCAGACCGCGGTCCAGGTCAGCGCGCCGTGAATCAGCTGGCGCAGATACTCCGGCTCGACCGCAACCAACCCGGCCTGCTGGGCCGCTTTTAGGGTCTGCTGCCACATCGCAAAGTAGGCCTCGCGGCCGGTCAGGATCTGCGCCTGACGGCTGCTGTTGAGTGCGCGCCACTCGTAGAGCAGCACCGCAGTGGCATTGCTGGTTTTGCCGTGGATAAACGCCAGCTCGGTGGCGATCAGCGCCCGTACCGCGGCCCGCGGCTCGTGGGCTTCGCTGAGCGCGGCGCGCAGCGCCGCCTCCATCGCGACCACCACTTCACTCATCACCCCAAATAGAATCTCTTCTTTGCTTTTAAAGTGGTGAAATAGGCTGCCCGACAGTATGCCGACCTCGGCGCCAAGGTCGCGCACAGTGGTGGCGGCGTAGCCATTTTGACGAAATAGCTTGGCCGCGGCGGCCAACAACTTGCCGCGCGGCGAGGCCGGGTCTGAGACCTGACCATCGGCGATCAGTTTGCGCAGCAGTGCGCCTATTTGTGGCATAGCGGTTCCTTAATGGTGCTGCGTGGCATCAGTTAGCCGGGCAGGCCGAGCTGCTTGGCAATAATTTCGTTCATGATCTCACGGGCACCGCCACCTATCGACAAGATTCGATTGTCGCGGTAGAGCCGCTCGACCAGCACCCCACGCATATAGCCCATGCCACCGTGTAGCTGCACCGCATTGAAGGTGGCGCGGTCGCTGACATCGCAAGCGAAGTTTTTCGCCATCGAGACCTCTTTGGCGATCGACTCGCCGGCCGCCATACGCGCCGCGCAGTGGTGGACAAAGCTCTGCGCTACGGTCACTTCGGTGGCCATGTCGGCCAACTTGTGGCGCACCGTCTGATGGTTGGCGAGCGTGCCACCAAAGGCGTGGCGGCTGTTGGCCTGCTCTAGCCCGGCCGCCAGCGCCAGCTCTGCGGTGACTACCGCCATGGTCGCCAAATTGAGCCGCTCGGCCTGAAAATTGTGGGCGATCATCTTAAAGCCACCACCGGCTTGGCCAATGAGGTTGGCAGCCGGGATGAGGCAGTCATTAAACGCCAGCTCGGCGGTGTCCGACGCCCACCAGCCCATTTTTTTCAGCGGCGCCGAGCGGCTAAACCCATCCCGCTCGGCCTCGACCAATACCAGGCTGATACCGGCGTGGCCGGCCCCGCCGGTGCGCACCGCCACCACAAAAAAGTCGGCCCTACAGCCGCTGGTGATATAGGTCTTGCTGCCGTTTAGCCGATAGTAGTCACTGCCATCCACACTGACTAGCTCGGCCTTGGTGGCGATAGCGGCAACATCCGAGCCGGCGCCCGGCTCGGTGATCGCCAGCGCGCAGATTTTGTCGCCGGCCAGTACCGGCGGTGCCACCCGCTGCTGTAACTGGTCGCTGGCAAACTCAAGCACCAGCGGCAGGCTGATATCTAGCGAGCCGAGGCTGGCGGCCAGGCCGCCGGAGCCGGCCCGCATCAGCTCTTCGGTCCAGACTGTCTTGTGGACGATGTCGCCGCCGCAGCCGCCCCACTGCTCTGGGTAGCCGATCCCCAACAGGCCGGCCGCCGCGGTGCGCTGGTAGAGATCGCGCGGGAAGCTACCGGCCTCTTCCCAGCTGTCGATATGTGGGCTGATCTCGCGAGCGACAAAGCGCCGCGCCTGCTCGCGCAGCTGTTGGTGGCTCTCATCAAAAAGGGTGGCGGCGGCGTTCATCGGCGGCTCCAAAGCGGTTGGGTGAGCCATTATTTTAAACCAAGCGCTTGCTTGGTAATAGTAGTTATCGCTATTATCTGCTCACCGCTGGCAGCCCCCGCCGCCGCACGACTATTTGGAGAGCCCCGTGAACCCACTCAGCGCCGATAAAGCCGTTATTACCTGTTCTATCACCGGGGTGTTGACCGACCCCAGCCAGCACCCAGTGCCGGTCACCCCAGCTGAGATGGCCGCCTCTGCGCGCGAGGCCTACGACGCCGGCGCCAGCTGTATGCACATTCATTTTCGCCGCCAAGAGCCGGGCGCCGGCCACATACCGTGCTGGCAGCCGGAGGTGGCGCTGGAGATGGCCGACGCTATTCGCGCCGCCTGCCCGGGGGTGATTCTCAACTTTACTACCGGTACCGTCGACCGCGACCAGAGCGGTCCGATCGCCTGCATCCGCGCCGGCAAGCCAGAGATCGCCGCCTGTAACGCCGGCAGCCTCAACTACCTAAAAACTAAAAAAGATGGCAGCTGGGCGTGGCCGCCGATGCTGTTCCAAAACCCGGTCGAAAAGGTCGAGGAGCTGCTAGCGGTAATGGGCGAGACCGGTACCCGCCCCGAGTTTGAGTGTTTTGACGTCGGTATCGTCCGCGCGGTGGGCATGTATCAAGAGGTCGGCATGGTCGACAAACTGGATTACAACTTGGTGATGGGGGTCGCGTCGGGGATGCCGGCCGACGCCGCCCTGCTGGAGCTGCTGCTCAACTACATCAAGCCCGGCAGCCTCTGGCAGACCACACTGATCGGCCGCCAAGAGATCTGGCCGGTCCACCAGCGCACCGCCGATCTCGGCGGCCATCTGCGCACTGGTGTTGAAGACACCTTCTACCTGCCCAGCGGCGAGCGCACCAGCGGCAACGGCCAGCTGATCGAGGCGCTGGTAGCCATCGCCGAACAGGCCGGCCGCTCGATCGCCTCGCCTGAAGAAGCCCGCCAACTCTATCTATAACCGTTTGCCAGGAGCCCGCCATGCCGGTCATTGAGAGCCAGCTAGACACCCACAGCGAAGCCTTTGCCGCCAACTGCGCGGCGATGCAGAGCGCTATCGATGCGTTCCGCACGATCGAGCAGAGCGTTGCCGAGGCGACCGACAAGTCCCGCGAGCACTACCAAAAGCGCGGCCTACTGATGCCCGCGCAGCGGCTGGAGCGGCTGCTGGACGCCGGCGCGCCGTTTATCGAGCTGTCGTCGCTGGCCGGCTATAAGCTGTGGGGCGACAAAGATGGCACCGCCGCCGGGGCTGGCTGTATCGCCGGTATCGGCTATGTGTCGGGTATCCGCGCGCTGGTGGTGGTCGACAACTTTGCGCTCAAAGGCGGCACGGTATCGCCGAGCGGGCTAGAGAAAAAACTGCGCTTGCAAGAGATCGCGCTGGAGAACCGGCTGCCGGTTATCTCGCTGTCACAGAGCGGCGGTGCCAACCTCACCCATGCGGCCGATATCTTTGTCCGCGGCGGGCGCAGCTTTGCCAACCAGGCGCGGCTGTCGGCGGCCGGTATCCCGCAGATCACCGTGGTCCACGGCAGCGCCACCGCCGGCGGCGCCTACCAGCCGGGGCTCTCTGACTACACGGTAATGGTGCGCGGCCAGACCACCATGTACCTGGCCGGGCCGCCGCTGCTCAAGGCGGCGACCGGCGAGATCGCTACCGATGAGGAGCTTGGCGGCGGCGAGATGCACACCAGCGAGTCTGGGGTGGGCGACTATTTGGCCGAAGACGACGCTGACGCGATCCGCATCGCCCGCGAGATCGCCGCACAACTGCCGTGGCCACGATACCAAGCCGACCAGCACGGCGAGCCGCCGCTCTACCCAACGGAGGAGCTGCTGGGCATTGTGCCCAGCGACCCCAAGCAGCCCTACGACTGCCGCGAAGTGATCGCCCGGCTCGCCGATGGCTCGCAGTTTCTTGAGTTTAAAGCCAGCTACGACAACCAGCTGATCTGTGGCCACGCCACCATCGGCGGCCACCGCTGCGGCATCATCGCCAACAACGGGCCGATCACCGCCGCCGGCGCCAGCAAGGGCGGCCAGTTTATCCAGCTCTGCGAGCAGGCCGATATCGCCCTGCTGTTTTTACACAACATTACCGGCTTTATGGTCGGCACCGAGCACGAGCGCGCCGGCATCATCAAGCACGGTTCTAAGATGATCCAAGCGGTCGCCAACGCCACGGTACCCAAGCTGAGCATTAACATCGGCGGCTCTTACGGGGCCGGCAACTACGCGATGTGTGGGCGCGGCTTTGACCCGCGCTTTCTGTTCTCGTGGCCGAATAGCCGCACCTCGGTGATGGGTGGCGCCCAAGCCGGTATGGTGCTGCGTATCGTCGCCGAGCCCAAACTGCGCAAATCGGGGCTGCCCGATGAGCAGATCGAAGCGCAGCTGGCCGCCATGGAGAACGACAATGCGACTATGCTCGACGCCCAGACCACCGCCTTGGCCAGCACCGCCCGGCTTGAGGACGACGGCATCATTGACCCGCGCGATACCCGTACCATCATCGCGCTGTCGCTGGAGATCTGCCGCGACGCCGCCCAGCGCCAGCTGCGCCCCAACCACTTTGGGGTCGCCCGCTTCTAACGACTAACTTGAGGAGATTGCTATGCGATTGACCGAACAACACCACGCGCTGCGCCGCACCACCGAGCAGTTTGTCGAGCAGCAGGTCAACCCCCACGTCGACGAGTGGGAGGCGCAGGGGCGCTTCCCGGCCGCCGAACTGTTTAAAAAGATGGGCGATCTCGGCTTGCTGGGTATCGCCAAGCCGGAGGCGTACGGCGGCCTCGGCCTCGACTACAGCTACCAGATCGTCTTTGCCGAGGCGTTTGGGCGGGTTCACTGCGGCGCCATACCGATGGCGGTCGGCGTACAGACCGACATGGCCACGCCGGCACTGGCGCGGTTTGGCAGCGACGCGCTGCGCCGCGAGTTTCTCGCCCCGGCGATCGCCGGCGAGCGGGTTGCAGCGCTCGGTGTCAGCGAGGTCGGCGCCGGCTCCGATGTCGCGGCGATTAAAACGACCGCCCGCAAACAGGGCGGCGACTACGTCATCAACGGAAGCAAGATGTGGATGACCAACTCGCTGCAGTCCGATTTTATCTGCCTGCTGGCCAACACCTCCAACGATGCCCCGCACAAAAACAAGTCGCTGATTGTGGTGCCCAGGGACAGCCCCGGCATCACCTTCTCTGAGCCGCTGAAAAAGCTCGGTATGCACTCGTCCGACACCGCCCAGGTATTTTTTGACGATGTCCGCGTACCGCAGCACCACCTGATCGGTAGCGAGGGGGCCGGGTTTACCCAGCAGATGATTCAGTTCCAAGAGGAGCGCCTGTTCTGTGCCGCCATGTCGCTGGGGAGCATGGAGCTCTGTATCGAGGCGACCATCGACTACACCGCCAACCGCATGGCGTTCGGTCAGCGTATTCTCGACAACCAGGCGGTGCAGTTCCGCCTAGCCGAGCTACAGACCGAGGTAGAGCTGCTACGCGCCCTGGTTTACGACGGCGTCGAGGGCTATATCAACGGCGACGATGTCAGCCTTAAAGCGTCGATGGCCAAGCTCAAATCGGGCCGCCTATCGCGCGAGGTGACCGACAGCTGCCTGCAGTACTGGGGCGGCATGGGCTTTATGTGGGAGAACATCGTCTCGCGCTTCTACCGCGACAACCGGCTCGGCTCGATCGGCGGCGGCGCCGACGAAGTGATGCTCGGCATCATCGGCAAACAGATGAACCTACAGCGCCGCTAACCAACCACCCTGCCTGGAGCAACCGCGTGAAGCTAACAGCCAACAGTAAAATACTCATTGCCAACCGCGGCGAAATCGCGGTGCGGGTGATCGCCACCGCGCGGGCGCTCGGCTATGCCACGGTGGCGGTCTACAGCGCCGCCGACGACAACGCGCTGCACGTGCGCAGTGCCGACCAAGCGGTTGCCATCGGCGCTGCCGCGGTCGCCGACTCCTATCTCAACAGCAGTGCGATCATCGCCGCGGCCAAGGCCAGTGGCGCCGACGCCATCCATCCCGGTTACGGGTTTTTATCTGAGAACGCCGAGTTCGCCCGGCTCTGCGAGGCCAACGGCATCGTCTTTATCGGCCCGCCGAGCGACGCCATCGCCCTGATGGGCAGCAAGCAGCAATCTAAGCTGGCCATGCAGGCGGCCGGTGTGCCTTGCCTGCCCGGCTACAACGGCGACGACCAGCGCGACGACGCGCTGGTTGCGGCGGCCAGCGAGGTCGGCTACCCGCTGATGGTTAAGGCCAGCGCCGGTGGCGGTGGCCGCGGCATGCGGTTAGTGGCCGAGCCGACCGCCCTGCCGGCGGCGCTGCAAACCGCCCGCTCAGAGGCGCTCAGCGCATTTGGCGACGGCCAGTTGATTCTGGAGCGCGCGGTGCTGGAGCCGCGCCATATTGAGATACAGGTGTTCGCCGACGACCACGGCAATGTGGTCCACCTAGGCGAGCGCGACTGCTCTATTCAACGCCGCCACCAAAAGGTGGTCGAGGAGGCACCGTCGCCGTTTGTCAGCCCCGCCCTGCGCCAAGCGATGGGCGATGCCGCGGTGATGGCAGCGCGCGCCTGCGACTACCGCGGTGCCGGTACCGTTGAATTTTTGGTCGACGGCGACGGCCAGTTCTATTTTTTAGAGATGAACACCCGCCTGCAGGTAGAGCACCCGGTAACCGAGCTGGTGACCGGCCAAGACCTGGTCGCCTGGCAGCTTCAGGTTGCCGCCGGCGAGCCGCTGCCGCTCAGCCAAGCGCAGATTGGCCTGTCCGGCCACGCTATCGAGGTGCGCTTGTATGCCGAGGAGCCGCGCCAGCAATTTATGCCACAAACCGGCAGCGCCGCGCTGTGGGGCGCAGCCAAAGGTGAAGGGGTGCGTATCGACAGCGGCATCGCCTGCGGCGCGGTGGTATCGCCCCACTACGACCCGATGCTCGGCAAGTTGATCGCCCACGGCAGCAACCGCGAACAGGCGCGGCGGCGGCTAATCGCGGCGATTAAACAGAGCCCGCTGTTGGGTGTTGCCAACAACCGCCAGTTTTTGGTCAATATCCTCAGCCACCCCTGCTTTATCGATGGCGCCGCCACCACCGCGTTTATCGCCGACCAGTTTAATGCTGACCCAACCCTGCAGCCGCTGCCGCCCTCCCCCGCCGAGCAAGCGCTGGCTGCCCTGCTCTACTGGCAGCGCAGTGCCAGCCAGCACCACAGCGCGCTGCGCGGTTTCAGCAATGCCAGCGCGGCAGTCAGCCAGTTTAGCCTTGCCTGCGAGCACGGCGCCGCGCAGCCGAGCGCACTCACCTTAACGGTTAGCCAGCAGCACGGCGATGCCAGCTTTACTGTGGCTGGGGCGGAGTTTAACCAGCCCCTCACCGTACTAGAGATTGGCGAGCAGAGCGTGCGCTACCAGCTCGGCGGTGACAGCGCAGTCGCCGAGCAGCGCTATTACTGCTGGCACAACCAGCAGCTGTGGCTAGATGGCGAACACGGCACACTCTGCTTTAGCGACACCAGCGCGCAGCCAGCCAGCAGCGCCGATACGCTCGGCAACGGCCAGATCACCGCCTCGATGGATGGCGCTATCGTCGCCATCGCGGTCGCGGTCGGCCAGCCGGTCAGCCGCGGCGACACGCTACTGGTGTTAGAGGCGATGAAGATGGAGCACCCGCTTAAAGCCGACAGCGACGGCATCGTCGAATCGATCAATGTCAGCGTCGGCAGCCAGGTTAAAGGCCGCCAGTTGCTGGCCACGCTCACACCTCACAGCGGCGAATAACCCACCGAGGAGCTCACCATGACCACGGCACCACACTCACTCGCCGGTAAAACCCTGTTTATTACCGGTGCCAGCCGCGGCATAGGCCGCGAGATTGCCCTGCGCTGCGCGCGCGACGGCGCCAATATCGTTATCGCCGCCAAATCAGACCAGCCCCACCCCAAGCTGCCCGGCACGATCCACAGCGTGGCAGCAGAGGTGGAAGCCGCCGGTGGCCGGGCGCTGGCCTGCCAGGTGGATGTCCGCGATGAGCAGTCGATCGCTGCAGCGATGCAGTTAGCGGCCGAGCAGTTTGGCGGCATCGACGTACTGATCAACAACGCCAGTGCGATTGCCTTAAACAACGTGCAAAACACCGATTTAAAGCGCTTCGACCTGATTCAATCGATCAACACCCGCGGCGTGCTGGCCTGCTCACAACTGGCCATCCCCTACTTAAAAGCCAGCAGCAACCCACACATCGTCACACTCGCCCCACCGATCAACTTAAAACCCAAATGGCTGGGTGGTTACATACCCTACACGGTCAGCAAGTATTCGATGACACTGTTGACCCTAGGGCTTGCCGAAGAACTGGGCGAATTGGGTATCGCCGCCAACACGCTGTGGCCGCGCACCACCATTGCCACCGCAGCGGTCGAGTTTGCCATTAATGCCGAGCTGCTAGCCGCCTCGCGGACGCCGGCCATTATGGCTGATGCAGCCCACGCCATTATTACTACACCAGCGAGCCAGTTGAGCGGCCAAACGCTGATTGACGAAGCCCTGCTGCGCGAACGCGGGCAGACCGAGTTTGAGCAGTATAAAAATGACCCCGACTGCCCTAAACTTGAGATTGATCTCTACGTCGATGAGTAACCCGACCATGTCTGATAGCGCTGCAAACAAGCTAGTTAGTGTCACTATTGCCGACCACGTTGCCGATGTCCGGCTCAACCGCCCCGATAAACTCAATGCGCTGAGCCCAGCGATGTTTGAGCAGATCGCCAACACCGCCCGCCAGTTAACCGGCGACCGCTCGGTGCGCGCGGTGGTACTGAGCGGCGAGGGGCGCGCCTTCTGCGCCGGCTTAGACCTGGCCAGCATGCAGATGGACGAAGCCTTTGTCGCTGCGTTTAAAAAAGGCAGCGCCAGCTACCCCAATTCTTACCAAGCGCCCGGCTATCTCTGGAAGCAGCTGCCGGCACCGGTGATCTGCGCGCTGCACGGCGCGGTGTATGGCGGCGGATTACAGGTCGCACTGGGCGCGGATATCCGCATCGCCCACCCCGCCGCCCAGCTGTCGGTGATGGAGATTAAATGGGGGATCATCCCCGATATGTCGGCCACCCAGACGCTGCGCGACCTAGTCCGGCTGGATATCGCCAAACAGCTCACCTTTACCGGCGAAATTATTGACGGCCAACGCGCCTGCGAGCTCGGCTTGGTCACCCAACTCAGCGACGACCCGCTCGCCGCTGCACTCGCTATGGCGCGCACCATTGCCGAGAAAAACCCGCAGGCGACCGCACTCGCCAAAGGGCTGCTAGAGCAGAGCTGGCACGGCGCCAGCGAGGCCGGCCTTAGATTAGAAGAGCGGCTGCAAGGCGAAGTGATCGGCACCGCCAGCCAACGCGAAGCGATCGCCGCGCAGATGGAAAAACGCCCCGCCAACTTCACCGACCGCGACTTCACCGATTACGCAGAGCTCGCTGCGCGGTTCTAACCACCCACCAATACCGTCACCACGGCGTCGAGCCGGGGTTTTCCATTCACGAACTGAGATCCCGGATCTGTCGCTACGCGCCGTCCGGGATGACGGTGGTGGGAGGCGCTGTGCCCCGTCCGGGATGACGGTAGTAGTGAGCGCCGCGCGCTTAATTACCTACATCGTCACCCCGGCCTTGAGCCGGGGTCTTGGCTGAAGGGGTACCACCATTGCCACTGAGATCCCGGATCTGCCGCTGCGCGCCGTCCGGAATGACGGTGGTGGGGGGCGCCGCGCGCTAAATTTCCTACATCGTCACACCGGCCTTGAGCCGGGGTCTTCTATCGACAAACTGAGATCCCGGATCTGGCGCTACGCGCCGTCCGGGATGACGGCGGTGGAGGGCGCCGCGCGCTAAAATTCGAAAGCCGGCGGTCGCCGGCCAAAACCAAAAAGGCCACCCATGCGGGTGGCCTTTTTGGTTTTGATTTGGTCGGGACGGCAAGATCTGCTAAAGCCATCCATGGCTTTAGCCCTGCGGGGCAATCTCGCAAGCGAGATCTGCCCCAATTTGCTCCTGCAAATTGGTGAACCTGGACACGCTCGCAGCCGGTGGCTGCTCGCTAAAACTCGAAAGCCGGCGGTCGCCGGCCAAAACCAAAAAGGCCACCCATGCGGGTGGCCTTTTTGGTTTTGATTTGGTCGGGACGGCAGGATTTGAACCTACGACCACCACACCCCCAGTGTGGTGCGCTACCAGACTGCGCTACGCCCCGAAGAGACCGGCATCATACCTATTGCCGTTGGTTTTGCAAGGAGAACAGCGCTATTTAAGAGCTGCCAACAGTGTTTCTAACTCAGTAATCGTCTGTTCAATCAGCTGTTTATAGGGGGTCTGCTCTTGCTTGTTACCGCTGCCGGCAATGCGCTGGCGGGCGCCGCCGATAGTGAAGCCTTCGTCGTAGAGCAGCGAGCGGATCTGGCGGATCAACACCACGTCTTGGCGCTGGTAGTAGCGCCGATTGCCGCGCCGCTTAACCGGGTTTAGGGTTTCAAACTCTTGCTCCCAGTAGCGCAACACGTGCGGCTTTACCGCGCAGAGTTCGGCCACCTCGCCAATCGTGAAGTAGCGCTTACTGGGGATCGGCGGCAGCTCGTTGTTGTGGGTGGGCTCTAGCATCTCTATCTGCATAATCCGTTATGAGTTACTCGGCGCTGTCGCTGGGTGCGGCGCAGTTCTCTACTCGCGATTTAAGCTTTTGGCCGGGTTTAAACGTGACCACACGGCGCGCCGAGATCGGGATCGGTTCCCCAGTTTTGGGGTTGCGGCCGGGTCGTGAGTTCTTGTCGCGCAGATCAAAGTTGCCAAAGCCGGAAAGTTTAACCTGCTGGTTAGCCGCCAGCGCTGCGCCGATCTCGCCAAAAAACATCTCGACGATCTCTTTGGCTTCGCGCTTATTCAGCCCCAGCTCGTCGTAGAGCATCTCGGCCATATCGGCTTTGGTTAGTGCTGACATTGTTCTACCCGTCTTATTGCTGCTGTAATTTTTA
>JAHEGD010000012.1 GCA_024639885.1 Porticoccaceae bacterium | reverse complement strand
TAGATTTTAGCGTCAGTACCGGTGGTGCCGGTGATTGTTATCGACCGCCTAGAAGACGCCGTGCCACTCGCCCGCGCACTGGTAGCCGGCGGTTTGAATGTGCTCGAGGTGACCCTGCGCACGCCGGTGGCGGTCGAGGCGATTGCGGCGATGGTCGAGGCGTTACCCGAGGCGATTATCGGCAGCGGCACGGTCTGTGACGCCGCCCAGATCGAGCAGTCGGTGGCGGCGGGCTGCCAGTTTATGGTCTCACCCGGGGCTACCGACAGGCTGTTAGAGGCGGCCGCCAGTGCGCCGATCAAGCTGCTGCCGGGGATCGCCTCGGCGGCCGAATTGATGCGCTGCCGCGAGTACGGTTACACTGAAATGAAGCTGTTCCCAGCTGAGACCAGCGGCGGCGCAGCCGCTATTAAGGCGCTCGGCGGGCCGTTTGGCGATGTCCGTTTCTGCCCGACCGGCGGCATCGGCCCGCACAATGTGATGGATTATTTGGCACTGCCCAACGTGCTCTGTGTCGGCGGCTCTTGGATCTGCCCGAGCGAACTGGTCAAGGCCGGCCGCTGGGATGAGATTACCGAGTTGGCGAGCAATGCAGCGGCCCTGCGCGGCTAGCCGCCAACCCACTGAGTGAGGTAGATAGTGTGAGCAGTAACGTTGATTTGGTGTTGTTTGGTGCGCGCGGCGATCTCTCCAAGCGCAAGCTGTTTCCGGCGCTCTACCAGTTGGAGCGCGCCGGCCTGCTCGATGAGAGTATCCGCATCGCCGGGGTTGCCCGCGAGGCATTGAGCCCCGAGCAGTTTATCGATGACGTCAAGCTGCGCCTGCAAGAGACGCTGCCGGCCGGCGATTGGCAGGACGCGGCGTGGGCCAAGTTCTGCCGGCGGCTGACCTTTGTACAGATAGAGTTTGCCCAGAAGAAAGATTACCAGGCGCTCAAGGGCTGGTTGGTTGAAGGGCGCACGGCGATCTACTACATGGCGACGCCGCCGAGCCTGTTTGGCCCGATATGCCAGCATCTGGACAGCTCTGGCTGTGTCGACTCGCTGTCGCGGATCGTGCTCGAGAAGCCGATCGGCCACGACCTGAAGAGCTCGCGCGAGGTCAACGATACCATCGGCCGCCACTTCCCCGAGCGCAATATCTACCGCATCGACCACTACCTAGGCAAAGAGACGGTGCAAAACCTGCTGGTGCTGCGCTTTGCCAACCGGATGATCAACTCGCAGTGGGACAACAGCTGCATCGATCACATCCAAATTACCGCCGCAGAGACGGTCGGTATTGAAGGGCGCTGGAGCTACTACGACAAGGTTGGCCAGCTCCGCGATATGGTCCAGAACCATCTGTTGCAGCTGCTCTGCATGATCGCCATGGAGCCGCCAAACTCGACTAACGCCGATGAGATCCGCGCCGAGAAGGTCAAGCTGCTGCGCGCGCTGTCGCCGGTCACCCCCGACAACGTTATCGACCGCGCCGTGCGCGGCCAGTACACCGCCGGCTGGATCAGCGGCGAGCCGGTAGTCGGCTACATGGAGGAGGAGGGCAGCGAGAGCGACAGCAGCAACACCGAAACCTTTGTCGCACTGAAAACCTACATCGACAACTGGCGCTGGGCGGGCGTGCCGTTTTACCTGCGCACCGGCAAGCGGATGAGCGAGAAGATGACCGAGGTGGTGATCACCTACAAGGCCAACCCGCACGGCATCTTCCCCGGCTCTAACGTCGAGAAGGCCAACCGGCTGATCTTCCGGCTGCAGCCCAACGAGGGTGTCGAGATGGAGATGATCTCGAAAAAACACAGCCTGAGCGGCGAGATGAAGCTGGAGAAGCGGCTGCTCAACCTAGATTTCTTTGACACCGGCGGCGGCTCGCGGATCCCCGAGGCCTACGAGCGGCTGTTTCTTGAGGCGATCCGCGGCGACCAGTGGCTGTTTGTCAGCCGCGAAGAGATCGAGGCGTCGTGGAACTGGTGTGACACTCTGATCGACTCTTGGCGAGCCCGCGAGCTGGAGGTTAAACCCTACAGCGCCGGTAGCTGGGGCCCCTCCAAGGCTGAGATGCTGATTGAGAAAGACCAGCGCAGCTGGCACGGAGAGTGATGTGAGCGACCACCATTTTGAAAGTGCGCAGGCGCTCGACAGCGCACTGGCCGGCGCCATTGCTGGCCGGCTCAGCGCCGCTATCGAGCGCGACGGCGAGGCGTGGTTGGTGGTCTCCGGCGGGCGCACGCCGCTTGGGCTGTTTGCCGCGCTGGCGGCGCAGCCGCTCGACTGGGGCCGGGTGGTAGTGACCCTGGCCGACGAGCGCTGGGTGGCCAGCGACCACCCCGATAGCAATGCTCGGTTGGTTCGCGAGCACCTGCTGGTCGGTGCCGCCAGCGCCGCTAGCTGGCGGCCGTTGGCGCTGACCGAGCAGAGCCTTGAGGACGCGGTCAGCGAGCTCGACGACCGGCTGATGCGCGCACCGCGGTTTGCCGCGGTGGTGCTGGGGATGGGCGACGACGGCCACACCGCGTCGCTGTTTCCGCTCAGCGAGCAGCTCGATAGCGGCCTGTCGATGAACTCTGGGCGCAGCTGTATCGCCGCCGACCCGGTCACCGCGCCGCACTGGCGGGTGTCGATGACGCTGCCGCGGCTGCTCGATTGCGATGAGATTTTTCTGCACATTGTCGGTGCCGACAAGCAGCGTGTGCTGGCTGCCGCGCGGGCCGGTGACGACCTGCGCGAGATGCCGGTGCGGGCCATTCTGCGCCAGTCCAGCGCACCGCTGTCGGTCTACTGGAGCGACAACTAGCAGCGGCTAGCTATTGGGGTTAAATCGCCTACAATGGCAGCGTTGTGCGCCGCCAGCCGTAAGGAGACCCAATGATTACAGTGAGTAGCAGCCCCTACCCGGGCCAGCGTCCCGGCACCTCTGGGCTGCGCCAGCGGGTCAGCGTTTTTCAGCAGCCCCACTACCTAGAGAATTTTGTCCAAGCAATTTTTAACGCCGTGCCGAGCTTGGCCGGCGCGACCCTGGTGGTCGGCGGCGACGGCCGTTACCACAACCGTGCGGCGATCGCCCGGATCGCCGAGTTAGCCGCCGGCAACGGTGTGGCGCGGCTGCTGGTTGGCCGCGGCGGGCTGTTGTCGACGCCGGCCGCTTCGGCGCTGATCCGCCAGCGCGGCGCCGCCGGTGGGCTGATTCTGTCGGCCAGCCACAACCCCGGTGGCCCGCACGGCGACTTTGGCATCAAGTTTAACGGCGCCAACGGCGCACCGGCCAGCGAGCAGACCAGCGCCGCTATCTACGCCGCCAGCACCGCTATCAGCCACTACCAGTTAGCCGAGGGCGAGGGTTTTGACCTCGACCAGATTGGCAGCAGCGAGCTGGCCGGCATGCAGATAGAGGTGATCGACGGGGTTGCCGACTACGCCGACCTGATGGCCCGCCAGTTTGACTTTGCTGCGATTGGCGAGCTGCTGCGCAGCGCTACGTTTGAGTTTTATTTCGACGCGATGCACGCCATCACCGGTCCCTACGCCGAGGAGATCTTCTGCCGGCGTTTGGGGGCGAGCCGCAGCTGTCTGCTTAACGCCACCCCGCGCGAAGATTTTGGCGGCGGCCACCCCGACCCCAACCTGGCCCACGCCGGCGAGCTGCTGGCGGCGGTCAATGGCGCCGGCGAGTGGGCGCTGGGGGCGGCATCGGATGGCGACGGCGACCGCAACATGGTGGTCGGCAGCGGGCTGTTTATCAACCCGTGCGACAGCTTGGCGATCATCGCCGCTAACGCTCCACTGCTGGCCGGGTTGGGTGGCGGTTTGCGCGGGGTAGCGCGCTCGATGCCGACCAGCCGCGCCGTCGACCGCGTTGCTGCGGCGCAGGGTATCCGCTGCTACGAGACACCGACCGGCTGGAAATTTTTCGCCACCTTGCTGGATGGCGGCCATATCAATCTCTGCGGCGAGGAGAGCTTTGGCACTGGGGCTGACCACCTGCGCGAGAAAGACGGCCTCTGGGCGGTGCTCTGCTGGCTTAATATCATCGCCGCGCGGCAGCTCTCACCGCAGGCGATCGTCGAACACCACTGGGCGACTTACGGCCGCGACTTTTTCACCCGCCACGACTACGAAGGGCTCGACAGCGACGCGGCGGCGGCGCTGCTAAAACGGCTAGAGGGGAGTTTGGCGGAGCTTGCCGGCAGCCGCTTGGCCGGGCTGGCGGTGGAAAGCGCCGAGCAATTTAGCTACACCGACCCGGTCGATGGGGCGCGCAGCAGCGGGCAGGGGATACGGCTCTGTTTTGCGGATGGCAGCCGCGCGGTGGTGCGGCTCAGTGGTACCGGTACCAGCGGTGCCACACTGCGACTCTATTTTGACCGTCATGAGTCCGACCCGGCGCGCCACTGCGACGACCCGCAGCGGGCGCTTGCCGCGGTGATTGCCGCCAGCGCCGAGTGGCTACAGCTGGAGCGCAGCGTCGGCCGCAGCCAGCCCGATGTGGTGACCTGATTAGGCCTCTAGCATGACCAGCGCATTGTCGAGCATGCGGTTAGAGAAGCCCCACTCGTTGTCGTACCAGGCCATCACCTTGACCAAGTTGCCGTGCACGCGGGTTTGGGTGGCGTCGAAGTTGCTAGAGAACGGGGCGTGGTTGAAGTCGACCGACACCAGCGGCTTGTCGTTGTAGTGCAGCACCTCGGCCAGTGGCCCGGCCGCCGCGTCGGCGAGAATCTGGTTGACCTCGGCGACGCTGGTCGCGCGGCCGGCGTTAAAGGTGAAATCAACCAGCGAGACATTGATGGTCGGTACCCGCACCGCGCCGCCGTCGAGACGGCCGGCCAACTCTGGGATTACCAAGCCGATCGCCGCGGCTGCGCCGGTCTTGGTCGGGATCATCGACTGGGTGGCAGAGCGGGCGCGGTAGACATCGCTGTGGTAGACATCGCTGAGGTTCTGGTCGTTGGTGTAGGCGTGCACGGTGGTCATAAACCCCGACTCGATGCCGAGCGCGGCGTGCAGTGGCGCAGCCACCGGGGCCAGACAGTTGGTGGTGCACGAGGCGTTGGAGACGATGGTGTGGTCGGCGCTGATCACGTCGTGGTTGATGCCGTAGACCACGGTGGCGTCCATATCGGTGCCGGGCGCCGAGACCAATACCTTTTTAGCGCCGCCGGCCAAGTGCAGGGCGGCTTTGTCACGGGCGGTGAACAGCCCGGTGCACTCACAGACCAGATCGACGCCGAGCTCGGCCCAGTTGATCGCCGCCGGGTCGCGCTGCGAGCAGCAGAGGATGCGGTCGTCGCCGATACAGAGGTAGTCGCCGTCGATACTGACCGGCTGGTTGAAGCGGCCGTGGACCGAATCAAACTGCAGCAGATGGGCGTTGATCTCGACATCGCCGAGGTCGTTGATGGCGACCACGCGGAGCTTTTCGCGCAGCTCGGGGCGCTCGTAGAGGGCGCGCAGGACATTGCGGCCGATGCGGCCAAAACCATTGATTGCCAGCTGGTACATAGATAAACCTCGCAGTGGGTTGCAGCGACGCCGGTAGGTGGCGCGATGTAATTTTATTACGTAAATGCTACTCCCGAGCGGCGGTATTGTCGATATTATTTTGTATAAATTACAAAATAACCGGTTATTAGGGCGGTTATCTGGCCATTGGTCGGCTTTTATGAAATATTATTACCTTTTGGGGGTGTGCCGATCGACCGCCTCTTGCCGCCATCGCCCTGGAGTCCCTATGCAACCGGCCAACCTGCTGACCGTGATCAGCGACCAACTACCCAACCTGAACTGCTCTGAGAGCAAAGTGGCGGCGGTGATTCTCGCCGACCCAGAGGCGGCGACCCGCTCAAGTATTGCCAACCTCGCCCGCGCGGCGGCGGTCAGCGAGCCGAGCGTCAACCGTTTCTGCAAGCGCTTTGACACTGCCGGCTTCCCCGACTTTAAGCTGCAGCTGGCGCGCTCGCTGGCTAGCGGCATACGTTTTGTCAGCAGCAGTGTCGACCCCGGCGACGATGTTACCGCCTACACCAGCAAGATTTTTGACAGCACCATCAACAGTTTGGCGATGGTTCGCGACCGCATCAGCCACGAGCGGATCAGCCAGGTGGTGGATAAGTTGGTGCAGGCCAAGCGGATCTATTTCTTTGGGCTGGGTGCATCGGGCGCGGTGGCGCGCGACGCCGAGCACAAATTTTTCAGGTTTAACCTGCCGGTCTCCTACCACGACGACGTGCTGATGCAGCGCATGCTGGCGGCCACCGGTAGCGCCGGCGATATCTTTTTTATCATCTCGCACACCGGCCGCACCCGCGAGCTGGTCGAGGTCGCCCAGGCGGCGCGGGCCGGTGGTGCCACGGTGATCGCGCTGACCGCGCCGCAGTCGCCACTGGCGGCGGCCTGCACGCTGCCGTTTACCGTGGATGTGCCAGAGAATACCGACGAGTACATGCCGATGAGCTCGCGGATTGTCCACCTGGTGATGCTCGACGTGCTGGCCACCGGTGTCACGCTGCGCCGTGGCGCCGAGTTTTTGCCCCACCTAGAGCGAATCAAGAAGTCGCTGCAACCGACGCGGTTTCCCGCCCCCTAACTTAACCGCCAGCGCTCGCTGCCAAGCAGGTAGCGGCTTGCGCTTTTGTGGCTTGCCGGCTACATTCTGGTTATGTATTATCAGCTAAAGACCACCGCAGTGTTTAACCGTTGGCTGGGCTCGCTGCGCGATCGCGTGGCCGCACGCGCCATAGCCGCTCGCTTGGACCGGGTAGCCGCGGGTAATTTGGGCGACACTAAGTCGTTGGGTGGCGGCCTGAGTGAGATGCGTATTTTCATCGGGCCGGGCTATCGGATCTACTATACGGTGCGCGGGCGTGAGCTGGTGATTTTGTTGTGCGGTGGGGATAAAACAAGCCAGCCAAGAGATCTGCGGCGCGCTAATTTGTTAATCAGCCAACTGGAGCGTGAGTGATGCCAGAGCTAACAACTTACAACCCGTTCGACTACCTGCTGACCGATCAGGAGTTGGCGACCTATTTGACCGATGCCTACGATGAGGAGGATCCCGCGGTTTTCATTGTAGCCTTAGGTCACGCCGTCCGGCACCGCGGCGTAGCGCAGATCGCGGAGGCCGCAGGGCTCAATAGAGAGAGCCTGTATAAAGTGCTAAACGGCAAAGTGAAGCCAAAATGGCACACTGTGCACAGTCTGATGCGGGCGCTGGGTGTCCGCGTCACGATCGCCGCCTGAGCCGCAGTGGTGGGGTGAGTTCAAGCTGTTCAGGTGATCGGCTAGGCACGACCCTTGGCTATCGCTAAAGGTCTAATGGTTTGCGCTGCGCCGGTTGACGATCATAGGGCTTTGTGGCGGGCAGTGCCGCCCGCTCTAGTTTTTCATTTCTGTTAAGGGTCTGTTTATGTCTGAGTTTCCCCTCCACCCCGTTCCCGCCGGCTGGGCCGACAACGCCTGGATCAACGAGGCCAAATACGCGGAGCTTTACGCCCAGTCGGTCGAGCAGCCCGAGCAGTTTTGGGCCGCCCAAGCCGAGCAGTTTTTGAGCTGGGATAAACGCTGGGATAGCGTGGTAGAGAGCGACATGCACAAGGGCGAGGCGCGCTGGTTTGGCGGTGCCAAGCTCAATGTGGCGAGCAACTGTATCGACCGTCACCTGCCCGAGCGGGCCGACCAAGTGGCCCTAATCTGGGAGGGCGACGACCCGGCTGACGACAAAAAAATTACCTACGCAGAGCTTCACCAGCAGGTCTCGCGGCTTGGCAATGTACTGCGCCAGCGCGGCGTCAAAAAAGGCGACCGGGTCTGCATCTATATGCCGATGATCCCCGAAGCGGCCTACGCGATGCTCGCCTGTGCGCGGGTTGGTGCAGTGCACTCGATTGTGTTTGGCGGCTTCTCGCCGGACGCGCTCAAAGACCGCATCTTGGATTCTGATTGCCGGGTGTTGATCACCGCCGACGAGGGTGTCCGCGGCGGCAAGAGTGTTGCCCTGAAAGCCAACGCCGATATCGCCCTGGCCAGCTGCCCCGACCTGCACACCTGTGTGGTAGTACAGCGCACCGGCGGCGATATTAGCTGGGAGAGCGGCCGTGATATCTGGTACCACGAGGCGACTGCGGCGGTCAGCAGCGACTGTCCGGCCGAGCTGATGGACGCCGAAGATCCGCTGTTTATCCTCTACACCTCTGGCTCTACCGGCAAGCCGAAAGGGGTGCTGCACAGCACCGCCGGCTACCTGCTGATGACCGCGATGACCCACAAATACGTATTCGATTACCACGACGGCGATGTCTACTGGTGTACCGCCGATGTCGGCTGGGTGACCGGCCACAGCTACATCGTTTACGGCCCGCTCTGTAACGGTGCCACTTCGCTGATGTTTGAGGGCATCCCCACCTACCCAGACGCCTCGCGGTTCTGGCAGGTGGTCGACAAGCACCAGGTCAACCAGTTTTACACTGCGCCAACTGCAATCCGCTCGCTGATGGCGGCCGGCGACGGTCCGGTCACAAGCACCTCGCGCAGCTCGCTAAAGTTGTTGGGCACGGTCGGCGAGCCGATCAACCCAGAGGCGTGGGAGTGGTACTACAATGTGGTCGGCGACAGCCGCTGCCCGATCGTCGACACCTGGTGGCAGACCGAGACCGGCGCCCACATGCTGACCCCGCTGCCGGGCGCCACCGCGCTGAAGCCGGGCTCGGCGACACGGCCGTTCTTTGGCGTGCAGCCGGTGCTGCTAGACCAAGAGGGCAACGAGTTGACCGGCGCGGTTGAGGGCATGTTGGCGATTAAAGCGAGCTGGCCGAGCCAGATCCGCACCGTCTACGGCGACCACCAGCGACTGATCGACACCTACTTCAGCACCTTCCCGGGCTACTACTTTACCGGCGACGGCGCCCGCCGCGACGAAGACGGCTACTACTGGATCACCGGCCGCGTCGACGATGTGTTGAATGTCTCTGGCCACCGGATGGGTACCGCCGA
This sequence comes from Porticoccaceae bacterium, assembly GCA_024639885.1. Lineage (GTDB taxonomy): Bacteria > Pseudomonadota > Gammaproteobacteria > Pseudomonadales > Porticoccaceae > LSUCC0057. Next base: position 42,615 of record JAHEGD010000012.1, on the reverse strand, counting down.
GGTCGAGAGCGCGCTGGTCCTGCACGAGAAAATTGCCGAGGCCGCCGTGGTTGGCTACCCGCACGACATCAAAGGGCAGGGTATCTACGCCTATGTCACGCCGATGACCGGCGTAGAGCCCGACGAGGCGCTGCGCGCCGAGCTGATCGCGCTCTGCGTACAGGAGATCGGTCCGATCGCCAAGCCCGACCTGATCCAGTGGGCGCCGGGCTTGCCAAAGACCCGCTCGGGCAAAATCATGCGGCGGATTCTGCGCAAGGTGGCCGCCAACGAGCTCGATAGCCTCGGCGACACCTCGACCCTCGCCGACCCGTCGGTGGTCGACGAGCTGATCGGCAACCGGCTCAACAGCTAACCGCCCAGTGCGGCTAGCGCCAACCGGCCCCGCCAGCGCGGGGCCGGTTTTTTTTGGCCCGTACCCGGCCGGTTGCGGTTGAAACTGGCCGGTGCGGCGTGTACAGTCTGCGCAGTTTTTCCTAAGGGGCGGCCTACACCACGGCCTGAGATGCACCCTTGAACCTGATCCGGATAATGCCGGCGTAGGAATAGGATCTAGCGCAGTCGCGCTGCAGTCTCTCCAATACGCAGTATGCCGGGTCTTTTTAACCACGTTAAAGAGGCTCTTGTCATGTTTAAACCACCGTTAAAAACCTTGCTAGCCAGCGCCGTTGCCGTCGCCAGCCCGTCGCTGTTGGCGATCGAAGAGATTACCGTCAGCGCCGATTTTATCGACGGCTCTATCAACCAGCTGGCCGGCTCGCTGTCGGCGCTCGACAGTGAGCTGCTTGCCCGCCAGGTGCCGCAGCATATCGACAGCCTGTTGGATTCACTGGTCAACGTCAGCTTTAGCTCGGCCGGCTCGCGTGGCCGCTTTATGCAGGTGCGCGGGGTCGGCGATCTGGAGCAGTTTCAAGACCCGAAAAACTACCCCTCGGTAGTGGTTACCCTAAACGGGGTGGAGCTGGGCGATGCCGGCGCGGCACTGCTGTTTGATATCGGCCAGGTGAGCTTGGCGCGCGGCCCGCAGGCGACCAGCCAAGGGGCGGTTGGCCACGCTGGCGCGCTGGCGCTGGCCAGTCGAACCGACGACAGCCGCACGCTGCAAATTGGGCTTGGCAGCGACGGGCTCTGGCAGGCCGGTATCGCGGCCGGCGCTGCGCTGGGCGATGGCGCAGTGCGTCTGGCGCTCTACCAAGCTAGCGAAGATGGCCAAACCCGCAACCTTGCGCTAAATCGCGATGACACCGCCGGCCGCGACGAGCAGCTGGCGCGCCTGACTGCCAGCTTTAAACCGGCGCCGCTGACCGAGGTCGGCCTTACCGCGCAGTGGCTGGATGCCGACAACGGCTACGACGCTTGGTCGCTCGATGACGAGCGCACTACCCTCAGCGACCAGCCCGGCAGCGACCAGCTGCGCCACGCGCTGTTGGGCGTGACCGTCGCCCACACCCACTACTCGGGGGCGGTGTCGGAGATTATTATCAGCCACAGCGATAGCGAAACTTTTTATAGCTACGATGCGGATTGGGTTTACGTGGGCTTTGCCGACAGTGGCGTCATCTCATCGGAGTCGTTCGCTCGCGAAAAAAACTACACTGCAGTAGATATCCGCTGGAACTCGCGTAGCTATCAAGCAGGGTCATTTACTGCTGGCTTATATCTACGCGACGCCGAGGAGACGCTCAACTACCGCTACCCGTGGGATGACGTCGGCGACGAGTTCGAGCCGTCAGTACTAGAGTCAACCAGCGACTATCAGAGTGAGCAGCAGGCGCTCTACGGCCAGTGGCGCAGCGAGCAGGGCGCAGTGGAGTGGATCGGTGCGGCGCGCCTGGAGCGGTTTAGCGACGACTACCGCGACAGCAACGCGTTTGACTCGTCGAGCGACGAGTGGCTGCGCCACTGGGCGCTGACTGCCAACTACCGGCCGGCCGATGGCCAGCTCTGGTATGCGCGGCTAGCCCAGTCGGAGAAGCCCGGCGGTATCAACACCTCGGCGAGTGCCAATCAGGTTTGGATGTCGGACGGCTTTCAGCTATTTACCGCCGACAAGTTGCGCTTTGATAGCGAGCAGTTGCGCTCGCTAGAGCTCGGCTACAAGTGGCAGACGGCCAGCAGCGAGCTGCGCGCCACGCTGTTTTACAACCAGCGCAACAACGCCCAGTTGGAGAGCTGGATGTGGGATGATGCCGCCGGCCTGTGGATCGGCTATCTCGACAGCACCGGCGACAGCGCCAGCTACGGGCTAGAGCTGGAGTGGCAGCAGGGCTGGGGCGAGCAGCTCAGCAGTTATGCCAATCTCGGCCTACTGCGCACCCAGGTAGAGTCGATCACCAGTTTTGACCTGGATCAGTGGGGGTTCAACGAGCGCCGTGATCGCGACCAAGCTAAATCGCCAACCTACCAGTACAGCACCGGCCTGCGCCTGCAACTGCCAGCTGCCCAGCTAGAGCTGCAGCTGCAGGGTAGTGGCGACAGCTACTACGGCTATTACCACGACGGCAAGTTGCCGGGTTATCATCTGCTTAACCTGTTTGTCAGCGGCCAGCTCGGCGGCATTGATCTGTCGCTGTGGGGGCGCAACCTAGCCGACCGCGACTACGCCGTGCACGGCCTCTACTTTGCCGGCGACCCGCGCACTTGGGTCAACGAAAGCTACCGCCAGCTGGCGCCTGGGCGCAGTTTTGGCGCCACCGCACAGTGGCAGTTTTAAGGAGCGCAGCATGAGCGAGCAGCAGATTACCATCGACATCAGCATGTACCCGCTGCGCGAGGAGTATATCGCGCCGATCGACCGCTTTATCGAGCTGGTCAATGCCGTCGCGGGCTTACAGGTGGTGACCACGCCGACCTCGACGATTGTGCAGGGGCCAACTAGCCAGGCGATGGCAGCGGTCCAATCGAGCCTGCTGCAGTGCTACCAGGAGTTTGGCCGCGCCGTGTTTGTGGTCAAATACATCCCCGACTACCGGGCGCTGGATTGATGGCCGACTGGCTTGGCTGGGTCAACTTAGAGACGCTCGGCGTGGTGTTGGCGCTGGCGTTTCTGGTGCTGGCCACCGCCGAGAACAGCCTCTGCTGGCCGGTCGCGGTGGTCAGCAGCGTAGTCTATATGGTGGTTTTCTGGCAGGCCCAGCTGCCGCTGCAGGCGGCGCTCAACGGCTTCTACCTGGTTACCGCTATCTACGGCTGGTGGGCGTGGCGTCACGGCGACGGCGAGCAAACCGAGCTGGCCGTTCAGCGCTGGCCGCGCCGACACCATGCCGCTACGCTGGCCGCGGTGGGTGTGTTGACGGCACTGTCGGTGTGGTGGCGGCTGGCCAGTGGCGATCCGCTGCTGTGGCTCTGGCTGGATGGGGTGATTACCTGGGGGGCGGTGGCAGCTACGCTGATGGCGACCCGCAAGGTGCTCGAAAACTGGCTCTACTGGATCGTGCTCGACGCGGCGGCGATCTACCTCTATCTGGCCCGCGATCTCAACCAGACAGCGCTACTGTTTGTCATCTACACCGCGATGGCCAGTTACGGCTACTGGCGCTGGCGCCACAACTACCGGCGCGCACTTGCCGGTGGCTGAGCCGGCGCGGCTGCGCGCTGCACTCGAGCACTGGCAGCAGTGGTCGCCACCGCCACCGGCGCGGCCGCAGCCGCTCGCCGAGCTGACCGGCGGCCGGGTAAACCGCAGCTACTTGGTTGGCAGTGGCGACTACCGCGCCGTGATTCGGCTCAACAATCCGCGCTCGGCGGCGCTGGGTATCGACCGCGCCAGCGAGCGCGCGGTAATCGCCGCGCTGGCCAGCAAGCCCTACACCGCCAACTGTTACTACTGCGACGCAGAGACGCTGGTCAGCGAGTATATCGACGGCCAGCCGTGGTCTGCGCAGCAGTGGCAGAGCCGCACCGAGCAGCGCCGGCTGGCCGCGGTAGTGGCCGACTACGCCGCGCAGGGTGAGCTGGCGGGGGTGCGCCGCTACGACTACCGCGCCTACTGCAGCGGTTACATTGACCAGCTGCCGACGCAGCAGCAGGGCAGTTGGCAGGGGCTGTTGACACTCGCCGCTGGCATCGACCGGCAGTTAGCCGGTCAGCCCCGCCAGTTGGTGCACCACGACCTGACTGCGGCCAATGTAATCGAGGCCGAACGCGGCCTGGTGGTGCTCGACTGGGAGTACGCCGGGCTGTCGGCCGGGGCTATCGATCTGCTCGGCTGGCAGCCGGCCGCCGCTGACAGCGCTTGGCAGCGACAGCTGCGAGAACTCACCGAGCAGCTCTGCAAGCTCTGGGAGAGGCTCGGCTAGTTGCTGGTATTTTGATCACTGTTTCTGTAGACTGAGCGCTCCTGTCAGTCCTGTTGTGTCTTCTTCGGCCGCCAACGCGCGCGTTTCACTCCAAGCTCTGACCCAAAAGCTGTACTTTTAAACCACCTTGGATATGAAAATGACTAAGTTCACTGACCTGGGCCTGTGTGCGCCCATTCTTGCCGCTATTGAAAAACAGGGCTACACCACCCCAACCCCGATTCAGGCCCAGGCGATCCCGCCGGTCTTGGCTGGCCGCGATGTGATGGCTGCCGCGCAGACCGGTACCGGTAAAACCGCCGGCTTTACACTGCCAATTCTGGAGCGTCTTAAAGAGGGCCGCGGTGCCGGTGCCAACCAGGCACGGGTACTCATTTTGACCCCGACCCGCGAGCTGGCCGCACAAATTTTAGAGAGCGTCGAGACCTACGGCGGCGACCTTAAGCTGCGCTCGGCGGTGGTGTTTGGCGGCGTTAAGATCAACCCGCAGATGATGAAACTGCGCTCGGGCGTCGATATTCTTGTCGCTACCCCGGGCCGTCTGCTCGATCTCTACCAGCAGCGCGCGGTCAAGTTTGAGCAGCTCGAAGTGTTGGTGCTGGATGAAGCCGACCGCATGCTCGATATGGGTTTTATTCACGACATTCGCAAAATTCTCGCCGTGCTGCCGGCCCACCGCCAGACGCTGATGTTCTCAGCGACCTTCTCTGAGGAGATCCGCAAACTCGCCAAAGGGCTGGTTAAAGATCCCGTCGAGGTGTCGGTCACCCCGCGCAATACCACCACCGAGTTGGTCAGCCAGCGGCTCTGCTCGGTCGACAAAAAAGCCAAACCGGCGCTGCTGGTTGAGCTGATCCGCAAGGGCGATTGGGGCCAGACGCTGGTGTTTACCAAAACCAAGCACGGCGCCAACAAGCTGACTAAGTACCTAGAGAGCGAGGGCATTGTGGCCGCTGCTATCCACGGCAACAAGAGCCAGGGTGCGCGCACCAAGGCGCTCGCCGAGTTCAAAGCCAACAAGTGCCGGGTGCTGGTCGCCACCGACATCGCCGCGCGCGGGCTGGATATCGATCAGCTGCCCCACGTGGTTAACTTTGACTTGCCCAATGTGCCCGAGGATTACGTCCACCGCATCGGCCGCACCGGCCGCGCTGGCGCCAGTGGTGAAGCGGTGTCGCTGGTCAGCCACGACGAAGTAGGGCTGCTCTCGGACATCGAGCGATTGATTGGCCAGCTTATTAACCGCGAGATAGTCGACGGCTTTGAGCCGGAGCACAACCTGCCCGAGACCTTCCTGCACCGCGCCGTGCGCGGCCCCAAGCAGGCGCCATCGCAAAACCGCGGCCGCAACCGCACCGGCCGCCACAACAGCGGCAACACCCGCAGTGAAGGGCGCAGCGAAATCAGCCGCAGCGAGCGCAGCAGTGGCCGCGGCCACACCGGCGGTGCCGCCGCCGCGCGCGCTGGCAACCGCGCCAACGGTGGCGCTGGCAACAGCTCGCGCGATGACAACCGCGGTAACCGCGGTCGCCCAGACAGCCGCCAAGACGACCGTGACGACAACCGCGGCAACCGCGCCGGCGTCGATACCGGCAACGTCAACCCGTACGCTGGTCGCCAGGGCCGCCCCGGTAACCGCGCTGGCCGCGGTGGCCAGGGCCGCAGCCACGCCGCCCGCGACGACAACTTTGGCAACCGCGCCGACAGCCCGCGCGAGGCCAACGGCAACCGCGCCGGTCGCGGCGGTGATGGCAATCGCGCCCAGCGCCCCGCCAATGGCCAGCAGCGCCGCGGCGCAGGCGGCGGCCAAGCTCGCCCCGGCCAGGGCCAGCGCGGTCGCGGTGGCCGCCCGCAGGGCGAGGTTAACGGCAACCGCTGAGCCCACCGCTGTATTTAAACCCATTGAGTTGTTAAGGATTGTCTATGTCGAGCGCCGCCTCCCTACCATTAGCACGTTTGGGCGGCCCAGCTGCCGTTAAGAACGATCTACTCTCTGGCCTGACGGTCGCGTTGGCGCTGGTGCCAGAGGCGGTTGCGTTTGCCTTTGTCGCCGGTGTCGAGCCGCTGGTGGGGCTCTATGCCGCGTTTCTGGTCGGGCTGATCACGGCTGTCATCGGCGGTCGGCCGGGCATGATCTCGGGCGCAACCGGCGCCCTGGCGGTGGTGATGGTGGCGCTGGTCGCCGACCACGGCGTCGAGTACCTGTTTATTACCGTGGTACTGATGGGCTTCCTACAGCTGTTGGCCGGCTGGTTTAAGTTGGGTAAGTTTATCCGTATGGTGCCGCACCCGGTGATGCTCGGTTTCGTCAACGGGCTGGCAATTGTGATCTTTCTCGCCCAGCTCAACCAGTTTGGCGTCGCCGGCCAGCCCGGCTGGCTGGCCGACACCGCACTGGCCGGCAGTATCGTCGACGTTGCCTGGCTGCAGGGCAGTGCTATGACCAGCTTGCTGCTGTTGGTGGCGGCGACGATGGCGATCATCTACCTGCTGCCGCGCATCACTACCGCAGTGCCGTCGTCGCTGGCGGCGATTGTGGCGGTCAGTGTGGCGGTGATCTACTTTGGTATCGATACCCGCGTGGTCGGCGATGTCGCCTCGATAAAAGGCGGCCTGCCGAGTTTCTCGATCCCGTCGGTGCCGTACACCTTTGAGACACTGACCATTATCTTCCCCTACGCGCTGGTGTTGGCCGCGATCGGCCTGATCGAGTCGCTGCTGACGCTGCGGCTGATCGACGAGGTGACCGAGACCCGCGGCCGCGGCAACCGCGAGTGCCGCGCGCAGGGTATCGCTAACATCGTTACCGGGTTTTTCGGCGGCATGGGTGGCTGTGCGATGATCGGCCAGAGCATGATCAACATCAACTCCGGTGGCCGCGGTCGGCTGTCGGGGATTATGGCGGCGCTGTCGCTGCTGGCCTTTATCTTGTTTGCCTCACCGCTGATCGAGCAGATCCCGGTCGCAGCGCTGATCGGGGTGATGTTTGTGGTCGTGATCGGCACCTTCGAGTGGAGCAGCTTTCGAATTATCGGCAAGATCCCACGCAGCGATGCGCTGGTCATCGTGCTGGTTTCGGCAGTGACTGTCGCCACCGATCTGGCGGTGGCGGTGGTGGTGGGGGTGATTGTCTCGGCGCTGGTGTTCGCTTGGGAGCACGCCAAACATATCCGCATCGATAGCCGTGAGGACCACAACGGCTCGACCGTCTACGCCGTTACTGGGCCGCTGTTTTTTGGCTCGGTTACCTCTTTCTCGCAGGCCTTTAACCCGGCCCGCGACAACCAGGATGTGATCATCGACTTCGCCCGTTCGCGGGTTGCCGACCACTCTGGGCTGGAGGCGATCGACGCGCTCGCTGACCGCTATGTGGCGGCTGGCAAAACACTGCACTTGGTTCATCTCAGCGATGAGTGCCGGCGGCTGCTCAAGCGGGCCGGTGGCATGGTTGAAGTCAACGTGATTGAAGACCCCAAGTACTTCGTGGCCGAAGATTCGCTCGGCTAGTAGCCGATTAGTCGGTGTGGCGCGGTTTGATCAGTTTGGCGAACACCACGCCCACTTCAAACAGCAGCCACATCGGCAGTGCCAGCAGGACCTGTGAGATCACATCGGGCGGCGTCAGTAGCATGCCCACCACGAAGCAGCCGACAAATACGTAGGGTCGCTTACTGCCTAGCGTTGCCGGGTCGACCGCGCCGACCCAGCTGAGGATCACCACCGCGATGGGGATCTCGAAGGCGAGCCCGAAGGCGAAAAATAGCTTCAGGACAAAGTCGAGGTAGCTGCGGATGTCGGTCATGATCGACACCCCCTCGGGCGCGGTGCTGGTAAAAAACATAAACACCAGCGGAAACACGACATAGTAAGCGAACGCCATGCCGGCGTAGAACAGCGCCACGCTGGAGAAAAACAGCGGCATCGCGATGCGCTTTTCCTGCTGGTAGAGCCCCGGTGCGACAAATGCCCAGAGCTGATAGAGCAGGTAGGGCATGGCGGCAAACAGCGATACCACCAGCGTCAGCTTGAACGGGGTAAAAAACGGCGAAGCGACCTCGGTGGCGATCATGCCGGCACCCTCTGGCATGTAGGCGCGCAGCGGTGCCGAGATGTACTGGTAGAGATCGTTGGCGAAACCAAACAGGGCGATAAAGATAATCAGCACCGCAATCAGGCTGCGCAGTAAGCGGTCGCGCAGCTCAAGCAGGTGGGCGATAAACGGTTGCTCGCCGAGCGGCGGCTGGCTGTTGCTGTTGGGGGGCGAGTCGATCACTGCGGCTTGGCCGGCTCTTCAACGGCGCTCTGCAGGTCATTAACCGTGTCGTTAGCTTGTTGCTTGGCTCGGGCCAACTCCTCTTTACTGGATTCGATATCGCGCAGTATTTTCTCGTTGTGAAGCTGCTGGCGAATATCGTCCATGCCGACCTCACGCTCTAGCTCGCGCTTAGCGGCGGTAAAGGTTTGGCGGGCGCGGCCCACCCAGAGCGACAGCGAGCGCACCGTTTGCGGCAGACGCTCCGGCCCCATCACCACCAGAATGACGACGGCGATTAGCAGCAGCTCGGCGAAGCCGATATCGAACACGCCAGTGCGGCCTTATTGGGCTTTGGGTTGGTCGTCGTCGGCCGGCTCAACGCTCTCTTGCGCGTTGCTGGTCGGCTCGGCGGGGTCGGTATTGCCCTGCATTGAGTCTTTAAAGCCTTTTACGGCGCCGCCGAGGTCGCCGCCGATACCGCGAAGTTTTTTGGTACCAAAAATCAACGCTACGATCACCAGTACGATAAGTAATTCTTGCCAGCCGGGCATAGTCTGCTCCTAAAGTTTAAGCGGTTAAGGTGTGGTGCGGTTGGCCTTTTCTTCGAGCCCCGAAAGGCCGCTGCGCCGCGCCAATTCGGCGAGTATAGCACTGCCGTCGAGGTCGAAATACGCCAGCATGACCAAGCTGTGAAACCACAGGTCAGCGACCTCGCCAACCAGTTCGGCGCTGTCGCCGCTCTGCTCGCTGTCGCGTGCAGCGAGGATCGTCTCGGTCGCCTCTTCGCCAATTTTCTCTAGTATTTTGTTGAGCCCGCGGGCGTGCAGTGACGCCACGTAAGAGCACTCTGGATCGCCCTGTTTGCGCTCTGCGATCACCGCGCAGAGCTGTTCAAGAATGCGGCTGCTATCGTCAGGTATCATCAGTAAATATCCTTGGGGTCTTTGCGAACCGCTTCAGTGGCGACCCAATCGGCCTCTTGCCAGCTTCGGTAGAAGCACGATTGGCGGCCGGTGTGGCAGGCGATGTCGCCAATTTGAGTGACCTGTAGCAGCAGCGTGTCACCGTCGCAATCGAGTTGAATGGCGTGCAGCTGTTGGACATGGCCAGAGTTTTCGCCCTTGCGCCACAGCGCCTGCCGCGAGCGCGAATAGTAGACCGCGCGCTGCTCGGCAATGGTGAGCTGCAGTGACTCGCGGTTCATCCACGCCATCATTAGCACGCGGCCGCTGCTGGCATCTTGGGCGATCGCGGCCACTAGGCCGTCGCTGTTCCAGCTAACTTGGTCGATCAGTCTGCTGTTCATGGCAGCTCCGCGGTGGGGGTCGGCGGTCATTATGCCACTACCAGCGCGGCGATTCCCGCCGCGACCAGCGCCACCGCGGCACCCGGCCACTGCGCCAGCGGCAAGCTGGCCAGGGTGGCGAGTGGCAGCAGTGCCAGGCCGCTGCCCAGTGCTGCGCCACCCAGCCAGCGCTGTAGCTTGCGCGGGCGCGGTACGGCTGCAACGGCGGTGCTCGCCGCGGCGCGCTGCTGCAGGCCGGCGTAGATCAGCTGCGGCACTTCGGGCAGGTGCTCGAGGATATCGGGTAGCTGCTCTTTGACCTGCCGCCAAGCGCCCTTGACGCCGTAGCGCTGTTTGAGCCACTGCTCTAAAAACGGGTAGGCGGTCTTCCACAGATCGAGCTCGGGGTAGAGCTGGCGGCCGAGCCCCTCAACGTTCAATAGTGTCTTTTGCAGCAGGACTAAACCGGGCTGCACCTCCATCTCAAAGCGCCGCGCAATCTGGAACAGGTGGATCAACATCAGTCCGACCGAAATCTCGCCAATAGGCCGCTGGAAGATGGGCTCGCAGACGGTGCGCACGGCGCTGGACAACTCGGCGACGGTGGTGGTGTCGGCCACCCAGCCGGATTGTATGTGGAGCTGCGCGACCTGCTCGTAATCGCGGCGGAAGATCGCCAGCAGATTGCGCGCCAAGTAGTAGCGGTCCTCGCGGGTCAGCGAGCCCATGATCGCGCAGTCGATGGCGTAGTAGCTGGGCCGCTCTGGTTGGCTGGCGTCGACAAAGATATTGCCCGGGTGCATGTCGGCATGGAAAAAGTTGTCGTCAAACACCTGCCTGAAAAAGATCTCGACACCGGTCTCGGCGAGGGTTTTAAAGTTGACCCCGGCGGCTGTTAGGCGGCTGATATCGGTTACCGGGATACCGTAAATTCGCTCCATCACCATCACCCGCTGGGCGCTGTGCGACCATTGAATTTCCGGCACATAGAGCTGGGTCGAGCCGTCAAAGTTGTGCCGCAACAGGTTGGTGTTGGCCGCCTCGCGGCGCAGATCGAGCTCGTCGAGGATGGTAGCGCGGTAGTCGGCGACCACCTCGACCGGGCGCAGCCGCCGGCCATCGGGCAAGAACCGCGCCAGCAGGCGGGCTAGGGTGGAGAGCAGCTGCAGGTCGCTGTCGATCACCGCATCGATACCGGGCCGGATCGCCTTGACCACTACCGCGCGGCCGTCTGCCAAAGTCGCCGCGTGTACCTGGGCCACCGAGGCCGAAGCGAGCGGTTGGCGCTCAAAATCGGCAAATAGCTCGTTGAGCGGGGCGCCCAACTCAGCCTCAACCAGCGCCGCGAAGGTCTCGTTGGAGAACGGCTCGACACTGTCTTGCAGTAGGGTCAGCTCGGCGCAGATGTCGCTGGCGACCATGTCGGGCCGGGTTGATAGCAGCTGGCCAAATTTGACGAAGATCGGCCCGAGCGCCTGCAGTGCCAGCCGCAGCCGTTCGCCGCGCTCTGCACTGGGTCGCACCAGCCCGTAGGGCAGCAGCGCCAGTCGCAGCCAAACCGGTCGCGCGGCAATTAGTAAGTCGAGCCGGTAGCGGCCGATCACTCGGTAGATAGTCAGCAGCCGGCGCAGTCGTCTCATCGCTATTGCTCGCTCTGTTGGCGCTGGCGCTGGCGCAGTGTGTAGTCGAGCTTGGCTTGCAGGCGGTCGACACCGCGGCGCAGCTCGGTCAACTCGCTGTTAAATTGTTGCAGCCGTTTGCGGCTGGGCAGCAGCTGCCACTCCTGCTGGGCGACTTCGACAGCGAGGTCGGCGGTGCGCTGCACCGTGCGCCGACCGTGCTGCCAGCCGCTGCTGACGGCGTTGGCCAGCAGTGGCCCGGCGAGGTCGCCAAACGGCTCGGCGAGCACGCCGCCCCAGTCGATATCAAGATTGGCCAGTGCGCTGTTAAACTGGCCGAGCCAGACTAAATCGCCGCCGGCGGTCACGCCACTACCGGCAAAGCTGTGCTGCTCGGCGCGGGTTAGCAGCGCCGCAAGTGCGCTAGCGCGGCCCGATAGAGTGGCGCGCGCGCTGTCGGTGGCGGTGAAGTTGATCGCCAGCTGGCCATCGCTAACCGTTAACTGCACGGCAACGGTCGGCTCGCTGACAGTGATCGCCAAGCTGCCGTCGTCGAGCGCAACGAGTTGCTGGCGGCCCAATGGCGCCTGAGCCAGTGCCCGGTCGAGCAGCTGCTGCAGGCGGTTGCCGGCAGTGGCTACTGCCAGCTCGGCCAGATTGAGCCGGCCCGGTTGCTCGCTGGCCAACCAACCGCGCAGTGCGTCGATCACGCCGGCTTGACCCCGCGGTGTAGGGCGACGATACCGCCGGTCATGTTCTGGTAGTCGCACTGGCCGAGCCCGGCGTCACTCATCATATCGCGCAGGGTTTCTTGGTCGGGGTGCATACGGATCGACTCGGCGAGGTACTGGTAGCTATCGGCATCACCGGCAAACAGCTGGCCAAGTTTTGGCAGAATAGAGAAACTGTAGCCGTCGTATACTTTGCCGAGCAGCGGGTTGGTCGGCTTCGAGAACTCGAGCACCAGCAGCTTGCCGCCGGGCTTGAGCACCCGCGCCATCGAGGCCAGCGCCAGCGCTTTATTGGTGACATTGCGCAAACCAAAGGCGATGGTGATGAGGTCGACGCTGTTGTCCGGCAGCGGCAGGTATTGGGCGTCGGCTTGCAGGTAGTGGATGTTGCCGATCAGGCCGCGGTCGGTCAGCTTGTCGCGGCCAACGTTGAGCATCGAGGCGTTGATGTCGGCGAGAATTATCGTGCCGTCACTGCCGACCAACCGCGAGAATTTGGCGGTCAGGTCACCGGTACCGCCGGCAATGTCGAGTACCGTCTGGCCCTGGCGGGCGCCGGCCAGCTCGATGGTGACTCGCTTCCAGAGCCGGTGTACGCCGGCTGACATGAGATCGTTCATCAAGTCGTACTTGGCCGCTACCGAATGGAATACCTCGGCAACTTTGCCCGCTTTCTCTGCGCTGCGGACAGTTTTATACCCAAAGTGGGTGGTCTCTTCACTCATGCTGCACCGGCCTCTAATTTAGCCTCTGCATTGTACCCGCGTTTGTGAGCGTTGAGTACACGTCAGCCGGTGTTGCAGCGACATCGGGGCATAACCAATTCCCGTCATCCCGGCCTTGAGCCGGGATCTTAAAAATAGGACCGCATCATTCGCAGGGCATTAAGCGTGGCCACTAGCGGTGGCAGCGCCATAAATTTAAACAGTGTGCCAATACAGACAGGATCCGAGATCGTGTGCTGTCTGGGATGCCGCGTCTTAGTGTGCCGTGAAGCGTGAGCTAGTTGCCAGTGTCATTTATAAAGCACTGCTCCAGGAGGTGGCCGATCACGCCCAGCTCCCACTCGGTAGCCTCCTCATGTGAGGTCATCACGTGCTCTCTAAATACCCACGTACCGTGGTTGATGTAATAGATGTAGAGCGCCAGGCGTTTTAACTTATCGTGGTCCCAGCGCGATCCGTAGTGGGCGAAGAATCGTGCCATACGCTCGGCGACCCGTTCCGAATGGTTTTGCTCTATCTGTTGGAGACTAGGGTAGGTTTTTACCGCTTGGTGCATCGCAATGGTGAGCTCAGGGTCCGCCTCAGCACCGAGTATCGCGTTGTTGAGCTGGCTGAAAAACTCTTCGCGCGGCAATGCCAGGTAGCAACTGGAGTCGTAGTCATCAAGAACCTGGATAACACGGTCCATAATTTGCTGGTAGAGCTCGTGGATGACCGACTCTATATTGGGAAAGTACTGGTAAAGTGAGCCGACCGATATCCCGGCGCGCTGTGCGACTAGGTTTGTTGTTAAGCGTGGTGCGTCGGCTCTGGTAGATTCTTGTACCAGTTCGCGTGCGGCATCCAATACGCGGTCGACCATCGCCTTAGAGCGATTCTGCGATGGACGCTTTCTCGGCTTCAGCGCTTTTGGGGTGGTTTGTTTGCTCACCACGGTACTCTCCTAGCCATCCGCGGGCTCTATAGCGGACCCGCTGGTTACCGTTCTAATTGAGAGGCTTGGCAACGTAATCGTGCCTACTCGTCATCTGTAACTACCGGGTGGCCATCTTTGCTAATGACTCACCACCGGTGCGCTATCCGACGGCGGGCAGTGTATCGCCAATATCTCGGCAGTACCAATGGTTGAGGGACTAGTTGAAAGTGGTCCTGGCTCCACAGAATACAGTTTGTCGCCAACACCCTTTAAGCGAGTATAAATTCGCAAAAATACGAATAAAAGCTTGCGTTAGTTTTTGGCTTGGGTATTCTGGTCCAGTACATTCCATAACTATCAAAAGATGAAGGAGCGTTTATGTACACATCACAGCAAACAATCAATCGTAAAAAACCTATTGCAAAGGCGATCGTCGTCGGCCTAACGCTGGTCTGCGGCGGTGTTCACGCTACGTTAGAGGAAATCGTCGTTACCGCCCAGAAGCGCGAGCAGGGCGCTAACGACGTCGGTATTACTTTGAATGCGTTTACCGCCGATCAGCTCGCTAACTACGGTGTCGCGCGGGCTGATGACTTAGAGGCAATGGTGCCGGGTTTGACCGTTACCCAGACCCAATCAGCCGGTGCGCCGGTATACACTATCCGTGGTGTGGGTTTTGCAGACTTCACCACCAGCGCCACCAGCACCGTGGGTATTTACAACGACGGTGTATCAATACCGTTCCCAGTAATGACGCGCGGTGTGCTGTTTGACGTCGCCCGTGTGGAGGTACTTAAGGGCCCGCAGGGCGATCTTTACGGGCGCAACACCACGGCTGGGCAGATCAACTTTGTCAGTAACAAGCCGACCGAGGCGTTTGAGGCAGCTGTTTCGCTGGGTTACGACAACTATGGTGTCGCCGATATTGAGGGTTATGTCAGCGGTGCGTTGGGTGACACGGTACAGGGCAGGTTGGCACTCAAGTCGGTCAGCTCTAGTGAAGGATGGCAAGAGAGCGTATCGCGCCTCGGCGACGAGCTTGGCGAGCGCGACGAGCTAGCGCTGCGTGCGATGGTCAATATTGATATAAATGAGTCGGCTTCGCTGCTGGTGAGTGCGCGCTACTTTGATAACCAATCCGACGGGCTGGCGGTGACTGCCACCAGTATCGGCGGCGCGGGTGTCAGCGTATTTGACGCTGAAGATGCCGATTGGACTCAAACCCATCGGCCGCGCAACAACAATCAGACAACTGGTGTGAGCGCCACATTAAACTGGGACCTGGGTGCAATTGCGCTGACCAGTATTACTGCCTTTGACTCATTCGAGCGCGACGGTGCACAGTTCGATACCTCTGGCGCAGGCTACGAGGACGCCGATATCACCAACACCACCGATATTGATGTTTTTAGCCAAGAGATTCGGCTGGAGTCGATAGCCGGGGAGGGTCTATTCTGGACCGCTGGACTGTTCTTTAGTGACGATGACATCGACGAAAACTACCTAATGGAATTCCGCGATTCGTTCGGTCTAACCGGTGAATCGCGCTATACCCAAGAAGGTGAGTCGGTGGCGATCTTTGGCCACGTCGAGGTGCCGGTAGCACAAGATACCCGGCTTATTGTTGGCGGTCGTTACACCGAAGAGGAAAAGTCTTGGAATGGTTGCACCTATGATACCGGTGATGGTCTTATGGCTGGCTTCTACAACGACGGTATCTACCCTGGCTTTATCGAGGGTTTATTTCCCGGCGCCGACCCGATTGCGCTAGGCGGCTGTGCGGTGTTTAACGATGTGGCCGGCACAGCCAACGTAGGTCAGTTTGCTCCGTTTAGCGACACTATGGAGACCGAGGAGGCCATGTGGAAGGTCACTCTAGACCACAAGCCCAGCGAGCAGGTGTTAATCTATGGCACCATCGCTACTGGGTTTAAGTCGGGTGGCTACAACGGCGCTATCGCGCTCTCCCACCAGATGTTGCAGCCATATGACAAGGAGGAGCTAATCTCATACGAGTTGGGGGTCAAGTCGACACTGCTCGATGGCACCGTGCAGCTCAATATGGCAGCGTTTTACTACGACTACTCGGACAAGCAAGAGCCGATGCAGTTTATCTCGCCGGTAGGTGGTGTGGTCGGCTTCACCAACGTACCAGAGACTGAGGTGCTCGGTGCAGAGCTTGAGCTGAGCTGGGAGCTAGCCGAGGGGCTGCGTTGGGATCTAGGAGTCGCCTGGTTGGATTCCGAGATTGAAAAGTTCACCGCCAACTGCCCGGCGGGGCTGCTTGGTTCGCCGGTGGCGCTACCAGAGGGCTGCCCGACTGAGAGCAGTTTTGGGGATGTACTGACTTACGATGCATCTGGTGTGGAGCTGAATAACGCGCCCGAGTGGCAAGTGTCGTCAAGCATGTCGTATGGCTGGCAGCTGAGCGACCAGCTGGCGATGCAGCTGGCGCTAGATGCCAGCTATAAGAGCGATAACATTGGCAGCCAGGCGGCGCCCGATAGCAGCGCTCGTAGACTCGCGTTTTCTGGCTACCTTCCGGACTACACGCTGGTTAATGCGCGACTTGGTGTCAGCGAAATCGGTGGCGTGTGGAATGTCTCGCTGTGGGCGCGCAATATCACCGACGAGTACTACTGGCACTCGACCGGATCGAGCAACTCAACTACTACGCGTATCAACGGTATGCCGCGCAGCTATGGTGTGACCGCTAGCTACACATTCTAGTCGGACGCCATTAACCGCTCGGCCCCGATTGGGGTCGAGCCCACTTTCTGAGTAAGCAATTTTTATGACCACCTATTTTTTTAAGCGCGTGTGTCAAGCAGGACTGTCCGTTGCGCTGGCGGTGATGCTGGCTGGCTGCGAGTTAGCTGACGACCAGCAGCTTGCCGCGAGCGCCGATTTATTGTTGAGTAACGGTATAGTTTACACCGGTGATGCAGCTCAGCCGTGGGCGGACACTATCGCTATCAGCGGCAAGACACTACTTTATGTGGGTAACCGCGCAGGTGCCCAGCAATATGTTGGCCCCGCTACCGAGCAGGTTGATCTCGGTGGTAAGTTGGCCATGGCAGGGTTGATCGACGGCCATGTCCACCCTGTGCTGGGTGGAATGGAGCTAGCCAGCCAATGTTTGTTTCCGACTTCTGCTGGGCCTGCCGACATAGAGGCGGTACTGCGCGCCTGTATGGCCGTTGCCGAGCCGCATAGCTGGATTGTCGGCGGGCGCTGGGACAGCCAGTTCTTCGCGCGCAATGCTATTGGATCGCCTAAGCAGTGGTTGGACCGCTTTACTGGCGACTATCCGGTGGTGCTGGCCGATGACACGGGTCACAACCGCTGGGTAAACAGTGCCGCGATGGCACGGGCCGGGCTTGATGCGACCATCCAGTTTGAGGGTGGCAGGGTTGTTTTAGATGACCGCGGCAAGCCCTCTGGGCTGTTATTGGAGACGGCAATGTATCCTGTGCTAGCAGCTGTCGCTGCCGAGCGAGAGCCGACTGGCGGGCAGTATTTGGCAGCGGCTAGGCTCTCGGTTAAGCGGGCCAATGCGTTTGGTATTACCGGTTTTAACGAGGCCGGCGACGCCGATCAAGGCGTTGTCGCTTACCACGCACTGGATAGGGCGGGCGAGCTGACCACCCATGTTGAGGCCTGTATCGCTGTGGCATTCGACCCCGACGGTGCGATCGACGTTGCCTGGCTACAGCAGCTGCGGGACAACCACCGCAGCGCCAATTTAAAGACAGGTTGCGCCAAGCTATTTCTCGATGGCGTGCCCTCTGAGGCGCGTACCGCTGCGGTCCTCGAGGACTATACGCCAGACCCGCGAGGTCACGTTCACCGCGGCAGTTTACTGATCCCGCCAGAGCAGTTACGAGATCATATTGTTGTACTTGAGCAGCTTGGTATGACAGTAAAAATCCACGTTGCTGGCGACCGTGCGGTGCGCGAGGCGATCAACGCAATCGAGTACGCTCGCCAACAAAACGGACCGCTCGGGCTGCGCCATGAGCTGGCCCACTCGGGCTTTATTGCCGCCGACGATATGGCGCGGATGGCGGCTCTCAATATTGTTGCCGATATGTCGCCGTCGATCTGGTACCCCTCGCCGATCACCGACTCGATCATCGCTGCGATGGGTGAGCGCGGTCGCCATTACTGGCCATTCAAGGATCTGCTCGATGCTGGTGTTGAAGTGGTCGCAGGCACCGACTGGCCGGCCGTAGTCCCCGATATGAATCCATGGCCGGGTATCGAGGCGATGGTGACAAGGCGTAATCCAGACGGCAGCCGGACCGATAGCCTCTGGCCAGAGCAGGCGATTAGTCTTCAACAGGCGATCCAAATCTATACCGTTAACGGCGCCAAGACTCTCGATCTAGAGGATGTGACAGGCACCCTAGTCGCAGGCAAGCTGGCCGATGTGATTATCCTGAGCCAGAATATTTTTGCTATTAACCCCGACCAAATTGGCGACACATTGATCGAAAAAACTTTCTTCCAGGGACAGTTGGTCTACCAACGCACGCGATAAGCGGGCTATCGAGGAGTAAAAAAATGGAGTTCAAAGTCAATCGTGTTATCTGCAGAGCAGTGATGTGTGCGGCATTGGTGATTAGCCCTTGGCTGGCTGCCCATCAACCGGATTACCAGCAAGCTGAGATAACCGCGACAGAGCTTAGTGCCGGAATCTATATGCTGACCGGTATCGGCGGCAATGTCGGCCTCTCAGTGGGTGATGACGGTGCTTTTCTAGTAGATGACGAGCTGGCACCGATGACCGATAAGTTATTGGCTGCCGTGGCGTCGCTGACTGACCAGCCGGTGCGGTTTGTGGTGAACACCCACTGGCATTTTGATCATGTTGGTGGCAACAGTGCTATCGGCAACAGCGGGGCGGTGATTGTCGCTCAAGAGAATGTTCGTCAGCGCATGGCGCGCGGTCAGTTTATGGAGGTATTCCAGATGGAGGTGCCGCCAGCTGAACGGCATGCCCTGCCGGTTGTTACCTTCGGCGACAGCGTCTCGTTCCACTGGAATGACGACCGCATTGACCTGATCCACACGGCAGCCGCGCACACTGATGGTGATGCGGTGGTGTTTTTTCACAAAGCCAATGTTGTCCACACCGGCGACCTCTTCTGGAACGGCATTTACCCACTTATTGACAGCCAGAGCGGCGGCAGTATCGGCGGAATGATCGCTGGGGTGGAGCGAGTCCTATCGATGACCGACAGCGAAACCCAGATTATCCCCGGCCACGGGCCATTGAGTAATCGCCATCAACTGCAAGAGTACCACGCTCTTTTGGAGACCGCACAGCGCCGTATTGCGCGTAGTTACCTGGCTGGCAAGAGTGTGGAGGAGGTGGTCGCCGCTCGTCCGACCGCCGAATTTGACGCCAAGTGGGGTGGTGGAACGATACCGCCAGACAATTGGGTCGCAATGGTCTACGCCAGTATTGCGAATCAGTAATCAATCAACAATAAGGGGAAGAAGCGATGGTTAAATATCGTCAGATGATCGGATTATTGGTTTCACTGTGGTTGTTGGTTGGCTGTATACCAAACGGCAACGATGCCGATGTCGACACCGGCAATCAGCTGCAGGTCGAGATGTTCAAAGGTGATTTCGCTACCGTCAATTCGTTCATTTTTTCGAACGGCGAGTCGATTATTGTTATGGATGTTCAGCGCAAGAGCTATGAAGCTGAGAAACTCATAGAGGTCGTCAAAGCCAAGCAGTTGCCGGTTAGCCATATTCTGATTACCCACGGCCACACGGACCACTTTACTGGTATGCCAGTATTTCGCAGCGCCTTCCCAGGCGCCAAAATTGTCGTCGCCAATCAAGCTATACGTGACGATATCAAGGACTACGCTATCTATATGGATGGCTTTGGTGCCACCGCCGCCGAGCCGCCGCTGGAGGCACCGCTAAAACCAAAAACGGCGGCTCACCCAGATGGGTTCGACTATGAAAATTATATTGAGGTTCTCAATACCGACCGTCTCGAGCTGATTGGCGGTGGAGTGTTGGAGTTGACCACTGACTATAAAGAGGCCGAGGCTCCGCATATGACCACGGTCTATAGCCCAGAGTTAAACGCGATATTTTTATCAGACTTTGGCTACAACAAGGTTCATCACTGGCAGGGCGATGACATTAGTTGGCAAGACATTGCCAACTGGCGTGAGGAGTTATTGCGCATAAAGGCCGACTATGCCGAGCGCAATCCCGTGGTCTATCCGGGTCACGGCGATGTCACCGACATGACTATGTTTGACGACATGGTGCAGTACATCGATGACTACACCCGTATCGTCCAGTCTAATCGGTCGCGAAGCGAGGCGATGCGTCAGATGATGGAACTCTACCCCGACTACGGCGAGGCGGACTTTTTTCTCAAATACAGCATTGAGAATCATCTCGTCGATGGCATTGACTAGTGAGCGATGTAAGTTGAAAAATTCCGGCTTTGGCAATAGTGCTCATCCGGGTCGTTAAATCGCATCGGAGGTCAACTGGCCGTCTCTTGCGTGGTAGTAGCGGCAGTTAGAGAGAAGAACAAATTTTCTATCAGGGCATAAGCGTAGCTCGCTCTAGTGGCTGGGACCGTCTCCCGCAGAGAGAGCGGGAGACGAGCCTCCAGGGACGGATTCACGGCGTGTCTCAGACACTAGCGGTGGCTGCGCCAAAAGTTTAAACAGTGTGCCAATAGGAATAAGATCCCGGATCACGCGCTGCGCGCTGTCCGGGATGACGTTGTAGTGAGGGCTGCGCGCTGTTCGGGATGACGTTGTCTGGGCTCTGTCGGGCACAACCAATTACCGTCATGCCGGCCTTGAGCCGGGATCTTATTGCGATGATGATAATGATCGGCGTTGGGGACGACCAAACCGGCCTTGTTAACTCCGCAGGGCGGGACTAGCTCAGCCGATCAGTTTAACGACCGCTACGTCGGCGTCGCGCGACAGCCCGTGGTTGTGCAGCTGCTCGAGATAGGCGGCCCACCGCTCGGCATGGTGATCGCCGAGCTCGCGCAGGTATTCCCAGCTAAAGATGCCAGAGTTGTGTCCGTCGCTGAAGTGGATCTGCAGCGCATAGTTGCCGGCCGCTTCGACCTTTTCGATGGTGACCAGCCGTTTGCCGTGTTGCAGCACCGCCTGGCCGCGGCCGTGGCCGCGCACCTCGGCACTGGGCGAGTGGGTACGTAGGTATTCGGCCGGCAGCTGCTGCTCTAGGGTGCCGCTGTCGGCGCTGGCCGGGTAGCTCAACAGCAGCGTGTCGCGGTTGGCGTTGAGGGTGATTTTGGTTGGCCGGCTCATAGTTACAGAATAAACCGACTGAGGTCGTCGTTGCCGGCTAGCTCGCTGAGCTGGGCGTCGACAAAGGCTGCGTCGATGGTCACCGCACTCTGCTGGCTGGCCAGATCGGCGGCATCGAAAGAGGTCTGCTCGAGCAGTCGCTCCAGCAGCGTATGCAGCCGCCGCGCACCGATGTTCTCGGTGCGCTCGTTGACCTCGAAGGCGATCTCGGCGATGCGCCGGACGCCGTCTTGGCCAAACTCGATCGACAGCCCCTCGGTGGCCATCAGCTCGCGGTATTGGCGGGTGAGCGAGGCGCGCGGTTCGGTAAGGATCTGTTCAAATTCATCGGCGCCCAGCGACTGTAGCTCAACCCGGATCGGCAGGCGGCCCTGCAGCTCGGGGATCAGGTCAGAGGGCTTGGCGAGGTGGAAGGCCCCCGAGGCGATAAACAGAATGTGGTCGGTCTTAATCATGCCGTATTTGGTAGAGACGGTGCTGCCCTCGATCAGCGGCAGCAGGTCGCGCTGCACCCCCTCGCGGGAGACATCGGCACCACCGGCTTCGCCGCGCCGGCAGACCTTATCGATCTCGTCGAGAAAGACGATACCGCTCTGCTCGGCGGCCTCGACACCGACGGCGCGAATCTCCTCCTCGTTGATCAGCTTGGCGGCCTCTTCCTCTTGCAGCTGCTTGAGGGCGGCGGCGACCGGCAGTTTTTGGGTCTTTTTCTTGTCGCGGCCCATGGTCGAGAACATCTGTTGCAGCTGCGAGGTCATCTCCTCCATACCGGGTGGCGCCATGATCTCGACCCCGGCGGCGGTTTGGGCCAGCTCAATCTCAATCTCTTTATCGTTGAGATCGCCCTCGCGGAGTTTTTTGCGGAACACCTGGCGGGCGCTGCTATCCACCTTGTCGCCATCGCGGGCTGGCGGTAGCAGGACATCGAGAATGCGCTCCTCGGCGGCATCCAGGGCGCGCTGGCTGACCTGCGCCATCGCCTGCTCGCGGCTCTGTTTGATCGAGGTCTCGACCAGATCGCGAATGATCGATTCGACATCTTTACCGACGTAGCCCACCTCGGTGAATTTGGTCGCCTCTACTTTGATAAACGGGGCATTGGCCAGCTTGGCAAGGCGCCGAGCAATCTCGGTCTTGCCGACCCCGGTTGGGCCAATCATGAGAATATTCTTAGGCGTCACTTCACCGCGCAGCTCGTCGTCGAGCTGGCTGCGTCGCCAGCGGTTGCGCAGCGCGATCGCGACGGCGCGCTTGGCATCTTGCTGGCCAATAATGTGGCGGTTGAGCTCGTGGACGATCTCGCGTGGGGTCATCGGGCTGCTGGTCATAGGGTTCTCACGGCTGTGGGCGCGGTTAGCGGTTGCTGTCGAGCTCTTCAATGGTCTGGTTGTGGTTGGTATAGATGCAGATGTCGCCGGCGATACGCAACCCTTCGGTAACAATGTCGCGGGCGCTCAGCTCGCTGTTGTCGAGCAGCGCACGCGCCGCCGACTGCGCGAATGGGCCGCCTGAGCCGATCGCGATCAAGTCGTCTTCGGGCTGAATAACATCGCCGTTGCCGGTGATGATCAGCGACGCTTCGGCGTCGGCGACTGCCAGTAGCGCCTCTAGGCGGCGCAGTATGCGGTCGCTGCGCCAATCTTTGGCGAGCTCAACCGCGGCGCGGGTCAGCTGGCCGTGGTGCTGCTCCAGCTTGGCTTCAAAGCGCTCGAACAGGGTAAAGGCGTCGGCGGTGCCGCCGGCAAACCCGGCGATCACTTTGTCGTGGTAGAGCCGGCGCACCTTGCGGGCGTTGCCCTTCATGATGGTGTTGCCGAGCGAGACCTGGCCGTCGCCGCCGATGACGACGCGGCCATTGCGGCGCACCGATAGAATAGTTGTCCCGCGGTACTGTTCCACGCTGCTGCTCCTCTGGTTTTACTCGGTTGGTATTAAAGGTGGGTGCCGGCGGTCGGCTTTTCAACCGCGCCGCTGCGTTTAGTTGGCGCTCGGCTGCAGGTGCTCGGCAAGCCGCGCGCGGACCTCGTCGGGAATCGCCAAGGTGGTACCGGTGGCGTAGTCAAACCAGACCAGTACCGTCTCGCCGCTGGCGGTGAGCTTGCCGTGTTGGTGCGCCTCTTGGTAGAAGACGAACGACTTGCCGCCAATCGACTTGACCCAGCTGCGCACACTGACCGGCGCACCATAGTGGGTCTGGCCGTGAAAGTTGATCTCGACTTTGGCGACAATCAACGGCCAGTCGTGATAGGTGAGGGCGGGGTGGCAGAGCTCAAACAGCGCACTGCGGGCGTGCTCAAACCAAACCGGCAGGGTGGTGTTGCCAATGTGCCCCATCGCATCGGTCTCGTTGAAGCGCGGCTCAATCTGCAACTCAAACATGGGTAGTGCTCCAGCCGGTCTGTTCGGCGTTGGCGGCACTGGTCAGTACCGCGGTGACTGCGCTGTCGGCGCGCAAATAGGTGCTGGCCACCCGCTGTAGGTCGGCGCTGGTGACGGCCAGTACGGCGGCGCGGTAGCGCTCAATATCGGCGCGGCTGCGGCCGCTCAACTCGCTGTGGAACGCCTGGATAGCCTCACCTGCTGGGGTGCCGGGCTTGTCCATCGCGCTGATCACCCCCAGCACCGCCTCGTCTAGCGCCTCTTGGCTGGGCGGGCTGGCGGTTACCCAGTCGATCGCGGCATCAAAATCGGCCAGCGTGCCGTCGATACGCGGGTCGCGGTAGGAGAAGAACCGGAAGGTAGCCGCCATGTTGTCTTGGCCGGCGCCGGCGCCATAGGCTCCGCCTTGCTCGCGGATGGCGCGGTGTAAAAAGCCGTTGCGCAACACACCGCCGAGCACTGCCAGTGGCGCCGCGTCGGCATGGGCGAAAGAGACCGTCGGGTAGGCGCGCGCGCAGTAACTAACCGTGCTGTTGATCGCCCAGCAGTGGGCCGCTGCGGCACTTGGCTGGCCGTGATCGACACTGCCGCGCTGCCAGTTGGGGGTCGTCTGGCCGCCAAACTGGTCGGCCAGCCGCTCGGCGAACGGTGCCAACCGCTCGGGCTCGGCAACCAGCAGGTAGTGGCGCGGCTGGGCGAGCACTTGACGGTGGATAGCGAAAAAGTTGTCGGCCAGTTGGCGCAGTGCGGCCGGCTCTTCGATGGCGCGGTCTAGCGCCTTGAGCGCCACCACACCGGCGGTGCCGTTCCACTGCTGGCTGATGGCGGCGTAGCGCGACAGCGAGGCGCTGGCGGCGGTCATCGCCAACAGGTGGCCAGAGCCGACCAGGCTCGCTTCGCGGTGGCTGCGCAGCTGCGAGATCAGCTCGCGGATCCGCTCTAGCTCATCAAAGCGCACCTGATTGAGCGACTCGTCCATCAGGGCGGCGATCGCTGCTTGGTTGTCCGCCAGCCCTTTGGCGCTAAAGGTGACTGTACCGGCCACTCGGTTGGCGTCGTCTTGCTCGGCGCGCACGCCGGCGCTGGCGCTCCAGCTGCCGATTAGTTCAGAGTGCCAGAGCTGGGTGGCGAGGTAGTCGCGGCTGCCCACCCCAAGCTCGGTGACACAGGCGGCGTAGAGTGGCAGCAGCGCGAACAGCTCGGCAGAGAGGGTCGGCAGTGGCATCACCAACTGCTGGTAAACCAAGCCGTTGGTGCCGGCGCCGTACTGAGTTAGCGCCAGCGGCTGCTCGGCGCGGGCAGTCGGCTCAACGTAGTGGATACTGGCGGGGATATCCTCGCGGCCAACCTTGGGCAGCAGGTCCATCTCTTCGGCCTGCTCTTGGCGCGCTTTAAGCGCGGCGGCGCGGTCGATGATCGCCTGCTTGTCGGTGTCGCTGAGCTGCTCGGCGAGGGCGTCGAGACGGGCGCGCTCGGCATCGTCATTGCGCTGGTTGAGCGCTTCGTCGGGGCTCATCAGCAGGCGGATGCGGTGCGGGTTGTCGAGCAGCAGCTCGCGGACCAGCCCTTTTATAAACTCGGGGTCTTGGATCGACTCTTTGAGCTCGGCCAGTACTGGGTCGAGATCGAGCAGGGCGACCGGGTCGCCGCGGTGGGTGGCGCTGGTCAGAGTGGTGAGGATTAGGTGCAGCCCGTACGGGTAGCCACCGCCGGAGATCTCGCGCTGCTGTAGCTCCAACTGATGCAGGCTGGCCACCACTTGGGAGTAGGGCAGCCCTTCGCTGGCGACCCGCTCAAGCGTCGCCAGCACGGCCGCTTCTAGCTGTTCGGCGCTGTCGCTGGCCACGCTATCTTCGGCGCCTTCGATACCACAGGCGAAGCAGATCTCGCGCTGCGAGTCCTCTAGCCCGCACATCGGCGATGGCGACACGCCCAGCTCGGTAGTCTCGAGCAGCTGCTGCAGCGGTGAAGCGCTATTGTCAAACAGCACGCTGGAGAGCAGCCGTGCGCGCATGGTCGCGGCCAGGTCGGTCGAGTCGCCGAGCAGCCACGCCAACACCACATGCGAGCGACGGCTATTGTCCGGGTCGGGCTCAGCGGCGTAGTGGTCGTGGAACTGCTGCGGTGCGCTGTAGCGCTGCTCGGGCTCGACGCCAATCTGGCAGTCGAGTGGCTCAAATTGGCTGAGCGCCAGCTGCTCAAACTTGGCTTGGTGGTCGGCCGCGGCGATATCGCCGTAGGTGATAAAGATCGCATTGCTGGGGTGGTAGTGGCGCTGATAGAACGCCTTAAACTGGTCGTAATCTAGGCTGGGGATATCGGCCGGCTCGCCGCCGCTGTTGTAGTGGTAGGTGCTGGTCGGGTAGAGATGGCGGCTCATGGTCTGCCATAGCACTGAGTTGACCGAGCTCATCGCGCCCTTCATCTCGTTGTAGACCACCCCTTTGTACTCTAGCGGGGTGGTACTGTCTGCTGGGTCGGCAAACTCAACGCGGTGGCCCTCTTGGGCGAAGTCGAGCGGGTCGAGGCGGGCAAAGAACACCGAGTCGAGGTAGACCTCGAGTAGGTTGTTGAAGTCTTTGCGGTTCTGGCTGGCAAATGGGTAGGCGGTCCAGTCGCTGCTAGTAAAGGCGTTCATAAAGGTGTTCAGCGAGCGCCGAATCATCATAAAGAAGGGGTCGCGGACCGGGAATTTCTTGCTGCCACACAGGGCGGTGTGCTCGAGGATATGGGCAACCCCAGTGGAGTCCATCGGCACGGTGCGCAGCGCCACTAAAAATACGTTTTCGCTGTTATCGGCGTGCAGGTGAATATGCTGGGCGCCGGTCACCCGGTGGCGGTACTCTTGATAGGCCAAGTTGAGCGAGGGGATATGCTGCTCGCGCAGCCACTCAAAGGCGGGGTTGGCTTGGGCTGAAGTCATGGCGGCTCACTTGGCGCACGGCGGGCGCAAATCGATGAATTTGTCAGGGGCGGTATTCTACGGCAACTGCACCGATCCACAAGCGTAAGGGCGGCGGGTGGCGGTTTTTGCGGCGCTCAAAATGCCGTGGTTCTCGGCCGTATAGCGCCCACTGCAACCTCATCCCGGACTGTGCGCAGCGCGAGATCCGGGATCTTGTTTGCAGTGGCACACTGTTCAGGTAGTGGCCCGCCCGCCGTTGGGTGCTGGGACACGCCGTGAATCCATCCCTGGAGGCTCGGCTCCCGCTGTCCCTGCGGGAGACGGTCCCAGCCCGCCAAGCGCCGGCCGTGCTTATACCCTGCAACGGTTGCGACAGGTCAGAAAAAAAGATCCCGGCTCAAGGCCGGGATGACGGTAGGGGAGCAAAGGTAACTAGCATGTCATCCCGGACCGCGCAGCGTTCCCAACAACGTCATCCCGGACCGCGCGCAGCGCGAGATCCGGGATCTTGTTTGCAGTGGCACACTGTTCAGGTAGTGGCTCGCCCGCCGTTGGGTGCTGGGACACGCCGTGAATCCATCCCTGGAGGCTCGGCTCCCGCTGTCCCTGCGGGAGACGGTCCCAGCCCGCCAAGCGCCGGCCGTGCTTATACCCTGCAACGGTTGCGACAGGTCAGAAAAAAGATCCCGGCTCAAGGCCGGGATGACGGTATGGGAGCAAAGGTCAATAGCATGTCATCCCGGACCGCGCAGCGTTCCCAACAACGTCATCCCGGACCGCGCGCAGCGCGAGATCCGGGATCTTACTTTTGTTGGCACACTGTTTAAAAGTGTGGCGCAGCCAGCGCTTGCGTGTCTGCAGCTGGTGCGATTCTTTTATAAAAGATCCCGGCTCAAGGCCGGGATGACGATGTAGAGGGTGGCCGCGCTTAATGCGCTCATGAAACGGCCAGTGCAACGATTCTCTCGGAAAGATCCCGGCTCAAGGCCGGGATGACGGTGGTGGGTGCGACCACGCTTGATGTCCTGCTAGAACGCGACTCTCCTCTCTCGGGGCTGCGCCACTGCTGCCCGAGAACTGGCAAGGTGGTCACTGCAGCGATATGAGCGGCCCCGATGGCCGCGACTAAGCCTGCAGGGACGTATTCACGGCGATCGCGGAAGGGACCGCGTGGGCGGTTCGCCGGCTACCGCTCGACAACCTAGCCAAGCCTGTAAGTAGTGCTCGATAAATCACGCCGCGACCATTCCAGCCCCTTGAGTCCTATCCATCTGACCAATTTTTCTCTAGATGCAAGTCAGGCCGGCGCACTCGTTGCGCGCCGAGAGTCGGCTATAATGCCGCAACAGTAACGGGGTTAATCAGCGGCTACGGCGCGCTGGCAATGGAGTGGTAACGGTCCCTATGTTTGAACAACAGCTAACAATCGTCCGCCAAGAGCTGGTGCCCAAGCTGCGCTCGGCGCTGCCGACCGTGCCGCCCCTGCCGGGGCTGCTCGGTCGCGCCGCACTCAAGCGCGATAGCTATCGGCTGGGCGACCCGCTGCCGGCGTTGAGCGACCAGCTCGATGGGGTACAGATAGACCTTGAGCATCTGGCCCGCTATCGCAAGCTGTGTGGCTACTCGCGCGCGCCGCGACTGGCTGCTACCTATCCGGCGCTGCTGGCGTTTGCAC
Organism: Porticoccaceae bacterium; assembly: GCA_024639885.1. Taxonomy (GTDB): domain Bacteria; phylum Pseudomonadota; class Gammaproteobacteria; order Pseudomonadales; family Porticoccaceae; genus LSUCC0057. The sequence goes on along the minus strand of JAHEGD010000012.1, from coordinate 14,490 downwards.
CCACGTTGCGGCTGATGCTCGACCCGCAGCTGCCGCTGCCAGTGATGGGGCAGGTGCACCTGCGCAACCGCATCGAGCTACTCGCCGAGTTTGATCTGGCCGCGCCGCTCAGCGTGGTGGTGTCGGTGGGAGACTACCAGCTGACCGCCTTCGGGTTGGAGTGGCAGCTCAACAGTGAACTGTTCGCCGATGGCGAGCCGGTCTGGCGCGCTACCGCCACCTCACTGCACCGCTGTGCGACCGGCATCGCGCGCAGCCGCGAGCGGATGGCCAAGGTGCGGTTTGACGACTACCCAGTGCGCCAACCGCTGGTATTGCCGGCCGAGCTGGGGCGACGCTACGCGCGGGTCTCGGGTGACTTTAACCCGATCCACCTAGCCGATATGACCGCCGGGATGTTCGGGTTTAAGCAGGCGATCATCCACGGTATGTGGAGCAAGGCGCGCGCGCTCGCCGCTCTCGAGGCGGAGCTGCCGGCGGCCGGTTACGCGGTCGACGTCGAGTTCATAAGGCCGATCACGCTGCCGTCGACGGTTGAGCTGGGCATCAGCGCGGTGGCTATCGATCAGCAGCAGCTGGCTCGGTTTGCGTTTGCCTCGCGCGGCGGCAGGGCGCTGCACCTGACCGGCAGCGTCAGTACACTCGGCCAGCCGGCCGTCACCGCCGTGCCGGCGTAGACAACGCCGCCGCCCGGTTGTTACAGTCGCAGCCCGATAAAAACGATAGGCCGCGCTAGGCCAGCCACGAGGAGTTGTTATGCAGTTTTCTGAAGCCGTCACCGAGCGCTATTCTTGCCGTGCCTTTCTGCCCGATGTCGTACCCCAAGCGAAGCTTGAGGAGCTGTTTGCGCTGGCCGGCAAAGCGCCCTCTAACTGCAACGTACAGCCCTGGCACACTCATGTGGTGAGCGGCGCCGCCTGTGACGCGATGCGCGCCAAGATGGCGGAGGCGATCGCCGCCAACCCGGAGGGCAACCCCGACTTCGCTTGGTCTGGCAAGTTTGCCGGAGCCTACCAAGAGCGCCAAATTTGCGCTGCGCTGGGGCTCTGGGAGAAGCAGGGGGTCGACCGCAAAGACCGCGCCAAGCGCGACTGGTCGTGGATGCGCAACTTTCAGTTTTTTGATGCGCCGCACGCCGCCTTTATCTTTCTGCCGACCGGCTTCGCCGAAGAGCTGCGCATCGCCGGCGATGTCGGCATGTATTGCCAGACGCTGATGTTGGCGCTGACCGACGCCGGCCTGGCCAGCTGCCCGCAGACCTCGCTGAGCTTTTTTCCCGAGGTGGTGCGCGAGGCGTGCGGCGTCGATGACAGCTTCAAGCTGTTGATGGGGCTGTCGTTCGGCTACCCCGACCTGAGCGACCCGGCCAACGAGTTTAGAACCGACCGAGCGCCACTGAGCGATACCACCGTTTTTCACCAGTGAGTGCGGCGCTGCTCGAACTCGATGGCGCCACCGTTTACCGCGGTGCCAACAAGGTACTCGACAACCTTAGCCTGACCATTGCTCGCGGCGAGAGCGCGGTGCTGCTCGGTGCCAACGGGTCGGGCAAAAGTACCCTGCTTAAGCTGCTGACCCGCGACATCTACGCGGTTGAGCGCGACGGCGTGCGGGTCAAGATATTTGGCCAACAGCGGCCGGTGATCGCCGAGTTGCGCCGTCGCATCGCCTCGGTGAGCAGTGACCAACAGCAGCAGTTTGAGCCCGATGTGTCGCTGCGCGGTGCGGTGGTGTCGGGCTTTTTTGGCTCCAACGGCCTCTACCACTACCAGACCATTAGCGCCGACATGCTGGCCGCAGCAGACGACTGGATTGAGCGGGTAGGGCTCGCCGGGCTCGGCCAGCGGCGCTTCCATCAGCTTTCGACCGGCCAGCAGCGCCGCGCGCTGATAGCCCGCGCATTGGTCGCGGGGGCCGAGGTGCTGGTGCTCGACGAGCCGACCAGCGGTCTGGATATCGCCGCCACGGCCAGTTATCTGGCGCTACTCGATGAGCTGCTGGCGGGCGGTACGGCGGTGGTGTTGGCCACCCACCATATTGAAGAGATCCCTGCCGCAATCGACCGCGTGGTGCTGTTTAGCGACGGCGTGGTGGTTGGCGATGGCGATAAAGCCACACTGCTGACCAGCGCGCAGCTCAGCGCGCTGTTCGGTGTCCCGCTACAGGTTAGCTGCAGCGCACAGCGCTACACCGCGCAGGTGGTGTGAGCGCTATAGCGCCAGCACGGCGCGGCCGACGCCGACCGCACTGATCGACAGCAGGGCCCAGCCGATCACCTTGAAAAAGGCCCGATTCTCGTTCTTTACCAGGCGCTCATGAAAGCGCAGACCAATCACGTGGCCAATCGCTGCGATCGGTAGCAGCAGGGTGGAGAGCTGCCACTGCAGCTCTACCCCGGCCAGGTAAAAAGCACTCATTTTGATCGAGACCAGCACAAACCAGATCACAAACAGCGTGTCACGAAACTGAAACGGCGCAATGTAGCGCAGCGCCACCGCGATGATCAACGGCCCGCCAATTAGAGAGATACCGCTGATGTAGGCGCCCAGCGCCAGCAGTAAGAGATCGACCCAGCGGCTGTTGCTGGTGAACGGCCGATTGAAGATATAGGTGAGAGAGTAGACCGAAATCAGCGTAAAAATGATCACGTTCATCACTTCGGTGGGCAGAATAATCAGCCCGATTACGCCGGCCAACTTGGGCAGTAGCATCACCGCTAGAGCGACCGCGACAAACTGCCAGTGGACGCTGTTATCGCCGCTCGCCGCGCCGGCGGGAGCACTGGCCGCGCGGCGCTGTTTGAGCTGCGACTGGGCCACCGTAATGGCGGCAAAAAACAGCAGGTGCTGGGAGATGATCGGCAGAAAAAACAGCGGGTCGTTATGCACTAGTAGTAGCAGCGGTAGGGTGAACAGCGAACCGCCAAAGCCGAGCCCAGAGCGGACAAAACCGCTCCAGATAAAGATCGCCGTCATAGCGGCGAGCTGCCAGCCGGCAAAGCTCTGCAGGGTGGCGAGTGGGGCGGCGAGGAGCGGCGACAGCATGGTGAAGATCCAAAATGGTGGGTGCGCGGCCATTATACGAGCGCAGCGGCACGACTAACACTTGTTCGACAGATTGGGCGAGTTATACTCGCGCCACAGCCTTGCCAAGCCCCAGCCACCGTCGAGGAGCCAATGTCACAGCCATTAGACCCCGAGTTCTCTGCCCTGTTGGGTGACGATGTTAAACCGTTGCGGCGCGAGCCGGTGGCAGCGACAACCACCAGCAAGGTCTCGTCGGCTGCGCTGGCCGCGCGCCGCCGGGCCGCCACCGCCAGCACCGGCGGTGACGGCAACCCGCTCGACTCGGCGGCAGAGCCACCGCAGCTGGACCCCTTCGACTTTTTAGAGTTTGTCCGCCCCGGTGTGCAGCAGGGGGTTTACCGCAATTTGCGCCTCGGCAAGTATGAGCTGCAAGCGCGGCTCGACTTGCACGGGCTGACTGTCGAGCAGTCGCGCGCAGCGCTCTGGCAGTTTGCCCAGGACTGTCAGCGCAACGGCGTACGCTGCGCACTGGTTACCCACGGTAAAGGGGTCGGCCGCGAGCGCGAGGCGCGGCTGAAGAGCTGTATCGCCCACTGGCTGCCGCAGCTTGAGGAGGTGCTCGCTTTTCACTCGGCACAGCGCCACCACGGCGGGCTGGGTGCCTGCTATGTACTGTGGCGCAAAAACAGCGAGCAGCGGTTAAAAACCGCTGAAAAACTTGAACAGAGCCGCAAACTGGGCAGACTGTAACCGTAGCCACTTAAAAGCGAACCAACTAAAAGGTAAATCGACCGATGCCATTGCGCCACCTTCTCAGCAACAATAAAACTTGGGCCAACGAGACCCGCGAGCTCGACCCTGAGATGTTCGCTAAGCTGGCCGAGCAGCAGTCGCCCAAATACCTGTGGATCGGCTGTTCTGACAGCCGCGTACCGGCTAACGAGATTGTCGGCCTGCTGCCGGGTGAGCTATTCGTGCACCGCAACGTCGCCAACCTGGTCAAGCACACCGACATGAACTGCCAGGCGGTGATGCAGTACGCGGTCGATGTGCTCGGGGTTGAGCACATTATTGTCTGCGGCCACTACGGCTGTGGCGGTATCGCCGCTGCACTGGGCCAGACCAACGCCGGGGTGGCGGATTACTGGCTGCGCTCAGTGAAAGATGCCTACCTGCGTACAGAGCCCGGCTTTCGGGCGCTGGATCAAGAGCGCCGCGTCGATATTATGTGCGAGAACAACGTGATCGAGCAGGTGGCCAATGTCGCCCACAGCAAGATTGTTCAGCGCGCTTGGCAGCAAGGCAAACAGCTGATGGTGCACGGCTGGATCTACTCGATCAGAGACGGCATTCTCAAAGACCTCAACTGCACCTACCAGAGCCTAGATCAGATCGACCCGATCTATCAGATCGAACTCGACAAGTAAGCCGCTCAGCTAATCAGCTCTATCGCCTCGCAGATCGCGCCGGTGATGGCGGCGATCTCGTCGCTGCTGGCGATGAAGGGTGGCATGGTGTAGAGCAGTTTGCCAAACGGGCGCAGCCACACTCCGCGCTCGACCAGTAACGGCTGAATCTGCGCCAGCTGTGCCGGTTGGTGGAGCTCGACCACGCCAATCGCCCCCATACAGCGCACATCGGCAACCCCGCGATGGCCGTGCAGCGGTGCCAGCCCGGCGCGCAACTCGCCCTCAATGCGCGCCACCTTGGCCGCCCAGTCGTCGGCCAGCAGTAGGTCGATACTGGCGTTGGCGGTGGCCGCGGCCAGCGGGTTGCCCATAAAAGTGGGGCCGTGCATAAAGCAACCGGCTTCGCCGGCGCTGATGCCGTGCGCTACCTGCTCGCTGCAGAGCGTCGCCGCCATGGTCATGTAGCCGCCGGTCAGCGCTTTGCCCAGGCAGAGAATATCCGGGCTGATGCCGGCCCATTCGCAGGCAAACAGCTTGCCGGTGCGGCCAAACCCGGTGGCGATCTCGTCGGCGATCAACAGCACGTTGTACTCGCTGCAGAGCTCGCGGGCGCGGCGCAGGTAGTCTGCCGAGTAGAAGCGCATACCGCCGGCACCCTGCACAATCGGTTCGATAATTAGCGCGGCAATCTCGCTGTGGTGGTTGGCCAGCAGCTGCTCTAACTCGGCGCAATCGCCGGCGGCCAGTGGCTCGCCAAACGGGGTCGCCGGCGCGGGCGCAAACAGCTGCTGCTGGAGCACGTCGGCAAATAGGTGGTGCATGCCGTTGACTGGGTCGCAGACCGACATCGCCGCAAAGGTATCGCCGTGGTAGCCGTTGCGCACGGTCAGCAGCCGGCTCTTGCCGCGCACACCCTGCGACAACCAGTATTGCAGAGCCATTTTGATCGCCACCTCGACGCTGATCGACCCGGAGTCGCAGAGAAACACCTTGTCGAGTCCGGCCGGGGTCAGCGTGACCAGTTTCTCGCCGAGCTCAACGGCCGGGGCGTGGGTCAGCCCGCCGAACATCACATGGCTCATCTTGCCGAGCTGCTCGGTGACAGCGCGGTTGAGCGCCGGGTGGTTGTAGCCGTGCACGGTACACCACCAAGAGGACATGCCGTCGATCACCGTGCGGCCATCGGCGAGGTGCAAGTTGCAGCCCTGTGCATGGCTGACTTCAAACAGCGGCGGCGGATCGATCATTGAGGAGTAGGGGTGCCAGAGGTACTGTTGGTCTTTGCTAATAGTGGCAGAGGGGGTCGTCATGGCGGGCTCGCAGTCGCTGGGTGAGTGGTTGCGCGCGGCCATTATGCCATACCGCCAAGGGTTCTCGCGGCAGGCAAATCGATTACAATGCCGGCTCGAAAATCAAGGCAATTTGACTATGAGTGCAACGCTAACGGCGACAGCCGCCACCACCGATGACCGCAAGCAGCAGCTAGAGAACAACAAGCTGGCCAAACGGTTGCGGCGCAATGTCGGCAAGGCGATCGCCGATTACAACATGATTGAGCCGGGCGACAAGCTGATGGTCTGCCTGTCCGGTGGCAAAGACTCCTATGGGCTGCTGGATATTCTGATCGGCCTGCAAAAGAGCGCACCGATCGACTTTGAGCTGGTCGCGGTCAACCTCGACCAGAAGCAGCCCGGCTACCCGGAAGATATTCTGCCCGCCTATCTGCGCGGGCTGGGTATCGAGTTTCATATCCTTGAGAAAGACACCTACAGCGTGGTGACTCGAGTAATCCCGGAGGGCAAAACCTACTGCAGTCTCTGCTCGCGGCTGCGCCGCGGGACCCTCTATGGCTTTGCCGAAGAGATCGGTGCCACCAAGATAGCGCTTGGCCACCACCGCGACGATATGGTCGAGACACTGTTTTTGAATATGTTCTACCAGAGCAAGCTCAAAGCGATGCCGCCCAAGCTGCGCAGCGACGACGGCCGCAATATGGTGATCCGCCCGCTCGCCTACTGCAGCGAGGCGGATATGCAGGCCTACGCAGAGCTGCGCGAGTTTCCGATCATTCCGTGCAACCTGTGCGGCTCGCAAGATGGCCTCAAGCGCCAAGAGATCAAAGCGCTGCTGCAGCAGTGGCAGCGCCAGTTCCCGGGGCGGGTCGAGTCGATCTTTACCGCCCTGCAAAATGTCTCGCCGTCGCAGCTGGCCGACAACGCGCTGTTTAACTTTGCCGAGCTGGCGCTCGACCGCAGCGCTGCCCAGCTGCCCGCCGGCGATGATTTGGCCACCGAGATCCGCGCGCTTAACATTTAGCGACAGTGGCTGGACATCGGCGTCGCAAGCGCTCAGACTCGACCGCTCAACTGACTGCTCGCCGGCAACAATAGCCGGCCAGATAGGGAGCTGGTATGTCTGATGCAACGCCGATCGCGGCACTCAACCCCGCCACTGCAGGGGCCTTTTTCGCCTACTTAGTGGTGATCCTCGCCATCGCGGTGGCGGCTTGGCGGCGCACCCAAGATGGCGGCGACTACTTTCTTGGCGGCCGCTCGCTGTCGCCGACTGTGGCCGCGATCAGTGCGACCGCCTCGGATATGAGCGGCTGGTTGCTGCTCGGTCTGCCGGGCTTTGCCTGCATGGCGGGGCTAGAGGCGATCTGGATCGCCGCCGGTCTGGTGGTCGGGGTGGCAGCCAACTGGCGTCTGGTGGCGGCGCGGCTGCGCACTTTCTCCGCCCAGCTGGACGACGCGGTGACCGTACCAGCCTACCTGTCGCGGCGCTTTAATGGCTGCTCTAAGCTGCTGCAGCCGCTCAGTGCGATCATCATCCTGCTGTTCTTCCTGTTCTATGTCAGCGCCGGTTTGATTGGTGGCGGCAAGCTGTTTCACGCCGTGTTTGGTATCGACTACCAGCTGGCGGTCGTGATCGGTGCCTTGGTGATCTTGCTCTACACCCTGTTTGGTGGCTTTTTGGCGGTATCGTGGAGCGATCTGTTTCAGGGGCTGCTGATGATGGCGGCGCTGATCGCGGTGCCGACGATGGTGTTTGCTATGGCCGGCGAGGGTGCCCAACGGCCACTGCCGGTTGAGTTTCTCAACCCGTTTAGCAGCGCCAGCGGCGAAGCGCTGGGCTGGTTGGCGATCGCCAGCTCGCTGGCGTGGGGGCTAGGTTACTTCGGTCAGCCGCACATTTTGGCGCGCTTTATGGCGATTCGCAGTGCCGCGGAAGTGAGCGCTGCGACCCGCGTCGGTGTGTTTTGGTCGCTGGCCGGTCTGGCCGCAGCCGTGGCGGTCGGGCTCAGCGGCTACCAGTACTTTGGCGAGCCGCTCGACGACCCCGAGCAGGTGTTTATCGCGCTGACCCACGCGCTGTTTAGCCCGCTGGTGGCGGGTGTGCTGTTAGCGGCGATCCTGGCGGCGATTATGAGCACCGTCGATTCACAGCTGCTGGTTAGCTCGGCGGCATTGGCCGAGGATCTCTACCCGCAGCTGCGCCGTCTAGTCGGCGCTGGCCGCGAGAGCGAGGCCGAGCGGATGTGGGTGGCGCGCGGCGCGGTGATCGGCTTGGCAGCAATCGCTACGCTGTTGGCGCTCAACCCGGACAGCTCGGTACTGGGCGTGGTCTCTTATGCGTGGGCGGGGCTCGGTGCCGCGCTTGGGCCGGTCGTATTACTCAGCCTTTACTGGCGGCGGATGACTGCCGCCGGCGCCTTGGCTGGCCTGCTGGTCGGCTCGGCAGCGGTGCTGGTGTGGGGCAACCTCGCCGGCGGGCTGTTTGACCTCTACGAGCTACTGCCAGCGTTTGTCGCTGCGCTGGTGGCGATTGTCGCGGTTAGCCTGCTGTCGCCGGCCGGCGAGTGCGACCCGCGGCTCGCCGAGCAGCTCGGCTAGCTGCTGGCGTCCAACCCTTTTTTTACTACCAAGCAGCGCTGGTTGTTCTGGCGCGACTCTTTTAGGGCGTTGATCAGCGCCGGCGAGGCGCGCGAGTAGGCGGCCAGCCGGTTGCTGATCCGCGCGCTCCACTGCGCGGTGCAGGTGTAGCTATTGGGTAGCAGCGCACGCGCGGCGTACTCCTCTACGCCGGCGGTCAGCTGGTCGCTGGCGCTGAGAATACGGTCGACCAGTAGGCCGACCAGCTGCTGGTTACTGGCGCCGTCAAACATCGCGTAGCGGACCCCGGCGAGCAGTGCTCGGCGGTTGGCCAGTGAGTCGCTGCTGGCCGGATTGGCCACCTGGCTGACCGCTTTCAGCTTGTGGTCGTTGTCGGCACTGGCGGCTTTGGCGCGAAGATAGAAGCGGTGGCCGCGGGCGCTGGGGTCGGCGGCGGCTTCGGCTTCAATCTGGGCGTCGATCTGCTCGCCACCAAACTGGCCGAGCAGAGCCAGCAGCAGCCAGCGCTCGCGCTGGTCGAGCGGCCGCCGACCGATTGCGTTGCTGTCTAGCCAACCCTGCATCTGGGTGAGCTGGCTAGCGTCACTGATGCCGCGATAAAAATCAAACCAGAGCCGCTGCGCCAGTGGCTCTGCGGCGGCCAGCTGGCCGTTAATGCCGGCCAGCGCCAATTGGCGGCCGCGCTCGCGCAACAGGGCGAGGAGTTCGCCAGCGGCGGATTGGCTGTCGCTGGCGGCGATGCGCTGCAGGTAGCTGTCGATCTGGCCAAGTGTCTGGGTGATGCCGGTTAGCAGCTGTAGGTCGCGCTCTATCGGCAGCTGGGCGAGCGCCAGCTCGATGTAATCGCCGGCGCTACTGTTGCCATCGATGACGCTGTCGGCCAGCGCGATCCAGACCAGCGAGCGCTGTAGCGGCGAGTCGATTTCGGCCAGCAGGCTGGGTAGTGCAGCGACTCTGGCCGGGTCTAAGTTAACTTTGATAAACGCGATGTCGGTGGCATTGGGTAGCACCAGCAGCGGGCAGGATGCGCCGATGAGCTCATCGATTGCGACGCTGGCCCCACTCAGTACCGTGCGGTGGCGCTGTTCGCGCAGTTGGCCGTCATCGCCGCGCGAGTAGAGCGCAATATCCAAGTGGTGTGAACGCAGCAGCTCGCTGTTGCTACCGCTGCTCTGGTGAAGGCTAAAGTGGCTGATCTGGCCGTCGCTGCACTGGCTGTCGGCGCTCACCCGGTTGACGCCGATGGTCTTCATCCAGCTCTGCGACCAGTCGTCGAGCGGCTCGCCGGCGGCGGCTGTAAATGCGGCCAGCAGATCGTCGTAGCGGCTGTTGGCGTAACTGTGCTGGGCGATATAGGCGCGGATAGCAGCGATAAACGTGTCGTCGCCGAGTTTGGCGCGCAGCTGGCGCAACACCGCGCCGCCCTTGGCGTAGGTGATGCCGTCGATGGCGCTGCGGACACCGTCGGTGTGGGTTAGCTCGCCGCGGATCGGGTGCGAGGTGATGTAGTCATCGTCGCGGTAGCCCCAGGTTTTGCGCTGCCACAAAAAGTCAGTCCGGAGCTGTTCGCGGGCGGCGTCGCTGTCGGCCAGCGCCTCTAGCGCAAAGTAACCGGCGATCTCGGCAAAGCTCTCGTTCAGCCACAGGTCGTCCCACCACGCCAGTGTTACCAGGTTGCCAAACCACATGTGGGCGAGCTCGTGAAGCACGGCATTTTTGAAGAACGACTGCTCGCTCAGCGAGCGTTCGCCGGGCAGGCAGCAGTAGCTGTCATTGAAGGTGACCGCGCCGATGTTCTCCATCGCGCCGGAGTTGAAGTCGGGCACCGCCAGCTGGTCGTATTTTCCAAACGGGTAGTCGATACCAAAAAAATCGTTGAAGAAAGCGAAGCCGTGGTGGGTGATCTGCTGCCACTCGGCAACCGGCAGGTGGTCGCGCAGCGACTGTCGCGAGAACAGCCGCAGCGGTATCTCCAGATCGCCAGCGCGGTAGGGCTCAAGCTCCACCTGCGCGTACTCGCCGGCGTGCAGTGCAAATACGTAACTGCTCTGTTGTCTGCCGGCCGGGAACAGCCAGCGGCGCTGGTGGCCGAGCTGCTCGATGGCGCTCTCGCGCTGGTTGCTGATCACCTCCCAGTGGGCCGGCGCGGTGACTGTCAGCGCAAAGGGGGCCTTGAGATCGGGCTGGTCGAACAGCGGCATGATCCGGTTGGCATCGTAGGGCTCCAGGTCGCTGTAGGTGTAAACCCTGCCATCTGCCGGGTCGGTAAAGTAGTAGAGCCCGGCGCCGTCGCTGCTGTAGGGGTGGCTGTAGTCGATCTCTAGCTGATTGGCGCCAGCGACTAGCTGTGCCTCGTCGAGGCTGATAAACCAGCCGTTGTAGTCAAAGGCGAGCTCGCTGCCGTTGGCGGTAACCCGGCTGACCGCGCCGCCGGTGAAGTCGATAGTGAGCGGCTGGCCCTGCGGGGTGAGGGTAAAGTTAATACCGATGGTGCCGCTGAACGGCTCGCCGCGGTCGTTGAGCTCGATCGACAGCTGGTAATCCAGCTCGTCCAGCTGGCGGCTGCGCAGCTCGGCGGTGGCTTGGTTGAGACCTGCTTGGGCAGGCCGCTGGCCGCTGTCGGCGGTCTGCTCGGATCGGTCCGGCGCACAGCCAGTGAGTAACAGCACGCCGCACAGTGCGACGCAGAAACTGAGATGGCGTGCGAGACGGGTCATAGTCGCTCCGGCTGAGTGAAGTTACATTCTGTCCATGGTGTCGATACCGAGTAGTTCAAGCCCGAGCGCCAAGGTTTTAGCGCTCTGCATGGCGAGTGCCAAACGGCTCTCTTTACTGATGGCAGTGACCCCCTCTTTGAGAATCGGCGCTGCTTCGTAAAAGCTCATAAACAGGCTGGCCAGCTCGTAGAGGTAGTTGCACAGCAGGTGCGGGTAGCAGTCGCGGGCGACCTGCTCGAGCAGCTCTTCAAAGCCGAGCAGGTGCAGCGCCAGCGCGCGCTCCTGCGGCAGCTCGATGGCCACCGCGCCGGCAAACGAGTCGATAGCCAAACCGGCGCGCCGGAAGATGCTGACGATGCGGGTGTAGGCGTACTGCAGGTAGGGGGCTGTGTTGCCCTCAAACGAGAGCATGCTATCCCAATCGAAGATGTAGTCGTTGGTGCGGGTTTTGCTCAGGTCGGCGTATTTGACAGCGCCGATACCGACTTTGCGGGCGATCTCGGCGAGCTCGTCGGCGCCGATATCGCTGTCGCGATTTTTCTCGGCGACCAGTGCAGTGGCGCGCTCAATCGCCTCGCTGAGTAGATCGGCGAGCTTGACCGTGCCACCACTGCGGGTCTTAAACGGTTTGCCGTCGGCGCCCATCATGGTGCCAAACGGCAGGTGCTCAAGCTGCATACTCGGCTCGACAAAACCGGCCCGGCGCGCGGTGGCAAACACCTGTTTCATGTGTAGCGATTGGCGGGCATCGATAAAGTAGAGCACCCGGTCGGCGCGCAAGGTCTGCTGGCGGTAGCGGGCGGCGGCCAGGTCGGTAGTGGCGTAGAGGTAACCGCCGCCACTTTTCTCGATGATCATCGGCGACGGGTTGCCATTTTTGTCGGCCAGCTCGTCGATAAAGACGACTTTAGCGCCGGCGTCCTCAACGGCGATGCCGTCGTTGACTAGGGTGGCGACCACATCGCCAAGCTGGTCGTTGTACGCCGACTCGGGCATGGTGTCGGCAGCGGTCAGCAGCACGCCGAGTTGTCGGTAGAGCGCCACATTGTGGGCGATAGAGATATCGATAAACTGCTGCCAGAGCTGGCGGCAGTGGCTGTCACCGCCCTGCAGCTTGACGACATAGGCGCGCGCCTTATCAGCAAACGCGGGGTCGGCATCAAAGTGCAGCTTGGCAGCTTGATAAAACTGCTCTAGATCGGCCAGTGCCAGCTCGGCGCGTTCGCCGCTGCCGAGCTGCTCTTCGAGCTCGGCGATCAACATGCCAAACTGGGTTCCCCAGTCGCCGACATGGTTCTGGCGGATAACGGTATCGCCGCGGTGCATCAATACCCGGGCGATGGCGTCGCCGATGATAGTAGAGCGCAAGTGACCGACGTGCATCTGCTTGGCTAGGTTGGGCGCCGAGTAGTCGACCACCACGGTTTGGGCGTTGCGCTGGGTGGCCGCCGCGGGGGCCGCGAACTGGGCGCCGATGTAGGCCCCATTGAGTGTGATGTTGATGAAGCCCGGCCCAGCCACTTCTAGCTTGTCGGCGCGCTCGCCCAGCTGCTCTGCAAGCGCCTGGCAGATCCGCTCGGCGAGCTGGCGCGGGTTGGTTTTTAACTGCTTGGCCGCAGCCATTGCGCCGTTAGCCTGAAAATCGCCAAACTCTGGCCGGTTGCTACGCACCACCATCGGCGCGCAGTCGGCGGGGATTTCGGCACTGTCCATGGCGCGGCGGACGGCGAGTTCAAGCTGGTGTTTAAATGACATAACAGTAAGGCTCGATGGCAGGATAGGGGGCGTTGCGGCGCGGTAAACCGGCAGGGGTGAATTGTAGTGGGGCGGGGCACAGATGCAAAGCGCTGTTGGCGGCAGTGGCCGCCATTGCTATAGTCGCAGCCACCGATTGACCCCGTTTGCAGAGGAGAGAGCCACTAGCATGGGCCCGATAGAACAACAGATAGTCGACATCGTTAGCGCCGCATTGCAGCCGCAGCATTTAGAGTTGGCCAACGAGAGTTATATGCACTCGGTGCCGCCGGGCTCAGAGAGCCACTTCAAACTGGTGGTGGTCAGCGACGCTTTTGTCGGCCAGCGCAAAGTGGCCCGCCACCAGCGGCTCTACGGGTTGTTGGCCGAGCAGTTGGCCGGGCCGGTGCACGCGCTGGCGCTGCACACCCACACCCCAGAGGAGTGGCAGAGTGTCGCAGTGCCAGATTCGCCCAACTGTCTGGGTGGCTCTAAAGCCGATTAATGTGGCCTTTGAGTGGATTTAATTGATCTGTGTCTAGTGGTGGCGCGATCGACGTCGATCGCTAACTAGGCGGTTGATACAGGTCAATAACAGCGGCTAGCTCGCACGGTTGAATGGCGCCGGTTAAGCACTTTCAAATGTCAACACGCGAGGAGAGCACTATGTGCAACGCAAAAACTCACACCCCGAACAACAGACCCACCCAGCTGGCGCGCATGGCGCTGTCAGCCGCAGTGCTGGCCACTGCAGCGATATCGCTGCCGGCGCTCAGCTACGAGGCGGGTGATCTGTTAGTGCGCGCCGGAGCGGTGCGGGTAGCCCCCGACGAGAGCAGTGATGGGATTGCCATCCCCGCTCTGGACGTCGCCGCTATTGCTGGCACCGATGCCCAAGTCGACAACGACACCCAGCTCGGTCTGACCCTCACCTACATGGTGGATAGCCGCTGGGGTGTCGAACTGCTAGCGGCAACTCCGTTCGAGCACGACATCACCGCCAACCTAGACGGGCACACCAGCGGCCTGAGCGTGCCGGCCGGCTCTACCAAGCACCTGCCACCGACGGTCTCCGCGGTTTACTACCTGCGCAGCGACAGCAGCCAAGCGGTACAGCCCTATGTTGGCGCCGGCATCAATTACACGGTGTTCTTCAGTGAGGATGTCGCCCCAGAGTTAGAGGAACTGACCGGCGTGTTGGCGAGCGCCGATGGCCCGGTGGCGATGAAGCTGAAGCTTGATGACTCCTGGGGGGTGGCGTTCCAAGCCGGCGTTGATGTGGCGATAGACGACCAGTGGCATGTTAACGGCTCGGTGCGCTGGATTGATATCGACACCGATGCAACCTTTAGCAATAGCGGCGACGTTATTACTGTTGGTAACGTTGAGATCGACCCTTGGGTCTACCAGCTCAACATCGGCTACAGATTTTAGCGGCCCGGGCTTGACTACCCATAGCCGCGCCACTATAGTGCGCGCTCTCTGAAGAGAACACGCACTCGTAGCTCAGCTGGATAGAGTACTCGGCTACGAACCGAGCGGTCGGAGGTTCGAATCCTCCCGAGTGCGCCACATTTAAAAGCCCCGCAATGCGGGGCTTTTTTGTGGCTGCACAAGGGAGGTGAGAACCTCCTCAGGTTCGACAAACGCGCAGCGTTTGGACCGGAGCGGCCGCAGGCCGGGCTAGCGGCGCAGGCGCCGCTAGCAGTCA
>JAHEGD010000020.1 GCA_024639885.1 Porticoccaceae bacterium | reverse complement strand
GGTAGTGTGGTTATTTTCATTCGTTCTCTCCTCGTGGGTTGCGGTACTGCATCGATAGAGTACGAGAGCGCCGAGCCATTGATAAATTTATTGTTTATTGGGCCCCAATTGCATAAATCTATAGCACGGCGCGGACGTTTAAGTGGCTGCCGGCAGCTGCGGTTTGCTATGATCGCCGCCCGCCCACCGGTGCCCGCCATGGAATATCTCGCGCTTATCGCCTTTACACTGACCACCTTCGCCACCCCCGGCCCCAACAATTCGATGCTGATGGCATCCGGGCTAAACTACGGCGTGCGCCGCTCACTGCCCCATTTTCTTGGGATTGCGCTGGGTTTCCCGGCGATGGCGCTAGCAGTGGGGCTGGGCTTTGCCGAGCTGTTTGAACGCTACCCGGCCATGCATAGCGCACTGAAAATTGCCGGGGTCAGCTACCTTGGCTACCTGGCCTACCGCATTGCCACCACGCCGGTCACCGCCAGCGGCACAGCGAGCGGCCGACCATTAACCTTTTTGCAGTCTTGCGCCTTTCAATGGGTAAACCCCAAGGCGTGGGTGATGGCGGTGGGTGCGATGGTGACTTTTACCGCGGCGGGCAGCGGCTACCTGTGGCAGGTGTTTACCGTCTGTGCGGTTTTTATCTTATTCGGCGCGCCGTGCAACTTTGCTTGGCTATGGCTGGGCAAAGTGCTGCAGCGCTGGGTGCAGGCGCCGCAAACCTTACAGCGCTTTAACTGGGTGATGGCGGCACTTTTATTCGCATCATTACTGCCGGTAGTCGCCGAGCTACTCGGCTTTATTACCCTTCAATAAACAGAAACGCCGCCCGCAGGCGGCGTTGTCATAACACGCTACCAGTTAGTTAGTCACTGCAACGCTCGGCCAGTTTTTCATCCAACGAGCAGCTACCGCCACCGCGAATTACCAGCGCCACGCTCATCGCCAGCAGTGCCAAGCCAAACTCATAACCGCCGTTCTTCATAAAAAAGCCGTCGTCCAAGTGCACCACCACAATCGCCACTACCATGGTGAAGGCGCACGCGAGCGCTGCCGGCCGGGTTAGCAACCCGAGCACCAGCAGGGCGCCGCCAAAAAACTCAGCGCCGCCGGCGAGTAGTGCCATCAAGTAGCCGGGCTCTAAACCTATTGAGCCCATCCACTGGCCGGTGCCTTCAAGGCCACCGCCACCAAACCAGCCAAACAGTTTTTGGGCACCGTGGCCGATAAAAATTGCCCCGGCAACTAACCGCAGTGCCAGTGCGTCGTAACCCGGCGCGCTGGTTAATAGACCCTTACAAGTGAAACTACCCATTGTTATCTCCTTGTTATGTAGACCCTCGCCCTGTGAGTAGGCGTATTGAAGATAGCGCCCGCAGGCGGAAAAAACAATCTGCGCTTTTGTGGGGGTATTCCGGCCCGCCGTGGCTTAGACAGGCCGCTATTATCGATACCTATGCCGCGTGCTGCCCGGCTAGCGAGCCGCGGGCGTCTCTTTGACAACACATCGACTCAGCCGGCGCGGTTGGCAATAGACCTTATCGCTTCGTAATTGGGTTTTAAGCGCCCATACATCTTCAGATAAACATTGCTGTATAGCTCATCGTAAAGTGCCGTGTTGGCCGCGTTAGGTTGAAACACATCGCCGCGATGCGCCATCTTCGCAACGGCACTGGGAAAGTCCGGGTAGACACCCATGCCCACGGCACTGGCAATGGCAGCACCTAATGACGATGTTTCAAAGGTGTGCGGGCGATAGACGGTCATACCAAAAATATCGGCGGTAATCTGCATGACCTGGTCGCTCTGCGAGCCGCCCCCTGAAACCACCAATTGGGTGATGGGTGATTTAGTCCGCTTTTCTAGCAACTCTTTACCTTGGCGAAGTGCGTAGGTGAGGCCTTCGATCATGGCGCGGTATAAATGCGCTCGGGTGTGTTGCTCGTTGAACCCGATGATAGCGCCGCGCGTTTCCGGGCCATCGCCATTGGAGGGCGACCAGTACGGTTGTAGCATCAGCCCTTGGCACCCCGCCGGCACGCTGACCAGTAAGTCGTCGAACAACGATTCCGGCGCCACCCCTTGCTGGGTGGCAAGCTGCTGCTCTTTGAGGCCAAATTCTTTTTTAAACCAGCTGACCATCCAATAGCCACGCTGCACCATCATTTCGACGTTGAAGGTATTGGGGATTACCCCCGGATAGGCGGGATAAAAGGGAATCGCCTCAAGATATTTGCTCGTGGCGATATTGAGTGTGGCTAAACTACCGTAGCTTAGACTGCCGGTCTGGCTATCGATACAGCCGGTCCCCAAAACTTCACAGGCCTTATCTGAACCGCTGGCAATCACGGGTAGCCCCAGCGGGATACCGGTTGCGTGCGCCGCCTCGGCGGTCACTTTGCCAAGCATAGTGCCAGCCGGCTGCAACTCGGGCAGCATGCTTTTGCGAATCGGCATAACCCGCCACTGCCACCCTTTTGCGCCGGCCCATTGTTGGGCTTTAAAATCGAACGGTACAAACCCCACCGTGCTGGCGACCGCATCGGTATATTGGCCGGTTAGCTTGAAGGTGTGGTAGCCGGACAACAGTAAAAATTTGTCCACCTGCGCCCAAATGGCTGGCTCATTTTGCTCGATCCAATTGGCTTGTGCTTGCCTGTGCATCAAGTCTACGAAGGGCTTGGCCTTCAG
Source organism: Porticoccaceae bacterium (assembly GCA_024639885.1). Classification (GTDB taxonomy): domain Bacteria; phylum Pseudomonadota; class Gammaproteobacteria; order Pseudomonadales; family Porticoccaceae; genus LSUCC0057. The sequence continues at coordinate 9,521 of JAHEGD010000020.1, read as the reverse complement.
CACAGCCATTAGCGCGGACTCGGCGACGCCCAGCTTTGGCTTGGTATCCACTTGCCGCTTATCCAGCCAGCTAATGGCTGGCCGCAGCGGTTGATTGTCTCGACCCATGGCCACCACTGTCGCTCTTTGAGTGGTTACAGAGAGTGCACAAATAGCCTCTTTAGCTATCGGCAATAATGGCCACAGCGCCTGGCAGGCTCGACAAAGCGCATCCCAAAAATACTCTGCATGCTGCTCTGCCCAATCCGCTTGCTCAGAAAAATAGGGCTCTATGTCAACTTTACTCTTGGCAACCAGTTGGCCATTGCTGTCGAAAACTATCGCCCGGACACTCTGGGTGCCGTTGTCGATACTTAAAAAATATTTTAGGGGCTCCATCACGACCTCTTATTGCGGGTTTTTGGGCAAGCTGTAATAGCGGTTCCAAATGGCCTCGTAGCGAGCGACCTCGGCTTGCCAACAGCTATTGTCCCAACCGCGCTCGCTAGCAAACATCACCTGCAAGGCTGGATACACTGGCTTGCCCCCGTTGGGTAGACACAGACCCAACCGCGTTCGTCTTAGCAGTAAATCGTCGAGGTGTTCAACGGCCTCATGCTGTATTGCCCAGCGGCACTCTGCCAGGCAGAACTGCGTCTCGCCCAGCCACGCAAGCTCGCCGGCGCCGCTCTGTGCAATGATCGCTTGCGCCCTGCTGCCATAGCGCCCCAGCAGCCGCTGCGCCCATTGCGGGTTGTTGGGGAGCAGCTCCGTGGTACTGATGGCTGGCGCAACAAACACTCGGTCATCGGTGAATGGGGCCGGATTGGGCAAGCTCGGTGCGGCTGCATTTAATGCATCAAGCGCTATTAACCGGAACGTGGTCAACTTACCGCCGCTCACAGTAATCAGGCCGTTATCTGACCACACCGCATGGTCGCGACGCTCTTTCGAGGGGTTTTTACCGCGCTCGGCACCGATCACCGGCCGCACACCCGCCCAGGTCGATAAGATATCTGCACGGCTCAGGGGGTTGTTGGGAAACTGCCGGTTAAAACCAGCCAACAGGTAATCGACCTCTGGGTTGCTAATGCTCGCCTCACAGTCTAAATCATCGCTGTGGTCAAGATCGGTGGTACCCAATACGGTGGTACCTTCCCATGGGTAAATGTAGACGCCGCGCCGGTCATCTTGGTGCAGGAAAGTCATTACCTCGGTGACCGGGCACAACACGCTGGGGAAAATAATATGGCTGCCACGCAGCGGCCGGATACGCTGCTCGCTGTTAACTTGGTTGCGCAAGCGGTCTGCCCAAGCGCCGGTGGCGTTGACCACCACCGGCGCCCGCAACTCGATAGTGCCGGCGTTATTGGTAGCGTCGTCGGTAGCGTTATGGAGAGCGTCAATGACAACACCACTCACCTTGTCGTTTTCGATCAGCAGCTTGGCCACTTTGGTGTAGTTTAGGGCCTTGGCACCATCATCAATGCTCTCCTGCAACACGCGCATCACCAGGCGCGAATCATCCACCATCGCATCGGTATAGCGGCTAGCGCCCTTGAGGTTGGTTTGCTCGAGCCCGGGAAAGCGCTCGACCAGCTGGCTATTGCTGCAGTAGCTGTGGTCTCTGATACCGGCCAGAAAATCATAGATGGCAAGAATCACCGCCATTGCCCAGCGGCCCGGGAATAGCCCCTTGCGAAAGGTAAAGTAGAAGGCTATTCGATCTACCAAGCCGGGCGCTTCTTTGAGCAGGCGCTGGCGCTCGCGCACCGATTCTTTGGTCAGTTTTAAATCGCCAGCGGCTAGATAGCGCAGGCCGCCATGGACCATTTTGGATGACCGGCTAGAGGTACCCCAACTGAAATCTTGCTGTTCCAGTAACAGCGCCCGGTAGCCGCGCCGACTGGCCTCGCGCAACACACCGGCACCGGTAATACCACCACCGATCACAATCACGTCCCACTCAAGAGATTGCCCGTTAGCCATGGCGGCGAGTAATTTTTTACGGTCAGTGACGCCGGTCATGGTCTTTTAGCGCCCGTCATCGGGAATGAGTTTTCCTGGGTTCATCTGCCCATCGGGGTCAAAGAACTGACAGAGGCTGCCCAGGGCGGCGATACCGAGCGGCCCCTTCTCTGCACTTAGATAGGCTTTGTGGTCTCTACCCACACCGTGCTGATGGCTGATGGTGCCACCGTGGGCGACGATTTGTTCGGCTCCAGCCCCCTTCAACTTAACCCAGCGGGCCATGCCTTGTTGGTAGCTGTCGCCCAGCCGGAACAAGTAGGTGGTATAGATACTTGAGCCTTGGCCATAGACATGCGAAAGGTGGGTGTAGACATGGACCCTCTCGCCCTCGTCAATCAATGCTGTGCGAATCGCCTGCTCGATGGCCGCGGTCGCTTCGGTCACTTTAGACCAGTCTAGCGCGGTCTCCATGGTGTCGGCGGCGTAACCAGCAGCACCCAACGGGTCGCGCAGGTATGGCGCACGAAAGCGGCCATGCGCCCAGTGATCGCCAAGCCCCGACTGATCGGCGACTCCGCCGCCCTCTATGCAGTGGTCGAGCGCCGCTTGGTAGGTTTGCTGACAGTGTTGCACCGACCCTGAGACACCCAAGGTCATCATCACCTTACCCTCGCCTATGCCTTTGGCAGCCAACGCCTGCTCTAAGGCGGCGACCCCACTAAGATCTTTGCCCGCCCCCATATACAAGAGGCTGGTGGTCTCCAGTGGGTTGCTAAGCCGCACCATTGACAGCCCCATACGCTGCTGGATCAGCTCTCGGGCGACCGTTACGCCGCGCTCCCATGAGGGGAAAAATACCACGTAGAACTGCTCTTTAGCCGGCAGTGGTGTAACCCTTACGGTGACCTCAGTGATGATACCCATACGGCCCTCAGAGCCGAGGATCATCTCTCGTATGTCCGGCCCTGCCGATGACGCTGGAATGGTCGGTATAGCCAATGTACCGGCGAGAGTTTCGACCGTGCCGCCGGCGAACAGCTGCTCTATCCGGCCATAATGGATCGACTGCTGTCCACTCGAGCGGCTCGCTACCCAGCCACCTAGCGTCGAAAGCTCCCAGGACTGTGGAAAATGGCCAAGAGTAAACCCGTGCTCATTGAGCGCTTGCTCTAAGGCGGGCCCGGCAACCCCCGCGCCAAAAGTGGCCAGCTGGCTCTCCTTATCAATATGCAGGAGTTTGTTCATCTTGCCCATATCGATGGTGAGTACCGGCCTGCCACTCTCTTCGGGGTTGATATGGCCCACCACCGAGGTACCACCGCCATACGGGATGACCACGATGCCCTCGGCTTTAGCGTGCTCCAGCAGGGTGCGTACTTGGCTAGACGATTCTGGGCTGGCCACCCCATCGGGAAAGGTATTGACCTCGCCACTGTGCATATCCAACCAATCGGGCAAGCTTTGGCCGCGGGCGTGACGAACACGTATCTCCGCTGCCGTGTCGATTAACGGATGCGCGGCTAACCGGGTCGGCGGCACCTTGGCCACGACATCCCCTAACGCTGCCTGTGGCAGTGCTGTGCCGGCACCAACTAGCTCCTCTAACAGCCCGCGCAAACCACTGTTCAACTCCATGGCGAGCTCGCTGTTTTCATTGCCCCAACCGTTCCACAAGCGCATCGCCGCATCCTTATAAAAGTTAAATTCTTTAGCTACAACTTAGACCACTGCAGGCGGTATCGCCGCAATAGGCCCAGCTAGCGAGCCAGACAACCGATGCTATAGTAGCGAATGGAGCCACGGCATTCGCTGTCCAATTCAGCCAGCCAAGTCACAAGTTCAGCCATTATCTAAGTGGGAAAGCCCCATGAATGCAATACACAACAGCGGTTTAGCGTCGGTACCGGCGGTCACCCAATATCTGCGCGCCGCTGCGGCGTGCGGCGTGGACTACGCGCCGCTGTTAAGCCGGGCAGGCATTGACCCCGAGACACTCCAAGACAACACCAAACATGTCTCTGCCCAGTCGCTGGAAACGCTGCTAGCCCTATTGGTTGAGGCCAGCGGCGATCGCTGTTTTGGACTCCACTCTGCACAGTTTGTCGAGCCCGCCTCGTACAGTGTGCTGGGCTATATTTCGATGAACTGCTCTACATTGCGGATGATTCAGGCCAAGCTGCCCATTTATGAAAAGATTGTTGGCGATATGGGCGTCACATCGGTTGACGTTGCGGATGGTTTTGCACTGCAACGCTGGAGCTGTCAATTTACTGACCCGGTGGCACGCCAACATGAAATTGAGTGCGTGCTGGCATCTTGGTGCCTTTTTTCGCGGAGGTTTCTTAACTTCGAGGGGTGGCATAGCATTTGGTTTGAGCACAGCGGCCCTGCCGAGAGTAAATTACTCGACGACTACACCGAGCTGTTTGGCTGCGAGGTCTTTTTTAACCAACCCGCCAGTGGACTGCGGTTTGCCGAGAACACGCTAGACGAAGTTTTTCCGCAGGCCAACGAGCAGTTACTGCAAACGCTGCTAGACCATGCCACTACCCTATTAAGCGGATTGGATAACCACAAGTCTATCGCCGATCAAACCAAAAACCTCTTGCGGCTGGTGCTCAAAAACCAGACTCCCAGCAGCCAGATCATTGCTGACATGCTCGGCATCAGCAGCCGCACCCTGCATCGAAGACTAGACGATGAAGGCACCTGCTATAAAGAGCTGCTCAATCAACTGCGCTTAGAGTTGGCACTTTACTATCTGCAAACCACCAACCTATCTATCGGCTCGATAGCCCACCAGCTGGGTTATGCCGAAGCGCGCTCGTTCCACCGCGGTTTTAAGCAGTGGACTGGCCGCAGCCCCGGCTGGTATCGAAGTTAGCTGACCACAGCCATTTTAAAGTAGCGGGGGCGCCAATCTCTGGACAGGGTGCCAAGCCGCACAAGATCCCGGATCACGCGCTGCGCGCTGTCCGGGATGACGTTGTAGAGAGCGGTGTGCGGGATGACGTTATCTTGCGGATATCGCGTTACACCCATTACCGTCATCCCGGCCTTGAGCCGGGATCTTATCGAGAGAATCGCGGCACTGGCAGATTACGAAGCGTGGCCGGCGCTTGGTGGGGTTAAGATCCCGGATCACGCGCTGCGCGCTGTCCGGGATGACATTGTAGAGAGCAATGCGCGGTGTGCGGGATGACGTTGTCGTCAGCGCGGCTGTCACCCTTCGGGCTTGCGGCGCTGCGCGCCTCGTCCTGAATGCTGCGCATTCAGTCGAACACCTTCGGTGATTCTCGTCCACTTTTGGTCGGGCATAAAAAAACCGCCTACTGGCGGTTTAATATTGGTACGACCGAGTGGACTGATGACAGCCGCGCCTGCGCGGCTGTCACCCTTCGGGCTTGCGGCGCTGCGCGCCTCGTCCTGAATGCTGCGCATTCAGTCGAACACCTTCGGTGATTCTCGTCCACTTTTGGTCGGGCATAAAAAAACCGCCTACTGGCGGTTTAATATTGGTACGACCGAGTGGACTCGAACCACCGACCCCCACCATGTCAAGGTGGTGCTCTAACCAACTGAGCTACGGTCGTACTGATCCCCTTTACGGGGCGAGCAATATAGCGATGCAGTGGCTAAAGTGCAACCCTGGCTTGGCTTTATTTACCGGCTTGCGGTCAATCCAGGGAGGGGAAATTTGGGCATCCTTGCCGGCAACAAATCCGTTTGTTGCTTCATCCGTGAAAGTCTCGTCCTGTGGTTCCTCCTGAACACGGCAACAGTATGTAATTATGGACTTAGCATTACTACTACCCTGAGCGGCTAGTACTTAAGAACTACAAGATTGAACAAGCGACTACCCCGCTTTTGCCATATCTTTGAGCTGGTCGATACGGTCGCGTAGCGCTGCGGCCTGCTCAAACTCTAGATCGCGCGCGTGTTGGTACATCTGCGTCTCCAGCTTGGCGAGCTCTTTGGCGATATCTTTGATCGGCGCGCCGGCGTGGATATCGGTTACTGGCTTGGCCGCCTCAGCACGGCGGCTGCCGCCGCGGCTGTTGGTCGCTGCCCGCGCGCCCTCCATGATATCGGCCACCGACTTGATGATCCCCTTCGGCTGCTGGCCAAGCTTTTCATTGTGCTCGACCTGCTTGGCACGGCGCCGTTCGGTCTCATCCATGGCGCGCTGCATTGAGCCGGTAATTTTATCGGCGTAAAGAATCGCCTTGCCTTTAACGTTGCGCGCGGCGCGGCCGATGGTCTGGATCAGCGACTGCTCTGAGCGCAGAAAGCCCTCTTTATCTGCATCAAAGATCGCCACCAGTGATACCTCGGGCATATCCAGACCTTCACGCAGCAGGTTGATGCCGACCAGTACGTCAAACTCGCCGAGGCGCAGGTCGCGGATAATCTCGACCCGCTCAACCGTGTCGATGTCGGAGTGCAGGTAGCGCACCCGTACACCATTCTCGGCCAAGTAGTCGGTGAGGTCTTCCGCCATCCGTTTAGTTAGCACGGTAATAAGGATACGCTCATCGGCAGCCGCACAGCGGTTGATCTCTGACAGCACGTCATCCACCTGCGAGGTGGCCGGGCGTATCTCAATGATCGGGTCGAGCAGCCCGGTCGGCCGCACCACCTGCTCAACCACCTGGCCGGCGTGGGCTGCTTCGTACTTGCTGGGCGTCGCCGAGACAAAAATCATCTGCGGGGCAATTTGCTCCCACTCATCAAACCGCAGTGGCCGGTTATCCAGCGCCGACGGCAGCCGAAAACCGTACTGCACCAGCGTCTCTTTGCGCGAGCGGTCACCTTTGTACATGGCACCCAACTGCGGCACGGTCACGTGCGACTCGTCTATCACCAGCAGCGCGTTGTCGGGCAGGTAGTCAAACAGTGTTGGCGGCGGCGCACCGGGTGCTTTGCCCGAGAGGTAGCGAGAGTAGTTCTCGATCCCGTTGCAGTAACCCAGCTCGCGCATCATCTCTAGGTCATAGTTAACCCGTTCGGTGATGCGCTGCAGCTCTATCAGCTTGTTGCTGTCGCGCAGCTGCTCTTGGCGCTCTTTGAGCTCGACCTCAATCTTGTCGACCGCATCCAAAATCGTCTGGCGCGGTGTTACGTAGTGCGATTTAGGGTAGACGGTAATCCGCGGCAGATCGCGCAGCACTTCACCGGTCAGTGGATCGAACAGGCTAAGCCGCTCAACCTCTTCGTCAAACAGCTCTACCCGCAGCGCTTCAAAGTCGGAGTCAGCTGGGTAGATATCAATCACGTCGCCGCGCACCCGGTAGGTAGAGCGCTGAAAATCGATATCGTTGCGCTTGTACTGCAGCTCCGCCAACCGGCGCAACACCGCGCGCTGGTCAATCTGCTCACCGCGCGACAAGTGCAGCACCATTTTTAGGTAAGAGGATGGATCACCCAAACCATAAATAGACGAGACCGTTGCAACTAGGATGACATCGCTGCGCTCCATCAGCGCCTTGGTGGCGCTCAACCGCATCTGTTCAATGTGTTGGTTTACTGCCGCGTCCTTCTCGATGAAGGTATCCGACGATGGCACATACGCCTCGGGCTGGTAGTAGTCGTAGTAAGAGACAAAATACTCAACGGCATTGTTGGGGAAGAAGTTTTTAAACTCACCGTAGAGCTGCGCCGCCAACGTTTTGTTGTGCGCCAACACAATGGTTGGGCGCTGCAGTTTTTCGATGACGTTGGCGATGGTGAAGGTTTTGCCCGAACCGGTCACACCCAGCAGCGTCTGGTGGGCGAGGCCGTTGTTGAGCCCTTCAACCAGCTCACCGATCGCAGTCGGCTGGTCGCCGGCCGGCTGATAACTGCTGACTACCTGTAGGGGTTTGGTCGCTGCACTCACCGCCGTTGCTCCACAATAAATGAGCGCAGATTATACCCACCTGCGCGGCTAAAGGGGGCCAAACGCTGACACCTCACCAATACTGGCAAAAACCCCCGCGGCAAGGTTGACTCCCCCCTTCCCTACCCATAAAATGCGCGCCTGCCCGAAAGGACAGAATTCCGCCTTAGCTCAGTTGGTAGAGCAAATGACTGTTAATCATTGGGTCGCTGGTTCGAGCCCAGCAGGCGGAGCCAAATATTGCCAATAAGCCCTTAAATAACAATGGGTTGCGGCCCTCTAGGTGGTCATAGTTGTTACAAAGTGCGTTACATTGTATCTTTGGAGCTAACTATGGCCACTTTTTGTATCCAAATGAAATACGTCACCTTCATCAATGGGAAGCCTTACTTCCAAAGACGCTGGCCTGAATCACTGCGCCAACATCCCGCAATAGCGACCAAGATGTTTAAGCGCCGTATCCATGTAGATGCCGGTGATGACGAGGCACTTGCCCGAGAGCGCAAACGCCTAAACCAATACTATGAAGACTACGTTGCGTTGCTCAGTACAGCAAACGAAGAGACGCTTGCAGCCCTAGAACTAGAACGAACAGCCAAAGCACTTCTCGGAGTACACAATCTTCCAGAGGGGCTGTTCGCCACCAACGATGAATATCTTAACGACCTCTCGTCGGGCATAGTATGGGAGTCTGGCGCCTTTGATGCCCTCATCGAGCATGACAATCGAGAGACTGCCGAGCAACGGCTGTTACCAAAGTCAGCGCAAGCCCAAGTTCAACAGTACGCTTGGAAGCTTTTAAGCACACCCAACCCTCAAGCGAGGTCGTCCAAGCTCTTCTCAGAAGCGTTTGATGATTATTGGAAAGCCAAGGGCTGGAGTACAGCCAACAAGAAGCAGAGACGAGAGCGAGCTATCTGGAATGACTTCCTCAAGATCAACGGGGACAGCTTGATCACCTCAGAGTCTGTGAAGGTCTTCCAGCAGAACTACGTTAACGCTCGCACGGGCGCGGTGAAGGTTTCGAGCATACAGCGAGAACTCACTAGTATCTTTGCTCCCATTAACCGGTATAACGAAACACTGTCTGAGCGGCTCGCGATCAATAAGCTGCTAGTCAAGACGCCCAAACGCACCCAAGTAGATCGCAAACCACCCATACTCCATGAGCAGCAGCAGGAGCTGATGGCTATGCTGCCGAGCCTGCCAGAGTGGAAGCAATTGTACTTCCTCATTGCATTGCACAGTGGCTTTCATCCATCAGAAGCAGTCGTACTGACTAAAGAGGATTTCATCTTTGATGACGACCTCCCACGCGTGGCGCTGAACAATACTGAAAGTGGCGGTAAGACGGAGCACAGAACTCGAGTAGTTCCTTTAGTCTTCGACGTCACAAGAATCCATCAATTAATTCATGAAACTGATGCTCTCACGGTAATGATGAGTAAAACCACTGACAACATCGGCACTCAGATCAAGAACGTACTGATTAAAATCGACCCACAACTTACCGCTTACAGTTTACGGCACACGCTGAAACACAATGGGGACGCCGCTATGATCGACTCATCGGTTATCGCTGCTCTGGGTGGCTGGTCGGGGGCGAGCTTCGGGCTTTCCGGTAGCTTTGCCAACTATGGCCAGCGGAGCAAAGACATGGTGGAGCGATTGCGGCCTCGGGTTAAAGCACTTG
>JAHEGD010000034.1 GCA_024639885.1 Porticoccaceae bacterium | reverse complement strand
CGATGGTCTCGGTGAGGTCGCCGCGGATCAGGCCGAGCCAGTTGCGGTAGGCGAGCGCCTTGTCGGCAGCGTCGACAGCCGCCACCGAGTCTTCGCAATCCATAATGGTGGTGAGCGCCGATTCAAGCAGGATATCGGCCACCCCAGCGCTGTCGCCAGCCCCGATCGGGCTGCTCGAATCGATAACAATTTCAATCTTTAAGTTATTGTTTTCTAGCAGGATTGATGTGGGCGATGCCGCGTCACCGCGGTAGCCGAGCAGCTGCTCTGGGCGCGCCAGCGCAGTGCCGCCCACGCTCAATTGGCCGTCGACCACACGGTAGTTAGTGGCGTCGCGGTGCGAGCCGCTGGCCAGCGGTGCCGCCTCGTCGAGCAGCTGCCGACCCCAGGCGATCACTTTCGCGCCGCGCACCGGGTTGTAGCCGCCAGTGGCGGCGGCGCCCTCTTCGTCACCGATCACGTCGTTGCCGTAGAGCGCGTCATAGAGGCTGCCCCAGCGGGCGTTGGCGGCATTCAGCGCAAAGCGGGCATTCATAATCGGCACAACTAGCTGCGGGCCGGCCTGCACGGTGATCTCACTGTCGACCTGGGTCGGCGCAATGGTAAACGCCGCCGGCGGCGCCACTAGGTAGCCGATCTCAGTCAAAAATGCCTTGTAGCTGACAAAGTCGGGCTTGCCGGGCGCGGCCCGGTGCCAGCTGTCGATGGCCGTTTGGAGACGGTCGCGCTCAGCCAGCAAGGCGCGGTTTTTAGAGGTGAATTCGGCGACGATCTCCGCAAAACCGCCCCATAGCGCCGTACTATCAACACCGGCGGCTGGGCAGATCTGCTGTTCGATAAGCTCGGCGAGCTCGCTGGCGACTTGGAGTCCGGCGCGCTCGACGCGGGTGACAGAGGATTGGCTCATGGTAGCTCCTGTAAGCTGATGGCTGGGCGGCGCGGTCGTTCCGCGCGATGCAGTGGTCACAGTGTATGAAGCGGCGGCACAAACCCCTAGTGGTAGCTAATTATCCCTGTTATTCACAGAGATTATCGTTTTTCTCTAGGCTATACAGTAGAGGTTACTTCACCGCCGGTTTGCGGCTTTCGACTATCTCTTCGCAGACCTCGCGGATCAACCCACGAATCCATTTGTGGCCGGGGTCGTGCTGAAGCAGCGGGCTCCAGACCATCTTCAGCTCCATCTCGGGGATCTCGAACGGGGGCCGCAGCACGCGAATCGCGTGGTTGTTGGCGAGGTTGAGCGCCGCCATCGATGGAATGGTAACGATCAGGTCTTTGCGCTGGGCGAGCAGGATCGCCGCCTGGTAGTGGCGGGTAAACACCGAGATGTTGCGCTTGGCGTCGATCGCGTGGAGCGCTTCATCGACAAAACCGAGCCGCTGCACGTCATCGGGGGTCATGCCGACACCGACCCCCATTCCGGTCTTCGAGACCCAGACATGGCGGCTGGCCAGGTAGCTTTCGAGGCACCAGTTTTTTAGCACCGGGTTGTCGCTGGCGACCAGGCAGCAGAACTGATCGCGCCACAGCGGCAGCTGGTGGAATGATTGCGGCAGCGTGTCAAAGCGGTTGATGATCAGATCGACCCTGCCGCGCTCGACATCGTGAAAGCTGACATCGCTGGGGGTCATAATGTCGAGCCGAATACCGGGACCGGCCTCGCGGAGCTTTTTCATCAGCGCCGGCATCAGCGACGCCTCGGTGTAGTCGCTAGCCATGATCCGAAAGATGCGGTCCGACTTGGTTGGCACAAAGTCGTTCTTAGGAAGGATCGCCTGCTCGGCCGCCGACAGCGCTGAGCGCACCAGCGGCTGTAGCTCTAGCGCCCGCTCGGTGGGGGTCATACCGTCGCTGGTGCGCACCAGCAACGGGTCGCCAAACAGGTCGCGAAGCCGCCGCAAGCCGTTCGACATCGCCGGCTGGCTGATGCCGAGCTCCTCGGCGGCGCGGGTGACATTGCACTCGCGCAGCAATACATCTAAGTAGACCAATAAATTTAGGTCGACGCGTGCGATATCCATACTGCCCTCCTCCCGCTGCCGCCCGCCACCCCCTTTATTCGATACAGGAATGGTCGGGATAAAATCTATAAATTAGATAAATTATGCCGGCGATCGTATTCTCTGTCCACTCCTCGGGTAACCCCCGCTTGAGATAGGTTACCGAGCAGCCGCTCATCAGCCTAATGCAGCCCACTGACACAGACAACAAGAGAGGTCGATATGTCTAACTTTAACAGCGAAGTCGCACGACTCGACGCCCTGCGCAATGCCAACGGCTCTGCGTGGAACGCCATCAACCCAGAATCTGCCGCCCGTATGCGCCTGCAGAACCGTTTCCAGACCGGCCTTGATATCGCCCGCTACACCGCCGCTATCATGCGTACCGACATGAACGACTACGACGCCGACAGCTCTAAGTACACCCAGTCACTGGGCTGCTGGCACGGCTTTATCGGCCAACAGAAGCTGATCTCTATCAAGAAGCACTTCAACACCACCGACAAGAAGTACCTCTACCTGTCTGGCTGGATGATTGCCGCACTGCGCTCTGACTTCGGCCCGCTGCCCGACCAATCTATGCACGAAAAAACTAGCGTGCCGGCCCTGATCGAAGAGCTCTACACCTTCCTGCGCCAGGCTGATGCCCGCGAGCTGGGTGGCCTGTTCCGCGATATCGACGCCGCCCGCGAAGCTGGCGACAGCGCTGCCGAAGCCGCTGCGCAAGCCAAAGTAGATAACTTCCAGACCCACGTTGTGCCGATCATCGCCGATATCGATGCCGGTTTTGGCAACGCTGAAGCGACCTACCTGCTGGCCAAGAAAATGATCGAAGCTGGCGCCTGTGCCATCCAGATCGAAAACCAAGTTTCTGACGAGAAGCAGTGTGGCCACCAAGACGGTAAAGTCACTGTCCCGCACGAAGACTTCCTGGCCAAGATCCGCGCTGTTCGCTACGCGTTTTTGGAGCTGGGCGTTGACGACGGCGTGATTGTTGCGCGCACCGACTCACTCGGCGCCGGCCTCACCAAGCAGATCGCCTACACCAACCAGCCCGGCGATTTGGGTGACCAGTACAACAGCTACCTCGACTGTGAAGAAGTAGCCGCCGCTGACCTGCTCAACGGCGACGTGGTACTCAACCGCGACGGCAAGCTGCTGCGTCCCAAGCGTCTGCCCAGCAACCTCTTCCAGTTCCGTCAAGGCACCGGCGAAGACCGCTGTGTACTCGACTCAATCACCTCGCTGCAAAACGGCGCCGACCTGCTCTGGATCGAAACCGAGAAGCCGCACATCGGCCAGATCGCCGGCATGGTTAACCGCATCCGCGAAGTGGTCCCCAACGCCAAGCTGGTCTACAACAACAGCCCCTCGTTCAACTGGACGCTGAGCTTCCGTCAGCAGGTATTTGACGCCTGGTCAGAAGCTGGCAGCGACGTCTCTGGCTACGACCGCGCCAACCTGATGAGCGCCGACTACGACGACAGTGATCTGGCTGCCGAAGCCGACAACCGCATCCGCACCTTCCAGGCTGACGCGGCGCGCGAAGCGGGCATCTTCCACCACCTGATCACTCTGCCGACCTACCACACTGCGGCCCTGTCTACCGACAACCTGGCCAAAGAGTACTTCGGCGCAGCTGGCATGCTCGGCTACGTAGCCGGCGTACAGCGCAAAGAGATCCGTCAGGGTATCGCTTGTGTTAAGCACCAGAACATGGCCGGCTCGGACATGGGTGACGACCACAAAGAGTACTTTGCCGGTGAAGCCGCACTGAAAGCGGGCGGTAAAGACAACACCATGAACCAGTTTGGTTAATCGCTGGTGACAAAAAAAGGCCGGGGAGCGATCCCCGGCCTTTTTTTATGCCTTTAAAAACTACTTGCTGAGCTTGCCGATAGCGCTCTGCAGCCCGTCTAGGGTGAGCGGGTACATGCGCCCCTCTACCAGCTGATGGACCATCTCGATGGTCGGCGTGTAGCCCCAGTACTTCTCGGCGACCGGGTTGATCCACGCCAACTTGCTGTAGGTGTCAGCGAGCCGGCGCAGCCAGACCGCGCCCGGCTCTTCATTGAAGTACTCGACACTGCCGCCCTTACTGGTGATCTCGTAGGGGGCCATCGACGCATCGCCGACCACAATCACCTTGTAGTCTGCCGGGTAGGTGCGCAGCAGCTCGTGGGTCGGGATCCGCTCTTGCTGGCGGCGGTGGTTATTGCGCCACACGTAGTCGTACAGGCAGTTGTGAAAGTAGAAGTACTCGAGGTGCTTAAACTCGGTGCGCGCCGCAGAGAACAGCTCCTCGCAGAGCCGCACGTAGGGGTCCATCGAGCCACCCACATCAAAAAACAGCAGCACCTTCACCGCGTTGTGGCGCTCTGGCACCATTTTGATATCCAGCATGCCGGCGTTGCGCGCCGTCGAGCGGATGGTGTCGGCGAGGTCTAGCTCCTCTTGCGAGCCCTGGCGGGCAAACTGGCGCAGCCGCCGCAGCGCCACTTTAATGTTGCGGGTACCGATCTCAACGCTGTCGTCGAGGTCTTGAAACTGGCGCTGGTCCCAGACCTTTACCGCCCGCTTCTGGCCGCCCTCGCCACCGACTCTAACCCCTTCCGGGTTGAAGCCGCCGTGGCCAAACGGCGAGGTGCCGCCGGTGCCGATCCACTTGTTGCCGCCCTGATGGCGCTCCTCCTGCTCCTCTAGCCGCTTTTTAAACTCTTCGATAATTTTCTCGAGCCCGCCAAGGCTTTCGATCTCGGCTTTCTCGGCGTCGCTGAACTGGCGCTCAAACTCCTGGCGCAGCCAGTCGTCGGGGATCAGCGCCTGAATGATATCGTCGATGTTCTCAAGCTGCTTAAAGTAGGCGCTGAAGGCACGGTCAAAGCGGTCGTAGTACTTCTCATCTTTAACCAGTACGGTGCGCGCCAGCAGATAGAACTCCTCGATGTCGGCAAACACCACACCGGCCTCAAGCGCCTTGAGAAGATCGAGCAGCTCGCGGATAGAGACCGGTATGCCGGTCCGTTTCAGCAGAGAGAAAAAACTGATTAACATACCGGTTAGCGCGCTTCGCGACGCGCCATGAACGCCAGCCGCTCAAGCATATGAACGTCTTGCTCGTTTTTAAGCAGTGCACCATAGAGCGGCGGGATCGCTTTGGTGGGGTCGCGGTTGGTCAGAATCTCGTAGGGGATATCGTCAGAGAGCAGCAACTTGAGCCAGTCGATCAGCTCCGAGGTCGACGGTTTTTTCTTCAGCCCCGGCACCTTGCGCAGCTCAAAGAAAATCTCCAGCGCCTCGTCGACCAGCTGTTTCTTCAGCGCCGGGAAGTGCACATCGACAATCTGCTGCATGGTGTCGCGGTCGGGAAAGTTGATGTAGTGAAAGAAGCAGCGGCGCAAAAAGGCGTCCGGCAGCTCTTTCTCGTTATTGCTGGTAATGATCACAATCGGCCGGGTCACCGCCTTGATGGTCTCGCCGGTCTCGTAGACGAAGAACTCCATGCGGTCGAGCTCAAGCAGCAGGTCGTTGGGAAACTCGATGTCGGCTTTGTCGATCTCATCGATCAGCAGCACCACCTGCTCATCGGCGGTGAACGCCTCCCAGAGTTTGCCGCGCTTGATGTAGTTGCCGATGTCGTGAACGCGGTCGTCGCCCAGCTGCGAGTCGCGCAGGCGCGATACCGCGTCGTATTCGTAGAGCCCCTGCTGGGCCTTGGTGGTCGATTTAATGTGCCACGAGATCAGCGGCATGCCCAGCGACGCGGCGACCTCTTCGGCCAGCAGGGTTTTGCCGGTGCCCGGCTCGCCCTTGATCAGCAGCGGCCGCTGCAGCGCAACCGCGGCATTGACTGCGGTCGACAGCTCGTTGGTGGCTACGTATTTTTCAGTTCCGGTAAATTTCATCTGCTGCCCTTACTGTTAGAATTTTGTCTAGCCTGGCCCGCCGCCAACAGACGGCTCTTGCCAAATCGCTTCACATCTTAACCAATAAAGTCGACTACGCCCACGCTTTGCGGCGCCATTGGCGACTGCTGCGACACAAAAAAAGTTAGTGACTTTGCCCCGCTCGCCGGCTTCTGCTAAGCGCGGTTTTAATCGAGTGAGCTAACCGCGCCGGCCAGCGCCATAGCGCTGCTGCCTGGGGCCATCTGGGTCCACCGCTCGTCGACGGTAAGCGGCTCGGTAGCGATCACCGAGACAACATCGTTGGGGGTCGTTTCGCGGCTGAAATCGACCACCAGCTCGACATCTTTGAGGCGCGCCTTGCCAAATGGGGCGCGCCGGGTCAGCCAGTGCAGCCGCGTCGAGCAGTGCGCGTAGAGCGCGCGGCCATCGCTGAGCAGAAAATTGGCCACGCCAAGCTGGTCGAGCTGGCGGGCGCAGTCGGCAATAAACGTCCCGAGCTTGCGCGGGCTGCGCGGCCAGCGCTCAAATGCGCTCTCGAGCTGGCCGAGCAGCCAGCAGAACGCCCACTCGCTGTCGGTGGAGCCGACCGGCTTAAACCGCCCAAGCGGCAGCTGGCGGCGCACCCCGCGCAGCTGGCCGTTGTGGGCAAACACCCAGTAGCGGCCCCACAGCTCGCGAACAAACGGGTGGGTATTCTCTAGACAGACCTCGCCGACATTGGCCTGGCGAATGTGGCTGATCACCACGGTGCTCTTGATCGGCTGCGCCTTGACCAGCGCCGCCACCCGGCTGTTGACGCTCGGCTCTGGGTCGCGAAACTCCTGCACACCGCGGCCGCGATAAAAAGCGATACCCCAGCCGTCGCGATGGATGTCGCTGCCGCCGCCGCGCTCAACTAGACCGCTGAAGCTAAACCGCGCATCGGTCGGCACGTTGGCCGACATCGCCATCAGCTGGCACACCTCAGCGGCCCCGCCGCAGCAACCGCGCCAGCAGCCAGAGAACCGCCACCAACAGCCAGTAGCCGAGCTGGCTCACCACCAGCGTAGTGGCCAGCGGCGCACCGCCGCGCGCGTAGCCGCTACCCAGCAGCAGCCCCTCGTAGAGCGCCACCCAGAGCGCCGGGGCGAGTGCCGGCTCGCCGACATAGGCGTTCACCGGCAGCCCAAAAGCGACTGCACTAAACAGCGCCAAGCCGACGGTCAAGCGCCAGCCGAGCCGGCGCAGCAGCCACAGCTGGGCGCCGATTAGCAGCGCCAAACCGGCCGCATAAACTGCCCAGCCGGTGGTATAGCCGGCAAATAGCGGGGTCACATCACTCATCGCCTACTCCTCGTTTACTGGCGCTCAATCGGCCACCTCGGCCCACAGCACAATGCGGTCTTCTAAGTCGTCGCTGGCTACGGTCAGCTCGCTGACCACCTTGCCGCGCACCGACACACCGGCGCGGTCGACGGCCTCGCGATCGCCGCTCACCAGCGGGTGCCAGGACGGCAGCGGCCGGCGTTCGTTAACGCGCCGGTAGCCGCAACTGTCGGGCAGCCAACTGAGTTCGGCGACCCGCTGCGGGGTCAGCTGCAGGCAGTCGTCGACACGGCTCTGGCGGTTGCTGTAGTCGCTACAGCCACCGGCTTCGCAATCAAATAACTGGCAGACTACATCGGTCTGGTAGATCTCGCCGCTCTCCTCTTCCTCTAGCTTAACCAGGCAGCAGCGGCCACAGCCGTCACAGAGGCTCTCCCACTCCTGCGGGTTTAGCTCGGCGAGCGTCTTGCGCAGCCAAAACGGCTGGTCGGCCACTAGCTGGCCGGCCCGTCGAGCTCGCCACCCAGAAACTGATCGGTCGCCTGGCTGTAGCGGTTGGGCGGCATCTGCAGGTAGAACAGCTCGGCCTCTATCTTCGCCAACACCTTGCCGGCATCGGCGCGGGCCAATTTCTTGTCAGCGTTGATATTGAGCGTGGTGACGTGGCGGGCGGCGCCAAACAGCGCCAGCAGTGCCGCCGGCAGCTCGTCTAAGCGCTGGCCGCGGGCGACGTAAAGGTACATCTCTTCGCGCTTTTTACTGGCGTAAATGTCACACAGCATGGGGCTCTCCGGCGCTGTCGACAGCGCTCAACCGGGCGCTCAACGGCGCGCCAAACTGCTGCTGGCGCCAACCGCTGGCGAGCCGCGCTGGCCACTCCAACGCATCGACGGCGACACCATCACTCACCTGGCGCACCAACTGCTCTAAATCGCGCTTGTTGGCGGCCAACTCTTTGGCGATGTTGAGCTGCTCTGAGAGCTGCTGGACCGTCTGGCGCAGCGCTTTAAACAGCGGTCCCTCGGCGCGGGTCAGCGGCCGCGCTGGCGCTACCAGCTCAGTGCTGGGCGCCTGGCTGCGAGCAGCGGCCAGCACCGCCAGCAGTGGCTCGCCGTGTTTGCGCAGCGATACCGGGTGGATATCACCACAGTCGCGCAGCTGGTCTAGGCTGGCCACACCGCGGCGGACCGCCTCCACCAGCTGCGGGTCTTTAAAGATTCGGCCGCGCGGCAGGTCGCGGTCGCGGGCCAGCTGCTCGCGCCAGTTGCAGGCGGCGTCTAGCTCGGCCAGCTGGGCGGGGCTAAACTCCCAGGCGGCGGCCAACTTTAAGTAGTAGTGGTCGCTGTCGTTGCGCTGCTTGGCGGCGGCCAATAGCTCGGCCATCTCCTCATCAAACCAGTCGCGCCGTCCCGCTGCTGTCAGCTCGGCGGCAAGCTGGCTGTGCATCGCGTGCAGGTAGTCAACGTCGCAAGCGGCGTAGCTGCGCTGCTGGCTGGTCAGCGGTCGCTGCAGCCAATCAGAGCGGGTCGCCTGCTTGTCCAGCTCGACCCCGCAGAGCTGCTCCACCAGCCGCGCGTAACCGAGCGAGAAGCCGCGATTGAGATAAGCGGCGGCCCATTGGGTATCAAATAGCTGGGCGGGGACAATCGCCGCGGCGCTCTCCAGCACATCGAGGTCTTCGCCGCAGGCGTGCACCAGCGTCACCAGCTGCGGGTGGTTGAGCAGCTCGCGGAGCGGCTCGATGTTGCCCAGTGCCGGGAAATCGACCAGCCAGATCGACTCGCCATCGCAGAGCTGGACCAGCGCCAATTTCGCGTAGAAGGTGTCAGTGCGCATAAATTCGGTGTCCAGCGCCAACAGCCGCTGGCCGGCGAGCGCCGCCGCCATGTCCGCGAGCTGCTGGTCGCTGTCCACCCAGTGGATCGGTTTACTGCTCACGTTGCTCACCTCAAATCGCCTTGCGGCTCTGCATAGCCATACTCAAGGTATTGCTATCAATGTATTCCAACTCGCCGCCGATCGGCACGCCGTGGGCGATCCGCGACACCGCCACACCCGCGGCGTGGGCGCGGCTAGAGATGTAGTGGGCGGTGGTCTCGCCCTCCACGGTCAGGTTGGTGGCCAGGATCAACTCCTCGACACCGTCGTTGGCCAGCTTCGCCTCAAGCAGCGGCAGGCCGAGCTCGTCAGGGCCGATGCCGTCGATTGGCGACAGGTGGCCCATCAACACAAAATAGCGGCCGCGATAGCCGCCGGCCTGCTCGATGGCGTAAAGATCGGCCGGCGTCTCAACAATACAGAGCTGCTTGTCAGAGCGCTGGATATCGGCACAGATGGTGCACTGCTCTCCCTCGCAGAGGGTGCGGCAGCTGCTGCAGTTGCCCACCTTGTCGACCGCATCAACCAAGCTGGCCGCTAGCTCTTGGGCGCCATCGCGGTGGCGCTCCAGCAGCGCCATAGCAATGCGCTGGGCAGATTTGGCGCCGATGCCGGGCATCACCCGCAGCGCGGTAATTAAACGATCTATCGATGGGCCGTACATAGTGACTCCTGAGTTGGGCTGCGGTTAGCTGCCAAACGGAAATTTAAAGCCGGGCGGCATCTGCATGCCGGCGGTCAGCTCGCCCATCTGCGACTGCTGGTGTTTTTCTACCCGCCGCACAGCGTCGTTGACCGCCGCCGCCAGCAGGTCTTCAAGCAGCTCAATCTGTTCGCTCTGCAGGCTCGGGTCGATGGTCACTTTTTTGACATCGTGGCGGCCGGTCATGGTCACTTTAACCATACCGGCACCGGCCTCGCCGATCACTTCGGTCTCGGCAACACGCTGCTGTGCAGCGGCCATTTCGCCCTGCATCTGCTGGGCTTTTTTCATCAACTCATTAATGTCCATCACGGCTCCTAACGGGTAACGATGGGCGTCAGCCGCCCTCTCTGATTCTCTCGGCCGGCACAATCGAGCTCTCATCGAGCACGGCACCCAGTAGCTGTTGGGCGCGCTGCACCTCGGGGTCGGCGTAGAGCGCCTCGGTGGCGGCAGCCAACAGCGCGGCGTTCTCTTCACTGGTGGCGCTGCGCGGTGTCGCCAGTGCCGACTCGGCCACCTCGATGACCACCGCGACGCGGCTGGCGCAGTGGTGGTTGATACTGTCGGCCAGCTCGGCCGGGTGGTGGTCGCCGTAGAGCGCAGTCGCTTCCGGCGACAGGGTAAACACTAGCCGCTCGGCCGAGGCAGCCTGCAGCGCACAGTTGCTGGCGATCTCGCCGAGGGTGCCGCCCAGCGACAGCTGACGGCGCAGCTCAACCCAGCCGTCGGCGTCCAGGCTGGCCAGCCGTGGTGGCGGCTGGCGGTGGTCGTCTAGCGCTGCCAGTGGCTCATCGCGCAGCCACGGCGGTGGCGGCTCGTCGTCGACCGGCGGCGGCTGGAGTGGCGGCGCTACCGCTGCGGCAGTAGATGGCGGGTTAGTTGGCTGCTGGGCTGGTTGTTGGGCTGGCTGCTGCGCTGGTTGTTGGGCTGGCTGGCGCGCAGTGGCGGGCTCAATGGCCGCTTCGATTACTGGCGCCGGCGCGGCCACTGGCTCGGCAGCGGGCCGAGGGTCACTCGGCGGCGCTACCGGTTGCGGCTTTTTTATCTCGGGGCTACCCCCCTGCTCGGCGCTGTCGGCGCTGTCGGCGCGCGGCTGCTCGCGGCCAGTGGCCGGGATAAACGCCAAACAGCGCAACAGCAACATCTCAAAGGCGGCGCGCTGGTCACCGGCAGCCGCCATGTCTTTGCGGCCGAGCAGTGTCATCTGGTAACAGAGCTGCACCTGTTCGCGGCTAAACTGCCCCGCCAAGCTGACCAGGTCGGCAAAATAAGCCATGCTGCGGTCGACCGCCTCGGGCACCGTCTGGGCGATCGCCAGCTGGTGCCAAAGCGCCAACAGCTCCTGCGCAGCGGCATCAAAGTCCGGCCCCTGCTCGGCCATCGCCGCCGCCACCGCCAGGAGCGCAGCGCCATCATCGGCGGCCAGCGCCTTGGCGATATCGACAATATGAGTGCGCTCAATCGAGCCGAGCATAGCGCTGACATCACTGCTCGCCACTTTGCCGTTGCCGTGCGCAATCGCCTGATCGGTGAGGCTCAGCGCATCGCGCATACTGCCCTGCGCAGCGCGTGCCAGCGCCCACAGTGCCTCCTGCTCGGCCGGCACATTCTCGCTAGCCAAGACAGTCGCCAAGTGGTCGGCGATCCGCTCTGGGGCGAGGTTTTTCAGGTTGAACTGCAAGCAGCGCGACAGCACCGTCACCGGCAGTTTCTGCGGGTCGGTGGTGGCGAGCAAAAATTTAACGTGCGGCGGCGGCTCTTCAAGGGTTTTCAGCAGCGCATTAAAACTGTGCGCCGAGAGCATGTGCACCTCATCGATCAGGTAGATCTTGTAGCGCCCAGAGGTCGGCGCGTACTGGACGTTTTCAAGCAGCTCGCGGGTGTCATCAACTTTGGTGCGCGACGCCGCATCCACCTCAATCAAATCGACCATGCGGTTGGCGGCGATATCCAAGCAGATCGAACACTCCCCGCACGGCGTCGACGAGACACCCTGCTCACAGTTCAGGCACTTGGCGAGAATCCGCGCCAGCGTGGTCTTACCAACCCCGCGGGTGCCGGTAAACAGGTAAGCGTGGTGCAGCCGGTTGTTGTCGAGCGCATTGATCAGCGCCTGCAGAACGTGCTCCTGGCCGACCATCTCGACAAAATTACGCGGCCTAAACTTGCGCGCGAGTACCTGATATTCCATGCAGTGTTCCTGCTGTGGTGGGCCAACTGGCCGCGCCAGAAAGAAGTGACGGTCACCTGCAGCAATGGCGGGCGAACAGCGAGCAGCCATTATAGGGGTCGCGCCCCGCGAGGCAAAGCGTCGTCACTGCAGAGTGAGCGGTGCAGGTGCTGGAGCGCTGATGCCGCCTGCCGCAGAGAGAGTGGCAGCCGAGCCCAAATGCAAAGTTTCAGCGGGGTATCCCAGAGCTCGGCGTCGTTGAAGGCGATTATGCGTCGGAGCGGTTACTTGACGCAGAATGACTAACAAGATCCCAGATCTCGCGCTTTGCGCGGTCTGGGATGACGGAGTTGGTGCTATTGCGCCACGACTGGTTCACCGCGTATTTTTTGCGTCTGAGCGACCTTCGCCTATGCGGGAATTTCGAGACAGGGGTTTACCCGTGATTCTTTGATTGCATCGATGGAGGCGGACCGCCAGCCACACCCCGGCACACCGTGGTTGTGCAGGCGTTAACCCTTGCGGGCATTTCGAGAAGGGGCTTACCAGTGTTTTTGATTGCGTCGATGGAGGCGGACCGCCAGCCACACCCCGGCACACCCCGGCACACCCCGGCACACCCCGGCACACCCCGGCACACCGTGAGTCTGCTA
>JAHEGD010000007.1:32713-53708 GCA_024639885.1 Porticoccaceae bacterium | reverse complement strand
AACCCACTCCAAGAGCTGGTTCAGCAAGGCGGTGATCGGGATTGGAACAATGTTCTTGACGCAATGGCAGAGACTGTCAATCGTTTATCCGTTCCTGTAGTAGTCAAAGAAGTGGGCTCTGGCATTGGCCCTGCGACGGCAAAACAACTGGCGAATATAGGTATCATTGGTATCGACGTCGCCGGCCGCGGCGGCACTAGCTGGCCAAGTATCGAGTTTGCGCGCAATATGTCGTCTATTGACCGAGCAATCGCAGAGCCCTTTCTCAACTGGGGCATGCAGACCGCTGAACTGCTGCCTTTGATTAGTGATCTTCCCGAGTGTGGCGAAATAACGCTTATTGGGTCGGGTGGTATACGCAGCGGGCTAGACATCGCTAAGTGTCTTCGGCTTGGTGCAGGCATAACTGCATTGGCTCAGCCATTTTTAAAACCGGCACAAGATTCTGCCGAAGCGGTAATAGAAAAAATTAATGTATTAACTGAACAACTCCGCTGGACAATGTTTCTGACCGGCAGTCGAAATATTATGGCCTTGAAATGTGCACTGCTGATGCCAAAACGCTGATAAGCCGGCGCGGTGGAACACCACCGATGGCGGTGTTCGGTCTTAAGTTATTGTATTCCCAAAGCCACTGAGTCGCCAACTGGCGAGCCTGATCTAGCGACTCAAAGCTATGCATATCGAGCCATTCATGCCGGGCGGTGCGGTTAAACCGTTCGATGTACGCATTCTGTGTTGGTTTGCCTGGCTGAATGTACAGCAACGTAATCTGCTGCTTATTTGCCCATTCAACCTGGGTCTGCGAAACATATTCCGGGCCGTTAACGCGGCGAAGAGCCCCGAGCTTTCCCCGCCATTCGATCACTTGCTCGAGCGAGCGAATCACTCGGGCTGCCGGCAATGAAAAGTCTACCTCGATGCCTAATGCTTCACGGTTGTAGTCATCGATGACGTTGAATGTGCGGATCTTTCTGCCGTAGTCGACTTTTTCTGAACTTCGCACCTAATGCCTAACTTTGAATCAAAAACGCCATCGGCCTCTACTATGACAGCACAAACCAATGCCACGCTTAAGTAGAGCAGCTTCAACATAATCGACTCCTTTCGGTTCAGTAACGAATTTACCAGAGCCTGCCGTGTATGCATAGCCAACTATCAGCATTGACTCTGTAGACGACTAAGGGGGGGGGATTCCCAAATCGTCCTCCAGTAAATCTGGGCGGCAACAACAGTTAACTGAAGAATTCGACACCCTCCCCCGCCCCCTTGATAAGCCCACTATCGCCAAATATTTGTTACATTTCTTGTTACATTTAGCCTTGACGCTGATACAATCGCTCTACAAGCACCGTATAGCAACGATTAAACCTAGCCAAATCAAGAGTTCGAGCCCAGCAGGCGGAGCCAAACAGATAAAGGGTTGCCCAGCGGGCAGCCCTTTTTGTTTGCGTCTGCTGGGCGAGCAGAGCCCAGTTGGGCAAGCGGGAAGTTCAAACAGCGCAAGCTGTTTGCCCGCGCGCGACTGCCAGCTACGCTGGCAGGCCGGAGGAGCCAAACAGATAAAGGGTTGCCCAGCGGGCAGCCCTTTTTGTTTGCGTCTGCTGGGCGAGCAGAGCCCAGTTGGGCAAGCGGGAAGTTCAAACAGCGCAAGCTGTTTGCCCGCGCGCGACTGCCAGCTGCGCTGGCAGGCCGGAGGAGCCAAACAGATAAAGGGTTGCCCATTGGGCAGCCCTTTTTTGTTGTCTGAACGATTAGTGATTAGTGGGCGGCGCTTGGTTGTCGACGCCCTGCGAAGGGGCTAATTTTCAGCGCCGCCGCACTGCTTCAACCGCTATCTTGTCTTACAAAATTTACGCTATCCTTGCTGCCATTTGTAATGAACAGAGGACAGTATTGTGCGTGAATCTTGGCGGTGGTTTGGCCCCGATGACCCGGTCTCTATCGACGATATCCGTCAGACCGGAGTCACCGACATTGTTAGCGCACTGCACGCGGTGCCGGCCGGTGAGGTATGGCCAGTTAATGCCATACGCCACCACCAGCAATTAATTGAGATCTGTAAGCCGGGCCTTGCGCCGCTGCGCTGGAGCGTGGTCGAGAGCATACCGGTACACGAGGATATCAAGCTGGCGCGTCCCGGCCATCAGGTCTATATCGATAGCTGGATCGCGTCGATGGAAAATCTCGCTGAGTGCGGCATCAAGACCATCTGCTATAACTTTATGCCGGTGATCGACTGGACTCGCACCGATCTGAGCTATCAGTTGCCCAGCGGCGCTTACGCGCTGCGCTTTGACCAGAAAAAGTTTGCCGCCTTTGACCTCTATATTTTGCAGCGCGACGGCGCGCAGGCCGATTACACTGCGGCCGAGCTGGCCGAGGCCCGCGAGCTGTTCGCGGCGATGAGCGACTCTGAGCGCACCACCCTGACTAACAATATTATTGCCGGCCTGCCCGGCAAGATGACCGCCGCCTATGGGCTAGACGACTTTAGGGCGATGCTGGCCAACTACGCCGGCATCAGCCGCGACCAGCTGCGCGCCAACCTGCTGGCTTTTTTGACCCAAGTACTGCCGCGCGCCGAGCAGCTCGGCGTCAAACTGGCGATACACCCTGACGACCCGCCGCGCGACATGCTCGGCCTACCGCGGATTGTCTGCACTGCGGCCGACCTGGAGCTGCTGTTTGCCGCGGCGCCTAGCCCGGCCAATGGCATCACCCTGTGCGTAGGCACCTACGCCAGCCGCCACGACAACGACCTGCCGGCGATGGCCAAGCAGTTTGCCGAGCGCATTCACTTCTCGCACCTGCGCGGGGTGAGCCGCGACAGCGATGAACAACGCTCTTTTTACGAGGCCAGCCACCTCGACAGCGACGTGAACATGGTGGCAGTGGTGGCAGAGCTGCTGCGCGCCGAAGCGCTGCGCGAGGATGGCTCGCCGATCTACTTCCGGCCCGACCACGGCCACCAGATGATGGACGACATCAACAAAACCGTTAACCCGGGCTACTCGGGTATCGGCCGGCTCAAGGGGCTCGCGGAGGTGCGTGGAGTCATCCGCGCGCTGAGCCACGGTTAACAAAAAATAAAGGGGTAACGCTATGGTTGGTCAAGCTAACAACGGACCTGCAAAGACACTGCGACAGCGCTTTGCTGCAGCCCTGGCGCTGGTGTTGCCGGGGATATTTTTGCTCGGTTTTAACATCGGTACTGGCAGCGTTACAACGATGGCCAAGGCCGGTGCTGAGTACGGTATGTCGCTGCTGTGGACGATTCTGGCCAGCTGCCTGTGTACCTTTTTTATGATCAACCTCTACGGCCGTTACACACTGGTCACCGGCGAGACCGCGCTGGAGGCCTTTAAAAAACACATTCACCCCGCGCTGGGGATCTTTTTTATCGCCGCCCTGGCGCTGGGTGTTGCCGGTAGCGTAATGGGGGTGATGGGGATCGTCGCCGAGATCTGCTACGAGTGGTCGAAGTCACTGGTCGCGGGCGGTATTGCGCCGATCTATTTTGCCGCCTTTTTTGTCAGCCTGGTCTACTACCTGTTTTGGGATGGCCGCACGCAGTTTTTTGAGCGCGCCCTCGCGGTTATCGTGGCGATTATGTCGGCGGCATTTTTGGCCAACTTTTTTATCATGATGCCGCCACCCAGTGCGCTGCTGGCCGGCTTTATACCGAGCATCCCGGCGGTGTCGGCGCACAGCGATACCGGGCCGCTGCTGGTGATCGCCTCGATGATCGGCACCACGGTGTTCTCTGGGCTGTTTATTATCCGTACCACACTGGTTAAAGAGGCCGGATGGACGCTGGCCGATGCGCCCAAACAGCGCAACGACGCGCTGTTCTCGGTGTTTCTGATGTTTGTCATCAGCGCCTCGATCATGGCCGCAGCAGCCGGCACGCTGCACGTGGAGGGGCTGGCACTCACCAAGGCGTCGCAGATGATCCAGCTGCTGGAGCCGCTGGCCGGGCCGTTGGCCGCCTCTATCTTTGCGGTCGGCCTGATCGCCGCCGGGGTCTCCTCGCAGTTCCCGAATATCTTAATGATACCGTGGCTGCTGTGTGACTACCGCGGCAGTGAGCGCGACATGACCCTGCCACAGTATCGGGTGTTAGTATTTTTTATATCGCTGCTGGGGCTGGTGGTGCCACTGTTTGGCGCCCGCCCGGTAGCGGTGATGATTGTCTCGCAGGTGTTTAACGTGATGGTACTGCCGGCCACCGTGGCGGCCATCTTCTACCTGACCAACCGCCGCGAGCTGATGGGCGAGCACCGCAATGGCTGGGGTGCCAACTTGGTGCTCGGCGCTATCTTGCTGTTCTCTCTGTTTACCGCCTCGATCGGCGCCAGGGGGGTGCTGGCGCTGTTCTAACCACTACGCCAAGCGGGCGCTGCGCTTGAGCAGCAGCCCGATGGCGAGGATCGCCAGTGCACAGAGCGCAAACACCACCCTGCCCCACAATGGGTTGGGGATCAGTAGCATCGCCAGCACCCCGACGGCCATAAATATCACCGTGGTGCCGAGCTTGTCGCGCTGCTGGCGGCCGTAGTCGTCTTGGCCGCTGTCGGTGACGACCGGGCGCTCGAAGTCGACAAAGAACGCATCGGTGCCCTCGCGGTGGCTGTCGCTCTGTTCACGGTAGAACAGTGCCGTGGCGCAGAAAAACCCGGCGGTAATGGTCAGGTGCGCCGCCACCGTAGTAATCAGTGTTATGTCGATAGACTCGCGGCGAGTAAAGCCCTGCTCTAGCCCCAACCACTGGGCGAACAGCTGCGGGGTGAGCACATTGATGACAAACCACGAGACAAACAGCCCCAGCGCCACCGTCGCCCACGGTGCCCAATTGGGGGTACGCTTGATAAACAGGCCAAATATCAGCGGCACCAGCAGCGGCACTTGGATCATCGTCGAGACGCTCATCATCAGTTCAAACAGGCTCAACTGCGTCAGCGCATTGAAGTAGAGCGCTACTACAATAACCGCAATACCACTGAAGAAGCTCACCCAGCGGCTGACCCGCAGCAGGTGTTTGTCGTCGACCTCGGCGCGGCGCTTGGCCAGCCAAGGCTGATAGAGGCTGCGCACAAAGATACCGGCATTTTTATTGAGCGCCGAATCCATGCACGACATCGAAGCGGCAAACAGCCCGGCTACCAGCAGCCCAACGGTGCCCAGCGGCATAGCGTTGCGGGCAAACACTAGATAGACCGCATCGGCTGCTTTATTGCCGAGCTGCGGGTAGGCCTCTGCCGCGTCGGGGTACAAGATGGCCGCCGCCCACGGCGGGATAAACCAGATAATGCTGCCGACTGCCATCAGCACCATCGCTAGCAGCGCCGCCTTGCGCGCGTTGATCGAGTCTTTGGCGTTAAGGAAGCGGTAGGAGTCGTGCATGTTCATCATAGTGATCAACTGCTTGCCGAGGAAAAACACAAAAGTGCCGACCAAAATGATGCCGTAGTTCATATCCGGGCCGACCCAAAAGTCAGACGGGAAGCGCGCCACCAACTCACTGGGGCCGCCGACATCGATCAGCGCCACCACCGCGCAGGCGATCGACACCACCGCGACAATCAGCGTCTGAACAAAATCTGAGGCGACCACCCCCCATGCCCCGGAGAGAACCGAGACAAACAGCACCGCCAGCCCGGCCATAACAATGGTGAAGATGATATCGGCGTCGAATACCGCACTGACAAACACCCCCAGTGCATTGAGCCAGACGCCCGCGTTGATAAAGCTGAAGATGATCAGCGCCCAGGAGAAGAACTGCTCGTTGTGGTCGCCAAACCGGCGTTTGATCGCCTGGGTGGGGGTATCGACCCGCATCTGCCGGAACCGCGCGGCAAAGAACAGCCAGCCGCAGAAGTAGGCAAAGGTGTTGGCAAAAAACACGATGCTAATCGCAAAGCCGTCGTTGAACGCTTTGCCGGCGGCGCCGGTGAATGTCCACGCCGAGAACTGCGCCATGAACGCCGTCGAGCCGACCATCCACCAGAGCATGCGGCCGCCGCCGCGGAAGTAATCGCTGGTCGAGCTCTTGGCCATTTTGGTAAAGGCGAAGCCGATACCGACCAGCAGCAGGAAATATCCGCCGATTACCAGGTAGTCATAGAACATAGTCAGCCCTTAATTAAGGTGGCGAACATCCACCCAGTTGCTATTGGTGCGGATCAGATCGATCAGCTGCTGGTGCTGGGCGCCGGCGGCAAAACCTTGATAGGGGGTAAACGGCTGGCCGCTGATATCGTTGAGGAACTCGCGGATCAGGTAGCGCCAGTTGCGCTCGGTGTCGCCGTCTACCGCCGGTATGTTGGCGACGATATCAGCCGGTAGCGGTAGCTCGTGCCACTGGCCGTTGCGATAGTGGTGCAGCGGCCCGCTGGCGTAGTGGCCTTTGATGTAGATCGCCCCCTCGCTGCCATAGATCACAATATGGTCATCGTTAAAGCGCGGCTGCAGGCCGCCGTGTTTGAACAATACCGATACCGGCTGTTTGGCAAACGGGCTGTCGAGCTTGGCCAGCACGGTGTAGGACCACTCGACATTGGACTCGCCCCACTGCAGCGCCGGGTCGTTAAGGTCTTTGGGGATAAAATCGCGGCGCGATTTAAAGT
The DNA here is from genome assembly GCA_024639885.1 of Porticoccaceae bacterium. GTDB lineage: Bacteria > Pseudomonadota > Gammaproteobacteria > Pseudomonadales > Porticoccaceae > LSUCC0057. The sequence continues at coordinate 47,079 of JAHEGD010000007.1, read as the reverse complement.
TGTGCACTCCCTCCACTATCGGCGCGCGGCCGAGGTCGTCGCGCACCTCGCCCATAATCTCGACGATGGTCTCGCCGACTATCGAGGTGACAATAGAGAGCTTGTGGGTGAAGTTGTTATTGAGCCGGCCGCCGCCCTGTTCGGCGCGGTGCGACCAGCCGAACGGAATGTCGCGCTCTAAATTAAAGTGCGAGATACACTCCACCTCGAGTGGCTCGCCGATCGCCCCGGCCGCTACCAACCGTTTGGCATGCAGCACATCCGGCATGTATCTAAAGCTAGCGGCGTAGGCGGTTTTAAGGTTTTTTGCGGCGGCCAGCTCGCAGAGCTCACGTGCGCTGTCACCGGTCGTGGTGAGCGGCTTGTCGCTGAAGATGTGGCAGCCGTGCTCAATGGCGGCGGTGATTGCCTCGTAATGCGCGCCGCCCGGGGTGGCGATAGAGACTACATCCGGCTGGCAGTCCGCCAGCGCCTGGCGCCAATCGGTGCCGGCGTAAGGGATGTTGAGCTCGGCGGCGAGTGACTCTACCACTGCCGGGGTGCGGCCGACGATACCCACCACTTCGGCACCCATGTCGCGAAACGCCTCGGCGTGGCCTTGGCCGGCAAAGCCGCTGCCGTGGATCAGTACGGTAATTTTGTTGCTCATAATAGCTGTCCGTCTATCAATAAAATGTGGGTGGCTACCAGTGCCACAGCGTGCCGTCTTCAAGCCGGCTGACCGGCAGGTAGGAGCGCTTATAGGGGTGCTGTGCTGCGGCTTGCTCGTCGAACTCAACGCCGAGCCCAGGCGCCTCGCTGGGGCTCGCCATGCCGTTGCCAACGGTTACCCCATTGGTAAATATCTGCTGGCACGCGTCGCTGCCGGCGCCAACGTACTCCTGAATGCCAAAGTTGGGCGCCCAGCTGTTGAGGTGCATGTGCGCAGCCACACAGATCGGCGACAGGTCCGGCGCACCGTGGGGGGCTATTTTGACGTTATAAATGGCGGCAAAATCGGCGACTCGGCGCAGCGCAGTAATGCCACCGGCGTGGGTGGCGGCCATACGGATGTAATCTATCCACTGGTTTTGAATCAGCTCTTTGCAGTCCCACAGGGTGTTGTAGGTCTCGCCGATCGCCAGCGGCGTGGTGGTGTGCTGGCGGATAAGCTCATAGCTCTGCTGGTTTTCGGCGATTGAGGCGTCCTCTAAAAACAGCAGGTCGTAGGGTTCGAGTAGTTTGCCGAGCCGCGCCGACTCGATCGGAGTCAGCCGGCTGTGCACGTCGTGCAGCAAGTTGAGCTCTGGTCCAAACCGCTCGCGGGCGCGGCGGAACAGCTCGACCACACCGTTAAAGTACTTCTTGGTCGACCACGGCTCCTCGGGGGGTAGCGGCCGGCTGCCCTGCAGCTCGAAGTAATCTTTTTTGTCGCCAAGTACCCCATAGGTGGCCGGCAGGCCCGCTACCGCAGACTGTAGCCGCACGGCGCTGTAACCCTCGGCGACCAGTGCCGCGCAGTGGTCGAGGGTCTCGTCGATGGTGCTGCCACTGGCGTGGCCGTAGAGCGTGACCGCGCGGCGGCTGCGCCCGCCCAGCAACTGATAGACCGGCAGGCCGGCGGCCTTGCCTTTAATGTCCCACAGCGCCATATCGATGGCGGCAATCGCGGCCATGTTAACCGCGCCTTTGCGCCAGTAAACGCCGCGGTAGAGGTACTGCCAGATATCTTCAATGTCGTGCGCGCTGCGGCCGATCAAACATGGCGCAACGCACTCTTCTAAATAGGTGACCACCGCCATCTCACGGCCATTCAGGGTGGCGTCGCCAAGCCCATAGATACCGCTATCGGTGGTTATTTTTACCGTGACAAAATTTCTGCCCGGGCTGCAAATGAATACTTTGATGTCACGGATATTCAATGTCGCTGCTCTCTGCTGGCCGCATTGCGGCGTGGTGAGTTAAAAAAAACCCCAGCTTGCGCCGGGGTCTTAGTCAGGCCCAGCCACCCACAGTTGGCGGCGGCTGTACCCATTTGTCGCGGCTACTTAGAAGCGGTAAGTAGCACCAAAGGTGATGCGACGGTCGGTAAGACCTTGGTAGCAGAGCAGTGCGCCTTCGTTGACACAAGATTGCTCAACTTCCTCTTCGGTGATGTTAACCGCTTCCAGACCGATGCTCAGGTTCTCGTTAACATCGTAGTTGACGCTGGCATTGAGCTGGCCACGGTCTTCTTGAACAACCGGGAAGCCCCACGGGTAGCTAGAGGTGCTACCGAAGTCATCCGAACGGTAAGCCTCACGCCAGGTGTAGCGAGCGCGAGCAGACAGGCCGTACTTCTCGTAGTAAACGGTGAAGTTGTACGAGTTTTCTGACAAGTCGAGCAGTGACGCGCGCATGTCGACGTCCGTTGCACCGTTAGAACCGAACACGGTTGCGGCACGGCTAGTATCGGTCCAGTAGCTGTCGCCACCCGAGAACTCCTGAATGGTGTAGTTAGCCAGCACACCAAAGCCAGAGGCCCAACCGAGTTGCTCTTCGAACTGAGCAAAGTCGTACTGAACAGCGAACTCGAAGCCTTTCTGGGTAGTTTCGCCGGAACCGTTAACGCGCTGTGATGACGGCACACAGATACCTACACCAGTCACACCGTCTGGGACGAATACGTTCTGATCGGCAATCGGGTTGAAAATACCGCCGCCTTCACAAGGAGCAGTAATGTCACGCAGGTAGCGGCCATCGACCAAGTTGGTCTCCGGATCCTCACTTTGAGTAACAAACAGGCCAGAACGCTTCTTGTTGAAGTAGCCGACGCTAACTACGCTGCCTTCGGCAAAGTACCACTCAGCAGAGATATCGAACGACTCAACTTCTTCTGGCTCCAGGCCCGGGTTACCCAGATTGACTGCCGGGTTGGGGCTGGTGCTGAAGGTGAATGCCGATGACAGATCGTCGAAATCTGGGCGACGGATATCTTTGCCCCAGCCTGCACGAACGACTAGGTCGTCACGGACATCGGCAACCACATTGATACGCGGCAAGATGAAGTCGTAACTGCTGTCAGCAGAGGTTGGGCTGGTTTCTCCGTTGAGAGTGGCAAAACCCTTAGAGGTCAGATCAGTCTCGAGGTAGCGCAGGCCAACGTTACCACGGAACATACCGTGCTCGAAGTTGGCTTGGCCGTAGAGCGCGCTGGTCTCCTCAGTAATGTCGAAGAAAGCGCTCTGGCTTGAGGTTGGGGCGCTGATCGGGCCGCGGGTAGAGCCGGTGATCGCGTTGTTAGCAACAATGGCAGCGTTCAAGATAGCCAGTACGCCCTCGGGGTCTGAGGCGACGCGCTGCGGGTCAATCTGCAGGAAGTCACGAACATAGAGTGCACGGCCATCGGCGTCATTAAAGTTGCTCGGGCCGGCTACCAAGACCTCGGCGAACAGGTCACCCGTCGGGCTGTCTGCAAATTCACGCAGCCCAACACTCGAGGTTACTTGATCACGCTTGCTGTTGGTCTCGTTATAACGGTAACCAAAATCAACCGACGTGATTGCCTTCCAATCGAGCGCGTAGGTGAAGTCGGCACGGAATGCATCTTCGCTGTTGTCGGCAGTGCTCTGCGACTGCTGAACATCACGCAATACCGTGTTGGCCGGGTCCATAATTTGGGCCGCGGTCGGTGCGTACTCGGCATCGTAAGCGATACCCCAAGTCAGCGATCCACCGGTCAAATCGTAGACAAACGGTGTGCCGTTCTCATTCGAGTCGTAGGCGCTCTCTTCACCCGCAGCTTCGTTAGCCAAGTGGTTAGCGAGCAGTGCATCCGCATTAAGCGGCGAGTTAGGGTTGATGAAGTTCAACGTGGTATTAAAGTACGGCGTCGAGGTCTCAGAGGTTGAGCTAGAGAGCTCGAAGCTGGCTGACAGGCGGTCGTTGACCTGCCAATCGATACCGGCACTGAAAATCTGGCTGTCAGTTTGACGCGAGTTAGTATCGCCAGAGAAGCGCAGGTTGCCATCACTACCGTCAGCGTCGAGCGGGATTACGCCCTGTACCGCAGCTTGAATTGAGCCGAGGTCGACCGAGCCGCTTGAGCTGTCGGCGCTGCCAAAGTCCACAGTTTCAAATGCATCTGGAACATAACTACGGGCCAGGCCTGAGATGCCTGATGCCTGAATTCGCGAACTCTCTTCGTAACGCTCTTGGTCGTTGATGACCGCATCGAAGTGCATTTTCACTTTGTCGTTAGGTGCCCATTCGAAGCTACCGGCAAAGTTAGTGGTCTCGTACTCGTAGTTGTCGTAATCCTGAATCAAGAACTGGATCGGCAGGAAGTCAAAATCCTGCGGAGTAGAGGCGTCTTCACCAGCAACAAAGTTGTCGCGGTCGGTACGCGGACGAAACGCAGTTACATCTTGCTCTGCATAGGAGAAGCTACCGACAAAACCAAAGTCACCGGCTTCGGTCGACCAGTTATTGCCGTAGGTTCCCGAGAAACGTGGCTGAGTACCGTCGGTTGAGAGGCTGCTCTCTTCACCTTGTACGCGAATAGTCGCCAGCGGCTCGTCAAGGTCGAGCGGGCGAATGGTGCGCAGGTTGATGGTGCCGCCCACTGAGCCTTCAATGGTCTTGGCTTCTGGTGACTTAGTTACTTCTACCGCGGCGATGATACCGGCCGAAACATCTTCAAAGTTGATGCCGCTGCGGCCAGAGCCAGAGCCGACGGTTGATACGCCGTTGATCTCAGTGCGGTTGGCACCGGTGCCACGGATCTGTACGCCAGTACCTACACCGGCAGTACGGGTAATTTGCACGCCAGTGACGTTCTCGAGAACTTCGGCGAGGTTTTGGTCAGGCAGCTTGCCGATATCTTCGGCCTGAATCACTTCTACCAGGTTGTCGGCGTAACGCTTTTCGTTCAGCGCGCTGGCCAGTGAGGCACGGATGCCGGTCACAACCACTTCTTCTACCGCGCTCTCTGGCGCCGCCTGTGCCAATGCACCGCTGGAGAAGCCTGAGATGGCTAGCGCCAACGCGCTCACGACCATTTTATTGGTCGACAGCCGCAGTGGCTGCTGGGTTTTTCCCTTTGCTGTTGATTTCATAGATATTCACCCTTTACTTGTTTTTGGCTTGATAACCGATAACGAAGCCGACTCATAGATGGCAACGTGAACCCACCATATATCAAGCCTGACATAATGGCAATACAAAAATGTTATAACACAAGACAATAAAGCATCCTCGGACAGTCGCGAAAATAGCCCGAATCAATAGTGCCAACAGCGCATAATGTAAGACAATTATACGGCGACGCCACGGCTGCTGGCGAGCCCCCAGAGCACTTAAAGGGATCGGATAAAAGCTTTAAAAACTGAGGGTTAACAATATTTATCGATAATGACTTTCGGCTCAAACAGCCTACCGGATCAGCTGGCGAAGGAAGATAAAATAATAATAATGTAAGGCCAAATGACAAAGAAAAATAACGCTTCTACCCTCTTACCCGATAAAAATACGACGGGACATATGACTAGAAACGTTATTTTTGGCCACCATTAATGACAGTACTGCCAGATAGGCGAACTGACCCGCCGCTACCCGCCAAGCGGGCACGGCGGCCAGGCAGCGGCTAGCCGGTGTTGCGCATACCCGCGGCGATACCGGCGATGGTTACCATGATGGCTTGCTCTATGAGCGGGTCTTGGCTGTCGCGATTGCGGCGCAGCAACTCGGCTTGCAAGACATTGAGCGGGTCGGTGTAAACATTGCGCAGCGCAATCGACTCGCGTGACCACGGGTGGTCACTGATCAAATCGTCGACGCCGTTGAGGGTGAGGATAGTCTGGGTATCGGCGGCCAGCTGGGCGCGCAACCGCGCGCCGATGGTGTGCAGCTCGGCCGGCACCAGCCGCTCGTCGTAAAACGCCGACAGTGCGCCATCGGCTTTGGCAAAGACCATCTCCAGCATCGACAAGCGGGTCTCGAAGAACGGCCAGTGGGCGGCCATATCGGCTAGCTGTTCGGCCTTGCCTTCGTCTAGCAGTGCCTGCATAGACGACGCGGCACCTAACCATGCCGGCAGCATCAGCCGGTTTTGTGACCAGGCAAAAATCCATGGGATTGCCCGCAGCGACTCGATACCGCCACTGCCGGCGCGCCGCGCGGGCCGCGAGCCGAGCGGCAGCTTGGCCAGCTCTTGCTCTGGCGTAGCCATCCGGAAGTAAGGCACAAACTGCTCGTCGTGGCGAACCACCGCGCGGTAGTGCTCGCAAGAGATCTCGGCAATACGCTCCATCGCGTCGCGCCAGCTCTGTTTGGGTTTGGGCGGGGCCATTAGGTTGGCCTCAAAGATCGCGCTGGTGTAGAGCGCCAATGTCTTGATCGCGATCGGGCTGAGGCCGAGCTTGGCGCGAATCATCTCGCCCTGCTCGGTCACCCGCAGACCATTTTTTAGCGAGCCGGGCGGCTGCGATAGCAGTGCATCGCGGGCCGGTGCGCCACCGCGACCGATGGTGCCGCCGCGGCCGTGAAACAGAGTCAGTTCTACAGCGTAGCTGGCGCAGACTGCCAACAGCGCCTCTTGGGCGCTGTACTGCGCCCACGCGGCTGCCATCACGCCGGCATCTTTGGCCGAATCCGAGTAGCCGATCATCACCATCAGCTGGCGGTCAATCTGCTCGCAGTAGCCCGGCACCTGCAGCAGTGTGCCGATCACCTCCGCCGAGCGGTTAAGATCGTCGAGGGTCTCAAACAGCGGCGCTACCGGCAGCTCAAACTGGCAGCCGGTCGCTTTCAGTAGTAACTGCACCGCCAACACATCGGAGGGCTGCCGGGCCATCGAGATAATGTAACAGCGCAGCGCTGTGGCTGGCTGCTCGGCGATCACATAGAAGGTATCGAGCACCTCTTGAACGGCGGCGCTCGGCTGCCAAGCGCGCGGCAGCAGTGGCCGCTTGCTGGCCAGCTCGGCGAGCAAAAACTGCTGTTTCTCACTCTCGCTCCAGGCGGCGTAGTCGCCTAGCTCTAGGTACCCCACCAACTCGGCGAACACCTCGGCGTGGCGGTTGGACTCCTGGCGTACGTCGTGGCGGACCAGATGAATACCAAAGCAGCGCACCCGGCGCAGCACATCGAGCAGCTCCGAGTTGGCGATTGACTCCATGCCGCTGTCGCACAGTGATTGATAGCAGAGCGTCAGTGGGTCGAGCAGCTGCTGCTGGTTGTCAATGGCCGCCACCGCCAGTGGCTTGTCGCCGTCGAGCTGGCGGTTGATATTGTCGCGGGCTGCCCGCAGCTGGCTGCGCAGCGGGCGCAGTAGCTCGCGGTAGGGTTCGTGGCTGGGTCCGACGCGCTCGCGCAGTTGCGCGTTACAGCTCGACATCGAGAGCTCTTCGATCAGCCGCTGGACATCGTTAATGTAGAGATCGAGTGCCTTCCAGCGGCTCAGCAGCAGCACCTCGCGGGTGATGGTGGCGGTCACATTGGGGTTGCCGTCGCGGTCGCCACCCATCCATGAGGCAAACTGCACCGGCACGGCGTCGAGCGGTAGCTGTGCGCCGGTGGCGCGGGCGAAGGCGTCATCGAGCCGGCGCAGGTAATCCGGTACCGCCTTCCAGAGCGATTTTTCGACCACCGCAAAGCCCCACTTTGCCTCGTCTATCGGGGTTGGCCGCTCTACCCTAAAGTCATAGGTAAACCACATCTGGGTGATGAGCTCACGCAGTCGATTGGTGGTTTTTTGCTGTTCGCGGGCGGTGATCCCGGCCAACTCCAACTGGCCCAGGCAGCTGTCGATTTCGGTGTATTTGTCGATCAGCGAACGGCGGGTAATCTCGGTTGGGTGGGCGGTCAGCACCAGCTCGATATTGAGGTCGCGGGTCACCTCAAACAGCTGCTGTTTACTGGCACCGCGCGCCGCCAACTGGCCGTAGGCGTTGTTGAGCGTCTCGGTGGCAGAAAACTCTTGGTCGGTCTCGCGGCAGATGGTGTAGTGCTGGTCGGCTAGGTTGGCGAGGTTGAGAAACTGGCTGAAGGCGCGCGCCACCGGCATCAACTGTTCGCGGCTAAGATTGCATAGAATTTGTGTCAACGCCTCGCGGTCGCCGGCGTCGCCCGAGCGGGCCGACTTAGATAACAGCCGAATTTGCTCGATTTTGTCGAGAAACTCAGGGCCTTCGGCCTCGCTGATAATCTCGCCGAGCATCCGCCCCATGGTGCTCACATTACCGCGCAAAGTATCGTACTTGTCACCGCTCATAGGTAATTTTCCTACATTATTTTAGAGTTAACCGTCAAGTTATCGCCAATTATCGCCTAATGGCGGTCGAATATCTGCAAAAACAGCGCATTAAATGTAATTTAATTACATTGGCGGCGTGGGCAAAAAAAAGCGCCACGCCGCAGCATGGCGCCCTGCAAAGGCGAGCGCAAGTCGCTAGCGCGTGCCGAAGAAGTACCCGCCCCGCCACTGGTAACTTTGCTCGCCAATCGTCAGCTGGTGTTCAACCGAGCTGTCGGCGCTGTCGTTGGCGACAATTAACAGCTGTTGCTGGCCGCTCTGGTAGGCGACTGAGACGGCGGTGTAGGCCTGCGTATCGACAACCACCGTCACCCCAGCCACGGCTGGCCGCGGCTGGGTAGATGACTCGCTGACCGGGCTGTAACTGCCGTGCGGCTCGATTACCGAAGCAAACACGGTGTCGGCAACGCCATCGCGGCGCAGCATAAAGCCGGCGTCGCGGCGCAGGTTAAAGTTAGGGTCGTTGCTGCCCAGACGGGTAAACAGCAGCTCGTCCGCTTCGGTTACGGCGCTGGTCAGGGTGTAAAACTTGCCGGCGTTGAGCCAGGTCAGCTGGGTCTGCTCGCCAGCCGGCCGGCCCGCTGCCTCCAGCCACAGGTGCTGGTAACCGGCGCTGTCGCCGAGCGGTCGCAACGGCGTCAGCTGGGTTACGCTGGCGTCGCTCTCCAGCAGCTGGCCGTGGTAGTAAAACGGCAAGTCATACTGGTTGGCCGCGTCTGACCGAACCCGCAACAAGTCCAACACCAACGGTTTGGCGCTCTGCGCAGTGGTCACCACCGCCATAGTGCGGCGCAGCTCGGTACCCGGGTAGGCGTTGCGCTCAACTGCGCTGGCGATCTGGATGTCAGCGCGGCTGTCGTCGTAAAAGTGCAGTTCAGAGTGGTGGCGGCTGCCGGTGTCGTAATCGCCGCCAAAGTGCGAGCCGCGGTTCTGCACCAGCGTGTTGTGCGCGACCGTCTGCTTGGCCCAGGTTTTATTCTCCGGCAGATAGTTGCCGCCGCCCTTCTGCTCAATGTTGACGAAGCGCACTAGCCCGTAGTCCTGCAGTACTTCGTCGCCGCGCTCAAACAGCGAGAACGACAGCTTGTCGTAGTGGCCGTGGCTGAGCCCCTGCGCCGAGTATTTAAATACCAGCGTCAGGGCCTCGTCGGCGGCGCGTAATACCGCCACGCCACCCTGGCTGCCATCGGGGCCATCGCCGAGGTTGACCGAGCGCTTGGCAAACGGCTCGGCTTGCCCAGCGGCGATACCCTTGGCGACCGCCAAACCGGCGTCGGCCAGCAGCACCTCACCCTGGCGCTCTGCAATACTCAGCAGACCTGGGTTGCCAGCGCCGTAGTGGTAGGCGATGTTGACCGCCGTCACCAGCGAACTGGTGTAGTAAGACATGCCCTTCTGGGCGTCGTTGAGTGCAAAAAATTCACCGTCGGCATCAGAGAGGTTGAGCAGCGCATCGACCGCCTTGAGCAGCACGCCGTCGCTGTACTCCAATATGCCGCGCTCGGGTTGGGCGTTGTGCATCGCCAGCGCAAAAATCAGGAATGGGTACATCGCATAGCGCTGGTAGTAAGGCCCTTCGGTGTAGTAGCCATCTGGCGAGAACGGTTCCTCAAGGTTGGCTAGAAAGCCGGCTTTTTGACCGGGCATCTTTATCCAACCGCCGTCGTCATCTTTCAGCCCCATGGCTAGGCCGTCATCTTCGATGCCGTACAAGGCCCGCTCGATCAACTCGTCGTCTTTCATCACTAAGCCGATCATACCGACCGCCGCGTTACCCCAGGTACTGTGGTTGTGGACGCGGTTGTAGAACTGTGGGTTCTCCAGCGAGATGTAATCGGCAAATGGGCGGAACAGATTTGCCTCGAGCAGATCGCGCTCATCGGCTGGCAGCCAGTCGTAGATGGCGTCGTAGGCTTGGGCCATATAAACCAACCAGTTGCTGTCGTTAAGGCACTGCCAGAACAGCTTGCCGGGTGCGTAGGAGCGCTTTTGCGGGTGGACCGGCAGAGTTTTGTAGAGCGCCTCGTACTGCATCAGCATATCGCGCACGTACTGGGCGTACTTCTCGTCGCCGAGGATGTGGTAGAGCATGCCGGCCTTTTCGGCGACGATAAAATTCTGCTTGTGGCGTTTGTGGGTGTAGCCGCCAGAGAAGTGCACCGGCACCGGCGTGTCGATACCCAGCGCAATCTCGGCATCGACCAGCTCCACCGCCGCAGCTACCGACTGGTCGAACAGCGGCACCGAGCCCAGCTCGGCGCGGATAGCAGCAACGCCAGCTTTGGTAAGAATAAGGTTGGGGTGGCCGCCTTGCGCAACCGGAGGTTTTGAACAGGCCAGCAGCGCAACGCAGGCAACTGCACTCACCAGTAAACGAGATAACTTCATAACCGCCTCTGTCTGATTGATTGAGCGCAGCTTGCCCTGTAGCTTACTGCGCAGGCATCGCCTCGCGGGCGATGATGGCACCGCGGTGCTGGATAACAACGGAGGCCAGGTTGTGGCCACCCTGTGCAGATTCAGCCGCACTGGCGCCGTTGATGCGCGCGGCTAGGTAGCCTGCGTTAAAAGAGTCGCCGGCCGCGGTGGTATCGACCACCTCGACTTGGCGTGATGCCACCAATTCGGCGTCTTGTTCGGTAACCACTAAGCAGCCTTCGCCACCCATCTTCAGACCGATCTCCGCTACGCCCCAAGCCTGTAAACGGGCGATGACCGCGTCCGCATCGCTGTCACCAAACAGCATGAGTTCATCTTCAAGGGTGGGCAGTGCCACCGCCGCCAGCTGGTAGACCGACTGAAAAGCGGCCTGCGCTGCGGCGCCGTTTGGCCACAACCGCGGCCGGTAGTTGCCATCGAAGATGATCTTGCCGCCGGCGGCGCGGTACTCACCGAGCAGCCCGACAAAACGGGCCCGCGCCGGCTCGCTGTAAAGCGCCAGAGTGATACCCGACAGGTAGAGCCACTGAGCGCCGGCAATCTTGGCAAACAGCGCCTCGGCTGCGGCCGGGTCGTCGAACAGCTTGCGCGCCGGTGCGCTGTCGCGCCAGTAGAGGAAGGTCCGCTCGCCGCTGGCGTCGGTCTGGATCATGTACATGCCCGGCACGCTGTTGGCGGCGCGGGCAACTAAATCACAGCCCACCCCCTCTGCGCGCCACTGATCGATCATCCAATCGCTCATGTTGTCATCACCGAGCGCGGTCACGTACTCGACAGCAACCCCCAACCGGCTGAGGTAGACCGCCGTGTTGAGGGTGTCGCCGCCGTACGACAGCGACAGCGTGCCGCCGGCGGTGGGCGCCGCACCAGAGCGGCTGCTCTGGCTTAGCTCAAGCATACACTCGCCCACTACGGCGACCATCGGTTTGCTAGTCATTGGTCCGGTTACCTGCAGCGATTAAGAGAACAACAGGCCGCCGTTGATGTCGAGGTTAACACCGGTGATAAACGACGACTCTTCGCCGGCCAAGTAGGCGACCGCGTCAGCCACTTCAGAGGCGGCACCTTCACGGCGCAGCGGCGTAGAGTTGGCAACATTGGTGCGCACGGCGTCTTTGGTGAACACGTCGTGGAAGGTGGTGCTGATCATGCCCGGGCAGAGCGAGTTGACGCGGATGTTTTTCGGGCCGAGCTCTTTGGCCATCGAGCGGGTGAAGGTCACTACCGCGCCTTTAGAGGTGGCGTAGGCAGCAGCACCGGGGCCGCCGCCATCGCGGCCAGCTTGCGAGGCGATATTGATGATCGAACCGCCGTTGGCCATGGTCGGCACGACCGCTTTAGTCATCAGGAAGGTCGAGTTGAGGTTGAGCGCAATCACGTTGTTGAAGAACGCTTCGTCCATCTCTTCCAGAGTTTTACGCGCCACGATACCACCGGCGACGTTGACCAGAATATCGATGTTGGCACCAAAAGCGGCGTGGGTCTCGCTCATCAAGCGGTCGACGTCGGCCTGCTTGGTCATATCGCCCTGAACCAGAATCGCCTCGCCACCGGCGGCGGTGATCTCGTCGAGGGTGGCCTGGGCGCGGTCGACCGAGCCAAAGTAGTTAACCACCACTTTGGCGCCCTCGGCGGCCAGTTTAACTGAGATACGGCCGCCGATATCACGTACACCGCCGGTTACTACTGCTACTTTGTTTTGAAGTTTCATGTTGTTGACACCTTTTGTTAAATTTAAGTTAATTTTTTAAGCGTGGCCGGGCTGCATGTGCAGCGGCTCAGCCCTTGTTTTTTACCGGGCCAATACGGCCGCCCAATACCCAGATTGCGCCAATCGCCAGCGGCACCAGCGCTGCGCCCATCAAGAAGAACGGCACATAGGAGTCGACCGTGATGATCGGCACCAGCCAGATAGTGATCAGTACACCGACCACCGCAGCACTGCCGCTGACACCGGCCAGCGAGCCGACCGACTTGCCAGAGAAGTAGTCGCTGGGCAGGGTTTGGATATTGCCGATGGCAAGCTGAAAACCGAACAGGATCACGGCCATCAACAGCACCGCGATCAGCGGCGTCGCAGCAAATGCGGTCGCTACCAGTGCCGGGAACATCAGCGCCCCGCCGGCGGTAATAACGGTTTTGCGCGCTTTGTTAACCCCCCAGCCGCGGTCGATCAAGCGGCCGGACAGCCAGCCACCGGTCAGGCCACCAATCGCAGCACCGACATAGGGTACCCACGCGTAGATACCAATTTGCTTAACGTCAAAACCAAACTGGTCAGCCAGATAGATCGGCAGCCAAGAGACGAACAGCCACCAGACCGGGTCGAGGAAGAACCGCGACAGAATCACCGCCCAGCTCTCTTTGTAGCGCAACATCTCCATCCAGCCCGGCGCGATCAACTCTTCATCGGCCACTTCGGCGTCCACCGCGGCCGGCTTTTGGCCGACCAAAATGTATTGGCGCTCCTCTTCGGTGAGCCACGGGTGGCTGTCGGGGCCAGATTTGTAGAGGATGTACCACGGGATCGCCCAGAGCAGACCGAGGCTGGCGATAACAATGAAGGTGACCTTCCAACCCAACCAGACGTAGAGCAGTGCGATCAGCGGCGCTGAAATTACCGCCCCCAGCGAAGCACCGGCATTAAAGATGCCCTGGGCCAGCGCGCGCTCGTTGATCGGGAACCATTCGGCGTTGGCCTTGGTGGCGCCAGGCCAGTTGCCGGCTTCGCCGAAGCCCATCACAAAACGGACCACGGTGAACGAGCTGACCGTTTTTGCCACAGCGTGCAGGGCGACCGCCGCCGACCAGATACCAATCGCGATCAGAAAACTGTAGCGAGTGCCGAGCGCGTCAAAAATTTTACCAAACGCAGTTTGGCCCAGTGCATAGGCGATCATGAAGGCGCTCAAGATGACCGCGTAATCGCTCTTCTCCAGCCCCAGCTCATCAGAGATGGCAGGCCACATGACCGACAGCGCATTGCGGTCGATATAGTTGATTACCGTGGCAATCGCGATCAGCGACAGGATCCACCAGCGTAAGTTTTTTAGTTTCATTATTAGTTACCACCCTCGAGAAAGTCTTCACGCGCCGGACTGAATACATCAATCAGCACGCCCGCTTGCTTACAGACCGCACCATGCTCAACATTTGGCGCCATGTAGTAGCAGTCACCGGCCACCATAGTTTTGGTCTCGCCGCCTACCGTTACATCAAACTCACCGCTCTCCACATAGGTGACCTGCGAGTGAATATGGTGGTGCAGATAACCCTCGCTGCCACTCTCAAAATAGACTTTGGCCATCATGAGCTGGCCGTTAAAACCGAGTATCTGGCGGGTGATGCCGCCGCCGAGATCCTCTACTGGCACGCTGGCCGCGCGCAGAAAAACGTCAGATGTCTTGTTCATAAAGCCTCATCCTGGCGGTAGGTATTGCCGCGCAATACGGCGGTTGGTGCCAACTCGGTGTAAAACAACTCGGCCACTTGCGGCGCTGGTGTGGCGATAAACTGGTTGTCGGTAATCTCGGTAATCGGCTCGCCGACAGTGTGGCCGACGACAATCGGGGCGGCGCGCTCAAAGCGGTTACCGGCGATCTCTGTGACTTGCACACCGTGCAGATGGAGTGAGCCGCCAGTGCGGTTCTTGGCG
>JAHEGD010000007.1:26846-32703 GCA_024639885.1 Porticoccaceae bacterium | reverse complement strand
CCAGCGTCGAGCCAGTCAATGCAAAGTGTGGGCCAAAGGTGCTCTCATCGGTGCCGCCGCGGTAGTAGTCAACCAGCGCACCCTGCACGTTGGTAAAGGTCGAGTCGGCAATGGTTAGGTACTCGGCGTTGTAGATACCGTAGTCGTCGGTCTCGGCGTTGAGCTTAAAGACGTCGCCGCTCAGGTCACTAAATTGCGACTCGACAATCTCGATCCGGTCGGCCATGGTGCTCTTGGCCACACTCATGAAATTAAAGCCGCGATTGACATCAAGATCGGTCACCGCACACTGCTCGACGCGAATCTGGTAGTTGTTGAGCATCGAATAGCGGCTGGTGCGGATCACCGCATTGCCGACATAATCCGGCGAGCTGGCGCCGGAGATATTCAGACCGACCAGCTCAATGCTGCCGCCGTCAGCCAGCTCGATCAGCGCCTGGCGCTGAAACTCGATATTGGCGTCACCGTCGCTGCGAATGGTCAGCGGCTTGTCGAGCACAGCAATCGAAGTAGCCAAGTAATCACCCCCTGCCAGCTGCAAGGTATCGCCCGGCTCGGCGGCGGCAATCGCTGCGGTCAAGGCGTTGTCCCCTGGCGCAACCGCAACCACCCGGCCAAAGCCAAACGGTGCACTCTGCTCGGGCTTGGGGTACCAGCTCACGCCGACCTGCTGCTTGCTAATCGGCGTCAGCTGGCGGCTGGCACCCACCTCTGCCAGCGCGGTATCGGTCGGGTAGAGCAGACCGTTGGCGGCGCGCTGCATCGGCACACTGCGGCTGTCGAAGCCGACCTTGAGCTGAGGGTCGACCACATTGTTGAGCACATTCCCGGCGAAGGTGATGCCGCCGACGTCGTCGTAGAGGGTAAAGGTATCGCGGCCATCGGCGTTGACAATCAAGTTGTTGGCAAAGCGGCTGCGCACCGGCACGCCGCTGCGCTCGCTATCGCTGCCGGCCGCCAGTTGAATATGGTCGCTGTCGACCAGCGTATTGTTTTCGATCACGGCGTCTTCAACCGGGTCGTAGCGGTTGATCGGGCCGTTGGGGACGCCGTTCATCACCACCAGCGCGCCACCAAAGCGGTAGCCGCGCAACCCCTCTAGGTAGTTGTTGCGGATGGTCTGGCGCTTGTTGATCACCCGCAGGCCGCCGGTGTGGTCTGCACCGTTGCCGATAAAGACATTGTTCTCAAGCAGGTTGCCGTGGCCGTGGCGCAGCGTTAGGGTGCCGCGCGACTGGTAAAAAACATTGCCGCGGAAGGTGTTGGCTCCCGATTTATTGGAGATGATCTCCAGCTCGCCGTCACAGCGGTCGAAGTAGTTGTTCTCTACCACGGTGTTGGAGTCTGAACGCGAATAGTGGCTGGTGCCGATACGCAGCGTCTCGCCGCCGTTTGAGCCAAGGATCGGTCGCGGGCCAAAGTAATTGTGGTCGATACGGTGGTAGTTGGCGCGGCTCGCCTCGCTGTCTAAGCGGACCGCCATGGTGACACCCTTATTGCGCTTGCCGGCCAAGTGGTTGTGGTCAAAGCGGTTGTGCTTGCCGTACATTGCCACCCAGTAATCTGGCTCAAAGCGCTCGGGGTTGTTGTAGCTGTCGATTACCGTCTGAGTCACCCGGCTATGGTTGGCCAGCTGCTGTTTGTCTTTGCGAAAGGAGATCACCGAATCGGTGGGGGTGTAGCCATCTTTAAACACTAGGCCAGAGACGATTAGGTGCTCGCCAGCAAGGCGCAGGTTAGATTTGCCACTAATAATTGTCTTACCCGGCTCTTCGACGGTCAACGTAATCGGCTGCTCGGCACTGCCGCTGCCGGCAAACACCATCTCAAAATCGCGCCATACGCCGCTGGCCAGCACAATGGTGTCACCGGGCGCCAACTCGGCCGTCGCCGCAGCGTACTCGCGCTGGTTAGATACCAGCGTGCCGGCCGCTTGGCGACCGCAACCAGTCAGTATCAGCACGGCGACCAGCACTACCATCCACGGTGCCATCAGCGCCCCTGCTCGGCCATTTAAACGCATAGTTACCCTCTACTCGTTGAGACTTTTTTATCTGCCGCCGGCAGCGTGCCGGGCAGTCTCGTCATCGGCCCAAACAGGCTGCGCGAGAGGGTAGAGATTGCCGCTAAACGACATCGGTGTCAAGCAACAATGTAAGATAACAGTCCGATTAATGTGTAATACAAAAATTAGGCACAAAAAAACCGCCGCAACGCAGCCGCTGCGGCGGTCTCTTTTGCTCTGCCGCTAGCTGGCAGAGACGGTCTGATTGAGCCGATTCATTGAGAACCGCTCGCGGGTCTCAGTGAGCTGGCGACGGACTGCCTCGACGGCCTCCTCCTCGGTGGAGCGATGCAGCGCATCGATTCCGCGGGTGAAGTGTTTGCGCATCGCGGTGCGCGCCGCGTGCGAGTCGCGGCTGGCCAGCGCATCGTAGATGGCCTGGTGCTCTTTGAGCCGCACCTGTGGCTGCGAGGTACAGACCGCTTGGTGGGCCTGCTTGATATGGCGCAGACCGTCCTGGGTCTCCCAGAGATTTTCGATCATGGTGATCAGAACGCGGTTGTTGGTCGCCTCGGCAATGATGGTGTGAAATTTGCGGTCGGCGAAGTTAGAGTCGGTCTGGCCCACTTTGTTCTCGGCGGCCATCTCGTCTAGCGCCTCGGCCAGCTTGGCCAGTTGCTCGGTTGAGATCATTGACGCCGCCAGCGCCGCTGCCTCGCCTTCGACCAGCACACGGGTCTCAAGCAGCTCGAATGGGCTGACTGTTGACTCAACCCCTTTAACACCCCGCCACTCGACCACATGGACACCCGAGCCGCTGCCTACCGCCACCCGGCCCATCGCTTCGAGCGCGATCACCGCCTCGCGTATGGTCGGCCGGCTGACGCCAAACCGCTCAGACATCTCGCGCTCGGCAGGCAGGCGGCTGCCGACCGGGTACTCACCACTGTCGATCAGCTGTACTACCCGCTCCACCACCTGGCGGAAGAGCCGCGTCTTGTTCTCACCGTGCATCTTACCCATTACTCTCACTCTCTATTGTCTGTGCTCACTGCGGCCCGCAGCAAGCGCACTAAAAATTGCCTATCATTATGATTTTAATCACCAATTAGCGCTATTATGCCGAGCAATCACACTGTATGACAACACCTGTGACAAAAAGATCCCGGCGCCACCCACCAACTCCCGTCCTTTAGACCCCATGTGGAGAAGAAACAGATGATTAACAATAGGTTAAGCAAAAAGGAACCCGTCTGATGAAACTCGATTTTTGGCAGACATTGGCGCGTTATATCGCCCGTAGTGCGCTGCTGGCTATCGCGCTGGTCGCGGCCGGCTGCACCGGCGTGGTCGATGGCGTCACCCCGGTCAGCCCATTTGATAGCGACCGCTACCTCGGCCGCTGGTACGAGATCGCCCGCCTCGACCACTCGTTTGAGCGCGGTCTACACGGCGTCACTGCCGACTACTCGCGGCGCGCTGATGGCGGTATTCGGGTGATCAACCGCGGTATCGACGGCAGCGGCGAGCAGAGCGAAGCCGAAGGGCGCGCCTACTTTGTCGGCGACCGCCAGACCGGCCACCTCAAGGTCTCTTTTTTTGGCCCGTTTTTTGGCTCATATGTAGTCTTTGAGCTGGGCGATGACTACGACTACGCCTTTGTCACCAGCTACAACCACGACTACCTGTGGCTGCTGGCGCGCACCCCACAGCTGCCCGCCGAGCCAAAGCAGCGTTTTGTCGACCGCGCCCGGCAGCTCGGCTTTGCTACCGAGCAGCTGATTTTTGTCCGCCAGCCAGCCGACCCAGCGCACCACCACTCGGCCAACTAGTCGGCCAGCTTGGCCCTGCCGGCCAACAGCAGCAGCAATACCGCGCCGAGTAGCGGCAGCGTCAACAGGTTGAGCGCGACCCAGCTGGTGATCGCCAACAGGTAACCGGCACTCAAACTGGCTAGCGCCACGGTGGTAAACACTAAAAAGTCGTTGGCAGCTTGCACTTTGGCGCGCTCCGCCGGTCGGTAGCTGCTGGCGATGATGGCGGTGGCACCGACAAACGACAGGTTCCAGCCCAACCCGAGCAGAATCAGCGAGCCCCAAAAATGTACCACCAATAGGCCGGACAGCGCCGCCGCGCCGGCGCCGGCCAGCAGTACCAAGCCGAGCGCGGTAATGGCGACGCTGCCGTAGCGCTCTATCCAACGGCCACTGAAAAAGCTCGGCGCAAACATCGCCAACACATGCCACTGGATACCCAGCGTGGCATCGTTGACGGCGTGGCCGTGGCCAACCATCGCCAGCGGCGCGGCGGTCATCACAAACGCCATCACCCCGTAGCTGGCGACCCCGCACAGCGCGCCGATCGCGAACCGCGCGCTGGTCACAATCTCGGCCAGCGGCCGGCCAGGCGCGTCCTGCGCGGTCGCCAGCGGTGCTGGCACCCGCAGGCCAGCGATCACCGGCAACGCCAACAGCGCGATCACCGCCAAGCCAATAAAGCTTCCGGCGTAATCGGCGCCGGCGACGCCCGATTGGGTGTAGATCACCAGCTGCGGGGCGATCACCGCCGCCGCCAAGCCGGCCAGCATCACCCGTGCGATCGCCCGTGGCTGGTGGCCCGGCTCGGCTAGGTCGGCCGCGGCAAACCGATAGTTCTGCACGCACGCCGAGTAAAACCCGGCCAGTGCGGCAGCCGCTGCAAACCACCAGAACTCTCCGCCGACAATCGCCGCAGCGGCCAGCAGCCCGGCGCCGCTGCACAGCAGCGCACCCAGCGCATAGGTGGCGCGCCGCCCAAACCGCGCCAGCAGCCACGCCACCGGCAACATCGACAGCGCCACGCCAACGTTATAGCTGGTCACCGGCAGGGTCGCTAACGTCGGCTGTGCGGCCAGTCGCAAGCCGACCAAGCCGGCCAGAGAGATCATGATCGGCCCGGTAGACCCGCCCAGCGCCTGCATCACCATCAACAGTTTAAGGTTGTTATTAGCGCTCATAGCGCGCACTCCACAATGGATTTTTTCACGCTGGCCAGCCGCAGCCGCGGCCAGCCACAATAAAGTGCGCTATCATCTCACACCCAAAAGCGAGAGCGCACACCGATGGCAATCCACTGGTACCCCGGCCATATGTACAAGGCCAGCAAAGAGATGACCGAACTGCTGCCGCTGATCAATGTGGTGGTTGAGGTGATCGATGCGCGCATCCCCTACTCCAGCTCTAACCCGGTGATCGCCGAGCTAGCCAGCGGCAAGCCCAACATTAAGCTGCTGACAAAGTGCGATCTCGCCGACCCGGCCACCACCGAGCTCTGGCAGCGCTGGTTTGAGAGCAAACAGGGGGCGATGACGATGGCGCTCAACCTGAAAAGCGAAGACCCCGCTGCAGCGATAATCGATTTGATCAACCATCTCTATCCGCAGCGCGAGGGGCGCAACACCCTGGTGCTGGTCACCGGCATCCCCAACGTCGGCAAGTCGACCCTGATCAACTGCCTGGCGGGCCGCCAGATCGCCAAGACCGGCAATGAACCCGCGGTGACCAAGGGCCAGCAGCGCATTAATTTGCGCAACGGTATCATGCTGCTCGACACCCCCGGTATCCTCTGGCCAAAAATCGACCACCCCGCCTGGAGCTACCGGTTGGCGACCACCGGGGCGATCAAAGACACCGCCATGAGCTATGACGATGTCGCTTTTTTCGCCGCCGAGTACCTGTTGGCGAACTACCCGCGACTGCTCGCCGAGCGCTTTGCAATCGCCCAGCTGCCGGCCACGCCGCTAGAGCTGTTGGAGAGTATCGGCGCCCAGCGCGGCTGCCTGCGCGCCGGCGGCCGCGTCGACCTAGAGCGGGT
>JAHEGD010000007.1:0-26836 GCA_024639885.1 Porticoccaceae bacterium | reverse complement strand
TCGGCCCCATCAGCATGGAAACCCCGGCGATGATCGCCAACGATTTAGTCGAAGTGGAGCAGCTGCAGGCGGAAAAAGCCGCCCGCGACGCCGCCCGCGAAGAGGCGAAAGCTGAGCGCCGCCGACGCACCAAAGCGAACCGTCGCTAACCTAGGCCCGCTCTTATTGTCTCTATATGTAAAAACATCGGGGTAGGCGACTGCTCATTGCGCGGGCTGAGCGCCCTGAAACCGTAGGAGGCGTAGAACCCATAGGCGCCCGGGGCGGCATCGAGATAGAGCCCGAGCACGCCGATATGCTGCGCAGCTAGCAACGTGCGGCGCATCGCATCGGCAAGCAGCTGCAAACCCAATCCCCGCTGCTGGTAGGCTATGTCAATGCCGAGCATGACCATCCGCGCGCAAGGCACTTTAGCCGGTAACCGGCCGGCACTGAGTTCGGCGAGCAGCGGCGCATCGACCGTAAACGAGCTCAACGTGTAAAAACCGATAAACCTATCCGATTGGTTACCGTCTAGCAGCACAAACCCCCGACTGAGACTACTGCGGACCTGTTTCTTAAGACCGCTGACGACGAACCGGTTGATCTGTGGGTTGCCGCAGTCAAACCGTTTCTGGCCACGGTAGGTTTGGGCGGGATCAAACAGGGCGAGAAAAAAACCGTCATTAGCCACCCTTGAGCGGCTCTTGTGCCAGTAGATCGGCTAACTTTTGCGGCGTCGCCGGCGGATCGCTGAGCAGCTGGTAAAACTGCTGCTGCTCTTCCACCGAGAGTGCCAGTAATTCATGGTGCTCGATCACTTGGCGAGCTCGCTGCTCGGCGCAGCCCAGCACAAAAGAGGATAGATCCAGCCCTGATAGAGCGGCTGCTTTGGTCAGCATCTGCTTAAAGCCGTCAGTGGTTTTAAGCTCCATGCGTGCGGTTTTATAGGTTGGCGAGCTCACCGGTTCGCTCCTCTAGCATTGGTCTGTTAGCAGGTTAACCCCACCAGAAAACGCAGTCAACCAATACGGCCTTTAGCCGTATATTACTAAGCAGCTTGCCCCGCCGCGTAACCCGACGACCACGCCCACTGGAAGTTGTAGCCGCCCAAGTGACCGGTGACATCCACCACCTCGCCAATAAAGTAGAGCCCCGGGTTGCTTTTGCACTCCATAGTCTTGGAGGAGAGCTGGTCGGTGTCGACCCCCGCCAAGGTCACCTCGGCGGTGCGGTAGCCCTCGGTGCCGCTCGGTTTGAGCTGCCAGCCGTTGAGGCTCTCGCCAAGTGTTTGCAGCCGCTGGTCGGGCCACTCGCCCAACGGCTTGTCGGCCTCGGCTGGCCACAACAGCTGCTGCAGTGACAGTGCCAGCGACTTGGACAACAGCGGCGCCAACAAGGTGCGCAGCAGGCTCTTAGGCTGCTGCTGCTTGGCCGCCAACAGCCACTCGGGCAGTGCCAGCTCAGGCAATAGGTTGACAGTGATCGCCTCGCCGGGCTGCCAATAACTGGAGATCTGCAGCGTAGCCGGGCCGCTCAATCCGCGGTGGGTAAACAGTAAATTGTCGCGCCAGCTGGCACCGGCGACGCTCATCTCGACCGCCAGTGCCAGCCCGCTGTTATCACTGCACAGCTGTTTGAGGCCATCGCTAAAGGTAAACGGCACCAAGCCGGCGCGGCGCGGCAGCAGCGCCAGGCCAAACTGCTCGGCGAGCTGGTAGCCAAACCCAGAGCCACCCAATGTAGGGATAGAGAGCCCACCGGTCGCCACCACCAGCGACTGGCAGCGCTGGCGCTGGCCGTTGACCAGCAGCGTATATCCACCATCGACGGCGGCGACCTCCGCCACCTCGCAGCTGCTGCGCACCAGCGCGCCGCCCTGCTGGCACTCTTCCAACAGCATCGCCAGGATCTGCTTGGCCGAGTCGTCACAGAACAGCTCGCCGTTGTTGCGCTCGTGGTAGCCGATACCGTGGCGGCTAACCAGCTCGATAAAGTCCCACTGGGTGTAGCGGCTCAACGCCGATTTGACGAAGTGGCGGTTGGCGCACAGGAAGTTGTCTGGAGTGATATCCAGATTGGTGAAATTACAGCGGCCACCGCCCGACATTAAGATTTTTTTGCCGACCCTGTTGGCCCGCTCCACCACCAACACCGAGCGCCCGCGCTGAGCCGCGGTCAGCGCGCAAAATAGCCCCGACGCACCACCGCCGATCACAATCACGTCAAACTCGGCACTTACCTTCATCTCAATCGGCTGCGCGCAGCTGCGCCCAAAGCGCCAACACCTGCTCGCAGCCGAGCGCCTCGAGTCTGGCAATATTGCGCGCCGGAATCTGCTCCGCCTCCGGGTAGGCGGCAATCGCCGCCTCTAGCGCCTCTTCGCGCAGTAGGTGCAGCATTGGGTAGGGCGAGCGGTTGGTATAGTGGCTGACGCCCTCACTTGGCTCACCCTCAAAGCAGTAGTTGGGGTGGAAGGTGGCGACTTGCACGGTGCCGAGCAAGCCAACCTGCTCGACCATCTGGTTGGCCAGCTCGACAAAGTCTAGGTAGTCGTCAAACGCCGCCAATCCCTCTGGGATAACTAACAGCGTGGTGGCGATCTCGCTCTCGGCGCTCTGCTGCAGGCGGTCTAGCTCCTCTAAAAAGCTGCGCGCCAACGGCTCGGTATTGCTGCCGGCGGCTACCGCCAAACGCAAGGTATCGGCGGCCAGTACCGGCTTGGCGAACGGGCAGAGGTTGAGCCCGACCACAAAGGTGTCGAGCCAGGCGCGGATCTGCGCATGAATTTTTTCGGAAGAAGGGCTTGCCATAAGCTAGCTGTTACTCACTGAGTCTAGTTCCCGCCGCCTTAGTCAGCGGTTTTTTCGACCAGCTGACCATCGACGAACTTGTGTAGCACACTGGCCACTAGGGTCTGGTAAGGGATGCCCTCGCGCAGAGCGCGCGCCTGCAAAGCGCGTACGTCTCTTGATGCGAGCCGGATATTGATCCGCGCATCTTTCTTAAATTGCGCTTCAGCGGCCTCACGGTGACGCACCAATTGGTTATTAATATCATCGGAACGCTTCAGGCTGCCACTCTCAAAGGCAGTTAATATCTCTTGCTCTTCGCGGTCTAATTTACTCATTATCGCCACCTCCATAATGTTTGGTCGCTTTCCTACTAGGAATGATTGTTTTAAGAAAAATCTCGTCGTCCTGCTCTACAAACGGCACCAAGTAGACGTATCCCTCCACCGCCACGGCCGCTATCTGCTGCCCCGGGTATCGGCTTTGGTTGGGGTGGTCATAAAGATCTAACTGGTTACCCAGTTGAATGTTGAGCACGATGTCCTCAAACGATATACCCCGCTGGCGCACCAACAAGACATTTTTCTCTGAGCTCCAAGTAAATAATTTCATCGACAGACACTATCACAGCGTGTGCCGTATGTCATCATTCTAGAGAGAGAGAGAGAGAGGGGGGGGGGCACAAACCATCGTTAGCCCGACAACAGTGCTGCGATCGATCCAGCGGCGGCGATATCCGCGCTGCTACAGCCGCGCGAGAGGTCGATCCACGGCCGCGCAAAGCCCTGCAACAGCGGCCCGACGGCGATGGCACCGGCCAACCGCTCGACCAGTTTGTAGCCGATATTGCCGGCATTCAGATCGGGAAAAATCAGTACGTTAGCGTCGCCGGCAATCGCCTCGGCGGGGGCTTTTTGGGCGGCCACCGCAGCCACCAGGGCAACATCGGCCTGCACCTCGCCACTCACCTGCCAGGCCGGGTCGATCGCCGCGGCCATAGTTTTCACCAGCGCGGTAGCGGCGCGCACCTTGTCGACGCTGGGGTGGCTGGCGGAGCCAAGTGTCGAGAACGACAGCAGTGCGATACGCGGGGTCTGGCCGGTCAGCGCGAGGTGGGTGCGGGCGGTATCGATCGCTATCTGCGCCAGCTGGTCACTGTTGGGCTCGGGATTGACACCACAGTCGCCAAAGCTCATCACCCAGTCGCGGTGCTGCATTAAGAAGCTGCTCGACACCAAGCCGCTGCTGGCGGCCAGCCCGACCCCGCGCAACCCAGCGCGGATTACTGCTGGGGTGGTGGCGACCGAGCCGGCGACAGCGCCATCAACCACACCGAGCGAGGTCAACAGCGCGCAGTAGATCAGTGGGTCAGCGGCGATCTCCGCGGCCTGCTCGGCGCCCCACTGCTTGACCGGGTTGAGCCGCTGTAGCTGCTCAACCGCGCGCTGCTGTTGGGGCTCAATCAGCTCACAGCCGGCCGGCCGCTGCGGGTAATCCGCGGCCACCACCGGTGTGCACCACTGGCCCGCCAACAGCTCAGCTATCGCCGCCTGTACACGCGGATCGGCCGGCTCGGCAAACAATACCCGGCGCTGAAGCTGCCGGGCTCGGTTGGCGATCGCAGCCAGTGCGTCGATTACTGGTAGTCCTTATATTTTTCGAGATAGCGGACCGGCTTAGAGAGCGCATCGCGACGGAACGGGTCGCCCAGCTCACGGGTACACATAATCTCGATCACACAGGTTTTGCCCTCGTCCATCTGCATGGCGACAGCGCGCTTGAGCGCCGGGCCGACTTGGTCGAGCTGGTCGACAACGATCCCCTCTGCGCCCATCGCCTGCGCGATGCCGGCCCAAGACTCGCTCTCCAGCTCGGCGGCGACAAAGCGGCGGTCGTAGAACTCGACCTGGTTTTTCTTCTCGGCACCCCAATCGCGGTTGTGGAAGACCACCGCGGTGACCGGAATGTCGTGGCGCACGGCGGTCATCAGCTCGGCCATGCTCATACCCCAGGCGCCGTCACCGGCATAGCTGATCGCCGGGCGGTGTGGCGACGCGGCCTTGGCACCAATAATGGTCGGCAGCGCGTAACCGCAGTTGCCAAAGCTCATCGGCGCAAAGAAGCTGCGCGGCTTTTTAAAACGCAGGTAGCTGTGCGCCACCGAGTTGATGTTGCCGATATCGGTCGACACCATCACATCGTCGGGCATCGCTTTTTCCAGCTCGCGCAGCACTTGGCGCGGGTGCAGCCAGTTGCCCTCTTCACCCTTGGCCTCTTCGATCATATCCAAGCTGTAGGGGTCGCGCTCGTGGGTCCACTCGTCCAGCTCCGCCTCCCAGGCGGCTTTTTGCTCGGCCACTTCGGCGAGCCGCTGGTCGCGATTTTTATGGCAGGCCATGACCGCGTTTTGCAGCCGCTCGGTCAGCGCCAGCGAGGCCGCTTTGGCATCGCCACAGATGCCGACAGAGATTTTCTTAACCAAGCCGAGCATCTTGTGATCGGCATCGATCTGAATAATTTTGGCACTCTCTGGCCAGTACTCCATGCCGTACTGCGGCAGTGTGCCGAACGGCCCGAGCCGCGAGCCGACCACCAACACCACATCGGCTTTTTTAATTAACTTCATGCCGGCCTTGGAGCCCTGATAGCCGAGCGGGCCGCACCAGAGCGGGTGGCTGGCCGGGAACGAGTCGTTGTGCTGGTAGCTGTTGACCACCGGCGCGCCGATCAGTTCGGCGAGTGCTTTGACCTCTTCGACACCGTCGGCCATCACCACACCACCGCCCGAGATCATCACCGGGAACTCGGCCTGGCAGAGCAGCTCTACCGCTTCGCTAAGGCTCTTCTCGCCGCCGGGACCGCGGTCGACGCGCATCGGTTGGGGGATCTCGACGTTGATGTCGCCATAAAAGAAGTCGCGCGGAATGTTCAGCTGGGTCGGGCCGATCTCCGACATAGCGCGGTCAAAACAGCGGCCGGTAAATTCGGCAATCCGGTTGGGGTTGTTGACGTGGCCCTGATACTTGGTGAACTCTTGGAACATCGGCAGCTGGTGGGTCTCTTGGAAGCCACCAAAACCGATTGTCATGGTGCCCGCCTCGGGGGTGATCATCACCACCGGCGAGTGTGCCCAATAAGCCGCGGCAATAGCGGTCACACAGTTAGAGATACCCGGACCGTTTTGGCCGATCACCACGCCGTGCTCGCCAGAGGCGCGCGCATAGCCATCGGCCATGTGGCCGGCGCCCTGCTCGTGCACCACCGGGATCAGCTCGATACCGGCCGGGGCGAAAATATCCATGGCGTCCATAAAGGCAGAACCCATGATGCCAAAGATCTTGGTTACGCCATTGGCGACGAGGGTTTCAACAAACGCTTCACTGGGGGTCATGCGAGGCATAGCGGGGTTCCTAACGGTAGTGGGTTTTTAACAACGCACAGAGTAGCCGGCCAGCGCCGCTGCGGATAGGGCCAGTTGCCGTTGGCCGGTTGTGCCAGCGTCAACCGAGCTGACTGGCGAGCAGCTCGCTGAGCAGCCGCACACCGGTCTCAATCTGTTCTGCCGGCAGTGCCGAGAACCCCATCCGAAAGGTGTCGGTGGGCGGGTTGTCGCCGCAAAAATGAAACTGCCCCGGCTCGATAATAATCCCCTGTGCTGCGGCCCGCTCGGCGAGCAGCCGGGTGTCGACCCCGGCCGGCGCCTGCAGCCAAAACGATGAACCACCGGAGCTCGGCGAGACCTTAACCTGCGGCAGGTGGTCGCTGAGCGCACGCTTCATCACTGCGTAGCGCTCGGCGTAGGTGGAGAACAGCTTGCCGATCAACGAGTCGTGGTAGCCGCGCTCTAAGAACAGCGCCAGGGTGTGCTGGTTGTTGGCGGCCGGGTGGCGCACCATCAACCGGCGCAGCGCCCGCAGCTCGGTGATCAGCTCGGCCGAGGCGACCAGATAGCCGAGCCGAATACCCGGCGAGAGGGTCTTGGAGAGACTGCCCAGATAGATCACGCGGCCGTCCACGTCCATACTTTTAAGCGCCGGTAGCGGCCGCGACAGGTAGTTAAACTCGCCTTCGTAGTCGTCCTCAATAATCACTGCGTCGGCTGCCGCGGCCGCCTCTAACAGCGCCCGACGCCGCTCCAGCGGCATGGTGACGGTGGTTGGCGACTGGTGGCTGGGGGTGACACAGAGGTAGTCGCAGCCCGCCAACCGCTGGTCGACAACCACGCCGTGGTGGTCGACCGGCAGCGCCAGCTGCTCGGCAGCCGACAGCGCCACCAAATTGTGCAGGTCGACATAGCCGGGGTTTTCGACCCCGACCACGGTACCGGCGCGGCTCCACAACAGCTGCGCGATTAGCGCTAGCCCCTGTTGGGTGCCGACCGTAATGAGGATGTTCTCCGGCTCGGCTATCACACCGCGGCGCGGCAGCAGCCGGCTGCGCACCTGCGCGATCAGCAACGGGTCGTCGTGACCGAGCCGCTCTGCCGACCAGTGGCGTATAGCACTGACACTGACCGCATCGCGGCTGCACTCGCGCCAGTGGTTGACCGGAAACAGGTTGGAGCTGATCTGACCGTAGATAAACGGGTAGGGAAACTGCTGCCAGTTAACCGGCTTAGCGAGCCGCGGCAGCTCGCTGGGGGGGCGCTGCCAGCGGCTGCCCCAATCGACAGCGGTACTGCTTGCCACGGCGCCATCGAGCGGCTGTACCTGGACGCCGCGCAGCAAGTCGGGGTTGACGAAATAGCCGCTGCGCTCGCGCGAGATCAGATAGCCGTCATCGAGCAGGCTCTGGTAGGCGAGTATCACTGTATTGCGGCCCACCCCCAGCTGCGCCGACAGCGCACGGCTGGAGGGCAGCGGCTGCTCGGCAGCGACCGCGCCGGTCACTATCGCGTAGGCAAGCTGGTCGACAATCTGCTTTTGAAGGCTGCGCTCGCCACCGTGGTCTAGGTGCAGCAGCAGCTCAGCCGATGCCATTCTTAACCCGTCGGTTGTAGCGGCGCAGCTCGCCACGCACCACCGGCGCCAATAGATAGAGACCGAAGATGTTGGGCACGCAGATTAAAAATACCAGCGCATCAGAGAAGTCCAACACCGCGCCGAGTTGAATACTTGAGCCGACCGCCACCACCAGGCAGAAGAACAGCTTAAAGGCGTTGGCCGCCAGCGCATTCTCGCCGACCAAGTAGGTCCACCCTTTAAGGCCGTAGTAGGCCCAGGCGATCATGGTTGAGAACGCGAACAGCAGCCCCGCCACCGCCACTAGGTAGGGCGACCAGCCGATGTTGCGCTCAAACGCCGCCGAAGTCATCGCCACCCCGTCGAGCCCTTCGTTAAAACTGGGGTCAAAGTAGAAGGTGGTAATAATGACCAGTGCGGTCAGCGTGCAGATCACCACGGTGTCGATAAACGGTTCCAGCAGTGAAACATAGCCTTCGGTGATCGGCTCGCGGGTCTGCACCGCCGAGTGGGCGATCGGCGCCGAGCCGATGCCGGCCTCGTTCGAAAACACCGCGCGCTGAAAGCCGATAATCATCACTCCGATAGCGCCGCCGGTGACCCCCTCGGGGCTGAACGCGCCGGTCCAGATGGCGTTGAACGCAAACGGCAACGCCTGATAGTTCATAGCGATCATCACCAGCGCGCCGACACTGTAGAGCACCGCCATAAATGGCACGATCTTAGAGGTCACCCGGGCGATACTTTTAATACCGCCGATAATCACCAGCCCGACCACCGCCCCCAGCAGTAGCCCAAACAGCCAGCCCTTGTCGGCAAAAAAGCTGTCGCTGCCGCCGCTGACAGTAACAAACTGCAGATAGGCTTGGTTGGACTGGAACATATTGCCGATACCCAAGCAGCCGACGACGATACCCAGCGCATAGAACTTGCCGACCGCGCGCCCCAAGCCGGGCCGGCCGCGGTCGCTGAGACCGCGCTCTAAGTAGTACATCGGCCCGCCCGAGACCGAGCCATCGGGGTTTTCGCGGCGGTACATGGTGCCGAGCGCGCACTCGACAAACTTGGTCGACATACCGAGCAGGCCGGCGACAATCATCCAGAAGGTGGCGCCCGGGCCACCGGCACTGATCGCCACCGCCACGCCGCCGATGTTGCCGATGCCAACCGTGCCCGACACCGCGGTGGCGAGTGCCTGAAAGTGGGTGACCTCGCCGGGGTCGCTGGCCTTGGAGTAGTCGCCGCGCACCAGCCGTAGTGCGTGTTTAAAGCCGCGAACATTAAGAAAGTTTAGGTAGAGGGTAAAGAACAGCGCCGCCGCCACCAGCCACGCCACCACTAAGGGCACCTGCACCCCCATCACCGGCACCGCGTAAAACACCACCGCCGAGATCAGGTCGGTGGCGGGCTGTACGGTCTGGTTGATCCAGCTGTCGATGCCGGTCTCGGCACCCGCCGCACCGCTGGCCAGTAAGCCGGCGGCAGCAACGCTTAACGCGCCGGCAGTGGTTGTGGGTGGGGTCATCGGCTAGCCTCTCTCGGTGGTCGTTATTATTGTTGCCGTGGGCGGTGAATTTACCCCACCCCGCCACCAAGTGCAAAACCCGACCGGCCAGATGCCGCTGCGCCCGCCGCTACACCAATACCCAAGTCAGCACCAAGCCACCGATAAACAGGCTCTCGGCCAGCACCAGCACAATCGGCCGCCAGCCGATCTCAAGCAGACTGCGAAACGACGTTTTCACCCCCAGGGCGACAATCGCGAGAATAAAGCAGTAACGCGATACCGCACCCAGCAGCTCGGCTACTGCGGCCGGGATAGCCAACGTGTTATTGACCACCGCCAGTGCCACAAAGGCGATCAAAAACAGCGGCACCCGCGCCGCGCTGGCGCTAGCGCCGGGCTCGCTGCTGGCGCGGTTAAAAAACCACAAGAACAGCCACGCCACCGGCACCAACATCGCCACACGGACCATCTTGACGGTCATGGCGGCGATACCCACCTCGTCAGAGACGGCAAAGCCGGCCCCCACCACGTGCGAGACATCGTGGATGGCGCCACCCAAAAATACCCCGGCGGCCTCGGTCGATAGGCCGAGCCAACCGACCAGTACCGGGTAACCGACCATCGCCATGGCGCCAAAGGTTGCCACCAGGCAGACCACCAAGGTGGTGAATTTTTCACTGTCGCGGTTTTTCGGCATCACCGCCGACAGCGTCAGCGCGGCAGAGATACCGCAGATCGCCACCGCACCGCCAGAGAGAAACCCCAGCTGTTTATCAACCCGCAGCAGCCGCGCCGCGATACCGCCAAACAGTATCGTCGCGAACAGCGCGGCGACCACCACCAGCAGGCTCGGCCAGCCGATCGACTGCAGGTCTTCAACAAAAATATTAACCCCCAACAGCGCCACGCCGAGCCGCAACAGCGAGCTGGCGCACAGATCGATGCCGGCCTGGCAGCCCTGCTGCTCGTAGATAAAGTTGGCACTCATACCCAGCAGCAGCGCAAACAGCATCACCGGCGCTTGGTAGGTGGCCGACAAAAACAGCGCCGCCATCGCCACAATCAGGGCGGCCACAACGCCGCGCTGGTAGCGCCCCAGCAGGGCGCCGAGCGCCGCCATCAGCTGCCCACCGCGCCGAGTGCCAGATCGATGGCATCGACGATATCGTCGATATCGCGGCGGCTGGCGATCAGCGCCGGGCTCAGACAGAGGGTGTTGTTGTGGCTGGCAAAACTGCGGTTGGTGCGGCCGATCATCACCCCGTTGCCCAGCGTGTGGGCGGCGATACGCATCGCCACGCTCTCGTCGACCGGCTCTTTGCTGGTGCGGTCGGCGACCAGCTCGATACCGGCAAACAGCCCTTTGCCGCGCACGTCGCCGACCATCGGGTACTTCTCCTTCAACCCCTCTAGCCGCTCCATCAAATGGCCGCCCTGGCTGCGTACATTGTCGAGCAGCTGCTCCTCTTCAATGATCGCCAGCGTCTCTAGCCCGGCTACCGGGCCGGCGGTGCAGCCGCCAAAGGTACTGATGTCGCGGAAGTAACTGAGCTTGTCATCCGGCTGGCTTTTGAAGGCGTCAAACAGCGCCTCGGTGGTTACCGTGCACGAGATCGCCGCGTAGGCGCTGGCCACCCCTTTGGCCATGGTGACCATGTCCGGCTGCACGCCGTAGTGTTGGTAGCCAAACCACTCGCCGGTGCGGCCGAGCCCGCAAACCACCTCGTCAATATGCAGCAGCACATCGTACTTCTTACAGATCGCTTGAATAATCGGAAAGTACTCGGGCGGTGGCGGGATCACCCCGCCGCCGGCGGTAATCGGCTCTAACACCACGGCGCCAACCTGGTCCGCGCCCTCGCGCAGGATCGCCGTCTCTAAGTCGTGGGCGCACTCCATCTCGCAACTGCCGTAGCTTTTGCCAAACGGGCAGCGGTAGCAGAGACAGTTGGCAAACTCGGCAAAGCCCGGCACAAACGGGCCATACTGCGCGCGGCGCTGCTCTTGGCCGGTCGAGCTGAGCGCGGCGATGGTGGTGCCGTGGTAGTCGCGGTCGCGGTAGATGATTTTATGCTTGCGCCCGTCGCCGTGGATATGGGCCAGCTGGCGGACCATTTTGTAGGCTTTCTCGTTGGCCTCAGAGCCGGAGTTGGAGTAGTAAACCCGCCCCAGCCCCGGCATCTTCTCCAGTAACCGCTCGGCAAACTGTGCGCCGGGCACGTTGCCACCGGTGTTGGCGAAGTAACACATCTCTACTAATTGGTCGCGAATGGCATTGGCGATCCGCTCGCGGCCGTAGCCGACATTAACGCACCAAACCCCGCCCGAGGTGGCGTCGAGGTACTCGCGGCCGTGGGCGTCGGTAACCCGCAACCCCTCGCCTTTTACAATCACCAGCGGGTCGCCGGACTCCAGCACCTTGTGCTGCATTAGGTGGTGCCAAACCGCTTGTTTGTCGGTAGAGATAATATCGCCGGTGGGCTGTGGGCTGTGCATAATCAACGCTCGCGGGGTAGTCGGCGCGGCCATTCGCGCAGCGGCCACTGTAGGGCCAAGCCGCGCCCGGCAGGTAGAACCAGTTGCCGGCCTGCTCTGCTACCAGCTCAGCGGCCGAGGGTGTCGGCCAACAACAGCGCGGCGATGGTCCACATCATCAGTGCTATCAGGCTATCGAGAACCCGCCACGCCAGCGGCCGCCGGAACAGCGGTTCCAACCAGCGACCGGCCGCCGCCAGCCCGCAGAACCAGCTGATCGAGGCGGTGACACAGCCGGCGACAAACACCGCCCGCAGCTCGGCTGGGTAGCGACCACCAATGCTGCCCAGCAGCACCACGGTATCCAGCCAGGCGTGGGGGTTGAGCAGCGTCACCGCGACGGTGGTAGCCAGTGCCGCCTTAAGGGTTTTAGGGCCACCTTGGGCGGCGCGCAACACATCCGGGTGGAGCGCCGCGCGCAGTGCCAGCGCGCCGTACCAGCTCAAAAACGCAATACCGCCCCAGCTGGCCAGCTGTAGCATCACCGGCGAGCGGGTGATCAGCAGCCCCATACCCGCGACCCCCAGCGAGATCAGCGCGATATCAAAAAAACTGCACAACAGCGCCACCGGCCAGTGAAACTGGCGGCGCACCGACTGACCCAACAAGAAGGCGTTCTGCGCGCCGATGGCGATAATCAGCCCGGCGGTGGCGATAAAGCCCTTAACAAATACCGCCAGAACGGTCGCCGACCAGAGACTACTTTCCATACCCTACCGCCACCTATTATTGCCATCGCTGCACCGCTAAAAAACACCCAGCTGATTGCTTTTTATTTAGCTAATTTCGATAAAAAATTAGTTTAACTCTTAATCAAACCACCTGTAAGGCTAATGTAATAAACCTAACAGCCACGTGACCTGCGGGCCACCGTGAATCTTACTTTGTAACCCTTTGGGGGTATCTAAACCGATGCCGAGCGTGGGACAATATTTACCGGTTTAGCGGGATCTATCTACCCGTTTAAGCCGACTATAAATCCGCCCCATCAACCGCACTCGATGGCTGGTGAGGGTGGTTTATCCATCACTGTTATCCTGGGGGATACACTATGAAAACAATCAAGCTAACTGCACTGGCTTCGGCCATTATCGCAGCCACCAGCGTTGCACCGGTAACTTTCGCTGCCGAATCTATCGAAGAAGTGACCGTGCTCGGCTCACGGGGCGCACCGCGCACCGTGTCAGACTCACCGGTACCGGTCGATGTGATCAGCGCAGCCGACATGTCTAAAACCGGCAGCAACGACATGCTCGAGCTGCTCAAGGGCACCGTGCCGGCATTCAACGTCCACGACAACCCGATCAGCGATGCGGCATCAATGATCCGCCCCGCTAACCTGCGCGGCCTCTCTGCCGACAGCACCCTAATTTTGGTCAACGGCAAACGCCGCCACCGCTCATCGGTTATCGCCTTCCAGGGCGCTGGCATCAATGATGGCGCGCAGGGCCCCGACATCTCGGTTATCCCCGGTGTCGCCCTCAAGCAAGTTGAAATTCTCCGCGACGGCGCTGCCGCGCAGTACGGCTCAGACGCCATCGCCGGCGTGATGAACTTTGTCTTGAAAGACGATGCCGAAGGCGGCAGCTTCTCTGTTAAACAGGGCGAGTTCTACGAAGGCGACGGTGCCGCCACTATCTATGACGGCAACATCGGTCTGCCGTTGACCGATGCCGGCTTCTTCAATGTCAGTTTCCAGTACAAAAACCAAGACGACACCTCGCGCAGTGTTCAGCGCACCGATGCACAGAACCTGATTGACGCGGGCAACACCGATGTACCCACCCCCGCCATGGTCTGGGGCATGCCCAAAGTTGATGACGACATCACTATCTTTGTTAACACCGGTTTGGACCTGGGCAATGGCGCAGAAGCGTATGCGTTTGGTAATTACTCTGAGCGCGACATCGACGGTGGTTTCTACTACCGCAACCCCAACAACCGCGGTGGCGTATTCACCGACAGCGATGGCCGCCTTATTGGCAGCTTCGCGGGTGAAGATTGTAGCGCCTACGAAACCCCTACCGCCGACATTCTTAACAGCGGCGCAGACCTCGGCGATATTGGTGATGTCGCCAACTGCTGGGCGGCCAACGAGATGTACCCGGGTGGCTACACGCCGCGCTTTACCGGTAATATCGCCGACACCTCGCTGACCGCCGGTACCCGCGGCATGAAGAACGATATCAACTACGATGTTAGCTTCTCGGTCGGCCGCAGTGAGTCTGACTTTGGTTTGAACAACACGCTCAACCCATCGCTCGGCCCAGACTCGCCGCAAAACTTCAAAACTGGTAGCTACATCCAGCTCGAAAAAGGGCTGAACATCGACCTGCAGAAGCAGCTCGGCAACACCAGCGTAGCCGGTGGTTACGAGTGGCGCGAAGAGAGCTTTGAGATCGTCGCTGGCGAACAGGCTTCATGGGAACAGGGCCCCTTG
The DNA here is from genome assembly GCA_024639885.1 of Porticoccaceae bacterium. Lineage (GTDB taxonomy): Bacteria > Pseudomonadota > Gammaproteobacteria > Pseudomonadales > Porticoccaceae > LSUCC0057. The sequence goes on along the minus strand of JAHEGD010000007.1, from coordinate 12,622 downwards.
GCCACTCAAGGATTTAATGTTGGCTCGCACGGCTTCCCCGGCTTCACCGCCAGTTCTGCGGGTACGTTCGATCGTCGCAACTATGCGGTCTACGTGGATGTTGAGTCGCAAATCAACATGGATCTGCTGCTTGGTGGCGCCGTTCGTTACGAGAACTTCTCTTCGTTTGGCAGCACCACTAACTACAAGCTGACCGCACACTACAGCATCAGCGATGCCGTCGCTCTGCGTGCATCGCACAGCACCGGCTTCCGCGCCCCGACTATGGGTCAAGCGAACGTGGTCAACACCCAGACTACCTTCAACGAAACGGCCGATCTGATCCAAGTACAGACGCTCCCCGCGCCATTCTTGGGTGGCGAAGAGCTGCAACCTGAAGAGTCAACCAACTGGGCAGTTGGCCTGGTGCTGACCATGGACTTTGCTGAGATCACTATCGATGCTTACCAGATCGAAGTCGACGATCGAGTCGCTCTGACTCCGCCGCAAGATATCACCACAGCTCAGGAAGCCGCACTAAACGGCGCCGGTATCCCCGTGCCGGACATGGTCAACTTCTTCGCCAATGACTTCGATACCGAAACCACCGGTTTGGACATTGTTGCCACTACCGATGCGGCGCTGTTTAACGGCAGCACCACCTTCAGTGCGGCTTACAACTACAACAAAACCGAAGTCGTAAACCTCGGCGAGTTAACTAGTGAGTTCAAGAAAGATCGTTTAGAAGAAGGTCTCCCCAACCACCGCGCCACCTTCACCATGGCGCAGAACTGGGATAAAGTCTCTGCCTTTGTGCGCGCCAACTACTACGGTGAGTTCTATGCAGTTCACGCTGATTCGTCAGGTGATGGCTTCGACAAGTTCGATGCCGATTCTGCCATCACCGTCGATGCCGAAGCTAGCTACATGATCAACTCTAGCTTCACCGTGACGGCTGGCGCGCAGAACATCTTCGATCAAGAAGCTGAAAAACTGCCGGCAGACGTCTCGACTGGTGTCGGTGGTATCTACTACGAAACCTCTCCGTTCGGCATCAACGGCGGTTTCTACTACGTTAAAGGCACCTACAACTTCTAAACATGAAGTGACTAGGCTGTAACAAAAAACGGGAGCTTCTGCTCCCGTTTTTTTTGCCTTAAAAGTTCCGCAACGCCAGTCGCACCGAAAGGGTTAACTAACGCCCAGCGCTTGTAGCGGCGCTAGGTAGTGGTAGCCGAGCAGCTCGGCGACCGCCTGCTGGGTCACTGCGCCTGCGTGTACATTCAGTCCATTCAGCAAGCCCGGATCGCGCTGTAGCGCCGCCAGCCCGTGGTTGGCCAGTGCCAGCGTGTAGGGCATGGTGGCGTTGTTAAGCGCCTGGGTGGCGGTGCGCGCCACCGCGCCCGGCATATTGGCCACGCAGTAGTGGACCACGCCATCAACAACATAAGTGGGCTCGGCGTGGGTGGTCGCCTTGGAGGTTTCAAAGCAGCCGCCCTGGTCGATCGCCACATCCACCACCACACTGCCCTCACGCATCTGGGCGATATGCTGGCGGGTCAGCAGCTTCGGCGCGGCCGCGCCCGGTATCAACACTGCGCCAATCACCAAGTCAGCCGCCAGCACCTGCTCGGTGAGCGTCGCTTGGGCGCTGTACAGTGTCGTAACGCGGCCAGCAAACTCGCTGTCGAGTTCGCGCAGGCGCGGCAGCGAGCGGTCGAGTACAGTGACATCCGCACCCATCCCCAGCGCCATCGTGGCCGCTTGGGTGCCGACTACGCCGCCACCGATGATCACCACCTTGGCCGGCGCCACACCGGGCACCCCGCCGAGTAGTACACCGCGGCCGCCCTGGGCTTTTTCTAGGTGGTGGGCACCCGCTTGCACCGCTAGGCGGCCGGCCACCTCGCTCATCGGGGCCAACAGCGGCAGCGCGCCGCGCGCATCGGTCACCGTCTCGTAGGCGATACAGCTGGCACCGGATTTAACCAGTAGTTCGGTCTGCAGCGGGTCTGGGGCGAGGTGCAGGTAGGTAAACAGCAGCTGGCCGGGGCGCAGCTGGCGGCACTCGTCGGGCTGTGGCTCTTTCACCTTGACCAGTAGCTCGGCGCTGGCAAACACCTCGCTGGCGGTAGCGGTAATCTCCGCGCCGGCGGCTAGGTACTGGTGGTCGTCAAACCCGACCGCACTGCCGGCGGCCCGCTCCACCAACACCCGGTGGCCGGCAGCGGCCAGCTCGGCGACCGCTTGCGGGGTCAGGCCGACGCGGTATTCGTGGTTTTTAATCTCTTTAGTTACACCGACTAGCATGGGTATCTCCTTATGGCTGATACCGCTACACTACTGGCAATTAATCAGTTTATTCTTATTATTATCTTTTATAAAAAGTTGATTAAACTTATAAATAGCCATAATTCCAGAGAATCCACTATGCCAACAGCGAGCAGCCTCAACCGTATCGACCGCAAAATACTCAAAATTCTTCAAGATGAAGGCCGCCTCTCGTACGCCGAGCTCGCGCGCCGAGTTGGGCTGTCGACGACGCCGTGTATCGAGCGGGTCAAAAAGATGGAGAACAGCGGGCTGATAAAAAAATATGCGGCCATCGTCGACCCGCAGCAGCTCGGCGCCGGGCTGATTGTCTTTGTGCAGATACGCCTAGACCGCACCTCGGCGCAGACTTTCTCAGAGTTTAAACAGGCGGTCGCCGATCTCGACGAGGTGCAGGAGTGCCACCTGGTCACTGGCAGCTTTGACTACTTGATCAAGGCGCGCATGGCCGATATGGGCACCTACCGGCGCTTTCTGGAAGAGACCCTGCTGGCGATACCCGGCGTACAGGCCTCTACCAGTATTGTGGTGATGGAGGTCACCAAAGAGACCCTCAGCGTGGCGGTCTAGCGGTTAGCGGGCGCCATCGCCGAGCAGCCGGCGGCCGCCGTAGCGGCCCTCGACCACGCCGTGCTGGTCAACCAGTAAGCGCCCACCCAGCAGCACCGCACTGATCCCTGTGGAGGGCCGGTAGGGCACGCCGTAGTCGGCGGCAGCACCAATCCGCTGCGGGTCAAACACCACAATGTCGGCATCGGCACCCACCTGCAGCCGCCCTTTGCCGGCAAACTCGCTGGAGACCTGCTCCATCCAGCGCGCCTGCAGGTAGCTGGTGCGGGCGATCGCGTCGCTCAGCGACATCAGCCCGCTCTCGCGCACAAAGTGGCCGAGAAACCGTGAAAAGCTGCCGGCGATATTGGGGTTGGTCAACACATCGCGGTCGAACGCCGGCAGTGCATCGGTCGAGACGATCATCTCGGGCCACGCCAGCGCCTCCTCCAACCACGCCTCTTTGACGTAGTGGTGGTTGACCATGCCGTGTGGCTGCTCTGCTTGGTAGCGGCGCCAGCTGGTCTCGGTGAGCCACTCGCCGGTCGCTACCCACTGCACATCGCTGTAGTCGATAGCGAACAGCTCACGCCAGTCGCGGCGGGTGAATACATCGGCCGAGATGGTGGTGCCGCCGGCCCCATAGGTGAGTGTCTCGGTCGCCACCACCACGCCACGTGCGCGCGCCGCGTCGATCATCGCCAGCCACTCGCCAATCCTGCCCATCGCGTTGTGGGTAATGTGGCAGACATACAGCGGCGCGCCGCTGCGCTCGGCCTCGGCGAGCACTTCAGCCAGCCCGGCCGGGTCGCCGCGGCTGCCGCGGCGAACATGGACAAATACCGGCGCCGCGTTGCGCGCCGCCACGTCAAAAACCATCGCCAGCTCAGCCGGCGATACTGCCGCGGTCATGTAATCGAGCAGCAGGCCGATACCCAAGCCGCCGTCGTCCAGCCCCTGCTGAAGCAGCGCGGCAATCTGTTCAATCTGCGCGGCAGTGGCTGGCTGCAGCCAAGCTGGGCCACCCATTTTACCGGGCCGGCGGCCGACAAACGCATAGGACATACCCGCGCCTTCAATCACCTGCCAGCGGGCAAAGGCGTGACCCACCGAGGCGCCGAAATTGAGCCGCGCACCGCCGGCAAAGTGGTCGCCGTAGGCCAGCACCGGAAACGCCCCCGCCTCCAAGTCGAGCTGGGTGGTGATCCCGTCTTGGACATTCAGCCACTGGCCAAACTGGGTCGGGGTGTGGCTGTGCAGATCGATAAAGCCCGGCGCCACCACTTGGCCGCTGGCATCGATCATCTGCTCACCGGTTAACGGGTCGGCGCTGATGGCGGCAATTTTACCGTCGCGAATACCGACATGGCGGACAGCGTCCAAGCCGCTCTCGGGGTCGATCACCCGGCCATGGCTGATCACCGTCGGGTAGTCGGCCGCGTGTGCGGGCGCCATCCAAACTGCCGCCAGTAGCAGGGCAGTTAATCGCTTGTTGATCATCACCATCGGCCAATCCTCTCTTTATCAGTCACTAATCAGTCGCGAGCGCGGCGGCGCTGTCGCTGGTAGTGAACGGTAAGTCCGCTGCGTCATCGAGCGCGTCAAGCGGGTCGGCTTCGCCGCTGTCCGCCAAAACCCCACCGCGGCGGCCGCGGCGCTGCTCTTGCTTGAGCTCTTCGGCGCGCTCGGCCAGCCCGGCTGCCTCGCACATAGTAATCAGATCTTTGCGCCAGCGTCGGTTCCACGGGCAGCTGGCCAGCGCTTTTTCAAGCAGCGCACAGCCGTCGGCTAGATGGCCTTTGTCGGCATAGACCAGCCCAGTCATAAAGTTGGCTGCAGCGTAGTCGGGCAGGTGGTGGAGTAACTTTTTAAAACAGCGCTCGGCTTCATCGAGGCGCCGCTCTTTGTAGTGTGCGACCCCCTCGTTGAGCAGCCCCGGATCGGGCAGCGACACCATGTCGATCGGCTGCCACTCAATCTTGGCATTGGTACCGGCAATCAGCGGCGCCAAGTGGCCTTGGTAGCGGCGCCACTTCTCGGTACTGGTTTTGTAAATTGGCTGGCGCACCTGCCAGACCGATGCAGTCTTTACCGGCCGGTCGAGCTCATTGAAGGCGAGCACCTGCGGCTGCCACTCGACGCCGATGTAATCGAGCATCTTGCGCGCCATGCCTTCGGTATCGGCGACCACATCCTCGTAGTTGATCTCTAAGATTTCGCCGGGAAAGCGCTGCTGCCACTCGTGCATGTAGAGGTTATGGTCGGCCAGCTGCTGGCCGATCCACTCTAAGTCGTACGCAAAGCCCATGCCGCCGTGTTTGGCTTGGTAGTCAGTAAAATAGTTAGACAGTGCGATATCGCGCGGGTCGCGACGCACCGAGATAATCTTAGCGTGCGGGAACAAGAATTTAATAAAACCGACATTCTCAAAATTGTGCGGCAGTTTGTCGACCACAAAACGGGCCGCCGGCTTATCCTCGGCGGCCAATTCGCGCAGCTCTTTGACAATGCCATCGGCGATCCCGCGGCTGACATAGGGGCTCAGGTCGTCGACGCAATCGGGATAGCCGCGGCCGCTGCCGACATGGCGCTCCCAGCGCTCCAGCCCCTGAATGCGCTGCGGGATAACCCCGAGCTCGCCAGCGCCGAAGATCTCGCTGTGGCCGGCCAGGATTTGCTCTACCAGCGTGGTGCCAGAGCGCGGCATACCCACCACATAGACCGGCACGCGGGCGTCGTCGCCGTCGCGCAGCCCACACTCTGGCCGGTGGTGGTAGAGCTCGGGGCCAAACGCGTAGCGGATCCGCGCGCTGCGCTGGCGGTGCTCGGCGGGGTCGTAGCGAAGAAACTTGCGGCTGGCGCTGTTGGCGCTGTTGGCCAGCGCAATCGCCTTGTCGTAGTCTTTGCGCTTCTCCCACACCGAGGCGAGTTGAAACAGCAGGCTAGCCCGCTCGCGCCCCTCTAGCGATGGCTGGTTGGCCACCTGTTCAAGCCGCTCCAAGGTGGCGTCGTCTTCGGGAAACTGGCGGGCATTGATCAGTGCACTGTAGCCCTTGGCCGGGTCGATCGCTTTAACACGCTCGAACAGCTCGATCGCCGCGTCAATCTTACCGCGCTGCATCTGCTGCTGGCCAAACCCACTCAGGGCCGGCAAGAAATAGAGGTTCTCTGCCAACAGTTCGTTAAATAGCTGCTCGGCAAGCTCATAGTGCTGCTGTTGGCTCTCTACCTGTGCCAGGGCATTTTTTGCCTGCATACGCTGCTGTTTAATTTGCAGATCGTTGAGCTCGTCGCCCGGCTCTAGCGCCGCAGCCAGCTCAACCGCTTTATCGGCCGCTTGGCGCGCGCGCTCACTGTTGCCGTGCAGCTGCGCGCTGGCCAGCCGCACCCACAGTGCCACGGTTGGCCGCTGCTGCTGCTCGCTCAATTTAATCGCGCGGCGCAACAGCTGCACCACCTGCATCTGGCGCCCCTGTAGCTGCGCCAGCTCGGCGAGCTGGGCGTGGAAAGCAATGTTGTTTGGGTAGGCTTTAAGCGCGCTTTGCAGTGCCTCTTCGGCTTGGCTGTGGTGGTTGTTAGCCGCCAAGGCATTGGCATAGACCGCCACCACGGCCGCCCACGGCTCTTCTTCGCGCACCACCTGCTCGTCGTCAAGCCACAGCTCGGCTTCTGAAAACTGCTCTTGTGCGATCCAAATCTCAAGCTGCAGCTGCTCTAACTGGGCGACAAAAAAGTCGCCCACCTGCGCGCTGATGCGCTGCTTGCTGTCGGCCAATTTGGCCTGGGCGCGGTGCAGCGCCGACTCGGCGCCAGCGCTGTCCTCTTTCTGCAAGGCCAGCCTAGCCAGCGCCAGCCAGACCGGCAGGCGGTGGTCGGCCAGTGCCGCCGAACTCCGGTAGAGCTGTTCGGCGCGCTCCAGCTCGCCAAACTGCAGCAGTACCCAGGCTAACCGCGCTTGCGCCAATGGCTGCCCGGGCTGCTCTTGCAGCAGCGCTTCCAGCAGCTCGCGGGCGGCGTCAAGGTGGAACAAAAAACAGTGTGCACCGGCCAAATCTACCCGGCCCTCTACGGTCAGCTGCTCCTGCACCTTCAGCGCGCGATTGAGCGCCTCCATCGCCGCCTGGCGATCGCCCTGCTGCGCCATCGCCATCGCTACCAGCGGCAGTGCATCACAGTCGAGTGTCTCATCGTAGTAGTGGCCGGCGGCCGTGCCGAGCTGTTCAAACTGCTGATAGTCAACCAGCTCTCTGAGTGACTGTATGTAGTCCACGATAGCGATCCTTGAATGATCAATTGCCGGCGCAGTTGTCGCGCCGCCGCCATTGATGGCATTATTTTAGCTAAACCGATGAGAGGCCACTATGGCAGAGAAACTGACCCTAGCACAGCTCGCCAACGTTACCCTAGACCGAGTGGTGATCGACTCCTTCGAGGGCTCGATCTACCAAGCGGCGATGGTCACCGCAGATCAAACCGAGCGGCCCCTGTGGTTGACCGAGCAGCAGCGGCTGCGCTGCAGAAACTTGACCGAGATACGCGAACTGCTCGCCGCGCTCACTATCAACCGTCTCTATCTGCGCCAGAATAGCCCCTACGATGAGATGGTTGGGCAGCCGCACCGCGACGCCCCCAACACGCTACTCATCGAGCTAGAGCAGTAGGGCTACTCCTCGCCCAGCTGAGCGTCGGTGTGAATGTTCTGCACGTCATCTAGCTCGTTGAGCATCTGCATAAACTTGTCAAACATGTCGCGGTCGTCGCCGCCGATTTCGGTGGCGCCTTTGGGGATAAACTGCACCTCATCCACTTCGTAGCTGATTGCACCGAGCGCCGCATTCAGCGCATTGAGCGCCTTGTGGTGTTCGCTGGCCGGGGCCAGTACAGAGACCATGCCACTCTCGTCGGTGTCGATCTCCATCACATCGACATCGCCCTCGATCAGCGCCTCTAATACCGTCTCTTCGTCGTGGCCGGCAAACACCAATACCGCGGCGTGGTCAAACATATGGGCTACCACACCGGGGGTGCCGATCTTAGATTTGGTTTTGATAAACGCCTGACGAACATCGGCATAGGTGCGGTTGGGGTTATCGGTTAGGCAGTCGACAATCACCATGCAGTTGCCGGGCCCAAAGCCCTCGTAGCGGGCCGCGGCAAAGTCCTCGCCATCCGGGCCGTTGGCCTTGGCAATCGCCTTCTCGATCACGTGGGTCGGCACCTGGTCGCGCTTGGCGCGCTCGATCAAGCTGCGCAGGCTCAGGTTGCCGTCCGGGTCGGTCCCACCAGCCTTGGCACTCATGTAGATGTCGCGACCATAGCGGCTGTAAATGCGCGCCTTCATGTCTGAGGTCTTCGCCATTGAATCTTTGCGGTTTTGGTAGGCCCTACCCATCGGTTGCTCCTGAAGCGGTTTGTTCAAAGCCGGCAATTCTACCCAATTTTGCGCCCCCGCGCGCCTTCCAATCGCGGCAGTAAACAGGCTAAGCTGCGAGCCGCAGTGCACAATAACAACAAGAGAGGCCGACAATGACATCAACCGCCGACAGTGCCGGACTGACCATCACCCCGAGCGGCGCCAGCTGTGGCGCCAGCGTCACCGGGCTCGATCTAGCCGCGCCGCTCAGCAGCGCTCAGCTGGCCGCGCTGCGCGCCGCTTGGGCAGAGCACCATGTGCTCGCTTTCCCCAACCAACAGCTGACCGCCGACCACCTCGAGGCGCTCGCCGCCCAACTCGGTGCGCTGCGCGAGGAGCCGTTCTTCAACCCCATTGAAGGCCAGCGTTACACCGCTAAAATTGCCCGCCATGCCGATGAGACCACCTCGATCTTTGCCGAGGCGTGGCACTCCGACTGGACTTTTGAAGAGCGGCCGCCAATTGGCACCCTGCTCTACGGCATTACCATTCCACCGTCTGGCGGCGACACGCTGTTTGCCAACCAACACGCCGCCTACGCCGCGCTGCCGAGCCACTTGAAAGAGCGCGCCGACAGCCTGACCGCGATTCACTCGGCGGTAATGGGCTACTCGCCCGATGGACTGTACGGCCAAGAGCCGGCCGACAGCGGCCGCGCCATGCAGCCGATTATCTCCGACAAGGCGCGCGAGCGGCGCAGCCACCCACTGGTCACTATCAACCCGGACAACGGCCGCCCAGCCCTGTACGGGTCGCTCGGCTATATCATCGGGCTTGAAGGCTATAGCGACGTAGAAGCGCTGGAATTACTGACCGAGCTGCAATCTGAACAGACCCGCGAAGAGCATATCTACCGCCACGCTTGGCAGCCGAATATGTTGGTGCTGTGGGACAACCGCTCGGTGCTGCACCGCGCTACCGGCGGCTACGAGGGCCACGAGCGACTTCTGCACCGCACCACAGTCTGGCCCACGGGCTAACCTTACATTTTTGTAACCGCCTCTTAAGCTGCGGTTAATCTTGCCGCGCCAGACTGCCCGGGTTTATTACCCGACTCTCTGGAGCGCCCGTGCCAACCACCGTATTGCCCGCTAGCCACAGCGCTTGCACCCCGCCACCGGCTGGCCTACCGACCTTTTCCGTGGCCAATACCGCTCTGCTCTACGGCTTGCCAACGCTACTGTTTTTGGCCGCTATCGGTGTGCTCGGCGCGATCGATGCCGACCGCCAGCTAGCCGGATTTATCTATCAAGCGGGTGGCGACGACTGGGTGCTACGCAACCACTGGCTAACCAAACAACTGGTTCACGAACACGGCCGCCAGCTGGTTGCCGTCATGGCGCTGGCCGTGGCCGGGTGTTGGGTCTGCTCCTTTTTCGTTCGGCCGCTAGCGGCTGGGCGTCGCGTGTTTGCTTACCTGGCCTTGGCACCGGTCTTAGCCGCCGTGCTGGTCAATATCCTCAAACAGCTCACTCAGCTCGACTGCCCCTACCATGTAGACCTATTTGGCGGTAGCAATAGCTACCTCGCGCTATTCCAGTCGCGCAGCAGCGCGCATGTCGACCACGCCTGCTTCCCTGCCGGGCACGCCAGCGCCGGCTACGCTTGGGTCGCGCTCTACTTTGCGCTCGGCCAGCTGCCGGCCGCGTGGCGAGCCCGTTGGCCACTGCTGCGGCCGCGCAACGGGTTGCTATTTGGGCTCGGGCTCGGACTGCTGTTTGGTATCAGCCAACAGCTGCGCGGCGCCCACTTTATCTCCCACGATATCTGGACACTCTACCTCTGCTGGATCACCAGTGCCGCCGTCGCCCAAGCGATGTTTTCCCGCCAGCCCAACTGCCGAGAGGCCGCCCGCCAATGACCTACACCTCCCTTAAAACCGTGGCCGGCTGGCTAACCCGGCGGCCACGGCTGACAGTCTCTACGCTGCTAGTCGGTTGGTCACTGGCCATCGTGCTGCTCTATAACGGGCCATTTTGGCGGGCCTCCATCGGTTTTTTGGCCCCCGAAGAGACCGGCCAGTGGCTGGCTATCAGCCTGTTTGGGCTAGCGTTGGCGGCACTGCAGGTGCTGGTTTTTATGCCGGTTAGCAGTCTCAGAACCGTCAAGCCACTGCTGCTCGTACTGACCGTAAGTAGCGCTGCTGCCAACTACTTTTCTACCCAGCTCGGCACCTATTTCGATGTGGCGATGCTCACTAACCTACTGGAAACTGATCTTCATGAGAGCAGCCAATTGATCACTGGCAAACTGGCTGGCTGGCTGCTGTTGACCGGCCTGCTGCCGGCACTGGCGCTCTGGCGGATAGAGGTGGTTACGGCGCCGCGCGAGCGTCGCCAGCGGGTGTTTACCAGCGTGGCTGCGGTCGCTGTGCTGGCGCTTGGGCTGTTGGATAGTTTGCAGAGTTTCTCGCCACTGATGCGCAACCACAAAGAGCTGCGCTACTTAATCACCCCCGGCAACCTTCTGGTCGCGCTGCCGCGGGCACTGGCCGGCCAAGCCGAGAAACTTACTACTAGCCGCACTCCGATCGGGCTCGACGCCAAACTGCCGGCTCCAAGTAAGGATGAACTACCGCGGCTAGTGGTACTGGTGGTTGGCGAAACCCAGCGCGCCGCCAACTGGCAACTGAACGGTTACCCGCGGCCGACCACCCCCGAGCTGGCGGCGCGCAACGACCTATTTAGCTTTACCGACGTCAGCAGCTGCGGTACCAGCACCGCGGTATCGCTACCGTGTATGTTTTCCCGCCAACGGCGCAGTGATTACAGCGCCAGCAGCGCGCGCGGCGAGCACAACCTAGTGGATGTCATCGCCCACGCCGGCGTTGGAGTGGAGTGGATCGACAACCAATCGGGCTGCAAAGGTGCCTGCCGAGACGTCGAGACCGACCGAATCGCCAGCGACCGCTACCCGAAATTGTGCGCGCGCGGCGAATGCTACGATGAGGTCTTAGTACGCGACTTGGTCGAAGAGCTAGGCGAACCGTCGCACCGTGGCAACCAACTCTTGGTGATGCACATGATGGGCAGCCACGGCCCCGCCTACTACCGTCGCTACCCGCAGCAGAGCGCGCCGTTTACACCCGACTGCCGGACCGATGAGCTTAGCCACTGCAGCCAGCAAGAGATCATTAATGCCTACGACAACTCAATCGCCTATTCTGACCGGGTGCTCAATCAGTTAATCGAGACACTGTCCGCCGATCGGCATCACCAGACTGCCCTAATATACGTCTCTGACCACGGCGAATCGCTCGGCGAGATGGGGCTCTATCTGCACGGCCTTCCCTACTTTATGGCGCCCCAAGAGCAGACCAAAGTGCCTATGTTTTATTGGTTCTCGGAGGGTTTCAAAAAATACAGCAGGCTCGACAGCGACTGCTTTAGGCGCGCTCAGCACCAACCGGCCAGCCACGACAACCTCTTTCACACCCTGCTCGGGGCCTTTCAAATTAACACCGAACTCTACCAACCCGCTTACGACCTTATCGGCAGTTGTCGCAGCCCCGACTAATTGGCCCCGGTTCAGCGCCCAACCAGTGGGCGAGGTGATAATATGGCCGACATGAAAATCTTACTAGTCGAAGACGACAAGGTAACCCGCGACTATGTGCTGGCCGGACTCACAGGCGCAGGCCACAGCACTGACAGCGCCAGCGATGGTCTCGAAGGGCTTGGGCTAGCGCTGCACGGCAGCTACGACGCGATCGTCCTCGACCGGATGCTGCCAGGACTGGACGGTTTAGCACTACTCAAAGCCCTCCGCGCCAGCGCAATCGCCACCCCGGTACTATTTCTGACCGCCATTGGTGGTGTCGATGACCGCGTCGAGGGGCTCGAGGCCGGCGCCGATGATTACCTAGTAAAGCCGTTTGCCTTCTCTGAGCTATCGGCGCGGCTCGCCGCGATTGCTCGACGACCGACACTCGCCACCGCCGCCACCCAACTCGCGGTAGGCGACTTGGAGATAGACCTGGTGCGGCGCACCGTTAGCCGTCAGGGACAGTCGATCGAACTACTACCCAAGGAGTTTTCGCTGCTTGAGTACTTCGCCTGCAGTGAGGGACGTGTACTGTCTAAAACCATGCTGCTTGAGCGGGTCTGGGATTTTCACTTCGACCCACAGACTAGTGTCGTCGAAACTCACATTAGCCGACTGAGAGCGAAGATAGACAAGCCATTCGACCAGCCACTCCTACACACCATAAAAAATGTCGGTTACACACTGCGTGCGCCAACTTAATCTGCCACGCAGTAGCCATCTGCGTTTTGCAATGGGGCTAACTGTAACCTTTCTAGTCGCCTACCTAACCGCCGGCTACATCGCCTACAGCTACCTGATCGCCGG
>JAHEGD010000031.1 GCA_024639885.1 Porticoccaceae bacterium | reverse complement strand
GGAATCTTTACAGGAATCGCATGATTCTTACAGGAATCTTTACAGGAATTGGCTTTACAGGAATTTAAACTGCTGTTAAAACAGGGCCTTACGAAGTCTATAGAATATCTATGGTGCCCAGGAGAGGACTTGAACCTCCACCCCCTTTCGAGGACCAGCACCTGAAGCTGGCGTGTCTACCAATTTCACCACCTGGGCAAGAGGAGGGTGTTGCGTAGGGCGCGCATTATCGGCAGCCCGCTGGGCTTTGTCAATTGGTTGCGGCGTTAAATTTGAGCTCGTTGTTGTTTAGTCGGTATGGGCGTCGAAATCGCGTGACAGCGGCGGGGGCGGGCGGTAGGATCCTCGCCGCAAACATCCGGAGAGAGCAATGCTTACAGTAAATGAATATTTTGAAGGCTCGGTTAAATCGATTGGTTTTGAGGGTGTATCGGGTAAGGCGTCGAGTGGTGTGATGTTGGTTGGCGAGTACACCTTTGGTACTGGCGCCTCGGAAGTGATGAAAGTCATCTACGGCGAGATGCGGGTGTTGCTGCCCGGCACCGAGTCGTGGCGCACTATACTGGCCGGCGAAGAGTTTGAAGTGCCGGCCAACAGCTCGTTTCAGGCCAAGGTGCCGCAGGTCACCGCCTACCTCTGTTTTTACGGTTAGGGCTTTATTGCAAGCACAAAAAAACCGGCTCAATGAGCCGGTTTTTTTATCTCTGCGCAGCGGTTAGGCGGCGAGAGCTTTCACGCGAACATTGAGACGGCTCTTGTGACGAGCGGCCTTGTTCTTGTGAATGATACCTTTATCGGCCATGCGGTCGATGACCGGTACGGCAGTGTTGTAGGCTTCCAGGGCGGCGGCGTGTTCACCGCTGCCGATGGCTGCTTCAACTTTTTTGATGTAGGTGCGAACCATTGAGCGCAAGCTAGCGTTGTGCTGACGGCGCGTCTCGTTCTGGCGTGCACGTTTGCGTGCTTGGGGCGAATTGGCCACTTAATTTACTCCTCTCAAAAGGGCTTCACTGAAGGCGCGCAAGAATACAGCGATTGGTTGGCACATTCAACAGCTTCTGACACTTTTAGTGGACTCTAATCGCCGTGCCGGCTTTGTTGTCGACGGCGCTGCGGTTACACTGCGGTTTTGTCAGCAATGGTGCTGGGTGAGGAGATGGTCGCCGATGGCGGACGGGCAGGAGTCGACGACGGCTGATCAGGCGGCAACAGCGGCGGCGGGGCGCGATGGCGGGCTGCTGCGCAGCAGTGCGGTGGTCAGCTTGTTTACCATGTTGTCGCGGCTGCTTGGGCTGCTGCGGGACATTGTCTTTGCGCAGGTGATCGGCGCCAGCGCGTTTGCCGACGCCTTCTTTGTGGCGTTTAAGATCCCCAACTTTTTCCGCCGCTTGTTTGCCGAGGGCGCCTTTGCGCAGGCCTTTGTGCCGGTGCTGGGCGAGTACCGCGAGCGCGGCGCGGTGGCCGGCTCTACCGAGCTGGTGCGGGCGCTGTTGGCGCGCGTCTACGCCAGTTTGGGCGGTGTGTTACTGCTCTTTACCGGGCTGGTGGTGGCCGCCGCGCCGCTGTTTGCCGCGCTGTTCGCGCCGAGCTGGTGGTGGCAGGGCAGCGGCCAGTTTGCGGTGGTCGCCGACCTGCTGCGAATCACCTTTCCCTATCTGCTGTTTGTCTCGCTGGCCGGTGTCGCCGGCGGGGTACTGAACAGCTTCGACCGCTTCGCGGTGCCGGCATTTACCCCGGTGTTGCTCAACCTGACCCTGATCGCCGCGGCACTGCTGGCGGTGCCGTACTTTGCCGAGCCGGTCTACGCGCTGGCGTGGGGGGTGTTGGCCGCCGGGCTGGTACAGTTTTTGTTCCAGCTGCCGTTTTTGCGCCGTATCGATATGTTGCCGCGGCCGGTCTGGGGGTGGGGTGACCCGGGTGTTAAGAAGATACTGGCGCTAATGGGACCGGCGATTTTTGGCGTCTCGGTCAGCCAGATCAATCTGCTGCTGGATACCATGTTGGCGACCTTCCTACCGGCCGGCAGCGTCTCTTGGCTCTACTACGCCGACCGCCTCGCCGAGCTGCCGCTGGGGGTGTTTGCCATCGCCATCGCGGTGGTGATCTTGCCCAATCTGTCGCGCCACCACGCCGCGCAGTCGCAGGCGGCGTTTTCGGCGACGCTCGACTGGGCGCTGCGCATGGTGCTGCTGATTGCGGTGCCGGCCGCGGTGGCGCTGGTGCTGCTCGCCGAGCCGATTTTAGCCACGCTGTTTTTGTACGGCGATGTGATGCAGGCCAGCGATATCGCCATGGCCTCGTTCAGCCTGCGCGCCTACGCGCTTGGGTTGGTGTTTTTTATGTTGATTAAGGTGTTGGCGCCGGGCTTCTACGCCCGCCAGGATATGCGCACCCCGGTGCGTATCGGGGTGATCGCGATGGTCGCCAACATGGGCTTTAACCTGGTGCTGGTATTGGTGCTGCACCACACCCTGCGGCTCGGCCACGCCGGCCTGGCGCTGGCCACGGCGCTCTCTGCCGGGCTCAATATGTGGCTGCTGCTGCGCGGCCTGCGCGCCGCGGCTATCTACACTCCGCAGCCGGGTTGGTGGCGGTTTGCCGGCCAGCTGGCGGTGGCAGTGGCGGTGATGGCGGCGCTGGCGGTGGCGCTGGGCGCCTATTGGCAGCTGTTTGACACCGCCCAGTGGCAGGCGTGGGGGGCGCTGCAGCGCGGCTGGCGGCTGTTGGCGCTCTGCCTGCTGGCGGCGGCCGGCTATCTGCTGGTGTTGGCGGCAGCCGGGTTGCGGCGGGCCGATTTTACCGGTCCCGCCAAAGCGGTGGCGCGGCAGTGATCGGCTGCTTTTGGGTTACCTTCGGCGCCGCCTGCCGGTATACTTCCGGGCTACTTTTTAGCGGGTCTTGGCGTGGTCGACAGCGGTAACCTCCAGCAGCAATTTCGCTTCTCGCGCGGGCTCGGTCCGGGTGCGCTGGCGGCGCTCGGCTCGGTGGTGACGATCGGCTGTTTTGACGGCGTCCACCGCGGCCACCAGCTGCTGGTAAAACACGTTATTAGTGAGGCGCGCGCGCGCGGTTTGCGGGCAGTGGCGGTCACCTTTGCCCCGCATCCAGAGGAGTATTTTTCTGCCGAGGCGTGCCCGCCGCGGTTGATGCGTATCCGCGATAAAGTTGAGTCGTTGCGGGCGCTGGGCATTGATGAGGTGTTGTGTCTGCGTTTTGACGACCGCTTGCGCAGTTTAAATGCAGAGCAGTTTGTTGAGCAGGTATTGGTTAGTCGGTTGAGTACCCGCCATTTGGTGATCGGCGACGACTTTAAATTTGGCAGTGACCGCAGCGGCGACCACGGCTCGCTGCAAGCCAATGGCGAGCGCTGGGGGTTTACCGTTGAAGACAGCCCAACGTTGATGCGCGGCGGTGAGCGGATTAGCAGTACCCGTATTCGCGGGCTGCTTGGTGCCAGCGAGTTTGACGCCGCCGCCGAGCTGCTCGGCCGCCCATTTGTGATTGTCGGCCGGGTGATCCACGGCCAGAAGCTCGGCCGCGAGCTGGGCTACGCGACCGCCAATATCAACTTGCAGCGCTACCGCGCGCCGCTTGCCGGGGTCTACGCGGTAACTGTGATGGTCGCCGGCCAGCGCTATATCGGCTCGGCCAACGTAGGTGTTAGGCCGACCGTGGGCGATTTGGACAAACCGATCCTCGAGGTTCACCTGCTCGATTTTGACGGCCAGCTGTACGGCCAGCGGCTGGCGGTGGAGTTTGTTAAGAAAGTAAGAGATGAACAGAAATTCGCCTCGCTAGAGGCGTTGGTCGAGCAGATCGGCCGCGATGTTAATGCCACCCGCGAGTTCTTTGCCGCGCGCGGAAAACTTTAAATTGACCAGATAGCTGAGCGCCAATGACCGACTATAAAGCGACCCTCAACCTGCCGACCACCGGCTTTCCGATGCGCGCCAACCTCGCCCAGCGCGAGCCGGCGATGCTCAAGGCGTGGCAGCAGAACGATATCTACGGCCAGATCCGCAAGGCGCGCGCCGGCCGCGAGCAGTTTATCCTGCACGACGGCCCGCCCTACGCCAACGGCGACATTCATATCGGCCACGCGGTCAATAAAACCCTTAAAGACATGATCGTTAAATCGCGCACGCTGATGGGCTACGACGCCCCCTACGTGCCGGGCTGGGACTGCCACGGGCTGCCGATCGAGCACAACGTGGAGAAGAAAATCGGCAAGGCTGGCGTCAAGGTGGAGTACCGCAAGTTTCGCGCCAAGTGTCGCGAGTACGCGATGAAGCAGGTCGATGGCCAGCGCAAAGACTTTATCCGCCTGGGCGTGTTTGGCGACTGGGACAACCCCTACCTGACCATGAACTTTAAGGTAGAGGCCGACATCGTCCGCGCGCTGGGCAAAATCGCCGAGAACGGCCACCTCGTCAAGGGCTACAAGCCGGTTTACTTTAGTGTGGTCGGCGGCTCGGCACTGGCCGAGGCCGAGGTCGAGTACCAAGATAAAGAGTCGTTTTCGATCGACGTCAAGTACCCGGTCACTGCGGCGCCGTCGCTGGCCCAGCTTGAGACAGCGTTCGGCGGGTTGGCCGGCAGTGGCCAGATCAGCGTGTTGATCTGGACCACTACGCCGTGGACGCTGCCGTCGAGCTTGGCCATTTCGGTCGGCGCCGAGCTGCGCTACCAGCTGGTACAGGTTGGCGCTGAGCGGTTGATCGTGGCCGCCGAGCTACTTGAGGCGGTGTTGGCGCGCGCCGGTGTAGAGCAGCACCAAGTGCTCGGCGAATGTGCCGGCAGTGCGCTTGAGCAGCTGGTCGCCGATCACCCGTTTTATCAGCGCGATATCCCGCTGCTGCTTGGCGAGCACGTCACCACCGACGCCGGTAGCGGCTGTGTGCACACCGCCCCAGACCACGGTATGGAAGATTTTGTGGTGGCGCGCCGTTACGGTATCGAGACACTCAATTACATCACCGACAATGGCCTCTACCGCGACGACGTTGAGCTGTTTGCCTGCCAGCACGTTTACAAAGTGGATGAGCCGATCATTGAGCTGCTTAAAGAGCGCGGTGCGCTGCTGGCCAGCAGCAAATTTACCCACAGTTACGCCCACTGCTGGCGGACTAAAACACCGCTGATCTACCGGGCGACACCGCAGTGGTTTGTCTCGATGGAGCAAAATGGCCTGTTGAACAGCGCACTGGACGCCGTCAAAGGGGTCGCCTGGCACCCCGAGTGGGGCGAGCCGCGGATCGCCGGTATGCTGCAAAACAGCCCCGACTGGTGTATCTCGCGGCAGCGCAGTTGGGGTGTGCCAATAGCGCTGTTTGTCGACCGCCAGAGCGGCGAGCTGCACCCCGACACGCCGCGCCTGATCGAGCAGGTGGCGGTGATGATCGAGCGCGACGGCATCGACGCCTGGTTTGACCTTGACCCCGCCGAGCTGCTCGGCGAGCAGGCCGAGCAGTACAGCAAGGTTACCGATACCCTCGATGTCTGGTTCGACTCCGGTGTTACCCACGCCGCCGTGCTGGCCGCCCGCCCTGGGCTGCGCTACCCGGCCGATCTCTATCTAGAGGGCAGCGACCAGCATCGCGGCTGGTTCCAGAGCTCGCTGAAGACCGCCATCGCCATCAACGGCACCGCCCCCTACAAGGCGGTGCTGACCCACGGCTTTACCGTCGACGCCAACGGCCGCAAGATGTCCAAGTCGATCGGCAATGTGATTGCGCCGCAGACCGTTATCAACGAGCTGGGTGCCGATGTGCTGCGGCTCTGGGTTGCCTCGGCCGATGTCAGCGGCGAGATGACCGTCTCTGACCAGATTCTCAAGCGGGCCGGCGACTCTTACCGGCGCATTCGCAACACCGCGCGCTACTTCTTGGCCAACCTCGACGGCTTTGACCCGGCGGTTAACCTGGTTGCCGGCGACAACTTGTTGGCGCTCGACCGCTGGGCGGTGGAGCGCGCCGCGCAGCTGCAAGAGGAGATTGTCGAGGCCTACCGCAGTTACCAGATGCACCTGATCTACCAGAAGCTACACAACTTTTGTGTGCGCGACATGGGTGGCTTTTATTTGGATGTGATAAAAGACCGCATCTACACCTGCCCGCAAGACAGCTTGGCGCGGCGCTCTGCGCAGAGCGCGCTCTACCACATCGCCCACGCCTTCACCCGCTGGATTGCGCCCATCCTTAGCTTCACCGCCGACGAGTTGTGGGGCTACCTGCCGGGCACCGCCGAGCCGTCGGTGTTTGTCGCCGAGCTCTACCGGTTCCCAGCGTTTGCCGAGCAGCCGCAGATCGGCAGCGCCGATTGGGAGCAGATTTTGGACGCCAAAGAGGCGATCAATAAAGTGCTTGAAGAGCAGCGTGCGGCCGGCCATATCAAAGGGTCACTGGAGGCCGACGTGGCGCTTTACGCGGCGCCGCCACTGGCGGCATCGCTGGCCAAGCTCGGCGACGAGCTGCGCTTTGTGACGATCACCTCGACCGCACAGCTGCACGGCGAGGACGCCGTTGCCGGCAACGCCTCGCCGCTGGCCGGGCTGCGGGTGGCGGTCGGCCACTCGGCTGCCGCCAAGTGCGCGCGCTGCTGGCACTGCAGCAGTGATGTCGGCAGCCAGCCGGCCCACCCCGAACTGTGCGGCCGCTGTGTCACCAATATCGACGGCGCCGGGGAGCAGCGACACTATGCCTAACCGCCAGACTCTGCCCACTAGCGACAGCGTCGCCAACGCGCGCGCAGCGCAGCGCTGGTACTGGCTGGCCGCCGCGGTGGTGGTGCTCGACCAGCTCACCAAATGGGCGGTTGTCGCCACCTTTAGCCGCGGCGAGGTGCTGCCGATCACCGGTTGGTTTAACCTGTTGCTAACCTACAATGAAGGCGCCGCATTTAGCTTTTTAGCCGGCGCCGGCGGCTGGCAGCGCTGGGCGCTGAGCGGCTTGGCGATTGTGCTCAGCGCAGTGTTGGTGGTGTGGATTGCGCGCGCCGCCAGCCGCTGGGTAGAGGCGCTGCCACTGGCGCTGATTCTTGGCGGTGCGCTTGGCAACGTTATCGACCGGCTGCGCATCGGCGCGGTGGTCGACTTTTTAGATTTGCACTACGGCGGCTACCACTGGCCGGCCTTCAATGTTGCCGATATGGCGATCAGCGCCGGTGCGCTGATCATCTTGGTGGCGCTATTTTTTGACAAAGAGAGCCGCCAGCGGCGGGGAGGACGATCGTGAGCGACACCCAAATGACTGTGGGCCAAGAGACCAAAATTACCCTGCACTTTGCCTTGGCGCTGGCCAGCGGCGAGCAGATCGACAGCAATTTTGAGGGCCAGCCAGCGACCTTTACGTTTGGCGACGGTTCGCTGCTGCCGGGCTTTGAAGAGCCGCTGGTCGGCTTGGCGGCGGGCAGTGAGACGAGCTTTACGATCCCGCCAGAGAAAGCGTTTGGCCAGCACAACGAGAGCAACGTGCAGAGTGTGGCGCGCGGTAATTTTGACGGCGAAGCGCTAGAAGAGGGGATGGTGTTCTCGTTTATGAACGGCGATGGCGAGCTGCCCGGGGTGGTGTTAGAGATCGGCGACGACGAGGTGTTGGTCGACTTCAACCACCCACTGGCTGGCCAGGCGATCACCTTTACCGTCAAGATTGTTGCGGTTGAGACCGCGGTCGTCCACTGATGCAGGTCCAGCTGGCTAACCCGCGCGGCTTTTGCGCCGGCGTCGACCGCGCCATCGATATCGTCAACCGCGCCTTAGAGGTGTTTGGTGCGCCGATCTATGTCCGCCACGAAGTGGTCCACAACAAATTTGTGGTCGACGACCTGCGCGCCCGCGGTGCGGTATTTGTCGACGAGCTGGCGGAGGTGCCGGACAACGTCATTGTCATCTTCAGCGCCCACGGGGTGTCGCAGGCGGTCCGCCGCGAGGCCGATAGCCGCGGCCTGCAGGTGTTTGATGCGACCTGTCCGCTGGTGACTAAGGTGCACTTAGAGGTGACTAAATACGCCCAAGAGGGGCGCGAGTGCATTCTTATCGGCCACGCTGGCCACCCCGAAGTTGAGGGCACCATGGGCCAGTACGACGGTAGTCGCGGTGGCCGCGTCTACCTTGTGGAGACGCCCGAGGATGTCGACCGGCTGGTGGTAGAGCAGCCCGAACGGCTCGCTTTTGTCACCCAAACAACACTGTCGATGGACGACACCGCGCTGGTTATAGATCGTCTGCGCGAGCGCTTTCCACTAATCGAGGGGCCGCGCAAAGACGATATCTGCTACGCCACCCAAAACCGGCAAGATGCGGTTAAACAGCTGGCGCTGGAGTCGCAGTTGGTGTTGGTGGTCGGCTCGGTGAGCAGCTCTAACTCCAACCGCCTGCGCGAGCTGGCCGAGCGCTGTGGTTGCGCCGCCTACCTGATTGATGGCGCCGGCGACATCGACCCGAGCTGGCTGGCCGGGGTCGCTAACATCGGCGTGACCGCCGGTGCCTCGGCGCCCGATGTGCTGGTGCAGGGGGTGATTGAGCGGCTGCAGGCGCTTGGCGCCAGCGCCCCGCAAGAGCTGGCCGGTATCCGCGAGAGCGTCCACTTTACCCTGCCGCGCGAGCTGCGCGGCGGTTAGCGGCGCCGCGCCGCCAGTTCGGCGCTCAGCGCTGCGGTGGCGGGGTCGCTGCCGCCTTCGCCGGCGAGTAGCTGGTTGGCCATCTTCTTACCCAGCTCTACCCCCCACTGGTCGAACGAGTTGATATTCCACAACACCCCTTGAACAAACACCTTGTGCTCGTAGAGCGCAATTAGCGCGCCGAGGTTGTGCGGGGTCAGCTGGTCTAGCAGCAGCGTATTAGACGGGCGGTTACCGGGGTAGTAGCGGTGTGGCTGGCCGGCTGGCGCCGGCTGGCCGCTCATCAGCGCGGCGCTCTGCGCCAGCATGTTGCGGAGCAGTACCTGGTGGTGTTCGGCGTTGCTTAGCGGGTCGTTGATGGCGGCGATAAAATCGACCGGTACGGTCTGGCTGCCCTGGTGGAGCAGCTGAAAAAACGCGTGTTGGCTGTTGGTGCCGGTCTGCCCCCAGAGTACCGGCCCGGTGCGGTAGTCGACCGCTGTGCCGTCCAGCTGGCAGCTCTTGCCGTTGCTCTCCATATCCAGCTGCTGCAGGTAGGCCGGTAGCAGCCCGAGCCGCTCGCAGTAGGGGATCACCGCGTAGCTGGCGCTCTCTTGAAAGTTGCTCTCCCAGAGCCCGACCAGCGCCATCAGCACCGGCATGTTGGCGGCCAGCGGCGCGCTGTAGAAGTGTTGGTCCATCTCGCGGGCGCCGGCCAGCAGTGCTTTAAACTGATCAAAGCCGATCGCCACCGCAATCGACAGGCCGATCGCCGACCACAGCGAGTAGCGGCCGCCTACCCACTCGGCAAACTCCAGTACCTGTTCGGCCGGTATGCCGTAGCGGATCGCCTCGGCGGGGTTGGCGGTCAGTGCCAAAAAGTGGCGGCTGCGCTGCGGCTCGGCAAGGCCGAGCCGGTCGCGGTACCAAGCCCGCGCGGTATTGGCGTTGAGCAGCGTCTCTTGGGTGGTAAAGGTCTTGCTGGCGACGGCGATAACGGTGGTCTCGGGGTCGAGCCGCTTGAGCAGCTCAAGGATCTCGGCGCCGTCGACGTTGGAGACAAAGTGCAGCGACAGCCCCGGCTGGCAGTATTCGGCGAGCGCCGCGCAGACCATCTTGGGGCCGAGATCGGAACCGCCGATGCCGATATTGACCATATCGGTGATCGGTTTGCCGCTGTCACCGCGCCACTCGCCGCTGCGCAATTGGCCGCTGACCCGCTCGACCGCGGCCAGCTGTGCCGCTACCTCGGCGGCAATCGCCGGGTCGACTGGGTCGCCGGCGGCGGCGCGCAGTGCGGTGTGCAGCACCGCGCGCTGCTCGGTGGTGTTGATCGGCTCGCCGGCAAACAGCCGGCGGCGCTGCTCGGCCAGTGGCGACTGCTCGGCCAACGCCAACAGCGCGGTTAATACCTCGGCGTCGATGCGGTTCTTGCCGTAGTCGAGCAGCAGCTCGCCACAGCGCACCCGCAGCTGCTCTGGACGGTTTGGCTGTTGGCGGTAGAGCTCGGCGATCGGCGCCACGCCGCGCTTGGCGAGTGCGGCAAGCTGCTGCCAGGCGGGCAGCTGGGTGGGGCGGTAGGCGGTGGTCGGTGTCGGCATAACGGGGGCTCGGCTCTGGGTGGCTGGGGCGGTGGTTGGCCGCGGTGGCGCGGTGGCGGCGCATTGGCCGCAACAGCGGGGCGATTGGTCGAAACAGCTTTATTAGAGCCGCCTATTAGAGCCGATTTGGGCGATAATTGGCACTCTCTGCTAGCTGATCGGACATGTTACTAAATTACGCAATAAGCAATAAAATTACCATATTAGACAAATATTGTGTAATTTAATTACATAAGCCGCTAGAATCATCGTCGCACAAAGACAATAACCTGTTGAGAGGGTGTCAGTATGGCTGTCCACGCCACTATAGCCAAAGTTACCGCGCGCATCGCTGCGCGCAGCGCCGCCAGCCGCGGCGACTACCTCAAGCAAATTGGCGCGGCCGCGCTCAGCGAGCCGACCCGCAGCCGGCTCAGTTGCGGCAACTTGGCGCACGGCTTTGCCGCCTGTGACGCCACCGATAAAAACGCCCTGCGGCTGATGGAGGCGGGCAACGTCGCCATCATCAACTCTTACAACGATATGCTGTCGGCCCACCACCCGTACGCGGACTACCCAGATCAGATCAAGGCGGCACTGCGCGAGATGGGCTGGACCGCCCAAGTCGCCGGCGGTGTGCCGGCGATGTGCGACGGTGTGACCCAGGGCCAGCCGGGTATGGAACTGAGCCTGTTCAGCCGCGACCTGATTGCCCAGTGCACCGCGATGTCGCTGTCGCACCAGATGTTTGACGCGGTACTGGCGCTGGGTGTCTGCGATAAAATTGTCCCCGGGCTGCTGATCGGCACCTTGGCGTTTGGTCACCTGCCGACCGTGTTTGTGCCGGCCGGGCCGATGGAGAGCGGCCTCCCCAACAAAGAGAAGCAGCGCGTTCGTCAGCTCTACGCCGAGGGCAAGGTGGGCCGCGAGGAGCTGTTGCAAGCCGAGTCGGACTCCTACCACAGCGCCGGTACCTGTACCTTTTACGGCACCGCCAACAGCAACCAGGTGATTCTGGAAGCGCTTGGCTTGCAGCTGCCGGGCAGCTCTTTTGTCAACCCGACCAACCCGCTTCGCGACCCGCTGACTGTCGCCGCCGCCCAGCAGGTGGCGCGGATCACTAACCTGGGCAGCGACTACCGGCCGATCGGCGAGATCGTCGACGAGCGCGCCATCGTCAATGCGGTGGTGTCGCTGCTCGCCTCGGGCGGCTCCACCAACCACACCATCCACCTGATTGCGATCGCCCGCGCCGCCGGGCTGATCATCAACTGGGACGACTTCTCGGAGCTGTCGGCGGTGGTGCCGCTGCTGGCGCGGGTCTACCCGAACGGCCAGGCCGACGTAAACCACTTTCACGCCGCCGGCGGCACCGGCTGTCTGTTTGGACTGTTGCTGCGCGCCGGTTTGATGCACGGCGACGCGCGCACGGTGTGGGGTGGCAGCTTTGCCGACTTCGCCAGCGAGCCGCAGCTGCGCGACGGTGCGGTCAGCTGGCAGCCGGCGGTCGCCGACTCGCTCGACCGCAGTGTACTGGCCAGCGTCGCCGAGCCGTTCTCGGCGGAGGGCGGGCTCAACCTGATCAGCGGCAACCTTGGCCGCGGTGTGGTCAAGTTGTCGGCGGTGGCCACCGAGCACCGCGTGGTTGAGGCGCCGGCGCTGGTGATAGAGAACCAAGATGACCTGGCCGCGCTGTTTGAAGCCGGCGAACTCGACCGCGATGTGATTGTGGTCGCCCGCTTTCAGGGGCCCAAAGCGCTCGGCATGCCGGAGCTGCACAAGCTGACGCCGCTGCTCGGCTCGCTGCAAGACCGCGGTTTTAAAGTGGCGCTGGTCACCGACGGGCGGATGTCGGGTGCCAGCGGCAAGGTGCCGGCGGCCATCCACTTAGTGCCCGAGGCGGCCGCCGGTGGGCCGCTGGCGCGAGTCAACAGCGGCGATCTGCTGCGTCTGGACGCCGATGCCGGCACCTTGGAATGGCTTGGCGACAGCGCCGAGCTGGCCGCGCGGCGGCCAGCCGAGCCACCGCGGCTGGGCGAGCGCGGCGTTGGCCGCGAGCTGTTTGCGCTCAGCCGGCAGGCGGTCAGCAGTGCCGAGCACGGCGCCTCTTATCTGTTTGGTGAGCACGGCTGATGGCCGCGCAGTGGCAGCTGGTCGCCGATATTGGTGGCACCAACGCACGCTTTGCCGCGCAGCCGCTCGGCGCGCTCGAGGGCGGTCAGCAGTTTTTTTACAGCGTCGCCGAGCACGAGGACTTTATTGTCCTGCTCGGCCAGCTGCGCAGCGACATCGCCGCTGCCACTGGCTGGTCGACAGCGCCGCAGCGCGCCTGTCTGGCGGTAGCGTGCCCGGCCGACCGCGCCGAGGTGAGCTTTACCAATAGCCACTGGCAGTTTGCGGTGGCCGACGCCAGCGCCGCGCTGGGCTGCCCGGTCGAGGTGATCAACGACTTTGCGGCGGTCGCCCACGGTGTCACCGAGCTGGGTAGCGATGATCTTCTGCAGGTCGGCGGTGGCCAGCCACAGGCCGGCAAAGCGATCGCGGTGATCGGGCCGGGCACCGGGCTGGGTGTCTCTGGGCTGGTGCCCAATCGGCACGGCTACGCGGTCATTGAGGGCGAGGGCGGCCACGTCAGTTTTGCCCCGACCGGGCCGCGCCAGTTGGCGCTGCTCGGTCTGCTGCAGGCGCGCTTTGGCGACCGGGTGTCGGTCGAGCGGCTGCTCAGCGGCGCCGGGCTGGTCAATATTTATAGCGCGCTAGCGGTGCTCGATGAACGCCCGGCGGTCTGCACCCAAGCGGCCGAGATCAGCGCCGCGGCACTCGCCGACAGCGACCCACTGGCGAGCGAAGCGGTCGCGCTATTCTGCGAAATTCTCGGCAGTGTGGCCGGTGATCTGGCGCTGACACTGGGTGCCACCGGCGGTGTCTATCTGGCGGGCGGCATTTTGCCGCGGGTCAGTGAGTTGTTTGCCGACAGCGATTTTCGGCGCTGTTTCGAGGCCAAGGGTCGGTTTGCCGACTACTTGGCAGCGATCCCCGCCTACTTGGTGGTGCGCGACCAGCTCGGCTTGC
>JAHEGD010000006.1:152982-191982 GCA_024639885.1 Porticoccaceae bacterium | reverse complement strand
GCTCTGGCAAGGCCGGTATTGAGGTCGTGAACGGACCAAATGGGTTGCACAAACGGCAGTCGTCGAACTTGTGGTCACTGCCGCCGGTTTTGTAGTTGGCGGTCAGCACCATCTGCCAGTTGTCGCTGATCAGCCAATCCACCGAGGGCGATACCACCGTCGCACCGGCGCGGAAGTCGTGCGCCATAATCAGCTGAGGACTCAGCCGGTCGTTCATCCACCAACCTTTGATCAGCAGCGTGGCGATGTAGTTTTTCTCCCAATCGGGCATGCCGACCTCACCCAGCGTCGCCTGGGCGACCTCATGGTCGAGCAGGTGCTGGCCAAAGATCTGCCCAGAGATCAAGAACGCGCGGTCTTTATTGAGCGGACGAATAAAGACATTTTTATCGGCACCAATGACAAAACGCACTACATCAGACTCGGAGTAGAGCTCAGGACGCAAGGTGTTGGCAAACTCTTCACCTTGGGTTCCGGCCACTTCGACACGGAACACGGTGTCGATCGCCTGCGAGTAGTAATCGACCGACGCACCTAATAGATTGACGCGCGGAAAGGCCACATCGAAGGCAATCAGGTAGTCGTGTGCTTGCGCTTCGCCACCCACAAACGGGTTGACCACTTCAACATTGCCGGCGCGCAGCGAGGGCAGTTGCGAGCGGTAGGTCAAGGCGTTTACCGACCAGCCAAAGTCGCCTTTTACACCCTCGACCTTAAAGCCGAGTTGCGTGTTTGACAGGCTCCATGAGGGCAACTCGACATTGCGGATACCGATGGTTTGCGGGCCAAAGTTGGTCGCCAACAGTCCCAGACTGGGGTCGGCCGGGTCAAACGGGGCAAAGTTAGCCACGGTGCCACCGTTGTCCCACAGGTTCTTCATGCCGCGGAAGAAACAGCCGGCGTCCAAAATGACATTGGGGGTACCACACTGGCCGAGGTTGTTGGGGCGGAACTTATCGAAATTCCACACCACCTGCATATTAAAGTCGTCAAACGGACCGGTAGCGCCAAAACGGAAATCGGTTTTCAGCATCCACATGGGGATACGGATATCTTCCAGCTCGTCGTAGATGTTGTTGCGCGAGTAGTCGACCGGATTGATCACGTCGAGGACTCGGAACAGATCGGTGCGCCCCCAGATCACTTGCTGTTTGCCGAGGCGGAAGTTGATCTCATTGTCACCGCTGCCCAGCAAGGTGGCATCGACATAGAGCTCGCGCAGCCAATCGGCGCGATCGCTAAAGATTTCTGGCGAGGCCAACTCATTTTTGTCGGCATCCATATAGTCATCGATACAGCCCCGCCCGTCGGTATCACAGGGGCGAACAGGCACACCAAAGGCGACGCCATCGGCGTGATCGCGCAGATGATCACCGAGAGTAATCATGCCGACGTTGGGGTTGTTGGCGTAGCTATCGACGAAGGTATTGCCAGACAACATACCTCCAGGCCCAGAGAAGGTTCCGGTCGGCGCCCCGGTAATCTCTTCGACCCTGGGGCCGAGAATATTCATTACCGCAAAATTGCCGACGCTGAGGCCATCCGCCGGGCCCAAGCCATTGCCGTTGACCGGCACCCGGGTTGGCGCACCAATATTGGCCAACCCGTACGAATTCAAAAATGCCGCGCCGCCGGCGTTGTCTCCGTACTCGTCGTCATTGAGGTCGTAAACGGCATCGTAGCTTATGCGCATGATGCCATTGACGCTGACATTGCTGAACGGGCCGACATCGCCAACAAATTTGAGGCCCTCTAGCTGAAAGCCGCTGCGCGCCTTGGAGATACCGATATCTTTACGGTGGTGGACTACCTCTTCGGCAAAACCCGACCACTCAATATCACGACTGAATGCCGTCTCGACCGCCGCGGTGCCGGCGATCCCGGCTACCGTCAAGCCGACGGCTAGACGCTTCATAGAGCTTTTTATCTGCATAGTATTGCTCCTACTCTCTTCTGGTTTAATTATTATCTGAAGGGTGATTGATGCCCCAAATCGTTGTTATTAACCGCCTCCAGACTGGGCTTGTGTGCGCTGCTGATGGATAATTCCATCAGCATCGACAGACAACTGGGTGATAAATGTTGGTTTAAAGGTGAGCACCCACGCCGGCACCAGCCACAGCGCAGCCAGTCCGTTGAGTACCACCATGACGCTGAGCAACAGCGCAGCATCGGCTTGAAAACGGAGATCGGAGAGAAAGATCCACATCACAATGCCGGCGATCAGGGTGATCGCAGTAAAGCTCACCGCGAGACCGGTGGAGCGCAGCGCCGCACCTACTGCAGCGGACAGATCGTCCAATCGCGCCATCTCTTCGCGGATGCGATCCATCATGTAGATCGAATAATCAATGCCGACCCCAACCCCCACCGCGATGATGGGTACGGTATTGATATTGATACCCACTTCGGCCAAGCCCATGTAGGCGTAAGTGAGGGTGGTGGCAAAGAACATCGCCACGAACATCATTAGGCCAGCTTGTAACGAGCTGTAGAAAACCATAACAAAAGCAAAAATCAGCAAAAACACCAGTGGCAACACCACTTTATTGGTATCAAATGCCGCTTCGTTCATCGCTGCAGTGACGCCGATGGTGCCGCCAGCCAGGCGGATTTTCAGACCGTCGACCTTGCCCTGATTGGCGTCGATCCACTGCTTGGCGGTGTGGATGGCGCGGCGGATGGTCTCACCCTGATGGTCTTTGTAATAGAACACCAAGTTGGCGACCTGCTCGGCCGGATCGACAAACTCTTTCAACGCGCCGGGTATGGGGCTGGAGGCCATATAGGCAAACATCAACCCCCCAACATAGAACTCATCCTTGGGGATCTGCTGCCAGCGCGGATCGTTGTTGTGCAGCAACCGGTTGACCTGCTTGATCAGGTCGGGGATACCCTTGGCGCCGCCGACCTCGGGATCGAGCAGCATATGGCGCTCTAAATCTTCCAGCGCCGCCAGCACCTCAGGGCGTTTTATACCACCCTCGTCGCGGTGCTCGGCGACTATGTAGAGCTCCTCAGAACCGGGAAAGCTATCGTTGATCGCTTTCGAGGAGACGTTGTAATCATGATCCTGATAGAGGATCGGCGAACCGGGCTCCGACTCGCCAATGGTCACGTGCGAAGCGACAAAGCCACCCGCCACTGTCAGCGCCGCCGCCACCAGCAAAATTCGCCGCGGTCTGGCGATAACAATGCCGCTGGCGTAGTTGGCTACATGGCGCAGCGCATTCTGTTTAAGCTGAGTCTTACTCGGCCGCGGCAGAATCGACAACAACAGCGGCACTGCTAACAGCACCGTAACAATAATGCTCAGCGCCCACAGCGAGGCGTAGTGGGCCAGCTTGGTGTTGAGCGGTATCGATCCAATCGCAATCAGCAGCAGACCGACCGCATCTGAAACTACACCGAGAGTACCCGGACGAAACAAGTTCTCAAAGGTGTGCCGCGCCGCCACATGCGAATCGCCGACCCCTTCTAGCTCAGTATAATAGCGCTCGACCAACTGGATACCGTGGGACATGGCGCGCGCCGATATCAAAAATGGAATGACCAGACCGAGCGGGTCGAGGTTGTAACCAAACAGCGAGATGATCCCAATGCCCCAGATGGTCGAGACCAACACACCTGCTAGCGGCACCAGCACCCCGTACCACGAGCGAAAATGGAAAATTAGCAGCGCGACCATGATCAAGGCAGTAAACGCCAAAATCTGAAAAATTTGGTCCTTGTAGTGGTAGGCCCAACCGACCAGCACCGGCTGACCGGTCGCATAGATCTCGACCCCTTCGCGGGCGTAATCCATGCGCAACTGCTGCAACTGGGCAAAGGTATTTTCGTAATCCAAAGCCCCCTCGTTGAGCTGAGCCTTGACCAGAGCAGTCTTCATGTCAGGCGAAATCAACGGCCCGTAAACCTGCGGATTGGCCACCACCGCTTTGCTCAACTCCTCAAGTGCGGCGGCGCTCAAGTCTGGGTCCTGCGGTTTGTAGTAGGGGTCGGAAACAATGTTGCCCATCTCCGTCAGCCAGACCTTGCGGGTAGTGCGGTGGGTAAAGCTGGCGACCAGGTTGTGGTTGACGCCGGGGAGGTTATCCACCGCCTGGGTGACCTCATGGATCAACTTCAACGTTTCATTGTTAAAAATAGTGCCCTCGGCAACTTCGACCCCGACCACAATCACATTGGCGCCACCAAAGTTGTCTTTTATATCGTTGTGTAGCTCGATATAGGGGTGCTCTTGGGGCAGCAGATCGGCAAAATCTGAATACATCTTTACCCCGGGCAGCTGCGCGGCAAAGAACAGCGTCGCCATCAATATAGCGGCCAGTACCAGCTTGGGTCTGGCGAATAAGCCGACTTCAAGACGGTGGAAAAAGTGTGAAATCGCTGACATCGAGTAAAGTCCTTAATCCACTGAGTGTTGTTGGCTGGCAAGCGAGATCGACAGCAGTGCCCCCCAACCGCCGGCGATCAGCGCTTGATGTGGGCTCACGGCAATACCGGCGCGAAAATAAGTAGGGGTCTCTGGCGTCTCGACACGCTGCCAGCGGCCGTTGAGCCACTGCAAAACCGTGCCCTGATCGCCGGTAGCTAACAACCGCTCTCCGACCATGAGAAAGTTGTAGATCGGCGACTCGGTCGGGGTCTCAGTGCGCTGCCAGCTCTTACCGCCATCTTCAGAGTGCATAATCACTCCCTGCAAACCGCCCACCCAGCCGTTGTCCTCGGCGTCAAAATAGACCGCCAACGGGTAGAGCTCCTCGCCGATGGGATCGACCACCCGCCAGTTGGCGCCACCGTCTTCGGTCACCGCCAACAGACCAAATTCACCGGCGGCATAGCCATGTTCGATGCTGGCAAAAGTCACCGCAGTCAACATTGCATCCTCTTGCAGAGAGCTCTGCTGCCATTCACTGCCGGCGGCGGCCCTGTGCAGTAAGGTTGAGTAGCTGCCGACAACCCAGAGTTGATTGTCTGCAGTGCACTCAATATCTTGCACGTCCTCTTCGGTTGGCAGCGATTCAATATGCCAACTGTCGCCGCCGTCGTGGGTCTGCCATACCTCGGCCTGATAGGAGAGCGCAACCAGTGAGCCATCGCCACATAGCGCACCGGCGATAAAATCAGGATGCACACCGTCTCGCTCTAGCTGCTGACGCTGCCACAGCTCGCTGGCCGCGCCGCGACGCAGCAGCAGCCCGTCGTTACCCAGGACGATTAACTGCTCTCCAACACGCTCCAATACCATCAACTGGTCAGTGCGGCGCACCGCTTGGTTGAGTGTCTGCTCGACCCCCGATAGGTCTAGGCGCGCCTCGCAGGCGCCGAGCAGGAGCACGCTGGCCAGCGCCAGCACAGCCGGGCCACTACCGCTGCGCACTGAGCGGCAGCCGCCCGATAAAGAGTTGTCGGCTTGTTGCAACGTCACTTTCTCCCCCACCTTGTTATAGATAGTTACCCTAGCTGGCAGCCCTGCTCTCGACGCTGGCCGCTGAGGTTTATTGTTATCGCTGGAAGCTCAATTCCAGCCGATTTCCCCTTAGAGATCCAAAATTCGTGCCAATAATTTTCACGACTGCCAGAAAGATATATAAACCCATGTTTTTTAACGGATAAAAATTTTTTGAGCGCTGTTGTAAGGCGGCGCGGCGCTTTGCGACCACCACCGCGCCAGCCGCCAATTTAACCATTTGGTTAACTCTCAGCGACATCGCTCAACACGCCAGCCGCGCGCAGCTCTCTGTTCAGCGCGACCACAGCGCACCCGACAGGGCGAAATGACGTGGGGTAATCCAGCCAATTACGGTTGCGCATAGCGCTCCAATAAAATCTTTTTTTCATAAATAACAGTGGGTTATGAATTTTCCGAGAGAAACCCCAGCGCCCCGCCTCGTCACTAGACGACAGCGGTTACCGCCTCCCCGCTGCGGGCGGTTCGCAGGCGCTTTTTCACCAGCTCATCAACCGTTTCGCTCAAAAAGTGCGGTTTTAACCAATTGATAAAAAAAAACCGCCAAACCCTCCACGCGTTGTAGTCCGCGGGCCGCGTCTTGCCTAGCTAAAAAAAATTACCTATAAAAATCAACAAGATAGAATCAATGCTATTTATTGGCACGCTGTTTGCTTTACTCAGATAAAAGGGTGGCTCTCTCGCCCTTTCACCACGGCTGGAGAAGGTCAAGCTATGCATAACTTTGAGGTTGGCGAGAAAAAAAAATATATCCGCGTGCGCAATGTGCTGCGCGATCAATTTGTCGAATTCGATTTCGCCATTGATGACCCCCGCCTCTATGTCGAGTTGATCATGCCCAAGGCGCAATTTAGCGAGTTCTGTGAAGCCAACCGAGTGGTTGAAATGACGCCAGAGCAGTGTCAGCTCGTTGACGACGACGCAGAAAAGTGGCGTTACGGCAAAGAGACACTGGCCGCCAAGCTGCACCAATAAATTGAACCGTCAACGGCTACGCAGGGCAGCCGTTGATCTAACAAATTAACAGAGACAGGGGTAGACCATGACCATTGAAATTAAAACTTCAACCATGAAACCGGTGCGCAACACCTACGCGCATATTCAGCGTCGTTTTGGCGACAAGCCGGCCACGCGTTATCAGGAAGCGACCTACGACGTGCATTCCACGCACAACTTCCACTACAAACCACTCTGGGACCAAGAGCGTGAACTCAACGATCCGGCGCGCACCGCAGTCGTCATGGCCGACTGGTATGACCTAAAAGATCCCCGCCAATTTTACTACGGGCCCTACGTGCAAAACCGCGCCAAGATGCAGGAGACCGCCGAAAACAACTTCAGCTTCTTTGAAAAGCGCGGACTTGCCGCCGGGCTCGACGAAGTGCTGCGAGCAAAAATTATCGAGACTGTCATCCCTATGCGCCACGCCGAAGTCGCAGCCAATCTAAACAACATGTACGGCACTGCCCACGGCACCGGCACCGCAGTCACCCAGGCTCTTATTTTTGAGGCGATGGATCGCTTTGGCAATGCGCAGTACTTTTCAAAAATCGGTCTGGCGCTAGACGATAACACCGGAAGTTCACTCGTCGAGGCGAAGCAGCACTGGATGAGCAACCCAATCTGGCAAGGATTGCGCGCCTATTGTGAGAAGACCCTGACGATTAAGGATTGGTTTGAAGCCTTCATCGCTCAAGACATCGTATTGGACACTTTGATCAACGACCTCTACTACCGTCAGTTCGATGTCTGGCTGACCGCCAACGGTGGCCGCGATTTGCTGTTGCTGATGGAATTTATGCAGCAGCGCGCCAAAGAGTCGCAGCGCTGGTCCGACTCCGTACTAAAGAGCGTGGTCGCTGAAAGCGAGCACAATGCCAACCAGATCCGCGCCTGGATCAGCACCTGGCGAATCCGCGCCCAAGAGGCCCTGGCGCCACTAGCCAACGCACTGCTCTGCGAGCAAGCGTTAGCCGAGGCCTTCTCTGTACTGGAACAGCGTCTCGGCAAAGTTGGCCTTGGCCACTAATCGCAGGAGTTCAATATGTCACGTGTACAAATTGCCTTTCAGGACAACGACGAGTCGCGCTACATCGTAGCCGCTATCGAGCAGGATAATCCAACCGCTGTAGTCCATTACGAGCCGGCGATGATCCGAGTCGAAAATGAGGGCTCGCTCACCATTAACCGCGAGAGTGTCTGCGAACAAATTGGTATGGATTGGAATGTGCAGTCGCTGCATCTCAACCTGATCACCTTGACCGGCCATATCGACGAAGAAGACGACTATTTCAAGATCATGTGGAATAACTGAATCAGCTAGAAGCTAACTAAGGAGATAGAAAATGTCACCGACAAAACTCAATTTAAAAGACAAATATAAACTTCTTACTCGCGATCTCGACTGGGAGTTCTCTTACGAGGATCGTCAAGAGGCCTTTCCCTATGAAGAGTTTGAAGGCATAAAAATTACTGACTGGGATAAGTGGGAAGACCCCTTCCGCTTGACGATGGACGCCTACTGGAAATACCAGGCTGAAAAAGAGAAGAAGCTCTACGCTATTTATGACGCTTTCTCGCAAAACAACGGCCACACCAACGTTACCGACGCTCGTTACGTCAACGCCATCAAGCTGTTTTTGACCGGTGTCAGTCCGGGCGAGCACGCGGCGCACTTGGGCTTCGCCTTCACCGGCCGGCAGATGGGCGGCATTGGAGCCAGAGTTGCCGCGCAGATGCAATCAATCGATGAACTACGCCACATCCAGACCCAAATTCATGCCATGAGCCACTACAACAAATTCTTTGATGGCTTTGACGAGTTCAACCACATGCACGACCGAGTCTGGTACCTGTCAGTGCCTAAGTCTTTCTTTGAAGATGCGCGCACCGCCGGCCCGTTCGAATTTATGGTCGCCATTGGTTTCTCGTTCGAATATGTGCTGACCAATCTGTTATTCGTTCCGTTTATGTCAGGGGCTGCCTACAACGGCGATATGGCGACAGTCACCTTTGGCTTTTCGGCACAGTCCGATGAAGCTCGGCACATGACTCTTGGCCTAGAGATCATCAAGTTTCTGCTCGAACAGCACGAAGATAATGTGCCAATTGTGCAGAAGTGGCTGGATAAGTGGCTGTGGCGTGGTTACCGCCTGCTAACTCTAGTGGCGATGATGATGGACTACATGCTGCCGCAGAAATTCATGTCTTGGCAGGAAGCTTGGGAGCTCTACTTTGAAGATGCCGGTGGTGCGCTGTTCAAAGATTTGGAGCGCTATGGCATCAAAATGCCCGACTACACCGAGACCATCAAGCAGGAAAAGGAGCATCTCAGCCATCAGGCGTGGTGGACCTTTTATCAATACACCCATGCAGCGGCATTCCACACGTGGACCCCGAGCTCTGACGAGATGGACTGGCTGAGTGAAAAATACCCCAATACGTTCGACAAATATTATCGCCCGCGCTGGGAGTTGGCGGCTGAAATGGAGGCGAAAGGGGAGCGTTTCTACACTACCGGTCTGCCGCAGCTCTGCCAGACCTGCCAGATCCCTATGATGTTCACAGAGGTGGACGATCCAAGTCAGGTTGCTTATCGAGAAAGTGTCTACAACGACGAGCGCTTTCACTTCTGCTCTGACCCATGCAAGAGCATTTTTGATAACGAACCAGAAAAATATGTGCATGCCTGGTTGCCGGTTCACCAAATTCTGCAGGGCAACTGTGGCGGCGGCGGGCTCGATAAAGTCATCGAGTACTACCACCTCGATAACGGCGCAGCCAACCTTGAATTTGAGGGTTCACCCGACGCAGAACGCTGGAAGCAATGGAAGGGTGTTGCCTAACTTCTTTAGAGAGCGGGGCGCTGTACTCAGCGCCCCCATAAATTGAGTATTTTTATATGACTGTACAAGCACTGCGCAATGACTACCACGGTGATTTTAAAGACTCTGTCGACAAATTTGGCGGCGCCCAATTGGTCTATATCGGCTGGGATAAGCACCAACTGTTTTGTTCCTCCAGAGCTTTTCCGCTGCTGCCGACCATGACCTTTCAGGAGCTGCTGGACAATGTTATGCCCGAAGCTTTCTCGCAGCACCCCGAGTTTGGTCGTGTCGTCTGGGAGCGCGCCGAATGGATTCTGGACAACCAAAGCTTCCAGCCCGACCACAGCAAAACGCTCGCTGAGCTCGGTATTGGCCACAAATCTGTGCTGCGCCTGGTTACCCCGAATTTAACCGGCTACAAAGGCGCAGACGTCTAAGGGATCACCATGAGTTACCAAGTCACCATAGAGCCCACCGGCGATGTCATCGAAGTCGAAGAGGGTCAGACCATCCTCAATGCGGCGCTGCGCCAGGGCGTCTGGCTGCCTTTTGCCTGCGGCCATGGCACCTGTGCCACCTGTAAGTGCCAACTGGTTGAGGGCGATGTCGACCAAGGCGACGCGTCACCGTTTGCACTGATGGATATGGAGCGCGAGGAGGGGAAAATACTCGCCTGCTGTGCGATGCCAGAGTCCGATCTGACCATCGAGGCCGATATCGATGTCGACCCCGATTTTGCCGGTTATCTAGTGGAGGACTACCGCGCCACTGTCGCCGCCATCGAAACGCTGTCACCGACCATTAAAGGGCTGACCTTGACGCTGGACCGGCCGATGACCTTCCAGGCGGGACAGTATATTAACTTGCAACTGCCGGGGGTTGACGGCACACGCGCGTTCTCTATTGCCAATGCGCCCAGCAGCCGTGACAACATTGAGCTGCATATCCGCCAAGTCCCCAACGGCGCGGCTACCGGTTATATCCACCAGCAGCTGAAAGTTGGTGATTCGCTGCAACTCTCTGGCCCCTACGGCCAGTTTTTTGTCCGCAAATCCGACCCCAAGGATGTGCTGTTTATTGCCGGCGGCTCGGGGCTCTCCTCGCCCGAATCAATGATCTTAGATCTGCTTGAAGCGGGAGACCAGCGCGCCATCACGCTGTTCCAGGGGGCGCGCAATTTGTCCGAGCTCTACCACCGCGATCGCTTCGAAGCGCTGGCCCAACAGCATGCCAACTTCACCTATGTGGCAGCGCTAAACGAGCCAGAGCCAGCAGACCACTGGCAAGGCTTTACCGGTTTTGTTCACGAGGCAGCGGCGGCCCATTTTGATGGCAAGTTTTCAGACCACAAAGCCTACCTGTGCGGGCCACCACCGATGATTGACGCAGCCATTAATGCGCTGATGCAAGGGCGTCTGTTTGAAAAAGACATTCATATGGAGAAATTTGTCACCGCCGCCGATGGCGCCGATGAGCGACAGCGCAGCGCGCTGTTCAAGCGCATTTAAATCGGCGACGCCATGCCGCACCTGATCAGCATTGCCAACCAAAATAGTCAGTTTCTCTGCCAGGAGCAGCGCTCGCTGTTATCTGGGCTGGAGGGCCAAAAGATTAAAGCGCTGCAGATTGGCTGTCGCGGTGGCGGCTGTGGTGTCTGCAAGATTCGCATTCTCGACGGTAATTACCAGAGTAAAAAAATGAGTATCAAACATGTTTCAGCTGATGAATTGGCCGCAGGTGTCGCCCTGTCGTGTCGAATTTTCCCACTGAGCGA
The DNA here is from genome assembly GCA_024639885.1 of Porticoccaceae bacterium. GTDB lineage: Bacteria > Pseudomonadota > Gammaproteobacteria > Pseudomonadales > Porticoccaceae > LSUCC0057. The sequence continues at coordinate 180,908 of JAHEGD010000006.1, read as the reverse complement.
CATGACTGTAGAGACGCTCGATTGAGCCACTCGACGACGAGATTTAACCAACAGAGGGTAACAAAATGAAAAAAGGTGTAATGCGCCCCGGACATATTCAGATACGCGTTCTCGATATGGATGAAGCCCTAGAGCACTACCGCGATCTAATCGGTCTCATTGAAGTTGATCGTGACGACCAAGGTCGCGTCTACCTAAAAGGCTGGACTGAGGTAGATAAGTTTTCGGTGGTGTTGCGTGAGACCGACCATGCCGGGATGGACTTTACCGGCTACAAGGTGCTCGACAACGACACCTTAAATGCGCTTGAGAGCGAGCTCAACGACAAGGGTTTTACCACTACCGAGATTGCCGCAGGTGAACTCAAAGGCTGCGGCCGCCGTGTGCGCTTTACCGCCCCTACTGGCCATACCTTCGAACTCTTCGCCGACAAAGAGCAGACCGGCAAATGGGGAATTCAAGCGCGCAACCCCGAGGCGTGGCCGCGCGGCTTGAAGGGTATGCGCGCCACCCGTTTTGACCACTGCTTACTCTATGGCGATGACCTCGAGGGCAACCTCGCATTGTTCACAGACATTTTGGGCTTCGATCTCGCCGAACAGGTCTTAGACCCCGAAGGCAACAGAGCGGCGCTATTCCTTTCCTGCTCGAGCAAAGCGCACGATGTCGCGTTTATCAAACACGATGAGAAAGACAAATTTCACCACGCCTCGTTCTGGCTCGACACCTGGCAAGATGTGCTGCGCGCCGCCGATCTGATCTCCATGACCGACACCCCGATTGATATCGGCCCGACTCGGCACGGACTGACCCACGGCCAGACCATCTACTTCTTCGATCCCTCCGGCAACCGCACCGAGGTATTTTGTGGCGGTGACTACCACTACCCTGATCACCCCACAGTGACCTGGGATGCCGAGGTGTTGGGCAAGGCGATTTTTTACCACGACCGCGAACTAAACGAGCGCTTTTTGACTGTTTTAACCTAGCGTCAACCACGAACCTCTCTCAGCTACCAGCCAAGCTGGTAGCTGAGTGTTGTCTCTCGACCCAATTCAATAGATGCAAAGAGCAAAGAATGGAATTCAAACATTTTATCAACGGCCAATTTGTTCCCTCGAGCAGTGGCCGCACCTTCGAGAACCGTTCGCCGGTTGACAACAGTCTCATCGGTAGCGTTCACGAAGCAACCGCTGCCGATGTCGACAGCGCAGTGAGAGCGGCCAAAGCGGCGCTCACAGGGCCGTGGGGAAGAATGACTCAGGCGCAACGCACGTCGTTACTAAACAGAGTAGCGGCGCGGATCAACGAGCGTTTTGAGGAATTTCTCGCCGCCGAATGTCTCGACACGGGCAAACCGCGCTCCATTGCGTCACATATCGATATCCCGCGCGGCGCGGCCAACTTCACGGCGTTTTCTGAGACTCTCGCCAACCACCCCACAGAGTCATTCAAGCTCGACACGCCAGACGGCTCTTCCGCGCTCAATTACGGCCACCGCACCCCCAAAGGTGTCGTTGCGGTAATCAGCCCGTGGAACCTGCCCCTGCTGTTGATGACCTTTAAGGTTGGCCCGGCGTTGGCGTGCGGTAACACTGTGGTGGTTAAACCCTCCGAGGAGACCCCGGCCACCGCTACCCTGCTTGGCGAGGTGATGAACGAGTGCGGCGTACCGGCGGGGGTCTACAACGTCGTGCACGGCTTTGGGCCAAATTCAGCCGGTGAATTTCTCACCACACACCCGTTGGTCAACGCCATTACCTTTACCGGCGAGACCCGCACCGGCGAGGTGATCATGCGCGCCGCCTCGGTCGGTCTGCGCAACATCTCGATGGAGTGCGGCGGCAAGAACCCAGCCTTGGTGTTTGCTGACTGCGACCTCGACAAGGCTATTGAAGGCACCCTGCGCTCAGCCTTCGTCAATTGTGGCCAAGTCTGCCTGGGCACCGAGCGAGTCTATGTCGAACGGCCAATTTACGAGCAATTTGTGGCGCGCCTAAAAGCTGGCGTCGAGCAGCTCAAGCTCGGCCGCCCCGAGGACGAGCAGGCAAATTTTGGCCCGCTGGTCAGTCTTGAGCACCGCGATAAAGTGCTCTCTTATTACAAACTCGCCGAACAAGAGGGGGCCACCGTGGTAATCGGGGGCGGCGTGCCAGATATGGGCCCAGAGCTCAATCAAGGCGCCTGGATTGAGCCGACCATATGGACCGACCTAGCAGACGACGCGCGGGTTGTTCGCGAGGAAATTTTTGGCCCCTGCTGCCATATCCGCCCATTCGATAGCGAAGCCGAAGTGATTGCACTGGCCAACGACACAAACTACGGCCTGTGCGCGGCGATCTGGACCGAAAACAGCGCCCGCGCCAGCCGCGTTGCCGAGGCAATGGAGGTCGGTTTAGTCTGGGTCAACAGCTGGTTCTTGCGCGACTTGCGCACCGCTTTTGGCGGCGCTAAACAGTCCGGTATTGGCCGCGAAGGTGGCGTACATGGCTTGGAGTTTTACTCCGAGCTGAAAAATGTCTGCATCAAACTTTAACCGCGCTTAATGCAAATGCACGAGGCCAGAAATATCGAAATCGGCAAAACTATTCTAGTTGATGGTATCGCCACCAATTATCACGACTTAGGTAGCGGGGACCCCGTGGTTTTAATCCATGGCTCAGGGCCGGGAGTAACCGCTTGGGCAAATTGGCGTTTAGTTTTTCCACAGCTCTCTAACAATCGACGCGTCATAGCTCCTGACATGATCGGGTTTGGTTTCACCCAACGTCCGGTAAATAATAGTTACTCGCTGGATTGTTGGATTGAGCACCTAATCGGTTTTATCGATGCACTTAAACTCGATTGTATTGATCTGGTCGGCAATAGTTTTGGCGGCGGGTTGGCCCTGGCTTTCACTATAAAATATCCAGAGAGAGTCAAAAAATTAGTACTAATGGGAGCTGCTTGTGTCTCTTTCCCTCTCACTGAGGGCCTGGATAGAGCATGGGGTTACACTCCCTCTCTAAAAAATATGCGCGAGCTAATGAGTCTATTTGCCTATGACCGCAGCTTAGTCACTGACGAGCTGGTTCAGCTGCGTTATCAGGCAAGTATTCAACCTGGATTTCAAGAGGCATTTGCAGCAATGTTCCCCTCGCCGAGGCAACGCTGGATTGAGGCATTAAGCAGCACTGAGGAAGCAATTAGAAGTGTGCGTCAACCAGCGCTAGTGCTACACGGTCGCGAGGACAACATAATCCCTCTGCAAAGCAGTCTGACACTGGCACAGTGGCTAGACAATGTTCAACTACATGTATTTGGACGTTGTGGTCATTGGACACAGATTGAACAAACTGATCGTTTCTGCCAGCTAGTTGAAAACTTTCTGGCCGAATGATCAGACTGAACCGATACACCCTGTAACTAGAGAGTCAAATTGATGGATAAACAACTGATAGAACAGTGTGGCGACGAGCTCTACCAAGCGATGGTTGAGCGGCAAACTGTGCGCCCTTTTACTGAACGCTTTGCCGATATCACTATCGATGACGCCTACCATATCTCGCTGCGTATGCTCGAGCGACGGCTGGCTGCTGGGGAGCACATCATTGGCAAAAAAATCGGCGTCACCAGTAAAGCCGTGCAAAACATGCTCAATGTCTTCCAGCCCGACTTCGGTTACCTCACCGATAAAATGGTCTACGGCGAAGAAATGCCGATCAGTGAAAAGTTGATCCAACCCAAAGCAGAGGGCGAGATTGCCTTCGTACTGAAGCGCGACCTGATCGGCCCGGGCATTACCAATGCCGACGTATTGGCCGCTACCGAAGCAGTTATGCCGTGCTTTGAAGTGGTCGATTCGCGTATCGATAACTGGGAGATCAAGATCCAAGACACCGTCGCCGACAACGCATCTTGCGGTCTATTTGTGGTTAATGAGAAAGCTGCCGTCGATCCGCGCAGCCTCGATCTCTCCACCTGCGGCATGGTAGTGGAGAAAAATGGTGCGACGCTGAGTGTCGGCGCCGGTGCCGCTGCGCTCGGCAGCCCAGTCAACTGCGTCGCCTGGCTCGCCAACACGCTCGGCCGCTTTGGCATCCCGCTTAAAGCTGGCGAACTGATTCTATCTGGCTCACTGGTACCGCTCGAACCGGTGGTCGCTGGCGATGAAATGAATGTCAAAGTAGGCGGCATGGGCAACTGCCGCGTCCGCTTCTGTTAATTGGAGAGCCCCGTCATGACTAGAACATTAGATCAAGCCACTATCGAGCAGCTCGCCACCCACCTCGAAAATGCCGAATTGCAGGCGTATGAAGTGACTAAAATCACCGACGACTACCCCGCCATGACATTCACCGACGCGACCGACATACAATGGCAAATACGCCACAACAAAATCGCCCGCGGCCATAAGATTGTCGGCATGAAAATGGGGCTGACCTCCTGGGCAAAGATGAAGCAGATGGGGGTAGAGATGCCCTGCTACGGCTTTTTAGCCGACTACTTCAGCCTTGCCGACGGTGCCGAAGTGCCGTTTGACCAGCTTATACACCCTAAAGTTGAGGCCGAAATTGCCTTTGTCACCAACCGCGAGCTGAGCGGCAAAAATGTCACCGTCGACGAGGTGTTGGCCGCTACCGAACTAGTCGTCCCCGCAGTTGAAATTATCGACTCGCGTTACCGAGACTTTAAATTCGATCTCATCAGTGTCCAGGCTGACAACTCCTCCTCGACGCGCTTTGTCGTCGGCAGCCACGCCGCCAAGCCCGAGGACTTTGACTGGAGCACGCTGGGCGTAGTAATGCAAAAGAATGGTGAAATTGTCGAGTTAGGCGCCGGCGCCGCCGTGCTCGACCACCCCGCGGCCAGCGTCGCGATGCTCGCTGCGATGCTCGCTGAGCGCGACGAGGTCATCCCCGCTGGCACATTTATTATGACTGGCGGCATTACCGCCGCTGTGCTTGTCGAGCGCGGCGACTCTATCGTCGTGCGCTATCAGGGCCTCGGCACTGTCACCATGAAATTTGTCTAATTGGAGTTGGCAACATGAGTAAAAAATTACGCGCGGCCATTATCGGCCCCGGCAATATCGGCACCGACCTACTGATGAAGGCGATGCGCAGCGAATGGATCGAACCGGTGTGGATGGTTGGCATTGAGGAGTCGGAGGGCATCCGCCGCGCTCGCGAGTTCGGCATGAAGGTCTCCACCACCGGCATCGACGGGCTGGTACCGCACATCATTGAAGACGATATCCGCATCGCCTTCGACGCCACCTCGGCCTATGTGCACGCCGACAACTCGAAAAAGGTCAACGACCTCGGCGTGATCATGATTGATCTGACACCCGCCGCTATCGGTCCGTTCTGCGTGCCGCCGGTCAATCTCCAACAACACGCGCGCCAGCTCGAGATGAACGTCAACATGGTTACCTGTGGTGGTCAAGCGACTATCCCGATGGTCGCCGCGGTGTCGCAAGTGCAGCCGGTCGCCTACGGTGAGATCGTCGCCACGGTCGCCTCTAAATCGATCGGCCCCGGCACGCGCAAAAATATCGATGAGTTCACCCGCACCACGGCCGCCGGCATCGAGCAGGTGGGCGGCGCCAAAAAGGGCAAGGCGATCATCGTCGTCAACCCCGCTGAGCCACCGCTGATGATGCGCGACACCATCCACTGCCTGACCGAGAGCGAGCCAGACCAGGCAGCAATTACCGCCTCTGTCCACGAGATGGTCGCCAAGGTGCAGCAGTATGTGCCCGGCTATCAGCTGGTCAACGGCCCGATTTTTGACGGCAACCGGGTCACCATTTTCATGGAGGTTCAAGGGCTTGGTGACTTTTTGCCAAAGTACGCCGGCAACCTCGACATCATGACCGCCGCCGGTCTGCGCACCGCAGAGCTGTTCGCCGAAGAGGCCGCCAACGCCGCCATTCAACTACCTGCGCGCGGCTAACTGGAGATACCACGATGGATTTAACTGGAAAAAAAGTCACCCTCCACGACATGAGCCTGCGCGACGGCATGCACGCCAAGCAGCACCAAATCAGCCTAGAACAGATGGTCTCGATCGCCACCGCACTCGATGACGCCGGCATGCCGCTAATTGAAGTGACCCACGGCGACGGCCTCGGCGGCAGCTCGCTCAACTACGGCTTCCCCGCCCACAGCGACGAAGAGTACTTCAGCGCAGTCATCCCCAAGATGAAAAACGCCAAAATCTCGGCGCTGCTACTGCCCGGAATCGGCACCATCGACCACCTCAAGATGGCCCACGACCACGGGGTATCGACCATCCGCGTGGCCACCCACTGCACCGAGGCCGATGTCTCCGAGCAGCACATCGGCATGGCCGCCAAAATGGGGCTGGATACCGTCGGCTTTCTTATGATGGCCCACAAGGTCAGCGCCCAACAGCTGCTGGCGCAGGCCAAACTGATGGAGTCCTACGGTGCCAACTGCCTCTACTGCACCGATTCGGCCGGCTACATGCTGCCCGCTGAGGTGAGCGAGAAAATCGGCCTGCTGCGCAGCGAACTCAATCCCGCCACCGAGCTAGGTTTCCACGGCCATCACAACCTCGGCATGGGTATCGCCAACTCACTGGCGGCTATTGAAGCCGGTGCCAACCGTATCGACGGTTCGGTGGCTGGGCTCGGCGCCGGCGCCGGCAATACCCCGCTCGAGGTCTTTGTCGCGGTGCTGCATCGGATGGGGGTAGAGGATGGCATCGATCTCTACAAGATCATGGATGTCGCCGAAGATCTGGTCGTGCCGATGATGGACCAAGTGATCCGCATCGACCGCGATGCACTGACGCTGGGTTACGCCGGCGTCTACAGCTCGTTCCTGCTATTCGCCCAGCGCGCCGAAAAGAAGTACGGCGTCTCGGCGCGCGATATCTTGGTCGAGCTCGGCCGGCGCGGCACCGTCGGCGGGCAGGAGGATATGATCGAAGACTTGGCGCTCACTATGTCGAAAAATCGCTGAAATGAGCCAAAGCGAAAGCGCCATCGAGCTTGTCGCGGCACCCAGCCAAGACTACGTCACCGTCTCGGTTGGGCGTGATGTCATCGCCGGCCGCGAGCGCGACTACGAGAAGTGGATATCCGGTATTACTGCCCAGTCCAGCCTTTTTGCTGGCCATTTGGGGGTCAACGTATTGCGCCCGACGGCCGGTTCGCGGCGCTACACCGTTATTTATCGTTTCGACAATATCGCCCATGCAGAGGCGTGGCAGCAGTCTAGCCAGCGCCAGCAGTGGATGACCAAGATCGACGGGATGGTCGATGGAGAGGCGGAGTTCAAGACCGCCACCGGACTTGAGGCTTGGTTTGACTTCCCGCAAGTAGCGGGCAACAAGCAGCCGGTTAAATGGCGGATGAGCATCGTACTAATGATCGTTGTCTACAACCTCATCATCGCGATCAACTACCTACTTGCCCCGTGGATCGGCGACTGGGGTCTGCACGCTCGCACCGCCATCGTGGTGACGCTGCAGGTATTACTGATGACTTACTTGGTTATGCCCCGTGTCACCCACTACATTAAAGGGTGGCTCTATGTCTAAGTCTGCCAAAAAAAACTCGAGGACAACTCTACTCGGCCTGCTTTGGATCCTCGTCGCCGGCTATGCGTTAGCAGGTGGTGCACTAGAACGTGAATTTAATCCGTCTCTCAACAGCTATAACCCCGCGCTACTGCAGACGGGCGCCACCATCGACAGCGGCAACCTACACCACTATCGACAGTGGCTCGACGCGCCGATTGCCCAGCTGGTTACCGAGGGTTCACTGACCATCGAGCTCGGCGAGCCGCTGCAAATACCGGTACACCCCAACTACCTGAAGGCGAGTGACGAAAATCGCAACGCCACCAAGATCGGCAGCGCTGCCGGCGAAATTCATGGCTATGCCGGTGGCCGGCCGTTCTTAGAACTCACCACCAGCGATCCGTTAGCCGGGGTCAAAGCAGCGTGGAATATGCGCTACGCCTACGCCCCCGACGAGACCGAGACGGAACAATTCAACTGGCAATATCGCGACCTGCGCAAAGATAATATCGAGCGTACTCTAGAGATGTACGGCGCGATACTGCGCTACAAGTACCGCCACACCACGTCTCCACTGCCGGCACTGGAGAACAATCCCGCTAACCTTTATACCGCACTCTACTTGCAGGTAAAGGCACCGCAAGACATCCGCAATACCCAGCTGCTTATCCACCGCAACGAGGTGGATAGCGCCACCGAACAAGCTTGGATGTATATGAGTTCGCAACGCCGAGTGCGACGCCTGGCCACTGGCCAAAAGACCGACGCGTTCCTTGGCAGCGATATCATGATCGAAGACTTCTTGGGCTATAACGGCCGCATCATGGATATGCACTGGAAATATCTGGGCAGCGACGAAATGCTGCTGCCTATCTACGGGCACTCGCAGCTCAATGGCTGGAGTGAGCCGGCCGATGAGGACGGCTTCCAATTGATCGAGTTTACCGGAGCCGGCCACTGCTTTCCGCGGGTAACCTGGCAGTTGCGCAAAGTCCACCACCTAGAGGCAACGCCGACCGATCCCAGCCACCCGCTCTCTAAGCGCCACTATGTGATTGACGCCGCAACTTTCGCCCCGCTGCTGGGCCGCATCTACGACAATGCCGGCAAGCTCTGGAAGTTAAGCGTGGTTGCCGCCAGCTCGTCATCCCTACACCGCGCCGAGAGCAAAGCTTGGCAGGGGTTGATGACAGAAGCGGTCGGCATGGTCGATCTGCAGGCAGAGCACTGCACAACGCTGCAACTCAAGAGCCGATTGGCGCCCGAGCCGCTGCGCAACCGCCAGTTCACTACCCAACATATGCGCAGCCAAGGGCGCTAGCCCAGCGACTGCCACAAATAAGAGAGCCACCATGGACAACATCGACGTCAAAGTCTATTTTAATTTCCGCAGCCCCTACTGCTACCTCGCGTCAAAGACGATGTGGTCAATTGTCGATGACTTCAACGTCAACTTGCTGTGGCGTCCGGTGGGTGGTTGGGACCTGCGCTCGCCCCCCGACCGGGCCAAAACCAAGCTGCCGATCGCCCGCCAAGACATGGCCCGCTACGCCCGCAGGCTCGGCATACCAGTTACCCCGCCACCGATGGAGACCGAACCGACCCCCGCTGGCGCGGCTTCGCTCTACGCCGAACAGCAGGGCTGCCTGCGCCAGTACATCGTCGAGATGATGCGCGCCGAATGGGCCGAGGGGCGCAATATCGCCGACGAAGAGGTATTGCGTGATGTCGCCACGCGGATCGGCCTGGATGCCGACGCCACCCTCGCCGCCTCGCGAGATAGTGCGCATCTCGCCACGCTGGCTGCTAACGCCAAGCAAGCCGAGCAGGACGGCGCCATCGGCGTGCCAACCTTCATCATCGGCGAAGAGATTTTCTGGGGCCAAGACCGTATCGAGTTTGTAATCGAAAAGCTCACCGAACTGCGCGCAGCGAGACGCTAACGGTCGGTCAATCAAAAAAGCCCGGCTCTGGCCGGGCTTTTTTGGTTTAACTGGCGGACAAGTTACACCGCTGCGAGCGCCTGATCGATGTCGGCGATGATATCGTCGATGTGCTCGATACCGACCGAGATCCGCACCAAGTCCTCGCTGACGCCGGCCGCGGCCAACTCGTCGGGGTTGAGCTGGCGGTGGGTGGTAGAGGCGGGATGGCAGGCCAGTGACTTGGCGTCGCCGATATTGACCAGCCGCAGGATCAGCTGCAGGGCATCGATAAACTTGCCACCGGCCTCACGGCCACCTTCAATACCAAAGCTCAAGATGCCCGATGCGCGGCCACCCATCAGCCGCTGGCAGGTGTCATGGTAGGGGCTATCGGCGAGGCCGGCGTAGTTGACCCAGCTGACTTTGGGGTGGGCGTTGAGATGCTCGGCAACTTTTTGGGCGTTCTCGCAGTGGCGGTCCATACGCAGCGCCAGGGTCTCTAACCCCTGCATAATTTGGAACGCGCTCTGCGCCGACAGCGCTGCGCCGGTGTTGCGCAGCGGTACCACCCGGGCGCGACCGATAAACGCCGCCTCGCCGAGCGCCTCGGTGTAGACCACGCCGTGATAGGAGGGGTCTGGGGTGTTGAGCATCGGGAAGCGCGCCGCGTTGGCGGCCCAGTCAAACTTGCCGGAGTCGACAATAGCGCCGCCGATGGTGGTGCCGTGGCCGCCGATGTACTTGGTCAGCGAGTGCACGGCAATGTCAGCGCCCAACTCAAAGACCCGGCACAGGTAGGGGGTGGCGACGGTGTTGTCGACCACCAGCGGCACACCGTGGCGGTGGGCGATCTCGGCCAATTTTTGAATATCGACTACGTTGCCGGCCGGGTTGCCGATCGACTCACAGAACAGCAGGCGGGTGTTGTCGTCAATCAGCGACTCCAGTTTGTCGTAGTCGTCAAAGCCGGCAAAGCGGACATCAATACCCTGGTTGGGCAGCGAGTGGGCAAACAGGTTGTAGGTGCCGCCGTAGAGCTGGCTGGTGCTGACGATATTATCGCCAACGCTGGTCAGCGCCTGCACGGTGTAGGTGATAGCGGCCATACCCGAGGCGACGGCCAGTGCGCCGATGCCACCCTCGAGCGCCGCCATGCGCGCCTCGAGTACGGCGTTGGTCGGGTTCATAATTCGCGAATAGATGTTGCCGGGCACCTTCAAATCGAACAGATCAGCGCCGTGCTGGGTACTGTCAAAGGTGAACGAGGTAGTCTGGTAGATGGGCGCGGTGGCGGCGTTGGTGGCGGGGTCGCCGTCGTAGCCGACGTGCAGGGCAATAGTCTCAGGTTTCATCACTCTCTCCGGTTGCAGCGCCGCGGCAGCCGCCACGGCGATAAAGTCTGGCGAAGATGGTAAACAATTAATCACCGGCCGACCAGAGCCGTTAAAATGGCGCCACCCATTCACGGCGGAGCAGCGGTTTTATGCAAGCACTTATTCAGCGGGTCAGCCACGCCGCGGTCACTATTGACGGCGAGTGCCGGGCCGAGATCGGCCGCGGCCTACTGCTGCTGCTCGGCCTAGAGAAGCACGACGACTTGGCCGTTGCAGAAAAAACGCTGCAGCGCGTGCTCGACTACCGGGTGTTCGCGGACGCCGACGGCAAGATGAACTGCTCGCTGCGCGACAGCGGCGGCGCACTGCTGATCGTCTCGCAGTTCACCCTTGCCGCCGATACCCGCAAAGGCCGCCGGCCAAGCTTTGCCAGCGCCATGCCGCCCGAGCAGGCCGAGCCGCTCTACGACCAGTTTGTCGCGCTGGCCAAGCAGAGCGGCGTTATCACCGCCAGTGGCGAGTTTGGTGCCGATATGCAGGTGTCGCTCTGCAATGATGGCCCGGTGACTTTTTTACTTTAACCGCGCAACCAGTTTGGCGACCAACCCCTCAAAGCCGCCGTTGCTCATCACCACAACGTGGCCGCCGTTAGCGGCCCAAGCGACGGTCGCGGCGAGCAGCTGGTCGATGTCGCGGTAGACTGGCTGACCGGCCACCGCCGCTTCCAGATCAAAGTCGACCGCGCTGTTTTGGTACCAAAATACGCTGTCGGCGGCGGCGCTTGCCGCGCCCAACCGGTCGCCGTGGACGCCGGCGCGCATAGTCGCCGAGCGCGGTTCGATCACCGCCAGCAGCGGCGCACGGCCAACCCGGGCGCGCAGCCCCTCGAGGGTGGTGGCGATCGCCGTCGGGTGGTGAGCAAAGTCGTCGTAGACGGTCACTGCCGGGCTCTGCCAGACCACCTCCATGCGCCGCTTGACGCCGGCGAACTGATTGAGCGCCTGCGCCGCCAGCGCCGGGTCGACCCCAACCTGCGCCGCGGCGGCCACCGCGGCCAGCGCGTTGGCCATATTGTGCTGGCCGGTCAGCGCCCAGCTGACACTGGCCACCGCGGCGCCGCGATGGCAGAGGGTAAAGGTAGTGCCGTCGTCGCTGCACTCCTGCACAGACCACTCACACGGCTCGCCCGCTGCGCTGGCCGGCCCCAACGTCACCTGGCGGCTCCAGCAGCCCATCGCCAACACCTCGGTGAGGGCGGCGACGGCGGGCGGGTAGATAATCTGGCCGCTGGCCGGCACGGTGCGCACCAAGTGGTGGAACTGGCGCTGGATGGCGGCCAGGTCGGGAAAGATGTCGGCGTGGTCGTACTCTAAATTGTTCAGAACCGCAGTGGTGGTCCGGTAGTGGACAAACTTGGAGCGCTTATCGAAGAAGGCGCTGTCGTATTCGTCGGCCTCGACCACAAACAGCTCGCCGCCGCCGAGCCGCGCCGACTGGGCAAAGTTACCCGGCACGCCGCCGATCAGGTAGCCCGGCTCACGGCCGGCGTACTCCAGCACCCAAGCGAGCAGGCTGGCGGTGGTGGTCTTGCCGTGGGTACCGGCTACCGCCAGCACATGGCGGCCGGCCAAGATCTGCTCGCCCAGCCACTGTGGGCCAGAGCTGTAGGGCAGCCGCCGGTCGAGCACCGCCTCTACGCACGGGTTGCCGCGCGACATCGCATTGCCAATGATCACCAAGTCCGGCGCCGGTTCCAGCTGGGCCGGGTCAAACCCTTCGATCAGACCGATACCGGCCAGCTCTAGCTGGTCGCTCATCGGCGGGTAGACGTTGGCATCGCTGCCGGTAACGCGGTGGCCGGCGGCCACCGCAAGCTGGGCGAGGCTGCCCATAAACGTGCCGCAAATACCTAGAATATGAATGTGCATAACCGCTCGGCTGCCCAAATAGGTGAAGGAGTGCGATTATCCCACCGGGGTTAGCTAATGCAATAGTCGCCGCCATCGACTAAAATTAGCGGCTTGCTATCCACCGAAGGGAATCCCCAATGGCCAAAATGAACGCGTTCTACGCCCAGTCCGGCGGCGTTACCGCTGTCATCAACGCATCGGCCGCCGGGGTTATTGACGCCGCCCGCGAGCACAAAGATAAAATCGGCAAGGTCTACGCCGGCCTCAACGGCATTGTTGGCGCCCTCCAAGAGGAGCTGATCGACACCAGCAAAGAGAGCGCTAGCACCATCAAAGCACTGCGCCACACCCCCTCCGGCGCGTTCGGCTCGTGCCGCTACAAGCTCAAGGGCTTCGACGAGAACCAGGCCGAGTACGAGCGGCTGATCGACGTATTCCGCGCCCACAACATCGGTTACTTTTTCTATAACGGCGGCGGCGACTCGGCCGACACCTGCCTCAAGGTGGCGCAGATGTCGAAGAAAATGGGCTTTCCCATTCAGGCCATCCACATCCCCAAAACCGTCGATAACGACCTGCCGTTCACCGACTGCAGCCCGGGCTTTGGCTCGGTTGCCAAATATGTCGCGGTCTCTACCAAAGAGGCGAGCATGGACGTCGCCTCGATGGCGCGCTCCTCGACCAAGGTATTTATCCTTGAGGTGATGGGCCGCCACGCCGGTTGGATCGCAGCCGCCAGCGCGCTGGCCGCCGAGCAGGCCGGCGACCCGCCGCACATTATTCTGCTGCCCGAGGTGCCGTTTGAGCGCGAGCGCTTTATCGCCGAGGTCGAGCGCTGCGTCACCGAACACGGCTACTGCGTGATCGTCGCCTCGGAGGGCACCCAGTACAAAGATGGCGCGCTGCTGGCCGGCTCTATCCACAAAGACGCCTTTGGCCACCAGCAGCTCGGCGGCGTTGCGCCGACCCTGGCCGGCATGATCAAGAAGGCTCTCGGCTACAAATACCACTGGGCGCTGGCCGACTACCTGCAGCGCTCGGCTCGCCACATCGCCTCTAAAACCGATGTCGAGCAGGCCTATGCGGTCGGCCGCGCCGCGGTTGAGAAGGCGCTCGAAGGCAAGCACTCGATCATGGTCACCATCGAGCGCAAAGCCGCCGCCCGCTACAGCTGGACCATCGGCGAAGCGCCGCTGGAGAAGGTCGCCAACGTCGAGAAGATGATGCCGCGCAGCTACATCAGCAAAGATGGCTACAGCATCACCGACAAGGGCCGCGCCTATCTGGCACCGCTGATTGAGGGCGAGGACTACCCCCCCTATAAAAATGGCATTCCCCAATACGCGCGGCTCAAGAAGGTGATGGTCGCTAAAAAACTCGACCGCGACTTCACCGTTTAAAGCCGCCACCCCCAGCTCAATCGGCCGCCCGCGGCGCCATCGCGCCGGCCTTTTGGCCTATAATGGCGGCCGTCTTTTGCCGCCGCCAGAATAGGTCGATCATGCCCTCACTGTTTACCCGCTTCATGCAAGCCAGCGTGCTGCGCTACCCGCGCAGCGCACTGCTACTGATCGCCGTGCTGACTGCCGCCATGGCCGCCGGGCTTGGCAACTTTAAGATCGACGCCTCGGCCGACTCGCTGACCCTCGAGCACGACGACGCGCTCAACTACTACCGCGAAGTGACCCGCCGCTACGGCAGCAGCGACTTTTTGCTGGTCACCTTCGAGCCCAACCAGGGCGATCTATTTGACGACGACAACCTCGCCCTGCTCCGCGCACTGCGCGACGAGCTGGCCGCCATCGATGGGGTCGCCGGCGTCACCTCAATCCTCGACCTGCCGCTACTGCTCAGTCCGCCAATCTCACTCGGCGATCTCAGCGAGCCACTCAATACACTGCAGAGCGCCGGGGTAGACCGCAGCGCAGCGCGCCAAGAGTTTCTGACCAGCCCGCTCTACCGCAACTTGGTGCTGTCGGCCGACGGCTCGACCACCGGGCTGCTCGCCACCCTGCCGCTGGATAGCCGTTATCTCGAACTAGTCGGCGAGCGCGACAGTCTGCGCCTGCAGCGCGACGCCGGCACGCTGGACAGCGCCAGGCTCGCCGAACTGGACGCGGTCAGCCAGCAGTTCCTCGACTACCGCACCGCTAAGGCGGCCGCCAACAAAGAGCGCGTCGCCGCGGTACGGGCGATGATGACCCCCTACCGGGAGCGGGCGACGATCTTCCTCGGCGGCCCGGACATGATCACCGCCGACATGATCGACTTCATCTCCAGCGACCTAATGGTGTTTGGCAGCGGTATCTTGATATTCATTGTGCTCACTATGGCGGTGATCTTTCGCCGGCTGCGCTGGGTGGTACTGCCGCTGCTGACCTGCGCCGCCACGCTGGTCACTATGCTCGGCTTTTTGGCGTGGATCGACTGGCGACTGACAGTGATCTCGTCCAATTTTGTCTCGCTGCTGCTGATCATCACCTTGGCGCTAACTATCCACCTGGTGGTGCGCTACCGCGAGCTGCACCGCCAGCAGCCGGACTGGAGCCAGCTCGAGCTGGTCACCGCCACGGTCAGCTCGATGGCACTGCCGTGTCTCTATACGGTGCTGACCACCATCGTCGCGTTCGTCTCGCTGGTGGTCAGCGACATTCGCCCGGTGATCGACTTCGGCTGGATGATGACCATCGGCATCTCGGTGGCACTGCTGATCGCCTTTGTGGTGATGCCGGCCGGCATGATGCTGCTCGGCCGCGAGCGCGGCATTGACGACAACGACAATTCAGCCAGTGTCACACTGCGCTTTGCCCGCCTCACCGAGCGCCACGGCGGTGCCGTGCTGCTGCTGTCGGCGGCACTGGCCGGGCTGTCCGGCTACGGTATCAGCCAGCTGCAGGTAGAGAACCGCTTCATCGACTACTTCCGCAGCGACACCGAGATCTACCGCGGCATGGAGGTGATCGACGGCGCACTCGGCGGCACCACACCGCTCGACATCGTGCTGCAGGCGCCGGCGTTTGTCACCGAACAGCCGGCCAGCAGCGGCGACGACCCATTCGCCGATGATCCGTTTGGCGAGCCGGCCGAGCCGTCGTTTGGCGACGACCCGTTTGCTACCGATCCATTTGCCAGCGATAGCGCCGCCGACCCGTTTGGCGATGATGCGACCGCGCCGACGCTGGCCGACACCTACTGGTTCACCCGCGCCGGGCTCGCCGACCTTGAGAAACTGCACAGTTTTCTCGAGGCGCAGCCGGAGATCGGCGTGGTCAGCTCGCTGGCGACCGTCAACCGCGTCGCCAGTGCGCTACTCGGCCACCAGCTCAACGATTTTGAGATCGCCTTCCTGCGCAAGAGCCTCAGCCCAGAGATCTACCAGCAGCTGGTTGGCCCCTACCTAGACGAGCCGGCCAACGAGACGCGCATACAGATGCGCGCCATGGAGACCCAGGGCCAGCTCAAGCGGGCCGAGCTGCTCGCTCGCATCGACCAATTTATTGTCGACGAGCTCGGCTACCAAAACGGCGAGGCGCAGTTCACCGGCCTGCTGGTGCTCTACAACAATATGTTGCAGAGCCTATTTAAGTCGCAGATCCTCACCCTCGGCGCGGTGTTCGTCGGTATCGTTGCGATGTTTTTGGTGCTGTTCCGCTCGCTGTCGATCTCGCTGATCGCCATCGTGCCCAACTTCTTGGCGGCCGGCATTGTCCTCGGCGGCATGGGGCTGGCGCGCATTCCGCTCGACATGATGACCATCACCATCGCCGCGATCACAGTCGGTATCGGCGTCGACCATGCGATCCACTACATCACCCGCTTCCGGCGCGAGTTTGGCGTTGATAGCGACTATACCGCCACCATGTACCGCGCCCACGCCAGCATCGGTCGGGCGCTGTTCTACACCGCTATCACGATCATCGTCGGCTTCTCTATTCTCGCTTTCTCCAACTTTATCCCCTCCATTTACTTTGGGCTGCTCACCGGTCTGGCGATGATCGCCGCGCTGTTTGGCTCTATGACACTGCTGCCGCGGCTGATCTTACTGTTCAAACCGTTTGGCGCTGGGAGTAACAACTAGATGGCCCTGCTCAACCTCAACGACGTCACCATCAGCTACGGCCAACCCCCGCTGATCGACGGCATCTCGCTGTCCATCGAGCGCGGCGAACGGGTCTGCCTGATCGGCCGCAACGGCGCCGGCAAATCGACCCTACTCAAGGTGATTGTCGGCCTCATCAAGCCCGACGACGGCGTCCGCAAGGTCGAGGAGGGGCTGGTGGTCGCCCAGCTCGAGCAGCAGGTGCCGGTCGGACTGACCGGCTCGGTGTTTGATGTGATTGCCGCCGGCCTTGGCAGCGAGGGCGAGCTGCTGCAGCGCTACCACGCACTCACCCACGCCATGGCCGAGGGTGACTTTAGCGATGCCACCATGGCCGAGCTAGAGCGCTGCCAGAGCGCCCTCGACGACTGTAACGGCTGGGACACCAACCAGCGCGTCGAGTCAATTGTCACCAAGATGGAGCTCGACGCGGAAGCCGACATCAACGCCCTGTCGGGCGGCTACAAGCGCCGCGTGCTGCTGGCCCGCGCACTGGTCCGCAACCCCGACCTGCTGCTGCTCGACGAGCCGACCAACCATCTCGACATTGAGGCGATCCAATGGATCGAGCAGTTTCTGCTCAACTGGCACGGCTCGCTGCTGTTTATCAGCCACGACCGCCAGTTTATGGAGAACCTGGCCACCCGCTTTATCGAGATCGACCGTGGCCAGCTGCGCCAGTTTGACTGCGACTACGCCACCTACCTGGTGCGCAAAGAAGAGCAGCTGGAAACCGAGGCAAAGCAGAACGCACTGTTCGACAAGCGCCTCTCCGAGGAGGAGATCTGGATCCGCCAAGGCATCAAAGCGCGCCGCACCCGCAACGAGGGCCGGGTCCGCGCATTGGAAGAGATGCGCCGCGAACACGCCGAGCGGCGCAAGGTGACCGGCTCGGCGAAGATGACCATCCACGAGGGCGGCCGCTCTGGCAAGCTGGTCAGTGAGGTCAACGACATCAGCATCGCGTTTGGCGACAAGCAGGTGGTCAACGGCTTCTCGACGCTGATCCAGCGCGGCGACAAGATCGGCCTGATCGGCCGCAATGGGGTCGGCAAGACCACCCTGTTGAAGGCGATCCTCGGCGACCTGACACCGACCAGCGGCAGCGTGCGCTGCGGCCACAACCTGCAGATCGCCTACTTTGACCAGTACCGCGCCGCGCTCGATGAGCAGCGTACCGTGCAGGACAGCGTCGCCGACGGCCGCGACATGCTCGACATCGGCGGCAAGCAGCGCCATGTCATCAGCTACCTGCAAGATTTTTTGTTCGACCCCAAGCGCTGCCGGCAACCGGTCAGCGCGCTCTCTGGCGGGGAGCGCAACCGGCTGCTGCTGGCCAAGCTGTTTGCCCAGCCCTCCAACCTGCTGGTGCTCGATGAGCCGACCAACGATCTCGACATCGACACCCTCGACCTGCTCGAAGAGCTGCTGATCAACTACCCCGGCACGCTGCTGCTGGTCAGCCACGACCGCGCCTTTATCAACAACGTCGTCACCAGCAGCATCGTCTTTGAGGGCACCGCCGAACAGCCCGGCCAAGTTAACGAATATGTCGGCGGTTACGATGACTGGCTGCGCCAGCGCGACTACGCCGCGGCCAGCGCCCCCACCGCCAAGCCGGCCGCCAAAGCCAAGCCGGCAGCGCCGACAGCGAGCGCCGACAAACCTAAAAAGCGCTCTTATAAAGAGCAGCGCGAGCTCGACAGCTTGCCAGCCGACATCGAGGCCGCCGAACAGGCGATCGCGGCGCTCGGCGAGCAGATGTCGGCGAGCGACTTCTATACCCAACCGCGCGAGCAGATCGCCGCCACCGAGGCCGAACTGGCCGCCGCCAACGCCAAACTCGAGGCGCTATTCCAGCGCTGGTCCGAGCTAGAACCCTGAGGAGAGCTATCCAGATGAGCAAACCGACCACCGCATTGATTATTCTCGACGGCTTTGGCTACCGCGAGGCGAGCGACAACAACGCTATCGCCAACGCCCGCGCGCCATTTTGGCAGTCGCTGTGGGCGAGCTGCCCGCACACCACCATCGCCACCTCCGGTATGGCGGTCGGCCTGCCCGACGGCCAGATGGGCAACTCCGAAGTGGGCCATATGACACTCGGCGCCGGCCGTGTCGTCTACCAAAATTTTACCCGCATCAATAAAGCGATCAGCGATGGCGAGTTTCAAACCAACCCGGTCTACTGCGCGGCGATCGACAGCGCCGTGGCCGCCGGCCGCGCCGTGCACATCCTCGGCCTCCTGTCGCCGGGTGGCGTCCACAGCCACGAAGCGCACATCTTGGCGATGATCGAGATGGCGGTGGCGCGCGGCGCCAAACAAGTCTATCTGCACGCCTTTTTAGATGGCCGCGACTGCCCGCCGCGCAGTGCCCAGCCCAGCCTTGAAGCAGCCGAGCAGCTGTTCGCCAAGCTCGGCTGTGGTCGCATCGCGTCAGTCTGTGGGCGCTTTTACGCGATGGATCGCGACAACCGCTGGGAGCGGGTCAGCCAGGCCTACCAACTGCTCACCGAGGGCCGTGGGCTGTACGACGCCGACAGCGCCAGTGCAGCGCTAGCGCAGGCCTACGCGCGCGACGAAAACGACGAGTTCGTCGCCGCCACCGCGATCCTCGATAGCGCCAGCCAGCGCGCCTTTATCGACGACGGCGACGCCGTGCTGTTCATGAACTTCCGGCCCGATCGCGCCCGCCAGTTGACGCACTGCTTCACCAACCCCGGCTTCGATGGGTTCGCCCGCGGCGCAGTGCGCCAGCTCGGCAGTTTTGTCCAGACCACCCAGTACGAAGACGCCATCCCGGCACCGATCGCCTTTCCCCCCGAGGAGCTGGTCAACAGCTTTGGCGAGGTGCTCGCCAAAGCCGGCAAACAGCAGCTGCGAATCGCCGAGACTGAAAAATACGCTCACGTCACCTTCTTCTTCAGCGGCGGCCAAGAGGCGCTCTACGCGGGTGAACAGCGTATCTTAGTGCCCTCGCCACAGGTCGAGACCTACGACCTACAGCCGCAGATGAGCGCCCCCGAGGTGACCGAGAAACTGGTCGCCGCCATCCACAGCGGCGAGTTTGATGCGATCGTCTGCAACTATGCCAACTGCGATCAGGTCGGCCACACCGGCAACTACGACGCCGCCGTTCAAGCGGTCGAAGCGGTCGACGCGGCGCTCGCCGAAGTGATCGAGGCGATCCGCGCGGTCGGAGGCCAAGCGTTGATCACCGCCGACCACGGCAACGTCGAGTCGATGTACGATGCCGCCAACGGCCAACCGCACACTCAGCACACCACCCTGCCGGTGCCCTTGGTCTACGTCGGCCCGCGCGACACAGCGCTTGCCAGCGGCGGCTCGCTGGCCGATATCGCCCCCACCCTGCTGGCGCTGATGGGCGTCGCACAGCCGGCCGAGATGAGCGGCCGCGCACTGGTCAACTGACCGCCGCGGTGGCTACCCGCCTGGCCATGATCCGCCGTGCACTGCTCGCCTGCTGGCTGGCCGCAGTTCTGCC
Source organism: Porticoccaceae bacterium (assembly GCA_024639885.1). Taxonomy (GTDB): domain Bacteria; phylum Pseudomonadota; class Gammaproteobacteria; order Pseudomonadales; family Porticoccaceae; genus LSUCC0057. Next base: position 160,600 of record JAHEGD010000006.1, on the reverse strand, counting down.
GGCGGCGGCCGACAGCGCCGAGGACCGGCAGCTGGCCGCGCTCGGCGAGCAGATCGCGCTATTAGAGCGCACGCTAAGCCGCGACAGCAGCAGCCAGCAAGCGCTGGCTGAACAGCTCGCGGCACTGGTCCGCCAGCAGAATTTACTCGCCCAGCAGCGCCGCAAGGTCACCGACCAATTAACCGCCAGTCGGGCTGAACTGGCCGAGCTAGAGCTCCGCGAAGGTCAACTGGTCACGCAGATCGCCGACCAGCGCCAGCGCGCCAGCAGCGTGCTAGCTGCCCACTACCGGCTGGGCCGCGAGCCGCGCTTAAAGTTACTGCTCAACCAGCAACAACCAGCCGCCATTCAACGCCAGCTGGTCTACTACCGCTATCTGATCGCGGCGCGCCGCCAGTTACTGGCCGCTCTCAACCGCGACCTAGTGGAACTTACCAGCGTGCAGAGCGAGCGCCGCCAACGCACCGCGACCCTGCAACAGCAGCAGGTCAGTCAGCGTCAGCTGACCACCGAGCTAGCAGCCTCACTGAGCCGACAGCAAGCCCGCAGCCGTGAGCTCAGCGCTGCCATTGAGGCCCAGCGCGGCGAGCTGGCAGAGCTCACCGAGCAGCGCCAACGGCTTGAGCGGGTCGTCGCCCAAGCTGCCCAGCGTGCTGCCGCGCGCCAGCCCAGCCAACCGATCGCTGCCCTCAAAGGCAAGCTGCCGCGACCGGCGCCCGGCCGCCTGCTGCACACCTTCGGCCAGCGCCGCGACGACCAGCTGCGCTGGCAGGGCTGGCTGATCGACGCGCGCCGTGGCGACCCGATCGCAGTGGTCCACCCCGGCCGCGTAGTCTACGCAGACTACCTGCGCGGCTACGGCTTGCTGATCATCGTCGACCACGGCGACCAGACGCTCAGTCTCTATGCACACAACAGCGAGTTGGCCGCCAACTTGGGCGACCAGCTCAACGCCGGTGAAGTGATCGGCTACGCCGGCGACAGTGGTGAAGCGATCGGCAATGCGCTCTACTTCGAGCTGCGTCGCAGCGGCCAACCGGTCGACCCGGCGCAGTGGCTGCGATGAGTCACACCGCCCTAACCGATGCCGATATCGGCCGCGTTATCGAGATGGCCTGGGAGGACAGAACCCCCTTTGAAGCCATCCAAGCCAGCTATGCGCTGAGCGAAGCCGATGTCATCGCACTGATGCGCCGAGAGCTAAAACCCCGCTCGTTCCGGCTCTGGCGCGCCCGCGTCGGCGCGCGCAAGACCAAGCACCGACAGCTGCGCGGTTACAGCGTCGGGCGGTTCCGCTGCGCTACCCAAAAACTGCGCTAACCACCGCCAAGCGGTCGCCAAACAGACTGGCCGCCGCCGCCGCGATCACCTATGCTCAGAAAAGCGGCAACTCAGCTGCCCGCCTTGAGGAGCAACCGATGCAGAGCGCGACCCACCGATGGCTAGCTCGACTACTGTTATCCAGTGCACTGGCGGCCACCCAGAGTGGCGCACAGCCAGACGATAGCAGTGCCCAGCTACCGGTCGAAGAGCTTCGCCTGTTTACCCAAATGTTCGACAAAGTGCGGCGCGGCTATGTAGACGAAGTCAGCGACCGCGAGCTGTTGATCAGCGCCGTCGAAGGGCTGCTCTACAAACTCGACCCCTACTCGCGCTACCTAGACGCCGACGCCTACCGCGAGCTGCGCAATGTCACCAGCGGCAACTACAGCGGTATCGGCGTCGAGGTGGCCACCGAGAACGGAATGATCAGAATCATCGCCCCGCTCGACAGCACCCCCGCGGAGCGAGCCGGTATTCGTCCGGGCGACCTGATCGTCGCGGTCGACGGCAGCTCGTTGCGCGACCTATCGCCGAGCGCGGCGGCCGGCAAGTTGCGCGGCCCAGCGGGCAGCGCTGTCGAGCTCACCGTGCTGCGCGGCGGGGGCGACGCCCCATTTAATCTGTCGATGACCCGCGACAGCATTGAAGTCGACTCAATCCGTTTCCAACGACTCGATGCCGCGCTCGGCTACCTGCGTATCGCCCAGTTTCAAGAGGGTACCGGCGACGCTTTTGAAGAGGCGCTCGACACACTCCAGCGCGACGGCTTGGCCGGGCTGGTGATCGACCTGCGCAACAATCCCGGCGGGCTAGTGCAGAGCGCCGTCAGCGTCGCCTCGACACTGCTTGACGGCGATACCGTGGTCTACACCGAAGGCCGTCTGGCCAGCGCCAACCAGTTACTCAGCGCCGATTTGGGCGATCGACTCAACGGAGCACCGGTGGTGGTACTCATCAATCGCGGCACCGCCTCGGCGGCGGAGATTGTCGCCGGCGCACTGCAAGACAACCGCCGCGCAGTCGTCGTCGGCACCCGCAGCTTTGGCAAGGGCTCGGTGCAGACGATTATCCCGATTGACGACCAGCGCGCCCTCAAGCTCACCACCGCCCGCTACTTCACCCCCAACGGGCGCTCGATTCAAGCCGACGGCATTCATCCCGACATCGTTGTCGAGCGCGGCACTCTGCAAGTTGACGAAGAGCCAGTTCGGCTGCGCGAAGAAAACGTCGGCGGTCGACTCGACGGCACGGTCACAAACGTCACTATCACACTTAAACCCAAACTCACTGAGACCGAACAGCTGCTCAAAGACGACAACCAGCTCACCGAAGCGATCAACCTATTGCGCGGCATTTTGCTATTGCGCAACTGATACCCGCCGCCGCTCAGAAACTAATGGTGCTAGCGCCAAAATCAAAACAGTGTGCCAACACAAAAAAGATCCCGGATCTCGCGCTAGGCGCGGTCCGGGATGACGTTGTTAGGGACTGCGCGCGGTCCAGAATGACCTTGTTGAGGACTGCGTACGGTCCGACGATGACGCGGGGTGGAGCATCACATAACCCCACTACCGTCATTCCGGCCTTGAGCCGGGATCTTTTCGGCAGAAACGCACCGCTCGCAGCGTATCGAGCGCGGCCAGCGCTAGTAGCTGAGACCGTCTCCCGCAGGGACAGCGGGAGCCGAGCCTCCAGGGACGGATTCACGGCGTGTCTCAGAAACTAGCGGTGGCTGCGCCGAAAACTAGAACGGTGTGGCAAACAAAAAAAGATCCCGGCTCTCGCGCCGTGCGCGGTCCGGGATGACGTTGTTGAGGACTGGGCGCGGTCCGGGATGACGTTGTTGAGGACTGGGCGCGGTCCAGAATGACCTTGTTGAGGACTGGGCGCGGTCCAGAATGACCTTGTTGAGGACTGCGTACGGTTCGGGATGACTTTGTTGAGGACTGCGCGCGGTCCGGGATGACGTTGTTGAGGACTGCGCGCGGTCCGGGATGACGTTGTTGGAGGGAACGCGCAGTCACTACCGCGTCGAACTCTCAGCGAACCTCGATACCCGCCGCACGCATAAACTGCTTGGCCTCGGGCACACTGTGTTCACCGAAGTGGAAGATACTGGCGGCCAATACTGCATCGGCCTTGCCGAGTGTCACCCCGTCGGCGAGGTGCTGCAGGTTGCCGACGCCACCCGAGGCGATCACCGGTACATCGACCGCCTCGCTGACACGGCGCACCAACTCCAGGTCAAAGCCATTTTTGGTGCCGTCGCGGTCCATACTGGTCAGCAGGATTTCGCCGGCACCCAGCTCGGTCATCTTGACCGCCCACTCAATCGCATCGATACCGGTCGGCTTGCGGCCGCCGTGGGTAAATATCTCCCAGCGCGGCTGCTCGCCGCTGTCGACCTGCTTGGCGTCGATAGCGACCACAATGCACTGGCTGCCGAACCGCTCGGCGGCGGCGCGGACAAACTCCGGGTTGTAGACCGCCGCTGAGTTGATCGAAACCTTATCGGCACCGGCGTTGAGCAGGTTGCGGATATCGGCCAGCTCGCGAACCCCACCGCCGACGGTGAGCGGAATAAACACCGAGGCAGCCATCCGCTCGACGGTGTGAATCATGGTGTCGCGGTCTTCGTGGCTGGCGGTAATGTCGAGGAAGGTGATCTCGTCGGCGCCCTGCTCGTTGTAGCGGCGCGCGACCTCGACCGGGTCGCCGGCATCGCGGATATCGACAAACTGCACGCCCTTGACCACCCGGCCGTTTTCAACGTCTAGGCAGGGGATAATTCGCTTGGCTAAGCCCATCGCAATCAGTCCAGCAGGTGGCCGAGCTTGCCGGCTTTAGTCGAGAGGTATTTGGCGTTGTGCGGGTTGCTGTCGGTCTGCAGCGGGCGGCGCTCGACCACCTCGATACCGAGCGCCTCGAGTGCCGCCACCTTGCGCGGGTTGTTGGTCATCAAGATCACCTTGCTGACCCCGAGGTGGCTGAGCATCGGCGCGCACAGCGAGTAGTCGCGCTGGTCGGCGCCAAAACCGAGCCGCTCGTTGGCCTCGACGGTATCGGCGCCGGCGTCTTGCAGATGGTAGGCCTTGATCTTGTTGAGCAGCCCGATACCGCGGCCCTCTTGGCGCAGATAGAGAATCGCGCCGCGGCCGCGCTCGGCGATGCTCGCCATCGCCGCCTGCAGCTGGGCGCCGCAGTCACAGCGCAAACTGCCCAGCGCATCGCCGGTCAGGCACTCAGAGTGCAGACGCACCAGTAGCGGCTCGTCGCCGGCGCAGTCGCCGATACTGATCACCACGTGCTCTTTGTGGTTGGCCGCGTCCTCAAACCCATGGATATCAAAGGTACCCCAGCGAGTTGGTAGTTTAGATTTTTCTATAAAGCGCAGCACCAAAACAGTGGCTCCCGATCAAAGATGGCCGACATTGTAGCCGCATCGAGCGGCTAGACAAATTGAACCGCTCACAGCGCGAGCGGCCAGACCGTTAACAGCAGTTGACCGCAGGCAGCGGCCATCAGCCCGGCGACGATGTCGTCGAGCATAATCCCGAGCCCGCCCGCGACACGGCGGTCGAGCCAATTAATTGGCCACGGCTTGGCGATATCAAACAATCTAAACAACGCAAAACCGAGCAGCGCCGCCGGCCAGCCGGCCGGCAACAGCGCCAGCGCCAACCACAGGCCGACAAATTCGTCCCAGACGATACCGCCGTGATCATGAACGCCGAGCCGCTGCGCCGCGCCGCCGCAGATGGCGATACCGAACAGCGCGGCGACGGCGATGGCGACCCACAGCGGGGCGGCCGGCAGCAGCGCCAATAGCGGCCACAGCAGCAGCGCCGCAACGCTGCCGACGGTGCCCGGCGCGCGCGGTGCCAAGCCGCTGCCAAAACCAAACGCCAGCAGCAACAGCGGCGAGCGCGCCAGCTGGCGCCAGCTTGGGTTAACTGCCGAAGTGGTCATAGCCACCTCGCCAATCGTCGAGCGGACGACTCTCGCTGGCACCGTTTAGGTCAATCAGGGTCAGCGTTGGGTCGTCACTGGCGACGGTAATTTCGCCGATGTCGGTGGCACCGGCCGGCACCGCGTTGTGCAGCGCGGCCGGCACGGTAAAGCAGAGCCGGTAGTCGTCGCCGCCGCACAGCGCCCAATCGGTGCTCTGCGCATCGCGCGCCATGCCCGCCACCAGCGGCAGCCGACGGCTATCAAGCGCGGCGCTAACACCACTGGCGCGGCACAAATGCGAGAGATCGGCGAGCAGCCCATCGGAGATATCGATCGCGCTGGTCGCCACCGCCGCCAGCGCCTGGCCGAGCTCGAGCGCCGGCTGCGGTGCGTTATAGCGGTCTAATAGCTGCTCGGTCAACGCCGCGCCGGCCTGCCAGCGGCCCTCCATCAGCGCCAGCGCGGCGGCACCGACGCCGAGCGTGCCACTGACAAAGATGCGATCGCCGGGCTGGGCGGTGTGGCGACAGAGCGCCGCGCCGGCGGTCGCCTCGCCGATCACGGTCAGGGTGATAGTGAGCGGCCCGCGGCTGGTGTCGCCGCCAACCAGCGCCACCCGATGGGCGCCGAGCGCCTCCTGCAGGCCGCGGCTAAACGGTGCCAGCCACGCCGGGGTAGCCAGCTCGGCCGGCAGTGTCAGCGCCAGCGTCACCCAGCGCGGGGTAGCACCCATCGCCGCCAGGTCGCTTAAATTGACGCCGACGGCGCGGGTCGCGGTGGCGTAGGGATCAAAACTGTCGGGAAAGTGGACACCGGCGACCAGCGTATCGCTGGCGACAACCAGCTGCTGACCGGGGGTGACATCGAGCAGGGCGGCGTCGTCGCCGATACCCAGCGCCACGCCGCTGTCGGGGTCGCCGTGCGACGCCCAGCTGGCGAAGTAGTCGGCTATCAGGGCGAACTCGCCGGTGGTGGCCATCAGCGCTGGTTGGCCGTCACTTCGGCGCTGCGCAGCGCTGCGGCGGCTTTGTCGAGCACCCCATTAATGTATTTATAGGCGTCGGTCGGGCCGAAGGTTTTGGCCAGGTTGACCCCTTCGTTGATCACCACTTTGTAGGGCACATCGAGCCGTTCGGCGAGCTCGTAGGTGGAGAGCCGCAGCACCGCCCGCGAGATCGGGTCGAGCTCGGCAACCGTGCGATCCAGGTAGCTGGCGTAGGCCGCGTCGATAGTCGCCAACTGCTTGGGGACGGCGTAGAGGATCTCGTGAAAGAGCTCGACATCGGCCTTGGCCATGTCGTTATCGAGATGAAACTCCGCCTCGATGGTGGCCAGATCGGTGCCGCCAAGATCCCAAGAGTAGAGCGCTTGGACCAGCAGCCGACGGGTTTTTTGACGTTGTTTAGTGGTTGCCATATCAGCCTTTTATGCTCTTCAGTGCGGTGATCATCTCGAGCACGGTCAGCGCAGCCTCGCGCCCTTTGTTCTCTTCGTTGTCGGCTGAGCGCAATTGCGCTTGCAACAGGTCATCGGTGGTCAGCAGACCAAAGCCGACCGGCAGCTGGCTGTGCAGGCAGACCTCGCCAAGGCCGCGCGTGGTCTCTGCACAGACGTAGTCAAAGTGCGGCGTGTCGCCGCGGATGACGCAACCCAGCGCAATCACCGCATCGAAGCGGCCACTGGAGGCGGCCTGCTGGGCGGCCAGCGGCAACTCGAAGGCGCCCGGCACCCGGAATCTCTCGATCGCCTCGGCGGCGACGCCGTTGGCGGCCAGGGTCTGCTCTGCGGCGGCCAGCAGCGGGTCGGTGATATTGCCGTTCCAGCGCGCGGCGATGATCGCAAAACGGGCGTTGCCAACGGCGAAGCTGGCGGTGTCGGGGCGGTACTCGCTCATCGGCGAACTCCTTCAGTTAGTGGTTGACGGCTACTCGGGGTCGACGTGCTCGACCACCTCTAGGTCAAAGCCAGAGATGCCGGTAAATTTAAATGGCGCGCTCATCAGGCGCATTTTACGCACACCCAGGTCGAGCAGAATCTGCGAGCCGGCGCCGACCTGCTGGAATACCTTCTCGGTGGCGACCGGCACCCGCGCAGTCTGCGGCGCGGCCAGCTGCTCGATGGTCTGCTCGACATCGTCGGCGCTCTCCGGGTAGTAGAGCACCACCACCACGCCGCGGCCCTCGCTGGCGACCCGCGCCAGCGCCTTCTGAATGGTCCAGCTGGCATAGTTATCCGACTCGAGCCCGAGCACATCGCGGCTGGTGCGGCTGATGTGCACGCGGGTTAGCACCGGCTCGCCGTCATCGATCGCACCGATGCTCATCGCGAAGTGTTTTTCGTTGCG
>JAHEGD010000006.1:83632-152972 GCA_024639885.1 Porticoccaceae bacterium | reverse complement strand
AGGTCGTTATAGGTGCGCAGGGTGAACTCGCCGTAAGCGGTATTGACCTGGCGGCTGGCCACGCACTCGGTGGTCTTCTCGGTGACCAGGCGGTGGTGAATCAGATCGGCGATGGTGCCAATTTTAAGCTGGTGGCGGTCGGCAAACTTGAGCAGATCGTCGCGGCGCGCCATGGTGCCGTCGTCGTTCATAATCTCAACGATCACCGCGGCCGGCTCAAAGCCGGCCAAGCGGGCCAGGTCACAACCCGCCTCGGTGTGGCCGGCGCGGCTCAACACACCGCCCGGCTGCGCCTTGAGCGGAAAGATGTGGCCGGGCTGAACGATGTCTTGCGGGCGCGCGGTGGCGGCCACAGCCGCCTGTACGGTGCGGGCGCGGTCGGCCGCCGAGATACCGGTGGTGACGCCGCTGGCCGCTTCGATAGAGAGCGTAAACGGGGTGCCGTGGCTGGAGCCGTTGGCGTTGACCATCATCGGCAGCGCCAGCTGGGCGCAGCGCTGCTCGCTGAGCGTCAGGCAGATCAGACCGCGCGCATGGGTGGCCATAAAGTTGATATCCTCGGGCCGCACCATGGTCGCCGCCATGACCAGATCGCCCTCGTTCTCGCGATCTTCGTCGTCCATCAAGATCACCATCTTGCCGTGGCGAATGTCGTCGATGATCTCTTCTACACTATTTAACTGCATAAACTATGTTCTCTTGGTGGTACGCAAAGGGGGCCGGCTGGTTAGCTGGCCTGGCGGTCGGCGAGCAGCCGCTCTAGGTAGCGCGCGACCAGGTCCACTTCTAGGTTGACCGCGCTGCCCGGCTGGTAGCCGCCAATGATGGTGTTGTCGATGGTGTGCGGAATGATGCAAATTTCAAACTCGGCACCCTCCACTAAATTGACCGTGAGGCTAGTGCCGTCGATGGTGATCGAACCCTTCGGAGCGATGTAGCGAGCCAACTCGGCCGGTACCCGCAGCCGGAACCGCTCGCTGCGCGCATCGCTGTGGCGCGCCACTACCTCGCCCATCCCATCGACATGACCAGAGACCATGTGGCCGCCAAACCGGTCGCCGGCCTGCATCGCTTTTTCGAGGTTAATTTTACTGCCCAACTGCCAGCTGCCGATGGTGGTCAAATCGAGCGACTCGACCGACACATCGACCGCAAAACCCGCGCCGACCTGCTCGACCACAGTCAGGCAGCAGCCGTTGCAGGCGATGCTGTCACCGAGCTTAACGTCGTCCATAGCTAAATTAGCTGCATCGATGGTCAGCCGCAGGTCGCCGCCGCGCGGCTCGAGCGCGGCAATTTCACCTACCGCAGCAATAATACCTGTAAACATAGTGCTCTCCTTTTGAGCTGACGGGCCAGCTCAGTAATCTTTGTCTGGGCTAAAGGTCAGCCGCAGGTCTTCGCCAATCTGCCGGCAATCGCTCAGGCTCAACGCCAGATGGGCGTCGATGGTCTCAATAGGCAGCTCAAACATCGGCCGCGCCGCCGAGCCAAACAACTTGGGTGCCAGGTAGCAGACCAGCTCGTCGACCAGCCCAGCGCCGACAAACGCACCGGCCAGTACCGCACCGGCCTCAACCAAAATATTGTTGCAACCGCGCGCCGCCAGCTCGGCGACCAGCGCCGCCAAGTCGACCCGGCCACCGCTGTCGGCCAGCTGCAGCACCTCTAGGTCGGCTTTGGCCGCGACCAGCGCCTGCGCCCGCGGCTGATCGGCGGCCTCGGCGGTCACCACCAGGATCGCCCCGGGCTGGCGCAGCAGCGCAGCCTCCGGTGACAGCGCTAACTGGCTGTCGACCACCACCCGCAGCGGCTGGCGGATGGCGCCGTCGTCGGCACTGACGTCGCGCACCGTCATCGACGGGTCGTCGTAGCTGACCGTGCCGCTACCGGTGACCACCGCGCAGCTGACCGCCCGCAACCGCTGTACATCGGCGCGCGCCGCCGGCGAGGTAATCCACTGGCTCTGGCCGCTGGCCATCGCCGTGCGACCGTCCAAGCTCATCGCGGTCTTGATGGTGATCCACGGCTCGCCCTGCTCGTGGCGTTTGATAAAACCGCGGTTGAGCTGGCGCGCTGGCTCTTCGAGCAGCGGGCCGCGCACCTCGATGCCGGCCTCTTGCAGCTGCGCCAAGCCGCTGCCAGCGACCGCCGGGTTGGGGTCTTGGCAGCCGTAGTAGACGGCGCTGACGCCGGCCGCAATCAGCGCTTCGCTGCACGGCCCGGTGCGGCCGGTGTGGCTGCACGGCTCCAGCGTGACGTAGGCGGTGGCGCCGGCGGCGCGGCTGCCGGCGGCGGCGATCGCCAGCGCCTCGGCGTGCGGCTCACCGGCGCGGCGGTGCCAGCCCTCGCCCACTATGCCGCTGTCATCCACCAGCAGGCAGCCTACCTTTGGGTTGGGTGAAACACTGACCGCGCCGCGCGCCGCCAGCTGCAGTGCGCGCGCCATATAAGCGCGGTCGTCAGCGGTGTACGGCTGGCCGGCAGACGGGGTGGCGCGCTCGGGCAGCCCGCTCATCGCCGCTCACCTTTGGCGAGCCGGTTGAGCTCGTCTTGAAATTCGCTGATATCTTGAAAGCTCCGGTAGACCGACGCGAACCGCACATAGGCGACTTCGTCGAGCTCGCTGAGCCGCTCCATCACCTGCTCGCCGACCACCCGCGAGGGGACTTCGCGCTCACCGGCCGCCTGCAGGGCGTGCTTGATTGCGCTGATCGCACCCTCGATCTGCTCGATCGCCACCGGCCGCTTCTCCAGCGCGCGCAGCAGCCCAGCGCGCAGCTTGGCCTCGTCGAACGGCTCGCGGGTGCCATCGCTCTTGATGATCCGCGGCATCAGCAGCTCGGCCACCTCGTAGGTGGTAAAGCGCTCGCTGCAGCTCAGGCACTCGCGGCGACGGCGCACCTGGCCGCCCTCGGCGACCAGCCGCGAGTCAATCACTTTGGTCTCAATGGCGTTGCAAAAAGGACAGTGCACAGTGGCCCCCGTTAACCGCAGCGGTCCATCGCGCGCCAGCCGACATCGGCGCCCGAATGGTGGTAACTAAAACCGGCTGGGTCGAGCAGGCAGCGGTGGGCGGCACCCGCCGCCGTCGCGTCACCGCTGGCAAACCCGCCATCGCCGGGGTAGAGCGCGACCAGACCGGCGTCGCCGCGGACAATTTTCGGCTCTACCGCGTAGGGCGCGGTCGCCGCCAGCTCGGCCAGTAGCGGCGCGCTGGCGCGGTAGCGGTCAAACAACAACAGGCTGAGAAAGGTCGGCGGCATCATCTTCAGCTCGCCGCGACGGTGTTCGGCCAGCGCGGCGGCCGGGGTCAGCCAGCTGGCGGCGTGAATCTCGCCGTCGTCGATCGCCACCTCGCAACCAGCGGCCACTGCGGCGGCGTAGAAGTGGGTGGCAAAGCGTCGGCTCATGCCGCTCGCCGGGGTGGTCCAGTGGGCGTACTCGACCAGCTCGCCGGCCGCGACCGCTACACCGCACTCCTCGCGGCACTCGCGCCGCGCCGCTTCGGCGGGACTCTCGCCGGCCTCCAGCGCGCCGCCCGGGAAGACCCAGGCGCCACCGGCGAACTTGAGCTCACGGTTGCGCCGCAGCAGTAGCACCTGCAGCTCGCCGCCAACATCGCGCAGCAGCGCCACGGTGGCGGCGGGTCTGATCTCAGCTTCGCTCATAACGGGCACAGGCGCCGCACGCGGCGCCTGTGGCTCAGCCGTAAACCGGCAGTTTGGCGCAGACCGCCAATACTTTTTGCTTCACCTCGGCAATCACCGCTTCGCTGTCGCCGCCCTCGAGGCTATCGAGCACGTCGCAGATCCAGTGGGTCAGCTCGACGGTTTCGTCGATGCCAAAACCGCGGGTGGTGATCGCCGGCGTGCCGACGCGCAGCCCAGAGGTGATGAACGGCGAGCGCGGGTCGTTGGGCACCGCATTTTTGTTGACGGTGATAAAGGCGCGGCCGAGCGCCTCATCGGCGTCTTTGCCGGTGTACTCTTTGCCGATCAGGCTGACCAGCATCAGGTGGTTCTCGGTACCCTTGGAGACTACATCGATGCCGCGCTCCATGAAGGTCGCCGCCATCGCTTTGGCGTTGGCAATCACCTGCTGCTGGTAGCTCTTAAACTCGTCGCTGGCCGCCTCTTTGAAAGCGATCGCCTTGCCGGCAATAACGTGGCAGAGCGGGCCGCCCTGGCCACCGGGGAAGACTGCGCTATTGATTTTTTTGGCGATCGCCTCGTCGTTGCTGAGAATGATGCCACCGCGCGGGCCGCGCAGGGTTTTGTGGGTGGTCGAGGTGACCGCGTGGGCGTGCGGGATCGGGCTCGGGTAGACACCGGCGGCGACCAGCCCGGCAACGTGGGCCATATCGACCAGCAGGTAGGCGCCGACTTTATCGGCAATCTCGCGGAAGCGGGCAAAATCCAACACCCCTGAGTAGGCCGAGAAGCCGGCGATGATCATCTTCGGCTGATGCTCTACGGCGAGCTCTTCGACCTGCTGGTAGTCGATCAGGCCGGTCTCGGCGTTGAGGCCGTACTGCACCGCGTTGTAGATCTTGCCAGAGAAGTTGGGCTTGGCACCGTGGGTGAGGTGGCCGCCGTCGGCCAGGCTCATGCCCAGAATGGTGTCGCCGGCTTGCAGCAGTGCCAGGAACACCGCGCTATTGGCCTGCGAGCCAGAGTGTGGCTGGACGTTGGCGTAGTGGCAGCCGAACAGCGCACAGGCGCGCTCAATCGCCAGCTGCTCGGTCTTGTCGACATACTCGCAGCCGCCGTAGTAGCGTTTGGCCGGGTAGCCCTCGGCGTACTTGTTGGTCAGCTGGCTGCCCTGCGCCTGCATCACCGCCGGGCTGGCGTAGTTCTCAGAGGCAATCAGCTCGATATGCTCCTCTTGGCGGCGGTCTTCTTGCTGCATCGCCTCCCAGATTGCCGGGTCGAGTTTATCAATGGTCAAAGCTTTATCGAACATGGGGTCGTCCTACGCTGAGTGATGGCTGGTAAAGAACACACCCGCGGCGCCAACGGCGCCGGCCGGGGAATCCTCTAGGGTGATTTGCGGGCCGCATTTTACCCCAAATAGCCGGCCAATTGCAGCCAAAAAAGATCAATAGGCGACTGCGGCGTCGCCACTTTGAACTATCACCGGCGGCGCTCAAACAGCGCCAGCGCCTCGAGATGGGCGGTCTGCGGAAACATATCGAGTGCCGCTGCGCGCCGCCACACATAGCCGGCCGCCAACAGCGCCGCAGCATCGCGCAACAGGGTCGCCGGGTGGCAGCTAATATAGATCACCTGGCGGGCGCCGCTCTTGGCGATCCAGCCCATCGCCGCCGCTGCGCCGCTGCGCGGCGGGTCGATCACCAGCAGGTCGATAGCGTCGCGGCGCGGCGCATCGATCACCCGCACCGGCAGCGGCTGGTTGAGATCGGCGGTGACAAACTCGACGTTATCGATGGCGTTACTGGCGGCGTTGCGGCGACCCGACTCGACCAGCTGCTCGAGCCCCTCGACCGCCACCACCCGCCGATAGCGGTCGGCCAGTGGCAGCGCAAAATTGCCGACCCCAGCAAACAGGTCGACGGCCAGCTCACCGCCGTCGGCGAGCGCCACTACCTGTGCGACCATCGCCCGGTTGACGGCGTCGTTGACCTGTAAAAACTGGCCGGGCCGACAGCTCAGCCGGAGCTGGTCGGTGATCGCCAGCTGCGGCTCGGGGCCGGCGCTAATCTGCCTAAAGTCGCGCTGGCCGGCGTCCCGCCACCAGATCTGCAGCGGCTCAGCGCAGCCGGCGTGGATCGCCGCCGCGGCCAGCTTGGCCGCGCCGGATTCATTAAGCTGCTGGCCGGCCGCACCGGTCAGCGCTACCAACAGCGCGCTGTCGGTCGCCGTCAACTCCACCTCATCCACACCGATCGGGCAGTCGCGGCCGAGCAACTGGGGCAGTGCCGGCAGCAGCGCCGCCAGCGCTGGCAACAATACCGGGCAGTGGCTAATCGGCTCGATGCGCTTGCTGGCCGCGTTGCGAAAGCCCAGCTCGATACGGCCGTCGCGGGTCCGCTGCACCGCCAGCCGGGCGCGCCGCCGGTAGCCGTCGCTGTCGCCCTGCAGCGGTGCCAGCCACTCTTCGACCGCCATGCCGGCGCGCTCGATATCGCGCTGCAGTGCCGCCTGCTTGTAGGCGAGCGCGGCGGCCGGCTCGAGGTGGCGCAGCGAGCAGCCGCCACACCGTGGGTAGGCGCTACAGCCCGGCTCGCGGCGCTGCGGCGAGCGGCTCAACAGCTCGGTCGCCACCCCCTCATCGAAGTTGCGTTGGCTCGCTTCGCGACGCCACACCACCTGCTCACCGGGCAGTGCGCCGCGGACAAAACAGGCCTTGCCGTCGCTGCGCCCAAAGCCGCGGCCGTCGTGGCTGAGGTCATCGATTGCAATCGGCTGGTCGGGCAGCGCCAGCGGCGGCGGTGTCGAGCGCTCGGCGCGCCCCCGGCTGGCGCCGGGGTTGGCCGGGCGGCGACGCGGCGGGCGGCCAACGCGGGGCGGTGACGATCTCTTCATAGCGGTGGTTCCATAGCGGTTAACGCGGGTTGAGCGGCGGCAAGGATACCCTGCGCCAGCGCGGCCGTCGCCGATAAACTGCGCGGCCGGCAGCGACCAGCGGCCGCCACCAGAAAAATAGCGCAGCCGCGGCCAATAGCAGCCCGGCCAGCAGCGCCGTCCGCCACCCTACGGGTAGCGGGTGTTGCACCGCCGCGCCCGGCGCAGCGGCCAGCTCCAACTGGTAGCCCTCGACCAGCAGCGACCGCCAGCGCGCCGTCGACGGCTGCCAGTAGTCGGCCCGCAGCGCCGGCAGTGGGTAGCTACCGGGCTGGTCGGGCAGATAATCCAACTGCCAGACCACCCGCCCAGTCAGCTCGCCGCGCTGCCATTCATCGCTGCGCTCGAGCTCGCTGGCAAACAGCTGGACACCGTCCGGCAGCGCCGCCGCGGCCTGGGCGGCGAGATCCGGCAGCAGCGCGTTGGAGAGCCCGCCAGCGGTCAGCTCGATGCGCTGGCGGGCGAGCCCGCCGACCCGGCTCCAGCGGCTGTCGACCGCCAACTGCTCGGCGACGGCGGCAAACTGGCCAGCCGGCCCGCCGGCCGGCAGTGGCAGCACGGCAAACTCGAGCGCCGGCGAGCTGACTGCCACCCGGCTGGCCGCGACGCCGGCGCTGCCGATCCGCAGCTCAAAGCGCTGCGCGGGAAAACGCCACAACCCGACGCGCTGCGGGAAAAAACTGCGCTGCCAAGTCTGGGTCGCCCAGTTGCGGCCCGCGATGCGCCGCGAGCCGTTGCTGGCAAACGGCGGCTGGCGGACCACCAGCGCATCGTCGAGGGTAAACAGCGGCGGCTGGGTGGCACCGGCAAACCAGCCGTCGACCTGCAGCTCAATGGCGATCGTCACCTGCTGGCCGAGGTAGATCGGCTCGGCGCTGACCAGCCGCACCTCGGCGCGCGGCGCGGCGGCATCGGCAGCCAACGGCAGCAGCGCTAGCCACAGCCACAGCGCCGCACAGAGACGACTACTCATCGTCGCCCTGCGCTCGGCTAGCGCGCCACTGGCGACTAAATTTACGCGCCAAAAAATCGCCCGGGCCATGGCTTACCTGCTTTAACCAGGCGGCCCGCAGCGCCTCGTCGGCGAGCTGCTCGGCGCTAAGCTGGGCGCCGCCGCCGAGCTCGGCTAGCTCACCGCTATTGGTCACCGGCAGCTCGTCATCGTCCAGTGCCAGCGGCTGCGAATCGCTCTGCCACTGCTCGGTCTGCTGGTTGGCGGCCTGCTCGGCCATCGCCGCCAGCAGCGCGCGCAGCTGGTCGCGCAGCGCCACCGCCACCGGCCACCCCGGCTGTGCTGCCAGCGCGCGGCCGACGTCGTTTAGTGCGTAGTCGTAACGGCGCTCGGCGGCCGCCGCCAGCGCCGCGTTATACCAGCCGACGGCGCTGTTGAGCCGGGCAAACTGGCTGCGCGCCGCGCTGTAGTCGCCGGCCCGGTAGTGGGCGACCGCGGCCCACGCCGGGTCGACAAAGTGGCTGGCAGCCCGCCGGTAGTCGCCGCGCTCATACCACCAGCGGCCGCGCTGGTCGGCGGTAAGCAGCTCACCGAGCAGCCGGTCGCGCCACGGCTGGGCGTCGGCCGGCGGCGGGTCGGCGTAACTGCGGCCGGGCAGCAGCGCCGCCAACAGCAGCGCGCAGGCGACCACCGGCAGCCCGCCACGCCGCAGCCTGCGACCCAGCACCGCACCGCGTAACAGTATCAGCCAGAGCGCCGCCGCCGCCAACCACGGGCTAAAATCTGTGTAGTGGCGGCGCTCGGCCGGCTGGCGACGCCACTGCTCGGCCATCAGTTGGCGGTGCAGTTGGGCGGCGCTCTGGCGAGTCTGCTCGCCGGCGTAGAGCGCCACCCCGGCCGGTGGGTCGGCCAGCGGCTGGCTGTTGAGCCAGACTAGATGCACGGCGGTACCTGCCGCCCGCCAGTCGGCCAGCAGCTGGCGGTCGACACCGCTCAACACCCCGGTCAGCAGCACAACCGTGGCCGGCGGTGTCGTCCAGAGCGGCACCAGCGCCGCCAAGTCGCGGCCCGGCTGCGGCATCCGCTGCGGGGTTAACTCGCGCAGGTAGAGCGCGCTGATGGCGTTGTCGCGGCTGACCGGCAGCGCCCGGTGGGCGGAGCCGGCGACCGCCCAGAGCTCGCTGGCAACGCCGTCGGCGCGCGCCCACAGCGCCTCCATCAGGTAGCGGCCGCGCTCTAGACGCGACGGCGCCAAGTCGCTCTGCAGCGCAGCGGCAGAGAGATCGACCACCACGGTTAACTGGGTGTCGGCGAGGCTGGCGTCGAGCGGATCGAGCCGCAGCGCCGGTCCGGCCAGCGCAGCGCTGAGCAGCGCCACCAGCAGCCAGCGCAACCAGCGGTCGATACGCGCCGCGCGACTGTGGCCGGGGGCCAAACGCAGTGCCGCGGCCAGATGGGCCGGCAGCCGCGCCCCGAGCCAGCCGGCGGCGGCGCTGCGCCCGGCCAGCGCCAACAGCAGCGGCAGCAGTAGCCACAGCGGCCGCAGCCAGTCGAGCGCCGCCAAGTTCTGCCAAGCGAAGCCGTCAATCATGTTGAGCACCCCGGCGCAGGGCGCCAGCTAGGCCGCTCTGCGACCACAACAGCAGCGTCGCCAGCAGTAGCAGGTAGGGGTAGAGCGCGATCCGGCGCGGCTGCCAGTGGCGCTGCAGCTCTGCCGGGGCGATGCCGTCTAGCCGCGCGTAGACGGCTGCCAGCTGTTCGCCATCGGCGGCTTGCAGCAGCTCGCCGGCGGTGATCTCGGCGACCGCCGCGAGCAGCTCTAGCGCCACCGGGTAGTCGCCATCGCGGGCGGGGTCGCCGAGCGCCACCGGGTAGATCGCCACACCGCTGCTGGCCGCCACCTTGGCCGCCTCCAACGGCGGCACCAGGCTGCCCGAATCGACCCCGTCGGTGAGCAGCAGCAGCCGCCGCGGCGCACCCTCGGCGGCGGGCGGACGGCCCTCAAACAGCGCTACCGCCAGTCCGATGGCATCGCCGATCATGGTTTTATCGCCGGCGCTGCCGATCTCACTGTCGTCGAGCAGCTCGACAAACAGCTCGCGGTCGGCGCTAAACGGCATCTGCACATAGGCTTGCGCACCGAACACCAGCAGCGCCAGCTGCTCGTCGCGCGAATCCAGCAGCCACGGTCGCAGCAGCTGTTTGACGGCGGCGAGCCGCTCGATCGGCGCGCCATCGACCATAAAATCGGCACTGGCCATCGACTCTGAGAGATCGATCGCCACCACTAGCTCGCTGCGCCGCTCCTCGATCAACTGCTGGCCGGCCAGCCACTGCGGCTGCAGGGTGACCGCGGCCAACAGCAGCAGCGCGGCGCGCAGCCGCCACTGGTAGCGGCGCGCCGTCGGCGCAGCAGACTGCCCAGCCAGAGCGGCCGCCAGCTGACCGCCGCGGTAACCACTGCGCGGCCACGCCAGCCCGGCCCGCAGCGGCAACAGCAGTGCCAGCAGCGCCGCTAGCAGTGCGAGCGGCAGCGCCGCTGGGGCGGCCAGCTCAATCACCCTGCCACCCCGCTGGCTGACGGTGGTGTTTTAGCCAGTGGCGGGCCGCCGACTGCCAGTGCTGCCATTCGCTGTCGGCCAGCACTGTGCGCTCGTCGCGGTAGATCGCCGCCTGCCAGCGCAGTCCGAGCTCAGCGAACCGCCCCTCGTCTGCGCCGAGGCCGCTGTCCAGATAGTGCCACCAGCCGCTGCCAGTGAGCGCGGCGAGCTCGCTGCGCGGCCGACCGGCTGCCGCCGACTCGGCCAGTGCAGTGCGTTTAAGTAGACTGTTGAGCTGCGCCGCCACCGCCCCCGCCGCCGGCTCAACCAAACCCGCACTAAAGCGCTGGAGCTCGGCCAGGGCGGCGCGCCGGTAACGGCCGCGCCAGTAGCGCCGCCAGCCGCGCCAACCAAGCCGCGCCAGCAGTACCGCCAATGCCAGGCCGGCGATCGCCCACGGCCAGGTCTGCGGCCAATAGGAGATCGGCTCGGGCAGCTGCAGTGGCGGCAGTGCTAACAGACCCGCACTCAGATCGTCACTCACACTGCCACCGCGCCGCTGAGTTCGGCCGGCAGGCGGTCGCCGATCGCGGTTAAACCGACCCCGAGTGCGCTGCAACGCTGCTGCCAGCGCTGCCAACGCGCCCGGTTGGCCGCGGCGACTTGGCGCGCCGCGCCACGGCTCAGCGCAACCTGGCGGAGTTGACCGGCGGCGTCGAGTAGCTGGCCGTTAAAGCCGGCCGGCGGCGCCCACTCGAGCGGGTCGATGGCGATCGACAGCTGGAGCTGATTGCGCTGAGCCAGATGTGCCAGCAGCGCTGTCGGTAGCTCCTCGAGCAGCCCCTGCCCGCCGAGCAGATGGATATCGCGGCCGTGCAGCTGGCCGCTGGCAAACCGCTCCAGTACCGCGACTGGGCCGGCGGCGCTGGCAGTGGCCTGTGCTGGCTCGGCCAGCGCGGCATTGAGCTCGGCCAGCGCGGCGACCATCGGCAGCGCCGCGGTGCGGCCGCGAACCCGGCCAAAACTGACGGTGCCGCGCTCGCCGCACAGCTCTGCAGCGACCGGCTGGCGTGCCGCCAGCGCGGCAAACAGCGCGACGGCGGCGGCCTCGGCGACCACCACGGAGTTGAGCCGGCTGACGCTGCCAAAATAGAGCGCCGCGCGCTGATCGACCACCAGCTGCAGCGGCTGTTCGCTCTCTTGGTGAAAGACTCGGCTGTGCGGCTTGCCGGTGCGCCGCGTCACCCGCCAGTCGATACTGCGGACATCGTCGCCGGGCAGATAGTCGCGCAGCTGGTCAAAGCTCAAACCGGGGCCGCGGCGGCGGCTCGGCTGATCGCCGGGGCGGCGCTGGCCAGCCAGCCGAGCGGCGCTGGCTGAGCTGCGGTACTGCAGCGCCAGCAGCTGATCGAGCGTGACGGCGAGGCGCGGATCGTGCGCTGACGGGTGGCGAGAGAGCACGGCGCTAACCGATAGCGACCTGCGCCAGCAGCGCTGCGACCACGCTGTCGGCATCTAACCCCTCGGCCTGAGCGCGGTAGCTGAGCAGCAGCCGGTGGCGGAGTACCGCCGGCGCCACCGCGCGGACGTCGTCGGGCTCGACTGCGCTGCGCCCGGCCAACCAAGCGTGAGCGCGGCTGGCGCGGTGCAGGGCGATAGTGGCGCGCGGGCTGACCCCGGCCAGCAGCGCGCCAGCCAGCGGCGGCTGATAGCTGTCGCTGTGGCGGGTGGCCATCACCAGATCGACGATGTAGCGCTCGAGCAGCGGCGCCACGGTCACCTCGAGCAGCTCGCGCTGGGCGGTTTCGACGACCGCCATAGCGACCACGGCAGCCGGCTGCCAGCCGCTGCGCTGCTCGCGGCCGACCAGCTGCAGCATCGCCAGCTCGGCGTCGCGGTCGGGGTAATCGAGTTTTATTTTGAGCAGAAAGCGGTCGAGCTGGGCTTCGGGCAGCGGGTAGGTGCCCTCTTGCTCGAGTGGGTTCTGGGTGGCGATCACCATAAACGGTTGCGGCAGCGGGTGGCTGGTGCCGGCGGCGGTGACTTGGCGCTCTTCCATCGCCTCGAGCAGCGCCGACTGAACCTTGGCCGGCGCCCGGTTGATCTCGTCGGCGAGGACCAGCTGCTTGAAGATCGGGCCGGGCTCAAAGACCAGCCGCTGCTCGTCGCGCTGCGGGTGGTAGACCTCGGTACCGGTGATGTCAGCGGGCAGCAGATCGGGGGTGAACTGGATGCGGCCCATGCTCGCCCCGAGCATCGCGGCGAGGCGGCGCACAGTGCGGGTTTTGGCGGTGCCGGGGAAGCCTTCGAGCAGCACGTGGCCGCCGCACAGCAGGCCGATCAGTAACTGCCGGACCACCGCCGTCTGGCCGAGCACCTGCTCGCTAAGCTCCGCTTCTAGTGCGCCAATCTGTTGCCACGCTGCGCTGTGCTGCGCTGCCGCTGTGTCGCTCATACCGCCCAACCCCACTCTGCCCGCTGTTATTGTGCAGTGATTCTACACCAGCCGGCGGTGGCGACGCAGCCGCTACATGTTGCGCCGGTAGAGGCCACCGACCGCGTAGAGCGCGCCGCTCATCTGGCCGAGCGAGGCACTCTTGGACGCTTCCATCAGCTGGTCGAAGGTGTTGCCGCGCGCCAACGCCGCTTGACGCAGCTCGCCCAAGGCGACTCCGGCACGCTCACCGTGGAGAGCTTGGTAAGCGCGCAGGTTGTCGACCTGCTGCTGCTTCTCACCCTGATCGGCGCGGGCCAGTTCACGGCCTTCGATCACCTCCTCTTTGCCGGCTTCGGGGAGGAAGGTGTTGACGCCGATAATTGGCTGCGAGCCGTCGTGCTTTTTGTGCTCGTAGACCATGCTCTCGTCTTGGATCTTGCCGCGCTGGTACATGGTGTCCATAGCGCCGAGCACGCCGCCGCGTTCAGAGATTTTGTCGAACTCGGCGTAGACCGCCTCCTCGACCAGATCGGTGAGCTGCTCGACGATGAACGAGCCCTGCCAGGGGTTTTCGCAGAAGTTGAGCCCGAACTCGCGGTTGATGATCAGCTGGATGGCGACCGCGCGGCGCACCGACTCCTCGGTGGGGGTGGTGATCGCTTCATCGTAGGCGTTGGTGTGCAGGCTGTTGGTGTTGTCGAAGATGGCGTAGAGCGCCTGCAGCGTGGTGCGGATATCGTTGAAGCTCATCTCCTGAGCGTGCAGGCTGCGGCCCGAGGTCTGAATGTGGTACTTGAGCATCTGGCTGCGCGGTGCGGCGCCGTAGCGCTCTTTCATCGCCCGCGCCCAGATGCGCCGAGCGACACGGCCCATCACGGTGTACTCGGGGTCCATGCCGTTGGAGAAGAAGAAACTGAAGTTGGGCACAAAGTCGTCGACGTTCATGCCGCGCGACAGGTAGTACTCGACCAGCGTGAAACCGTTAGAAAGAGTGAACGCCAGCTGCGAGATCGGGTTGGCGCCGGCTTCGGCGATATGGTAACCACTGACCGAGACGCTGTAGTAGTTGCGCACCTGATGGTCGATAAAGTACTGCTGCATATCGCCCATCATCGTCATCGCGAAGTTGGTCGAGAAGATACAGGTGTTTTGCGCCTGGTCCTCTTTGAGGATATCGGCCTGCACGGTGCCGCGCACGGTGCTGAGGGTGCGCGCTTTGATCTGCGCGTAGGTATCGGCATCGACCAGCTGATCGCCACTGACGCCGAGCAGCGCCAGGCCGAGCCCGTTGTGGTTGGCGGGTAGCTCGCCGGCGTAGCTGGGTCGCAACTGGCCTTCAAGCAGCTGGTCGATTTTGACCTGGGCGGCCTCCCACTGGCCGCTCTCTTTGAGGTGCAGCTCTACCTGTTGGTCGATGGCGGCGTTCATAAAAAAGGCGAGAATCATCGGCGCTGGGCCGTTGATGGTGATCGACACCGAGGTGGTCGGTGCGCACAGATCAAAGCCGGAGTAGAGCTTTTTCATGTCGTCGAGGGTGGCGATGCTGACCCCGGAGTTGCCGACCTTGCCCCAGATATCGGGGCGCTCATCGGGGTCGGCGCCGTACAGGGTCACCGAGTCAAAGGCGGTCGACAACCGAGTTGCCGGCTGGCCGACCGAGATGTAGTGGAAGCGGCGGTTGGTGCGCTCGGGCGAGCCCTCGCCGGCGAACATCCGGGTCGGGTCCTCACCGGCGCGGCGGTAGGGGAACACGCCGCCGGTGTAGGGGTAGCTGCCGGGCAGGTTCTCGGCGAGCAGGAAGGCGAGCAGCTCGCCCCAATCTTTGTATTGCGGTGCGGCGATCTTGGGGATCTTGAGCTGGGCCAGCGACTCGACATAGTTGTTGCCGGTGATCGCCTTGCCGCGCACCTCGTAACTGTACTGCTCGCTCTCGACGCCGGCTTTGCGGGCCGGCCACTGCGCAAGCAGGTTGAGCGAGTCGCCACTGAGCTCGCCGAGCGCGGCGTTGTAGCGCTGGCGCAGCGTCAGCAGGGTGGCATCGGCAGCACTGCTGGTCAGTGCGCTGGCCGGATAAGACTGCAGCGGCTCGGGCAGTTCACTGTCGTCGAGCGAGGCGAGCGCCTGATAGTTGTGGTAGGCGGTGGCGGCCAGCTCGGCCTGCTGTTGATCGCGTTTGGCGATCGCGCGGCCCTGCTCGCTAATCTCCGACAGGTAGCGAATGCGGCTACCGGGGATCAGCGCGACGGCGTTCGGCTCGAGGCTCTGGTCGGGTGCCGCGGGCTGCCAGACGGCGGCATCTAGCCCTACCTTGTCGGCCAGCAGGCGGGTCAAGTGGTAGTAGGCGGCGTTGACACCGGGGTCATTAAACTGGCTGGCGATAGTTGGGTAGACCGGGATCTGCTCGGCCTCTATATCGAAGCGGTTGTGGTTGCGCTGCCACTGTTTGCGGATGTCGCGCAGCGCGTCTTGGGCACCGCGCTTGTCGTACTTGTTGAGTACCACCATGTCGGCGTAGTCGATCATATCGATCTTCTCGAGCTGGCTGGCGGCGCCGTAGTCGCTGGTCATGATGTAGAGCGAGAAATCGACCAAGTCGACGATCTCTGAGTCGCTCTGGCCGATACCAGCAGTCTCGACGATCACCATATCGTAGCCGAGCGATTTCAAAAACAGCGTGACATCGCCGAGCATCTCGCTGGTGGCGAGGTGCTGACGGCGGGTCGCCATCGAACGCATGTAGATGTTTTTCTCGCTGAGGGTGTTCATGCGGATGCGATCGCCGAGCAGCGCACCGCCGGTGCGACGGCGGGTTGGGTCGACCGCCAACACTGCGATACGCATATCGGGGCGGTGCTGAATAAATCGGCTCAGCAGCTCGTCGACCGAGCTACTTTTACCAGCGCCGCCGGTGCCGGTGATACCGACCACCGGCGTGCTGCCGGCGCGCTGCTGCCACTGCTGTTTGAGCTCGGCCAAATCGGCGGCCGGTATCACCCCCTCCTCAATGGCCGAGATGGTCTGGGCGATAGCGATCTCGTCGTCGATGGTGATCGCCGCCGGCAGCGCGGTGGCCACCCGGTGCTGGCCGGCGCGCCCGACTAGGTCTGCGATCATCCCCTCGAGGCCGAGCTGCATACCGTGGGTGGGGTGGTAAATTTTGTTGACCCCGGCGGCCTCGAGCGCCTCGATCTCCTCAAGCGTGATAGTGCCGCCACCACCGGCAAAGACCTGAATGTGCTCGGCGTTGTAGCGCTTGAGCAGCTCGAGCATGTAGTTGAGGTACTCGACATGGCCGCCCTGATAGCTGCTCATGGCGATCGCATCGGCATCCTCTTGTATCGCCGCCCGGACTACATCGTCAACGCTGCGGTTGTGGCCGAGGTGAACCACCTCGGTGCCCTGCGCTTGGATCAGCCGGCGCATAACATTTATAGCGGCGTCGTGGCCGTCGAACAGCGAAGCGGCGGTGACAAACCGCAGGGGTGCGGCGGCAGACGGGGTGGCGTGATCAGTCATAGGTACCTCGTTGGCGACACCGACAACAGCACCGCGATTGGTTAATTAATGGCTGCAAGCGCCAGTTACCACTGGTGATGTCTCGCTAACCGGGCAATATTGACATATTGTCGGACAATCGGTCAATCTTCTCATTAAGCGCCAATTAGACTACCCTAGCGGCTCACTGCCACCGCGCCGGCCGCTGGGCCGCGCTATTGAAGGACCGCCACCGATGAGCCGTGCCCAAAATTTTGCCAAGCTCGACCACCAGCCCGCCTACCGGGTGGTGAGTGAGAAGATTCGCCACGCCATCACCAGTGGCGAGCTGGCGACCGGTGACCTGCTGCCGACCGAGACCGAACTGGCCGAACAGTTTGGGGTGACCCGCTCCACCCTGCGCGAGGCGATCCGGCTGCTCGAACATGGCGGGCTGATCGGCCGCGCCGACCGCAAGCGGCTGGTAGTGACGCTGCCGCAAACCGACCAGATCGGCCGCTCGGTAAGCTCGGCCATGCTGATGCACAAGGTGACCTTTCGCGAGCTGTGGGAGGTGGCGATGGGGCTCGAGCCGCTCGCTGCGCGGCTCGCCTGTGCCAACGCCAGCGACCAAGAGAAGCGCGAGCTGCGCGCCAACTGGCAGCGCAGCCGCGAGGCGGTCGACGACCACCAGGCACTGCTCGAGTGCGAGCTAGAGTTCCACAACCGGGTCGCTGCAGCGACCCACAACCACGCCCTACTGCAGGCGCGCGCACCGCTCAACGACCTGTTCTACCCAGCCTGGGGAGCGGTCATTCGGGCGCTGTCGCCGGGCGAGCGAATTGTCGTCGCCCACCGCCATGTGCTCGAGGCGATCGAGTCCAACAACCCCGACCAAGCCGGGCTGTGGATGCAGAAACATATGGAGGATTTTCGGCGCGGCATCGAGATCGCCGAGCTGGGCTTTGAGCAGCCAGTAACTGGCTAATACCCGCGAACAGCGCAGCGCGCTCCTATTAGTCTCCAAACCGGTCGCGATGAAAAAGCAGATACTCAACCAGCCCCTTGCCCAGCAGACGGCTGCGATCTATTTTGTAGTGCGTCAATAGATTATCCAGCTCACCTTGGCGATAAGGGTGAAAGCGTTGCGCTGTGGCTGACTCGGTACGACGCTGAACCATTGACACCAAATCTCGCAAGCCGTAGTCGACCGGCGTGACTGTAGAGTGGGCGTTGTAAATACCAATTAAGTGGGCGCAGCTGTGGGCGTGCAACCTGGGCGCCAACGCCATCATTAACGCATTAATGTGTTCTGCAGGAAGGTAGTTTGGCAGATCCCAAAACAGACAGATATCGAGGGACTCAACCTCAAAGCCATCTAGTATCGTCGTATATTGGGCTACCAATTGATCATGAGAGAAGGCAACGAAATCCTCACCATACTCCCGCTGCTCTGACTCCGCGGCCTCAATTTGAGCATGGCAACTCAGTAGGTCCAGAAAGCTCACACGGCAGTTAAAGTGATTTAGGAAATTAACCGTAGCCGCGCTTGCAACACCAAAATCTAACAGATGCAACTGCCGACTAGCTGGCACTTGTGAGAACACGTCGACCATCAATGAAGACGTCAAATCCTCAAGTACCGGCTCTGGCTCGGGATCCGGCTGCCCGCCCGTAAGCGCAATGACTAAGCTCGACAAGCGCTGTGCTAGCCCCATCGCTGGCTCAAGCTGTTTCATATTTGTTGGTCGAATTGGTTACTTAGCCGGCTCAGCGGGCTTTACCGGCGGCGGCGCGACCGCAGCTGGCTTGGCGGCCCCATCCATATCGATACTACCCTTAAACTTGGCCCCATCCTCTAAAATAACTCTCGGCGCAACGATACTACCTTGAACATTGGCAGTAGCTGTTATTAGAGCGCTCTCTGAACAGTGAATCTCACCGCTTACGGCACCTTCAACACGCGCCGTTTTAGCCTTCACAGTGGCCTTTAACTTGCCCGCTTTACCGACGTGCACCTCGTTGCTCTTGGCTGTAACGGTGCCCTCTACTTCACCTTCAATAGTCAGGTCCTCTTCACTAAAAAGGTCGCCTTTAATTACTACCTTGGTTCCAATCATTGACCGTGCTCCACTGGTTGGCTGGGCTGAATCTTTGCGCATTGTGCTATTACCTGTTAGTTGCTCTATTTGATGTTGTTCTTTTTCAATCGCCTGCTTGCCGCGGTTGAACATACTCCACTCCTCACAAACTCTGTCTACCGGCAGAGGTAACTTTAACCTATTTAATCAGGTGCGCAACGCTTGCATCACGCCTTTAGCTCTCCTCGAGTATAGCTGCGATTTTCAACCAGGCTTCCTCAGCATCGTTGAGCCGCATTTGGCACTCGCCCTGCTCCACCAATTTAGCCCGCAGTTCCGCCTTGTGGTCGTCCTCATACGCTTGCGGTTGCCCCAGCCACTGCTCTAACGCTGCCAGTTTTTTCTCGGCGGCGGCGATCTCGCGCTCGAGCGCTTGAGCCTGTTTGCGCAGCGGTGCCAGCTCACTGCGGCGGTTGGCTGCGGCCTGGCGGTTGGCCTTGCGCTCGGCGCTGCTCTCCACCACCGGTGCGGCCGCCTCGACGACTGGCGCAGCGGACGGTGGCGGTTGCGCCATGCGGTTTTGGTAGTCGACCAAATCGCCGCCAAACGGCTCGACGACACCGTCGTGGACCAGATAAAAGTCATCGACACTGTTGCGCAGCAGGTGGCGGTCGTGCGAAATCAACACCAGCGCCCCCTGATACGCGTTGAGCGCCTCGGCGAGCGCCTGGCGCATCTCGATATCGAGGTGGTTGGTCGGCTCGTCGAGCAGCAGTAGGTTGGGCCGCTGCCAGATAATCAGCGCCAGCGCCAGCCGCGCCTTCTCGCCGCCCGAAAAATCCGCCATCGCCGCATCGACGGCGTCACCGCGAAAATCAAAACCGCCGAGGAAATCGCGCATCTTCTGATCGCTGGCCGGCCGCTGGGTAGCACGCTCGATGCGCTGCAGGTGGAGCAGTGGCGAGGCGCGCAGATCGAGCGCCTCCAACTGCTGCTGGGCAAAGTAACCGACCCGCAAGCGCTGCCCCTCTACCCGCTCACCGGCCAGCAGCGGCAGCTCGGCGGTCAGGGCTTTGATCAGGGTGCTCTTGCCGGCGCCGTTGGGGCCGAGCAGGCCGACCCGCGCACCGGGCAGCAGCTCGATATTGACGCCGCGCAGTACCGCGCGGCCGGGGTAGCCGAGCTCGGCCAAACTCAAACCGAGCAGCGCGCCACTGCCGGCCGGGCTGTCGGCAAAGCGAAAGCTGAACGGCGAGTCGACGTGGGCGGCGGCAATCTCGTCCATCCGCGCCAGCTCTTTGAGCCGGCTCTGCGCCTGGCGCGCCTTGCTCGCTTTGTAACGGAAGCGAGCGACAAACTCCTCGACCTCGCTGCGGCGCTGGCGCTGTTTCTCGGCCATCGCCGCCTGCAGCGCCAACCGCTCGGCGCGAATCCGCTCGTAGGCCGAGTAGTTGCCGCTGTAGCTGACCAGCTCGCCACCCTCAATTTTGACCACCCGGTTGACGATCGCGTCGAGAAAATCGCGGTCGTGGGAGATGATCACCAGCGTACCGGGATAGCGCTGCAGCCAGCGCTCTAGCCACAGCGTCGCGTCCAAGTCTAAGTGGTTGGTCGGCTCATCGAGCAGCAGCAAGTCAGAGCGGGCGATCAGCGCGCGCGCCAAATTGAGCCGGATCTGCCAGCCGCCCGAGAAGTCGCCAACCAGCCGCCCGCCGTCGCCGGGGACGAAGCCGAGCCCGTCGAGCAGCTGTTCGGCACGGTTGCTGGCGGTGTAGCCGTCAATCTCGTCGAGCCGCTGGTAGGCCAGTGCCAAGCCGTCGTGGTCGCCGGCCGCCTCGGCGGCGGCCAGCTGCGCTTCGACCGCGCGCAGCTCACTGTCACCGTCGAGCAGGTAGTCGAGCGCACTGCGCTCGACGCCGATCACCTCTTGCGCCATATGGGCGATCCGCCAGCTGGCCGGCATCGCCAGCTCACCGGCGTCCAGCGTCAACTGGCGACAGAGCAGTTTAAACAGTGAGCTTTTGCCAGAGCCGTTGGCGCCGATCAGGCCCACTTTGTGATCGGCGTGGATGCGCAGACTGGAGCCGCTAAACAGAACTTTAGCGCCGCGCCGCAACTCCGCCTCGCGCAACTCAATCACGCGGGTCATCTCCGCTAAATTGCGCTGCGCTGCCCGGCGCCCGCAGTGGATCGAGCAGCCGCCGCTGGCCGTTGCTGTGGATCTCTAAGGCCAGCGCCAGCAGGGTGCCCAGCTCGCCACTGGGAAAGCCCTTGCGGCGGAACCAGAGCAGATACTTTTCGGGCAGGTCGATCAGCACGCGGCCGCTGTACTTGCCAAACGGCATAGTCTGGCGGGCCAATTTTTTTAACAGCTCTTGCACCTAGCGGTGTCCTCTCCAGTCGGCGGCCATAGCTCTGGCCTGCGCGGGGGCGCTATGATAGAACAGCGGCAGCGCCATCAACAGCGCGATCGACAGTGCCGTCTCAATCTCTTCATCCACCATGCCAACGAGCCGCCTATGTTCTCCGCCATATTTCGCCACACCTGCCTGATCGCCGCCTGCGCCGCACTGGCCGCCTGCAACCCGCCAGCAGAGCGCGCTGTCACCGCAGAGAGCGCCGCCATGGTTGAGAAGCTGGCCGCCGGGCAGTTCGATCAACTGGGACATATTCAGATCGCCAGCGACCAAGTTGCGCCGGTGCGCGCCGGCGCCGAGCGCCCCCACCAGCTGCTGGTGTTGACTGTCGCCTCGCCCGAGCATGGCTTTGACCGCTTTGCCGGCCAGCCCGACGCCGCCGAGCGCAACCGCGCCTACCTGCAGGAGAGCCTGTTCGGACGCGACGCCGACGGCCAACCCAAGCCCGGTACGCTGCCCCACTACTATCGCCAGCAATCGTCTGGCCGCTACCATATTGACGGCAGCGTGTTGCCCACGGTTGTCCTCGAGCGACCGCTGGCCGACTACGGCCGGCCGCAGCGCAACAGCGACGGCAGCTGGCGCAACGACAGCAAACCGAGCCGGCTAGTGGCGGCGGCAATGGCCGCGGCCTACGCCGCCAACCCCGATTACGACTGGCAGCAGCACGATATATGGGACCCGACCGACTTTGACGGCGACGGCGAGCGCGACGAGCCGGACGGCTACATAGACCACTTGGTGGTGGTCTATGCCGGTAAGGCGCAGTCCTCCTGTCACGGGCTCTACAAGCTCGGCCAACGCTTCACCGCCAACGCCGATGAGGGCGTGTTCGCCACCCTCACCGCCGACCAACTCGCCTGTGCCAACCGGATCTGGCCGCACCGCAGCTCGATCACCGAGAACCTGAGCGCCGGGCCGACCCTGGCCGACGGTTCACAACATCGACGCGGTGGCGTACCGATCGCCGACGGCCTGTGGCTCTACGACTACAACATGCAGTCCGAGTACACCGATGTCTCGACCTTTATCCACGAGTTTGGCCACTCGCTCGGGCTGCCCGACCTGTACGCCTCGCGCACCAACAACTCGACCGCCAGCTGGGACCTGATGTCATCGACCAGCGCACCACTGCCGCAAGCGCTGAGCAGCTGGTCGCGGATGATGCTCGGCTGGCTGGAGCCGTGCGTGGTGCGGCCGCCCGAGTTTGGCGGCGCCGACAGCGGCACACTGCACCAGCCGGTGATGAACGCACCGCACCACGGCGACGGCTGCGCGGCCAGCATGGTGATACTGCCGCCGAAAATCCGCACGCTGGCGCTCGGCCCGCTAACCTCGGCGCAGGGCCGACAAGCCGCTTACAGCGGCCAAGGCAACGACCTGCAGCGCACCTTGAGCCGCGACTTTGACCTGCGCGGCGCCGGCGAAGAGGAGCCGCTGACGCTCAGCTTCGACAGCTGGTTCGATATCGAAGCCGCCTGGGATTATCTCTATATCGAGGCTGCAGCGGCCGGCGAGCCGTTCCAGCGGCTGCTGCCGATCGACCGCAGCGACAGCACCAGCGGCTCGGTGATGCCCTCTCAGAAGGGCCACGAGGGCGATGGCTCGCTGCCCGGGCTGACCGGCCTCTCCGGCGACTTGGATGGCGACGGCCGGGTCGAGCGCCGCGCCGACTGTGACCCGAGTAGCGAGCGCGCCAGCGCCGAGGAGCAGATCGCCGGCGACAGCGCACCCGATCCGTGCAGCCGACCGCTGTGGATAACCGCCGAGTTTGATTTAGAGCGCTGGCGCGGCCAGACCGTGACCCTGCGCTGGCACTACTTTACTGATGGCGCAGCGGTGAACGATGGCGCCCTGATCGACAACATCGCCGTGCCGGCGATCAACTACCGCGAGGACTTTGAGCAAGCCAGCGCACTCAACAGCAACAGCGGCTGGCACAACCGCGGTTTCAGTCTCTCCGGTGGCGACCACCAGCTGGCGATGCCGCACTACCTGCTGCTTGAGCACCGCAACCCCTACGCACAGTTTGACGGCGCCACCAACTACGATGCTAGCCTCGCCAAACCCGGCATGCTGTTCTACCCGGACGACAGCCAGCCGGTTGGCTTCAGCGCACTGAGCATCAACTACCGGCCCGGCCTGCTGGTCTGGTACTACAACGGCGAGTATCTGTGGAGCCAAAACGAGCCCTCCCAGAACGGTCCCGGCAACGGCTTTTTGCTGCTGCTCGACAGCACCCCGCAAGAGTTCGACCTGCCCGGTTTAACGCCGCACTACCAGAGCGAAGCGGGTTGGCGGTTCTATCAGTTTGCAGAGAGCGATCAGCCGCTGTTGCGCCAGCGCTATCTAGCCACCGCCTGCCTGCTGCGGCGCAGCAACTACTTCCCAAGCGAACTGGCCGACGACTACCCGAGCCTGTGCGGTGCGCCAACCACGCCCGCGGTCGAGTCGCTCAACTACCAGGGTCGGCCACTGCGCTACGGCTACACGCTGATCAACGAGCTGCTGCCGGGCGCCGATCGTCAACGCTTCAAAGCGGCCTCTAGCTTTTACGATATGCAGCCCAAGGGCGGCCAACCGTTTTATCGGCTCTACGACCGGTTGCTGCGCAACCGCCACAGCGCCGATGCGCCCTTCGCCAGCCAACCGTTTAGCGACGGACTGCAGCAGTGGGTGGCGACTGCCGATGGCACTCTGCAGCCGGCTACCAGCCAACCGCATGGCGCAGTCAGCCACTTTGACGGCCGCTATCCAGAGCGCTACCTAAACCCAAAACTGCCCTTTGGCAGCGTCGCGCTGCCGGCCACACCATTCAGCTTTACGGTGCGCAGCGATGCCAGTGGCCAGCTCTATGTCGACTATCGGTGGCAGCGCAGTGAGTAGCGTGATCGGCCGCTGTCAACCGAACGGGCCCAGTGCCGTTATGGTAGGTGTGGGTAACAAAACCACTCAAACTAAACCAATGGAGCCAACACTATGAGCCAACCCATTTTAAAAGCGAGCTTACTCGCAGTCGCCTTCGCAGCCGCGGCGACACTGTCAGCTAGCGCCTTAGCCAGCCACCACGGCGACAAGCCACCGCGCGGTGACCGCGATATGTTTGAGCGCGTCGACAGCAACGACGACGGCTTCATCAGCAAAGACGAGCACGCCGCCGGTATCGCCGAAATGACTGCCAAGATGAACGAGCGGTTTACCGACATGGATGCCAACAGCGACGGCAAGGTCTCCAAGGATGAGGCCCGCGAGCACCACAAGGCGATGCGCGAAGAACGCCGCGAGCGCCGTGAAGAGTGGCGCGACAAGCACGACTAACCGACCAGCTGGCAGTCTCCCGCACCGCCTTTCGTTCCCTGTCATCCCGGCCTTGCGCCGGGATTTTTTTGTGATGTTGCATACGCTATAACGAACCGAGATCCCGGATCTGGCGCTGCGCGCCCTCTTAACCCCGTCATCCCGGCCTTGAGCCGGGATCTTGCTGCGCTGTTGCAGTGACCCAAACGAACAGAGATCCCGGATCTGGCGCTGCGCGCCCTCTTAACCCCGTCATCCCGGCCTTGAGCCGGGATCTTGCTGCGGTGTTGCAGTGACTCAAACGAACAGAGATCCCGGATCTGGCGCTGCGCGCCCACTCGACCCCGTCATCCCGGCCTTGAGCCGGGATCTTGCTGCGGTGTTGCAGTGACCCAAACGAACAGAGATCCCGGATCTGGCGCTGCGCGCCGTCCGGGATGACGATGTCGGTGGACTAGAGCCGAGATCGAGCCCTGCGCGCCCACTCGACCCCGTCATCCCGGCCTTGAGCCGGGATCTTGCTGCGCTGTTGCAGTGACTCAAACGAACAGAGATCCCGGATCTGGCGCTGCGCGCAGTCCGGGATGACGATGCAGGTGGTCCAGAGCCGAGATCTGACCCTGCGCGCCCTCTCAACCCCGTCATCCCGGCCTTGAGCCGGGATCTTGCTGCGCTGTTGCAGTGACCCAAACGAACAGAGATCCCGGATCTGGCGCTGCGCGCCCACTCAACCCCGTCATCCCGGCCTTGAGCCGGGATCTTGCTGCGGTGTTGCAGTGACTCAAACGAACAGAGATCCCGGATCTGGCGCTGCGCGCCGTCCGGGATGACGATGTCGGTGGACTAGAGCCGAGATCAAGCGCTGCGCGCCGTCGGGGATGACGGCCTACGGATCTGACCCTACGCGCCCTCTTAACCCCGTCATCCCGGCCTTGAGCCGGGATCTTTCTGCGGTGTTGCAGTGACTCAAACGAACAGAGATCCCGGATCTGGCGCTGCGCGCCGTCCGGGATGACGATGCAGGTGGTCCAGAGCCGAGATCAAGCGCTACGCGCCGTCCGAGATGACGATGCAGGTGGTCCAGAGCCGAGTTCAAGCGCTGCCGACTAACGGCGATAACCATCTGCGGCTAGCGAGAACTGGCAATTTCAGCCGTGGCCCTTAAGATGGCGACTCTTGATAAAACCACGGGGCCACTATGCAGCAGACCACCGACCACTCGATGCCCACGCCCGGCCAACGTTGGATAAACGAGGCCGAGCTTGAGTTGGGATTGGCGACACTGCTGGAGAGCGACCGGCGCACTATCACGTTGCTGTTTGCCGACAGCGAAGAGAGCCGCTGCTACGCGCTGAGCTCGGCGCCACTGGTGCGGATCAGCTTTGCAGTCGGCGACACGCTCTCTTACTACCCGGCGGCCGATAGCAGCCAACCGCTCGCCAGCGGCGAGATCAGCGAGGTGGTGGTTGACGAGGGGCTGCTGTTCTATCGCATCGACAGCGCCACCGGCAGCAGCGTGGTACCAGAGGGCTGGATAGACCCCTACATGCCGCTGCACCGGCCGACCCTGCGCCTATTCAGCGGTCAGCTCGACGCCGGCCACTGGTTTGAGTTGCGCCACAGCGCCCGCCAAGCGGCGTTGCGACAAGCGCAGGACCCGCTGCGTGGGCTCAGCAGCGGACGCATTGCGCTGCTGCCCCACCAGCTTTACATCATCAATGAGGTCGCCAATCGACGCCGGCCGCGAGTGCTGCTCGCCGACGAGGTCGGCTTGGGCAAAACCATCGAAGCGGGCGCCATTATCAATAGCCAACTGCTCAACCGCCGCGCCGAGCGGGTGCTGGTAGTGGTGCCGGAGGCGCTCCAGCACCAGTGGCTGGTGGAGCTGCGGCGGCGCTTTCATCTCGCCCCGACCCTGCTTGACGACGAGCGGTTAGCGGCGCTCAGTGACGAGGGTGAGCGCAACCCATTTGAGCAGTGCCAGCTGGCGATCTGCTCGCTGGCGACCGCGACCGAGCCGCGCTGGTGCGAGCTGGCCGAGGGCGCCGGCTGGGACCTGCTGGTCGTCGACGAGGCCCACCACCTGCGCTGGGAGAGCGACCCGGCGCTGGTCAGCAGCGAGTACCGCGCCATTGAACGGCTCGCCCAGCGCACCAGCGGCCTGCTACTGCTGACCGCCACCCCGCAACAGCTCGGCGCAGAGAGCCACTTCGCGCGGCTGCGGCTGCTCGACCCAGAGCGGTTCAGCTCGCTGGCCGACTACCAGCGCCAGCAGGCGCAGCTGACCCCGCTGGCCGCCGCCATCGAGCAGATCGAAACTGGCCAGCGGCTCTGCCCGACCAGCCGTGCGCTGCTCGACGGTTTGCTCGACCCCAGCGAGCAGGCGCTGCTGAGCGCCCAGCAGGCTGAGCCAGCCGCCAGCGATAGGCAGGCCGAATTGGCCGAATTACTGCTCGACCGCTATGGCACCGGCCGGGTACTGCTGCGCAACAGCCGCGCGGCGATTGGTGGTTTTGCCGCGCGCCGCGCCCACCCCACGCTGCTGCCGGCACCGCCCCAGTACGACGCCGCGGCACTGGCCAGCGCCACCCCGGAGCGCCACTACCGAGACGCCGGTGGCAGCGACTGGACGCGCATCGACCCGCGTGTCAGCTGGCTGCTCGAGCTGCTCAAGCAGCGCCGCAATGGCAAGCTGTTAGTGATTGTTCACTGCGCAGAGAGCGCCCTAGATCTGGTTGATTTTCTGCGTATCCGGCGCGGCATTTTGGCGGCGGTGTTCCACCCGCAGATGTCCGTGGTCGAGCGCGACCGCGCCGCTGCGATGTTTGCCGACGACCCCGACTGCCCGCTGCTGGTCTGCTCTGAGATCGGCAGCGAGGGCCGCAACTTTCAATTTGCCCACCAGCTGGTGCTGTTCGATCTACCCGCCAACCCCGACCTGCTCGAGCAGCGCATCGGCCGCCTCGACCGCATCGGCCAGCAGCATACGGTCGATATCCACCTGCCGATGCTGGCCGGCTCGCACCAGCAGACGCTGCTGCGCTGGCACAGCGAGGCGGCCGACAGTATTGAGCACTACAACCCGGCCGCCGAGCCGCTCTTCCGCGAATACGCCGCCCAGCTGGCGGGGCACGCCCCACACAGCGCCGCGCTCGACCGCCTGATTGACGAGGCAGCGGCCCGCAACCGCCAGCTACAAGCCGAGCTGGCCAGTGGCCGCGATCGGCTCCTGGAGCGCAATAGCTGCCGCCAACCGCACGCCGACAACCTGGCCGCCGCGCTGCGCGCCAGCGATGGCGACAGCAGCCTGACCAACTACTTGGCGCTGCTGCTCGACAGCTGGGGCGTTGAGCGCGAGCCACTCGACCAACACAGCTGGGCGCTGCGCCCGACCAGCGAGATGAGTGAGCCGTTTCCAGAGCTAGACGACGACGGCCTGTCGGTCACCTTCGACCGCGACACCGCACTGCAGCGCGAGGAGCTGGCGTTTCTGAGCTGGGACCACCCGATGGTGACAGCGGCCAGTGAGCAGCTGCTGCACAGCAGCCGCGGCAACGCTACCTTGGCCACCCTCGATGGGCGGCCACTCAAGCAAGTGGGCATCGCCAGTGGCGCAGTGCTGGTCGAGCTCTGCTTTGTGCTAGAGGCGCCCGGCGCCAACCGCCGCTACCTGCCGCCGACACCGGCGCGCTGGCTGTTTGACGAGCGCGGCCGCGACCTCGCCGGGCCGCTGGCGCCGGCCATTCTCGCCAAGCTCTGCAAGCCGGTCGGGCGCCGCTTGGCGGCGCAGGCGGTCAAAAGCAAACAGCGTGAACTGCGCCAGCTGATCGCGCTCGGCGAGCGCGCCGCAGCGGCGGCCTCACCGACACTGACCGCCACGGCGATGGCCGCCGCCGAGCAGCAGCTAGAGGCCGAGGCCCAACGGCTGCGCGCACTGGCACGGCGCAACCCGCTGTTTGACCCCGCCGAGCTGCAAGCGCTGGCGGCCAAACAACACCAGCTGAGCGATCAGCTCGAGCGGCTGCAACTGCGCCTCGACGCGGTGCGGGTGATCGTGGTCACCTGAGGCTCTACGCCGGCGGCGCTTTAGTTTACAATCCTGCCACACACCGCTGCGCCGCTGGCGCGGCAACGCGTCAACCTGTTTAGTGAGAACCCGCATGGCCCAATACGTCTACTCCATGAACCGCGTCGGCAAGATTGTGCCGCCCAAGCGCGAGATCCTTAAAGATATCTCGCTGTCGTTTTTCCCCGGCGCCAAGATCGGCGTACTCGGCCTAAACGGCTCGGGCAAGTCGACGCTGCTAAAAATTATGGCCGGGCTGGACACCGACATTCAGGGTGAAGCGCGGCCGATGCCGGATATCTCGGTCGGCTACCTGCCGCAGGAGCCACAGCTAGACCCGGCCAAAGATGTCCGCGGCAACGTCGAGGACGGCGTCCGCGAGGCGGTTGATGCGCTGGCGGCACTCGAGCAGGTATTTGTCGACTACGCAGACCCGGATGCCGACTTCGACGCGCTGGCCAAAAAACAGGAGCGGCTCGAGGCGGTCATCGAGGCGTGGGACGCGCACAATCTCGACCACACTCTCGAAGTGGCCGCCGACTCGCTGCGGCTGCCGCCGTGGGATGCCGATGTCACTAAACTCTCCGGCGGTGAACGCCGCCGGGTGGCACTCTGCCGACTACTGCTGTCGCGCCCCGATATGATCTTGCTCGATGAGCCGACCAACCACTTGGATGCCGAGTCAGTCTACTGGCTGGAAAAATTTCTTGAGGGCTTCGCCGGCACCGTGGTCGCCGTCACCCACGACCGCTACTTTCTCGACAACGTCGCCGGCTGGATTCTCGAGCTCGACCGCGGCCACGGCATCCCTTACGAGGGCAACTACACTACTTGGCTAGAGACCAAAGAGAAGCGTCTAGAGCAGGAGTCGCGCGAGGAGTCAGCCCACGTTAAGTCGATGAAAGAGGAGCTTGAGTGGGTTCGTCAAAACCCCAAAGGCCGCCAGGCCAAGAGCAAGGCGCGACTGGCCCGCTTTGAAGAGA
Source organism: Porticoccaceae bacterium (assembly GCA_024639885.1). Taxonomy (GTDB): domain Bacteria; phylum Pseudomonadota; class Gammaproteobacteria; order Pseudomonadales; family Porticoccaceae; genus LSUCC0057. Next base: position 124,138 of record JAHEGD010000006.1, on the reverse strand, counting down.
TGCAGTCTCGCGAGTTCCAGGCCCGCAACGAGACCAACGAAATTTACATTCCGCCCGGCGAGCGGCTCGGCGACAAAGTAATTGAGCTGGACGGCGTCAGCAAAGGGTTTAACGACCGCCTGCTGATCGACAACCTCAGCCTATCGATCCCCAAAGGGGCGATCGTCGGCATCATCGGTGGCAACGGCGCCGGTAAGTCGACCCTGTTTAAGTTGATCAGCGGCGCTGACAGCCCGGACAGCGGCACGGTCACCCTCGGCGAGACCGTCAAGCTGGCAGTGGTCGACCAGAGCCGCGACCACTTGGACGACAGCAAGAGCGTCTGGGAGGCGGTCAGTGACGGTGCCGATCTGATCAAGATCGGCGGCTACGAGGTCTCCTCGCGCGCCTACATCGGCCGCTTTAACTTTAAAGGCAGCGACCAGCAGAAACGGGTCGGCGACCTCTCTGGCGGTGAGCGCGGCCGGCTGCACTTGGCCAACACACTCAAGCAGGGCGCCAATGTGCTGCTGCTCGATGAACCGTCCAACGATCTCGACGTGGAGACGCTGCGCGCGCTCGAAGAGGCGATCTTGGCGTTCCCCGGCTGTGCGCTGGTCATCTCGCACGACCGCTGGTTTCTCGACCGGGTGGCGACCCACATCATCGCCTTTGAAGGCAACAGCGAGGTGGTCTTCCACGAGGGTAACTTTAGCGACTACCACGAAGACCTGCTAAAACGCCGCGGCGCCAACGCCACCCCGCAACGGATCAAGTACAAACCACTGAAAAGTTAAGGGCCCACTATGAGCAGTATCTGGCACCAGCGTCCCACCGTCGAGTTACTCAACCGGATGGGCCAAGGCACTATTCTTGAACACATCGGCCTGACCATGACCGAGGTCGGCGACGACTTTCTGCGCGGCACCATGCCGGCCGATACCCGCACCTTCCAGCCGTTTGGGGTCGTTCACGGCGGCGCCAACGTGGTGCTGGCCGAGACGCTCGGCAGCTCGGCGGGTTACTGCTGCGTCGATGGCGAGCGCTTTCAGGTCTACGGCCAAGAGGTCTCGGCGACCCACATTCGCTCGGTCAGCAGCGGGCTGGTGACCGGCACGGCGCGGCCGATCCACCTCGGCCGCACCTCGCAGGTCTGGGAGATCCGCCTCGAAGATGAGCGCGGCAAGCTCACCTGTATCTCTAAGCTGATTCTGGCGGTGGTTGAAAAACGCAGCTAACCGGCCGCCAGCCCGGCCGGCGGGGCGCGCTTGGCGGCCTGCTGCTCGGCCAGCTCGGCCTGCCACTGGAACAGGTTCATCTCGATAAACACAAAGGCGATCAGCCAGATCGCGCCATCCCAGCCAGACAGGTAGTCGCCCATCCACAGCCACGCCGCCACGGCGATCGCCAGTAGCGAGTAGAGCAGCAGCTTGGCGTAGCGGCTCCACAGCAGTGCTGCGCCCTTGAGGCGGCCGCGCACCTGCAGCCAGACATCTGCCTCGAGCATCACCACAATCAGTAGCCAAGCACCGGCGTTGATAAAGTCTAGCCACGCCAGCCACTGCACCAAACCCCAATCGGCGGCGCTGCCGACCGCCAACTGGTCGCGATGAATCAGCCAGCCGGGGTCTGCCAAGCTCGCGCAGCCGGCCCCGAGCGGCTCAAATTCGCCCAGCGCAATCACCCGCTGGTAACCTTCGGCGGCCAACCCACAGAGCTGGCCAATGTCGCCCAGCGGGAGCAGTGCGTAGCTCTCGACCAGGGTCAGCGAGTAACCGTAAAAGGCGTAGACAATCACCGCTGCGGCGACGGCGCGGCCGGCCACCAGCGAGTACTGCACGCGGCGCTTTTTGAGGGTGGCGTCGCTGATGATCCAGGTCTCCGCCTCAAACAGCAGCAGCAACACCACCCAAGCGGCGGTATCCACCGTGGACGGGAACAGCGCGATCAGGCTCACCGACTCAAAATCGCCGCCATAGGCGGCTTGCGCGCCGGCGTAGTCGTCGAACAAAAACAGCACAATGTTGCCCAGCAGCAGGGTGTAAATGGTGTACTTAAACAGGGTAAACCAGAACAGCCGCCGGTCGGTGCTCATTAACATCGGCAACGGCTACACCCCCATTCGCGACAACAGGTCGAGCAGCTGGCGGGCGACCGCGGCGAGCCGCGGGTGCTCAATGCTCTGCTCGGCGACCCGCTCGCGAAGCTGGTCGAGCAGATCGTCATCGAGCGGCTCGGGCTCGGTCGGGTCGGCCTGCACCGCCACGCGGCTGAGCAGGTGACCAAACGGGTCGGGGTGGTGGTCGCTGCGCTGCAGTTCGCTGTCGAGGGTTGCTCGCAGCTCCACCAGCTCGTTTTGCAGTGCTTGTTTGTTCATGGTCACGCCTCCTCAAATTGGCCAACACAGCCCCTAGATTACTGCCTTGTCTGCGCGACCACAATGGACTGGCGGTCGCTGTCGCCGATAACAATTGGCACGCCAATTGCAGCTAACCAGACACGTGCGACTGATTGCACCGATGGCGCCAGTTTGACGCACCATCAACGACCGCAACGGGCGATTACGCACCGTTATGGTGCTTTTTATGCGCTAATTTTGTGCGGAACGGCTAGAATCTTCCGCAATAGGGCGATAACGACAACCCAGCCGCCCGCCCGCTGGGCCACCATTTACCGAGGAGTCACCCATGTACTCAATGTTTATTCGCCAGCTAGGCCGCTGCGCCGCGCTCGCCCTGGCCGCCCTGCCGCTGTCGGCTACCGCCAGCGATATCAGCGGCGCCGATACCGCCTGGATACTGACCGCCACCGCGCTGGTGCTGTTCATGACCCTGCCCGGCCTGGCGCTCTTTTACGGCGGCTTGGTGCGCTCTAAAAACGTCCTCTCGGTACTGATGCAGTGCTTTACCATCGCCGCCGTGATGTCGATCATCTGGCTGGTGGCCGGCTACTCGCTGGCGTTTGGCGACGGCGGCGCACTGAACAACTGGATCGGCAATCTCGACAACCTGATGCTGGCCAATATCGCTATCGACACCGCTAGCGGCACCATCCCCGAGTCGTTGTTTGCGATGTTTCAGATGACCTTTGCGATCATCACCCCGGCGCTGATGGTTGGCGCCTTTGCCGAGCGCATGAAGTTTTCGGCGATGCTACTGTTCTGCGCGGTCTGGCTGGTGCTGGTCTATCTGCCGGTCACCCACTGGGTATGGGGCGGCGGCTGGCTCGCCCAGCTCGGGCTGCTCGACTACGCCGGCGGCACCGTGGTGCACATCACCGCCGGGGTCGGCGCGCTGGTTGCGGCACTGGTGATTGGCAACCGCAAGGGCTTCCCCGGCCAGGCGATGATGCCGCACAACTTGACGATGACCGTGACCGGCGCCGGCATGCTCTGGGTCGGCTGGTTTGGCTTTAACGCCGGCTCAGCGCTGGCCGCCGACGGCAGCGCGGCGATGGCGATGCTGGTCACCCATATCTCGGCAGCGGCCGGGGTACTGGCGTGGATGCTGATGGAGTGGGTCAAGTACGGCAAGCCATCGGTGCTCGGCGGCGTCACCGGCATGGTCGCTGGGCTCGGCACGATCACCCCAGCGTCTGGCTTTGTCGGCCCCGGCGGCGCACTGGTAATCGGCTTCAGCGCCGGCATCATCTGCTACTACGCCACCCAGCTGATCAAACAGCGCTGGCGCATCGACGACTCGCTGGATGTCTTCCCAGTACACGGTGTCGGCGGCATTCTCGGCACTTTTTTTGCCGGCATCTTTGCCAGCGACCAGCTCGGCGTGTTCAGCGGCGGCGGCTACGCCGAGGGTGTCACCATGGGCTCACAAGTGACTGTACAGCTGATCGGTATCGGCGCCACCTTTGTTTACACCGCGGTAATCAGCTATCTGCTGCTGAAACTGGTCGACGCCCTGCTCGGCCTGCGCGTCGATGCCGAGCAAGAGACTATCGGCCTCGACTTGAGCGCCCACGACGAGCGCGGCTACGACCTCTAGCGGCGGGCGCGGTCGAGTAGCGCGCAGAGCTGCTCGACCCCGTCGATAAAACGCGGCCCGTGGCGGGCGGTGAGGTCTGCGCTGATCCCATAGCGGTGGCCGCCGGCCACCGCGGCCATACTTGGCCACCGCTGCCAGGCGGCGGTGCTGGCGTTGTCGTCGGGGCTGTCGCCGGCACTGATCATCACCGCCGGGTCGGCAACCAGCACCGCCTCGGCGCTGACATAGGGGACCAGCGGCACGGCCTCGGCAAAAATATTGACACCGCCGCACTCAGCCAAGGCACTGCTGATCAGATGGTCGCCGTTATAGGAGATCAACGGCTCGTCCCAGATCTGGTAAAAATAGCGCACCGGTGCGGCGCCGGCGTAGCGGGCCCGCAGCGCCGCCAACCGCTGGCGCAGCGTCGTCGCCAACTCGCCGGCGGCAGTGGCGCGGCCGGTTAACCGGCCGAGCTGCTCGACAGTATCCGGAATATCGTCGAGGCGGCGCGCCTCGACCATAAACACCGGCACCCCCAGCGCCCGCAATGGTGCCACTAACGGCTCGCCGTTGCCGCTCTGCCAGCCGATCACCAGCTCTGTGCCCAGCGCGACAATCTGCTCGTAATTGGCGCCCGCATAGTTGCTGACGCGCGGCACAGCGGCGGCCGCTGCAGGGTAGTCACTGTACTCGTCGGCGCCGACCAGCAGCTCGCCGGCGCCGATCGCAAACAGCATTTCGGTGATATGCGGCGCCAGTGAGACCAGCCGCGTCGCCGGCGCCGGCAATGCCAGCCGGCCGTTGATTGAATCATCGACCACTACCGGCTCGGCGGCCGCTGGCCCGGCCAGCAGCAGCGCCAACAGCGCTGCCAACCGGCGGCTCATACCACCACCATCGGCAGACCGCTGCGCGGGTGGGCGGTGATCGTGCAGTCCACCTTAAATACCTCGTCGATCAACCGCTCGGTAAGGACCTCGGCGGGGCTGCCGCAGGCGGCGATGGTGCCATCTTTCATAACGATCAACTGGTCGGCGACCGAAGCGGCCAAATTCAAATCGTGAACCACCATCAACACCCCGACCCCCTGGCCGGCCAGCTGGCGCGCCAGCGCCAGAGTCATCTGTTGGTGCTGTAGGTCGAACGCCGAGGTCGGCTCGTCGAGCAGCAGCGTGCGCGCGCCGTCGGCCGGCTCCCAGATCTGGGCGATCACCCGCGCCAGCTGGACGCGCTGTTTCTCGCCACCCGACATCGCGGTGTAGGGACGCCGCTGCAGGTAACTGGCATCCAACCGCTTGAGCGCCGCGGCAACGATCTCGGCGTCGCGGCGGGCGCCGCTGGCGTGCGGTATGCGGCCGAGTCCGACCACCTCTTGGGCGCTAAACGGAAACGCCAACGCCAACTGCTGCGGCAGCACCGCCAACTGTCGGGCGCGCTGGCGGTCGCCCCAGCTGGCCAGCGGCAGATCGTTGAGCAGCACGCTACCGGCGCTCGCCGGCAACTCGCCGCACAGCACTTTCAGCAGCGATGACTTGCCGGCGCCGTTGGGGCCGACCACCACCGTCACCTGGCCGCTCGGTACCGCCATATCAATACCGCGCAGCAGCTCAAAGCCGGCCACCCGCAGCGACAGATTGGCGACCCGCAAACTCACCCTAGAGCCTACTGCGCTGCTGGTAGAGCAGCGCGACAAAAAAGGGCGCCCCGAGCAGCGCAGTAATCACCCCGGTCGGCAGCTCTACCGGGGCGATCACCACGCGCGCCAGGGTGTCGGCGGCCACCACCAACAGCGCGCCGCCCAGCGCGCTGGCCGGCAGTAGGTAGCGGTGGTCGGGGCCAGCCAGCAGCCGCACAATGTGCGGCACCACCAGCCCGACAAAGGCGACGATCCCGGCGCTGGCCACCGCGCAACCAACCCCGAGTGCGGTCAGCACAATCAGCTGGCGTTTGATCGCCTGCACCGGCACACCGAGATGGCGCGCCTCTGACTCGCCGAGCAGCATCGCGTTGAGCGGCCGCGCGTAACGCGGCAGCCAAGCCGCCAGCGCCACTGCCACCGCCGCCATCAACATTGCGCGGTCGCGGCCGGCACCGCTCAGGCTGCCCATCTGCCAGAGGCTGATGCGGCGCAGCGTGGTGTTGTCGGCAAAGTAACTGAGCAGGCTACCGGCGGCGCCCGCCAGTGCGGTGATGGCGATGCCGGCCAGCAACATGGTGGCGACCGAGGTACCCAGCGCCGAGGTCGCCAACCGGTAAACCAGCAGGGTGGCCAGCAAGCCGCCGAGAAAGGCCGATGCCGCGGTCACCGGCAGCCCGACTAACCCCGGCAGCCAGGCCGCCGCCAGCACGATGGCGAGGCTGGCGCCGACCGAGGCGCCGCTGGAGACACCGATCAGCGAGGGGTCGGCGAGCGGGTTGCGAAACAGCCCCTGCATCACCGCACCGCAGAGCGCCAACACCGCGCCAACCGCCGCGGCCAGCACCACCCGCGGCAGCCGGATCTGCCAGAGAATAGTCGCGGTGTGGCCACCGTCGCCGGCCAGCGACTGCCACGTCTGCTGCCAAGAGATAACGCTAGAACCGACCAGCAACGCGCCGATCAGCGCCACCGGTAGCAGCGCTGCCAGACCGCCAATCAGCCAGTGCGGGTCGACCCGACGAACGTCCACAGGCAGTTAGAAGTCGACGCCGCGGCGCGCTTTGATACCGCTGTTGTAGGCGTGCTTCACCTCTTTGAGCTCGCTGACCGTGTCGGCGAGCGCAATCAGCTCGCTGCCGCCGCCGCGGCCGGTCACCACCACGCTCTGCTCGGGCGGGCGGTTGGCGAGCGCGTCGAGCACCATCGCCTGGTCGAGGTACTTAAAGCTGAGCATATAGGTGAGCTCGTCGAGCACCACCAGGTGGACGCTCGGGTCGGCCAGCAGCTCGGCGGCGACCGCCCAGGTGCGCTCTGCCGCCGCAATATCGCCGCTGCGGTCTTGGGTGTCCCAGGTGAAGCCGGTACCCATCTGGTAGAAGGTGACTTCGGGGCACTTTTCACGTACGTAGAGCTCCTCGCCAGAGAGCTGCTCGCCCTTGATAAACTGCACCACGCCCACCTTGTAGCCGTAGCCGAGCGCGCGCATCACCATGCCAAACGCCGACGACGACTTGCCCTTGCCGTTGCCGGTCAGCAGGATCATCACCCCCTGCTCGGTGTCGGCGGCGGCGATCGAGGCATCGACGCTCTCTTTGAGCTTCTCCATTTTCTTCTGATGCTTGTCGCTCATTGTTGCTGCTCCTGTTGTCGATGGTGGGCTCAACGGCCCCACTGGTAGCGGACGCCGATCGCCAGCTGGCGGCTGGGGGTGCTGTAGCCAAAGACCTCTTCGTAGTCAACGCCACCGGCATTGGTCGCCTTGGCGTAGACGGTGAGCTCATCGGTTGCCGCGTAGTTTACATTGATCGCCAGCAGGGTGAAGGCGTCGAGCTCGACGTAACGGCTCTCCCAACCATAAAAATGTTGGTCAATTTGGCTGCCGCTATGCTGTAGGTTGAAGTTGACTTGGACGCTATCGCTCGCCTGCCAGTCGAGTGTCAGCGACGCCAAGTGGTTGGGGCGGCGCAGCTCATCGCGATCACCGTCACTGGTCTGTTCCGTACTGTCTATGTAGCTGTAGCTGCCGTCGATCGCCAACTGTTCGCCCAACTGCCACGAGAAACCGAGTTCGGCACCACGGCGGTTGCTCTCGCCTGATTTATTGGCCGACGTAAACGCAAACAGCGCGCTGTCGTAGACGAAGCCGTTGATCTCATCCTCGAGCTGGCTGTCAAACAGGGTCAGATCAACCGCGAACCGGTTATCCTGCGAATTCCAATCAAAACCCAACTCGGTGGTCGCTGAGCTCTCCGGCTGCAGGTCGGGGTTGCCAATAAAGTTAGAGTAGAAACCGTAGCGCTCTGAGAAGGTGGGGTTTTTCTCTGCGGTGGCATAGCTGCTGCGCAGTCGCCACTGCTCGTTGAGCTGGTAACTCAACTCAACCCTTTCGCTGCCGCCGTCGTCAAACTCGCTGTTGTCGTCAAAGCGGCCGCTAGCCGCCACGGTAAACGCCTCAAAAAAGGTCTTGCGCAGCTCGATACCGACCGAGTCGGTATTGCGCTCGCGGTCTTGGTTGGGGTCGAGGATAGAGCCCCACGACTCGGCAACCACACCGCGACGCTCAAAGTCCTCGTGCTCGCGCTCTACCAGCAGCGTGGCGCGGGCGCTGTCACTGGCGTAGGAGAGCAGGTACTGTAGCTGCTGCTTCTCGGCGGCGGTGCTGCCGTCGTAGTCACCGCCCGGATAGTTGGTATTGTCGGTATCGGTCAGCGCCCACTTAAAGCGCTGGCTGATACCCCAGTCGGATTGGTAATCGAGGCTGAAACCGTAGTTACTGTTGGTGAACTCACTGTAGCTCGAGGCATCGACCATCAGACCAGAGGCGCTGTCGTTGTCGTCAAAATCACTGGCGCCGTCCGAGCGCCGCGCAGTGACGCTGGCACTCCAGCGGGCGCTGGGCTGCCAGCTCGCTTTAAGTGTGTAGGTGGTGTTGTCGTGGCCGTCAATTTCACCGCCCTGGCGGGCGATATTCTCGCCATCGGTATCGAGCTGGCTGGCCGCGAGGCGCAGCGAGTAGCTGTCGCCACTGACACCTAAGTTAACCCCGCTCTGCCAGGTATTGTTGCCGCCGCGCTCGACATTGAAGCCGGCCGACAGCGGCGCGCTACTGGTGCGGGTAATGATATTGACGACACCCGCCATCGCGTCGCTGCCGTAGAGCGCGCTCTGTGAACCGCGGATCACCTCGATGCGCTCAATGTCGGCAGCACTCAACACGCCCCAGTTGAGCCCATCGTCTTGCGACGGGTCGTTGGCCTCAACGCCGTCGATCAACACTAGCAGCTGGTTGGCCTCGGCCCCGCGCACACGGATATCGCTCATTGAGCCGAGCACACCCGACTGGCTGACCGCCATACCGGGCACGTCGCGCAGTAGGTCGAGCATCGACAGCGCGGCGCGGTTATCAATCTTATACTGGTCGATCACGCTCACCGCCGCCGCCGCTTGGTTGGTGGCGAGCGGAAAGTGCGAGGCAGTAACGGTGATCTCTTCGATCGGCTGCTGGCCGTGGGCGAGGCCACCGGCAAATGCAGCAATAACAGAAAAAGCGACGCCACAGCGGCGCAGTGAACAGGGGTAGGTCTTCATTGGCAAGCTCCACAAGCGCTCTCACCCGAGCGCAGTTTGGGTGATACGGAGCAGCAGTGAAGCAGAGACGATAAACGGGGCGGGCACGGCAGTGCGACCGACGCGAAGGGTCTGTGCAGCAAACCGCGCCCCGCGGTTTGCTTGCAAAGTGTTAGGCCGGTCTCCGGACTCACAAGTGAGCGCTAGCGAAGCTCTGCGCTCTACCCGACAACCTTCCCGTGCTTTAGCACAGTGGCGTAACTGTCGGGCTTCTCTTGTTTACCGTTGCGGGGGCAGTGTTGGGTTTTCACCAACTTCCCGTTTCATCTGGTTGGCCGGCTGGCCAAACAGACACCTTTACACGTAGCAAGTGAGCGACAGTGTAGGCAGCGGACTGGCGGCCGTCAATCGTCTTCGCCGACAGGATCGGCCGGCAGTGAGCGCTTGAGTAGCAGATAACCAAGCAGACCGGCGCCGAGCGAGCCGATGATAATACCGAGCCGCTCATCGAACAGCATCGCGTAATCGCCGGCGCCGCCACCCGCTTCAAAGGCCAGCGAGCCGATGAACAGGCTCATGGTAAAGCCGATGCCGCACAGCGCGGCGGTGCCGTAGAGCATGGTCCAATTGACCGCTTTGGGAAGCTTGGCAAACCCCAGCTGCACCGCTAACCAGCAGAACCCAAACACCCCAAGCTGTTTGCCGACAAACAGCCCAGCGGCAATCCCTAGCGGCACCGGGTGGAGGAGCTGCTCAATACCGACGCCGGCTAGGCTCAGCCCAGCATTGGCAAACGTAAATACCGGCAGCACTACAAAGCCGACGAAACCGTGCAAGCCGTGTTCGAGGGTGCGCAACGGCGAGTACTTGTCGCCCTCATCAACCCGCAGCGGAATAAACATCGCCAGCGCCACACCGGCCAATGTAGCGTGGACACCCGACTTGAGTGTAGCCACCCACATCACCGCGCCGACCATCAGGTAGAGCCCTACCCGGGTGAAGCCGCGCCAGTTCAGCCACGCCAATAACGGCAGACAGGCGGCCACCACAGTCAGCGCCAGCAACGAGATGTTGTCGGTGTAAAAAATTGCAATGATGAGCACCGCACCGACATCATCAAAGATCGCCAGTGAGGTCAAAAATAGCTTAATAGAGAGCGGCACCCGCGGGCCGAGCAGCGATAGCACCGCCAGTGCAAAGGCGATATCGGTCGCTGCTGGGATCGCCCAGCCCTGCATCGCGATCGCGTCGCCCCAGTTGAAGTACGCAAATACCAGCGCCGGAACAACCATGCCGCCAACCGCGCCTACGGCGGGCAGAATAATGTTAGCCGGCTTTGACAGCTCACCCTCTAGCAGTTCGCGCTTGAGCTCGAGCCCGACCAAAAAGAAAAATAGCGCCATCAAGCCGTCGTTAATCCACAGCAGCAGGGGCTTGGCAATGTGCAGCGCGCCGACCCGAATCTCCACCGGGGTGCTCAGTAACAGGTCATAGTAGCCAGACAGCGGGCTGTTGGCGACGACGATGGCCAGTGCCGCGCAGGCCATCAAAATTAGCCCGCCGGCCGACTCTGACTGCAGCCACGAGTCGCGTGAATTCGATGCATGTAACGGGTTGGACACGGTAAATTCTCAATTGACAGTAGGGCGCCCAATTTAACAAATTGGCCGCCCCCGTCAATCAATAGCGGCCATTAAGCGCGGCTATTCACTCCAGCGCATCGAGCGCCTCGGCAATATTCTTAACCGCTATCACCTGCATACCGGGCAGCGGTTTTTTCGGTGCGTTGGCGGCCGCCACAATCGCTTTGGTAAAGCCGTGCTTGGCCGCCTCGCGGAGCCGCTCGGCGCCGTTGGGCACTGGGCGGATCTCGCCGGCCAGCCCAACCTCGCCAAACACCACTAGCTGGCGCGGTAGCGGCTGATCTTTAAAGCTCGAGATTACCGAGAGAATCACTGCCAAGTCGGCGCTGGTCTCCAGCACCTTGACGCCGCCGACCACGTTCACAAAGACATCCTGGTCGCCAACCATAATACCGCCGTGACGGTGCAGCACCGCCAACAACATCGCCAGACGGTTGTGCTCCAACCCGACCGTCACCCGCCGCGGGTTGCCCAGATGGCTGTCGTCGACCAGCGCCTGCAGCTCGACCAGCAGCGGCCGAGTGCCCTCCCAGACCACCATCACCACACTGCCGGAGGCGACCGCCTCGCCGCGCTGCAGAAAGATCGCCGAAGGGTTGGCGATCTCGCGCAGGCCGCGGTCGGTCATCGCAAATACGCCCAGCTCGTTAGCGGCGCCAAAGCGGTTTTTGTTGCTGCGCAAGATACGGAAGTGGCTGTCGCTGTTGCCCTCGAGCATCAGCGAGCAGTCGATCATGTGCTCGAGCACCTTCGGCCCGGCCAGCGAGCCATCTTTGGTGACATGGCCGACCAGCAGTAAAACGGTGCCGCTCTGCTTGGCGTAGCGGACCATCATCGCGGCGCTCTCGCGCACCTGCGAGACACTGCCAGGCGCCGAACTGACCTCGTCGAGGTGCATCACTTGGATAGAGTCAATCACCAGAATTTTCGGCCGCCGCTGCTCGGCGGTAGCGCAGATCACCTCGACCGAGGTCTCGGCCATAATCTCGACCTTATCGGTCGCTAGGCCGAGCCGGTTGGCGCGCATCGCCACCTGCTGGGGCGACTCCTCGCCGGTGACGTAGAGCGTCGATTGGCGCTCGGCGAGCGCACACAGGGTCTGCAGCAACAGGGTGCTCTTGCCGGCACCCGGCTCGCCGCCGAGCAGCACCGCCGAGCCCGGCACCAAGCCGCCACCCAACACCAGGTCGAGCTCGCTATTGGCGGTGCTGATACGCGGGATTTCGGCCAGCTCGATATCGGCCAGGGTACTGATCTGGCCGTCGGCGGCGCCGGCAAAACCGCCACCGCTGCGCGCTACCGGCGCACCCTTGCCGAGCCGCACCTCGCTGAGGCTATTCCAAGCGTGGCACTCGCTGCATTGGCCCTGCCATTTGCTGTAGTCGGCGCCGCAATCGTTGCAGACATAAGCGCGTTTGGGTTTGCTGGCCACGGCACGGCTCCTGATCGGTGATAACCATTGAATGGCCGCACAGCATAGCTCAAAACTGTATGAACATACAGTGTCCGGGCGCAACTGGACGCGCCCAGCTTCTGGCCTCTGTCGGTTTCTGGTAGAGTTGCGGAATGTCGCTGTTCCCAGAAAAAATGCTCACCCTATCGCCCACCTTGGCCGCTACTATCGGCCTTGAGGAGGCGCTGCTGTTGCAGCTGCTCGGCGACTGCCGGGCAGTGGTGGCCGGCGAGCCGCGCGACGGGTTTGTCTGGCACCGGGTCGCACTTGAGCAGCTGCAGCAGAGCACCCCGTTCTGGCGCAGTGAGGACCTCCAGCGGCTGGTCGCCAGCCTCCACGAGAAGGGGCTGCTGCTCTACCGCGGCGGCCGGATCGGCAGCGACAGCCAGTTCACCTTTGCTTTCAACGAAACGGTCGCCAGCAGCGCTGAGGCAGTGGCCGCGCTGCCCACTGCGGCGGCCAGCCCAACACCCGCCGCGGTTGTGCCGGCAGCCGCCTCTGCTGTCAATCTATCGCCCAACCTGCCGCCGGCCGCCGCCCAGCCGGCCGCCGCCAAAACCATCGGCAACAGCTGGCAACCCAGCGAGGATGCGCTGCGTCAACTCAGCCAGCTCGGCGTCACCCGCGAGTTTGCCGCTACCCAGGTCGGCCAGTTTGTCGCCTACTGGCGCGACCGCAACGTCTCCCGGCACAGTTGGGAGTCCAAATATATTAAAGAGGTGTGGCGCCAGTGGCAGCAGCAGATGAGCAGCGACAACCGCCGCCGCAGCGAGCAGCCGATCGCCAACGACTGGCAACCATCGATAGATGCGCTGGCTATTTTGGTAGACCAGGGCGGGATTAACCGCAACTTTATCGACGATGCGATCCCCGAGTTTGTGCTCTACTGGCGCGACCGCGGCGAGCGCTCGGCGACCTGGGACTCGAAATTTATCGGCCACATTCGCCACCAGTGGCAGCACTACTGCGGGCTGATCGAGAACGACCACGCGCCGCGAGTGATCAGCGCCAACTGGCAGCCCAACCCGGCGGTCTACGAGCTGCTCGAGATGGCCAATATCCGCCGCTCGTTTGCCGAGCAGCTGGTCGCCGAATTTATTCTTTACTGGCGCGAGAGCGGCAAACCGCAGAGCTCGTGGAGCAGTAAATTCCTTCAGTTCGTCAAGCGCCAGTGGGCGCGCGAAAACAGCCCAACGGCAGAGACATCGCATGGCCAAAACTCGACTCAACCATCAACTCGCCTCCGCAACCGCAGCTTTGTCGACGACCTCAACGACCGCAGCTGGGCGTCCTGAACCCAGCGCCGCGGCCAGCCCCGAGTTGATCGACGCGATCAACCAGACCTTTGCGCTGTTTCGCGCCAACTACCACAACCAGTACTACAGCGCGTTCGGCAACGACCAGGGCTCGGTAGCGATCACCAAAAAGCTCTGGCTGCAGACGCTCAAAGGCTTTCCAGCGGCGGTCATCTGTGCCGCGGCCGAGCGGATTATCGCCGACAGCGAGTACCTGCCAACCCTCAACAAGATGCTGGAGGCGTGCCGCCGCGCCGGCCTGCCCGGCCAACTGCCGAGCCCGCTAGCGGCCTACCGCGAGGCGTGCAATGCGGCCAGCCCCAAAGCGGCGCAGCGCTGGAGCCACCCGGCGGTCTATCTGGCCGGCCGCGACTGCGGCTGGTACCGGCTCGCCAATTACGCCGAGCGCCAAGTGCTGCCCGAGTACAGCGAGATCTATCAGCACTACGCCGACCGCGTCGCCGCCGGCGAGACGCTCGCCATCGAGCCGCCTGCCGCGCTGGAAGAGGCGCCCCACCGGCCCGCCAGCGAGGCCACTGCGGCGCGCAATATGGCGGCGCTAAAATCGCTGTTTGACCAGTAGCTAACCGCCGCGAGCACCCCTTATGGCCCAATCGGTAACCACCCACAACTCCAGCGCGCGGCGGATGGCGAAGACTGTTTTAAACGGTTTTAACAGCTATTTTGCCGACTACCTCAACGCCACCCTGGCCGCCAAAGCGCGCTTTGAGAAGGCCGACTGGCAGGGGGTACAGCAGGCCAACGTGATGCGCCTGGAGCTCTACAAAGAGAAGGTTCACCAGACCGTCCAGTTTCTCGGCATTGTCACCAACCGCGATATCCGCAGCCTCGACCTCTGGCGCCAAGCCAAATCGGCTTACTCGCAGCTGGTCTATAACTTCCCCAACTTTGAGATCGCCGAGACCTTTTTTAACTCGGTGTTTGCCGATGTCCACGACCACGACAAAATCGACGACGACATCGTCTACGTGCTGTCGTCGCAGCTGCTCAGCGTGCCCAGCTCAGAGTACTCGATCTATATCCACTACCAGGGTGACGACTGCCGCGACATCTTCCGGCGGGTGCTTGAGGAGTCCGAGTTTTCACTGCCGTTTGAAGATATCGAGGACGATCTCAACGGTATCGTCACCAATTTCAACGCCCAGCACGGCGAGCACCATCGCGCCGGCCAAGCCATCGCCGTCGATATTCTCGAGTCGATCTTTTACCGCGGCAAGGCGGCCTACATGGTCGGCCGGGTGATCCTAGCCGGCAGCGCCCACCCGGTGATTTTGGCGATACTCAACAACGAGAGCGGCAGCTGCTACGTCGATACCGCGCTGTTCGACCAAGATGATATGAGCGTGGTATTCAGTTTTGCCCGCAACCACTTTATGGTCGACGCGCCGCTTCCTTACCAGTACGCGCACTTTCTCAAGCAGCTGATGCCCAACAAGCGCGACTACGAGATCTACAACGCACTGGGTTTTCCCAAACACGCCAAGACCGAGTTCTACCGCGAGATGGTCCAGCACCTGCGCAGCTCGGACGACCAGTTCATCATCGCACCCGGCATTAAGGGGATGGTGATGACGGTGTTTACGCTGCCCAGCTACAACATCGTCTTCAAAATTATTAAAGACAAGTTTGCGCCGCCCAAAGAGGTCACCCACGAGATTGTCCGCGACCGCTACCGGCTGGTATCGCGCCACGACCGTATCGGCCGGATGGCCGACACCCAAGAGTTTGACAACCTAGTGTTTCCGCTCGATCGGTTTTCACCGGAGCTGATTGAAGAGCTGCAAAAAGTCGCCGCCTCGCAGGTGGTGATCGATGGCGACCGGCTGATAATTCGCCACCTCTACACCGAGCGCTACATGACGCCGCTCAACATTTACCTAGAGAGCGCCAGTGACGCCGAACAGCGCAACGCTATCGAGGAGTACGGCAACTGTATCAAGCAGCTCTCGGCGGCGAACATCTTCCCCGGCGACATGCCGCTGAAAAACTTTGGTGTCACCCGCCACGGCCGGGTGGTGTTCTACGACTACGACGAGATTGAACTGCTCACCGACTGTAACTTTAGGCACATACCGGTGCCGCGCAACGAAGAGGACGAGATGCGCGCCGGCACCTGGTACACGGTCGGCCCGCAAGATATTTTCCCCGAAGAGTTCCGACTGTTCTTCTCGGGCCGGCCGAAAGCGCGCAAATACTTCGAAGAGATGCACAGCGATCTCTACCAAGTCGAATTTTGGCAGGGACTACAAGAGAAGATCCGCGCCGGCTACGTCGTCGACGTATTCCCGTACCGGCGCGCCAAACGGTTCCCGCGCCACCAAGACGACGACCGGCTGCAGATCTACTCTAGCTGAGCACTACTAGTCGCTCGCTAATCGTTATGCCGCTTGCCGTGCAACCACTGGTTGAACCTCTTCTTCGTCGCCGAGCAAAATCCGCTCGTAGGCAGCCAGCGCCGCTTTGGCGCCCTCACCCATCGATACACTGATCTGCTTGTAGGGCACAGTCGTGACATCGCCGGCGGCAAAAATTGCCGGCGCCGAGGTGGCACAGCGGTCGTCGATGACAATTTCGCCGCGCTCGTTCATCGCCACACGGTCCGCCACAAACTGCCCGTTGGGCACCAAGCCGATCTGCACGAACACCCCTTGCAGCGGCTGCTCGATACGCTCGCCGTTTGCTCGCTGCTGGTAGGCAATCGCGCTCACCTTGCCGTCCGCCGCCACGATCTCTTGCACGGCAACACCGGTGCGGATAGTGATGTTGCCGCGGCTGCGCGCTTTGTCGACCAGCACTTGGTCGGCCTTGAGGCTATCCATAAACTCGAACACGGTCACCGACTTAACAATCCCCGCCAAGTCCAGCGCCGCCTCGATGCCGGAGTTGCCACCGCCGATCACTGCGACCTCTTTGCCAGCAAAAAACGGCCCGTCGCAGTGCGGGCAGTAGGCGACCCCGCTGCCGATGTTTTCGCGCTCACCGGGCACGCCGAGCTCGCGCCAGCGAGCACCAGTCGCCACAATCACGGTGCGGGTCTCGACCACTTCGCCGCTGTTGAGCAGCACCCGCTCAAGGTTGCCATGGCGCTCGATACGCTCGACCCGCAGCGCCGATTTGACGGTGATCGGGTAGTCGCGCATATGCCGCTCAAGCGCTGCCGCCAGCGCTGGGCCATCGGTCTCGGGCACCGAGATCATATTCTCGATCGCCATGGTGTCTTTGAGCTGACCGCCGATCCGGTCGGCGATGACGGTTACCTTGAGCCCCTTGCGGGCGCTGTAGATAGCTGCGCTGACACCGGCCGGCCCGCCGCCGATGATGGTCACATCTTGGCACTCGCCGGTTGTCGCGGCGACCGCCGGCTGCGGTTGGCGGGCCAACAGCTGGGCGACAATTACCGCGGCGTCAATTTTACCGTTGGCGAACAGCTCGCCATTGACATAGACCGAGGGCACCCCCTGAATATCGCGCTCGGCGATCAAGCCGGGAAACAAGCCGCCATCGATCATCTCGCAGCTGATCATCGGGCTGAGCAGACTGAACGCATTCAAGGTCTGCACCACCTCTGGGCAGTTGTGGCAGCTCAGGCTGACGAACACCTCAAAGTGGAGCGGCTCCGCGACCGCCTCGACGACCCGACGGACACCGTCATCGACGCCGCTAGCGCGGCCACCGGCACCCACTAACGCCAAGATCAACGAGTTGAACTCGTGGCCGCCCGGCACCCCGGCAAAGCTGATACCGGTTGGTTGGCCGTCGGCCATCAGCGTAAAGCTCACTGGGCTGCGCAAGCCCGGCTGATCGCGCTCAACCACACTGATGCGCGGTGAGCAGCCGGCGATCTGCCCAAGCAACGCCATCAACTCGGCGCGCTTGCTGTGCTCGCCGGTGGCCACTACCAGCTCAATATCGCGGTTGATATCGGCCATATAGGTCGTCACGGCGGCAAGGGTATTGGAATCTAACATGGTCGTACTCCTCAATCGTATGCTGTCGACGGCGGGTTGCCCCGCCGCCGCTCTACTGCTGTTGCGGTTAAATTTTGCCCACCAAATCGAACGATGGCGCCAAGGTCGCTTCGCCCTCTTTCCACTTGGCCGGGCAGGCTTCGCCGGGGTTGCTGGCGACATACTGAGCGGCCTTAACCTTGCGAAGCAGATCGCTGGCGTCGCGACCGATGCCCTCGGCGGTCATTTCCACCGCCTGGATAATGCCCTGCGGGTCGACAATAAAGGTAGCGCGATCGGCCAGCCCCTCGGCTTCGCGCATCACCCCGAAGTTGCGGGTGATTGTGCCGGTCGGGTCGCCGACCATGGTGTAGTTAATCTTGCCGATCGTATCGGATGAGTCGTGCCACGCCTTGTGGGTGAACTGGGTGTCGGTAGAGAACGAGTAGACTTCAACACCGCGCGCTTGCAGCTCAGCGTAGTGGTCGGCGACATCGCCAAGCTCGGTGGGGCAGACAAAAGTGAAATCCGCTGGGTAGAAAAAGAAGATCGACCAGCTGCCGGTGACATCGCTGTCACTGATATCGACAAACTGACCCTGCTTGTAGGCTTTTGCAGAAAAGGGTTTGATGGCGGTATTGATCATGGTGTTGGCTCCTGTGGCACTGTGTGCCGGTAGTGGGTTGCTGTAGCCGTCTCGGCGGCGACGGGAGAGATAATAGGGAGAGCCCTGCCATTTGAAAAACCGGTTAAACAGAAGTTATTATTCGTTTTTATTGAAGATGTTCAAAAAGGGCTCATCGTGATTTCACTCAAGCAGATAAAATACGCACTGGCAGTCGAGCGCCACCACCACTTTCGCAAGGCCGCCGAGGAGTGTTCGATCTCGCAATCGGCGCTGAGCAGTGCACTGGCCGAGATGGAGAGCCAGCTCGGCTTTATGGTTTTTGAGCGCGACAACAAAAAAGTGCTGGTAACCGCCCGCGGCCGGCAGCTGCTCGACAAGGCCCGCCAGGTCAACCTGCAACTCGACGAGATCATGCAGCTGCGCCGCGTCAGCGACCAACCGCTCAGCGGGCCGCTGTCGATCGGGCTGATTCCGACTGTGGCGCCCTATCTGCTACCGAGCGTACTGCCGGGGCTGGCCGACGACTACCCGCGGCTGCGCCTGCGCATTGAAGAGGCGCAGAGCGCCGAGCTACTCGACAAAGTCCGCCGCGGCGATCTGGATTGTGCGGTGATAGCGCTGCCCTACGACTGCAGTGGTCTGCTGAGCTTCGAGTTTTGGCCGGAGGATTTCTACTGGGTCGGCCCCGCCACTAGCGCCGCGCCGCGTAAAACTATCCGCGCGTCTAAAGCTGTAGACAGCGGCCTGCTGCTACTCGCCGAGGGCCACTGCCTAAAAGACCACGCGCTGAACGCCTGCGCGCTACAGGCAAGCGGCCCCTACACCGTCAGCGAGACCAGTCTGGCAACCTTAGTCGCACTGGTTGCCAGCGGCATGGGTGCCACCTTAGTACCGGCGTTGGCGCTGCCATTGCTGGTCGACAATAACCCGCAGCTAACCCGCGCCAAACTCAACGAACCCGGCCCCCACCGCACCCTAGCTTTTGTGGTGCGACCCAACTACACCGCGGTTAGCGACATAGAACTGCTGGTAAAGCGCTTTAAGGCGTGGCTGCGCAGCCGCTAGAACCGTTCGGTTTTTTAGAACACCAAAATAAAGACAATCACTTTTACCGGCCGTACATTTACGCCTACTGTGGCTGTGCGCAAACGGATGCGCCCAACCCAATGAGAGTGATAGCCATGAAAACTGAAAATAACAACACCGCGACCGCCAACCCCAGCGCGCCAAACCACTGCGACTGCAACTACGCCGATAACTACTACGGCGACCAAGTCTGCCGACCAACTGAGGCCCAGCCCCAATAGTCACTCGGCGGCCAATAGCGCTACGCTAATGGGGGTTTTTCGACGTGCATCACCCGCTGCGGGAAGGGAATAGTGATGCCGTTGGCATCAAAAGCGCGCTTGGCCGCTTCGGTCACAGCGTAGTGGACCGCCCAGTAGTCGCCGCTGGCCACCCACGGCCGAGCGATAATATTGACACTGCTATCGGCGAGGGTGTGGACCGCAACGAGCGGCGCCGGCTCAGCTAGTACCCGGGGCTCGGCCGCCAGTAGGTCGCGCAACAGCTGCTGGGCCTTGCCGAGATCGTCGCCGTAGCTGACGGAGAACACCATATCGACCCGGCGGGTGTCGTTGGCTGAGTAGTTGACGATGTTGCTGGCGATCACCCGGCCGTTGGGAACAATAATCTTTTTGTTGTCGGGACTGGTCAGCTCGGTGGTGAAGATCTGAATGCGCGCCACACTGCCGGCGGTGCCGGCCATCTCGACGTAGTCGCCGAGTTTAAACGGCCGAAACACTAGCAGCAGCACACCGGCGGCAAAGTTGGAGAGCGAGCCCTGCAGGGCCAGGCCGATCGCCAAGCCGGCGGCACCCACCACCGCAACCAGTGACGCGGTCTGCACGCCGAGCTGGCCGAGTGCAGCAATCACCACCGCCGCCAGTAACCCCCAGTTGAGCAGGTTGGCCATAAAGTGGCTGACCGCGGCATCGACACTGCGCTGCGCCATCAGCCGCTCTGCCCAGCTGACCAGCCGCTTGGCCAGCCAGCGACCGATCACAAAAATAGCCGCCGCGCTGACCAGCTTGACGGCGTAGGCTAGCGCCAACCCCTCGGCCTCGGCCAGATAACTGATCACGGTCTCATTCATAGCCTAGCCCTCTGCTGATAGTCGTGGTTGTCACTCGACCCCGAGCCCATCCACTTTCTGGAAGCCGCGCGGTAACTTGTGGCCACGCCGACCGCGCTCACCTAGGTAGTGCTCTAGGTCTTTGGCCTTCATCGCCAAGTGGCGTTTGCCGGAGTAGACCCGCAGCTCGGCACCGGTCGGCACCACCGCGTAGTCAACCACGTACTCTTCGCGGCTCTGCAGCCGCGAGCTGGGAATACTCAGCAGCTTGTTGCCCTTGCCGCGCGCCAGCTCTGGCACCTCGCTGAGCGGGAACACCAACATCCGGCCCTCGTTGCTGACCGCAGCGATCAGCGCGTCGTCGCCATCGATCAGCTTGGCCGCCAGCACTCGGCCACCTTTCGGAATCGAGACCACCGCCTTGCCGGCGCGGTTCTTGGTGTAGAGATCACTCACCTTGGCGATAAAGCCGTAGCCTGCGTCCGAGCTGAGCAGCACCTTCTGCTCATCGGCGCCCATCACAATGTTGGTGATCACCGCGCCGGCCGGCAGGTTGAGACGGCCGGTGGCTGGCTCGCCCTGGCCCCGCGCCGACGGCAGCGTGTGGGCGGCCAGCGCGTAGAAGCGGCCGCTGCTGTCCTGCAGGAACAGGTTCTGGTTACTGCGCCCTTTGGCGGCGGCTAAAAAGCTGTCGCCCGCTTTGTAGCTGAGCGCGGCTGGGTCGATATCGTGTCCCTTGGCGGCGCGGATCCAGCCTTTATCGGAGAGTACGGCGGTGATCGGCTCGCTCGGCAGCAGCTCGGTCTCGCTGAACGCTTGAGTCTCGGCGCGCTCGACCAGCGGCGACAGACGGTCATCGCCAAACTCTTCGGCGGCCTGCTGGAGCTCTTTCTTAACCAAGGTTTTTAGCCGCGCCTCTGAGCTCAGTAGCTGCTCGAGTTTGGCTTTCTCAGCGGCGAGCTGCTCTTGCTCGGCGCGGATCTTGACCTCTTCTAGGCGCGCCAACTGGCGCAGCTTGGTGTCGAGAATGTAGTCGGCCTGCAGCTCGCTAAGCTGGAAGCGCGCCATCAACACCTGCTTGGGCTCGTCCTCCGTGCGGATGATATGGATCACTTCGTCGATGTTTAAAAACGCCGTCAACAAACCGTCCAACAAATGCAGGCGGCGGTCGACTTTGTCGAGCCGGTGCTCAAGCCGGCGGCGGGTGGTGTCGACCCTAAACGCCAGCCACTCTTTAATAATTTGGCGCAGCGACATCACCCCAGGCTTGCCGTCGCGGCCGATGATGTTGAGGTTGACCCGGTAGCTGCGCTCCAGATCGGTGGTGGCGTAAAGATGGCCCATCAGCTGCTCTACGTCGATGCGGTTAGAGCGCGGGGTAATCACCAGCCGGGTCGGGTATTGGTGGTCTGACTCGTCGCGCAGATCCTCGACCATCGGCAGCTTTTTATTGCGCATCTGGGCGGCAATCTGCTCGAGAATTTTCGAACCAGAGGCCTGAAAAGGCAGCGCCGTGACAATAATGTCGCCATCCTCTTTGTGCCATACCGCGCGCATCTTGACCGAGCCGCGGCCGCTCTCATAGATCGCCAACAGGTCTTTGCGCGGCGTAATAATCTCCGCTTCGGTGGGGTAGTCGGGGCCGGGGACCAATTCGCAGAGCTCGGCGCTGGTCGCCTTCGGGTGGTCGAGCAGGTGGATACAGGCCGACACCACTTCGCGCAGGTTGTGCGGCGGAATGTCGGTGGCCATACCGACCGCGATGCCGGTGGTGCCGTTAAGTAGCACATTCGGCACCCGCGCCGGCAGGATCTCCGGCTCATCCATACTGCCGTCAAAATTAGGCTTCCAATCCACTGTGCCCTGGCCCAGCTCGGCGAGCAGCAGCTCGGCGTACGGGCTCAGCTTGGACTCGGTGTAACGCATCGCCGCAAACGACTTCGGATCATCGGCCGAGCCCCAGTTACCCTGACCGTCGACCAGCGGGTAGCGGTAGGAGAACGGCTGCGCCATCAACACCATCGCCTCGTAGGCGGCGCTGTCGCCGTGCGGGTGAAACTTGCCGATCACATCGCCGACCGTGCGCGCCGACTTTTTATGTTTGGCGGTCGCCTTCAGGCCGAGCTCGCTCATCGCATAGATAATGCGCCGCTGCACCGGTTTGAGACCGTCGCCGATGTTGGGCAGGGCGCGGTCAAGGATGACGTACATCGAGTAGTTGAGGTAGGCCTCTTCGGTGTAGTCTTTGAGTGCGCGGCGCTCCTGGCCGTTTTCACTAAAGGTCACTTTCTCATTCATAGGGTTATCTCATTAATCCGCTAGTGGCACGCTCAAAGAATGGCGCGGTCGACTAAATTGCCTTTGACCTCTAACCAGGAGCGACGGTCACTGGCCCGTTTTTTACCCAGCAGCATATCCATCACGCTGTTGGTGTCGTCGCCGTGCTCTAGGGTCAGCTGCACCAGCCTACGGGTGTCGGCGTCCATGGTGGTCTCGCGCAGCTGCGCCGGGTTCATCTCACCGAGCCCCTTAAAGCGCTGCACATTGGGCTTGCCGCGCTTGCCCTCGGCGGCCAATCGGTCGAGCACACCCTGCCGTTCGGCCTCGTCGAGCGCGTAGTAGACCTCTTTGCCAATATCGATACGAAACAGCGGCGGCATCGCCACGTAGACATGGCCGGCCACCACCAGCGGGCGGAAGTGGCGGACAAACAGCGCGCACAGCAGGGTGGCAATGTGCAGGCCATCGGAGTCGGCGTCGGCGAGAATACAGACCTTGTGGTAGCGGAGCTTCTCCAAGCTCTCCTCGCCCGGATCGATGCCCAGCGCCACCGAAATGTCGTGCACCTCTTGCGAGGCCAGCACCTCCTGCGGGTCGACCTCCCAGGTGTTGAGGATCTTGCCGCGCAGCGGCATGATCGCCTGGTTCTCGCGGCTGCGCGCCTGCTTGGCAGAGCCGCCAGCCGAGTCGCCCTCAACTAAAAACAGCTCACAAAAAGCCGGGTCGTCGCTCGCGCAATCGGCCAACTTGCCGGGCAGCGCCGGCCCCTGGGTGATCTTTTTGCGGACCACTTTTTTGCTTGCGCGCATCCGCTTCTGGGCGTTGCTGATACAGAGCTCGGCGAGCTGCTCGGCGTCGGCGGTGTGCCGGTTAAGCCAGAGGCTAAAAGCATCTTTAACCACCCCCGAGACAAACCCGGCCGCCTCGCGCGAGGAGAGCCGGTCTTTGGTCTGGCCGGAGAACTGCGGGTCGGCGAGCTTCGAGGAGAGCACAAAACTGCAGCGCTCCCAGATATCGTCGGGGGTCAGCTTAACGCCGCGCGGCAGCAAGTTGCGAAACTCGCAGAACTCGCGCATCGCCTCGAGCAGCCCGCTGCGCAGGCCGTTGACGTGGGTGCCGCCCTGCGGGGTCGGGATCAGATTGACGTAGCTCTCCTGAACCAGCTCGCCTCCCTCGGGCAGCCACTGCACCGCCCAGTCGGCGGCCTCATTAGCGGCGGCAAAAGTGCCGATGAACGGCGTGGCTGGCAGTACATCCCAACCCTGCAGCGCCCCGATCAGGTAGTCGGCGAGGCCATCTTGGTAGTACCACTCGTCGCGCTCGCCGCTCTGCTCGTCATAAAAGCTGACTCGCAGGCCGCTGCACAGCACCGCCTTGGCGCGCAGCACATGGCGCAGCCGCGCCAGCGAAAACTTGACCGAGTCAAAATATTTGGCGTCCGGCCAGAACCGCACGATGGTGCCGGTGTTGCGCTGCCCGCAGCTGTCGATCACCTGCAGATCACTCTTTTTATTGCCGTCGGCAAAGACAATTTGATGCACCTTGCCGCCGCGCTTAACGGTGACCTCAAGGGTCGTCGACAGCGCGTTGACCACCGACACCCCAACCCCGTGCAGACCGCCGGAGAACTGGTAGTTATCGTTGGAGAACTTGCCGCCGGCGTGCAGCGTCGAGAGAATCACCTCGACGCCGGGCAGCCCCAGCTCGGGGTGGAGATCGACCGGCATACCGCGGCCGTCATCGCTGACCGACAGCGAACCGTCTTTGTGCAGAGTCACTTCGATCTGCTTGGCGTGGCCGGCCAGCGCCTCGTCGACGCTGTTGTCGATCACCTCTTGGGCGAGGTGGTTGGGGCGGGTGGTATCGGTGTACATACCGGGGCGCTTGCGCACCGGGTCGAGGCCGGTTAATACCTCGATATCTTTCGCGTCGTAATTACTCATTCACTGCTCATTTTACAGGTGGCCGGGGCGCCGCAGAGGCGGGCGGTGGTGTGTCGCATTATAGCCCTAGCGCCCCGCCCGGCGGCAACCGCCGCTGGCAATTAGACGCTAATCAGCTCGCTGCTGAGCCGGCCGTCAACGTGCAGAGTGAGCGCCCGGTAGCCGGGGCTGGCGGCGCTGTCGATGCCAAACTCGGCGCTGCCGGCGGCAAATTGAAAGCAGCTGGCCGGCGCCGAGAGCTGCGGCCAGCCGCGCCAATCGACCGCGCTGGGCTGGTGGACATGGCCGCAGAGCAGGCCGCGCAGGCGCGGTTCACCGCTCAGCACGGCGGCCAGCGCGTCGCCGTTGGCGACCCGCATGGTGTCGATCCAAGCGCTGCCGATCGCCGCCAGAGGGTGGTGCAGCGCCAGCAGCAGGTGGTCGGCGCAGCTGTTGGCCAGCTGCTGCTGCAGCCGTGCCAGCTCGCTGTCGCGCAGCTGGCCGACCGGCGAATTGGGCTGGCTGCTGTCGAGCAGCAGCAGCTGCCAGTTGCCGAGTTCGACCGCGCTGCGCTGCGGAAAGTCGGCCAAACCGCTGCGCAGTGCCTCTATCTGATCGTGGTTGCCGGGCAGCCAATAGACCTCGCGGCCGGTGGCCAGCAGCTGCTGGTTGAGCCACTGGTAGGCGGCCAACTCGCCGTGGGCGGCGATATCGCCAGTCAACAAGAGTGGCAGCTGCGGCGGCTGATGGCGCTCAATCTCGGCGAGCAGTACCTGCAGGGTGGCGCGGCTGTCGACGCCGTGGAGCCGCTCGTCGCGGTCGGCGCACAGGTGCAGGTCGCTGAGCTGGAGCAGCTGTATGGCGCTCACGACAGGTCGAAGGCGCTGGCTGGCAGCAGCCGGCCGCTGCGCTGCAGCTCGGCGAGCAGCTCAGCGAGGAAGGCGTTCCACTGCCACTTCTCATCGCGGGCCAGCTGTGCCGGCCGTTCAACCAGCTGCCACGGCACGGTGCGCTCGCCGCACCAGTCGATCACCTCACTCATGTTGGCGTCGTGGTAGCGGCGCAGCTGCAGGGTAATCGGGCGCATCCACGCCGGCCCCGGCTGGGCCAGCTCAACCGCCACCAAATCGCTGTACGGGGCGCGCTCGAGCAGGGTCAACGCCACCTCGCCAAACGCCAACTGGTAGTCGCGGCGGCTGCCGGCCGCCAGCGAACGCGGCAGCAGCCGCACCAAGCGGGCATGGTTTAGCTCAAAGGTCGCGTGCAGCCGGCTCAGCGCCTCACTGGTGTGGCGGCGGTTAAACACACTGGCGGCCCCAGCGGGGGATCAACACAGTCACTCACAACTCCTCAAAATTTTTGCGCGGTCACTCTATCACAGCGCCGCCGGGTGCAGCAGCTGTCGGTTTAATTGTAGCCAAAACAGCGCCATGGTGAGCGCCGCATTGTTGAACTGGCCGGCGTTGAGCGCCTCGATAGCGGCCTGGTAGCTGAGGCAGTGCAGTTTGATATCTTCGTGTTCGCCGGCCAGGCCAAACAGCCCACCGCCGCCGCTGAGATCACAGACCCCGCAGTACAGCGCCATCTGCTCGTCGCTGCCCCCGGCGCTGACCAGGTAGTTGGCGATCGGGTGCAGTGCGGCGAGCGCCAGGCCGGCCTCTTCTAGCGTCTCGCGGCGGGCCACCTGCTCGGCGCTCTCGCCGCGCTCGACAACCCCGGCGACCACCTCAAACTGCCACGGCGAACCGCTCTGGCGGTGGGCGCCAATGCGAAACTGCTCGACCACCCCGACCTGATCCAACTGGGGGTCGTAGAGCAGCACGCCGGCGGCGTTGCCGCGCTCAAACAGCTCGCGCTGCATCGGCGCGCTCCAGCCGCCGCCAAACAGCCGGTGACGGACGGTGTAGCGGTTAATCGCAAAAAATCCCTGATAGCACGGCTGGGCCGGGCTGATCTGGCAATCTTGGTGGCGGTACTGATGGCGCAGCGGCTGGTCGGACAAAACGGGCCTCTCACGGTGGCGGTTACTGGTGGCTGCTCAGTTTGCACCGAACCGGCCCAGCGGGATAGCCATTGCCCCCGATAACCGCGATAATCCCCCTTCGCGTTGTGCGCTTTTGCCACGGTTTCGTTTGGCGCGCGCTGCTCGCGCTCTATGTTTTGCTCAACTATTAAGGAATTGGCATGGCCTACCGCAACCCCTTCGCCACCCCCCTCGCCAGCTCACTGCTGTCGCTGACCCTGCTCGCCGGCGGCCCGGCCACGGCGGCCGATCTCGCCGAGCTGTTTCGCGACGCGCTCGCCAACGACCCGATTCTGAGCGCCGCCGAGGCGACCTACCTAGCCGGCCGCGAGGCCAAGAGCCAGAGCCGCGCCGCGCTGCTGCCACAGATTACCGCCCTGGCCAGTTACGGGCGCACCGAATACGAGGCCAACAGCACCACGGTCGGCAGCAGTGCGGTGACCACCACCGCGACCGAGACCGAGAGCGACAGCTGGGGGGCGCGGCTCAACCAGCCGCTGTTTGACCTGTCGGCGTGGTACCGCTTCCAGCGCGGCAGCGCGCTCAGCGAAGCCGCCAAGGCGCAATTTGATGCCGCCCAGCAGAGCATGATCGTGCGCGTCGCCAACGACTACTTCAGCGCCCTGCGCAGCGCCGATAACCTCGCTACCCGCCGCGCCGAGCAGCGCGCCATCGCCCGCCAGCTAGAGCAGACTCGCGAGCGCTACGATGTCGGCCTGATCGCCATCACCGATGTCCACGAAGCGCAGGCAGCGTTCGACGATGCCCGCGTCAACACCCTCGAGGCCGAGAGCGCGCTAGTGATCGCCTTTGAACAGTTTGAAGTGTTAACCGGCCAGCGCTACACCAGCCTCGATGGGCTCGGGGCGCAGTTTACAGCCAACCCGCCGAGCGAACAGAGCGAGGCGTGGGTCGCCTACGCACTGGCCAACAACCCGACCTTAAAGAGTGCCGAGCTGGCCCGCGATGCCGCCGCCAGCGGTGCCAGAGCGAGCCGCGCCGCCCACCTGCCGTCGGTGTCGATGTCGCTCACCTACAACGACGGCATCACCCACACCGACAGCCAACAGCGCGACGCACTCACCGAGTCACTGCTGAGCGGCCCCAGCGACAGCGCACTCGACAACGAGACCACCACGCTGGCGGTTAACTTGAGCATGCCGCTGTTCACCAGCGGGCTGGTCAGCAGCCAGCGCCGCCAAGCGGTGCAGGAGTCACTGCGCAGCGGCGACGACTACACGCTGGCCAAACGCAATACCGTTAAGAGCGCGCGCAGCAGCTACCAGCTGGTCACCACCAACGCCGCCCGCGTCGACGCCCGCCGCCAGGCGGTGGTCTCGGCAGAGAGCGCGCTGGCCGCCACCCAGGCCGGCTACGAGGTCGGCACCCGCAACATCGTCGATGTGCTGTTTGCCCAGCGCACCCTGTTCCAGGCGCAGCGCAACTTTGCCAACGCCCGCTACGATTACATCCTCTCGCAACTGCGCCTCAAGCAGGTCGCCGGCCAGCTGTCGCCGGACGACATCTACCAGCTCAACGAGTGGCTGTCGGCCGAGTTGGCGGTAACCAGCAGCTAATCGAGCTGCTCGGCGAGCACCGCCAGCTGCAGCGCCAGCGCGCCGCGGTTGGCCTCGGCGACCGCCCGTCCGGCTGCGCCGGCGGCACTGCGCAGTGCCGGGTCGGTCAGATAGGCGCCGACCCGCGCGGCTAGATCGGCGCCGCTAACCAGCTCCATCGCCCCCGCCGCTAGCAGCAATTGGCTAGCTTGGGCAAAGTTGTACTGGCTCTCGCCGGCCACCAGCGGGCAGCCCCACGCGGCTGGCTCGATCGGGTTGTGGCCGCCGCGGGCGATCAGGCTACCGCCGACAAAGGCGACATCGGCGGCCCCGTAAAAGGCCAGCAACTCACCAATGGTGTCGCCGAGCAAGATATCCACACCGGCGCCGAGCGGTTCACCACTGCTGTGGCGCTGCACTCTCCAGCCGCCGCCGGCGGCTAGCGCAACCAACTCGGCGGCGCGGTCGGGGTGGCGCGGCACCAACACCAGCAGCAGGTTGTCGAACTGGCGGCGCAGGGCGGTAAATGCCGTCAGCAGCTGCGCCTCTTCGCCGGGGTGGGTGCTGGCCGCCAACCAGATCGGCCGCGCCGCTGCGCCCTGCCACTGGGTACGCAGCACTGCCGCGCGCGAACGCTGGCCGTCGTCGATAGCGAGGTCAAACTTAATCGAGCCGGTCACCGTACAGCGCTCGGCGGCCAACCCCAGCCCGAGCAGCCGCTCGCGGTCGGCCGCGGTCTGGGCGCAGACCGCACTGAGACCGTCCATCAACTCGCTGCTGAGCCGGCTAAAACGCGCATAACCGCGCGCCGACTTGGCCGATAGCCGGGCATTGGCGAGCAGCACCGGAATGCCGCGGGCGCGGCAGCCGGCGACGCTGTTAGGCCACAGTTCAGTCTCGATAATGACGTAGAGCCGCGGCCGGGTGCGGCGCAAAAAGCGCGCCACACTGCTCGGCGTGTCATAGGGGGCGTAGCAGTGGGCGACCCGCTCGCCAAACCGCGCCCGCACTTGCGCCGAGCCGGTCGGGGTCATGCTGGTAACCAGCAGCCGGTGGCTGGGATAGCGCGCCAGCAGCGCGTCGATCAACGGCGCGGCGGCGATCGTCTCGCCGACCGACACCGCGTGCAGCCAGATAACCGGCCGGTCCTCCGCCGCCAATCGGGTGACCCAGCCAAACCGCTCGCCAATTCGGCGCCGGTAGTCGCTGTCGCGCCGGCTGCGCCACAGCAGCCGCGCTACCACCAGCGGCAGCAGCGCGTAGTAGAGGGCGCTGTAACCCAGCCGCGCCGCACTCACAGCGACAACCGCCGCGCCACGGCCGGCTCTGCCAACAGCCAGGCCGCCGCGCGCTCGGCCTCGTTTAACTGGCTGGCCGGCGGCAGCGCCGGCAGCCGGTCGTCAAAGCGCGCCACCCGACCAGCGGCCAGCAGCCGGTCGAGCCCGGCCGCCAACCGGTTATTCGCGGCGGTGCTCGGCAGCGCCAACAGCCCGGTCTGGCAGCCGGCGGTGAGCGCTTCATAGACCATCGAGACACTGTCACAACTCACCCAGCACTGCTCGCTGACCGCCAGCTGCGCCGCCAGCCAGCCAGCCGGCTGGGCGTCCAGTGGCACCAGCTCAATCGTGTCGAGCGCCAGCTCAGCGATCTGGTCGAGGGTACTCTGCGGGGTGCGCCGCGAGCCGCTCAGCAGCCACTGGCGGTCACTGGCGGCCGCCAGTGCGGCGAGCTTGTCGAGCAGCGCGGCGGGCTCCCAACGGTAGTGACGGGAGGGCCCGCCGAGCAGAATCAGTCCGCTGTTGGGGCGCTTGGCGGCCGGCCGCAAGCGGTTGATAGCGCCCTCGGTGGGCAGGGTAGTCGGGCGCGGCGACGGGAGGTCGTGGCGCGGCAGCAGCGCGTAGTCGAACCAGCCCAGCGGTAGCGATGGGCGCATCAGCACGACGCTCGGCGCGGCGGTCAGGCGCGCCAGCGCCAGCGCGGTGGTGTGGGTGGCGTGGCCGGCACACAGCAGCAGTGCTGGCGCAGCGGCGGGCAGCGCCGGCGGGCGGCGCCGCCACCAGGCCGCGGCGGCAGTGGCCAGTGGCAGCGGCGCAATCAGCTCGCAGCCGAGATCGGGGCGAGCCCGCTGCAGCGCCTCGGCGAGCCCAAGGCTCTGGTTGAGATGGCCGGGTTTGCCGTCGGAGACTACCCAGATCGCCGCCACCTTGCGGTTAGTCTGCGATCGGCGCCAACCAGTCGCGGTGGTCGGCGTTGCGGCCGCGCACGACATCGAAGTAGGCGGCCTGCAGTTGGGTGGCGATCGGGCCGCGCTTGCCGCAGCCAATGTCGCGGTCGTCGTAGCGGCAGATCGGCAACACCTCGGCGGCGGTGCCGGTGAAGAACGCCTCGTCGGCGATGTATACCTCGTCGCGGCTGATGCGCTTCTCGCGCACCTCGTAGCCGAGTTCGTTGGCCAGCCTGATCACCGTGTTGCGGGTGATGCCGTCGAGGCACGAGGTCAGCTCGGGGGTGTAGATGACGCCGTCGCGAACCATAAAGAAGTTCTCGCCGCTGCCCTCGCAGACGTAGCCTTCCGGGTCGAGCAGGATCGCCTCTTCACAGCCGGAGGCGAGCGCCTCGCGCAGCGCCAACAGCGAGTTGATGTAGTTGCCGCACGCCTTGGCCTTGACCATAGTGATATTGACGTGGTGGCGGGTATACGATGAGGTGCGCACTTTGATACCGGCTTCGAGCGCTTCTGGGCTCATGTAGCTCGGCCACTCCCAAGCGGCAATGCCGACATGGACGGTCAGCCCCTCGGCGCGCAGCCCCATCCCCTCGGAACCGAGGAACACGATCGGGCGCAGGTAGGCCTCTTTGAGGTTGTTGGCGGCGACCACTTGGCGCTGCGCGTCGTTGATCTGCTGCTGGCTGTAGGGGATCTCCATGTGCAGGATCTTCGCCGAGTTAAACAGCCGCTGGGTGTGCTCCTGAAGGCGAAAGATACTGGTGCCAATGTCGTCGGCGTAATAGGCGCGCACCCCCTCAAAGACACCTAGCCCGTAGTGCAAGGTGTGGGTGAGCAGATGGGTCTTGGCATCGCGCCAGTCGATCATCTCGCCATCCATCCAGATTTTTCCGTCGCGGTCTGCAAACGACATTGTCATGGTGCTTATCCCTACCGGTAATTAATGAGTCTCTGTAGCCATCAGTTCAGCCCACACCGCCTGCACCGCGCGGCGCTGCTCGGCCAGTGCGTCGCCAGCCAACTTGGCCGGCTGCGCCTGCAGCTGCTGGCGGTGGCCGGCGGTGCGGTAGGCTTGGTAGGCGGCAGTCAGCACAGCGGCACTGTCGGGCGCCAACTCGGCGCTGGCGCTGAGCGACTCGATGAGGCGAATATTGTCGCTCCAACGGGCCAACTCAGGGTGGTGATGGGCTGCTTTTAAAAGTGCGAATTGAACCATAAATTCAATGTCGACGATACCTCCGCGGTCTTGCTTGAGGTCAAACTGGTCGGCGTTGGCCGGCGATGCGAGGTGGCTGCGCATCTTCTCGCGCATCGCCACCACCTCTGCTTTGAGGGCGACGGGATCGCGCTGCCGGCAGAGAATCTCGCGGCGCACCGCGTCAAACTGGGCAGCCAGCTCGGCGTCGCCGGCGACCGGCCGGGCGCGCACCAGCGCTTGGTGCTCCCAGGTCCAGGCCTGCTCGCGCTGGTATTTGGCAAACCCGCCAAGCGGCACTACCAGCTGCCCGGAGTTGCCGGATGGACGCAGCCGCATATCCACTTCGTAGGCGCTGCCGGCCGGCGTCTGGGTCGACAAAATATGCATCACCCGCTGGCCGAGCCGGGTAAAGAAGGTGGCGTTATCGATCTGGCGCTGGCCAGCCGCAGCGCTGGTGGCCAGCTGGTTGTCGGCGTTGTGGACAAACACCATGTCGAGGTCGGAGCTGTAGCCGAGCTCAATGCCGCCGAGCTTGCCGAAGCCAACCGCGATAAAGCCCGGCCGGGCACCGTCGCCACTGCCCGGCTCGCCGTGGCGCGCCACCAGCTGACGCCACCCCCACTCAATCGCCTGCTCGACCGCCACCTCGGCCAACCAGGTAAGGTAGTCGCTGACCTGCATAACCGGCAGCACGCCGGTCAAATCGCACGCCGCCACGCGCAGCTGGTGGGCGCTGACAAAGTAGCGCAGCGCGTTCATCTGCTCTTCGAGGTCGTCGTCGGCGATGCGCAGCACGCTCGCCTGCAGTTGCGCCTGCAGGGCGGCGCGGTCGCTCGGCGTATAGAGGGTACCCGCGTCGAGCAGCTCGTCGAGCAGCATCGGGTGACGGGTCAACTGCTCGGCGATAAAGCTACTGCCGGCGCAGAGCCGCATCAGCTGGTCGAGTGCCGCCGGGTTCTCGTTGAGCAGCGCCAGATAGGCGCTGCGCCGCAACACCGCCTCGACCAGCCGCAGCAGCCGCAGCAGAGTTTGGGCGGGCTGCTCGGTGCCGCCGCAGCCGAGAATAATCTTTGGCAGCAGCCGGTCGAGCCGCTCGCGCGGCTGGCGCTCGAGATTGCCGACCGCGCGGCTGGCGGCCAGCTCGATCAGCGCGGTGGCCGCCGCGCTCGCATCGGCGCCGGCGCGGTAACCGCTGTCGGCGAGTGCCTGCTGCAGCGGCGCTTGCAGCTCGTCGCGCTCGCCGCGCAGCGGCCAGAGCTCGCTGCCCTGCTCTGGCTCGGGCTGCTCGGTGGCGGCAAACAGGCTGTCGAACAGCGCGCTGACCGCGCTGCGCTGCTCGGCCAGCGCCGCCTGATAACTGGGCCAGTCGGCGCAGCCGGCGAGCACCGCGACGCGCAGCTGGTCGAGCGGCTCGCTGGGCAGCTGCTGGGTCTGGCGGTCGTTGATCGCTTGGATGGCGTGCTCGCTGTGGCGCAAAAACTGGTAGCCGGCCCACAGGCTGTCGACCTCTGGCTGGGTGAGAATGGCCGCCGCGGCGAGCTCGGCGAGCGCGCTGCACAGCTGGGCAGTCTGCAGCTGGCGCTCGCGGCCACCGCGGATAATCTGCAGCGCCTGGGCGGTAAATTCAGCCTCGCGGATACCGCCGGCACCGCGCTTGATGTTGTTGTCGAGCTGCTGGCGGGCGACCTCGCGGCGGATGCTCTGCTGCAGCTCGCGGAGCGCGTCGATAGCGCCGTAGTCGAGGTACTTGCGGTAGACAAAGGGCCGCAACATCGCCATTAACTCGCCGGCCGGCTCGGCTGGACCGGCGATCACCCGCGCCTTAACCATCGCGTAGCGCTCCCACTCGCGACCCTGGGTCAGGTAGTACTCCTCCATCGCGTCGAAGTTGAGCACCAGTGCGCCGCTCTGGCCGTACGGGCGCAGCCGCATATCGACACGAAAGACAAAGCCGTCGACGGTCGGCGCATCGAGCGCCTTGATCAGCTTCTGGCCGAGCTTGATAAAAAAGGTCTGGTTGTCGATGGCGCGCGCCCGGCTGCCGGGCAGCGGGCGGGTCTCGCCGCGCTCGGGGTAGCAGAAAATCAGATCGATATCCGACGAGACATTGAGCTCACCGCCGCCGAGCTTGCCCATACCGAGCACCAGCAGCTGCTGGACGGCACCGCTGTCGCGGCCGATCGGCTGGCCCCACTGCGCCTCGGCGAGCGGGGTGAGAAATGCCAGCGCGGCGCGCACACAGACCTCGGCCAGCGCGCTCATGTCGGCGGTGGTCTCCAGCAGCGCGGCCAGTCCGGCCAGATCGCGCCAGATGATCCGCAACAGCGCGCGGCGCCGAAACTGGCGCAGCGCGGCGCCGAGCTGCTCTTCGCTGGCGCAGCCGGCCAGTACCGCGTCGAGCTCGGCGGCCCAGTCGGCGTAGCTCCACGACCGCCATAGCTCGCCGCTTTGCAATTGAGCGACAAACAGCGCCGGGTGCTGGTAGGCCTGCTGGGCGGCGTAATCGCTGCAGCCCCAGACCCGCGCCAACTGGGCGGCAAACTCGGCGTCGCCAAGCTGCTCACGGAGCAGCCCGCCGGCATCAGCGAGGGCGATAAAATCGCCACAGCGCTCGGCGGCCAGCGCGGCCAGTTGGTCGGGCAGCGCGGCCAGTGGACGCGGCTGGCTGGGGAGTGGGGCAGTGCGGGACATAGCGGGCTCACAAGCGAGTAACAGGGCGACAAAACCGTAGTGACAGTATGCGCGGCACCCCTACCGTTGGCAATTGGTGACGCGCCAAAGCGCCGACAAACCGTGCATCGACGCGAGGTTCTACCTTATAATCGCGGCATGTCTACCAACGCCTATGTGACCTTTTTTCGCGGCAGCTCGCCGTACATCAACGCCCACCGCCACAAGACCTTTGTGGTCAGCCTGGGCGGTGAGGCGCTGTCGGGCGAAAACTTTCACCGCACCATCCACGACCTAGCGATTCTGCACAGCTTGGGTATCCGCCTGGTGCTGGTCCACGGCGCGCGGCCACAGATCAATCAGCGCTGCGCGGCGGCCGGTCTCGCCGCTGAGTTCTCCAGCCAGCTGCGGGTGACCGACGCCGCGGCGATGGAGTGCGTCCGCGAAGCGGTCGGTGCGGCGCGCTTTAAGATTGAGGCCGAGCTGTCGATGGGGCTGCCCAACTCGCCGATGCACGGCGCACGGCTCAAGGTGGTCGGCGGCAACTTTGTGGTCGCGCGCCCCGTCGGCGTGCTCGATGGCACCGACTTTCTACACGCCGGCGAGGTCCGCCGGGTCGACGCCGCGGCGATCAACCAGCAGCTCGACCACGGCTGTGTGGTGCTGATCTCACCGGTCGGCTACTCGCCGAGCGGCGAATCGTTCAACATGAGCTACGCCGATGTGGCGGCGCGGGTCGCCATTGCATTGAGCGCCGAGAAACTGATTATGCTGGCACCGCCCGAGCAGCAGCTCAGCGATGGCAGCGGCCAGCTGCGCCGCTCGCTGTCGCTCGAGGAGCTGGCCGTGGCCAAGAGCGCCGCCGCCGGCAGCGAGACCGGTCCGCTGCTGGCCGCCGCCTACCAGGCGCTGCGCAACGGCGTGGCGCGCATCCACCTGGTTGACTGCGAGGCCGACGGTGCGCTGCTGACCGAGCTGTTCACCCGCGACGGCGCCGGTACCTTGATGGCGCGCGACAACAGCGAGATTATCCGCGCCGCCACCATCGAGGATGTCGGCGGCATCTTGGAGCTGATCGGCCCGCTCGAAGAGCAGGGAGTGCTGGTGCGGCGCTCGCGCGAGGCGCTCGAGCGCGAGATCTCGCAGTTCTCGGTGGTGGTCCACCCCGAGGGGATGCTGATCGGCTGCGCGGCGCTCTACCCGGCCGGCGACGGTCGCTCTGCCGAACTCGCCGCGGTCGCCGTCCACCCCGAGTTCCACCGCCGCGGTATCGCCTCGCGGCTGCTGCTGGCGCTTGAGAAAGACGCCCGCCAGGTGGCGCTCACGGAGCTGTTCGTGCTCACCACCCAGACCGCCGATTGGTTCCGCGAACAGGGCTTTGTCGAGGCGTCGCTGGGCGAACTGCCGGCCGAGCGGCAGTCGCTCTACAACTACCAGCGCAACTCAAAAATTTACCGCAAGCCGCTCTGAACGCGGCACCGCCAACCTTTTCGTCACTTATTAGGAATCTGTTATGCCACGCTACCGTTCACACACCACCACCCAAGGACGCAATATGGCCGGCGCGCGCGCACTGTGGCGTGCCACCGGCCTCAAAGACGACGATTTCAACAAGCCGATGATCGCCATCGCCAACTCCTACACCCAGTTTGTGCCGGGCCATGTCCACCTTAAAGACCTCGGTGAAATCGTCGCCGAAAAGGTCAAAGAGGCCGGCGGTATTGCCCGCGAGTTCCACACGATCGCCGTCGACGACGGCATCGCGATGGGCCACGACGGCATGCTCTACAGCTTGCCGAGCCGCGATGTGATCGCCGACTCGGTCGAGTACATGGTCAACGCCCACTGCGCCGATGCACTGGTCTGCATCTCCAACTGCGACAAGATCACCCCAGGGATGTTTATGGCGGCGATGCGCCTCAACATTCCGGTCGTGTTCGTCTCCGGCGGACCGATGGAGGCGGGCAAGACCAAACTCTCTGAACACGGCTTGGATCTGGTCGATGCGATGGTCGTAGCGGTCGACGACAAAGCCAGCGATGAAGAGGTCGATGAGATTGAGCGCAGCGCCTGCCCGACCTGTGGCAGCTGCTCGGG
This sequence comes from Porticoccaceae bacterium, assembly GCA_024639885.1. Classification (GTDB taxonomy): domain Bacteria; phylum Pseudomonadota; class Gammaproteobacteria; order Pseudomonadales; family Porticoccaceae; genus LSUCC0057. The sequence continues at coordinate 87,879 of JAHEGD010000006.1, read as the reverse complement.
GATGTTTACCGCCAACTCAATGAACTGCCTGACCGAGGCACTCGGCCTGTCGCTGCCCGGCAACGGCACGGTACTGGCCACCCACGCCGACCGCCGCGCGCTATTTGAGCAGGCCGGCACCACCATCGTCGAGCTGGCCAAGCGCTTTTACGATGAGGACGACTACTCGGTGCTGCCGCGCTCGATCGCCAGCTTTGAGGCATTTGAGAACGCCATGACGCTCGATATCACCATGGGCGGTTCGACCAACACTATCCTGCACCTGCTCGCCGCTGCCCAAGAGGGCGGTGTCGACTTCGACATGACCAACATCGACCAGCTGTCGCGCAAGGTGCCGCAGCTCTGCAAGGTCGCACCCAACACCCCGGAGTACCATATCGAAGATGTCCACCGCGCCGGCGGCATCATGGGTATCGTCGCCGAGCTCGACCGCGCCGGTTTGATCCACAACCAGCTGCCCACTGTCCACTCCAAGACCCTCGCCGAGGCACTCGCCAAGTGGGACTTGGCCAACCAGCCGAGCGAGGCGGTGCGCACCTTCTACAAGGCCGGCCCGGCCGGGATCCCCTCGCAGACCGCATTTAGCCAGTCGACGCGCTGGCCGTCGCTGGATACCGACCGCGCCAATGGCTGCATCCGCAGCCTCGACAATGCCTATAGCTTAGAGGGCGGGTTAGCGGTGCTGTACGGTAACCTCGCCGCCGACGGCTGCGTGGTCAAGACCTCCGGTGTCGATGAGTCAATCCTGGTATTCGAGGGTCCTGCGTTCGTCACTGAGAGCCAAGACGCCGCCGTCAACGCCATCCTCAACGACGAAGTCAAAGCCGGCGATGTGGTCATCGTCCGCTACGAGGGGCCGCGCGGCGGGCCGGGTATGCAGGAGATGCTCTACCCGACCAGCTACATTAAGTCGAAGGGGCTCGGCAAGGCGTGTGCGCTGCTCACCGACGGCCGCTTCAGTGGCGGCACCTCGGGGCTGTCGATCGGCCACGCCTCACCCGAGGCGGCCGCCGGCGGTACGATTGGGCTGGTGCGCAACGGCGACCGTATCAAGATCGATATCCCCAACCGCAATATCGACGTACTGCTCAGTGACCAAGAGCTGGCCAGCCGCCGCGCCGAGCAGGACCAGCTCGGCTGGCAGCCGGTAGAACAGCGGCCGCGCCAAGTTTCGGCGGCGCTGCGCGCCTACGCCAAGCTGGCGACCAGCGCCGACAAGGGCGCGGTGCGCGACCTGTCACAGCTCTGAGTACGGGCCGCTGGGCCCCAACACTAAAAACCCCCACCGAATTTCGGCGGGGGTTTTTAGTTGGTGCCAGCCAATTGCCGGTCGTTAAGCGGCGCGCAGTGCCCGACCGAGTGTTTTACTGCCCAGCGCTGCGCCGGCCACCCCGTGCTGCCAGGCCAGCTCGCCGGCGATCAACACGCTGTCGACCACCCCGTCGGGGCGGTTGACCAGCTGATCGTGGTTGAACAGGTCGCGGTGAATCCACTGCCGGGCGGCCTCGGCATCGTGCTTGGCAAGCTGTTCGGGGTTGATAATGGTCACATCGGCCTGCGCGCCGATCGCCAGCGAACCGGTCTCTAGATTGAAAAATGCCGCCGGGTCGCGGGTCAGCCGCTTGACCGCCTCAGCGACCCGCTGCAGCGAGTGACGCTGGGCGATCTGTAGGGTGATCAGGTTGCCGTCGTAAAACGCCATGTTGGTAATGTGCGCACCGCAGTCGTTGAAACCGGGCAGCGTGTACTGGTTAAACAGCAGCTTTTCGAGCACCTCGGGGCGGTCGTTGGCGGTCACCGAATACCAGCGCAGATCGCGGTCGAAAACCCGCACCAGCCAGTAGAGGAACTCGCCGTCACTGACCGCGCCGGCTGGGCAGGCGGCAAAGAAGGCCGCCTCCTGCTCGTCACTGGATTCCAGCTCACCGGCCTGCCAGCGCTGCCAGCGCGCCTTGAGCTCGCCAAAGTGGTGGCCGCGCCAACTCGCCACCGGAGCGCGATCGACCACCATAGTAGTCAGGTCACGCTTAAAAGTGATGTCGCCATTGGGCTCGTTCCAGTCGCGCATAAACGCCTGCTTAAAGCCGGGCTCATCCATCAGCTGCTCGCGGCCGCTGCGGTCGTCGACCTCTTTGGCGATCAACTGCATCGCTGCCGGCAGCTCCTCAAAGCCCGGCGTGGTGACACCGTCACCCCAGACCTTAAACGGGGTTGAGAGCACCTGGAAGTGGAACTTGCCACGCACCAGCCACGAGTTAAACAGCTTGGCCAAGAACAACATCAGCCGCCAAGTTTGGCGGTTGCTGGTGGTATCAATGGCGGTCAGCGCCGAGGTGCGCAGTGCGCGCTTCTTAAACCAACCGCTGGTGCGTGAGAACAGCTTGAAGGTGTGCAGCTTGTCCTGCGAATCGGGGGTCGCCTGCCAGACCCGGTCGTAGTCGCGCACCACATCCAACAGCGTCGACAGCTCGCGGCTGCTGGCGTTGTGGGTGGGAATCTTCTTCTCTTTATTGGGATTGTTGGCGAGGTAGTGAAACGGCAGGCTGTCGGTAGAGAACCCCGCATAGCCCTGCTCCATCGCCTGACGCAGCAGCTCGACCATGCGCGCCATCTCCTCGGCGGTGGGCGCCCGCGACACCGCCGCCTCGAGCCCCATCGCCTCGATGCGGAGCATCGAGTGGGGAATCAGCGGGGCGATATTGGGCCCCAGCGGCAGCGCCTTAAAGTGGTCTAAGTAGCCGGCAGTGGTGTTCCAGTGCATCGCGTCACCGCAGCGGCTGAGCACCGATTTGGGCAGGTTCTCAACCCGTGCAAAACAGTCGACGATCGGGTCTTGGTCGCCGTTGCGCTGGTGGCCGAAGGCCGCCCCCAGCGAGCAGTTGCCGACCACCACGGTGGTGGTACCGTGGCGGACCACCTCTTGCAGGCTGGGGTCGAGCTCCACCTCTAGATCGAGGTGAGTGTGGATATCGAGCAGGCCCGGCATCACCCAGCGACCGCCGGCATCGATTTCGCAGTCGGCTGTCGCCGCGGCCAGGTCACCGCGGGCGGCGATGACACCGTCGCTAATCGCCAAGTCGACCGGCTCCGGGGCGGCGCCGCTGCCATCAAACAGCAGCCCGTTGCGGATAATCGTGGTGTAGTGTTGCGCGTCCATAAAACCCTCCCAAAAAACGTGGCTGTCGCCTCTTTAACGACCTCAATACTACCAACGCCAGCCCTTCAGACAATGTCAAAACCGAGCAATTGAGACAAAAAAACCCGCCGAAGCGGGTTTTTTTAACAGCTAACCAACCGCCGTTAGGAGGTCTTGCGGCAGCTCGGCACTTCGGCACCGGCCTGGCGCAGCTTTTCGAGCCGGCCGCCCTCTGCTTCAGCGTACTGGATCCACTGCTGCGGGTAACGCTTGGCTTTTTTATCGTCGCCGGCCGCCTTGATCGACTTCTTGAAGGCGCCGATCGCATCTTTGTAACAGTGCATATTGACCAGCGCACTGCCCATCAGCATGAAGTTGGCATCAGGCTTTTTAACCTTGCCCTGCTTGTCCGCTTTAACCGCCGCGTCGTAGGAGGCTTGGTCATTACCGAGGTCGAGGTAGAGACCGGCCAGGCGCGCCTGAATATTGCCATCTTTGGCCTGCCGCGAGGCCGCTTCAAGTGCGCTCAGCGCGCGCTTGAGCTCTTTAGCCTGATACCACGCGGTGCCGAGCACCTCGAGATTCTTGAGGCTGCGCTCAATCTTCTTCTCTTGCATGCCCTGATCGATGATCTTGGCCGCGCGGTAGGGGACACCGGCGCCGAGGTACATGTAGCCCATGCTCATCACCTGGCTCTCGGTCTCCAGCTCACCGTTGAGGTAGACCACCTCGGTGGCGACCAGTCGATCAGACTCGCGCTCGAGCTCGCCGTACATACCGCCAAGTTGACGCCAGTAGCTCCAGCTCGGGTAGTGGGTGACCAACTTTTCGAGGATAGAGGCGACTTTTTTGTAGTCGTTTTTCTCGTAGTAGAGCACCCGCTGCAGGCTCCACCAGCCCTCTTTGGGCAGTTCGCCACGCACTTCGTACTCGCCAATCGCCTCTTCTACCAGTGCCAGCGCTTCGCTTTTGCGCTCGAGCTGGAAGTAGATTTGGGCGAGCAGCACCTTGGCATCGCTGCCGACGATAGTCGACTCCTGTTTGTTTTCTTCCTTTTTTTCTCCCTTCTTGTCTCCCTTCTTGTCTGCATCTACTTTCGTCTCACCACCAC
>JAHEGD010000006.1:42579-83622 GCA_024639885.1 Porticoccaceae bacterium | reverse complement strand
GTAGTCTTCCTGCACGGTGTAGAGCTGGGCCAGGGTGTAGCGGGTGTCTAGGCGCAGCTCCGGCGGGGTGCCGGCACCGGCGACGACGCGTTTGTACTGGTTGATCGCTTGACGCATGTCGTCCAGCGAGTAGTAGACATAACCCATGAACTTCCAGACTTGGGTCTGCTCGTAGTCCGACTCACAGGTCTTGTCACTGGCGTCGACGCGCTTGAGGTCCTCAAGCGCCTCCGGCCAGCGCTCTTCCTCTAGCAGCACCTGCACGCTCTCCAGCGATTTGGCGCACTTCTTGCCAACCGACTGGCGCTGGCGAGTCTGGACATCTTTGTACTTGGGCTCTTTTTTCTCTTCGGCGTGGGCAACCGACGCCAGCGGCGCGGCGCTATCAACAACGCCCACCGCCAGCGGCAGGGCCATTAGCAGTGAAGAAAGAGTGAGCAGCGATACCACTTTTTTCATCGATCTCTCTCCTATTTGGCCATCTGGAAGCTGAACTTGTACAGCACGCCAGGGACCTCTTGCGGGGTGCCGTCGACCACCCGGGGGTTGTACTTAAGCTTCTCGGCGGCGCGCAGTGCAGCGCGGCCAAAGCCCCAGCCCTCGGGCCACTCTTCAATCATGACCGGGTCGCGAACGCCGCCGGTGGTGGTGATGATCACCTCGACCACGGCGTAGCCTTCGGTACCACGGGTCTGGGCGCGACGCGGGTAGCTCGGCTGCGGCACGTAAACCGGGATGTAGTCAGTGTCGCGGGCGAAGCCGCCGCTGTTGCCAATTTTGAGGCCACCGACACCCGGCGCAGACATATTGACGGCATTGTCGGGTAGGTCAAACTCGAGCTGGTCCTGCGGCACATCCGGTGGCGGCTGCTCGGGGTCTTCGGGTTTTTGCACCTCGGTTTTTTTCGCGTTCTCGGTGACTTTGCGATCCACATGGAGGAAGTCGGCAATTTTAATCGATGGCTTATCGTCCATCTCTTTCTTGCCGGAGTCGATCAACTTAAACATCAGTACTACCAATGCAAAGGTGACCACCACCCCAAGTGCAGCAGATAAAGCGACTCTCGCTGCAGACATACCGTTACCTCAGTCGTTTTCGACCGAAATGGCCACTGGGCTGATGCCGATGTCGCGCGCGGCGTCGGCGATCTTAGCGACCGTTTCGATACTAGATTCGTTATCGGCTTGGATGACCATGCCGCCCTTGGGGTTCTCGGCATAGAGTCGCTTCAGGCTGATCTTCAGCGCCGACTCTTCCACCCGTTTTTTATCGATCCAAATTTCGTTGGTCGTCGTCACCGCGGCCAAGATACCCACTTTTTTGTAGGACTCGCCAGTGATCGCGTCGACCTTATTCACCTCGACACCCGGCGTTTTAATAAACGACGCGGTGACGATGAAGAAGATCAACATAATGAAAACCACATCGAGCATCGGTGTCAGGTCGATCGCCTGGCCCTGCGCCTGTGATTTCTTGGTTCTAGTTCGCATAAATGCCTCTCACCAGGTAGACCGCACGGGCGACTACCAAAGTTTGGCCCTGTGCCAGCAGCGCACCCAACCCGGAGGCCGGGGGCGCTGCAGTTGGCTCAGTGGTCCATGGTCAGATGGTCTTCGAGGAGATTTTTCTCCCGCTCGGCCATCCGCTCAACATAGGTCATACCAAAAACGCCAGAGAGCGCTGCCACCATGCCCGACATGGTCGGCACAGTCGCTTTGGAGACGCCGCCGGCCATCGCCTTGGCATCGCCACCACCGGTGAACGCCATCACATCGAACACCACAATCATACCGGTTACGGTACCCAACAGACCAAACAGCGGGGCGATTGCCACCAAGGTTTTGATCATGTTGATGTTGGCGTCAATTTTGACACTCACTTCCGAGATCAGTTTCTCACGGACTTGGTGGGCGCGCTTGGAGGTGCGCTCGCTGCGCGCCTCCCAGCTGTCCAGTGCTCGCTGTACATCTTGGCTGACATGGGTCTTTAGGTACCATGTGCGCTCGAACAAGAGGGTCCACATCACGAACAGCAGGATGACGATGGCCCACAGCACACCGCCCCCTGAATCCATGAACTTACCCACTTCGGCAAGCGTGTCGCCAAACATATCAGCGTGCCTCTACGCTGCTGGCAACGATACCGGCACTCTGCTCTTCGAGGATGTGCAGTACGCTCTGCGCTTTGCCGTTGACCAGGGTGTGCATCAGCACGGTCGGGATAGCAACAACCAGACCCAGCACGGTGGTAATCAGCGCTTGCGAGATACCGCCTGCCATCGCTTTCGGATCACCGGCACCAAACAGGGTAATCATCTGGAAGGTGATGATCATACCGGTCACGGTACCGAGCAGACCGAGCAGCGGCGCAACCATTGAGATGATCTTCAGCAGGTTGAGGCCAGATTCGATCGCCGGACGCTCTTTCAAGACCGCCTCGTGCAGCTTGAGCTCCAGCGATTCAGCGTCCAGACCCGGGTTGGCTTCTGCCACCTTGAGGATGCGGCCGAGCGGGTTGTCGGTGTTGGCGCTGCCGGCTTTGAGCTGTCCGGCAACCTTGGTAGTGACGCCGGTCAGCACCACAAAGCGCCAGATAGCGAGCAGGATGGCGACCACAAAGATGGCACTGATCACGTAGCCGACGATACCGCCGTAGTGCCAGCGCTCAACCAGTGTCGGGGTGTTGATCAGGGCGGCCAACAGGCTGCCACCGAGCGGACCCGTGGGGTCGACACCAACTTTGGTGAAACCGGCAGTCGCCTCTTGCAGGTCGGCTGCGCCGCCCTGGTGGGCGCTGGGCTGGCGAGCCAGCTCAGAGATCAGCCCTTTCTCGGCGTTGTAGTCGAGGTAGTCGCCGTCGCTGACCAAGTTGTAGGTACCGATACGGACCACTTCTTGCTCAACTTGTTGGCCGTCGGCTTTCAGTACGGTGGCGGTGAACTTGGCAACTCGGCCACTCTCAACCATCTCGCGCTGAGTCTCGTACCAGAGGCGCTCGATCTCTTCGATCGACGGCAACTTGGTGTCGCTGCTCATCTTGGCGATCAGCTCGCCGAGGAACTCTGAACGGCCCGGGTACTGGGCGCTGACGATCGAGCTGTTGATGCGCTCGCGAACGTCACCGGCGGCACCGGTCAGGTGGCCAAACAGCTCTTTGAGCGAGCCGAGACGCTTGTCGCGCTGCTCGCGCAGCGTTGCCAGCTTGGCGTCGTTGTCGCGGATCACCGCCTCGAGGCGGTCAGAGCGACGCTCTTCGGCAGTCTTTTCAGCTTGGGCACTTTTCAGCGCGGCGGCTTGCTTAGACTTGTCGCGGTTAAACGCCGCTTCGCGGGCGTTGTACTCTTTCGACTCGCTGAGCTTCTGCGACTGGATCATCTGCAGCAGCTCGTCGAGGCTCTTGGCATCGGCGGCCAGTACCGGCGCACTGAAGGCGGCGGTGGCTACGACTGCGACGGCGTATTTAATAAAGTTTTTCATTGTGCTGCCTCCGGCGCTTTAACGGGCAGTTGAATTACATCCTGCGGCGACAGTTTCTTGGCGATGCGAATGCCTTGATCGATCGGCCGGCGGTACTCAGAGCCGAGCTCAACCCAGCTGTTGGCGTCGTTGTCCCAGACACCCACTTGTGATTTGTCTTTGCTCTGGTACATCAGTGCTACGCGGCCGACGCGGAGGATATCCACTTCAACCTCTGAGCCGCTGGCGTTGATATCGAGCAGGTCGCGGTAGGTATCGATGGTGCTGCTGTAGCCCGCTTCGATATCGTAAACCTCAAGGATCTGGCGGAATTTCTCGGCGTTCGAGAAGCGCGCTGAATCCAAGTTGGTGTAGAGCTGGGCGATCGCTTCGTCGCGAACATCACTCTCAAACGGCAGGTCGAGGGCGATAAACGCTTCGAGGCCTTCGAGCATGTTGGCCATCAGAGGCGGAATGCCGCGCTCGATGATGGTGGCGTTTTCGATAGACTCTTCGAGCTCAGCCATCATGCGCTTTTGGTTTTCAATCTGACGCTCAAGCTGCGAGTTGTAGACGCGCAGGCTCTCGATCTGCTTGTTAACCTGCTTGAACTCTTGCAACAGGGTATCGGTCTGATCGGCAATGCGATCGACGGTGCCCTGCGCAGACTGCGCAGCTTTAACCTTGTCGGCGCCGGCGGCGAGCACGTCGCCGACTTCCGCGGCCTGGGCGCCAAAGGCTGCCAGGCCACTGGCAATCGCGGCTGACAGCGCTACTGCTTTTAGTGGTTGATATTTCATAGTTCCCTCTTCTGGGTCTATCGGGTTAATTAACGTATCCGCTGGGTTGCGTGGCCAGCACGCGGGCCGCGGCAATACGCCTGCAAAAACTGCAGGTGTGTCGCAACGAGACCTCCCACAGGGCCGTTCTTTTTAACAGTGGCCGCCGGCCAGCGCAATGCGAGCGGCCGATATGGCCGCCTTGCGGTACGTTTTAGGCGCCGGCTGGCGGCTTTGTTACGATTGGTAACAGCGCCTCAGCGCCGCTCGAGGGTGACAAACTGGTAGCTCGGCTGACCGGCCTCGGCAATCGGCGGCTGGCGCTCAAGCTCCCGCCACTGCGCTGGGTCAAGCGCCGGGAAGAAAGCGTCACCGGCCGGGGCGGCGTCCACTTCGGTGAGGTAGAGGCGGCTGGCGGCGGGCAGCGCCAGCGCGTAGATCTGTTCGCCGCCAATCACCATCAGCTCTTCCACCGCACCGGCGGCGTCGATCGCGGCGGCCAGTGAATCGACCGCGGTGACCCCCCCCGCCGACCAGCTGCGGTCGCGGCTGATGACAATATTGTGGCGGCCGGGCAGCGGCCGGCCGATCGAGTCGTAGGTTTTGCGGCCCATCACAATCGGCTTGCCGAGGGTGACCGCCTTAAACTGCTTGAGGTCTTGCGAGAGGTGCCAGGGCAGGCTGTTGTCGACGCCGATCACCCGGTTGCGCCCCATCGCGACAATCAGTGACAGCCTCATCAGACCGCCACCGGCGCCGATATAGCGGCGTGGCTCTGGTAGTTTTGCAACTCAAAATCCCCATAGCGAAAGGCGAACAGATCATCGACCGCCGGGTTGAGATGCAGCTGCGGTAGCGCCAGTGGCTGGCGGGCCAGCTGGGTGGCAACCTGCTCGCGGTGGTTGCTGTAGATGTGCGCATCGCCAAAGGTATGCACAAATTCGCCCAACTGCAGGCCGCAGACCTGCGCCAACATCATTGTCAGCAGCGCATACGAGGCGATATTAAACGGCACGCCGAGAAAGACATCGGCGCTGCGCTGGTAGAGCTGGCAGGAGAGCTTGCCGTTGGCGACATAAAACTGAAACAGCGAGTGGCAGGGCGGCAGACCCGACTTGACCATCACCGGAATGTCGGCCGGGTTCCAAGCCGAGACGATCAGCCGCCGCGAATCGGGGTTGGCGCGCAGGTCGGCGACCAGATTGGCGAGCTGGTCGACACCGCCGAAGTCGCGCCACTGGCGGCCGTAGACCGGACCGAGGTCGCCGTACTGGGCGGCAAAGCTGTCATCGGTTTTTATCTGCTCGATAAACTCGGCCATCTTGGCGCGCCACTGCGGCGTGTAGATCGGGTAGGCGTCGCTCTGCCCGGTCGCCTTCAACCAGCTCTGAAACGGCCAGTCGTTCCAGATGCCGACGCCGTTGTCGGCCAGGTAACGGATGTTGGTGTCGCCGGCGATAAACCACAGCAACTCGTGGATGATCGACTTGAGGTGGACTTTCTTGGTGGTCACCAGCGGGAAGCCGGCGGCTAGGTCAAAGCGCATCTGGTAGCCAAACACGCTCAGCGTGCCGGTGCCGGTGCGGTCGCTCTTGGCCACACCGTGGCTGAGGATATGTTCTAAAAGCTGGTGGTACTGATGCATCGTCTCTCTTCTATTCTGTGGCGGTCGGGGTTACAGCCAGCGCTTGCCGCGCGCGGTCGGCGCCAGTAGCCAGGCACCGATCGCGATCATCGGCAGGCAGAGCCACTGGCCGCGGGTCATCCACTCCAAGCCGGCGATTAAACCGCTGTTGGCGGCGAGGTGCTGGTCTGGCTCGCGGACAAATTCTACGCTAAACCGCGCCACACCATAACCGAGCAGAAACAGCCCGCCGACCTGGCCGCGCAGCCGCGGCTTGCTGGCAAACCACCAGATCAGCACAAACAGCAGCGCCCCCTCTAAAAAGGCCTCGTAGAGCTGCGACGGGTGGCGCGGCAGTTGCAGTGGGTCGCGCGGGAACACCATCGCCCAGCTGGCGTCGGTCGGCCGCCCCCACAGCTCTTGGCCGATAAAGTTGCCAAGCCGGCCAAACAGTAGCCCGGTCGGCACCAGCGGCGCCGCAAAATCAAACAGCGCCAGTGCACTGATGCGGTGCTTGCGAGCGTACCAGAGCAGCGCCACCACCACGCCGAGCAGGCCGCCGTGGAACGACATGCCACCCTGCCAAATTTTAATAATCAGCAGCGGGTCGGCCGCCCACGCCGCTGCGTTGTAAAACACCACATAGCCGATCCGACCGCCGAGAATCACCCCCCACGCACCCCATACGATCAGATCGTCGACCGCCTTGACCGCGACCACAGCGCCGGGGCGGGCCGCCTGCAGTTTGGCCAGCCACCAGGCACAGCCAAACGCCAGCAGGTACATGATGCCGTACCAGTGCACGGTCAGCGGCCCGAGCGCGAAGGCGACCGGGTCGATCGAGGGAAACTGCAGTGGGCTGTTCAAGGGCGGCTCCAAGGTTGTCGGTCGCGGGCGTGTCAAGACTACCACCGCGCGCACAAAAAATCCGTACAATGCCGGCCATGTGTTTAATCGCCCTGCATTTTCAGCCCGATGGCGCCACCCCGCTGACTGTCGCCGCCAACCGCGACGAGTTCTATGCGCGGCCGGCAGCACCGCTGCAGCGCTGGCCGGACCTGCCGATCAGTGGCGGTCGCGACCTCGAGGCCGGCGGCAGCTGGCTGGCAGTCAGCGACAGTGGCCGATTTGCCGCAGTCACCAACTGGCGAAGCCTCGGCCAGCCGCCGGCGCCGCGCAGCCGCGGCGAATTGATCAACGACTTTCTGCTCAGCAGCGCCAGTGGCGGCGAGTTTCTCACCGAGCGGCTGGCCCGCGGCAGTGACTACGCCGGCTTTAACCTGCTGCTGTTCGATGGCAACTCGCTCTACTACGGCAACAACCTCGACGCCACCATCCGCGCACTGCCGGCCGGCAGTTACGCGCTCTCCAACGCCGAGCTAGACAGCGCCTGGCCGAAAGTGGCGGCCGCCCGGCAGCGGCTGGCGGCACTGGTCGCCGGCGGCGCGGTCAGCCAAAACCAGCTGCTCGAGCTACTCGCCGACCCGACCGTCTACCCCGACAGCCAGCTGCCCGACACCGGCGTCCCGATCGACTGGGAGCGTCAGCTGTCGGCGGCGTTCATCAACCGCGGCGACTACGGCACCCGTGCGATCACCGCACTGCAGCTGCACCGCGACCGCCGGCTGCAGTTTAGCGAGCGCAGCTTCGACGCCGCAGGGTGTTGCGGGCTAGTAGAACTGGACCAGCAGCTCAGCGGTTGAGCAGCGGCTGGTAGAGTTTGGTCAGCTCGGGGCGGTCGAGGCCGTTGATCAGCAGCTGGCGCACCTGGTCGGCGTCCGACAGCCGCATCGCCCGCTTAACCAGCGCCTTGGCCTCCGCTTTAGAGACCTGCGAGAGCATCGACTTAACCCGCAGCAGGCCGCTGGCACTCATCGAGAAGTTGCTGTAGCCGAGCCCCAACAGTAGCACCGCACCGAGCGGGTCGCCGGCCAGCTCGCCGCAGACACTCAACTCACAGCCGACACTGGTGGCCTTCTCGCGGATCGTCTGCAGCGCCCGCAGCAGGGCCGGGTGCATGCTGTGATAGAGGTCGGCAACGCGCGGGTTGTTGCGGTCGACCGCCAGCAGGTACTGGGTTAAATCGTTGGTGCCGACCGACAAGAAATCGACCCGGCGGCCGATATCGCGAACCTGGTAGACCGCCGCCGGCACCTCGATCATGGCGCCCACTTTGGGCAGCGCCAGCCGATAGCCCTCCTCTTGGGTGAGCTCGTTGTAAGCGCGATCGATCAGCGCCCGGGCCTGCTCCAGCTCGGGGATATTGGAGATCATCGGCAGCAGAATACGCAGGTTGTCTAGGCCGGCGCTGGCGCGCAGCATGGCGCGAATCTGGGTCAGGAAAATATCCGGGTGGTCGAGCGAGATTCGGATACCGCGCCAGCCCAAGAACGGGTTGGCCTCCTCGATAGGAAAATACGGCAGCGCCTTGTCGCCGCCGATATCGAGGGTGCGCATGGTCACCGGCCGCGGCGCAAAGTCGCGCAGCTGCTGGCGGTAAATGGCCAGCTGCTCGTCCTCGGTCGGGAAGCTGTTGCGAGCAAAAAACGGGATCTCGGTGCGGTACAGACCGACCGCCTCGGCGCCGACCTTCTGCGACAGCCGGCTCTCCTGGCGCAGACCGGTGTTGACCCACAGCGCCAACGGCACGCCGTCGCTGGTCACGCAGGGCTGGCCACTGATCTTGGCGAGATCCTGGGCGAGCAGCTTCTCCTCGCGCTGGCGGCCGACATAGGTGCGCCGCACCGCCCGCGAGGGCTGGGTGATCACATCGCCGCGAAAGCCGTCGACAATCAGCTCGTGGCCCTCTAGCTCCGGCCACGGCAGATCGACCGCACCCATCACGGTCGGGATACCCAGTGCGCGGCCGATGATCGCCATGTGCGAGTTACTCGAACCGCGCACCGACACCATCCCCACCAAGCGGCTGACCGGGATGTCGGCCAGCGTGGTCGCCGACAGCTCCTCGCCGACCAACACGATGCGCCGCGGCAGCGGCACACTGTCGCGGCGGTCGCGCTGCAGGTAGCCGAGCACGCGCCGGCCGAGGTCATTGATATCGGCGGCGCGGTCGCGCAGGTAGGGGTCGTCCATCTTGCGGAAGGTGCGCACGTGCTGCTTCATCACGGCCGCCCAGCTGCTCTGCGCGGTCTGGCCGGCGCTGATCGCCGCCTCGACCTCGCCGATCAAGGCTCGGTCGTCGAGCAGCCGGATATAGACCTCGAACAGGCCGAGCTCCTCGCTGCTAAGCTTGGTCTCGAGCCCGCTGCCGAGCTTGCGCATATCGCGGGTTGCTGCCGCCAAGGCGCGCTGCAGCAGCACCAGTTCGGCGGCGCTGTCGTCGCTATAGCGCTCCGGCACTGAGGCGAGGTTGCCCTCTTGGGTGGCCAAGACCACCCGGCCGATACCGATACCGGGTGCGGAGGGGATGCCTAAAAAGGCGGTCTCGCGGGAGCGGCCGCGGCCGCGCGAGGCCAGCTCGCGCAGCGCGCCGGTCGCCTCGGCGTGGGCGATCGCACCAGACAGCTGGGCGCAGACGGTGACCACAAACGCCTCTTCCTCGGCGTGAAAGCGACGCTGAGTCTCCTGCTGCAGCACCAGTACGCCGAGCACCTTGCGGTGGTGGATAATCGGCGCGCCGAGAAACGAATGAAACGGACGCTCACCGGTCTCTTCAAAGTAGGCAAACGACGGGTGTTGGTCGGCGCTCTCTAAATTGAGCGGCTCTTCACGGGCCGCCACCAACCCCACCAACCCCTCGCGCGGCGCCAGCCGCACTTTGCCGACCGATTCCGGGCGCAGCCCGCGGGTCGCCATCAGCACATAGCGCTGGTCACTCTCGTCGAACAGGTAGACCGAGCAGACCCCGGCCTGCATCGCTTCGCGCACCTGCTGGACGATGATGTCGAGCACCTCGGCTAAACTGCGGGCGCTGTTGACCTCGTGAACGATTGAGCGCAGCGATGCCAGCACAGCTAACCCCGGCGCTGTTCAAAACGGCTGTTGATCGGCGCAAACTCCTGTAGCGCACGGCGGTAGACATTCTTTTTAAAACTGACAATCGAGCGCACCGGGTACCAGTAGTTGACCCACTGCCAGCCGTCAAACTCCGGGCTGCCGGCGGCATCAAAGCGGATCTTGTCGACCCCGCCGGTAAGCTGCAACAAATACCATTTCTGTTTTTGGCCGATGCAGACCGGCGTGTTGCGCTTGCGGCGCATCGGCTCGGGGATGTGGTAGCGCAACCAGCGCTTGCTCTGGCCGATCAACTTGACGTCGCCGCTCTGCAGGCCGACCTCTTCGTAGAGCTCGCGGTAGAGCGCATCCTCCGGCGACTCGCCGGCGTCGATGCCGCCCTGCGGAAACTGCCAGGCGTTCTGGCCGATCCGCTTGGCCCAAAACAACCGCCCAGCGCCATCGCTGATGACGATCGCCACGTTGGCGCGAAACCCCTCTTTGTCGAGCACTGCTCTCCCCTCATGGCTGGCCGCCGACCACCGGTGCGGCGCCGCGGCGCGCAGCTGCCAGACGCAGCTGCTCAATGGCACTTATAGTACCCAGAGTGGCCCATTTTGCCCAGCGGTCAAATTGGCGGTGGCCGCAGCGCCGACGGTTTGCGCTTGAGCCTACCGCCAGCGCTCGCTATCCTGCCGCCTGCGGCAGGCTACCGGCCGCCACCAACAAGGCGAATAGCACATGGCACTGGCACTGTTTGATCTCGACAACACCCTGATTGGCGGCGATAGCGACCACAGCTGGGGGGCGTTTCTGGTCGCCCACGGGCTGGTTGACGGCGACCGCTACCAAGCGCTCAACGACCAGTTCTACCAGGACTATCTGGCCGGCACGCTCGACATCCTCGCCTACCTAGAGCTCGCATTGACACCGCTCACCGAGCACAGCCCCGAGCGGCTGGCGGCGCTCCACCAACAATTTATGGTGGAGATGATCGAGCCATTGCTGCTGCCCAAGGCCGAGGCGCTGATCGACCAGCACCGCCGCGCCGGCGACCGGCTGCTGGTTATCACCGCCACCAACCGGTTTGTCACCGAGCCGATCTGCCGGCGGCTCGGCATCGACGAACTGCTCGCCACCGAGCCGGAGCAGATCGACGGCCGCTACACCGGCCGGGTCAGCGGCGTGCCCACCTTCCAACACGGCAAGGTGACCCGGTTTAACGACTGGCGCAGCGAGCAGGGCATCGACAGCAGTGAGGCCACGGTGTTTTATTCCGACTCAATCAACGACCTGCCGCTGCTTGAACTGGTCGACCGCGCAGTAGCGGTCGACCCCGACGACAAGTTGCGCGCCGAGGCCGAACAGCGCGGCTGGCCGATCCTCTCGCTGCGCGATTAACCCGCCAGCGATCTCATCTCAGGCGCCAAGCAGCGCCCCGTCGCCGCGCGGCTGACCGATACCCGCGCGGCGCAGTTAATTGGCAGTCTCGACCCGGACGATGGTGGCGCGGCGCAGCGGCAGAACCACCTCACCCTCGCTGTGACGCTGCAGCAGGCTCAAGCCGCGCTGATCGACCGCGACTAACTCGCCGCGGTGGGGCTGTTTGCGCTGCGCCACATAGACCGCGGCGAGCTGGCCGAGTCGCGCCGGCAGCTGCTGCCAGCTGCGACGCTGGTAACCGGCCGCCATAATCGGTTCGGCGGTGGCCGCCGCACGATCCTGCCCGGCGGGCCGCGGCGCGGCGATTTGCACGGCGCCAACCGGCAGCTGCTGGCCGCCGACCGTCAACGCCAAGCGGCTGCCGCGATCGAGCCGATGGCTGCCGGCCAACCCCAACCACTCCGCCAAGCTGTACTCGGTGCGCGCCACCGCTAAGTTGATCGGCACCGGGTCGGCCAACCACGCCGCCAGCGCGGCAGACTCGGCCGGCGCAACCGCCAGCGCGCCGAGCTGCCAGCGGCCGATGCTGCCACGCCACTGGGCAGTGCTCTGGCCGGCCTCCTCGGCACAGCGCTGGTAGTGGTTTAGCAGGGCGTCGCGGTCGGGCTGCAGCTGCAGTTGCAGCGCCTCGAGCTGCGGCCAGACCGCCAGCCCGAGCTCGCCGATATCGCTGCGCCCGGTCTGCAGCCGGCCGCGCAGGGCCAGCTTGCCCAGTGGCGCCAAGGTCAGCTCCCCGGCCAGGATAAACTCACCGTAGATGTCACTCTCGCCAAGCTCGGCGCGCAGCGCCGCCGTCAGGTAACCGCCGCGGTCGCTATCCAGATCGGCCCAGCTGCCGCTGCTGGCACAGCGCTCGGCACTGCGCGCCGCCCAACTTCGGTAGAGCGCACCGCGCCGGTAGAGCTCAACCCGCGGTGCGCTGATGGTCAGCGTCGCGGCCGGCAGCACGCCGCTGACCAGCTGCGCCAGCGACAGCCCCTCGACCGTGACCGCGGGTAGCGACAGGTAGTCAGCCGTGGCAGCGGTGGCGATGCGCAAGTCGCGCAACACCAGCGAGCCGGCCAGCGGGTTGACCGAGTAACCGGCCAGTGAGAAGTAGCCGGCGCCGTCGAGCTGCTGGCGCTGGCGCTCGAGCCAGTCGCCAACCCGCCAGTGGGCGACCGCCACCGACAGTGCGGCCAGCGCCAGCAGCGCCAGACAGAGCGACAGCAGTTTTTTCATTGGGGGCGCTAGGCAGCGCGGCCGCAGCGGTCAGCTAGCCGGCAATCGACTCGGCGTAGCCGTCGCTGTCGAGCAGCTCCTCAAGCTCGGCCAGGTCGGCCGGCTTAAGACGGAAGAACCAGCCGTCACCGTAGGGCGAGCGGTTGACTGTCTCGGGCTCATCCTCGAGCAGCGGGTTGATCTCGAGCACTTCACCGGTGATCGGCGCGTAGATGTCCGAGGCCGCTTTGACCGACTCCACCACCGCCACCTCAGCACCGGCGTCGAGCTCACTGCCCGGCTCGGGCAGCTCGACGAAGACCACGTCGCCAAGCTCATCTTGGGCGTGGTCGGTAATACCCACCACCACCGTGCCGTCGCTCTCAAGGCGCACCCACTCGTGGCTGCTGGCGTATTTTAGTTCTGCTGGGATATCGCTCATGCTGTTCTCCAAGGACTCGGCGTCAGGTCAATTATTGGGCGTTGTTCACGCGGCGATTCTACCCGCCTCGGCGGTACGACACCAACCCCTGCTCAGAGTTTATTGACCGGCACTTTCAGGTAGCTGTAGCCGTCGCTCTCGACCGGCGGCCAATGGCCGCCGCGCAGGTTGACCTGGATCGCCGGCACAATCAGACGCGGCAGGTCCAAGGTGGCGTCGCGCGCCTCCCGGCGGGCGACAAACTCCGCCTCGCTGCGGCCTGCGATATGGATATTGTCGGCGCGCTGCGTCGCTACGCTGACCACCCCACACGGCACACGGCCCTCTGGGTAGTCGTGGCAGAGCCGCAGCTCGGTGGCGTCGGGGTAACTGAGCAGCCGCGCGATCGAACGATAAAGTGTCGCCGCATCGCCGCCGGGAAAGTCGCAGCGGGCGGTGCCCTGGTCGGGCATAAACAGGGTGTCACCGACAAAAATACGCTCGCCGACAGCGTAACTGACACAGGCCGGGGTGTGGCCGGGGGTGGCGATCACCGCAACCAGTTGATCGCCGATCGGCAGCGTGTCGCCATCGGCTACCAAGCGGTCGAACTGGCTGCCATCTGTGGCAAACTGCGACTCTAGATTGAGCAGCTGTTTGAAAATATTCTGTACCGCACCGATCCCGGCGCCGATCACAATCGCGCCGCCAAACTCCTCCTGCAGCGCCACCGCGGCCGACAGGTGGTCGGCGTGGGCGTGGGTCTCCAGAATCCAGCGCAGAGTCAGCCCGCGCTCGCGGACCACCGCGGCGAGCGGCTCGACCGAGCCGAGTGAGCTGCGGCCGCTGTTAGCCGCGTAGTCCAGCACCGGGTCAATGACCGCGCACTCGCCGCTGTGAGGCTCGATCAACAGGTAAGAGAAAGTGCCGGTAGCGGCGTCGTAGTGGTCGATAAGTTCCATGGGCTCCACGCTGGGCGGCTGTCGGCAGCCGCGATAGATTATTTAGTTGTAAGAATATACCTAAAAGGTATATTGTGGCAATCCTCACCACCCAACCGACAAGCCACTGCCATGCTCGACACCTCGCTGCCCCTACCGGCCATCGCACTCGACGCCAATATCGCTGTCACGCTAGCGTTGACCGCTGCCACCGCACTACTTTTCTTGCTCGACCGCTGGCGGGTCGATGTCTGCGCGCTGTTCATACTGGCGCTGCTCGGCCTGCTCAACGAACTGCCGCAGCTCTCGCTGCTGCCCGATGACGGTCTCTACAGCGGCTTGGCCAGCGGCGCGGTGGTCACCGTTATCGGCATTACCGCGCTCGGCTACGCGATCGACCGCAGCGGCCTGCTTGACGGCCTCAGCCGGTGGTTGGCGCGCGGCCGGCCGGGCGAGCGCCGTCTGCGGCTGACCATCACCAGCGTCGGCGCGCTGGTCTCTGCGGCGATGCAGAACATCGCCGCGATCTCGCTGTTTATACCGATCGTCAGCCGGCTGGCACGGCGACTGCAGATCGATCTCGGCCGGCTGCTGCTGCCGACCGCGTTCATGATTATCATCGGCGGCAATTTAACCCTGATCGGCTCTGGCCCGCTGATCTTGCTCAACGACCTGCTGCCCGATGGGGTCGCGCGATTTGGACTGCTCGAGGTCACCCCGATCGGCGCAGCACTGGTGGTCTGCTGCGGACTACTCTGGTTTTGGCTGCCCAGCCAGCTGCTGCCGGCGAGCCGCCCAGCCGGTGCCGACAGCCACTCGCTGACCCGCTACCAAGCGCTCTATCAGGTCGCCGGCGAGCTCCATCAATATTTAGTAAGTGACCGCTCACTACTGTCTGGAATGCAGGTTGGTGAGCTTGAAGCGCGGTTCGGTGTGGAGCTGCTGGCGCTGCGTAGCGACGAGGTGGTGCTGTCGCCACACCGCACCTTAGCACTCGGCGAAGCGCGCGCACTGGCGGTGGTCGGCAGTGCTGCGGCGGCGGCCGCGCTGGCCGCCGAGCTGCAGTTGACGGCGGCCCGCGACGAACTCCTCGACGAGGCACTGAGCCCCGACGTGTCGGGTTTTGCCGAGGTGGTGGTACGGCCCGGCACCGCCCTGATCGACCGTGCAATCGGCGCCATTCGGATCCGCAAACAGTTTGGCCTGACCCCGCTGGCGATCTTTCGCGGCCAGGCGCTGATCCATTCACAGCTGCGCGAAGTGACCCTGCAGCCGGGCGACACGCTGCTCTGCCACGTGCGCTGGCGCGACCTCGCCGCACTGCGCGAGGGCAGCGAGTTCGCCGTGCTCGACAACGACTTTCCGGCCGACAACGGCGCCGGCAGCGGCCGCCGCAAGCTGCTCATCATCGCCGTGGCGGCGCTCGCGGCGGCGCTGTTTAGCCCGCTGCCACTGGCCTTGGTATTTCTCACCGCCGCAGTGGCGCTGGTCGCCAGCCGCGTGATCACCATCAACCAGACCTACCAGGCGATCAGCTGGCAGACGGTGTTCCTGCTCGCCGGGCTGATCCCGCTCGGCACCGCCATCGTCCACACCGGCAGCGCCGATTGGCTGACCGCCCAGCTGCTGACCAACCTGCCGGCCCACCCCAGCGCACTGGTGCTGCACACCACGTTCGCCGTCGCGGCTACCCTAGCAACGCTATTCTTGTCCAACATTGGCGCCACCGTGGTACTGGTGCCGATCGCTATGCAGATGGCCGCAGCGCTGGGTATCGATCCACGACCGCTGGCGCTTCTGGTAGCGGTCTGCGCATCTAACTCGCTGCTGATGCCGACCCATCAGGTCAACAGCTTGATCATCAGCGCCGGCAACTACAGCAACCGCGACTTCTTTCGCGCCGGGCGGGTTATCTCACCGGTCTATATCGCCGTGGCGGTGGCGGTGTCGCTGCTGCTTTAGCCCTGCAGTGCGATCGGTGGCTCCTCGAGCGCGGCGAGCTGCTCGCGGAGAGTGAGGATCTGGTCGCCCCAGTAACGGGGCTGCGCGTACCACGAGAACGCCCGCGGAAACGCCGGATCGCTCCAGCGCCGGCCAATCCAGGCGCTGTGATGAATCAGCCGCAAGGTGCGCAGCGGTTCAATCAAGGCCAGCTGGCGGGGCTCAAAGTGGTAGAACTGGTCGTAGCCATCGACAATCTCATCGAGCTGGCGGCGCTGCTCGTCGCGCTCGCCACTGAGCAGCATCCAGATATCTTGGATCGCCGGCGCCATTCGGGCGTCGTCAAAATCAACAAACAGCGGCCGCTCGTCACGCCACAAAATATTGCCGGCGTGGCAGTCGCAGTGGCTGCGCAGGTAGCTCGGCAGCGCCTTCGCAAGCAGCGGTTGAATGCGCGCCAACAGGTCTTCGGCCAGTGTCGAATAGGCCTCGCGGAGCTCGGCCGGGACCGCGTGGGCGACCACATAATCGACCGCGTCGCGGCCGTACTCCTGCCAGCTGAGCGCCGGGCGGGCGGCAAAGGGGCGCACCGCGCCGTGGGCGTGAAAGCGCCCGAGCAGCTTGCCGAGCAGGTGCAGGTTGTCGAGATTGCAGAGCTCCGGGGCGCGGCCGCCGCGGCGCTCAAACAGCGCAAAGTGAAACTCGCCGTCGCTGTGCAGGGTGGTGCCGTCGGGCGCCGCCAGCGGCGCTACCACCGGCAGCTCGGCGGCGGCCAGTTCGGCGGTGAAGGCGTGCTCTTCCAGTATCGCCGCTCGGCTCCAGCGGCCGGGCCGGTAGAACTTGGCAATCAGCGGCGCGCCACCCTCAATACCCACCTGATAGACGCGGTTCTCGTAGCTGTTGAGCGCCAGCAGCCGGTAGTCGCTGAGGTAGCCGAGCGATTCAACCGCATCGATAACCCGCTCTGGGGTCAGGCTGTCGTAGGGGTGGCTGGCGCCACTCATCGCGCGCTACTGGTAAAGCGGTAGTGCTGTTGCGGCGCCGGCGTCCAGCGCAGCTCGAGCTGGTCGCCACTGTGCAGCGGTCCGACCCCGGCGGGGGTGCCGGTCAGCACAATGTCACCGGGCTGGAGGGTAAAAAACTGACCAATGTAGTCAAGCAGCGCCGCCACCGGGGTGAGCATCTGGGCGCTGTCGCCGCGCTGGCGAAGCTCGCCGTTGCAGTAGAGCTCAAACTGCTGCGCGCCGAGGTCGTGTTCGGGGCCGATCGGCAGAAGCGGCGACAGCGGGCAGGCGCGGTCGAAGGCTTTGGCTTTCTCCCACGGCAGGCGCGCCGCCTTGAGCTGCTCCTGCAGGTCGCGCAAGGTTAAATCGAGTGCCAGGCCGAGACCGGCGATGCGGGGCACCGCGTCAACCGGCGCGCCGATCAGCACTGCCAGCTCGGTCTCGAAATGGCAGCTACCAAACCCCTGCGGCCAGCTGATCGGCTCGGCGAGCGGGCAGAGCGCCGCGGCCGGCTTCATAAACAGTACCGGCTCGGTCGGGATCGGGTTGTTCAGCTCGGCGGCGTGGTCGGCGTAGTTGCGGCCGACGCAGACCACCTTGCCGACCGGTAGCTCGACCGCACTGCCGTCGACCCAGCGGTGGCGGTAGCCGGCGCTAGTCAAACAACTTGCCCGGGTTGAGGATCCCGTTGGGGTCAAAGCTGTGGCGGATCGCCCGCATCAGGTTGATCTCCTGCTCGCTCTTGCTGTGTTTTAGGTAGGGCTTTTTGAGCAGGCCGACGCCGTGCTCGGCAGAGATGCTGCCCTGGTAGCGCTCGACCAGCGCCGACACCTCGCTGGAGACCGTGCCGCACTGCTCGGTGAACGCCTCGATCGAAAGATCGTCCGGCTTGAGAATGTTCAGGTGCAAGTTGCCGTCGCCGATGTGGCCGTACCAGACCACCTCAAAGCTCGGGTAGCGCTCGGCGACCAGCGCATCGACCTCGACGATAAACTCGGGCATTTTTGAGACCAGCACCGAAATGTCGTTCTTGTAGGGTTTCCAGTGCCACAGCGTCTCCGAAATATCTTCGCGCAGCTTCCACAAATTGGCCGCCTGGCTGAGGCTCTGGCTGACCACGCCGTCGCAGACCAGCTCGGCCTCCAGGCACTCCTCAAACAGCGCCATGGCGGTGTCGAGCTGATCGCCACCCTGCTCAAATTCGAGCAGCGCATAGAATGGCGCCACCGACTCAAACGGCCGCGCCAGACCGGTGTGTTCGGTAACCCGCACCAGCGCCGCCTCAGAGAAGAACTCGAAAGCGGTCAAATCGAGCGCGTTGGTGTACTTTTCTAGCACCGCCATAATCGCCGGAAAATCGTTGACACCAAGCACCAGCACCGCCAGATCGACCGGCGGGCGGGCCAGTTTAATGGTCGCTTCACAGATCAGCCCGAGGGTGCCCTCCGAGCCGATAAACAGGTGGCGCAGATCGTAGCCGGTATTGTTTTTTAACAGCCCGCGGTTGAGCTCGAGCAGCTCGCCGCTGCCGGTCACCACCTTGAGGCCGAGCACCCAGTCGCGGGTCATACCGTAGCGGATCACCTTGATGCCGCCGGCGTTGGTGGCGATGTTGCCACCGATCTGGCTGGAGCCGGCCGAGGCGAAGTCGACCGGGTAGAACAGCCCGTGCTGCTCGGCAAAGTCCTGCAGCACCTGGGTCACTACGCCGGCGCCGACGGTAACCGAGCGGTCGATTGGGTTGAACTCGATCACCTCATTGAGGCGGTCCATGGCGACTACCAACTCGCCGTTCTTGGCCACTGCGCCGCCACTCAGTCCGGTGCGGCCACCCGACGGCACCACTGCCACATCGTACTGGTTGGCGAGCAGCACCAGCTGGCGCACTTCGTCGCTGCTGCCGGGCAGCGCCACAGCGGCCGGTGCCGGCTGCCAGACGGTGGTGCGGTCGACGCCGTAGCGGACCAGATCATCGCTGGCGGTGAGCAGCCGATTGGCGCCGATGGCGGCCTCAACGGCGGCGATAAAGGGGGCGGGTAACATGACTGGCGAGCCTCCAAAATAGAGTAAACAGCAACTGTAAAAACGCCGGCCATGTTACCATAGCCGCCCTTTTAGTATGACCGACTATTTTAGCTACAGGGTGGACACCGACCGTTATGCTCAACTTCTCGCTGGATAAATCTAAGATCAAGTTTCTGCTCCTCGAGGGGCTGCACCCATCGGCGATCGAGGCGCTGCAAGCGGCCGGCTACAGCAACATCGACCAGCGCGCCACGGCGCTGGCCGGCGACGAACTGCTCGAGGCGATCAGCGATGCCCACTTTATCGGTATCCGCTCGCGCACCCAGCTCAGCGACGAGGTGTTTGCCCGCGCCAACAAACTGATCGGGGTTGGCTGTTTCTGCATCGGCACCAACCAGGTCGATCTGGCCGCCGCCAGCCGTCACGGCGTGGCGGTCTTCAACGCCCCCTACTCAAACACCCGCAGCGTCGCC
The DNA here is from genome assembly GCA_024639885.1 of Porticoccaceae bacterium. Lineage (GTDB taxonomy): Bacteria > Pseudomonadota > Gammaproteobacteria > Pseudomonadales > Porticoccaceae > LSUCC0057. The sequence continues at coordinate 64,362 of JAHEGD010000006.1, read as the reverse complement.
GAGCTGGTGATCGCCGAGGCGATCATGCTGATGCGCGGCATCCCCGCTAAAAATGCCGCCGCCCACCGCGGCGAGTGGCAGAAGAGCGCCGCCAACGCCCACGAGGTGCGCGGCAAGGTGCTCGGCGTGGTTGGCTACGGCAATATCGGCAGCCAAGTGAGTGTGCTGGCCGAATCGCTCGGCATGAAGGTGCGCTTTTACGACACCGTCAGCAAGCTGCCGCTGGGCAACGCCGAACAGGTCCGCGACCTCCACGAGCTGCTCGGCAGCGCCGACATCGTCACCCTGCACGTGCCCGACACCGGCGCCACCCGCAACCTGTTCACTGCCGCCGAGCTGGCCGCTATGAAACCCGGCGCGGTGCTGATCAACGCCGCGCGCGGGCAGGTCATCGACATCGATGCACTGGCCGCAGCACTGGCCAGCAAGCAGGTTGGCGGGGCCGCCATCGACGTCTTCCCGGTCGAACCCAAAGGCAACAGTGAAGAGTTTGTCTCGCCGCTGCGCGCCTTCGACAACGTCATCCTAACCCCGCACATCGGTGGCTCTACCCAAGAGGCGCAGGCCAATATCGGGCTTGAAGTGGCCGAGAAGCTGGCCACCTACAGCGACAACGGCACCACCACCAGCGCGGTCAACTTCCCGCAGGTGGCGCTGCCCGCCCAGGCCGACCGCCACCGCCTGCTGCACGTCCACCGCAACACCCCCGGGGTGATGACCGCGATCAACCAGATCCTCTCTGAGTACCAGCTCAATATCGCCGCCCAGTACCTGCAGACCACCGGTGAAGTCGGCTATGTGGTGGTCGATATCGACGGCGAATACAGCGATGCGGCGATCGCCGCACTGAAGGCGGTGACCGGTACGGTGCGCTGCCGGGTGCTGTTTTAAACCGATCTAGCCGACCGGCCAAAAAACTCCTACACTAAACCCGCTGGCCGATGGCTGGCGGGTTTTTTAGGTGGTTTTTTTCTACAGAGGTTGAGGTTATGGCTGCGGAGAGAGTTGCCGGTACGGTTAAATGGTTTAACGACAGCAAGGGCTACGGCTTTATTGAACGCGATGGCGGCGGCGATGTATTTGTCCACCACACCGCCATCCAGGCCGAGGGCTTTAAATCGCTCAAAGAGGGGCAGCGGGTCACCTTTGACGTGGTCGCCGGCCAGAAGGGCGAGCAGGCCGACAACGTCGTAGCCGACTGAGCCTGCGCTGGGCAGCGCCCGCGCAGCACCCCGTTCACGCAAAGTGGCGCCGCGGCTGGCCGCGCTGCGGGGGTATCTTTACTTGTTGTGATGCCGTTAGAATAAGCCAGCCCGCAACGCTAGGAGCAGAACACAGATGTCGGTGTTATTCACTAGGTTACGCCCCAGATGGTTTACCCCGGTCGCCCAGCTCGGCGTACTCTGGCACCTTGCGGTGGCTGCGCTGCTGGTCGCCGAGCGCGCCGGCCAAGCCGCCAGCTACGCCCCGTTTGCCGCAACCGAGCAGCAGCAGCTGGCCAGCCAGCCCGGCTGGCTGGTCGCCGTTCAGTTTGCTACCGTGACGATTGGTGCCTTTGGGGCGCTGATGCTGGCCACCAAAAAATCGGCGGCGGTCGCTCTGCTCAGTGCCACACTGTTCAGCTACCTACTGCTGCTGCTCGACCGCCTGCTCGGCAGCGACGCCTTTGCAGTGCACGGCTTTAACGGCATCGCCCAGCCGCTGCTGCTGTTTGCCGTCAGCGGCTACCTACTGTTTCTCACCCACCGCGCCAGCGCCGCCGGCTGGCTGCGCTAACCACCCGTTTGTTGCTGCCACAAAAAAGCCCAGCCTAAGCTGGGCTTTTTAATGCCAGCGATCGAGTGGTTTACTTGATCTTGGCTTCTTTGTAGATCACGTGCTGGCGGATGGTTGGATCGTACTTTTTGATCTCCATCTTCTCCGGCATGTTGCGCTTGTTTTTGTCGGTCGTGTAGAAGTGACCGGTACCGGCACTGGAGACCAGACGAATTTTTTCACGGATTGCTTTGGCCATGTCGGCGACTCCTTAAACTTTCAGACCGCGTGCGCGCAGATCGGCGAGCACGGTGTCGATGCCGTTTTTATCAATGATACGCATACCCTTGGTAGAGACGCGCAATTTAACGAAACGCTTCTCGGCCTCGACCCAAAAACGGTGGGTGTGGAGGTTGGGCTCGAAGCGGCGACGCGTGCGGTTCTTCGCGTGCGATACGTTGTTGCCCGTCATGGGGCGCTTGCCGGTGACCTGACATACTCTAGACATGCTGTGCCTCTGTTTACCTTGTCCGCCGGCACCCTGCGGCGCGCGGCAAAAATTCTTGAAAACCCTGTAGTTGCGTTGCCTGGCGGGCAGCTAAAAGCGAAATTTTAGCGACGCCTGACGCGGCAATGGACGGGACCCTCCCGTCAAGGGGTGCGATTTATACCAGAAAGGCGGTAACGGTGCAAACAAGATCGCCGAAAAACGCTAAATATCAGCTTTTCAGCAGGCCGCGGCCGGCCAGCGAGGTGACCACCCCGCTGCCGACGATAAAGTGGTCGAGCAGGGCGATATCGACCAGCCCCAGCGCCGCTTCGAGCCGCGCGGTGATGGCGACATCGGCGCGGCTCGGCTCGGCTACCCCCGACGGGTGGTTGTGGGCGACTATCACCGCCACCGCATTGTGAGCGAGCGCCAGCTTGACTACCTCGCGCGGGTGTACCGAGGCGCTGTCGACACTGCCCTGAAACAGCTCGACACTGTCGAGTAGGCGGTGCTGGCTGTCGAGCAGCAGCACCATAAACAGCTCGCGCGGCTGGCCGCGCAGCTGCACCGCCAGGTAGTCGCTGACCTGACCGGCAGCACGGAACACCGGCTGGCTGCGCAGCCCTTCAGCCATAAACCGACGGCTCAATTCGAGCGCCGCCTGCAGGGTGGTATAGCGCACCTCGCCGACCCCTTTGCAGCCGCAAAAACTCGCCTTGTCGGCGCGCAACAGCGCCGCCAAGCCGCCGAACTGAACCAGCAGCGAGCGCGCTAAGTCGACCGCCGAAAGCGGCCCGCAACCGCTCTGCAGGAAGATCGCGAGCAGCTCGGCGTCGCTCAGCGCGGCCGCCCCGCGGGCCAATAACTTCTCGCGCGGGCGCTCCTCTGGGCGCCAGCTCTTAATCCCTAGGCGGCCGGTATTACCAGTATTATCAGGGGCAGGGGGCATAGTAAGCACTTATTTAGTATTTATTGCGGCGGATCTAAATGTTACTGTAGCCACCTTTGCCAAAACCGCTAGGAGCCATCGTGACCGCTGCCACCGCGCTTGCGCTGAACAACAAACAGATTCTGCTCGGAGTGAGCGGCGGCATCGCCGCCTACAAGAGCGCCGAGATCGTCCGCCGGCTGCAGGAGCTCGGTGCCAGCGTGCGGGTCATCATGACCGACGGCGCCTGTGAATTTATCACCCCGCTGACGCTGCAAGCGCTCTCCGGCCACCCGGTCCACCGCCAGCTGCTCGACGAACAGGCCGAAGCCGGCATGGGCCATATCGAGCTGGCGCGCTGGGCCGACCTACTGCTGATCGCCCCGGCCACCGCCGACCTGATCGCCGAGCTGGCCCAAGGCAGCGCCGCCAATCTGCTGACCGCGGTGGCGCTAGCGACCCCGGCCCGCATCGCGGTGGCACCGGCGATGAACCAACAGATGTGGGCCCACCCGGCCAGCCAGCAGAACATCGACATGTTGGCTGCGCGCGGCGTGGCGGTACTCGGTCCCGAGGCCGGCATTCAGGCCTGTGGCGATGTCGGCCTTGGCCGGCTGCTCGCCCCCGAGGCGATCGCCGACGGCTGTGCGGCGCTGTTTGCCAGCGGCGCACTGCAGGGGCGCCGCGTGGTCATTACCGCCGGGCCAACCCGCGAGCCGCTCGACCCGGTTCGCTACATCAGCAACCACAGCTCCGGCAAAATGGGCTACGCGCTGACCACCGCGGCACTCGAGGCGGGCGCCAGCGTCACGCTGATCTCTGGCCCGGTCAACTTGACCGCGCCGGCCGGTGCCCAGCTGGTCGCAGTCGACAGCGCTGCGCAGATGCACGACGCCGCGCTCGAGCACGGCGCCGGCTGCGAGCTGTTCATCGCCGCCGCCGCGGTCGCCGACTACCGGCCGCTGCTCTGCGCCGAGCAGAAAATTAAAAAGCAGGGCGAGCTCATCACGCTCGAGCTGACCAAAAACCCGGACATCGTCGCCGCGGTCACCGCGCTGGCGACACCGCCAGCGGTCACCATCGGCTTTGCCGCCGAGACCGAGCAGCTGGAGCAGCACGCTCGCGCCAAACTGGTCGCCAAGCGGCTCACCGCCATTGTCGCCAACAATGTGGCGCGCAGCGATATCGGCTTTAACAGCGATGACAACGAGGTGACGCTCTACAGCGCCGACAGCGCCACCCGCTTCGACAAGCGCGGCAAGTCGCAGCTGGCGCGCGATCTGATCGCGCGCTTTGCCGAGTTAGTTGAGACCGCCAGCGCACCGTGAGCGATGTCGACCACAGTGCGGTATTTCGTCGCTACGACATTCGCGGCAGCGCCAGCGGCGCCCAGCCAGCGTTGACCGCGGCGCTGGCGCAGCGGCTCGGTGGCGCCATCGCCAGCCTGCTTGGCGCCCAACGCCAGCAGCGCTACTATGTTGGCCGCGACCAACGGCTGACCAGCCCGGTACTCTACGAGGCGCTGGTAGCGGGGCTGGTCGCCGGTGGCTGTCAGGTGGTCGAGCTCGCCGCGGTGCCGACCCCGCTGGTCAACTTTGCGATCGCCGGCGACCCGACCGCGGCCGGTGGGGCGATGGTGACTGCCAGCCACAACCCGCCCGGCGACAACGGCTTTAAACTCTACTTCGGCCGCCAAGTGGCCTCACCAGAACAGCTCGAGGCGCTCGCCGCCCTCTGCCAGCAGCGCCCGGCGCCAGACCCAGAGCCGACCGTCGGCGGCAGCCGCAGCAGCGCCGCCGTCAGCGCTGGCTATCTCGATGCGGCGATCGCCGACCTGACCGCGCAGCAACCGCTGCGGCCCCGCAAAATAGTGATCGATACCGCCAACGCGGTCGCCGGCCCGATCGCGCTAGAGCTGTTCGAGCGGCTCGGCATGCAGGTCGTGGCGATCAACAGCGTGGTCGATGGCCACTTTCCCGGCCACCACCCCAACCCGTCCGACGCCAACAATTTGACCCAGCTGCAGGCGGCAGTTGTCGAGCACAACGCCGAGCTCGGGCTCGCCTTCGACGGCGACGCCGACCGCTTGGTGGCAGTCGCCGGCGATGGCGCGATCGTCTGGCCAGACCGACTGCTGATGCTGTTTGCAGAGCAGCTGCTGGGCGAGCGGCCCGGCGCGGCGGTGGTCTACGACATTAAATGCAGCTACCAGCTCGAGCGGCTGCTGCGCGCCGCCGGCGCCGAGCCGCTGCTGTGCCGCACCGGCCACGCGTTTATCCGCCGCGCCCTGGCCGACAGCGGCGCGGCGCTGGCCGGTGAATTCTCTGGTCACTTTTTCTTCCCGGACCGCTGGCACCCGTTTGACGACGGCCTCTACGCCGGGGCGCGGCTGTTGCAGCTGCTCGACCAACGCGGCGGCTCGCTGGCCAGCGCGGTCGCGGCGCTGCCACACAGCGTGGCCAGCGACGAGATTCTGGTGCCGATCGACGACCGCGATAAGTTCCGCGTGATCGAGCAGTTCATCGCCACCGCGCAGTTCGATGGCGCCACCCTCAACCCGCTCGACGGGCTGCGCGCCGAGTTTGCCCACGGCTGGGGGTTGGTGCGCGCCTCCAACACCGGCCCGGCGCTGACCCTGCGCTTTGAGGCGACCGACCGCGAGCAGTTGGCCGCCATCCAAACCCAGGTCGCCGACCAGTTGCGACCCCTCATTCCCACCCTAGACGAGTACCTACCACCATGTCACTGAGTAGAACCGAAGCCACCCACACCGCCGAGGTGATCTCGCGCGCACTGCCCTATATCCAGCGCTTTCAGGGCAAAACCGTGGTCATCAAATACGGCGGTAACGCCATGGTCGACGAGGCGCTCAAGCGCAGCTTTGCGCGCGATATCGTACTGATGAAAACGGTCGGCATCAACCCGGTGGTGGTCCACGGCGGCGGCCCACAGATTGGCGACCTGCTCGACAAGCTGGCGATCGAATCGTCGTTCGTCAACGGTATGCGGGTGACCGATAGCAAAACCATGGACGTGGTCGAAATGGTGCTCGGCGCCACCGTCAACGGCGATATCGTCAATCTGATTAACGGCGCCGGTGGCAACGCCTTCGGCCTGACCGGCAAAGATGGCCAGTTGATCCGCGCCCGCAAACTCAAGGTATCGCACAAGACCCCCGAGATGGCGGCACCGGAGATCATCGACATCGGCCAGGTCGGCGAGGTCGCCGCGGTCGACCGCTCGGTGATCGACCTGTTGGTGAGTGGCGGTTATATCCCGGTGATCGCCCCGATTGGTGTCGACGAGGCCGGCAATAGCTACAACATTAACGCCGACTTGGTCGCCGGCAAGATCGCCGAGGTGCTCTGCGCCGAGAAGCTGATGCTGCTGACCAATGTCGCCGGCCTACAAGACAAACAGGGCGAGGTATTGACCGGCCTGTCGACCGCCCGGGTCGACCAACTGATCGCCGACGGCACCATCTACGGCGGCATGCTGCCGAAGATCGGCTGCGCGCTGGAGGCCGTTAAATCTGGGGTGGCCAGCGCCCACATCATCGACGGCCGTGTCGAGCACGCGGTGATGCTAGAGATCTTTACCGACGAGGGGGTCGGCACGCTGATCACCGACCAAGAGCCCGACCTGACCAGCGACACAGGAGCATCATCATGACCGTGCGCAGTTCACGCAAAGACGACATCCTCCAAGCGCTCGCCAGCCGGCTGCAAAACGCCCCCGGCGGGCGCATCACCACCGCCGCGCTGGCCGCCGATGTCGGTGTCTCCGAGGCGGCGCTGTACCGTCACTTCCCCAGTAAGACAAGAATGTTTGAGGGGCTGATCGACTTCGTCGAAGAAGCGCTGCTAGGGCGCATTAACAGTTTGGCCAAAGAGCCCGGCGACGCCATCGGCCAGTGCGGCAACATTGTCACCCTGCTGGTCACCTTTGCCGAGCGCAACCCCGGCATCACCCGCATTCTTAACGGCGACGCCCTGACCGGCGAGACCGAGCGGCTCCACGAGCGTGTCGAGCAGCTCTTTGAGCGCATCGAGGCGCAGCTGCGCCAGCTACTGCGCGAGGCGGAGATCCGCGACGGTCTCAAGCTGGCAGTGCCACCGAGCGCCGCCGCCAACCTGCTGCTGGCCGCCGCCGAGGGCAAGATCAGCCAGTTTGTGCGCAGCCGCTTTAAGGCGCTGCCCAGCCAGCTCTGGCGCGAACAGTGGCCGCTGCTGGCCACTGCACTGCGCAAGTCGTGAGCGCGGCGACTCAACGCCCGGTCATCGCGGTGACCGGTGGTGGCCGAGGGCTCGGCTTAGCGATTGCGCTCGAGCTCGGCCGCCACGGCGCTGCGCTAGCGCTGATCGAAGTCGACCAGCAGTCTCTCGATAGCGGTCTGGCGACGCTACAACAGGCCGGCATCGTCTGCCGCGGCTACCGCTGCAATGTCGCCAGCGAGGCCGAGGTCGAGGCGACCTTCGCTGCAATCGGCACCGATTTTGGCCAGCTCAATGGGCTCGTTAACAACGCCGGCATCCTCCGCGACGGCCGCCTCATCAAAGTAGACGCCAGCGGCCAGCTGGTCGACAAGATGTCGTTGGCGCAGTGGCAGGCGGTGATCGACGTCAATCTCACCGGGGTGTTCTTAGCCGGTCGCGAGGCCGCCGCGACCATGGCGGCAACTTCCAGCCGCGGGGTGATCATCAATATCTCCAGCGTGTCTCGGGCCGGCAACTTCGGGCAGACCAACTACTCGGCAGCCAAGGCCGGGGTGGTGGCGATGACGACCGCGTGGGCCAAAGAGTTGGCGCCGCTGGGTATCCGCAGCTGCGCGATCGCACCGGGTTTCATCGCCACCGAGATGGTCGCCTCGATGAACCAAGCGGCGCTCGACAAGATGGCGGCGATGATCCCGGCCGGGCGACTAGGCACCCCCGAGGAGATCGCCAGCATGGCGCGGTTTATCTTTGAAAACGACTACCTCAATGGCCGCGTCTTTGAGGTCGACGGCGGCATCCGGTTGTAAGGTGCGCCCACTCGACCTACAGCGCGCACTCGACAGCAGTGCGCCGATCACCTTCACCGTGACCGCAGCGGCCATCGAGGGCTCGCTTGAGCTACTGCACGCATGGCTCTCCGGACCACTGGAGATTGATCGCCGGCCACCACTCAGCGGGCAACCGCCGACTGATCTCGACCAGCGTAGCCAAACCTTTTTGAGAGCCGTTAGCGCCGTCACTACGACCTTGCTCAATGCCGTTGGCATCCCGTTTTTTCGACCGTTTGAAATCTCCGACGCGCGCCTTAGCGAACTGGGACGGCGTGAAATTGAGCTGACCATCTACCCGCAAGCAGAGCTGCCCCGCAGCCACTACGCCAGTGCGGTGGAGGCGGCTACGGCGGTCTGCCGCCGCGCGTTGACAACGCTGATTAACGACGCAACGCAGCTGGCATTGCAACAGCACCTCGAACAGTCGGTGCTGCCCGGGCTGCGCCGCGGCGTGGTCGCCGCAACCGCCACCGTGCCGCTACTGCGAGCATGCAGCGAGCGCGGCATTCCCTACCTGCATCTCGGCCGCGGTATCTACCGGGCTGGCATCGGTCGCCGTCAACGCCAACTGTTGAGCAGTATCGCCGACGACGACAGTGCGATTGCGGCCAAGATCGCCCAGGACAAACAGGTCACTGGCAACTTGCTGCGCCAAGTGGGACTGCCGGCGCCAGAGCATCTTTTGGTGGTCAATCTCGCCGGCGCGCAGCGCGCCGCGGAGGAGCTCGGCTGGCCGCTGGTAGTCAAGCCGGTCAATGGTGAGCGCGGCGAGGGGGTCACCGTTGCCATTGACAACCACGACCAGCTGGAGACGGCCATCACAACAGCACTGGCCTACTCTCAGCCGCCTATGGCACTGGTTGAACGACAATCCTCCGGTATCTGTCACCGCTTATTCGTGGCCAATGGCGAGTTGCTCTACGCCGTGAAACGGCAGCCAATAGCGGTCTGCGGCAACGGCAGCGACACCATCGCCAGCCTGGCGGCAGACGCCTACGCCGCCGAACAGCGACGCCCAGTGTGGCGGCGGCAAACCCGACCGCCCCTAGACGAGCCCGCCCGCGCACTGCTGGCAACACTTGGGCTAACCGCCGACAGCGTTCCCGCGGCCGGCCACTGGGTGCCGCTGCGCGCGATAGAGTCGACCCAATGGGGCGGTATCGACAGTGACGAGACCGCCAAGCTGCACCCCGACAATGCGGCACTGGCGGTGCGGGCAGCGGCGATCGTCGGCCTGCAGACCGCCGGGGTCGATATCATTGCCGAGGATTTAACCGTGCCGTGGCATCAGAGCGGGGCGGTCATCAATGAGATCAATTACGCACCGCAGTTTTGCGGTGGCGAGATTTCGCGCAGCTATTTAGACCGCTTTATCGACCGCCACTTTGCCGGCGGCGGCTTGATTCCAATCGAGCAGTACCCGGCCAGCCAGCTGGCCGCTGCCGAACAGCGCCTAGACGCGCTGCACGGCCAGAGGTTACAAGTCGCACTGCTCGACGGCGCGCAGGTGCGCTGGGGAGACGGCCGCAGCGACCTGCACAGCGCCGGCGATACGGCGGCCCAGCTGCGCGCGCTGCTGCTCGATCACAACCTCGACCAGCTACTGCTAATCGAGCGCGATTAGACGCCGTACTGGTCGCGGTAGCGCTGTAGCGGCGCCACCATTGCTGCAAATTCGGCGCGATCGCGCACATAGTCGACGATGTCATCGACACTGGCGATGCTCGCCACGCTGAGCCCAAACTGCTGCTCAACCTCTTGAATGGCCGACAGCTCGCCCTGGCCGCGCTCTCTGCGGTCGAGCCCGACCACCACGCCACTGGCGGTCGCTCCCGCCGCCTCGACAATCGCCATCACCTCGCGAATCGCGGTACCGGCGGTGATCACGTCGTCGATGATCAATACCCGTCCAGCGAGTGGTGCGCCGACCATCACGCCGCCCTCGCCGTGGGTTTTCGCCTCTTTGCGGTTAAAGCAGTAGGGGACATCGCGGTTGTGCTGCTCGGCGAGCGCTACCGCAGTCGCCGCGGCCAAGCTGATGCCCTTGTAGGCAGGGCCGAACAGCACATCAAATTCGATGCCCGAGTCGACAATCGCCGCCGCGTAACAGCGCCCGAGGGTGGCCAGCGCGCGGCCGGTATAGAACTGTCCGGCGTTGAAGAAGTAGGGCGACAGCCGCCCCGACTTGAGGGTGAACTCGCCAAACTTGAGCGCGCCGCTGGTCAACGCGGTGTCGATAAATTGTGCTTTGTAGTCGCTCATAGTGCCTATTACCCCTGGGCCAGTGCCATCTGCTGAACGCGAACCAGATCCTCGACGCCGCGCTGCGCCAGCGCCATCATCGCCGCCATCTCTTCGGCGCTAAACGGCGCCGCCTCAGCAGTGCCCTGCACCTCGATAAAACCGCCGGCGCTGGTCATCACCACATTCATATCGGTCTCGGCGGTCGAGTCCTCGGCGTAATCCAAATCCAACACCGGCTCGCCGTTGACGATGCCGACCGATACCGCTGCCACCATGCAGGTCAGCGGATCGGTCTTGAGCGATTTTTTGCGCTGCAGGTGGTTGAGCGCATCGACCAGTGCCACGCAGGCACCGGTGATCGCTGCGGTGCGAGTGCCGCCGTCGGCCTGAATCACATCACAATCGACGGTGATGGTCACCTCGCCGAGTTTTTTCATGTCGACCGCTGCGCGCAGCGAGCGGCCGATCAAGCGCTGGATCTCTTGGGTGCGACCACCCTGTTTGCCACGCGCCGCTTCGCGGCCCATCCGCGAGCCGGTAGAGCGCGGCAACATACCGTATTCGGCGGTGATCCAGCCCTGCCCAGAGCCGCGCAAAAAGCGCGGTACGCCGGCCTCAACCGAGGCGGTGCAGATCACTTTGGTATCGCCAAACTCTACCAGCACCGAACCCTCGGCGTGGACAGTGTAGTGGCGGGTGATCTTAACGGGGCGGAGCTGTTCGGGGCGGCGGCCGCTGGGTCGGGTCATAGTCGTTACCTGTTGTCTGGGTGGGCTGCCGGCAGAGCGGCGCGGGCGGCGATTGTAACAAACTCGGCCGCGGTTACGGCGCAATAACCGCCGATAAGTTTGCTAGACTAACGGCCAGCCAACCCACTGCCCGAGATTACGCCGATGCCCCGCAGCATGACCGCCTTCGCCCGCCACACCGTAGAAACCGAGTGGGGCGCCGTTAGCTGCGAGCTGCGCTCGGTCAACCACCGCTATTTAGAGACCCACTTTAAGCTGCCCGACAGCGTCCGCGGCGCCGAGATGCCACTGCGCGAAGCAGCTCGCCAGCGGCTCAACCGCGGCAAAATTGATATCTCGATCTCGCTGGCGTTCAACCACGCTCAGGCCGGTGTCAGCGCCGACATGGTGATGGCCAACCAATACCTGCAGCTAGCCGAACAGTTAGCCGCCAAGATGAGCGACCCGGCACCGCTGTCGGCGCTAGAGCTGCTGCGCTGGCCGGGCATTATCCAAGAGCAGCAGGTCGACCGCGAGCTGCTGATGGCAGCGGTCATCGCCGCCTTTGACGAAACCGCAAGCCAGCTGCTGGCGGCGCGCCAGCGCGAGGGCGACAAGCTCGCCGAGCTGATCGAGCAGCGGCTGGTCGCCATCGCCGGCCAGGTTGAGTTGGTGCGCAGCGAGCTGCCGGCCATTCTCGACCAGCAGCGCCAGCGGCTGCGTGCCAAGCTCGAAGAGTTCTGCCAACAACTCGATCCAGAGCGGCTCGAGCAGGAGATGGTGATCATCGCCAACCGCGCCGACGTCGATGAGGAGCTCGACCGGCTCGAGACCCATATCACCGAAATCCGCCGCGCACTGGCCGACAGTAAACCGAGCGGTCGGCGACTCGACTTCCTGATGCAAGAGCTTAACCGCGAGGCGAACACACTCGGCTCCAAGTCGCTGGCCAGCCTGACCACTCAGGTCTCCGTGGAGCTCAAGGTGCTGATTGAGCAGATCCGCGAGCAGATCCAAAATATCGAATGATGGCCTGGGTGAACAGTTCGCCCGCCAACCACGGCTAAACCACTGCCGCGGCTAGTCAGTAAAGAAAAAGGTCTGTATCCAGACCGAAACCCGGCTGTTGACGGCCAGCACCACCGCGGGACGGCACTCGCCCTGTAGCTGCACTATCGTATCGTTGTCTTCGACAAACTGGCCGAGATCGCGCTGGATCGCGACCACCTGCCCCGCTTGGGCGCCGACCCCGACCACCACCAGCCCCTCGCTGGCAGTCGCCTCGACACGCCCGGCCGGGGGCTTTTTATGCGGTGTTTTTTGTGCGCTGTTGTGCGCCCCAGCATTCGCCATGGTTGCCTCCTCGCGCCGCCTTCAACACGGCGTTTCGGTCTGAGTGTAGACCCGCGCTGTAGTGATATCAAAGTAAATCGAATGTGCTAGCCGGAAGAAAAAGTTGTTTAAAATCAATCAGCTCTACCAAAATAGACCTATCTTCTCGCAGACCACCGCCGGCTGGCATTTGGAACAATTTGCCACAACGCTACCCAACCACCGCCCGCTCTGCGTAAAATAGCGGTCCCCCTTGTTAGGCGATCGGATCACCATGCACAGCGGCACTCTGTTTATCATCTCGGCCCCCTCTGGCGCCGGCAAAACCAGCCTGGTAGCGGCCCTGCTGGAGCAGTTGGCGCAGATCACCGTGTCGATCTCGCACACCACCCGCGCACCGCGACCCGGTGAGAGCGACGGCGTCAACTACCACTTCACCGACCGCGAGCAGTTCACCCAGCGCCGCCGCGCCGGCGACTTTTTGGAGTGGGCCGAAGTGCACGGCAACTTCTACGGCACCTCCAAGCAGTGGGTCGACGACACCCTGGCGACTGGCAGCGATGTGATCCTAGAGATCGACTACCAGGGTGCCGAGCAGATCCGCGCGCTCTACCCCGCGGCGGTCAGCGTCTTTATTCTGCCGCCGTCGCTGGCGGCGCTGCGCCAGCGGCTCGATGGCCGCGGCCAGGACAGCGTTGCGGTGATCGAGGCGCGGGTAGCGGCAGCCCAAGCGGAGATGCGCCACTACGCCGCCGCCGACTACCTGATCATCAACGATGAGTTTGCCGCCGCGCTCGCCGAGCTGCACGCGCTGGTGGTCGCGCAACGGCTCGCTATGCCCCGCCAGCAGGCCGCTCACGCCACGCTGCTCGGCGAGTTGACCGACCACTAACGGTTGTGGTTGCCCGACAAGCCGGCTAAAATAGGCGGTCCTGCGGCAATTTGCCGACCTTTATCCAACAGTTGATACCCCTTTTTGCGGAGATAGCATGGCTCGCATCACAGTAGAAGATTGCCTCGACCACGTCGAAAACCGTTTTGAACTTGTTCTGGTAGGCGCCAAGCGCGCCCGCCAGCTGGCCGTTGAAGGCCGCGAGCCGATGGTCCCGGAAGAGAACGACAAGCCGACCGTTATCGCCCTGCGCGAGATCGAAGAGGGCTTTATCACCCCAGCCATCCTCACCGAAGTCGAGCAAGACTTTGAGATCGTCGCCGCCGAGGACGCCCTCGCCCTAGACGACCTGACCGCGGCGCTGGCCGCCGAACTGGCCAGCGGTATCGTCGCTGAGGCGGAGTAACCGCCGCGCCTGTCGAGCCCACCGGAGTGCCACGCTTTGACCATTGAGGTCCTGACCGCCAAGCTCTCCACCTACCTCGACAGCAAACAGGTGCGCTCGATCGAGCGCGCCTACCAGTTTGCCGAGCAGTCCCACCGCGGCCAGTTGCGCGCCTCTGGGGATGCCTACATCACCCACCCGCTGGCGGTCGCCCATATCCTCGCCGATATGCACCTCGACTTCGAGAGCCTGATGGCGGCGCTGCTCCACGATGTTATTGAGGACACCGGCGTCACCAAGGGCCAGATCAGCCGCCGCTTTGGCCGCGATGTCGCCGAGCTGGTCGACGGCGTCAGCAAGCTGACCGGTATCGAATTTCAGAGCAAGGCCGAGCGCCAGGCCGAGAGCTTCCAGAAGATGACCCTGGCGATGGCGCGCGACATCCGCGTGATGCTGGTCAAGCTCGCTGACCGGCTCCACAACATGCGCACCCTCGGCCCGCTCGACGCCGCTAAAAAGCGCCGCGTTGCCCGCGAGACCCTAGAGATCTACGCGCCGATCGCCCAGCGGCTGGGCATCAACGACATCCGCCTCGAGTTCGAGGATCTCGGCTTTGCCGCTATGTACCCGCTGCGCCACCGCCGCCTCCGCGAGGCGCTCAAGGCGGCCAAGCAGAACCGCACCGAGCTGATTGGCGACATCCGCCTGTCGATTGCTAAACGGCTGGAGCAGGAGCAGATCAGCGCCGCTGTGAACGGCCGCGAAAAGCACCTTTGGAGCATCTACCGGAAGATGCGCGAGAAGAAAAAATCGTTTCGCGACATCATGGATGTGTTCGCGCTGCGGATCATCGTCGACAGCGTCGACGACTGCTACCGGGCGCTGGGCATTATCCACAATCTCTACAAGCCGGTGCCGGGCGAGTTTAAAGACTATATCGCCATCCCCAAGGCGAACGGCTACCAGAGCCTGCACACCGTGCTGGTGGGTATGCACGGGGTGGTTATTGAGGTGCAGATCCGCACCCGCGAAATGGAAGAGATGGCCAACTACGGCATCGCCGCCCACTGGGAGTACAAGAGCGGCACCCAGAGTAAAGAGGCCAACGAGCGGCGCGCCGCCCGCTGGGTGCAGGGGCTGCTCGACATGCAGCGCCAGGCCGGTGACTCGGTGGAGTTTCTCGAAAACGTCAAGAACGACCTGTTTCCCGACGAAATCTATCTATTTACCCCGAAGGGCAAGATTATCGAGCTGCCGGCCAAATCGACCGCGGTCGATTTCGCCTACGCGGTCCACACCCGGGTCGGCGACAGCTGCATCGCCTGCCGGGTAGATGGCCAGCTGACCCCGCTCTCAGAGCCGCTGCAGAGCGGCCAACGGATCGAGATCGTGCGCGCCGACGGCGCCCAGCCCAATCCCAACTGGCTCAACTTTGTGGTCACCGCCAAGGCGCGCAGCGCCATCCGCCACTGGCTCAAAGGCCAGCAGCACGACGAGTCGGTCGACCTCGGCAAGCGCATGCTCGACCAGGCGCTGGGGCGCTACGGCACCAGCTACAAACAGCTCAAAAAGTCGCAGATAAAACGGTTGCTGACCGCCAGCGAGGCGCCGACCTTCGAATCGGTGCTGCAGCAGATCGGGCTCGGCAACCGGGTGCCGCTGGCAGTCGCCAAACTGCTGCTGCCCAAACAAGATTTTGACGACAGCGGCGAGCAGCCGCTGCCGGTGGTGATCGACGCCGCCGAGGGGCTGCTGCTGCAGTACGCGCGCTGCTGCCGGCCGATTCCCGGCGACCCGATCATGGGCCACCTGTCGACCGGCAAGGGGCTGGTGGTGCACATCGACAACTGCCACAACCTCACCGAGATCCGTCGCAACGCCGAGCGCTGTATGCCGCTCAGCTGGTCGAACGCGGTCAGCGCCGAGTTCTCGGTGCTGCTCAAAGTTGAGGCGACCCCCGAGCGCGGCTTTATCGCCACCCTGGCGTCGCGCATCACCGAGCAGGATTCGACCATTGAGCACATCGGCGCTAGCGACCGCGATGCCTACACCACTATCATCGATATCCAACTGACTGTCCGCGACCGCCGCCATCTGGCCAATATTTTGCGCCGGGTGCGGGCTCTCACCGCGGTGCGCCGGGTGGCGCGCAGCCGCAACTAACCACTATCACTCGATCAGGCGGCGGTCGCCGCCACGCCAACGGAGCAACACCATGACCAACCGCGCCATCATCTCTACCGAGCTCGCACCGGCCGCCATCGGCACCTATTCGCAAGCCGTCAAAGTCGACAACACCGTTTATCTGTCCGGCCAGATTCCGCTCGACCCGGCGACCATGGAACTGGTCGATAGCTCGTTTGAGGCGCAGGTCCGCCAGGTGTTCGACAACGTCAGCGCGGTCTGCGCAGCGGCCGGCGGCTCGCTCGGCGAGATCGTCAAGCTCAACATCTACCTCACCGATCTGGACAACTTCGCCACCGTCAACAGCGTCATGGCAGAGTATTTTCAGCAGCCCTACCCGGCCCGCGCCGCGATCGGTATCAACCAGCTGCCCAAGGGCGCCGCGGTCGAGATGGACGGTATCCTCGTCCTCTAAGCGCGCTCTGCGGTAAGCAGGGCCGCGTAGCCCTCGCGGTAGCTGGGGTAGCGCAGCCGGTAGCCGCTGGCGCGTAGGGCGCGGTTGGCCAACCGCTTGCCGCCGCGGCCCGCTGTCGCAGCCGCACTGGGCGGCCGGCAGCCGAGCTCGGCGGCCAGCCAGTCACCAACCTCAGCGAGCCGAGCTGGCTCGTCGTCGCTGACGATATAGAGCGGCGCAGGCGGTTCACCGCGCCAATCAGCGGCGATCAAATGGGCGATAAAACCAGCGCCATCATCGCTGTGAATACGGTTGCTCCACTGCTCGGCGGGGCCCGGCAGCGGGCCGCCACTGCGCACCAGTTCAATTAATCGGCACCGTCCCGGGCCGTAGATGCCAGAAAAACGCAGCACCGTGACCGGCAGCCCGGCCAGCGCCTGCTCGGCGGCGAGCAGCACCCGCGCGGTCGGCCGGGCCGGCTCGGCGGCACGGCTCTCGTCGACCCAATCATCGCTGGGCGCCCCGTAGACACTGCTGCTAGAGACCCAAAACAGCCGCCGCAGTTGGCGCTGGGCGGGCAGTAGGGCGGCCAAGTTCTCGGCGACCGCCAAGTAGCTGGCGCGGTAGCCGGCCTCGCTCATCGCGGTTGGGGTGAGGGTGGCAACGATGTAATCGTACGGTTGTTCGACGAGTAGCGCGGCCAGCGCGCTGCGATCGCTGGCATCGAGCGCCCGGCAATCGACCCCGGCGACCGCCTGACGCCGCCGTCGCACGCCGACCGGCTCACTCCCGGCGGGCAGCGCCGCGGCGACCCGGGCGCCAATATCGCCAAAACCGATCAAAAGAACTTTCAATTGTTGCCCCCTTTTTGATATAAACAGGCTATTGATAGCCGGCCACCGCACAGAGTGAGATTATGACCTTAACCGAACTGCGCTACATCGTCACGCTCGCCCACTGCCAGCACTTTGGCCAGGCCGCCGAGCGCTGTCACGTCAGCCAGCCGACGCTGAGTATCGCGGTAAAAAAGCTCGAGGGCGAGCTCGGCGTCGAGCTGTTTGAGCGCACCAAGAGCAGCGTCCGCGCCACCCCCACCGGCGAGCGGGTGATCGCCCAAGCCAACCGCGTTCTCGACGCCGCCGGGGCGATTAAAGACATCGCCAGCGAGGGCCGCGACCAGCTCAACCAGCCGCTCAGTGTCGGCGCTATTTTTACCATCGGCCCCTACCTGTTCCCGCACTTTATCCCCAAGCTGCAAGCTGCCGCGCCGCAGATGCCGCTGGTGATTGAAGAGGGCTTTACCGCCACCCTGCGCAAGCGGCTGCGCAATGGCGAGGTCGACGTGATTGTGGTCGCGCTGCCGTTCCACGAGCCGGACGTGGTCGTCCAGCCGCTCTACAGCGAGCCGTTTGTGGCGCTGCTGCCGGCCGCCCACCCGCTCGCCAAACAGCGCGCCATTACCCCGGCGCAACTGGCCCGCGAAAACCTCCTGCTGCTCGGCCAAGGCCACTGCTTCCGCGACCAGATTCTCGAGACACTGCCCGAGCTGGCTCCAGACGCCAGCGCATTGGAGACCGGCATCCACACCATGACCGAGGGCAGCTCGCTGGAGACCCTGCGCCACATGGTCGCCTCGGGGCTGGGGGTCACTATCCTGCCGCAGAGCGCCGCGCTCAACGAGAGCTACCGCAGCGGCGAGTTGGTCACCCGGCCGTTTAAGGGCACCATCCCCGAGCGCACCACCGCGCTGGCCTGGCGGGCCAGCTTTCCGCGCCACCGCGCCGTCGATGCCCTGCGCGAGGCGATTCTCGCCACCGAGTTGGCGCGCCAGCTCGGCGCCGCCGGCTAACTGGCGATGAAGGGCACCCTGTCGCTGCGGCGCAGCAGCGCCGACCTGTCGCTACAGCCGCTGTCGGTGTTGCGCGGGGTCGGCCCGCAGCTGACCGCTAAACTCGCCCAGTTTGGCTTGGCAACCCTGCAAGACCTGCTCTTTCACCTGCCGCTGCGCTACATCGACCGCACTAAGGTCAGTCCGATCGGCGGCCTGCAGCCGAACAGCGAGGTGGTTATTGAGGGCGAGGTGCGCGCCGCCGATGTGGTGTTTGGCCGTCGTCGCAGCTTGGTCTGCCGGCTGCAGGACAGCAGCGGGGTGGTGACGCTGCGCTTTTTTCACTTCAACCGCGCCCAGCAGGCGCAGCTGGTCGCCGGCACCCGCTTGCGCTGCTTTGGCGAGGTGCGCCGCGGCAGCGCCGGGCTCGAGCTCTACCACCCCGAATACCGCATCGCCGCCGGCGCCGAGCCGCTGCCGCTAGAGGAGCGGCTGACGCCGATCTACCCGGCCAGCGAGGGCATCACCCAGCTGCGGCTGCGCGACCTCTGCAGCCAGGCGCTGGAGCGGGTCAGCCGCGCCGAGCGCGACCAGCACAGCCTGGCCGAACTACTGCCGGCCGAGCTGCTCCCCGAGACCAGCAGCCGCTATTCGCTGCTGGCCGCGCTGCAGCTACTCCACCACCCGCCGGCCAATACCGATCAGGGCCGGCTGGCGGCTGGCGAACACCCCGCCCAGCAGCGGCTGGTAGTCGAGGAGTTGATCGCCCACCAGCTCAGTATGCTCAAGCTGCGCGCCCGTGTGCAGAGCTACAACGCCCCGGCGCTAAAAGAGGCGGGCGAGCTGTGCAACCAGTTTATCGGCTCGCTGCCGTTCCCACTGACCGCTGCCCAGCGGCGCGTCAGCGAGGAGATCGGCGCCGACCTAACCGCCGCCAAGCCGATGCTGCGGCTGCTGCAGGGCGATGTCGGCGCCGGCAAGACCGTGGTCGCCGCGCTGGCGGCACTGCAGGCGATCGGTGCCGGCTACCAGGCGGCGCTGATGGCGCCGACCGAGATCCTCGCCGAGCAGCACCGCGATACGCTGACCAGCTGGCTGACCCCGCTCGGTATTAAAGTGGGCTGGCTGAGCGGGAAACAGAAGGGCAAAGCCCGCGAGATGCAGCTGGCAGCGGTCGCCGACGGCAGCGCCCAGCTGGTGGTCGGCACCCACGCGCTGTTCCAAGACGAGGTGGTATTTGCCAAGTTGGCGCTGACTGTGATCGACGAGCAGCACCGCTTTGGCGTCGAACAGCGGCTCACGCTGCGCCGCAAGGGCCACGCCGGCAGCGTCCCGCACCAGTTGATTATGACCGCTACGCCGATACCACGGACACTGGCGATGAGCGCCTACGCCGACCTCGACTGCTCGGTGATCGACCAGCTGCCGCCCGGCCGCACCCCGGTTGAGACGCTGGCACTCGCCGAGCAGCGCCGCAGCGATGTGATGCAGCGGGTCCGCGCCGCCTGCAACGAGGGCCGCCAGGCCTACTGGGTGTGCACGCTGATCGAGGAGTCGGAGAGCTTGGCGGCGCAGGCCGCCGAGGCGACCGCTGCCGAGCTCCAGCTGCAGCTGCCGGAGCTGCGTGTGGCGCTGGTTCACGGCCGTCTCAAGCCGCGCGAGAAGAGCGAGATCATGGCCCAATTTAAGGCCGGTGAGATTAACCTGCTGGTCGCCACCACGGTGATCGAGGTCGGCGTCGATGTCCCCAACGCCAGCTTGATGATCATTGAAAACGCCGAGCGGCTCGGCCTCTCCCAGCTCCACCAGCTGCGCGGCCGGGTTGGCCGCGGCAGTGCGGTCAGCCACTGTGTACTGCTCTACGCACCGCCCTTGGGGCGGATCGCCAGCGAGCGGCTGCGGACCATGCGCGCCACCAACGACGGCTTTGCGATCGCCGAGAAGGACCTGCAGCTGCGCGGCCCCGGCGAGCTGCTCGGCACCCGCCAGACCGGCGACCTGCAGCTGCGTATCGCTGATCTGCAGCGCGATGGCCACCTGCTGCCGGGCGCGCGGCAGAGCGCAGAGCAGCTGTTCAGCCAGGCGCCGGAGCGGGTCGAGGCGCTGCTGGTGCGCTGGCTCGGCGACCGCGATCAATACGCCGATGCCTAACCGCGGCGCGCTAACATAGCCATCAGTAACGCACAAGGCTATCATTTGTCACGCCAGTAACTATACTCGCCAGATTAATCGCCGCCACCGAGACAGGGTAACCCCATGGCCGTCAGCAACCCCTTCGCCAGTCTGTTTGGCACCTCGCCAATCAAACCACTACAGCAGCACATGGCCGCCGCAGTGGTCTGCGCCGAGAAGCTCAGCGACTTTTTTGCCGCCACCTTCGCCGCCGACTGGGCGACTGCCGAGGAGCTCTTCAAAGAGATCTCGGCGGCCGAGCACGAGGCCGACCGGATCAACAAAGAGTTCCGTATGAACATGCCAAAAAGCCTGTTTATGCCGGTCTCGCGCGGCGACCTGCTGTCGATCATCGGCATCCAAGACGACATTGCCGACCACGCCAAAGATATCGCCGGGATCATCCTCGGCCGCCAACTGCAGGTACCGGCTGCGCTGCAGAAAAAATTTGCCAGCTTTGTCGCCGAGAGCGGTACCGCCTGCAGCAAGGCGCTGACCGCCGTCAACGAGCTCGACGAGCTGCTCGAGACCGGCTTTGCCGGCCAAGAGGTCAAATTTGTTGAGAAGTTAATCCGAGATTTAGACAAGCAGGAACAACGGGTCGATAAGGGTGAAAAGACCCTGCGCCACCGCTTATTCGCACTGGAGAGCGAAATGAACCCGATCGATGCGATGTTTTTGTACAGCACGATCGACAACATTGGCGCTCTCGCCGACTTCGCCAAGGCGGTCGGCAACCGCCTAGAACTACTGATGGCCAAATAGCCAACGGCTCTCCCAGTTATCGAGGCTCCTATGGAACTGTTCACCACCTACGGCACTATTCTGATCGGCCTGGCGGCCCTGTTTGGCCTGTTTATGGCCTGGGGCATCGGCGCCAACGATGTCGCCAACGCGATGGGCACCTCGGTCGGCTCGCGCGCGCTGACCGTTAAACAGGCGATTATTATCGCCATGGTGTTTGAGTTTGCCGGCGCCTACTTGGCCGGCGGCGAGGTCACCTCGACGATCCGCAAGGGCATCATCGACGCCGAAATATTCTCACAGCACCCGGACGATCTGGTGTTCGGCATGATGTCGGCGCTGCTCGCCGCCGGCATCTGGCTGGCGGTCGCCAGCGCCAACGGCTGGCCGGTCTCTACTACCCACTCGATCGTCGGTGCCATTGTTGGCTTTGCCGCGGTCGGCGTCGATATTGATTCGGTCAACTGGGCCAAAGTCGGCAACATCGTCGCCAGCTGGGTGGTCTCACCGGTGTTGGCTGGCACCATCTCGTTCCTGCTGTTTCGCAGCGTCCAGCGGCTGATCCTAGACCACGCCAACCCATTTGAGCGGGCCAAGCGTTACGTGCCGTTTTACATGTTCTTGGTCGGTTTTTTAATCGCCATGGTGACCATCTTGAAG